>JAFTPP010000005.1 GCA_017463255.1 Lachnospiraceae bacterium
GTACCCCATCTGCTTCTGTAACATAATTCATGGTATGAAGCAATATAAGACCTACCGGCTCTATAATCATTCCAACCCCTACAAAAACAGCGACATTTACAAGTCTTGACCCAATAGTGGACTCGAAAAATAAAGAAGTTACCAATAAAACACTAACTAAAGTCAATAAATTCAAAAACGGATAATTTAAAGCATTGATACCGGACCATATAGCTGCCATTGCCATAATATACATTACAAATAAAATTTTAGGAGTGGATTTCATTTTCTTAAATGAATTCAGATAATACCAGAACATTCCTAAATCAAATAAATTAACACTAAACCGAATGATATACTCCATGCACTACACCATCCTTCTCATAAATTCCATGTGTTTTTCCTTCAAGCTCTGTTTATGGGAGCGGGCAATCAAAAAGCGTTCCTCATTATCCAATACAACCTCATCACCATCTATGGCTTTAATATGGGCTATGTTAATGATGTAGGACACATGAATATGTGAAAACACCTTATTATCAAGCTGTTTCCATAGTTCCTCTGTTGTCATATTTGTCTTGTAAGTTTCTGAATTTGTATGAATGACCGCCTGACGACCTTTCTTCTCAAAATAAAGAATATCATCACAGCTTACCCGGAATTGGTTTTTACGAAACTGAAATACGAAGTCCTGCTTTATCAAATTCAGATAACGCATGGCTTTTAGAAGAACCGACTCCAGCTTTTCTGCTGTGATCGGTTTAGATATATAATCAAATGTAATAACATCAAACACATCCATAACATACTTCGTGTAGCTTGTCAGGAACACAAATAAGGCTTTTGCATCTTTCTCCCGGATTTTCTTTGCAAGCTCCAGACCGTTAAGCTCTGGCATTTCAATATCAAAGATATAAAGATGATAGACCTCCTCATGCAGCGTATAATATTTTAATAATTCTTCCCCGCTAAAATACACATCATATTCAATCGGATATTGGCGAAGCTTATCAAAGGCACACTCCAACATTTCTACATCTGTTCTGCTGTCATCACATATAGCAATTTTCAACATGATAATTCCTCCTTCACTTCACAGAAGCAGGAATTACCACATCTCACTTAATCAATTTAGACACATACGCCAGTACACGGTCAAAGAATAAATCTCTTTGTTCTTTACTACTGTTTGCAACATAATACTCAAGATTAAATTCCATCGCATTGCTGCTTACACCCGTTATCAGATATGTAGGATCAATACCATAGGTCTGATAAAGTATCAGTATCTTGTCTACCGAAAGACCTGTTGTACCAGCCTCGAACTTGCGATAATGCTCTACTGTAACTCCAAGCACTTCCGCAATTTCTGCCTTGTCAATATTCATGTTTCTTCTTGCTTCTCTTAATCTTTTTCCAATCTGTATATTGGTATCTTTTCTGTCTGTATCCATGATTTACACCTCTTTTCACTATAAATCATATCAACGGACCGCCCAATATCATAGTCCAGAAAATAACCCAATCCGCATCATTTTCTGCTCGTCACTCGGTTAATTTCTGATTTTCCCCTAAAAACCAGAAAACGAATGGCATTTAGATATGCCATCCGTTTTCGTAAATTATAGGGTTTTCTTTTGTAATCTATTATTCTGTCTGCTCCTCTTTTGAAGCATAATAATCATCAAATAACTTATTTGTTGCATCGAAGGTATCTTTACAGATACTCGGTAATTCTCGTCCCCAAGCTCCGGTTGCCTGCTTGAATCCTTTTTCAACCGCCGCCTGCATTTCCTTCATCTTGTCTACATCATCGCCGGCTAACGCACAAGCAAAATCAAACAATCTCTGTGAGGTCTGTTTTACACCCCAATATCCATCTTCTGAAATATCCTTCTGTGCCTGTGCTTTTGTGGCTGCATCAACTGTATAATCGCCACTTGCAAGGAACTTCCACATATCCGTAGCCTGTCCGTAAGTCTTTGCCTGCCCGGACATCATTTTATGAACAAGACTTGTAAGTTGCTGTTCACGGCTCGCCTGATCCGCTTTTAACTGCTTTACTAAGGCAGCTCTGTCCGCATCACTCATCTTATTGATAGAATATGTAGCCTTATTTGTTGATGCAGGCTCAGACTTTTCATACACCACGCCATTATTGGCTGATGTGGTTTCTGTTGCTTTTTTTTCTGCCTGTTTACTTGTTACTGATGAATAATCTGCGTACTGCTGTGTTGTAGCAGATACTCCTGAAATTGTGTTGCTCATACGCATACCTCCTTGTACTTTGATTAAATCCCTTTATTTTGTGTTACTCTATCCCCAAAAGTCATACTTACTGCTGTTCATAGCAGAATATAAGTTACCGCCTGCGTTATATGCACTGCTTAAACTCTCTACATTGGCTTCCGCATTATCCGATATTCTAGTGGACAGAAACTCCACTTTATTTACAAAATCACTATCTTTACCGAAAAGACCTTCCAATGTGGTAAAATCCGCCGCTTTTACCTTTGCCATATCCACAGTCGCAGTACCGTCTTTAGCAAAGGTAATTCCAACTCCTGCCAATCCCTCTTTTGTTTCTGCCGGAGCCTCTAACAACATCTGTCTGTAAAAATCATTCATTGTGTTTGATGTTGTCCTGAGTGCTTTTAAGGTACTATTATAGTTTTCAAAAAGATTTTCAATGCTGTCATATACCTTCTGATTGTCCCCACACGCTTTAGCCTGCTCAAACAGACTGTTTTCTCCATTCTGCAAAAGAACCTGAGCGGACTGTGTAAGCTGGTCAGCCTCTTTATCAAGTTTCTCATAATTGCTCTTTTTTGCTGTATTTGCGACATTTTCCTTATTTCTGTTCATCGCCTCAAGTAATGGATTCGTTGCCCCATCATTCTTGATGTAATCCAACAAAGTAGAGCGATTTATTGGCAAACCAGCCTGTCTTGCTGACTCATTTAGCATTTGTGTTGTAATTCTCATGCCATTACCTCCATTTCACGCTTATTATAAGTATCGTTACTTTCCCTTGCCTTTTCCATAGCAAAAGAGTGAAACACTTCAATATGGGTGTGAAATATTTAGCCGGACAGTTATATAATCATCCATTTTATATTTCGCACAATTTATTCCTGAAATATAGAGCTTTGTTGTGAAACACCCTTATTCTGTTGTGAAGTGTTACTGAACTCGTAAATTGACCCCTGCAAAGCTGCTATATATACTTTCAATGCTGAGTTCCTTCTTGTAATAATATTCTCTTACCTGCTTTTGTTCCTCAGCAGCTTCTCTACTGCGTTCCAGACTTTCTTCACGCATCTTTGCCTCAGCTTCTCTTTTCGCTTTATGTTCGGCTTCCACCTCTGCAACACGCTCCGGTGAATCACTACACCCACTGATATAAGTAACAGTACCATCTTCATGCACGACTACTCCGCCCGGCTCATAAACAAGTCCCTTAGACGCAAATGCTAAAGTATCTCTTGGAATTGCCGTATTGAAATAATAATCAATCTTATTTTCATAATAAGCAGCTTTGTCCGAATCGGTTGCCATCTGTTCCAGTATATTAGGAGCAATAATCACATCACTTCCACTCATACCTCTACCAACACGGTCAAGACTTGCCTGATCCCTTCCAACACTCTGAATAGACACATTTCCATATTTTGATTTCAAATAATCTGCATATGCTTCTATTTCTGTTTTTCCTACCGAACCAGCATTCTGTAGTTGGTGTGAAAAACTCGTTTTATCGGTTGCTGTATTCTGTACTTTGGCTGTATGCTGATACATTGCTGAATATACAGCACCCATTCCGACTATATTCATACCATCGTTCCTCCTTCTTAAAACTCTTATATATCCTTTCGCATATAAGCAGTTCCCAAAATCTGCATAGCAGTTTCTATGTCATTTTCCATAACATTACCATCTATTGAAGAACTATATATTCTCTGTGCATTTGCCATATCTACTTCAGATGCAATAACCTTCTTTTCTTTCATATCTCCAAAATCATTTGGATAACCTTCAAGCCAATACAAGGTATCTCCGTCCGGATATACTATCATTCCTGCACTCTTAACAGGTGGTGCTAACGCATTGATTTCAGCCTGAGCTTTCGGACCACAAAACTCCCTAATAGCACTCATTACTTTCTTCTTTAAGGCAGGATTTTCTTCCATTTTGGATAATGTGTCCGCAGAAATAGCAACAAAATTCTTGCACCTGATGTCATGGGTATTAAGAAAATCCGTTACATTCCCTATACTACCGACATTTAATGTTACATCATAAGTGTCTCTAATCTCCTGTGCCATATCTCCGCCTGTAATTTTGTCAAACAGCTCTTTAAACTCATTACTTTGCACACTACCAGCTTTGGCTTGCGTATTATTTATATTGATATTTGAATTTATACTTTGTATTTCCATATTTAAAAACCTTTTCCTACATCATCATTAATGACATTCTCATGGAACGACCTTTTTCAATATCTGCCCATGTTCCGTCAATCACTTCATCTGTCGGCATACCACAAATCGTATCACCCAGCTTTTCTCTCAAGCCATTCTGAAGCATACTATGTATTTCTCTTTCTGCCGACTGCCCTGACTGCATCGCAAGCATACTGTTCATGCCACCAAAGCCGGAACCTCCAAACGAACCAAAAGAACCTCCCCCCATAAAGGAAAAACCACTCAGGGTAATATCAGAACTACCTTGAAGCCAAAGTTGCATAAACATGGCATGACGAGCCATTCTCTCCATCCACCAATCGTATTCATCTTCCTCATTATTCTTTTGTTTATTACTACGCATGGTATCTCCACCACCACAGGAAAGAACATTGGCAATTTCTCCATCCTCTCCAATGGCAATCGCCTGAGACATACCTGTTGTATAGCCGGGAGCAATGGCTTCATTTCTGGCAATATCGTATGCCCACCAACTCTCGATACGCTCCATGACCTCTTTAGCAAATTCCGGATCTTTTTCCATACGCTCCTGTGCTTTTGGATGTATCATAACTGCCTTACTGTTTGGAGCAACTGCTAAATGTCTCTGATTCTTTGGATTGGCACCTGTCGGTTTCCAATTCTCTATCATCTCTGTGGACTTCTCGCCCTCTTGAAATAATGCTTCAAAAGGATAATCATTTCTAGTACGCCAAGCACTGCTTGTTCCATCCCCTACATTGTAAACAAGGTTCGGATATTTTGCTTTTAACATACTCTCCAATGATACTTTCTCTGTTCCTGCTGTTCCCTCAGTTTTGGCCGCATCTACCGATGCAGCACTCTTACTTTTCAAAACTCCACTAAAAGAGTTTACCTGCTCTCTTCCCGATGTTTTATTTTCTGTATATCTCCCATAGTTCATCATAATTGAACTAAGCTGCATACTATCTATCATAGTGCCTCCTTTCTGCAACCTATCTGTCAGTCAAGGTTGCTCTGCTCTCCTAGAAGGTCCGAGCAGTTTATTATAAATTGCTCATAATTCCCGACATCATAAAGTTCACCTCATAAGCTGCACTTGCATCATATGCCGAAGTTCCACTATGTTCAAACGCAATATTCTCCATACCAACAGTAGCAAGACCATTCTTATAGTGCATTGCATTGAAATATTGGTTCATTTCCTTGCGATTTCTAATCTGTTCACCTATATATTCTTCCAATAATTCATGCTGTTCCAATCTTCTTTCAAATGCTTTTTTATCCAAGCGTTCCTGCATTTCTTTTCTTTCTGCTCTTCTTGTCCAAAATGCACCTTCCGATTCTTCTTCCCAAATATCTTTATTTTTACCACCCTTATCTGCGTGCCAGCCAGTTGCACTACATTCTTCTTTTGTAGCACCTATATGGTAAACACAATAGTAACCACCACAAACAGATATCATCGGGTCATTCAATCCAAAGTTATGTTCAAAGCAATCCATTACCCATGCTTCATATTCTGGGTCATTTTGCATTGCCTTAAATCCTTCATCTGTGATATGAATACTTACAGACTCTAATGCCCGTGACGGATGAACTGGTACCTGACTGATTTTATTTGCTATATAGCTCTTATACTCATCTAATGTCATATCCTTAGTTGAAATAGGTTTAGACACTTCTGTTGTGGAAAATACACCCGCCTTTTCTCTAACTGTTTCCAAAAAATCCTTCTTAGTTTCTGTTGCTACAGTCTGATTTTCTGCCATTTTTGTTCCACTACTTCTTTGCTTTTGAGTTGACTGAATGATACTATTGTAATAGTTTGACATTCCACCCAAATGAATTGAATTACTCATAATTGCCTCCTTCCCGGCTATTGCCTGCTTTCATTCTGCAACATAACCGTTAACGTAAATTTTTTGTTTTCAACAGACCAATCCACTCCACCGTGATATTTTTCTGCTGTATTCTTTATATTGCTTAGTCCGATTCCGTGAGCTTTTTTATCTTTCTTATCCGTTACCGGAAACTCAGAGTATTTTTTTCGTGTAATCTTTCCATCAAAGCTGTTCTCCACCTCCATAAAGAACATCTTGCCTCTTGTAAATGAGGACAGCGTGATAAAAGCATCTGCACTTTTATTTTTCTCTTTTAACTTCTTACAGGCTTCGATTGCATTATCCAAAGCATTTCCGATAATAATTCCTATATCATAGCCTTGTATCTGCAAATTCTCCGAGAACAACAGCCTGTCGGCATTTAACTGAATATCCGGCATGGTGCGAGTCAGTTCGTGGTATTTCATATTTAACAAAATATCCACCACGCTGTTACCTGTTTTATATTGAAAATCCAACCTATCCATTGTCTGATTCAATTCTGAAAGGTAATTCTGCAACTCCTCATTCGCCTGACCTTCCTCATTGCCTGCAAGATGCATAATCACGGACAGGGTGTTTTTCATATCATGCTTCATACTGTGTACTCCGCCGTAGATATGCTCCATTTCTGTCATATGCTCCTGCATATTCTTTATCTGCTTTTCTAATATGAGTTTGTCACTCTTTTCCTTATTCAGCGTCATCATATCCTGAAAGAGCTTAACGCTATAAACAATGGAAAGAAGCGACAAAATCAGAATTGCCGGGATTATCAACATAAGGATCGGGTATTTGCCGTATAAATCCTGCGGCACACCATTTTCCATCGTCAAAAGGATTGTCCTAAGCATTACGCATAACAAAAATCCCACACACCCCGGTATCAACAGAAACAATACTTCCTGCCTTTGAACCGGATACTCTTTGTCCTTATAATACTTAACCACCGCCTTCAATGCTCTGTATAGCAGAACCATGTAGCAGGCAACCATGAATGTCTGCAATATACTTGCTGTTACATCAATCAACTGTTCCGTCGTCCCTGCTGATACATAATTCTTCTGCATTAGCAAAACCCACAACTCGAATAGTTTTCCACCGCATACAACTACCA
>JAFTPP010000006.1 GCA_017463255.1 Lachnospiraceae bacterium
AGAACATGTGGCGATTATCGGTGATAACGGTACCGGTAAAACTACTCTGCTAAAAATTTTAAATGATATGTTACCTGCTGACAGCGGTTCTTTCCGTTTAGGTTCTAATGTGGAAATCGGCTATTATGATCAGGAGCATCATGTACTTCATTCGGAAAAGACCTTATTTGAAGAAATTTCTGATGAATACCCATACATGACAAATACTGAAATCCGTAATGTACTGGCAGCCTTCCTCTTTACCGGTGAAGACGCATTTAAACGTATTTGTGATTTAAGCGGCGGGGAACGCGGCAGAGTCAGTCTGGCAAAACTGATGCTTAGTAATGCCAATTTGCTGATATTGGACGAACCTACCAACCACTTAGACATTATGTCAAAGGAAATCTTAGAGGATGCTTTAAATAACTACGAAGGTACTGTTATTTATGTTTCTCACGACCGATACTTTATTAACAGGACTGCAAGCCGTATATTGGAGCTGACCGCACAAACCTTTGTAAATTACATAGGTAATTACGACTACTATCTGGAAAAGAAAGACATCTTAACTGCTTCTCTCTCCTCTTCTAATCCGGTTGCCACTGCACAGGTTGCCGATTCCGAAAGTAAAGTTGACTGGAAGCAGCAAAAGGAAGAACAGGCTAAGCTTCGCAAGAAAGAAAATGATTTAAAGAAATGCGAAGAGAAAATCGAAAAGCTGGAAGAAAAGAAAGAATCTTTAAATGAAGAAATGAATGCTCCCGCTATTGCTACTAATGTAGCCAAACTGCAGGAAATTTCCAAAGCGTTATCCGCCGTAGAGGATGAACTGGCACAATTGTATGAGCTGTGGGAAACGTTGGCGGAGTAACATTGAGTCGATAATAAAACCAAAAGCATTTTATACCTATGGGAACATGCTCTTTAATTACATGGTCCTTAATAGGAAATAAAATGCTTTTTGCTTACATTACGGTACACAGAAACAAATTCCATTACCTACGATTATTTCATAGTATCCGCACCTCCACAAACTTCAAACTATCCTATACATTCTTCTTCACCCAATCTATAACATAATCCGCCACATCCTGTGACGCTTTACCAGTGATATCAAATCTTTCAAATCTTATATCACCAAGATTATCATGTTCCATAAAATATCGATTATAATCTGAAGAACCCTTTAGCCAGTTCTCATCCGTTATCCCTCTGCCCTCCTGCATACGTTTCCTTAATGCTTCATCCTCACATACCAGTGCCAAACACTGAATTTCACTGAAATAACGGCTATTATATGCTTTTGGCAAGCGGTCAAGACACCCTGCCATAGTCCATAAAACCGGCTTTCCAGACTGTTGAATATCCTTCGTAAGATTCAAAATCATTTCAACCCAGTCATTACAGATTTCTTCGTTATTCCAATCCACGTACCACGTCAGTATGTCCGCATCCAGCACGACATAATCTACCTTTTTTCTCACGATTTCCATGGCTGTGGTGGTTTTACCCACACCACTGCATCCTGTTAAAATAAAGAGTGGCATCGATATAAAATTCCACTCTTCACCGCATTTGGGGCAGCAAATTTTATCACCTATTACTTCTTTATCCCACTCGTGATTCCCACATTTTGGACATATTTCAATCATTTTAGTACCTCCTGTAACTTCTTTGCATTTTCTTCGCCAGTTGTCCATAACACAGCATCCACATCATCAACCCTCAATTGTCGATACATCTCCAGCCGATGTCTGCCATCATTCACAAAGAATTTCTCATCTCTATATTCCACAATCAATGGTGGTGCATCCCAATCTCCAAGACTGTTTTTCATATTCTCAACAATCCAAAAAAAGTATTCTACATCATTCTCAGCAGACAAATATTCCGGTGCGCCTTCCTTTATATCCTTAAAACAAGACATATTCAGCTTACACAGTCCAAAGTATTCTCTTTTTTCTAACAGTAATCCATCTGCCAGTGCAAGATTCTTTCCATCGTTACGCAAAAATAATTGTAACCATTCTTCTATTTTACCATTATCATGATATGCTTTCGCCAGTGTCAATGTCCCGTATTTCATACACTCTCCTTTGCCTTATAACTTCATACATGACTATGGATGCTGCACAGCTTACATTAAACGATGATGCATTTGCATTCACATCCATAGGAATTGTACACAACTTATCACATAAGGCCTTATATGTCTTATTCAAGCCCATCGTTTCATTTCCAACCATAAGCATCATCGGTAATGATAAATCAACAGAATCAATACTCTCTGCGTGATGAGCTGTCGTCCCAACTATCTTAAAATCTACTTGTTCCATTTTTGCCTTATCCATGATCTTCGCCAAACTGTTATTATCTGTAAGCCTAACAACCTTAAGATTAAAAAAAGACCCCATAGATGCCGAAATCACATCAGGGTCATACAAATCAACAGCATGTCCGGTTAAAATCAGCAGATTAACACCAAAGGCATCACATGAACGTATTAGTGTTCCTAAATTTCCTTTGTTAGAAGGTCTATCGAACAACACTATAAAGGTTGTATCCGATATTTCCAAAGTCTTAACCAACTCATTATCTTCTCGCATTTCCACAATCGCCAGTAATTCCGATGCATCCGACTTGTTACTCAAACCTGTTATTAATTGATTAAACAAACGATAATTCACTTCCGTAGATGTGGTTCGCAAAATGTTTTTTGCCCAATCTGACAATTTTTCCTCTCCATAGATAAGCGACTTGATATGCCAACCATTTTCTATGGCAGCGTTAATATTCCTCACACCTTCTACGAAAAATTCTCGACTTTTATATCTCTTGTTCCGATTTGTTTTCAAAACCTCGATATGCTGATATATATTATTCTTTACATAAATATCTACAGTTTTCATCTTCTTCACCATGTCTATTCATTCAGTATTTACCTTGCTGCTATTATAGACTTGAAAACCATATATATCTATGGCATATTTAATTATAATCAAACTTTACATACTCACTATATTTCTGCTTGAAATCTTCATAATCCTTTCGCTGGGTAATCCATATAATGATTGGAAACGCATTCATTTTCATCCGTACCAACGCTTCATGTAGCGGACTGTTGCAATTGATTTCAAATGTATTGTCAAAATAACTGATAATCAATGGTGGTAACTTTTCATTGTTTTTCAGCTTTTCCATCCACCGATTTGTCCGTTCCTCAAACACGTCTTCATCCACTTGCCATTTCATTCCCTCTTCCGGTCCGGAACTTCTGTGAAAGAAATTAACCGGCATCATAATTGGTCCGATATAATAACGCTCTTCCAGATACAATCCATCTGAAAAAGCTTTATTCTTTCTCTCGAACAACAGATAAGTATGTATCCACTCTTCCAAAAGCCCTCTCTCATCATATTCCTTGGCTGAATCTATATGCGGATAAAATAACAATTCTTCTACCTTTTTCTTCGAATAAACAATCTTTTTTACAGTTTCCTCTGACAAAAAGTATTCTTTCGAAAGCTCCGCTATCGTAACACCATACCTGAATTTATTAATTAGCATTTGGTTACGCTTTCTTAACTGTTCACGATAACCGGACAATTCTCCCCATGACTTTATATCATCTTCATTTTGAGGAACATACAGATATTTTCCTGCAGCATATTTTTGAACCTGCTCTAATAATTCAGGGGGTAATATATCTTTTGCATTTACATATTCCATTTTTCCTTATACTCCATATAATTCAAATTCGTACTTCTATTCATGACATATCCTCAGCCAACGTCAAATTTATCGAACTCAACAACTATTAATTATTTGATTCTAATTCTTTCATAGATTTCTTCTATTGCACATTTTGCGCCCCCAAATTCAGGCCAGGCTTCAACCTTGTCATTACTGCATCTTGGTATAATATGCATGTGAAAATGTGGAACGCATTGGTCAGCACTTTTACCATTGGTACTTAATAAATTAATACCTTCATACCCACACACATCAACACAATGATTAGCGACCTTCTTTACTGCAAACATTAGATGATTCAGCGTGTCCACATCACTATCAAGAATATTTTCAAAATGCTTTTTCGTTATTGCAACCATGTGACCGTCAACATCTCTTGCTTTGTCCATAAAAACTATGGTGTGCTCATCTTCATATACCTTCAAACATGGTTTATCACCATTTATCAACTTGCAAAATATGCAATCCATTTGTTTCCTCCTTCAAATACTCCTTATACTCCCAAAGAGCAATGAGATAATTATACCGTCACTTAACATCTATCCTTGTAATATTTACAAAACTTGGTTCACGATTTTTAAACAATGTAACTTCTTGAAATCCTGCTTTCGTAATAATATCAATAGCATCTTCTATAAACGCACCTACATTCTCTGATTTGTGCGCATCTGAACCAATTGTGATAATCCGTCCTCCCAATTCACGATAACGACGAATAATACTTGGATGTGGTAAAACATGTCCCGCTCTGTTTATTCCCGAAGTATTCACTTCAATTCCTTTTCCACGTTTAATTATCTCACTCAATATCTTATCAAATAATTCCGGAAACATCTGATACGGAAATACATTGTCCTTATAATGGTTACATTTTGCTATATATCCTATATGGCTTACACAATCATAATATTCAGTGAGATTATCATCCATAACAGAGTCGTATACCGTTTCAAGGTATCTTTTATATGCCGTAACTTTATCTCTGTCCCTCTTTGATTCCGGCAAATAGCAATCGATTCCATCTACACAATGAGTACTCAGTAAAACGAAGTCAAAATTTTGTCCTGACAAAATCTCTGCCGTTTGTTTGGCGGTATCCCGAATGTATCCCACTTCAATTCCTTTACCGATGTTAATTTCCGGATACTTCTTTCTCAACTGCGAAATAGATTTATCTATCCTCTCGAAATCCGGAACCCGGTTAAAGGATTCCATATGATGTCCCAAATCCATATGCTCTGTAAAGCAAATATTTGTAATTCCTGATGCTATTGCGGCACAAATTGCTTCCTCCGATTCCATCTTTGAATCGGGAGAATATAGTGTATGTACATGATAATCAGGCAATAACATAGCATCTTCTCCTATCCTTGAAAATTCTCTGCAACCATTCTGTTCATGCAATGCTTGTGAGGGATTCCGCCACTGTTACAATCAAAAATCTCTTCTTCGTATTTATGGAACATCCAATCATGATAGTATCGCATGAGTTCGCCGGAATACCAAGGCTCATTTCTTAATTCTGCTTCTTCACTATCCGGTGCAGCTTCAATAAATGGCTTTTTGACAAATACATTGATTGCATGTATCCCATTCATGGTAGTATGTTCTTTCAGGTTCTGTATAAACCTTTCTCTACGATTTGGTGTAAGATAATGAAATACTCCGCTCGAGAGAATGATATCATACTCCTCACATAACTCATATTCATTAATGTCGGCTTGAAATAAATTAACATCTACATGATGCAATCGTGCTAACTCCTTTGCTTTATCCAACCCTTTTTTTGCCGCATCGAACGCAGAAACAATATACCCATTTTTTGCTAAAAATACGGCATCTTTTCCTTCTCCGCAACCGATATCCAATACCTTGTATGGTTTCACAGGTGGCTTAAGTTTCATGATTTCATAGCATAAGCGATTCGGTGTAATCCCCCAATAATAATCCTGACCTTCATACTTTTTTTCATATTCTGTGATTGGTACGGCTTTATACCCAAGAATTGTATCCACTGATGTTTTAAGCACAGATGCCAATTGTGATAACAATAATGTGTCAGGTACTGTCGTTCCGTTTTCCCACTTTGAAACAGCTTGAAAGGAACAATTCAGTTGCTCTGCTAATTTTTGCTGAGTGATTCCCAACTCTTTTCTCTTTGTTGCGATAAAAGTTCCAATATTATGATTCATTACGCCATCTCCTTATATCAATTTCTATTATTATCATAAAATTGGTTTGCCTATAAATCAATAACTTCGCCAGCGAAGATCATAAATCATTTCAACTCACAGTTGAATTGTGAAATTTTGTTATTTATTTGCTATTGCTTTAGTACAACTAAGTCTCCATTAACTTCAAAGTTTCTGTTCCGTACAAAAAATAATTATCATATATAAACTATATCATATCCTTATGTAGAAAATAAACCCGAAATAAAAAAGCATTATATATTCCTTTTGTTCGTATGGAATATATAATGCTTTATCATTTTCAGTTTAAATTTCTCTTTACAGAGTTTCGTAAGTCTCTCTGATAGCCTTTATAAAGCCTTCGCTGTTTAATACTGTTACATTCTCCAAGGAAGTAATCAGTGCCAAATCCTTAGTCATCTTACCATTTTCAATAGTTAAAAGGGTTGCTTTTTCCAGCTTGTCGGCAAATTCCATTAATTCTTTGTTACCGTCTAACTCACCACGTTTTCTCAGTGCACCTGTCCATGCAAAGATGGTTGCTACAGAGTTGGTGGAGGTTTCTTCGCCCTTTAAGTGCTTGTAGTAATGACGCTGTACGGTACCATGAGCTGCTTCGTACTCATATACACCGCTGGGGGAAACCAGTACGGAGGTCATCATAGCAAGGCTTCCGAATGCAGAGGAAACCATATCGGACATAACGTCACCGTCATAGTTCTTACATGCCCAGATAAAGCCGCCTTCGGACTTCATAACACGTGCTACTGCATCATCAATCAGGGTGTAGAAATATTCAATACCCAGTTCTTCAAATTTAGCCTTATATTCTGCTTCATAAATTTCTGCAAAAATATCCTTGAAAGTATGGTCATACTTCTTAGAAATGGTATCTTTGGTAGCAAACCACAAATCCTGCTTGGTATCGATGGCATAGCCAAAGCATGCTCTTGCAAAGCTTTCAATGGATTTGTCCGTATTATGCATACCCTGTAATACACCAGCACCGGTAAAGTTATGAATCAATTCCCTTGTTTCCGTGCCGTCCTCAGCGGTAAATACCAGTTCTGCCTTGCCTACACCCTGCACTCTGATTTCAGTATTTTTGTATACATCACCATATGCATGACGTGCCAGTGTAATAGGCTTTGCCCAGTTCTTTACACAGGGTTCGATGCCTTTTACTACGATGGGTGCTCTGAAAACAGTACCGTCTAAGATTGCACGGATAGTTCCGTTAGGGCTCTTCCACATTTCTTTTAAATTATACTCGGTCATTCTTGCTGCATTGGGAGTAATGGTTGCACATTTTACTGCAACGCCGTACTTTAAGGTAGCATTGGCGGAATCTACGGTAACTTTATCATCTGTTTCATTACGGTATTCCAATCCCAAATCATAGTATTCTGTCTTTAAATCAATGTAAGGTAACAATAACTCGTCCTTAATCATTTTCCAGAGAATTCTGGTCATTTCGTCGCCGTCCATCTCAACTAACGGCGTAGTCATCTGAATTTTACTCATGTTGTCCTCCTAGAGTTTCTTTTCTCCCGTTTTTGTCAAACAAGAGAATGCATTGTTTTCATTATATACTACTTTTCAATTTCTGTCTCTGCTTTTTCATAGGCTTCATGCAGACCGCTCTGTATCATATTTTCATATGCATTAATGATATGCTGGTTTGCCAGCTTTTCTGCATTGTCTGCATCTTTTGCTTTAATGGCCTCCATAATTTTTTCATGTTCTTCATTACTTGCAGCACCACGTCCTGCCTTAGAAAGCGTTTTTCTTCTGACACGTAACACATAATCATGAAATGCTCTAAGTTGTTGTTGCAACAACTTGGAATTGCAGGCTTCATACATGATTTCGTGAAATCTGTTATCCAATTCTGCCATCTGCTCCATATGTCCCTTGGATGCATGAAATCTGGCAAGATATACATTCTCTTCCATTTCTTCCAGCTGTTCTGTTGTAATGTGTTCTGTCGCCCAACGGGCACATAAGCCTTCCAAAAGGGAACGAATCATGTAAATATCTTTTACATCTTTCTCTGTAATACCGGTTACATAAGCACCTTTGTTAGGGATAATCTGAATCAATCCCTCTAATTCGAGCTGCCTGAAGGCTTCTCTTACCGGGGTACGACTCACGCCCAATTCTTCCCCAATAGTAACCTCTTTTAATTCCTCATGTTCGTCATATTTGCCGTTTAATATGTCCTCTCTTAATTTATGGAACACTCGGCCACGCAGGGAGTACTTATCCGTCACTTCCTGTTTTACATCGTAATTACTCACAGCAATTCCTCCGCATGAAAAGAATTTTCAGCCATATTTAACCTGCAAAATCCGTTTCATTCAAACCGTTACATTATATTAAAGAGATACCCATCTTTGCACAAACTGCATCGATTTCTTTTACCAGTTCTTCATCAGTCAATACAGTAACACGACCGCCGGCATACTCTTCATCCACCCATTTCTTTACTTCTTTTACCAGTTCAGAACTCTTATCCACCTGCTTATCACCCTTTAAACTGAAATAAGTGTTCATCCAGTGTGCAATACCTGCCAGACCGGAGGTATTGGAAACCGCACAAAGTACAGGTCTGTTCAAAAATTTCTCAGTATCAAAAATATTGTAAATTTCTTCGTTCTTTAAAAGTCCGTCCGCATGAATACCGGCTCTGGTAACATTGAAATTCTTACCCACAAAAGGGGTTCTTTCAGGAATGTGGTAACCAATTTCTTTTTCATAATATTCTGCCAGTTCCGTAATCACAGTGGTATCCATACCATTTAAGTGACCGCGCAACTGTGCATATTCAAATACCATTGCCTCCAAAGGTGTATTACCGGTTCTTTCACCGATACCAAATAAAGAAGTATTGATACCTGCACAACCGTACAACCACGCTGTGGTAGAGTTGGAAACTGCTTTATAAAAATCATTGTGTCCATGCCACTCAATATTTTCGTGGGGTACACCTGCATGGGTGTGAATTGCATAAATGATACCCTGCACACTTCTGGGAATAACCGCACCGGGATAATTAACGCCGTATCCCATGGTATCGCAGGCACGTACTTTAATGGGAATACCGTACTCCTTCTGCAGTTTCATCAGTTCCAGACAGAAAGGTACTACATAACCGTAAATATCGGCTCTGGTAATATCCTCTAAGTGACATCTGGGACTGATACCCTCTTCCAGACAGTCACGGATAACACTTAAATAGTGCTCCATTGCCTGTCTTCTGGTCATCTTTAATTTCAGGAAAATGTGATAGTCGGAACAACTTACCAGAATGCCGGTTTCTTTCATTCCGATTTCCTTTACCAGTTTAAAATCTTCTTTACTTGCACGAATCCAGCTGGTGATTTCAGGGAATTGATAACCCCTTTCCATACATTTGTACACGGCATCCCTGTCCTTCTTACTGTACAGGAAAAACTCGGATGCACGAATCATACCGTTAGGTCCACCCAATTTATGTAAGTAATCATAGATTGTTACAATCTGCTCCGTAGTATAAGGTGCTCTGGACTGCTGACCGTCTCTGAAGGTAGTATCTGTAATCCAAATTTCCTTAGGCATATTGTGAGGTACAATTCTGTCATTAAAAGGAATCTTCGGCACTTCGGAATAAGGGAACATATTGCGGAAAACATTGGGCTTTTCCACATCATCTAATATATACATATGCTCCTCGATTTCCAGCAGATTGTTTCTGGAATTCATATTCACCGGTCTATTCTGAAAAGCTTCATTCTCTCTCATATCTTACAGTCCTTCTTTCTGCAGGTTTTCTTTCTTTTTCCTGCC
>JAFTPP010000007.1 GCA_017463255.1 Lachnospiraceae bacterium
GTTGGTTAACCCTAAAAATTTGTTTGAGGAAATTTTCAGGGTTGCATTACTGTTTATCTGTTCTTAATTTAACAGATGATTTTCAAGGTTCAATTGGTAATCAGCCAAGCTTCAGGGTAGATAACGGAGAAGGAGGGATTTGAACCCTCGCGCCGCTATTAACGACCTGCACCCTTTCCAGGGGTGTCCCTTCAGCCTCTTGGGTACTTCTCCCAACAACTGAATGCTTGCGCTATTCTAATTACCGATGGCTATATAACCATCAACGGAGAGGGTGGGATTCGAACCCACGCGCCCTTGCGGACAAACGGTTTTCAAGACCGCCTCGTTATGACCACTTCGATACCTCTCCATATTCTGTTTTGCGTTGCTCTCTTGACCAGCGCAAAAGTTATTCTAACAAAAAAGACTTCCAGTGTCAACAACTTTTTTTAGATTTTTTATTGTTTTTTTTACAAGGCAAAAAACGCCCCGATTTACGGGGTATCTACCACTTTCTCACACAGTATATTCATAAATAACTATAAATAATTTTGAATAAACAATAAATCTTCCGGGGTTGTTACTTTAATATTACAGTAATCTCCCTCTACAAGTTTGATAGGATGATTGGTAAAATATTCCACCACCATAGCATCGTCCGTTATCTTAATTCCCTGTTCTGATAATTCCTGTTCCTGCTCTATCAACTTTTTATAACAAGAATCAATCAATTCCCTTTCAAAGCACTGGGGTGTCTGAATTACAAAAAGACTGTTTCTGTCCGGTGTCTTATCTATCATTCCATTCTCATTGATTACCTTGATGGTATCTTTGACAGGCATTCCTACAATACAGGCCCCATGTTCCGTCACAGCATTTTTTGCCCTTAGGAGCATTTCCTGTTTTACAAAGGGTCTTGCACCATCATGAATAAAAACATAATCACATTTGTCTATTGCATTAAGCCCTGCTGCCACCGAATGATATCTTTCCTTCCCGCCTTCAACGATGGCGGTCACTTTTTTGAAACCATAGTAATCTACGATTTCATTTCTGCAATAATCAATTTCATTTTTTCCGCAAACAAGGATAATCTCATCCACAAAACTTTCTTCAAAAGCTTTGATGGTGTAATAAATAAGTGGTTTATCATGAATCAGCATATACTGCTTTTGCACCGGACTTTGCATTCTTTTGCCGCTTCCTGCAGCAAGTACTATGGCAGCATATCTCTTTTTTATCACTTCAGACATGATATTCCTCCTTAATATAATCCCCTAACGTTCGCCCAGTTTTAAATTCGGCACAGCGTTTAAATCAAGAGCACTGCGTGTTCCTTGTATATATTCATAGTAACCGGCAACTCCGATCATGGCTGCATTATCCGTACAATAAATGGGTGACGGATGGTAAAATTCTATGTTTTTTTCAGCACAGGCCTTTTTCATAGCTTCCCTAAGTCCTGAATTAGACGCCACTCCGCCTGCAATGGCAAAACGCTGAAATCCGTATTTTTCCACTGCATCCATAGAATGTTCCACTAACACATCCACAACTGCTTTTTGGAAAGAAGCTGCAATATCAGGAACATTTAATGGAATTCCCTTCATTTCACAGGAATTAATATAATTTAAAACCGATGATTTTAATCCGCTAAAGCTAAAATCGTATACAGAGCCTTCGACTTTTGCCCGCGGAAAATGAATTGCATCCGGATTTCCCTCTTTTGAAACTTTGTCAATCTTAGGTCCGCCGGGATAACCAAGTCCTATGGCACGCGCCACCTTATCAAAGGCTTCTCCTGCCGCATCATCTCTTGTACGGCCCAATATTTCATACTGACCATAGTCAGCCACTTTCACCAAATGAGAATGACCGCCTGATACTACAAGACAAATAAAGGGCGGCTCCAATTCCAAATTCTCTATATAGTTTGCACTGATATGTCCTTCAATATGATGGACTCCAATCAGAGGAATTCCTGTAGCAAAACTGATTGCCTTAGCAGCCGAAACGCCCACAAGAAGCGCTCCCACAAGCCCCGGACCATAGGTTACCGCAATAGCATCTATGTCCTTCAAGGTTTTATCAGCCTGTCTCAGAGCTTCTTCGATTACCTGATTAATCTTTTCAATATGCTTGCGTGAAGCGATTTCAGGCACCACGCCACCATAAAGGGTATGGAGTTCAATTTGCGAATAGATTACATTGGATAACACTTCGCGCCCGTTTTTCACTACAGCAGCCGCTGTCTCGTCACAGGAGCTCTCAATTGCCAATATTACAACATCCTGATTATTCATTTTCATCAACCAAATCCCAGCCATAGATTTTCCAGTAGCCGGATTCATCCTTTCTAAGCACAAACACTTCCGTAATCGTTGTAATCTGTGTTGCGTATCTCATTGTGTAATAACAGTACACTTTCGTACATGTGTATCCGTCTTTTTCAAATTTGGCATTTTCAATATCTACCGAAGAAGAAGTAGTGTATGCCGTCATTATGTATGAATTATCTTTATAATATGCAATATCCTTTAAAAGGCCGGCATAATAGTTGTCAAAAGGATTATGATTAGCCAAGTCTTTATCAAACAGTTGATAGCTCATTTGGGCCATATCGTACAGTTCTTCTTCCGAGTATTCTTCCGCATAAAAACAACGGGTAAGCTCACTGTAAAGCTTTACCACTTCCTTAGGGGAAGGCGGATACTTTTTATCCAAATCCTTAAGCAACAGTTCCTGTACCACTGTTAAATCTATTTCCGTTTCCTGCTCAATTTCTATTCTGTCCGACAGATAATAATAGAATCCGATTCCTACCAGAACAAATATAAGCAATAAAACAATTCCTTTTGCGCCTTTAAACCGTCTCATGGAATCTCCTTTCCATTCTTAGTCTTCTTCGAAACACAAGTCAACACTCATACCATCTTTGCCCGCTTTTGCATTCGGGAAAATTCTACGAACATCCTTCATATATTCTTCCGGCCATGTTAAAGACGGACTGAAATGGGTAAGCCACAATTCTTTCACATTGGCATCTCTTGCAATGGATGCCGCTTCCGAAAACATCATATGTTTATTTTCACGGGCCTTTTGAATTTTATCCGACTCACCATACATTCCTTCACAAATAAACAAATCCGCTTCTTTTGCATGTTCTACAATGCCTGATGTTGGCCGTGTATCAGTACAATAAGTAACTTTTAAGCCTTTTCTTGCAGGTCCCAACACCATCTCCGGTGTCAAAATTCTTCCTTCATGTTCAATCTCTTCCCCTTTTTGAAGCTTACTCCAATACATGAGAGGAATCTGATTCTCTTTTGCCCTATTCGCATCAAACTTTCCGTTTCTCATCACTTCTATAGAATAGCCATAGCAGGGCACATTATGATTTACACGGAACGCTTCAATCTTAAACCCTTCTCTTTCATAGGTAAGATTATCTTCGCTTAATTCAAAAAATAAAATCTGAAAAGGAAGCTCCGGTGCAATAACACGGAGAGCATTCACCACTCTTTCCAAGCCCTTAGGGCCTATCATTAAAAGCGGTTCGGTTCTTTCTGCATTACCCATGGTCAGTAACATTCCCGGCAAACCACTGATATGATCCGCATGGTAATGGGTAAAACAAATAATATCTATGGGTTTGGCACTCCATCCTTTTTCCTTCATGGCAACCTGAGTGCCTTCACCGCAATCAATCAATATACTTGTTCCGTTGTATCGCACCATTAATGATGTTAAAAAACGATAGGGTAACGGCATCATACCGCCGGTTCCCAACAAACAAACATCTAACATTTTACATCTCCCTTTCGAGGAATCTATAACAATTCATTCATATCTTCTTTGGTAACGGGTATCTTAAACTGTGCTACCCAACTGTCGTAACAATTTTCACACAAATCGATCTGATGTTTTTCCCCGTCTTTGTTTGTAAAATATTCAAATGGTATGTCCAAATGGACACATCCCTCTTTTACGATTCCATTTTCTATTTTCAGTTCTTTGCCACACATATTACATTTGACCTTATGCACTACACTCTGCATAATGCCATATTCTTTTTTGTACTCTCTCATCATTATTCTCCATACTACTGTTTATTTGGAAATAATCCAAGCACATTATACAGGATATCTCCCGTATTTTACGTGGTAATTATTAGAACTGTTTAGGACGAAGCCACATAATAAGCCCATCCTCCGTAGGTTTTTCATAGAAATTCTTTCTGATTCCCTCTGTTTTAAAGCCTAACTTTTGATACAAGGATATGGCAGACACATTCCCGGCTCTTACTTCCAGGGTAAAGCTTTCGGCCCCCATCTTTTCCCCCTCTTTTAGCAGGGCTTTCATAATCTCACAGGCAATCCCCCGGTTCCGGTAGGAAGAATCTACCGCAACATTGGTAATTTCTCCTTCTCCCACAATATGTCGAAGTCCTGCATTGCCAACAATCTTTGTTCCGTCTTTTGCTACAATATAAACAATATCCGGATTTAAAAGACTATCCCTAAATGCATTTTCTGACCATGGCTCTGTAAAACAGGCACGTTCTAATTGGGCAACACCCGCAACATCATCTTCACACATTTTTGATATGACAATCTGTGAATTGGTCTGTGTCATATTAAGCATCTCCCTGTAATTTGGCATTCTCAGCACGCTCTCTCTCCGCCTGAGACATGCGAAGGTATTCCGGTTCATGCAAAGCCGCACTTTCAAACTTACCTTCTTTATAATAAATCATTCCCAAAGCTCCTACTGCTGCCGCTCTCTGCCTTGACAAGTGGGCAGGTGCAAAAGAATATGGTACTTTCATTAACTCTTTTAACTGTTCTTTAAAAACAGGAACCCCGTCCCCAATAAAGATAACAGGCTGTCCTAATTCATTTAACTGAGATACAATATCCTGAATCAATACTGCTGTCTGGGTTTGAAGTGTTTTCATCACAAACCCTTCACATCCATCGCTTACAAATTGATAAATACCTGTGTATACCTGATTTCTTCGGGCATCCATAATAGGACAAATTACCCCTGTATTCCCACAAAGGTTATACGCCAAAGCATCCACGGTAGGAACCGGAATAATGGGCTTATTAAGAGCAAGTCCCAAGCCCTTAGCCGTTGCTGAACCGATTCTAAGACCGGTAAATGAACCCGGACCTGAAGCTATGGCAATGGCGTCAATGGTGTTTAAATCAAGTTCTATCATTTTAGACATCTGATCAAGCATTGGTACCAATGTCTGTGAATGTGTTTTTTTATAATTCATGGTATATTCGGCAACCATTGTGTCATCTTCCATAACCGCAACAGATGCCACGAGTCCCGAACTGTCTAATGCCAATAATTTCATGGTTTATTTTTCTCTTTTCTCAATTGTGATTAAGCGATAGTCATATCCTTTTTCAGGATTTTTTTCAATTTTTATTTCATCATAAGTTTCCGGCAAAATATCTTCAATCAGGTTTGCCCATTCAATCAGGCAAACACCTTCACCGTAAACGCAATCTTCATATCCTATTTCATCCATCTCAGAACTGTCACCAATACGGTAAACATCAAAATGGTAAAATGGCATTCTACCGTCTTCGTAGATTTGGACAATGGTAAAGGTAGGGCTGCTTATAGGCTCATCAATTTCAAGGCCTTTCGCAAACCCTTGGGTAAAAACAGTTTTCCCAACTCCAAGATCGCCGATTAACGTATATACCTGTCCGGGTAACGCTTCTTTCCCTAATTTGCGTCCGAATTCTCTTGTTTCTTCTTCATTCCATGTTTCTATTTTCATAGTAACCTCAAATTAATATCTGATTTTCACTTTTTTAGGGTCCATATGGGTCGAAATTGTGGCAATAAGCTCCGTTAACTTATCATCCAGACATTCTCTTGGGAAAATACTTGCATTAATCCGTGATGTATACAAAATAATGCTGGTTTTGGTAGATACCGCCTTATACATATTGTCCCACTCTATCATCTGTTCCACTTCACCCTGAGACACATGCATTCCCTCATCGTCCATGCGGTAGTGCAACGGATTCTTGTATACAGGATTCAACGCTTGCTTTTTAGCCTTTAAATACAAGCTTCCCGGCAAATACAAAATAATCACTATACCAAAAATCAGTGCAATAATATATTCCGTATTCATGGTATACATGACAATCAACAATGCTCCCACTGCAGTTCCCAATAACCCCTGGGCAGATGAATATACATGATTAATCATATAATCATAAATATGGGAAAATTTAATCTTTACATCGAATTCCATAAAATAACTTCCTTTCCCGGCAGCGCTTACATGATATTCAGAAAGTACTTTCCCATATCATGAAAAAGCGCCTACAGAAGGGTAAGCGCTTTTCAACTGACTAATTCTAATTATAGTCACTTTTTATTAAAATTCAAATACTATTTTAGCGGTGTTTCCGTTGTCCTTCTTTAATAATAGGACTAAGGGGTTTATAGAGTAACATGGTGAGTACTGAAATCACTGTTCCCTTAATGAGATTTAAAGGTGCCACACATAAAAGTGCAAGGGTTGTAAAGCTGTTAATTGACGCATGGATACTGCTTCCCATTCCAATAATAATGGCACTTCCGTTCTCTCCAAAGAACATATCTGCAAAGGTTGGCAAAAGATAAATCGCATTAAATGCAGTACCAAAAACAGTCATACATAAAGTACCCACGATACAGCTTATTACCGCTACTTTTTTCTTCTTTTTACAATGATAGATAATGGTTGCCGGTAAAATCATGGTACAGCCTACCGCAAAGTTGGCAAGATCCCCAACAAACGCTGTACTGGTTGACTTTAAGAATAATTTGATTAAAACCTTCAAAAATTCTGTTACAACACCGGCAAGAGGACCGAAGGCATAACCGCAGATTAATACCGGAAGCTCACTAAAGTCCAATTCATAAAATGGTGGTGCAATCATAGGTAACGGGAATTCAAAGTACATAAGAACTCCGGAAATGGCAGAGAACATACCAATCATTGCCATTTTTCTTGTAGTAAGTACTTTTTCTTTTACGCCGTGCTTTTTCTGAATCAGGCGTTCTGCCAGATATGCTATAAAAAACACACCTACAATAACTGCCAAAAACACAAGTACAAACTCAACGTTATCAGATGCTTTGCCGAATAAGTCGGACACACTTTTGAAAATATTCATTTCTTTTCCTCCTTTTGTTCTTCAAAGTGGAAAATTTAGGAAAACAAAAGGCCCTGAGCACATAGATATACTCAGGGCGCAAAGATTCCTTTGACTTTTCCTTCTCTCATCCAGACTATACTGTCGGTTTTGGAATTAAGGTTTACCTCTCACCAAATCAGCCACTTAGCATTTAAGCGGGTCGCGGACTTTACCGCCGGTAGGGAATTTCACCCTGCCCCGAAGAATTTTTATTTTTTTGATGTACTAACAATATACAATTATGTATTAATTGTCAATAACTTTCTGTTTCCTTTTATTTCTTTCCATCAAGACGCATGGTAAGTCCGATACGTTTTTTAGCTACATCTACATCCATTACCTTTACATCTACAATATCGCCTACACTTACAGCCTCAAGAGGATGTTTAATGAAACGGTCTGTAATCTGTGAAATGTGTACCAAACCATCCTGATGTACACCGATGTCTACAAACACACCAAAGTCAATTACATTTCGCACGGTTCCCTTTAAAATCATACCCGGCTTTAAGTCTTTCATGTCAAGAACATCACTTCTTAAAATTGGTGCAGGCATATTTTCACGAGGGTCTCTTGCCGGTTTTTCAAGCTCAGTAAGGATATCTGTTAATGTAATCTCACCGATGCCAAGTTCTTCTGCCAGTTTTTTCTTATCTTTAATCTGCTGCAACAAAAGAGTGCTCTGCTGACTTACAGGCAATTCTTTCTCTTTTACCTGACCTGTTTTTTGTGGTTCTTCCATCATCATACCACCCATGGCAGCTGCCAATGCCTTGCCCATGGCAGTATTGGTATTGCGGATTACCACCGGCTTTTGTTTTGGCTTTTGAACCTTTTCTTTCTTAGGTGCTGCCGGTTTTGCTTTGCCTTTGTTAGCCGCAGCTTCCTTCTGGATTTTTCTTACATCATCCATGGTAAGTCCCAGTTTAGCAAGAAGCTTCATGGTTGCCTCATAAGATTCCGGATGAACGCTTGTTGCATCAAGGGGATTCTCGCCATCTAAAATACGCATAAATCCGGCACACTGTTCGTATGCCTTAGGTCCTAACTTGGCTACATTTAATAACTGGTTACGGTTGGTAAATCTACCGTTTTTCTCACGATATTCCACAATATTTTTTGCAATAGGCTTAGAAATACCTGAAATGTACTCAAGTAAAGAAGCAGAGGCTGTATTTAAGTCTACTCCGACTTTATTTACACAGTCTTCCACAACACCGTTTAAGGTTTCACCTAATTTTTTCTGGTTCATGTCGTGCTGATACTGACCTACACCAATGGATTTTGGATCGATTTTAACTAATTCTGCCAGTGGGTCTTGCAATCTTCTTGCAATGGAAGCAGCGCTTCTTTGGCCTACATCAAAGTTCGGGAACTCTTCTGTTGCAAGTTTACTTGCAGAATATACAGAAGCTCCGGCCTCATTTACCACCACATATTGTAATGGGCGGTTTACTTCTTTAATCAATTCCACAATGACCTGTTCTGATTCTCTGGAAGCAGTTCCGTTTCCTACCGAAATAAGGTCAATGTTATATTTATCAATAAGGCGTTTTAATTCTTTTTTAGATTCTTCCACTTTATTCTGTGGTTGGGTAGGATAAATAACTTTGGTATCTAATACCTTACCTGTAGCATCTACAACTGCAAGCTTACATCCTGTACGGAAAGCAGGGTCCCAGCCCAATACTACCTTTCCTGCAATAGGCGGTGCCATTAAAAGCTGCTCTAAGTTCTTACCAAATACGGTAATAGCGCCTTCTTCTGCTTTTTCAGTAATCTCGTTACGGATTTCCCTTTCAATTGCCGGAGCAATTAATCTGCTGTAACTGTCTTCCACTGCCATTTGAATTAACGGTGTGGTAATCGGGTTCTCAGATGTAATAACCTGATGCGCCAAATATCCGATAATGGATTCTGTAGGCACTTCTACCTTTACGGTAAGAACCTTTTCTGTTTCACCACGGTTTACTGCAAGCACTCTGTGCCCTGCAATTTTCTTAAGAGGCTCTTCATACTGATAATACATTTCGTAAACAGTCTGCTCTTTATCATTTTTAGCTGTACTTACAAGCTTACCTTCATTCATGGTATATTCACGGATATAGCTTCTGAAATCTGCATTGTCCGATACGCTTTCGGCAATAATATCCATAGCGCCCTGTAATGCTTCCGGAATATTCTTAACGCCCTTTTCCTCATTCACATATTCTGCTGCCGCTTCTTCAATAGGCGTGGTTATGGTCTGTTCCATAATCAGATTTGCAAGACCTTCCAAGCCTTTTTCCTTTGCAACAGAAGCTCTGGTCTTACGTTTCGGGCGATAAGGACGGTATAAATCCTCTACTACTACCAGGGTTTGCGCAGCAATGATTTTCTCTTTTAATTCATCCGTAAGCTGTCCCTGTTCTTCAATACTTGCAAGCACCTGTTGTTTCTTTTCTTCCAGATTGCGAAGGTACTCCAGCCTTTCATGAAGATTACGGAGAACCTCATCATTTAAAGAACCGGTTACTTCCTTACGGTAACGGGAAATAAACGGAATGGTGTTCCCTTCATCTATTAATTTTACGGCAGCTTCCACCTGCCATACTTCAACTTTTAATTCCTGTGCCAGTTGTTTGTTAATATCCATAATATTTACTACCTCTCATGCCGAAGCAATTTTTTATCCCCCCGGGGACCTACAGTTTCTATTATATAGGAAGAAAAATTTACTTTCAATATTCTAAAAGAAATGTTATAGTTAAAATAGGAAAAAACAATAAAGGATTAGCTAATGAATAAGGAACAAAAAATGCTTTTTTATTCCAAAGCCGCTATGGTTTTGGGAATTGTTACCATTGTAACAGCCATTTTTACAACCGTATATATTCCGTTTATTACCGGTGGGTTATCCATTATCTTTGCAGTGATTTCCCGCGGTGAAAAAAGACGTTTCTCATCCACTGCTTTAGGTGGTATTTTCTCAGCATGTGTAGGAATTTTTATCAACGTGACAATCATTGTGGGATGTTTTTATTTGTATAATAACGATCCGCAAATCAGAGAACAGGTAAACGAATATATTGAACAGATGACAGGGCAGACATTAGATGAAGATTTCAGACTGACTGACTTATTTTCTCTGCCTACAAATCAACAATAACGCATATCACTGCGTTTGGAAGGGAGGCTCATATGATGAACCCATTAGGCACATACCCTGCTTCCGGCTCCATGTCATATTATGGTGACCAGTCAATCAAAAACGGTGGATATAAGTCGTCTCCGGAAGAATGTAAAACTTGCGAAAACCGTAAATATCAGGATGGTTCCGATGAGAATGTATCCTTTAAATCGGCAGCTCACATTTCCCCTGAAGCTGCAGCATCAAGGGTAAGAGCCCACGAGCAGGAACATGTCTCTAACGCATATTCCGAAGCCGCAAGAAAAGGCGGGCAGGTAATCTCTGCAGCGGTGACCATTAAGACGGCAATTTGTCCCGAATGCGGAAGAACTTATGTGGCCGGCGGTGAAACCGCTACTCAAATTAAGTATTTTAATGAAGAAAATCCTTATCAGCAGGATAAGAAGACTGCCGATTCCGCCGGTTACCGGGGAATGAATGTGGATATGTCCTGCTAAAAACAATATATGGAAGGCAATTATTTAGTATTATCATGTCAAAAATTAAAACTTGTGCAGAATTAAAAGCGATTTCCAGAGATAAACTGTTAGGGCAATACGGACGTCTTATTAGCGCAATGCTCATTGTTGAGTTAATTACAACATTCTTAGATCTGATTGCAACCTCAGTGACAAGCTCTCTTGCCTATGGCAACATAATTTATAACGTTATCACTATCATAATACAGTTATTCTTAGGAATTTTTGCTTCCGGTAGTGCATATTTATATTTAAACTTTATCAGTGACCGGCCATACAAACCATCCGATGTATTTCAAGGGTTTAAAATCCATACGGATAAGGCCATCTTATTACAGGGACTTTATGTAATTACTTCCCTCCTATGTTTCTTGCCGGGTACGGTAATGTTATATCTTATCCGGGATTCATATACAGCTACTACCTTAATGATTACCATGGTGCTTATTCTTATAGGAACCGCTATTTATGCCATTGTCCTTTTAAACTTTTTCCCGTGTATCTATATGATTCACGACTTCCCGGATTTATCTATTAAAAAGATTCTAAAATTCGGAATGCGCAAAATGAAGGGAAACCGGTTGAAATTTTTGTATATGGGCTTTAGCTTTTTACCTTTGCTTCTGGTAGGCATCCTTTCCTTTGGAATTGGGCTTCTGTGGGTGATGCCTTATATGAATACTGCAAAAGCACACTTATATCTGGAAATAATGGAACAGTAAACAATGAACCCGCGACGTTAACGTCACGGGTTCTCTTTATGCTTTGATAAATTTTAAATATGCATTAATAAATAAATCAATGTTACCATCCATAACTGCATTTACATTGGCAGATTCGGCATTGGTTCTATGGTCTTTTACCATGGTATATGGTTGCATAACGTAGGAGCGAATCTGGTTACCCCAGCCGATATCCTTTACATCACCACGGATATCCGATAATTTTTCTGCATTTGCTTCCTGTTTTAACAAATATAACTTTGCTTTCAACATCTGCATTGCCTTATCCTTATTCATATGCTGACTACGTTCGTTCTGGCACTGAACCACAATCCCTGTAGGTAAATGCGTAATTCTGATTGCCGATGAAGTCTTATTAATATGCTGACCTCCCGCACCACTGCTTCGGTAGGTATCAATCCTTAAATCTCCTTCATCGATTTCAACTTCCAAATCTTCCTCAATATCCGGCATAACATCCAAGGATACAAAAGAGGTTTGTCTTTTTCCCTGTGCATTAAAAGGTGAAATTCGAACCAGTCTGTGAACACCTTTTTCTGATTTTAAATATCCGTAAGCATTCACACCGTTTACCTGGAAGGTAATCGATTTAATGCCCGCTTCATCTCCGTCAAGATAATCCAATACATCCACGGAAAAACCTTTTCGCTCTGCCCATCTTGAATACATACGATACAGCATTCCGGCCCAGTCACAGCTTTCCGTTCCGCCGGCACCGGCGTTCAGTTTAAGGATTGCATTATCTTTATCATATTCACCGTCTAACAAAGTACCGATACGGAGTTCTTCCAATGTTTCGATAAACTCATCAAGCTCTTTTCTGATATCTTCTGCCATCTGGGGATCTTCATCTTCGTATCCCATTTCAATCAAATCGCCGATATCCTCAAACTGGGTTTTCAAACAGTCACAGGTTTCAACTAACTCTTTTAAGGATTTTAACTCTTTCATACGGCGGTTGGAATACTCCGGATCATCCCAGAAGCCCGGTGCTTCCATCTCTGCTTCCATTTCCTGAATTAACTTTTCCTTATCTGCTAAGTTAAAGTGAATCCCTTACTTCCGCCAATGGTGTTTCGTATGCCTGTAATTCAGATTTCATCTGGTCTAATTCTACCAAAAAACGTCACCACCTTTATTTACGTCCACAACACTGTTTATACTTTTTGCCCGATCCACATGGACATGGGTCGTTTGGATATACTTTGGCTGCTTCTCTCTTAACGGGAGCCTTACCCAAAGAATCATCCTTATTTGTACCGGTTACCTTGGCAACCTGTTCTCTTTCCACTTTTTCTTCCACTTTAACATGGAATAATAATCTGACTGTATCTTCTTTGACTGCTTCAATCATACCGTCAAACATTTCATAGCCCGCTAACTTATATTCCACAACCGGATTTCTCTGTCCGTATGCCTGTAAATGAACACCCTGACGGAGTTGGTCCATATCATCAATATGTGCCATCCATTTACGGTCAATTACTTTCAAAAGAATTACTCGCTCGATTTCACGGATTTGCTCCGGTTCAGGGAATTCAGCTTCTTTGCTCTCATAGAGTTTAACAGCTTCTTCCTTTAACTGGTGCATCAAACCGTTTTTCTTCTTTTTCTCAATACGGTCAAGTGTTACAGGTTCTAACGGAATCGTTGGAAGTAACAGGGTATTTAATTCATTCAAATCCCATTCTTCCGGCTCTGCATCATCACCGATACTCATGTTGACACAATTTTCCACCATATCAGTAATCATCTTATAGATGACGTCACGCATACTCATTCCGTCTAATACCTGACGTCTTTCGGAATAGATGATTTCTCTCTGTTCGTTCATAACCTGGTCGTATTCTAACAGATTCTTACGAATTCCATAGTTATTATTTTCAATTTTCTTCTGAGCATTTTCAATGGCATTGGATACCATTTTGTGGGTAATCTCCTGTCCTTCCGGAACCCCCAATGCGTTAAACATTGTAATAAGACGTTCTGAGCCAAAAAGTCTCATAACATCATCTTCCAAAGAAAGATAGAATTTAGATTCACCCGGGTCACCCTGACGACCGGAACGACCTCTTAACTGGTTATCAATACGTCTTGACTCATGTCTTTCCGTACCGATAATCTTAAGACCGCCTGCTGCCTTTGCCTCATCATCAAGCTTAATATCCGTACCACGGCCTGCCATATTGGTAGCAATGGTAACAGCGCCATGAATACCTGCGTCTGCAACAATTTCTGCTTCCATTTCATGGAACTTAGCATTCAATACTTTATGAGGAATGCCACGCTTTGTTAACAAAGAACTAAGTTCTTCCGAAGATTCAATTGTAATGGTACCAACCAGTACCGGCTGCTTTCTTGCATATGCTTCCTCAACAGCATCTACAATGGCATGAAGCTTTTCTCTTTTGGTTTTATAAACGGAATCCTGTTGATCAATACGGGCTACCGGCTTGTTGGTAGGGATTTCTACAACGTCCATTCCGTAGATATCACGGAATTCTTTTTCTTCTGTCAAAGCAGTACCTGTCATACCTGCTTTTTTCTCAAACTTATTAAAGAAGTTCTGGAAAGTAATCGTTGCAAGTGTCTTACTTTCTCTCTTAACCTTTACTCTTTCCTTAGCTTCAATGGCCTGATGCAAACCGTCCGAATAACGTCTTCCCGGCATAATACGTCCGGTAAATTCATCTACGATACATACCTGCTCATCTTTTACCACATAGTCCTGATCCCTGAACATCAGATTATGGGCACGGAGTGCTAAGATAATGTTATGCTGGATTTCCAAATTTTCCGGGTCTGCAAGGTTTTCAATCTGGAAGAATCTCTCTACCTTAGTAACACCTTCTGCAGTAAGGTTTACCACTTTATCCTTCTCATTAACGATAAAGTCACCTGTCTCCTTTTGTTCCACACCCATGATGACATCCATCTTGGAAAGGTCCTTCATATCCTCACCACGTTTTAACTGGCGTGCAAGAATATCACAGGCTTCGTATAACTTGGTAGACTTACCGCTCTGACCTGAAATAATAAGCGGAGTACGGGCTTCGTCAATAAGCACCGAGTCAACCTCGTCAATGATGGCATAATGCAAATCACGAAGTACAAGCTGTTCTTTATAAATAACCATGTTATCCCTTAAGTAATCAAATCCCAATTCATTGTTTGTTACATAAGTGATATCACAAGCATAGGCTTCCCTACGCTCATCCGGTTTCATGCTGTTTAATACAACGCCTACCTTCAAACCTAAAAACTCATGGATCTGACCCATCCACTCAGCATCACGCTTTGCAAGGTAATCGTTAACCGTAACAACCAAAACACCTTTTCCCTCTAAGGCATTTAAATATGCAGGTAAAGTAGATACAAGAGTTTTACCTTCACCGGTTCTCATCTCGGCAATACGTCCCTGGTGCAATATCAAACCACCGATTAACTGAACACGGTAATGCTCCATATTCAGTACACGTCTTGCAGCTTCACGTATGGTAGCAAATGCTTCCGGAAGAATATCATCCAAAGATTCTCCTTCCTGTACACGTTTCTTATACTCTGTAGTCTTTTCTCTCAATTCGATATCTGAGAGAGCCTGCATTGTAGGACGTAAGCTTTCTATCTTATCAATAATTGGACTTATGCGCTTTACTTCTCTTTCGCTTCTTGTTCCAATAATTTTCTGAACTATTTTCATTCAAGTGTCTCCTTTTATTCAAAAAAACCTATTGTGTATTGTATCAGATTTATGAAGTAATTACAACTCATTACAATCTAAACTTTCTGTTAACAAACTGTGTCATTTGTTACGGCTTTTGCCTTGACCTTTGATATCTAAAGTGCTATGATTTTCAAGGTATGGTTACTATTTTAACAAGATTAAATTGATATAGGAGTAGACAAATGAGTATGAATTTTGATTCATTATTAGCAAAAGTAAGTGAATGCAGCATGAAAAAAGTTGCTGTAGCTGTAGCACAGGATGCGCCTGTACTCGAAGCTTGTAAAGCTGCAAAGGAAAGAGGAATTGCTGATTCAATCCTCGTTGGTGACGAAGCCAAAATCCGTGAAGTAGCTGATTCTATCGGTATGGATTTAACAGGTTATGAAATCATTCATGAAGAAGATACATACACTGCCGCATTAACAGCAGTTAAGTTAGTTCATGACAAAAAAGCCGATATGTATATGAAAGGTCTTGTAGATACCAAATCATTCTTAAAGAGTGTACTTGATAAAGAAGTAGGCCTTAGAACCGGTAAAGCATTATCTCATGTATGTGTGTTTGAAATCAAAGGTGTTGACAAACTCCTTTTCCTTTCAGACGTTGCTTTCATGACATATCCTACTCTTGAAGATAAAGTAAGCATTATTGAAAACACTGTTGAGATTTGCCATGCTTGCGGTATTGCAAATCCAAAGGTGGCTCCACTTGCAGCTGTTGAAGTGGTAAATCCAAAAATGCCTTGTACCGTAGAAGCTGCAGAATTAACAAAAATGTGCGAAGAAGGAAAGATTACAGGATGTGTTGTTGACGGACCTCTTTCTTTAGACCTTGCCATTGACCCGGAAGCTGCAAAACACAAAGGTGCAGAAGGAAGAAAGATTGTTGGCGATGCTGACGTTCTTCTTTTCCCTGATATTCATGCAGGTAACCTTGTTTATAAAGCACTTGTACATACTGCCGAAGTAAAGAACGGTAATATTTTAACAGGTACTGCTGCTCCGGTTATCTTAACTTCACGTTCAGATGACTTTGAAACAAAGGTAAATTCAATTGCACTCGGTGCAGTTGTTGCGGAAGCACTTAACAAATAAAAAACATAGAAGAAGTTTCATGGAGGATTGAAAAGTGAAAAGCTTAATTATTAACCCTGGTTCAACTTCAACCAAAATCGGTGTGTTCGAAGATGAAACATTATTATTTGAAGAAACACTCAGACATTCAACAGAAGAAATCTCAAGCTACGCAAGCATTGTAGACCAAAAAGATTTCCGTAAAAATATTATCACAAATCTTCTTACAGAAAAAGATTTTGATATTAAGTCTTTAGACGTAGTTGTAGGCCGTGGCGGTATGTTAAAACCGATTCCGGGTGGAACCTACGCAGTAACAGATGAACTCTTAGAAGACCTTAAAATCGGAAAACAGGGACAGCACGCTTCTAACCTTGGTGGTATCCTTGCACGTGAAATCGGCGATTCCATCGGCGTACCTTCTTACATTGTAGACCCGGTAGTTGTTGATGAATTAGATCCTATTTCAAGATATTCAGGGGTTCCTGAACTTCCAAGAACTTCTGTGTTCCACGCATTAAACCAGAAAGCAGTTGCAAAACGTTATGCAAAAGAACAAGGACGTCCTTATGATTCTATGGACTTAATCGTAGTTCATATGGGTGGTGGTGTATCAGTTGGTGCACATCACAACGGACGTGTTATTGACATTTTCAATGCCCTTGACGGTGACGGTGCTTTCTCTCCTGAAAGAGCAGGTTCTGTTCCAAGCGGCGCATTAATCAAAATGTGTTTCTCAGGAAAATATACAGAAAAAGAAATCTATAGCAAAATCGTAGGTAAAGGCGGCTTCAATGCATACTGCGGAACCAACGATATGCGTGATGTAGAAAAAATGGCAAATGAAGGAGATGCTCATGCAATTGAAGTTCGTGATGCTTTCATTCTTCAGATGGCAAAAGATATCGGTTCTATGGCTTGTACCTTAAAAGGAAAAGCAGAAGCCATCATTGTAACCGGTGGTATTGCTTATGACAAAGCTGTTGTAGCAGGATTAAAAGAAAGATGTGAATGGATTGCACCATTTACAGTATATCCGGGTGAAGACGAATTACTTGCTCTTGCCCAGGGCGCACTCCGTGTTATGAACGGCGAAGAAAAAGCAATGGAATACTAATTCTAAAATTGAAGGGAACAGCTCAATTGAGTTGTTCCCTTTTTATTAACTAACTATTTTTTTGCTTTCATCATGATAACTGCCATGATAATATTCCCCAATAATGCAACAGAAGCAACAACCGTTGCTGCTACTGTCAAGGAAGAGCCTGATTCTTCATCACTTACCTGTGGCATAACAGCATTCTCACCATCTTCACCATCTTCGCCATCTTTGCCGTCAGCTCCATCGGCTCCATCCTGTCCGTTTTTTCCGTCCAGTCCATTGGTAATAACAAAATCATATGTATTTCCGTTAGTCATTGTAATCGTATAAGTATCCTTATTACCATCTGTGGCGGTTTGTTCTATTTTAGAAATCCCTACGCCATCTGTACCGTCTTTACCATCTGTTCCATCCGTTCCGTCCAACCCATTGGTAATGACAAAATCGTATGTATTTCCATTGGTCAGTGTAATCGTATAAGTATCCTTATTACCATCTGTAGCGGTTTGTTCTATCTTGGAAATTCCCACGCCATCTGTGCCATCCTTACCATTCACCCCATTTGTAACAACATCATTTTGAACATGGGACTCCAACGCAGTTTGAAGTGCTTGAACCTTAGCTTCTGCCTGTGACAACCTATTCTCTAAATGGGATATTGCCGTTTTAAGCAGTTCTATCTCTGCAGCATCCGCCTCGGCCTGCATGGAACCCAATGGGGAACACCATGTTCCAAGCGCCAAAACAAAACCGGTAATACATCCTAATATCTTCTTATACTTTTTCATATTTTACCCATCTCCTCTTAATGAATTCGCTTAACGCTTTAACAGACTTAACATATTATGGTTCTTATCATATATATTGCAATATTCCACAACATAGTAGGTTCCTTTTCCCATAACTGTAAAACGGTAACTGGTCCTTGTTGTAGACGAATATACAGGTCTTATATCTACTCCATCATCATATATAACCATGAATTCTGAAAATAACGTATGTTTTTTATTTTTCCCTTTCATCGGAATATAACTACTTCCCTGTTCATCCGTTATGTCCTCATCCATTGCAGTAACGCGATAAGTATAGTGTGTCACATACTCTTGATGAGCAAACAACAATGTTTTTATTTTGTCAGCCGCTTCCGGTTCATTAACTTTATTGACTGAATAAGTCACTTTATGTTGTTCAGTTTCTGTTTCGACCGGGTCGACTGTATCGTTTTCCTCATCACCATCATCCTTGTCAGTTGTGTCGGTTTTACCTGCCAGCGCATTATACATCTCCATATATAACGATGGATTATAGGTAACTTCCTTGTCACGTTTCAGCGTTTTTAAATACTCTGGTTCAATAACAACCGTTTTTATTCCAACCTCTAATCCCATATCATCTACAGAATCTGTAAAATAATAAGGTGCTTGAGGGCCTAATACACATCCTCTTCCCGCATACCAACCGCGAAGTTCTCCATTGGTATCATACTGATTTCCTGTCAGGTTCGCTGAAATAACAATCATTCTGTTTGCTATGGCAATATTCTCAAGTCTTGATGAATAATAGTGTTTCCAGTCATCTCCTCCCGAAGCAGATGCGGAAACATTCACATAATAGATGCATCCCATTCCTGCATAATATCTTGCCATTTCCGGATACGCATAGGTATCTTTACAAATAGCAATTCCCATAGGACCATATTCTGTATCTACAATTAAAGGTTGGGAAGCATACCGACACCAGCGTCCTTCCACCTGATGTATCTTTCGGTAAGATGTGACACTTCCGTCAGGTGTGCAGACAAAGGCTGAATTGTACGCTTTATCCTGATTACTCTTTCGTTCAGCTTCAGGTATTACTTCCGATGCTCCGAAAATAATATACATATTATACTCTTTCGCTTTTTCTGAAATGACACCCGCATAGTATCCGTCTCGCGTAATCGCCTTATCAACTGCAAGCCTGTATATTTTTGAGGTCTTATCATCTGCCATACAATATCCCTGTAAGGCCATCTCAGGAAAAACAAGAATATCACTTTTCTTCTCATGAGCCTCATCAATATACTCTAACATCTGTTTCAGATTCGCATCCAAATCTCCCCACACCGCTTTATAATCCACCACACTGATGGTTGGTGCTTCATAATCAGGCATTGGGGTATTGACCTGTTCTTTTTGGTATTCAATTACTTCCTCATACCAGCTTGCATAGTATGCCGGTTTAAAAACATAAGTAGCAGTTACATCATGGCTTACAATAATATCTTCTGAATAAGACTTTACTTTTAGGGTTACGCCTTGGTCTTTACTGCCGCCGCTAAACAAAACCGGAATTTCTTCTCTTGATTCTATCAAATATTCCGTTTCTGCAGTAAGCTCCGTCTGATATAAAACCGGATTTAATATCATCCTGCATCCACGAACCGCATAGTAACGGGGTAATTCCGGTACATAGTACAAATCATCCCCATAAGCAATTCCAAAGGTGCCATACTCCGTTTCTATCATAAGCGGGCTTTTCCCCTGTGCGGATGCTTCATACGGATGCATGCCCTGATAGGTCATTACCTCTCCTGTAGGAGCGCACACAAATACGGATTCGTATTCACTTTCGTTAGCAGCAAACAGAATCCACATTCCGCTTTCCTTCGCATATCCTAATGCTGTATCTGTCAGTTGCAGTCCTGACACATCCATATAAGGCAGCACCAGAATATCCACTGCATTATCAAGGGCCTCCTCATATGCTTCTGTAATCTGTTCTTTTGCGTTTCCCTTAGTTAACTGTTCTACCGTAATCTTTGCTGTCGCAATGGTTACTTTCTCTGCTGCATATGCATCCTTGCTTATAAGCATAAAAAAAGACAAGGACCCTATGATTATCAGAATGATATTAGCTATTTTGCCCGCTATGTTCTTCATCATAGTTCTCCTTGTCTTATGTAATGCTAAAATAATTTACGATTCATCCTTGGTGTCAGCCTTTTCGGTAGTCTTCATGGTAGCAATAGCATCTTCTAACTCACTTACCACTTTCTCAAACCGGACATCGGCATTCTGACCATTGCCAAGTACCGCCTCAGAAACCGTCTGTTCGTCTTTTTTATCTTCCTCTGAAGCTGTAACAACGGAAGCAAACTGACCATTCATAAGTTCCTGCAACATTCTCTGTCCGCTTGATGTCTTTAACATTTCGGCACTTAAATCAGAAAGATTCCCAAGTCCCGAAAGAACCGTACCATCCAGAGCGGCTGCCAAGCTCTGACTTTCCTTTAGTTCCGACACTTCTTCATTTAAAAGGTTGGAGAAAGAAGTAGCAGTACTCTCCTCAGATGCTGCACCGGTAACAGTCTGCTTAGACGCAACTGTTCCTGTAACACCTACATTTTTATAATATTGTAACATTGAAGTAATATCCATAATTCTATGTCCTCCAAAATTTGTTACTTACTGTAAGATTTTATCACATTCTCTTTCTTCTTGTAAAGGATGTTAGCTCTATTCCGTCATTTCATATTCTCTTTTTAAAATAGACAATTCCGAAATATCCAAAAGCTCACCGGTTGCAAGACTTCTAAAACATTCTCTTTTAGTTCCTTCATGGGTAAGACCACACTTTCTTGCCACATTACCTGATGCCGGATTTTTCACCGCATGGGTTATTACAATACGGTTTGCTTGAACCTCTTCAAAGAGGAATCGTATCACTGCTTTTGCAGCCTCAGTCATAATACCTTTTCCCCAGAAATCATATCCCATGCAGTAGCCAAGCGCTGCTTCTTCATTGCTGTCCGTAAACTGCACTACGCTAATGTTTCCAATGAGTTTCCCTTCAAATTCTATGGCCCAGTTGTAGTAATTGTCATTCTCATATCTGTTACACCAATCCGTTAACAAGGATGTTGTAAGTTCCACGGTTCCATGGGGCGTCCAAGTTAAAAAGCGGGTTACTCTCTCATCATTGGCCCATGTATCAAACATAGCCTTTGCATCCTCTACTTTAAATCTTCTTAACACTAATCTTTCTGTATGTAGTGTTTGTGTTCCTTTATGTGTTACCATGTTTTTCCTCCTGTTTTAAATCTCTCATTTTCATATTCTCAATGCATCTATCATTTTCAAATCAGTCTTTTCTAAAAATATCAAGGGTATGATTAGAATATCCTACCATATCCTGATTCTCACATGTAGCAAGATGATACCTGATAAATAACTCATAGGTTTTATCATCCATTGCCTCCAATACATCTCTCATGTGGTTAGCATATCCATCACTTGCCAAAAAGTGTAAACGGGTTACATGAAAATCACTCATTAACTCATCAATATCCCCTTTTCGATGTAATGCCCAGATATCCCAAGGTCCTGAATAAGCCTTAAAAGTCACAGGATCAAGCATTGTCTTTTCAATCAAATCATGGATATTCCCTCTTCTAAATCCATAACCCAAAATGGAAGCGTCCATCATGCAATAGGCTGCAAAGATAATGCCACCCTTCTTTGTAACACGTATTGCTTCTGATAGTGCCTTTTGCTTATCTTCCTTAGTAAACAAATGGTACATAGGTCCAAGAAGTAATGTGATGTCATACGTATTACTTTCAAAATCCGACAAATCCATGGCATTGCCCCGGGTAATGGTAACTGACTCATCAGCCTCCGTATTGCTCATAAAAATTTCAATATTGTGTTCCAATAACTCTACTGCGTCTACCTGATATCCCATTCTTGCCAAGGTGTGACTATACCGCCCCGTAGCTGCACCAATTTCCATAATACGCATGCCTGGATTTAGGTACTTTTCTATGTATTTCATAGTAGTCGTAAACTCTACCTTGCCATGCCTTGTAAGCAAGCGGCCTTCTTCGTCATACTGTCCGTAATAATCTGCCAAGTACTTTTTTGTGTCCATAATAACTCCTCCTTTTAAACCCTTTGGTTCTGCGTTTAGCTTGTTTTGCTTTGCGTTTATTTGCATTATACGCTAGCATTAACACTGTACATTTGTCATTTCGTATCTTTCGGGGTACAGGGAACTTATTTCTCCTGTCAGACCCCAGTTATAGGCTTTTCGCGGGGTCTGGTAGCAATTATTCAATACAGTACCCCATTCCCTTTATTTTACTCACATTTTTTCTTGTTTTTATCTCATGCCGGGGTCTTAAAGCTTAATTTACCTTTTCCAGACCCCACGCATCAGCCATTACAGCTCTGCTGTAAGAAAAAATAAAACCTTTCTACAAGAAAGCTTGACGACATAAAGGCTATTCATTGCAATGCTAAAATAAAAAATGCAAGCTATAAAAATATATAGCTTGCATTGTGCATCACATCAATCATTAATAAATCAAAACCTTACAAAAGCTTCTATTTATTCCTATGATTTTGGTACGACAATGAAAGCCCGCTACTCTGCCAATACATGACAGGGACGAACTGCACTAATTCCATATGCATATCGTAAGAATATATGGATGCATTTTTCATTGCCTTTACCTCCTAAAAGATTTTGTTCATAATACTACCGGATTTTTTACTTGTCAACACTTTTTTTCTACATGGTCATGAAATCGTAAAATGCAAGGGCTGCAATACATGCAAGAAAAAGTCTTCCACCGGCAGTGTTGTCTATTCCGATTGTTGCTCGTTTGCGCTTAGATTTACTCAATATTCTAATACATTCATAAATGGCAAAAAATGGTGCCACCAATACTATCAAATCATTTAACCGTAGCCATATTCTCATAACAAATGCCACAAGCGATGAACCCGTAACAAAACCTTGCACCGAGTTTTGCATACAACACAATATCAACGGAAACAGTATGACATGAATCGGAAAATTGTCGTGTTCATAATCATACTCTCCGATTTCTTTACCATACGACTCACTATTCTGGCGTAAGTATGTGATAATATCCATCAAAAACACAAACACAATTCCCACTATCATAAACATTGGAAATCGCATCTTCCAATAATCAATCCATATTTTGAACGCCATCAAACCATGTACTATAAAACACGCTAACCACTTTACTTTACTCATTTTTCTTTTCCCCTTAATTTTACTAATCTGTTGCTATCATCGAGATACAATTACAAGCACGGTAAGTATCAATATGAAAATCATCACTTCTACTACTTCGTGCCATTTCTTTTTGTTTCTTGGTCTCTTCATCTTTATAGTAACTCTAAACTCTGATACACTCAAAAATACTAATGATTGCCAAAAAACAGTCCATACCAACTGTGAATAAAGAGCATACTTGTTATTACCAAATCTGTTATATGCATCCACTTCCTCAAAGACCTCATTCAGAGAATATAAAGTAACCGGAAGCCATACTACATATGTTGGAAAATTATCCTTATCATAATCGTACTCCCCTACTTCTTTATGATAAGACTTACTACTTTGACAAATAATAGTAATAAAATCCAACATAATAATTACTATTCCGGCCGCCACAATGAATGAATATTCAAATGTTGTATAGTATACGTATATACCAAACGCAATTAATGCATGGATACTGAGACATACTGCCCATTGCCAGTTCTTTATTTTTCTTCCACCACATTACAAATCTCAAATAGCATTTTACAAAAAATATTATAAATTAATTTTTATAAGATTTCAACTACACACATTATATTAAACACTATTTTTTACAACAATATTATTCTTTTAGTTGACTTTCAACTTTAGTTATGCTATATATTGATATGTGTAATTGTTTTTTAAGGGGAATAATATGAATATCATAATGATTAATGACGATATTGCATTTTGCAATACCTTTGCTTCTCTATTTGCAAATCAGTCTGTTTTAAATCTAATTGGGGTTACAAATGATACTTCTGAAGCATTCGAGCTATTATGCAGTAAACGACCGCATACTTTAATACTAAGTCTGGAATTACAAGACGGAATCGGAAATGGACTTACCTTTCTTAAAAGTATTTCAGAAATAGCTTTACCCGCTAAACCTTATATCATTGTTATAACTAATAACACCAGCCAACGAACCCACGATATCGCGCGAAAATTAGGTGCTGATTTTATTATGTCAAAACATAATAAGAGTTTTTCTCCAAAAGAAGTATTCGGACTACTCGAAACTATACATAGGCCGACCACAAACTCCTCATCTTATGCTTGCACTAAATTAAGAAAAAATGAATTATCCGCTATGGACAGAGCAATCAAACAAAGAATCGATGAAGAATTCTACCACATAGGCATTAGCCCCAGACTAACAGGCTATAAATATCTTGTAGCTTCCATTCAATTAGTTCTCGACAAGCCCCCTGATAATCTAGCGGTCGCAATTGCAACAATATATGGTAAGACTGAGGGCAGTGTTGCCAGGGCAATGCAAACAGCAATCGATTCTGCCTGGAATACTTCAGATTTAGAAACCTTACTTCAACACTATACTGCTAAAACACATTCATCAAAGGGAGTTCCTACCCCCACTGAATTTGTATATTATTATGCCAATAAGTTAAAAGAAAAATAATTTCCATCCTAGTATTGTATTTTAAAAGGGATATCTCTTACATACGATTTGAGGTATCCCTTTTCCTTTATAAATTCTATATTCAATTCATAAAATTTCTACACTAAGATACCACGTGCGGACTGCCACTACAAGTTCTTCGATATGTATATGTATACCCGCAAGTAGTACACCTCTTGCTAAATTGATGTTGTGTCCCTACATGACCCTGATTTATAAGAGTATAAGAGTGTGACACAAATTGCTTTATTGTAGCACATCTTACACACATAATGTAATGTCCTGCACCACCATTTGCTCGATATGCTGTGTAACTATGTGCCGCAGCACTTCTTGTCGCTCCGCATACATTGCATGAACTATCACAAATGCTACTGTATTTATGCCCAGATACACTTCTTGATGCCCCACATATGTTACATGATACATCGCACGCATTATCATAAGAATGACCTGACACGCTTCTTGATGATCCACACTTGTTACAAGTTGTATCACACCCATTACTATATGAGTGCCCTTGTACACTCCTTGTTGCTCCGCATACATTACACGTTGTATCGCATCCATTGCTGTATGTATGACCTGACACACTTCTTGTTACTCCACAGGTATTACACGTTGTATCACATCCATTACTATATGTATGTCCCGACACACTTCTTGTAGCTCCACAGGTATTACACGTTGTATCACATCCATTACTATAGGCATGACCTGACACGCTTCTATTCACTCCACAATTGTTACATGCCGGATCACATGCATTGCTATATACATGACCTGACACACTCCTTGTTACTCCGCATACATTGCACGTTGTATCACACCCATTACTATAAACATGAGCCGATACGCTTCTTGCAGCTCCACATTTATTGCATGTTGCATCACAGGCATTGCTATATTCATGACCCGATACACTTCTTACATAACCACATCGATAACAAGTGGTAGCACACGCATTATAATAACCATGTCCAGGTACAGTTCGAATATTTCCACATTTATTACATAATATATCGCAAGCATTATCATATTCATGACCGGCTACACTTCGTAGTTCTCCACACTCATTACAAGACTCATCACACGGACTACTATATTCGTGTGATGATGCATTTCTTGGTCCACCACATATATCACATGTCGTATCGCAATGATTAGAGTATTTATGATTTGGCACATGATAATCATTGTAATATACCCCAATCGCATATACGATTAATTCGTCCAAATCGCCAACATAACCGCCATTAAACGACTTTTCCATCTTTTGTTCTGCACCTGTTTCCATATTATATCCATGCCAATATGTATAACTATTACCATTTTCAATAATTGTAACACCCTGCACATCAACTCTATTTCTGTTCACATATGTATACGTTTCTAAATAAATTCTTTGATCCCGAGCAGCCACTTTATCCTTTGTTAGTTCAACCAAAGATACTAAAAGACTTTCTACATCTTTCTTATAAGCCTCATAAATTAGCACCGCAATATCTATAATAGATGCCCCTTTATCAAGATTATATTCCGTTTTCCCATGACTATAGATATCTGTTTTCTGATATAATTCACCAGTAAGTGCGGGGGCATACAAACAGCCACCCGCACTTTTTATAAATTCATATTCACCTGCACTTACCAATTCTTCATCTTTGACATAAGTTAAATCACATGTTGCAACTTCACACGTTACACTTACAGTATTCACTGATATATCCATAGAACTTACATCAACATTTGGCTTAAAAATCCATGTTTCCCTAATAATGCTCTTATCGCTGTCTGAAGACTTGACAGTATTATATAGTTGTTTCAAATCAGCATTTTCCAGTATCAAGTCGCTAAACAGAACATTGCTTTTATTCTTATATATGCTTACAGCATCTATATCTCCAACTTTCCTTTGGGGTCCGCTATACTCTGGCTTTCCGCTTTCTAATGAATATAAATCAGTGGTCATATAACGATTTTCTTTATTAAGTTGTGCTTTTTGTATTAAAATATTATTTTCAAAAAGCGTTCCAACACGCCAAGAATCCGATTCTTCTATCATTATAATCATATTTTGATTATATTCATTTACATATTCCCACACACTTACCTCAACAGTTTCCCCTTCTGCCTTAGAAAAGTGCGGAAATGCCACCAAACAAACTAACACTACTACTGCCATGGAAATTAAAATTCCCCACTTCTTTTTCACTTTAATTCTCCTTTCACACAATTGCGTTTTATATTTTTTAACATATACACTTTACCAAATTAACGTAAAAATGTTTGTGGGTTTATGTAGTATGTTTTTGTAGGTTTATGTAACTTCCTATTCTATGTCTTCTCAATATAGTCTCATCGCTAATATCACATCACGATTTGCAAAAGGCCGGACACCACGTCCAGCCTTTTAAAACACTACAACTCATTCACCTGTCCCATAAAAAGAATCATTCCGCTTTCTTTATCCTGAATAGTAAAGATAAATGGTCTGTCAACAATAAACTCAATATAATTTTCAATCATCATAGCACTCTCTTCTGTACAGATTACCGTTACTGCTGCCGCTTTGGTTCCAAGCTCATCCACTTCGATTTTTGCCATGTGGGAAGCATCAGAAACATAAATATCTTCACCAATATAAGACAAATCTGCACTGATAGGATCAAATGCATCTATAATACCCATTTGTTGCAATTTCCCCGGCAAATCTTCTATGGTATATTCCATGGAAAACTTAGGTAAAGCAAGGGTTGCAATCAACTGCTTATCAGCGTTCATGACCTTATCTAAAAGCCCTGTTTTTGTTTTTCCATCCAAAGCATAAAAAAGTTCACCTACATTGCTTACCGCCTCATCATCCGCTAACGGTAACAGAATATTCATAACCTTGGTTTCACCTTCGCCGTACGGAAGACTGATTCCTTTTAAACCGGTCTCTTCATCTTCATAGTAAGCAAAATAGGTTTCCCCTTGATGCATCATCTGAACTTTGGATTCCCCCTTTGTTCCATAGAAGGTCTGCTCATAAGTGGCATTAGCCGTAAAAGGTAACTTCCACTTACCATCAAAATAAACCGCATTCACCATAGAAAGTACCGTCGAGGGGTCAACCATATCAATGAAATCCTCAATCATACCTTCTGTTGCATCAGATATCCATCGATTCATCTGCTCTGTGGTTTCTTCCGGTTTCCCATCAAAATCAGCAGAAAAAAGCTCAGCGTCAAAATAGAAATCCACCAATGGGTAGTAAGTATCATAAAACCGGTCTGCTGGCGTATAATCATCCGATAGCCAAAGGGAATTTGCAGAACGTAACAATGCATCTCCTACACTTGGTTGATTCATGTATTTTTGCAACTGCTTATTCCATTCCTCTAATGAACTGATTCCCATGGTAAGATTAATCTGATTTTGCGTCTCACCTAATGCAGCATTATTAAGTAAGGTTAAGGCACTACATATACTATAAGGTGAAAAGACATAATTGTCATTTCTGCTTTCATCTTTTGCAAGAATAGTGTCAGCCATATCATAAGCAAATTGATTAATACCACCGGCAAGCGTTCCATCCAGTTTTTCAGCCATGGGATACTCTGCCACGGTAGCTGTAACAGTCCCGTCACCATTATCTTTTACACCAAGTGATATAGGGGCATTGTCTTTTTTTGCCGAATTCTCATCCCCTTGACCGCAGCCCATAATTCCTGACACAATTGTTAAAGTTAAGAGTATTGTTAAACATTTTCTTTTCATTTTTTATATGCTCCTCTCATACCACTTACAGATTGCTCACCTGCCCGGAAAAAAGAATTATTTCACTTTCAACATCTTGGATAAAGAATATAAACGGTCTATCCACCACAAAATTGATTTTAATTTCTTCTTCCTCCGGCGCACAACCGTCCACACCTTCCACAATGGTAACTGCAGCGGCTTTACTTCCCAACTCATCTACTTCAATCTTAGCCATATGAGAAACATCACTAACGTAAGTTTCTGCATTAATATGATTAAGCTCAGCTTTTATAGGGTCAAAAACATCCGTCATTCCCATTTTCTTTAAGATTTCAGGCACATCATTCATGGTATATTCCATGCTGAATTTTGGAATTCGTAATGTCTCCACTTTAATTGTGTCCGCATTCATAAGCATCCCTAAAAATTCATTTTTCCCTGCCGATGTAAAATCCGCGAACAACTCTGCAGCTGTTTTATCGCTATTATCATCTGCTATGAGAATATTCATTACCTTACTTCCATCACCATAAGGCATACAAATTCCGCGAACCCCATCCTTCTCATAATATGACAGGTACAAATCCCCCTGCCCCATCATCTGAACTTCAGTTTCCCCATTGGTTCCGTAAAAGGTTCGTTCTCTTGTAGAACTTGCCTCAAAAGTATGAAGCCATTCCCCGTAAAAATACACTGCATTCATCAGGGTAATCACGGTATCCTTATCAACATCCTTCACAAAATCCGGAATCATGCCTTCCGTAGCTTCACTAATCCACTGGTTCATCTGTTTTACGGTTTGCTTAGGATTATCCTTATAATCCGCTTCGAACAATCCCGCCTCAAAATACTTTGAAACCAATGGATAATATTCGCTGTAAAAGGTTTCTGAAGGTTCATAGCCTTTTGCAAGCCATAAGGAATTGGCGCTTATCAAATATGCATCTTTGGGCTGTTCTTTTTTCATAAATAAAGATAACTGTTTGTTCCAGTCCTCAAGGTCATTGATTCCCAATACTTCATTAATCTGAGCCAATGTATCACCCTGGGAAGCATTTCCAAGTAATGTCAAAGCTGCACACAGACTATACGGAGAAAAGAAATAATTGGCATCATTTCCATTTTGATTCAATTGATCAGCTATGTCGTATGCAAACGCATTCATACCGCTTTGAAGAACTGTGCTGTCCATTTCTGCAGTTGGTATATCGGTTTCATCCTTTCCGGCCTGTATATCATTTTCTTGTTTAGGCTCTACAAGACTTGTAGGCTCCGGTGTTTTTTCTTCTTTTTTCTCACCACATCCCGCAAGACCGGCTACCATAACAAGCATCAGTACCAGTGCCATTGCTTTTCTATACTTTTTGTTTTTCCGGAAATCTTTCATATACATCCTCCCCTATGAACCTAAATTCTTTATGTTTCTATTTATGGTACGAAACCTATTTTGCATTTTTATGGCTTAAATAGAAAATTTTGAAAATAAAGTGAAATACCCCTTATCATAAACGACAAGGGGTAAATTGCATTATGACACGTTATTTTTATTTTTAATCGTTTGCATGAGATAAACTATTATAACAATCAACACAGATACAATAGCTATCTCAGAATATCGGCAAATTATACTTGCCGTTTGCACTTCTGCATCGTTAGTCTTACTAATAACAAACTCAGATAATGCTCCAAATCCTTTATGTAAGAATGCAAAAATGATTGCAAATACCACCGCAAAAGCCATTCCGATTCCCGTATTTTTACCGGATACCTTAGCATTTACCACATATGTATCATTCTTCTTTTCATTTACAAAATAGAAAATAAATAATATAGCTGCAGTCGCACATGCAATCAAATCAATCACAGCACAACCTTCCGGTGTTCTAAAGAACCTCTCCTTCATTAACAAATGACGCATAAGTATTTTTATGATTACCAGCACATTACTCCAAACAAACGACGCTCCTATTTTTCCTTTGATAATATATGCAAGTGCTAAATAAATAAATGGAACCATAAATAGCAACTCAAAAATATTTACCATAAAATAGGATTGTGCTATATCAAACACAGCAGAATCAACGCTGTCCTTTGTAACCCATTCATAAATTGGTCTGTGAAATTTAATAAATAAAGCACCAACAATAAATGCCATAACAAACGACCACAAAAGTCCCCTATTCATGGCTTTTCTTTCAGCTCCCGGCACTCGTTTAAATGCAACTCTTGCCAACGGATATACAAGCCCGATACAAAGACCAATTACTAATAACGTCATAAAGTCTTTTACATAATAAGCTGCATATATTCCTACTGTTTGCCTGCTGGTATCACACAACCGCTGTAATGCCATATCTGCAAAGCCACCTAATACAACTAAGAATACAATTCCTAACACGGCATACAAAAATACAGAAACAGCGTTCAATTTTCGTTTTCTACCCACAAAATCCCGTAATGGTTCTTTTACTGTTGATACCCCAATTAGAGAAGATATAAACATTAACGCACTACCTGCAAGGTTCACAAAAAAACCTATACTCCATTCACTCACATTGTTCATCCTTTGAGCTTCAGGACGCATCTGAAAATAATATACATACATCATTATGTACATTCCCAGCATAATGCTTAAGCTAAAAAATGAACCTGCCATCACTATCTTGTACATGCGTTGAATCACTGCCACCGCAAGCAACGCGAAGCATACATAAATCGCAATTAATATTTCTTCTTGATGTTCCAATATTTTAACTACAGTCAGATTCTTATTTTGTTCTACGCCTTCCCGCAACGGTAAAAACAACGAAACAATGGTGGCGATTAATCCCATTGCTGAAAAAACCGCTAATATAATCTGTAATACCTTGTTTGATTTTTTCGAACTCTTAGTATCAGAAGTTGTAAATGCAGGTGCCACTACCGACATTCCCGCGGACATTGCTGCCTGCTGATTCGCCTGCGCTGGTATTGGTTGATAGCCTTGAGGCTGCTGATATCCCGGTTGTTGCTGATATCCTGCTGTTTGCTGACATCCTTGCTCGCTACTCGGAGGCAAAACTGTACCATACGCAGCATTAAATATTGGTGCATCATTAGGTATGTAAACAGCTCCCGGTGCCGGCGCATAAGCAACCTGCGGTGCAGGCGCTTCCTGTGTCTCAATCGGCGTCTCTATTGGTGCCTCTGTTTCTTGTTCCATAGCTGGATCTTCTGCCTGCTCTGCTACCTGTTCTTCTATCGGCTCTATTGCCTGCTCTGTTACAGATTCTGCTGCCGGCTCTATTGCCTGCTCTACTACAGGTTCTTCTACCGGCTCTATTGCCTGCTCTACTACAGGTTCTTCTACCGGCTCTATTGCCTGCTCTACTACAGGTTCTTCTACCGGCTCTATTGCCTGCTCTGCTACAGGTTCTTCTACCGGCTCTATTGCCTGCTCTGCTACTGGCTCTTCTATCGGCTCTACCGCCTGCTCTGTTACCGGTTCTTCTATCGGTTCTACCGCCATCTGCTCCACTACCGGCGCTTCCGTTACAACATTCTCTGTAGACTGCATTAATTCTGGAACTATCGGAGTCGACGCAGCTTGTATTGGCGCTATCGGTGCCGTCTGCACAGGTGCTGGCTGCACGAACGTTGGTACCGGCTGCATAGGAGTTGATACTGGTTCCGGCTGCACGAACGCCGCCGGCTGTGCTACCATAGGTTGTTGTGGCATCACATAAGCATGAAGTGCCAATCCACATCCGCCGCAAAATCTTGTTCCTTCCCCTGCATTTTTTCCACATCTTGGACAAAACATATCTTAATCCCCCATATCATCATTTTAATATGTTACTATACTTTCAATTATATCACTATCCCTACGTGTCCTCAAGATATTCTAATTATTTACTACTCATATGTTTTTCACTTATTTCAAATCACCTCCGGGTATATAGGACAAAAACTTACCCTCAATACCCTATTATTCTACCATTTCCCCCTAATCAGACCCTTAACTGGGTATTATCATGATTCATCACAGTAATATACCCGCTATTTCTTAATATTGAGGGTATCTGACGTCATTTTTTATGTATATACCCTTTACCACATTTTTAAAACAAAAGACACATTTTAAAATGGCGGATATATGAAGCTGCCAGCAAAACAAAAGGTAAGATAAGCAAAAACGCAGCTCCCATATGGGAACTGCGTTTTATATGAAAGATGATTGTTTCAAACTTCTTCAAAACAAATTCAATTATTTCACAACTGCTTTAATCTGAGCTGTTAATGCAGGTAAAATCTTGTTTAAGTCACCTACAATACCGTAATCAGCTACATCGAAGATAGGAGCTGTTTCATCTTTGTTAATAGCAATGATGATATCAGATTCTTCCATACCTGCAACGTGCTGGATTGCTCCGGAAATACCGATAGCAAAGTATACGTTAGGACGAACTGTCTTACCTGTCTGACCTACCTGAAGATCTCTTGGCTTCCAGCCTGAGTCTACAACTGCACGCGAGCAGCTTACTGTTCCGCCAAGTGCTTCTGCAAGGTCTTCTAATAATTTGAAGTTTTCAGCGCTGCCAACACCACGACCACCTGATACTAAGATCTTAGCGTCCATGATATCTACTGTATCAACAACTGATTTTACTACGTTTAAGATTTCAACATAGTTGTTGTTAGGTGTAAATCCAGGATTGTATTCAACAACATTAGCTTTAGCACCTTCAACTTTTTCACGTTTCTGCATAACACCCGGACGAACTGTTGCCATCTGAGGACGTGTGTCAGGACAAGCGATAGTAGCGATTGTGTTACCACCGAATGCAGGACGTGTCATTAATAACTGATTGTGTTTCTGTTCTTTACCAGGAATTGCAACTAATGGGAAATCACCGATTTCAAGTACTGTACAGTCAGCTGTAAGACCTGTTTTAACTCTTGCTGAAACCTTTGGTCCTAAATCTCTACCGATTGCTGTAGCACCAACTAATACGATTTCAGGTTTAAATTCATCGATTGCAGAAGCTAATGCATGTGTATATGGTTCTGTTCTGTAATCTTTTAATTCTGCATCATCAATTACGATAACTTTGTCAGCACCATATGCTGCAAGTTCGTCTGCAAGACCTTTTACTTCGTAACCGATAAGAACTGCTGTTACTTCTGTTCCTAAATCTGCTGCTAAATCTTTACCTTTGCCGATTAATTCGAAAGCGATGCTGCTTAACTGATTATCAACCTGCTGAGCAAAGACCATAACGCCTTTATACTGTTCTAAATTCATTCTTTTCACCACTTTCCTCTAAATTAAATTACGTGCTTCTCTGTTAATTTGCCCATGATATAAGCAACTGCTTCTTCAGCGTCAAGAGTAACTTTTTCTCCTGTACCTTTTCTTACTTTGTCAGAAGCTTTTGCAATCTTTGTAGGAGAACCTGCTAAACCAAGGTTGCAGTCTTCAACATCTACAAGGTTTGCTCTACCCCAAACAGTAATCTCTTTCTTGTATGCATCAAAGATTCCGCCCGGAGTCATATAACGAGGCTCGTTTAATTCAGCAAGAGCTGTGATTAAGCAAGGCATTTTTGCTTTTACTTCATGATATCTGTCTTCATACTGACGTTCAACGATTACGCTGTCACCATCAATTTTGATTGCCTGTGCATAAGAAATTACAGGAATTCCAAGGTGTTCAGAAATCTGAGGACCAACCTGAGCTGTATCACCATCGATAGCCTGACGGCCTGTGATGATTAAATCATAATCTAAGTTTCTGATTGCACCTGCAAGTGTTGTAGAAGTAGCCCAAGTATCAGCACCACCTAAAACTCTGTCTGTTACTAAGATTCCGTTATCAGCTCCCATAGCCATAGCTTCACGAAGAACTTCTTCAGCCTTTGGAAGACCCATTGTAATAACTGTTACTTCTGCACCATACTGATCTTTTAATCTAAGTGCTGCTTCAAGACCTGCTTTATCATCAGGATTCATGATTGTAAGCATAGCACCTCTGTCTAATGTACCGTCCGGGTTGAACTTAACTCCACCCTTTGTATCAGGTACCTGTTTAATACATACTACAACTTTCACGTTAAGTACCTCCCTATTTTAATAAACTTCCTGAAATAACCATACGCTGAACTTCTGAAGTTCCTTCGTAGATTTCAGTAATCTTAGCATCACGCATCATACGTTCTACATCGTATTCTCTGATGTAACCGTAACCACCGTGTAACTGAACAGCCTTTGTTGTAACTTCCATTGCAACTTCTGCTGCATATAATTTAGCCATAGCAGCTTCCACAGAGTAAACTTTCTGAGTAGCTTTAGCCATAGCAGCTTTGTAAACCAATAACTGAGCAGCTTCGCATTTTGTAGCCATATCTGCCAACTGGAACTGTGTATTCTGGAAAGAACCAATTGCTTTACCGAACTGTTTTCTTTCTTTTACATAGCTGATTGTTGTTTCAAGAGCACCTTCTGCAAGACCAAGAGCCTGAGAAGCGATACCGATACGTCCACCATCAAGTGTGTGCATAGCGATAGCAAAACCTTTACCCTGCTGTCCTAAGAGGTTTTCCTTTGGAATACGACAATCTGTAAAGATTAATTCGTATGTTGATGAACCACGGATACCCATTTTCTTTTCTTTTGTACCGAATGTGAATCCAGGTGTTCCTTTTTCTACGATGAATGCAGAAATTTCTTTTGTTAATCTGCCACGTTTTTCAACAACGCCTGTGATAGCAAAGATAACATAAACGTCAGCTTCTTTACCATTTGTAATGAAACATTTTGAACCGTTTAATACCCATTCATCACCATCAAGAACAGCCTTTGTCTGCTGACCCTGAGCGTCTGTACCTGCACCCGGCTCTGTAAGACCGAAAGCACCAAGTTTTTCACCTTTTGCAAGTGGAACAAGGTATTTCTGTTTCTGTTCTTCTGTACCATATGTGAGAATCGGATCACAGCAAAGTGATGTATGTGCAGAAACGATAACGCCTGTTGTACCACATACTTTTGATAATTCTTCAACGCACATAGCATATGTTAAAGGATCACATCCCTGTCCGCCGTATTCCTTTGGTACAGGAATTCCCATGAAACCAAGTTTAGCCATTTTCTCAACTGTTTCTCTTGGGAAAACTTCTGTTTCGTCAACCTCCTGAGCGAGAGGTTTTACTTCTTTTTCAGCGAATTCTCTAAAGAGAGTTCTCGCCATCTCATGCTCTTTACTTAATGTAAAATCCATGTTGTTTTATCCTCCATTATTTATATTAATTATTTAGAGTAGTCGTAGAAACCTTTTCCGGTCTTCATACCAAGCTGTTTACCACGAACCATTTTCTTAAGAAGTGGATGTGGACGGTATTTTGTATCGCCTGTTTCATCATATAATACGTTCATGATTGCAAGAACGATATCAAGACCTACTAAGTCACCTAATGCTAAAGGTCCCATTGGATGGTTAGCACCAAGCTTCATAGCCTGATCAATACCTTCTACAGATGCAACGCCTTCTGCGTAGATACCGATTGCTTCATTAATCATTGGGATTAAGATTCTGTTTACAACGAAACCAGGAGCTTCTTCAACCTGTACAGGTTCTTTTCCGATTTCAACAGAGATTGCTTTAATCTTTTCTACTGTTTCAGCAGGTGTGTTAAGACCGGCAATAACTTCAACTAATTTCATTCTGTTTGCAGGGTTGAAGAAATGCATACCGATAACTGCTCTGTCAAGTCCAGCACCAATTTCTGTAATAGAAAGAGATGATGTATTTGTAGCAAAGATACAGTGTGCAGGAACGATATCCTGTAATTCTTTGAATGTCTGCTGTTTAACAGCCATAACTTCAAGTGCTGCTTCTACAACAAGGTCAGCATCTGTACAGATGTCTTTTGTTCCTGTTGTGATTTTAGCAAGAACTGAATCAGCATATTCTCTTGTAATTTTTTCTTTTGCAACAAGTTTGTCATAACCTTTTGCAATTTTGTTTTTGCCGTTTGCAGCAAATTCTTCGTTGATATCGCAAAGATATACTTCATAGCCTTCTGTTTCAGCGAAAGCCTGTGCGATTCCGGAACCCATTGTTCCGGCACCAATAATACCTACCTTCATGGTAAATCCTCCTAAAATTTTGTATTTTTAAAAATTAATATGAAACTTATTTATTCTTGAATGGCTCTTTTACTTTTTCTTTGTTCTTGTCTAAGAAGAATGCCATTCCGTATCTCTGGTCTTCTGTTTCGAAGCAGTCACCGAATAATTTTTCTTCGATAACGATTGCCTGATCCATATCTACTTCAAGACCATCATTGATTGCTTTCTTGCAGTTACGAACTGCGATAGGAGCGTTCTTTGCAATAGAAGCTGCCATTTTTTCTGCTGCAGGCATTAACTCTTCGATTGGGTATACAGCATTAACAAGACCGATTCTGAAAGCTTCATCAGCTTTGATATTACGTGCTGTATAAATCATCTGTTTTGCCATTCCTGCACCAACAAGACGAGCAAGTCTCTGTGTACCGCCAAATCCAGGTGTAATACCAAGACCTACTTCAGGCTGTCCAAATACTGCGTTTTCAGAACAGATTCTGATATCACAGCTCATAGCGATTTCACATCCGCCACCAAGAGCAAATCCGTTAATTGCTGCAATAACAGGGATTGGAAATACTTCTAATTTACGGAACACATCGTTTCCTTTTTTACCGAAAGCTTCGCCTTCTGCTTTTGTTAATGTGCTCATTTCTCCAATGTCAGCACCGGCTACGAATGATTTTTCACCTGCACCTGTTAAAATAAGACATCTTACTTCATCAAGATTAACCTGATCAAGAGTTGCGTCTAACTCTTCTAATACTGTTGAGTTCAAAGCATTTAATGCTTTTTCACGTGCGATGGTAATCTTACCAACTGCACCATTTACTTCATACTGAATAAATTCCATGATTTCCTCCATCCTGAAGCCTTCGCTTCATGTATTCTCTATACGCACAGACGGGAAGTGCCATTTCTAGCGCTTCCTGTCTGTTTTATACCCTTTTTAGATATTAATCTCTTTCTACGATTGTTGAGCAGCCCATACCGCCACCGATACAAAGTGTAGCAAGACCCTTCTTAGCGTCTGCTTTCACCATTTCATGTAACAATGTTACAAGGATACGGCATCCAGAAGCTCCAACCGGGTGTCCGAGTGCAATAGCACCACCATTTGGATTTAACTGCTTTTCTACGTCAATACCAAGGTCTTTACCTACAGCGATTGACTGAGCAGCAAATGCTTCGTTAGCTTCGATAATATCGAAGTCTTCAATCTTCATACCTGTTTTTGCAAGTACTTTCTTAGTAGATGCAACAGGTCCGATACCCATGATGCTTGGGTCTACACCGCCAAGTGCTCCGGCAACGAATGTAGCCATTGGTGTAACACCAAGTTCTTTTGCTTTTTCTTCGCTCATAACAACGATAGCAGCAGCACCGTCATTAATACCTGAAGCGTTACCTGCTGTAACATATCCGTCAGGATTGATTGCACGAAGTTTTGCAAGACCTTCCATTGTAGAACCCGGACGTGGTCCTTCGTCTACCTTGAACTCTACCATTTCTTTTTTCTTCTTAATCATTACAGGTACGATTTCATCTTCAAATGCACCTGAAGCCTGAGCCTTTTCAGCCTTTAACTGTGAATTTAATGCAAACTCATCTAACTCTTCACGTGTAAGTCCCCACTGTTCAGCGATGTTATCAGCTGTTTTAATCATATGATAATCATTGAATGCATCCCAAAGAGCATCCTTAATCATTGTATCCACTAATGTTCCGTTGTTCATTCTGTATCCGTAACGAGCCTGTGGGATTGCGTAAGGAGCCATTGACATGTTCTCCATACCACCTGCAACAACGATATCAGCATCACCTGCCTGAATCATCTGTGCTGCCATATTAACACAGTTAAGACCTGAACCACATACAACGTTAACTGTAACTGCCGGTACTTCGATAGGAAGTCCTGCTTTTAATGTTGCCTGACGTGCTACGTTCTGTCCAAGACCTGCCTGGATAACACATCCCATATATACATGATCAACCTGTTCCGGTTTAACACCAGCTCTGTTTAATGCTTCTTTAATTACTACTGCACCAAGATCAGCTGCCGGAGTAGTAGAAAGTGATCCACCCATTGTTCCGATTGCTGTACGACATGCGCCTGCTAAAACTACTTTTCTTGCCATTTTATGACTCCTTTCTGTGTACCAAGACAATGATTGTTATTTTTTTATCATTGCCGACTGTATCCATTGTACCATAGCACTATTCATTTTGCAATGTTTTTAAATGCGTACATAATTGGAATTTTGCAAGAATTTGCCGCACATTTAAAAGGCTGCTTCCCGTCTTTCGACAAGAAGCAGCCAGTCCAACAACTATATACCGTATTAAATTTCCGGTTCAATCAAGCCGTATGTGTTTCCTTTTCTCTTATATACTACGTTAACCTGATCAGTTTCCGCATTTACAAATACAAAGAAACCATGTCCTAATAATTCCATCTGTACGCAGGCATCTTCAGCATACATCGGTTTTATATCAAATTTTTTAGTACGTACAATCTGTACATCATCTTCTTCCATATAATCATTCTCTACAAATGCTTGCTGGAAGGATTCCTTATTCTGTTGTTTGTTAATTAATTTGTTCTTATACTTCTTTAATTGTCTTTCAATAATCTCTTCAACCAGGTCAATGGATACATACATATCACTGCTTGCCTGCTCTGCACGGATGATGTTTCCTTTAATAGGAATTGTTACTTCTATTTTTTGTTTGTCTTTTTCTACGCTGAGTGTAGCATGCACTTCTGTATCAGGAGTAAAATACTTCTCTAACTTACCGATTTTATCCTGTACTGCTGATTTTAAGCCCTCCGTAACGTCGATGTTTTTTCCGATGATGATAAATTTCATGTCGACCACCCTTCCGTTATTTAATGTGACTAAATTATAGCACATTTCAGGTAAAAATTTCAACGATTATCCATTATTTTCATAAATTTTTTCACAATTTAAATGTCAAGACTTTTTTCGACATTTCACGCGAAAAATAAAAATTTTATTATTTCTAAACAAAACGATTGTTCGTTTAGTTACCATAAAATTGCATTGTTTTTCGATAAAAACAATGTGGACAATGTGGATAACTCAGTGTATAAGTACTTTTCCCCATAAAATCGGTACTTTTCAATGTGGATAACTTTTTTGCGCAACATTCGACATAATTCACATGAAATTGTAACTTTTTCCTCTTTTTGTGCAACGTGACGAAAGTTTGATTTTGAATCAATTTTTAGGAAAAAACATTGACTTTTTTCAATCTGGTACCTATGGACCAATTATCTGTGATGTACCATATATTTTTGAATGGATGTAACAGCATTAGCGCCATCGGATACTGCAGTCACAATTTGTCTGAGCTGTTTGGTTCTGATATCGCCTGCAACAAATACTCCTAAAACATTTGTAACTCCCTCTTCACTTGCCTGAATATAGCCCAAATCATCACACTCTAAAATCTCTCTATATATTTCGCTGTTGGGATGCATACCGACAGCAATAAACACTCCATTAACCATAAGAAGCTTTTCTTCATTATTCTTAACATTATGAAGTTTAATGCCGGATACTACATCTTCTCCCACAATTTCATCCGCCACGCTGTCCCAGACACATTCTACATTGGGTAATTCAAACAAAGCATCCTGTAATATTTTTGCTGCACGTAACTCATTCCGCCTATGAATCAAATATACTTTCTCACAGAACCTTGCAAGAAAAATAGCATCTTCTACAGCCACATCTCCTCCGCCAACAACTGCAACCGTCTTATTCCTAAAAAAAGCACCGTCGCAGGTAGCACAGTAAGAAACGCCTCTTCCTGCCAACCTATCTTCTCCCGGAATATTCAGTTTGGCGTGTCGCGCTCCTGTTGCAATCAAAACAGTCTTTCCTTCATAGATTTGCTCATGTGTGCGAATCTGCTTTACAGCACCATCAAGCTTAACCTCTACCACTTCACCCTCTACAAAGTCCACCGGAAACTTATCTGCATGCTCTTTAAAACGCATTCCCATATCAAATCCGTTCATTCCCGGAAGTCCCGGATAATTATCCACCTCATAGGTATTTAATACCTGGCCTCCGCTCATACCCTGTTTTTCAATAATCAACGTGTTAAGTCTGGCTCTTCCCGCATAAATTGCAGCACTTAAGCCTGCCGGTCCGCTTCCAATAATAATCAAATCATACATCATGGCTTTTACCTCCATCTGCACTCAGTATACCACAAACTTGAAAAAAAATGTGAGCTATGACATAATGAAGCTGTATTTACTCTATGAAATAAGGAGCTTCGCATGAAATATGCATTAATTACCGGTGCGTCACGGGGAATCGGCGCAGCAATCGCAGAAGAACTTGCCAAAATAAGCAGCCTTGCCAACGAAAAACTTACTCTCTATTTGGTTGGTTTCCGTTCTATGGATGCCCTGCATTCTCTATGTAATATGCTTTCCTCACAATACGGCGTAATTTGCAAGCCGTACTGCCGTGATGTATCCAAAGCATCCGAAGTGGAATCACTTTTTTCAGAAATTGAGGGAATTGACATTTTAATTAATAACGCAGGTATTTCCCATGTGGGATTATTACATGATATGACCGATGAAGAATGGAATCTTATACTAAACACCAATCTTTCTTCCGCATTTTATACCTCGAAACATGCCATTCCTTTCATGTTAAAAGAGCACAAAGGACATATTATAAATATATCCTCAGTTTGGGGCAATGTTGGTGCTTCCACAGAAGTAGCTTACTCAGCATCTAAGGGTGGACTTAATACATTTACAAAAGCTCTTGCTAAAGAATTAGCTCCCAGTAATATACAGGTCAATGCCGTGGCATGCGGACTTATTGATACCGACATGAACAGCCACTTAAGTATGGAAGAAAAGCAATGCGTTATTGATGAAATTCCCGCATGCCGTATGGGAACCCCTGATGACGTTGCAAAAGCCGTATCTTCACTATTAAATATGCCGGAATACTTTACCGGACAAATCATAAATCTTGATGGCGGTTGGCAGTAAATTAGCATTGAAATTCTCTGGCTTATCTATTATAATATCCTTTGTAGGCTTCATATAATAAAGAGAAGCAAATCTAAGGAGGAATAACAAATGTTAAAAACAAAATTAGGCATCTCTATTGCATTCTTAGGTGCCGCAACTTATTTCCTTGTTGCCTATACAGGAATTTCTTCATGGGTAACATTACTTATCGTAGCATATGTACTTTATGCAGAAGAGAACGAATGGTTAAAGAAAACCGTTGTTAAAGCCGTTGCTGTATCACTTTTCTTCAGCATCCTTTACTTCGTAGTTGGTTGGTTTGATAATGTTGCTTCAATCATCAACATTATCATCCACTGGTTTGACAAGTACGCTGATGTTTTCGAAATACCTGCTCATCTTACAACACTTTTCAGACAGATTATTTCTTTAGCTTCTGATGTAATCTTAGTTTTATTAGGTGTATTTGCTCTTAAGATGAAAACAATTAAGATTCCTGTTGTTGATGCATTAATCGACAAATATGTAGGAAACAGCAATAACTAATACATATATTTAAAGGCTTCCCGTTGGAAGCCTTTTATAATGCAAAAAACAGCCGTAAGCTTTTGTACTTACGGCTGTTATATATTCCATTATTCTTTTACGCTACCTACTGTCAATCCCTGTACAATATGTTTTGAAAGGAACATATATACAACAATTACCGGTAAAATGGATAAAGAAATCATCATATATACCTGACCACGGTCAAGTGTTGACCAGTCTTTACTACGAAGCATTGCAAGAAGAATCGGCAATGTTTTCTTTTCAAGATCTGTTAAAATCAACGCAGGTGTAAAATAATTGTTCCAGCTTGATACAAATGTGAAAATAGCCTGAACTGCAATAGCAGGTTTCATAAGTGGCATAACAATTGTATTAAAGGTTCTAAACTCACCTGAACCGTCGATTCTGGCTGCTTCCAACAATGAATGAGGTAAACAGCTCTGCATGTACTGCTTCAAATAGAAGAATACTGTAGGAGATGCTATGGACGGAATAATAAGCGGCCATAACTGGTTGGTCCAATCAAGGTCACGTAACATCTTAATAAAACCAAGGGATGTAACCTGGGTAGGAATCATCATTACCATTAAGATGAAGGTGAAAATAGCATTCTTAAACTTAAAGTTATATGCATGAATTGCAAATGCAGTCATGGTCGAGAAATAAGTTGCAAGAATCGCAGTCCCACCGGATACAATCAAGCTGTTAATAAGGCCTGAAACAATCGGAATGGAATCATCTGCCAACAGATTCTTAAAGTTCTTAACGAGCATATCTCCCGGCAAAAATGAGAATCCAAGCATAATCTCACTATTGGTTCTGGTAGCATTGATAAACAATACATAGAACCAGAACAAACATAACAAGGTCATAAATATGAGGACTACATGTGCGATAATTCTTCTGGCACGAATTCCTAAGGTGTTTTCTTCTTTAATAATATACGAATCCATTTATCAGCCCTCCTTAATCTTCTTTTTTAACCATTGATCTGTATACGAATAAGCTTAAGATACCGGTAATTACAAAGAGAATTACGGATAAAGCACCACCCATACCATAGTTCTTACTATACAAATGGTCATTTAAGAACATAATCAATGTCTTGGTTGAATTTACAGGAGAACCTGTACCATTGGTCAAAATCTGTGGAACATCGTACATCTGGAGTCCACCCAGTAATGATGTAATCATTACATATACCAAAATAGGTTTCAAAAGAGGTAAAGTAATTCTGAAGAACACCTGACTTGGCTTCGCACCGTCAACTTCTGCTGCTTCCATTAAGGAAGTATCAATACCCATAATACCTGCCATCAAAAGAATGGTAGTATTACCGAACCACATTAAGAAGTTCATGAAGGCTACTAAAATTCTGGTTGCCCAGATATTAGAGAAGAAACGGAACGGCTCATTCAACATTCCCCATGACATTAACAATTTATTAATTGGTCCGTTATCTGAGAACAATGCAAAGAACAACATAGAGAAAGCTGATGCCATGATTAAGTTAGGTAAATAAATTACCGCTTTAAAGAAACCGCTTGCTTTAATTCTGAGTCTCATATTAGAGAACCATGATGCAAGTAACAAGGAAACCAGAATCTGAGGAATAAAGCCCATAATCCACATAATCAAAGTGTTTCCCAAATATTTACCAATGTTTGCATTGGAAAATAATTCTTTATAGTTATCAAGGCCAACGAAATTCGGTCCAACCTGAATCAAACCGCCCTGGGCCATGTAGTTTTCGAAGAAACTGTTATAAATCGTTGAAAACAACGGATATAACTGGAAAATCAAATACGTAACAACAAATGGGATTAAAAAGATATATCCCCATTTATTGTAAGATACACATTTCTTATTTTTAGGTGTGTTCATAATATTCACCCTTCCCTGTTTTGAATAAAAAACATGCCCGCCTTTTCAGGCAGGCATGTTCCTAAAACATTTCTAAATTATCAGATTCTTATTCTACTGTTAATTCAGGATACATTGTCTTAACTTCGTTCTTGAAGTTTGCAAGAGCTTCTTCGTATGTGCAGTTGCCATCGAAGTAGTCTTTCATGCAAGACTGAATCTTTTCATTACATCCCTGGTCATAAGCTGTGATGTTCTCTAAAGAAATCTTTTCAGCACCTGCGATGTACATTGGAAGTGGATTCTGTCCGCCTAAGAAATCACTTGTGTAACCACTTGCAGCCATTTCTTCCATAGCTTTCTTGTTGTTAGCGAAGTCAGCGTCTTTTTCAACGATACCCTTCATAACTTCTGCATCTGTTGTCATAGCAAGCATCATGTCTTTGATTTCTTTTGCATTGTCTGTTCCGTTAGCTGCACACATCCATGTACCGCCCCAGAAGAAGCTCTGAGGTCCTTCTGTAGCTTTGAATAAACCATCGTTTGTTGCATTTCCGTCAGCATCTTTCTGACGAGCTGTATAGTCTACGAACCAAGCTGGTCCAAAGTAACAGAATACATCACCTTCTGCTGTGAATCCTGTTGACCATCCATCACCCCAAAGAGTTGTTTTGTTGTTGTATTCGTTCTGTGTAAATAACTTAGTCTGATCGATCCAATCTTTGATACTTGCATCGATGTTTAATTTTCCATCTTTAACCCATGGAGATGTTGCGTTGTTAGAGAAGATACGGAATGTATCATCATAACCGGATACCATCTTGTATCCTGCAGCCTTCATTGTCTCAGCTGTTGCGTTGAATGTATCCCAATCTTTTACATATTCCTGAACTGCTGCAGGATCACTTGTTCCAAGAACAGATTCTGCAATGTCAGCTTTGTAAATCATAACACAAGGACATCCCTGCCATGAAAGGCCTTTTAATACACCCTTAGAGTCTGTAACTGCATCCTGAGTATATTTGTACTGATCTTTGATGTCATCTTTTGTAATACCAACTGTCTTAACATCTAAAGTATAGTCTGTGTCTACGTATTTAACAGCGTAGTCAGCTTCTACTAAGAATAAGTCAACTTTGTCATCTGCTGCTGCATCTTTCTGAGCAAGTAATGCTGCATCAAGAGCGTTCTGATACTGATTGTCAGCGTTTGGTGTTTCATGCCATTTTACAATAACATCACCAATCTTACCTTCTGTTTCACTAACTGCTTCATATGCATCGTAGTGATCTGTTAAACGTGTACGGAATTCGTTGTTCCAGCAGTAAATGTTGAATACTTTTCCGCCGTCTGTAGCTTCGCCTTTAGAAGCTTCTTTGTCTGAACCACAAGCTGCAAGGCCTAATGCCATAGTAGCTGCAAGAACAAGAGCTAATAACTTTTTCTTCATTTTTCTTCCTCCCTTTGGATAAAAATAAATAAGTATTTTGTTTTGGTCTTTCGACCTATATAAATATTGCATTTGCAATAAATATACCGAGTTTAATAACTAAATTCTGCCAACTGACTTGCCCGGATATACTTCTCCGGAAACAATAATCTGTTCAATCAATGCCGTCTTTGGCTGTTCAATTAAGCTGATAAGCTTTTCCGCTGCCAATCTGCCAAGCTTTGCCGTATCCTGACGTAAGGTTGTAAGCTGCGGTTCAATATGTCTTCCAATTCTGATGCCGTCATACCCTGCTACCGAAACATCATCCGGAACACTTAAGCCTCTCTCTGTAACTGCGTTAATTCCTCCAAAGCAAGAGAAATCATCAGGATACAGGATACAAGTAGGTGGATTCGGTAAATCCAACAATTCTCCGGTAACGCGGTAAGTCATGTTCGTATCACGGTACGCCGCTTCCCTTATGTACTCATCAGGAACTTCAATTCCCAATTCCTCTGCCGTTTTATAAAAACTGGAAAGCCGGCTTCTTGTAACCGTAGAATCTGCACCATGTATGTATGCGATTCTTCTATGTCCCATTTCATAAACATAAGTAAGAAGTTCTCTCATTCCCTTTATGTTGTCTGAAATAATTGCCGTTCTGTTATTAAATAAATGGTCGATTGTCACCACCGGTAAATCGCTGTTTACTAATTCTATTACTTCAGGAGTATTAAAATTCACACAGGCAATTACCACTCCGTCAAAGCATCTGTATCTGCTGTGTTCTAAATATGACATTCCGTTTCTGCTACTGTTAATGAAAGTAATGTCATATCCCTTTTCTTCTGCCGTACGCTTAAAATTATCAAGCACGTAAGAAAAATAGTCATGAGTTAAACCGCTCTGAGCCTCATCTACAAACAAGACCCCTAAATTATATGTACGATTCGTCTTCAATGCTCTGGCTGATGAGTTAGGAAAATATCCCATCTCTTTGGCCACCTGCTGAATCTTCTGTTTGGTAGCTTCTCCAATATCTTTGTGATCATTAAGCGCTTTGCTGACCGTTGCTACCGAAACACCACATCGAACGGAGATATCTTTCATAGATACCATATTCTTCTAACTCCCACATTTACTACAACGCTTACTAATAACTTAATCGTTTTCGTGATTTAAGTGTATATCAATTTTTATATTTTTGCAACACTTTTTTCTCTTTTTTTATGCAACATTTATAGGTTTGTGGAATCTAAACAGTTGTTAGCATGTTTTTTGTGACGATTTGCACATAAAAAATTACTTTTGTTCCTTTATGTTTAAGCTTTTTAGAAAACGTTTTAGTAAACACTTAACTGATTTTGCCATATTTTTCATATTTTTGTATAGTAAAAATTAGCTTTTTTTCACCTTAATCGTTTTCTATGCACCAACAATTCTTGCATGACACCGCCGTCTATTGTAATATATGCATAATATATTTAAGAATTTGCTCTCCTTTTTAATATGAGGGCATAGATCAGAGAGGGACTTAATTATGAAACGCAAACTTACTTTATGTATTCTTTTGAGTGGTATGCTATTGTCTTTAGCCGCTTGTTCTAAAAAGGACAATAATGAAGATGCCGCACAAAGTGAAACTATTGAAACGCCTACACCCGAAGACAGTGCTGACCAATCAGCCGATGAAGATACCTTGAACGAGCCGCTTACCATGGAAGAAGAAATGATTGCAAAATCACTCCTTGCCGAAGGTAATAACTACCGTTTAAAGAAGGTAATTGAAAAAGCGCGTAATGGGGAGGATGTTACACTAGCATTTATCGGAGGTTCCATTACAGAAGGCTACAATGCAGGAACCAAAGAAATCTATGCAAAACTGGTTTATGATTTTTTCAATGAAAATTACGGAACAGGCGATAACGTTCATTATGTAAATGCCGGATTAAGCGGAACACCTTCCTCTTTAGGATTACTTCGTTCCGACCGAGACATCTTTGCCCATGAACCGGATTTGATTTTTATTGAATTTGCCGTAAATGACGGCAACTCGATTGTAGACAGTACCGGTTATGAAAGTCTCGTTTATAAATCCTTAAGTCAGGAAAATGACCCTGCAGTTATTTTACTAATGTCCGTTATTGAAAGCGGTTATACCTGTCAGGACAATATGAATCTGGTTGGATTCAACTATGACTTAACAAGAATCAGTGTAAAAAATGCCATTTGGGAATATATTGAAAATGGTGATATCACATGGGATGACTGGTCCAAAGACGAATCCCATCCCAATGAATGGGGACAATACATGTACGCCCAGTTTATTATTGATGCAATAAAAAAAGCCGATGCTGCTGAATATGATAAAGAATATGTGTTAAAAGATACGATGGCAAAAGGAAAAGGATTTAATCACACCGGCCTTATTATGGTAGACCGTTCCATGAATATGGATGCTATCACTTTAGACTCCATCGGTTCCTTCTCAGAACAAGGAGATTTGACTTCTTTTAACGATGGATGGAAATATACCGGAACACTTACCGAAAACGAAGCCTTCAAATTCACCTACACCGGAAAAGCTTTGTATCTTGCATACAAAGATACCAATAGCATTAAATACGGTACTGCAGAAATTTATGTAGACGGTGAATATGTAATGAGTATTTATGCCAACTCCAGTGACGGCTGGGGAAACCCTGTAACCGAATGGCTCATGCGCGAAAATGAATCTGCCACCCACACAGTTGAAATCCGCATGGCAGAAGATTCCTTAGAAAAAGAATTTGCCATTCTTGCGTTGGGTGTGGTTCCGTAGTCTTTCGACGGCGTGTGACTTGGCGGCGTGTGACCTGGTAGCTTGCGGCTTGGTAGCTTGTGGCTTGGTAGCTTGTGGCTTGGCAGCGTGTGACTTGGCGGCGTGTAACTTGATTCGGGGTCTGAGCGCAACAAATGTTGCTTAGGACCCCGCTTATTTTATTTTGCGGGGTCTGACAGCTATTTTTGTCCCCCATACCCCAAAATCACCATTCTCTCTTCCTATAATGATAAAATATATCTTTTTGGGGGTCTTAGTTACATCTTTCTCGTCTTCAGACCCCGAGGCACCTCTCCCCTGTTTTCTTCCCCTGTTTTCTTACCCTGTTTTCTTACCCTGTTTTCTTACTGACTTTTCAACACAGGTTCAAATAACACTTTACTTTTTAACTCTCATATGATTATACTCTTTATATAAACCATACAGAAACGGAGGTAATACCAATCAAACAACAAATAATTGAAGAAAAGAAACGACTGGAAAGTCAAATTGAATCCATTCAATTACAACTTTCCACACTCCCGGAAGGCACTCTCATTTGTGCCCGCAATTCCAATCGCTATAAATGGTATCAAAGCGATGGTCATCGTAAGACTTACATCCCAAAATCCAATCTGGAGTTCGCACAACAATTAGCACTAAAAACTTATCTGTCACTTCAGTTAAGCGACTTATCTTCCAAACTAAAATCCATCGATTCCACACTTAAATTTCAAACATCTAACATTGGAAAAGCCGAAAAAGCTCTTCTCTCAAATCCCGAATTTCAAAATCTGCTTGCCCCCTACTTTAAACCTTTATCAACCGAGTTGTCAGAATGGATGGACACACCTTTTGAAAAGAATCCAAAGTATCCCGAGCAACTAATTCACAAATCAACTTCCGGCAATTATGTTCGTTCAAAATCCGAAGCAATGATTGATACATTTCTGCATATGAACAAACTACCTTTTCGCTATGAATGCTGTCTGGAATTGGGTGACAACATATTTTACCCCGACTTCACAATCCGCCACCCTGTCACCGGACAAACCTATTATTGGGAGCACTTCGGATTAATGGATATTCCTTCCTATGCGCAAAATGCTTATGCAAAATTGCAATTCTATTCTTCTCATGGCATCATTCCATCCCTAAATTTAATTGTAACATTTGAAACTAAAGAAAGTCCTCTTAGTACTGAAATGGTCTCCCAACTTATTCATCACTATTTCTTTTAAAACATCATGAAATCATTTTCCTGCAGATACTTTACTGCAAAGCCGTAGTGTCTAAACAAAGCAACGGGGTCTGAGCACGCCAAAATTGCTTCTCAGACCCCAAATTATGTACTTTTTATTGAAATTTGATGTTTTTTCTCCTCTTTAAGGGTACTAGGATATATTATGTTTCCTGAGACCCCGCAAGCACAGGAATCTTGGGGTATTTCCAGCGTTTTCGTTCCCTCAGACCCCTGTAACAAAAACTACAAATGCATCAGGTGCTCCTGACGTGCCGCAAAACCGCAAGACCGCAAAAGCATCAGGTGTTCCTGACGTGTCGCAAACGACAAACGAGTAAGCATTCCTGACGTAACACAAACTACAAATACACAGGTGTGTTCCTGACGTACTACAAGTCACCAATGTATCAAGTGTTCCTGCCGCGTAACTAACACTAATGTCCCAACTGTTTCCGGCGCACTCCAAATACCAATGAAACTAGTAACACCACAGGAAATACAATTCCTGCCAGTATGCCCATATGAAGATTATCATTCAGAGCCCCGGATACAAATCCCACAACAGTAGGACCGCCGCCACAGCCCAAATCCCCTGCCAAGGCTAACAGTGCAAACATGGCAGTTCCTCCGCGTTTCAAGGTTGCCGCCGCAATACTGAAGGTTCCCGGCCACATAATTCCCACCGAAAAACCAGCTAATCCGCATCCTATAAATCCTACAATCGGATGCGCAATCAAAGAAATACCCAAATAAGATGCTACGCACAATACAGTGCTGCATATCATAAACTTTCTTAAATTTATCTTTTCTCCATATTTGCCGTAAAACACACGGGCAAGTCCCATCATAACCGCAAAAGTCAATGGTCCTGCCACATCACCCACGGTTTTTGAAAGATTCAAGCCCTTTTCTGCAAATACAGATGCCCATTGGCTGACCGCCTGTTCACTTGCTCCCGCACATACCATCATTACTACAAGTAACCAAAAAATTTTGGAGCAAAACAACTCTTTAAAATTCATTCCTGTTTCGCCTTCTTCTATTAAAGAAGCCATAGGTACCTTCATAAAGGCAAACATGTTTACAAAAGGAACCAGTGCAAAAAACACCGATAATACTTTCCAGTTTTCAATGCCCGCAAGAGCAAAAAACACAGTAGCAATGATAACTACACCCACATGTCCCCAACAATAAAAGGAATGGAGCAGGCTCATGGTTTTTTCTTTATTATCAGTAGGACAGGCTTCTACCACAGGGCTTACCAAGACTTCCAACAATCCGCCACCGATTGCATAAATGGTTACTGATATCAAAACACCTATAAAAGGTTCCGGAAATACTCCCGGTAAAAAGGTCAATGATACAATTCCAAATGCTGCACATGCATGGGCAATAATCATGGATGCCCTATATCCGATTCTGTCAACAAAGGTCATGGACACCAAATCCACCAGTAGCTGGATTCCAAAGTTAAAGGTAACTAACAATGTTATTTTTTCAAGTGATATCCCGTACTCGAACTGAAATCTTAAAAACAATAGCGGAATAAAATTATTTACAATAGCCTGCACAATATATCCCGTGAAACAGGCTATAATAGTTTTGTTATATGATTTTGACATAGCTACTCCTCTTACGTCTGATTTCCTGCAAACTGAGTCATGTACAGTTGGTAATACTTTCCTTTTTTCCCAAGCAATTCTTCATGATTCCCTTGTTCCACAATTCTTCCTGCATCAAGTACTACAATTTTGTCCGCATCCTGAATGGTGGATAATCTGTGGGCAATAATCAGGCTGGTACGGTTTTTCATAAGATTAACCATAGCATCCTGAATCTTTTTTTCCGTTCTGGTATCAACACTGGAGGTTGCTTCATCCAAAATAAGAATCTTGGGACTTGCAAGGAACGCACGTCCAATGGACAAAAGCTGTCTCTGCCCCTGGCTTAAATTACTTCCGGATTCTGTGAGCATAGTGTCATATCCTTCTATCATATGACGGATCATAGAATCACAGTTACTCATTCTTGCCGCTACTTCCATTTCTTCGTCAGAAGCTTCGGGATTAGAATACTTCAGATTATTACGGATTGTGTCCGAGAATAAAATAGTGTCCTGCAACACGATAGCCGTATTTTTACGAAGATTATCACAATTGATCTCCTTAATATTAACCCCGTCAATCAGAATCTCTCCGCTGTCAATATCATAAAAACGCATTAAAAGATTAACAACCGTTGTTTTTCCGCTACCCGTTGCACCAACGAGAGCAATCTTATGCCCCGCCGGAACTTCCAAATTAAAATCAAATAATACCTGCTTTTCAGGTGTGTAGGAAAAATTAACATTACGGAAGGTAATCACACCTTGCGCATCATCCATGGTCTTATCGCCACTTTTATCTTCCACTTCTTCATCCATAACCGCAAAAACACGTTCCGCACCGGCAAGAGCAGTTTCAATCTGGCCATATAACTGGGCAATTTCATTAATGGGACGTCCAAACTGCTTGGCGTATACAATAAAAGCTGAAATAACACCCACGGATATCATTCCCTTTAAAGTAAAATATCCTCCAAATGCTGCAATAATCACAAAGCTTATGTTGTTAATTCCATTCATAACAGGTCCCATGGAACCGCCAAGAATTTCTGCCTTAATACCGGTTTTAGTTAATTCATCAGAAGTTTTATTAAACTCTTCTATGGCTTCGTCCTGTCGATTATAAGCCACAACCGTTTTATATCCCGTAACCATTTCTTCCACTGTTGTATTCAAATCGCCCAACAGTGCCTGACGTTTACGGAAAAACTTCTTCATGGCTTTTGCCAGATATTTTGTAGCAAACACCGTAAGTATTACGGTAATGCATGACAATAGCGCTAACTGCCAGCAGTACCATATCATCATTGCAACAGTTCCTAAAATAGTTAAAACACCTGATACCATGGAACACAACGACTGGGATACAGTATTTGAAATATTTTCCACATCATTGGTCATACGGCTCATAATATCCCCGTGGGGATGACTATCCATATATTTGACCGGAAAATTTACGATTTTATGGAATAAATCTTCACGTAGCTTTTTTACAATACGCTGGCTTAAGTGGGCACTTAACAGAGCCTGTAACATACTGCACAAGCTGGCAATGCCATACACAATAAGCATCACGATTAATATTTTAGGTAAAGCATCAAACTCCCTTATGGTAATCTTGTCGATTCCTTTACTTTGCAGACTTGGTGCAAATACTGAACAAACAACCCCAATCATAACAGAAACCAACAAACATATAAGCATGATTTTTTCACGCCCGAAATATTTGATTAAACGTATTAAGGTATGTTTCTTGTCTTTTGCCTTTTCAACAGTAAGTAAAGCCCCGGGTCCACCGCCTCTTCTTCCGTCCGGCCTGATTACGGGAGCTGCTCCCCTAGAGGAATTTGTATTAGTCTGATTACTCATTATGCCATTCCTCCTTGTTTACTTCCTTATGACTCTTTAACTGTGAATTATAAATATCCTGATATATTTCGCAGGTTTCCATTAATACCTCATGTGATGCGCAGGCTATTATGGTACCCTCATCTATGACCGCAATTCTGTCCGCGTCTTTTACAGAGGCAATTCTTTGGGCGATGATAACCTTGGTAAGATGCTCATACTCTGCATTTAATGCAGCATATAATTTTGCTTCCGTTTTTAAATCCAAAGCACTGGTGGTGTCATCAAAAATAAGAATCTTTGCTCCCTTAGCGGCTTTTAATACAGCCCTGGAAATAGAAAGACGCTGCTTTTGTCCTCCGGAAAGACTCATGCCGTTTTCTGCCACAAGAGTATCATAACCATCCGGACTTACATCAATAAACTCACTGGCGCAGGCAATATCAGTCGCATGCCTGATTTCCTCTTGCGAAGCATCCCCATTTCCCCACTTTATATTTTCTTTCATAGTAGCATGAAACAGCTCACTTTTTTGAAGGGCAATGGCAACCTTATCCCGAAGCGCAGTTAACTCATATTCTTTGACGTTCACTCCGTCTACAAACACATCTCCCGTAGTGGCATCATAAAATCTTGGAATCAAATGAACCAAAGAAGACTTTCCGCTTCCCGTTGCCCCAAGAATCCCCACAGTTTCTCCCGGCTCAATGGTAAGATTAATATCATGAAGCACCTCTCTGCCATTTCCCTGGGGATAGGAAAAAGAAACATTTTTAAATTCAATTTTTCCTTCTTTGTCGGGTTGCTTACTCACATGATAGCTGCCAAAGCTTCCATCCTTAATGACAGGTTCACAATCAATCACTTCATTTAAACGTTTGGCACTTGCACTGCCTCTTGATATATTTTGGAAGGTCATGGACATCATCATAATTCCATGAAGAATCTGTGAAATATAAGTAATGGCTGCCATAATCTCACCGGGTGTAATGGAGCCTCCCTTTACCTCAATTCCTCCAATATAAATAACCGCAACAACAGACACATTCAAAATAATATTCAAAATCGGTGTCATGTAAGAAAACAACACAAGTACCCGTAGCTGTGTCTCTATCAGTCCTTCATTGGCTTCTTTAAAACGCTCTTTCTCATAATTTTCACGGACATATGCCTTTACCACACGCGTTCCCGACACATTTTCCTGCATAACGCTGTTAACACGGTCCAACCTTTTTTGCAGCACCGAATACAGGGGATTTGCTTTCCCAATAAAAAAAATAACCATGGCAATAACCAAAGGAAGCGCTATAATAACAACCTTACCAAAGCTCATATGTAACTGGACCATGCAAAAGATTCCGCCAAAAAACATAATAATATTTCTGACAAAACCTCTGATGCACATTCCTACCATGTTCTGTACCTGAGTAATATCATTGGTCACTCGGGTAATGAGAGACCCTGTGGAAAAGCGGTCCGTCTGTTCAAAAGATAACTGCATTACTTTTGCAAAACAGTCTTTTCTTACATCATTCCCAAAATTCTGACTACACATATTGGCAAATACGCCCGACATAATTCCGCACAAACCACCAACCAACACAAAACCTATCATTTTAAGACCGGTGGTGAGCACAAGATTCAAATCTCCCACGCCGTTATTGGAAAGTCCCAATACACCCTCATCTACAATAGTGCTCATAAGGCGTGGCTGCAACAAATCCATGAACACTTCCCCTACCATAAATAAAGGGGCCAATAATGCAAAAAGCCAATATTTTTTTAAATAACGAATCATTTCTTTCCTCCGTAGGAACAAATCTCTTTGAACTATCACAAAGCTTATCATAGCACAAACACGCCTTAAATCAAAATAAAAATACGCAATTTCTGTACTTTTTTCGACACATACCGACTTGTCATTATAATTAGGATATGCTAATATTTTTTTATAAGATTTGCTTCGATATGAGGTGACTTTATGAAGGATTCTAAAGGATTAATTAACATTGAGCAATTTAATGATATTATCGACATTCTAAATCCATGTATGGACAACTATCTTTACATAATGGATATTCAGAATGATTATTACAGCATTTCCGAAAGTGCTGTGGAGCGTTTCAAAATACCTGCCCCACAATTTTCTCATGCCAATGATATGTTCCATAAATTTGTACACCCGGATGACATCCCTATGTTATCGGACGATTTAGATCAAATCATGTCAGAATTAAAGGAAGAACACAACCTTCAATACCGTTGGCTTGATAAAAATGATAACCCGATTTGGATTAATTGTCGCGGACGTGTTATTTTTGAAGAGAATATGCCTAAATATCTTGTGGGTTGTATTAACGAAATCGGAAGAACACAGAAAGCCGATAATGATACAGGACTATTAAAAGAATCCAGCTTACAGCACGAGCTTGAATCCGAAAGTTCTAAAAAGCTTAGCGGTTTCTTACTGCGTCTCGGAATTGATAATTTTAAAGAAATTAATGAAAACCGTGGAATTGAATACGGCGATATGATTCTTAAGAAAACTGCGGAATGTATTCAGGCAGTTACCTTACCGGACCAAAAGACATATAAGTTAATTGCAGACGAATTCCTGATTGTAGATATGACAGGCCGAAGTGTTGAAAAAGCACAGATGCAGTATGAACTCATCCGTCAAAACATTCAACATTTTATTGAATCGAATTCATATGACGCCTTTTATACAATCTCCGGTGGTATCATTTCATTGGATGATATTTCCGAGCAAACTTTCAGCAATTTAATGAAGCTTTCTGAATTTGCACTGAGTGTTGCCAAAAGAGGACAGAAAAACACCTGTTACTCTTATGTTAACGATGATTATCGCGCGTTTTTACGCCGCAAGAGCCTGATTAATACCTTAAGACATTCCGTACATCATAATTTCCAAGGCTTTATTACATATTATCAGCCGATTATGAACATTAAGGAGCAACGTCTGACCGGTGCCGAAACCCTGTTACGTTTTTATTCAGAAGAAACCGGTATGGTATCTCCTGTAGAGTTTATTCCTTTATTAGAAGAAACCGGTTTGATTATTCCTGTTGGTAAATGGGTTATTTCTCAGGCAATGAGTGCCTGTAAGGAGTTACAAAAGACCATACCTGACTTTACGGTTTCCATTAATATCTCGTACATTCAGGTACTAAAGAGTAATGTGTTAAATGATATTTTAAAAGGATTAAAAAAATATCATCTTGCACCAACCTCTATTCAAATCGAACTTACTGAAAGCGGTTTGTTAGAATCAGATAAGAGTTTTATTAACTTTAGAACAGGGCTTCACGATAATGGAATTCCTCTTTCCTTAGATGACTTTGGAACCGGATACTCTAACTTCCATTATTTGAATACATTAAATCCGCGTACCATTAAGATTGACCGTTCTTTTACCTTGAAGGCTCTTGATAACGATTATGACTATAATCTGCTTCATCACATGGCCGATATCACCCGTGATATTAACTCTAAGTTATGTATTGAGGGTATTGAGACATTACAGGAATTAAACAAGATCTGTCGTATGGAACCGGACTATATCCAAGGATATTACTTTGGTAAGCCCTGTCCTCTTGACCAGTTCATTGAAGATTTTGTTACAAACAAGTAATTTAAAACCGACGTTTTGGGTTAATCCCCCAAACGTCGGTTTTCTTCATTGTCTAATATTCTGTTCTCTCAAGAAAGCATCCTCTGTTTGTAAAGGTTACTTTTCCATATCCATAGTAGGGTGCAATACGTTCTACGCTGGAATAATCCCAACCATCTCCTGCACCGATATAGATATAATCTGCTTTTTTATCCGGATGCATTTCGAAATAGTCCATGACTCTTAACACGTAATCTTCATCCAGACTGTCTATCCATGCAGACGGCGTGCCATACTCCATATCCGCATACAAGTACAACCAGTTGCGTTTCGTGGCAAACATAATTTTTTTATCTTCCAGTTCCTTAATAAATTTAATATCTTCTAAAGTCAGCACTTCCGTTCCCGCCATAGATTTCTTCATAATAACATTCTTTAACGGGCCTTCAGTGATTACCTGATTCTCTCCCCAAAGAGTATCCATATAGAAGCTGTAACGCATGTCAAGGCAAGCTTGTGACCCTAATTGGATAAGTAGAAAAATCCCCAGTATACAGCCACCCAAACGTGTTAAGATTGTTGTTTGTGCGTGACTTTCTTTCAGAAGCTTTCCTATATCCAAGATTGCAAACACTCCAATAAGTACCGAACCCATGCAAATCGCGTCCATTCGAAGCATTGAAGACCAATGCTTACAGAAAGAATATATAACACCACCTACATAGCCAAATAGGAAGGTCTTCCAATTCTTATCCTTTTGCAATACAAAGCACAAAAGTCCCATATACACAATCGGGTACATAACAAAATTGCCACCCAAGTCTCCAACCTGCTGTAACAAATTGACCCCTATACTGATTGCCATGGCAAGCACATAGAACCATTTTCTTTTCCATCTTCCCCTATCAATCAGGGCAACCGCCACAATTCCGGACCATATCCATATAAACGGACCATATACAAACAGCATGGCACTGCGATAATCCTTAATTTTCTGTACAAGCCCAACCTGATGCCATTTATCCACCAAGATAAACTTTAAATTAGGAAGTATCTCAGCAACGGTAGCTCTGGATAAAATGAAAATCGCAAAAATAATAGCTACAATTCCACACCCCAAGGTAATAAACAACCATGTTTTTATTCTAATACTCACATCCGGAATAATGTCCTGATTTGTCTTTTTCGAAACAATCTTACTTACAACAAATGCCACAAAGCAGACCAACGAATATATGCCATAAAGTGCGGTCATATGCGGAACCGACAATACTGATACCGCAAAAATCATTCCTGTTGCCAGACATCGCCATTTTGAAAACTCCTTCATTGTAACCAGTAAAAGGAAAGTCAATATCATGGTTGAAAGGCCAATGGTATGGTACGACATTGCCATAATAGATGCCGGAATATACAGCATAAAATAAAAACACGCCGGTATTCTTATTTTAGGGTAATTCTTTAAAATGCCATACATTGCTAATGTCATAAGCATCCAAAACACGACAAAAATATATCTGAAATTCACAAGAATTCCTTCGGTAGTTGGAACCAAAAGACGATAAATTGCCATGATGGGAGCCAATAAAAATCCGGTAAACTGTGTAGGGTGCCACTCTTCACTAAGCAATGCATCTCCTTTTACCACACGGTCCGCAAGCATTAAGTAAAATGGTTCATCCTGTGCACCATGCCCGTAAGGCACTCTCCAAATAAGTAAGATTCCTATCAAAACAAAGAAGCTAAAAAACCAAAAACGCTCCTTATTCTTAATCTTCATCATTATCTCAATTCCCCTAATTTATTCCTAATACTCTGTTCTTTCAAGAAAGCACCCTCTGTTTGTAAAGGTTACTTTTCCATATCCATAGTAGGGTGCAATACGCTCTACACTGGAATAATCCCAGCCTTCTCCTGCACCGATGTAGATATAATCTGCTTTTTTATCCGGATGTAGTTCAAAATAGTCCATAATTCTTAACACCAAGGAATCATCAATCACCTCACACCATGCAGAAGGTGTTCCGTATTCCATATCTGCATAGAGATGATACCATGTTCTTTTTGCCACAAAGAGAATCTTTCCCTCCGGTAAATCTTTTACAAACTTTATATCATTTAAGGATAACACATCCGAAGTCGCTTTGGATTTTTCCATAATAACGCCCTTTAATGGTCCCTCTGTTAAGGTCTGATTTTCACCCCATATAGATTCCATCCAGTAACTGGTGGTCATATCCATATAGATTTGGGAGCTAATCTGTATTGTAAAGAAAGAGGCAACAGACACGCATAACAACCATCCGACTTTTTTCATCTCCTGTTTAACCTGAATAAATAATTGTCCTATATATAAAACAGCCACAATGCCCATTAACACGGAAGCTAAACAAATAGCATCCATTCTAAGCATAGATGACAAATGTTTGCAAAATGTATATAAAAATCCGCCGACATATCCTATAAAGAATGTTTTCCAGTCTTTCTCTTTTAACAGAATAAACGCTAACAGGCCTAAGAATACAATGGGGAACATGACATAATTACTTCCCTCAGCATTCCAGTTCTGGATAATATTAATAATTACAGTAACTGCCATCACCGGAAAATATATCCACGTTCTCTTGCTTCTCCCCCTGTCTAATAAGGCAACCACCGGAATAGCAAGCCATATCCAGATATAATTACCGTAAATAAAGAATAACGCACTCTTATAATCCAATACCTTCTGTTTAAAAGGTATGGAATGCCATGTATCATCTAAAATAAACTTAAGATTTGTAAGTATTTCATTTACACTTGCCCTGGAAAGTATAAAAACAGCAAATATGACTGAAACAATGCTGATTCCAATTGTTATGAATCCCCATGTTTTAAGTAACTCTTTATCAAACTTTTTCTGTATAGCTGATTTAATGCATAATACCGCAATAACCAGGGTATATACCGCATACAAAGCTGCCTGGTGTGGGCATGCAATGGTAGCAATTGCAAAAGCAATTCCGATACCAATACACCTTACCATTGAAAACCGTTCCATCGTCATGAGTAAAAGCATTGAAATCACCGTCATACTCAATCCAATGGAATTATATGAAAAATTCATAATCTGCAACGGAATATAAAGCATATAGAACAATGCCGCTATCATTCTTAAATATTTATACTTCTTTAAAATATGATAGATACCAAAAGTAACCGCAACATGATATACAACATAGATATATCTGAAATTTACTAAGATTCCTTCTGTTGTATGTACAAACAAACGATATAACGCCATAATGGGAGCCAACAAAAATCCTGTTAACTGTGTAGGATGCCACTCCTCGCTAAGCAGGGCATCACCCTTTACGACACGGTCTGCCAAAGTCAGATAAAAAGGTTCATCCCAGCCGCCGTTACCATACGGCACTCTCCAAATAAACATTAATGTAACCAATCCAACCAAAGAACAAAACCAGAATCGCTCTTTATTCTTAATCCGCATTATAACTTCCTCTTTTCAACTAAACTAATATGAATCATTGTAACGCAAACAGAGCGTTTCTTCAACCCGTGAATCAACGCTCTGTTTACTACTTATTAATATTCAATTTTCAGATAATCGAAGTCTGCATAACCTCCGGTTGTTTTTGTGGCATAGTTATATAGACCGATTCTGTAACCCATGAAATGGTCAAGTGTATATAACATTTTAAGGGTAATACCGATTTTTTCATAGGTACCACCATCCAGTGAATAGTAGAATTCGGCTTCGTCCTTACTGTTTTCAAAGTCAAAGAATATTTTGAAATATACTTTATCAGTATCTATTGCTATCTTAGCCTCTTCCTTTTCGCCGCCCATACCGTCTTTTACAGTCATGGTAATAAAGGACTTATCTCCTTCTTTTTTGACCCCTACCGTTCCAAAATTAGACTGAAGGGCTACCATTCCCGCATAATCTCCATCCTTCATTCCCGAAGTCTCTAATACTGTATACGCAGTCGTTTTTGGTCCCATGGTTCTCTGAGTAAGGGTATTTCTCGCAGCTACAACACAGTTTGTCAGATGACCGGTTGTCAGTCTTAAATATCCTTTTTTCTTAGTTACGGACCAGTTTGCATTGTCCGGATTATGATTCCACTGCCACTGTAACGCCAGGTTGTTTTCTTCATAATCAAAATCATCATCTGTTACAATAGGCGCTCCCCTATGTTCTTCCATCGGCACTTCAAAAAATTCTTTTGCCTTACCGTCAAAACCAATCATGGGCCATCCGTCTTCCCATGTTACAGGTAAGATAAACGGGCATCGTCCCACTGCATCCCTATCCTGAAACAGCATGACATACCAATCCCCGTCCGGAGTATCAAACAAGCCACCCTGGGCGATTCCTTTATTTAGGTATCCCATATCATCATCAAATACAATTTTTCTCTCATAAGGTCCCAGTAATTCTTTGGAGCGGTAGCAAACAACCCTACGTCTTGCATGTCCGTCTGTTGGCCACTCTATGTACAACAAATAGTAAGAACCATTCAATTTATAAGCATGACAGCCTTCACAACGAAGTCCGATATTTTCTTTTGGTGTAGAAAATAATGGCTGGTCAATGCCGCCTTCCTTAAATCCGGTTAAATCGCTATTTAACTCAACAATTCTGATATCTCCGCAGTTGCAAATTACAAACACTTTCCCATCATCAAATAATACGCCGGGATCATGCAATAGCTGGGGTATATTCTTTCTGCTCCATGGTCCCTTTTCAATATCCTCAGTTTCATAGATATAAAACTGCCGGGTATTATTACAGGAGAAAAAAGCATAGAACTTACCATTATGTTCTCTAAGTGCAGTAGCCCACTGTCCGCTTCCGTAAATTCCTATGCCGTCAGCCAGAGTACAACGCTCATCCTCTTCTAAGATGTCAAAAATATAACTGACGATTTCCCAGTGCGCAAGGTCTGTAGATTTCATCACCGGACATCCCGGAAACACATGCATTGTGGTACTTACCATATAATAAGCATTTCCTACCCTGATGACGTCCACATCAGGAACATCGGAATAAATAATCGGATTCTTTAATATTGTACTCATACTGCCTCCTTACCACAAAAATGTGGTGTTTTTCTTCTACATTAAATATAGTATAAGGATTTTGATGAGTTCTGTCTATCTTTATTCACTTTTTAAATCCTTGGCAAGATGATAAATATTAGTAAGTGCTTCGTTTACTTTACTCATCTGTTCAACCGCTTTTGACATTAACTGTGAAGCTTCTCCGGATACTGCTGCCACTTCCTCGGTATTTGCAGATAATCCTGTGATTCCGTCTGCAATCACACCTGTAGAATCTGTAATTTCACCCATCATTACCTTAAAATCATTGATGGCATTCATAAGACCGTTGACACCTGAATCTATTTCATCAAATCTGCCCTTGGTTTCTTCAATCAAGAGATTCTGCTGTCCTACAATTTCCACTGAATGGTTAATGCTTTCTGTTACGCTTGTTACATCCTCATTTAGTTCAGACAAAATAGAAGCTATATTCTCTGTAGCCTGTTTGGTCTGCTCTGAAAGATTTCTGATTTCATCCGCCACAACCGCAAAGCCTTTTCCTGCATCGCCGGCTCTCGCAGCTTCAATAGAAGCATTCAAGGCAAGCAAATTGGTTTGAGATGAAATATTCATAATAACACTGATAATGTCCGCAACCTTCTTAGCTCTTTCATTCAATGCCTTTACATAGGTAACGGTTCCCTCATTTTCTTTTTCCACATCCTTGGCATGTTCATGTAGCTCTTCCATTGCTCTTGCGCCTTGGGAAACATCTTCTAATGCTTTGGCTGATGCCTGCACCATCATATCTGTTTTTTCCTTTGCATCCTGGGTATTTAACTGAATGCCCTGGCACATTCTGGTCTGTTCCTGAATGGCTTCTGCTGTATTTTCCACGCTGGAAGCAATATTTTGCATAGAGAAATTACTGGTATCAATGGCACCGCTCAAATCCTTAACATATTCATTTGCTTCATCAAAATATGCCACAATGTTTTCAGAAACATGAGTCATTCTCTCAGCGGCTTCTTTTTGTTTCAAAGCGCCAGCCTGAACAGTTTCCATATTTTCCTTATTAAATGCAATCCAAATTCTTGTAATCTGAAGCACGGCAAAAAGAATAAATAACATAATAACAATAGTTGTGCCCGCTTCCATCATAGAAGCCTTTCCACACATACCAAGATAAATGGTTTTTGCAATAAAGAACGGCATGAAGCCTGCCGCCACATACACAACTCTTTTAAAATTAAGATATGCCATATCTATAATGAGAATTGCTGCCGCAAGCATATAAAAGAATAATAAATCCACGCATATTACCATTACTACATACACTGCTCCGGCAACGGCTATCATAATCGTTCCGCAATTTGGTTTTCCCTTAAGCTTAAGATAAACAAGTACCACCAGTAATGTTCCAATCATACTGGTAAGCATAGCTATATTAGAAGGTACTCCTGCTCCTCCTTGGGAAGCCAAGCCTAACATATTTAATGCAATTCCTATCATCACCACTAACACCGTAGGAAATACTATGGAATCCGCCTTGAGATATTGTTTGTCTGTCATATTCTGTCTCCTCCTGTCACATTCTTAGTACTTATGTACTATTCTACATTCAGGGTATTACAAATGCAAATTCGTTTTCGGAAGCTTTCATGCCGTTTTCGCACTGTATCCGAAACCGACAAAAAAGTATCCGAATTTGTTTTTGTTTTTTTTTACCAATACAAAGGTTTACTTTGTAATTAAAATATATTAGAATGATTCTGTATAAAATTTTAATAAGGAGATTTAGTCATGAAAATTTCATCATTACAGAAGGCTAGATATGAGTATACTCCAAAACTTCCGGGAATGCTTAGAAACGGCATTGCTGATATTTGCGTAAATGAAGGTGCGGAAACTCAGAGTGTAGCTGATCAGGAAAAAATTAAAGCTCTTTTCCCAAACACATATGGTAAAAAAGAAATCACTTTCAAAAAAGGACAGAATACTTCTGAAGCTAAGAAACAGGTAGTAGGTGTTATCCTTTCAGGCGGACAGGCTCCGGGTGGTCATAACGTTGTTTGCGGTTTATATGATGCTTTAAAGGCAACTAATAAAGATAACGTTCTTTACGGTTTCAAGGGCGGCCCAAGCGGACTTCTTGAAGATGATTATATTATCTTTGATGACGAATATATCGATCAGTTCAGAAATACCGGTGGTTTTGATATTATCGGTTCCGGTAGAACAAAACTCGAAACAAACGAACAGTTTGCTGTTGTTGCAGAAGTATGTAAGAAACATGGCGTAACAGCTGTTGTTATCATCGGTGGTGACGACTCTAACACAAACGCTGCTGTTTTAGCTGAATACTTTGCAGCACACAACACAGGCGTTCAGGTAATCGGATGTCCTAAGACAATCGATGGTGACTTAAAGAACGAAGATATCGAATGTTCATTTGGTTTCGATACAGCAACAAAGACATACAGCGAAATCATCGGTAACATCGAAAGAGATGCTAACTCTGCTAAAAAATACTGGCATTTTGTTAAGGTTATGGGACGTAGTGCTTCTCACGTAGCATTAGAGTGTGCTCTTCAGACTCAGCCTAACATCTGCTTAGTTTCAGAAGAAGTTGCAGCTAAGAAAATGTCTCTTTCAGCTATCGCTGATTACATTGCTGATTCCGTAGAAAAGAGAGCAGCAAAAGGAATGAACTTTGGTGTTGCTATTATTCCTGAAGGTGTTGTAGAATTCGTTCCTGAATTCTCTACATTAATCCAGGAAATCAACGAGCTTCTTGCAGGAAGCAAAGCTGATGAATTCAACGCTCTTCCTACATGGGCAGACAAATATGCATTCATCGAAAAAGGCTTAACAAAAGAATCTATGGAAGTATTTGCTATTCTTCCACAAGCTATCCAGCAGCAGTTATTCTTAGAAAGAGATCCACACGGTAACGTACAGGTTTCTTTAATTGAATCAGAAAAATTATTCTCTGCTCTTGTAAAAGATAAATTAGATGCAAGAAAAGCAGCAGGTACTTTCAAGGGTAAATTCAGCGCTCTTCACCACTTCTTAGGATACGAAGGAAGATGTGCTTTCCCTTCAAACTTTGACTCAGACTACTGCTACTCATTAGGATACAATGCATTCATGTTAATCCAGTATGGTTACAATGGTTATTTATCAAAGATTTCTAACCTTTCTAAACCGGCTAACGAATGGGTTGCAGGTGGTATGCCAATTACTAAGATGATGAACATCGAAAGAAGACATGGCGAAGACAAACCGGTTATTAAGAAAGCTCTCGTTGAACTTGATGGTGCTCCATTCAAATACTTCGAAGCTAACCGCGAAGAATGGGCAGTTGACACATGCTTCGTATATCCTGGTGCTATCCAGTACTACGGACCAACAGAAGTTTGCGATGCAACAACCGTAACACTTGCTCTTGAACAGGCTAAATAAGTTATTATAAACAATTTGAGGCATAGGAAAAATCCTATGCCTCGTTTTATGAGGTTTCAAATAAATATTTATATTTTCTGATTTGCATGCAAATGATTTCATTAACACGATTTCTTGCTTCAACCGGATAAATGGACGCACCTTGCAATAACTCTGTCACATCTTTCTCCGTAAATGCAAATTTAATCTGAGATTTATACAAATTCTCAGAAATATCAAGTTGCTCATCAAAGTCAGAGCTAATCGTCTTTGCATGTACGCCCTTCATCAACTCTGCACTCTCTTCTGTCATGGGATAATCTTGTTGCATATCTGATAAAAGACCGGCTCCATTATCAAAAATCGGACAATACGCAAAGTCTCCTTTTTCATTCATAAGTACCGCAATATTGTGTGTATGCCTATCCTCATTTAAGAAAAAGGCATCTATGGTAAAAAGCTTATTCATATATTGCCCAAAATTCTTAAGCCCGGTAATACGTTCCACTTGTTCCACCAAAAATTTTAATCTTTCGCTGGAACTTTCAATTACATAGATTGATTTGTATAGACTTTCGTTAAAGAAATTCTTGAATAATCTTTCTAAGGTAATAATTTGCCACCCTCCATGCAGGAAATTATCGCATTTTGTCCCAGTGTATATCGTGGTTTTATACTTAATCTCCTCCAAGTCATACAGTACAAACTCATCTTTTTCAAGAGACGATTTACAAAGCAGGTGTGAAATTATATATTCTGCCAACCCTTCATATCCCAAATAATCGGCTTTATACCATATCCCATTATTTTCCCACTTTAACTGATTTCCTTTTGAAGATTGTCTGTCATTGGTTCTGATATCCTGTTCAAATAACTCAACCACGCTTCCTATCACCTCTCAATCTTAATCCAAAAATCATCTTCCGCCATTTTTCCCTGTGTTTTTTCAATTATCAAAAACGGATCATAAAATGGCAAATCTAAGTCTTTTAGTATTAATTTCATCTTATCCCTTGTTTTTGGAAAACATCTTGACTCTATAAATTCCAAATACATATCATAATCCGGCGTTTCCTCTTTCCCAAACGCCCGGAACATCAAATTGTCCGTATAATTTACAATTCTAATCTTCCTGTTCTTTTCATCTATGTCAATTAAAGTACATACAGATTGGTTATGCATATACCACATTCTTAAAGGATATACTCTATCCGGAACCTTTATACTTTGCACATATTCCGGATATCTGTTAAGCATTTGGAGAAGTAAAACCACAGGACCGCTAATAGGTTCCCTACTTCTTTCCCAACGTTCCACAGAAGGTTTTGAACAATGAATGAGCTTGGCAAATTCTTTTTGTGTAAGTCCCAAACGGTTTCGTATTTCTTTTATTTCTGTTGCTGTCGTATATTGAGGTGTAATAAATCGAAGATTTTCCATGATAGACTCCTTTTTTATTATTAAACCATCAATTCGATTGTTTGTAAAGAAGAAAAACCATCAAAATGATGGTTTTTCTTCTTAAAATTCTTTTTTCTTAATAATCTTACCCGAAACACAGTAGGAAACAAAGAATATTAACAGTAATATCACTAAAAGCACCCCAACTATCAGTATCTCCAATCCGTTTCCCACAGCCGGTAATCTTTCTAAAAGCTTTAATAAAATACCCTCCACGTCTACTTTTATAACTTCTGTCAAAAGCTTGTAAACGCCGATTCCCAATACCACAATTACTGCTATACATGCAAGCATGGCGATACGGCCTTTTTCAGCGCCGTATTTTAACTCAAGGGGAATGGTTACTGATAACATAATTCCCATTGCCACCATAATTCCCATAATACTCGAAATCACATCATCTAAAGGAAGTGCTGTACCTTTTACCATTGCAAACACATAGCAGAGTGCAAAAGCAAAGACAGAGGCAAAAACTAAGTTGAGTACCGCAAATGTATATTTTGATTTCACATATGTTTTTCGTGTAGCAGGCAGTGTTAATAAGAATAGCATACCTCCATTTGCTTCATCATAGCTTAATGTGGTAAGTGTAAGCATCGACAGTAGCAAAACAATATAGGATGCCGAAAAAGTCACATCTTCCGTAGTCCACGCAAAAACTGCTGCCAGGAAAATTGCCATGATAAAAAATTTCTTCTGGCTAATAATAATTTTAATATCTTTAATCAATAATCCTTTCATTTTAATGATGTCCCCCTTTACTCATCATAATAATCAAATCATCAATACTTCCTTTTTCAATGGCGATATTCGGATAGTTTTCCTGATAAAAGGCTTTTTGATTGGTAAAGCAAAGGTATCCGAATTTCTCCTCTTTTTGGGAAATAATATACTGTTTATCAATTTCATCGTACTGCTCTTTTGTCACCTTTAAAACACCATATTCTGAAAGCAACACATCCGTATCTTCATGAATGACTATTTTACCATCGGATATCATGTAGATATCATCACATAATCCCTCTAAATCCGTGGAAATGTGAGAACTAATCAGTATACCGCATTCTTCATTTTCCATGTATTCCCTAAGCATATCGATTAACTCATTTCTCATGGTTACATCAAGCCCTGCAGTAGGTTCATCTAAAATCAGTAACTTGGCATCATGGGTAAGAGCCAAAATTACTTTTAATTTTGCCTTCATTCCTGTAGAAAATTCTTTAATGGGTTTATCAAGAGGAATTCCGTATTTCTTACATTTATTAAGATAATCCTCCAAAGAGAAATGTTTGTACATTGCCTTCATAATTGGTGCCAAATCTTTTGCCCGCAATACTTCGCAAGCATTTGCTTCCGTTAGCACTACACCCAATTTTTCTTTATCCTCGTCTGTTATCTCATCCGGTGTTTTTCCAAACAATTCAATCTTTCCGCTATCCGGAAAAACAAGTCCCAAAACTGACTTAAAGGTAGTACTCTTTCCTGCGCCATTACTTCCTACAAGTCCTGTGACCTGCCCTTTTTTTACTTCAATGGAACAATCAAGAGTAAATGTTCCATATTGTTTTTTAACATTTTCTAACTTCAATAACATGGTTTCCCCTCCAAAATCTACAAATCACTTAGAATTACATAAAACAGGTCTTTGGTTTCCTCCGCTGTCATTCCGCATTCTTTGGCTTTGCGGATTCCCTGTTCAAATAACTGTTCTACTTCCTTCTGTTTTTCTTCCCTTGCTAAATTAGGATTTACATTTGCAACAAAGCTTCCTTTCCCGTGAACAGTTATTACATAGCCTTCCTGTTCCATAGCATCATAGGCTTTCTTAACTGTCAGTGCACTTACCCGCAAATCCTTAGCCAAAGTTCTTACCGATGGCAGCATGGTATCTGCTTTTAATTGGCCTGACATTATCTTTTCTTTCATCTGCATGACAATCTGTTCATAAATAGGCGTCATGGACGAGTTATTAATTATTAAGTTCATAGGCTGATCATCCTTTCTGATAAACAGTGTATAACAGTTTATATCTGTTGTCAACTGTTTTATACTGTTTATTTTAAATTTTTTCTATAAGTAGGGAAAGTATATAGGATTTTCCGACTGATTGAAGTATTATGACTTTTTAGTCGGTATTTTTTATGGACTTTTCCCGACTAATTAGGCATTTTCACTTGATTAGTCGGAAACAATGCAGATTACTGTGAATTGTGGCACAAAAAAAGAACTTCTCGAGTAAACTCGGAAGTTCTTTTCTGCACTGCAATTCGCAGTAATCCTTATCTCTTTGAAAACTGTGGTGCACGACGAGCAGCTTTGAGACCGTATTTCTTTCTTTCTTTCATACGTGGATCTCTTGTTAAGAAACCTGCTTTTTTAAGAACTGGTCTGTAATCTGCGTCTGCCTGAAGTAATGCTCTAGAAATACCATGTCTGATAGCACCGGCCTGACCTGTGTATCCACCGCCATGTACGTTAACTGTTACGTCAAACTTATCAGCTGTTTCTGTAGCTACTAATGGCTGACGAACGATAACCTTTAATGTTTCAAGTCCGAAATATTCGTCGATATCTCTCTTATTAATTGTGATTTTGCCTGTACCTGCTGATATATAAACTCTAGCGATAGAAGTTTTTCTTCTACCTGTTCCATAGAACTTAGATGCTGCTTTTTTTGCTCTAGCCATTTTATTAATCTCCTTTCAGTCCCTTAATTAGAATGTTAATACTTCAGGTTTCTGAGCTTCATGTTTGTGTTCAGCACCTGCGTATACGTGAAGTTTCTTATACATTTCTCTTCCTAAAGGTCCTTTTGGAAGCATACCTTTAACTGCAAGTTCAATTACCTGCTCAGGTTTTGTTGCCATTTTTTCTCTTAATGTAGCTTCTTTCATACCACCTACATAGTCTGAGTGATGGTAGTAAATCTTCTGATCCATTTTCTTACCTGTCACTTTAACCTTAGCAGCGTTGATTACGATTACATAATCACCTGTATCGATGTGTGGTGTAAAGATAGCTTTATTCTTTCCTCTTAAGACTTTAGCTACTTCTGAAGCTAAACGTCCCAATGTCATGCCTGTAGCGTCTACTACATACCATTTTCTATCAATTGTAGCTGGGCTAGCCATAAATGTTTTCATTGCATTTCCTCCATTAAAAATCAATTCCAATTCGCACCATCTTGTGTCTGTGACAATGTCCGGAATCACATCCACTCTTTACTCATTTACTCCCGCGCTGATCTGTTTGTAAATTGTAAAGCTTTTTGCGAACTACTGCATCGCAGTTATTTCATACTAATAATCATTGGCTACTGTTCTCTTATCAACACCGGGGCATTGGTTTGACAAGTTTCCACAGGTCGCCACTGTGAAATATTATATTATACGCATCCGCGCGTGTCAACTTCTTTTTTCACTAAATTCAGGAAATTCGTAAGAATATAAGGTTAATCCGTTGGCAGGTGCCGTAGGTCCTGCTGCCTGGCGGTCTTTTGCCTCAAGCATCTTTTGTATTTGCTGCGGTGGATATTTGTGAAGTCCTATCTCCATCAAGGTTCCCGCAATAATTCTTACCATATTGTATAAAAATCCGTTTCCGCTAACATAAATCTGAATAACCACCGGTTCTTCTTTTCCTTCACGTCCGGCAATAAAGACTCCGGGAATTTTCCGGGATTCGATTTTGACATCATATATGGTGCGCACCGTTGTTTCCGCAACTGTTCCCACAGAGCAAAAGCTCTTAAAATCATGCTCGCCTATTAAATATGCCGCTGCCTCACGCATTGCATCTATATCATATTGGTGATAAGAAAAATGCATATTAAGGCGAAAGCTTGGCATTGGAAACGGAGCTGAATAAATCTGATACAAATACGTCTTTTTAGAATCGCAATGCCTTGGATGCCAGTCATCAGCACACTGCACACTTTCCTGAATACGGATATCTTCCGGCAAACGCTGGTTTAAGGCGTAGGATATTTTATCCGCAGGCATTCTGGTGTTGGTATCAAATACCGCAACGGTCCCTAATGAATGTACGCCCGTGTCGGTTCTACTGGCACCTATCACCTGAATATCCTCATTCAAAAGCTCAGACAGGCAACGATTCAACTCGCTCTCTATCGTTATGCAGTTTGGTTGTATCTGCCATCCATGATAGTTGGTTCCATCATAGGCAACCACTAATTTTACTCTCATTGCCATATATCCACTTTCACATATATTTTAATCACTATAATCAAAGCAAAATAACCAAATACCACTAGGTAGCTTAACAAATCCCTCTTCTTATATTTGAGAGGCTTCATTTTTGTTCTGTGATTTCCGCCTCTGTAACACCTTGCCTCCATGGCCATTGCCAAGTCGTTGGCTCTTCTGAATGCAGAGATAAAAAGTGGCACTAAAATAGGCACAAGACTTTTGGCTTTTTTTAGAATATTACCATTTTCAAAGTCTGCTCCTCTTGCAAGCTGAGCCTTCATAATCTTATCCGTTTCTTCCAATAAAATCGGTATAAAACGAAGTGCGATAGACATCATCATGGCAATCTCATGTACCGGCACTTTAATGAATCTTAATGGCTTTAACAACTTCTCAATACCATCCGTAAGATGATTCGGTGTTGTAGTCAATGTCATAACAGAAGACCCGACAATCAAAAAAGTTAATCGGATTGCCATAAATATGGCTTTTCTGAGCCCTTGCTTGGTAATGGTCAATTTCCAAATACTGACAAGTGGTTCTCCCGGCTCTAAAAACAGATTAAACACTACTGTTATAAGCATTAAAAAGACAACCGCTTTCATTCCGCGTACCATGAATTTAAAAGGCACCTTGGAAATCTTAATGACAGACACCAAGAATACTGCTGCAATTATATACCCTATGAAATTTTCCACAAGAAATAGGGATATTATAAACAGAACCGTGGATACGATTTTCACTCTGGGGTCCAGTCTGTGTATAATCGAATCCGTCTGATAATATTGCCCTAAGGTAATATCTCTTATCATTGCTATTTCCTTATCTAAGTGCTTTTAAAATCTCCGTTTTCGCTTCCTCTAAGGTAGAAACCTGTGTATTAACATTAAGTCCCTTTTCGAGTAAACGATTCATAATATAAATCACCTGAGGTGCCGCAAGCCCCACTTTTTCAAGTTCGCTATAATGTTTAAATACTTCCATAGGTGCATTATCAAACATTACCTCACCGCGATTCATAACAATAAGTCTTTTTGCGTATTTTGCCACATCTTCCATGCTATGGGATACAAGAATAACGGTTATGCCATTTTCCCTATGAAGCTTTGCAATTAAATCGAGAATTTCATCTCTTCCTTTAGGATCAAGCCCTGCCGTCGGCTCATCTAAAATAAGCACTTCCGGCTTCATGGCAAGCACACCTGCAATGGCAACTCTTCTTTTTTGGCCGCCCGATAAATCAAACGGGGATTGGTAAAAATACTCATCCTCAATACCCACCTGTTTTAAGGCCTCATATGCTCTAAGCTCGGTTTCTTTTTTGGATAATCCCAGATTTTTAGGGCCAAAGCAAACATCCTTAAATACGTCTGTTTCAAACAATTGATGCTCCGGATACTGAAACACCAATCCTACCTTGCCACGCAAGCCTTTTCTGTCATATTCTTCATCATTAATATCTTTTCCATTATAATAGATTTCCCCGCTCGTAGGCTTTAACAAGCCATTCAAGTGTTGAATCAATGTAGATTTACCGGAACCCGTATGACCAATTAGTCCGATAAATTCTCCGTCTTTTATCTGTAAGTTAATATCTTTTAAGGCAGGAACTGCCATTGCTGTATTTTCACTATAAATATGGCTTACATGATTAATAATTAATGACATCTCTACCTCCTATTTTTATTATGATTTTCACAATAACCCGTTTTGTCCTAAAATGGCAGACGCCAATTCGTCCGCTGTTAATATTCCGTCCGGAATATCCATCCCGTTCTTTTTTAATTCATGAGCAAGCAATGTAACCTGTGGTACGTCCAATCGCAATGCCTTAAGGCGCTCTACCTTAGAAAAGATTTCCCGCGGAGTTCCCTGCATTTCAATACGTCCTTTATCCATAACATACACTTTATCTGCATAGATAACTTCTTCCATATAGTGGGTAATTAAAATAACCGTAATCTTTTCCACATCATTTAATGCTCTTACGGCCCGAATTACTTCCTTACGTCCGTTAGGGTCAAGCATTGCCGTTGGTTCATCTAAAACAATGCATTTGGGATGCATGGCTATCACCCCTGCTATGGAAACACGTTGCTTCTGTCCGCCGGAAAGTTTATTAGGGGACATTTTACGGAACTCATACATTCCCACTGCTTTTAAGCTTTCTTCTACGCGCTCCCAGATTTCCTTGGTTGGTACCCCCATGTTTTCAGGACCAAAACCCACATCTTCTTCAACCACCTGGCCAATAATCTGGTTGTCAGGATTCTGAAATACCATGCCAGCCGTCTGGCGGATATCCCATAAGTGTTCTTCTTCCGTAGTATCCTTACCATCTACCCAGATTGTACCTTCTGTCGGATACAAAATAGCATTCATATGTTTTGCTAAAGTAGATTTACCCGAACCATTATGTCCTAAAATAGCAATAAAATCCCCCTGCTTAATATCTAAAGAGACCTCATCCACAGCACGAGTAATTCCCTCTACATTGCCCTCTTCATCGCGTCTGATATATTCAAATGTTAATTTGTCTGTTTTAACAATTCCCATTTTATTCTCCATTTTAGTGCGCTTACTTTTCATATTTTACTAGGTTTTAACAGTGTTTACAAGAGTATTTCTTCTTAACAATCCGATGAGTTTATCACTATACAATCCGAAAGCACCAGTGTTTCAAGACTACACCAGCTCAAGGGCACCAGCGTTTCAATTTATTCTCTCAGACCCCGCTTTTAAAATTTTGTGGGGTCTATGCAATCTTCTAGCTCCTCAGTACCCTTTTCATCTCAAATATAGCTCTTTTTTTACAATTTGATAGTGTTTCTGGGGTCTCAATGCTTTTTCTTACAATATAGACCCCATGAAATCTTCCCAAACCTTCACTTAGAACCACTAGATACCTCTCAACTATCGACTTAGAACCAAAAAAGGAAGTGATTACTCACTTCCTTTTTACATATAAACTATGTTATATCAATTCTTACACTAACTCAAGAAGAACTTCCATAGCTGCGTCACCTTTACGAAGACCAATCTTAACGATTCTTGTGTAACCACCGTTACGTCCTACGTATTTTGGTGCGATTTCATCAAACAACTTAGCAACTAAATCTACTTCTTTAGTGTTTTTCTTTTTACCGGCTGCTGCAGCAGGTACTTCTGTTACAGGGTATAATACCTTTAACATCTGTCTTCTTGCATGAAGTCTTGAAGGCATATCTTTTTTGATTTCCTTCTCAACTGTTTCAAACTTAGTAACTTTCTTACCATCTACAACTTCTTTTACTCTCTTGCCATCTTTGTCCTTCATAGGAACTTTAGCAGAAACTGTAACCATTTCGAAGTTATCTTTTTCTTTTACTGCTAATGCAATTAAGCCTTCTGCAATCTTAACAACTTCTTTAGCTCTTGCTTCAGTTGTAACGATTTTTCCGTTGTAAAGTAACTGTGTTACCTGGTTTCTTAATAATGCTTTTCTCTGGCTAGATGTTTTGCCGAGTTTTCTGTACTTTGCCATTGTTATAAATTCCTTTCATTTCGTGGAACATCCGGCCACGCTCTTTGGACTTACTTACCGAATGTATTTATAGTTTCCATTCATGAAACTGCATGCCACACTCTTTGGATTTACTGAACATGCACTTCATATGTTCTGATTAATCTTCGCTAGGATTTAACTGAAGATTTAACTCTTTTAATTTTGCCAATACTTCTTCTAATGATTTACGTCCAAGGTTACGAACTTTCATCATATCTTCAGGAGTTCTGTTTGTTAATTCCTGAACAGTATTGATTCCTGCTCTCTTTAAGCAATTATATGAACGAACTGATAATTCAAGTTCATCAATGCTCATTTCGAGAACTTTTTCTTTTTCATCGCTTTCTTTTTCTACCATAACGTCAACCGCCTTAGCACTTTCAGAAAGATCAATGAAGAGTCCAAGATGTGCACTCAAAACCTTAGCTGCAAGGCTAACTGCTTCATCCGGAGCTAATGTTCCGTTTGTATGAACATCTAAAGTAAGCTTATCGAAGTCTGTCTGCTGACCAACACGAGTGTTTTCAACAGTTACATTAACCCTTTCAACAGGAGTGTAAATTGAGTCTACAGCGATAACACCGATCGGAAGATCGTCTGTTTTGTTCTTGTCTGCGCTAATATATCCTCTGCCATTTGTGATTGTAAGTTCCATATATAATCTACTTTCCTTACCACCACTCAATGTAGCAATTACCTGATCCGGATTTAAGATTTCAATATCCTGATCAACCTGAATATTAGATGCTCTTACAACACCTTCGCCTTCAAATTCGATGTAGGCAGTCTTTGCCTCATCTGAAGAACTATTGTTCTTAATTGCCAGACTCTTAATATTCATGATAATTTCAGTAACGTCTTCCTTAACCCCCGGAATTGAACTGAACTCATGTAACACACCATCGATTTTAACCTGGCTTACAGCCGATCCCGGAAGGGAAGCAAGCATAATTCTTCTGAGGGAATTACCTAATGTAATACCATAGCCTCTTTCCAATGGTTCTACTACGAATTTACCATACTTTTTATCTTCAGAGATTGTAACAACCTCTATATTGGGTCTATCAAAATCAAACATTGTAAATACCCTCCTTAACTGAGCAATTCATAGAGTTAATTATTTAGAATATAATTCGACGATAAGCATTTCATCTACAGGAACATCGATCATTTCTCTTGTAGGAAGCTGTTTTACAGTTCCTTTTAAAGCTTCCTGATCTGCATCAAGCCATTCAGGAACTAATCTGCTACCTGTAACTTCGATAATGTCTTTGTATCTCTGTAAGCTCTTAGATTTTTCTCTAATTTCGATAACGTCTCCGGCTTTGATTAAGTATGAAGGAACGTTAACCTGTTTTCCATTAACAAGTACATGTTTGTGGAGAACGATCTGTCTAGCTTCTCTTCTTGTTCTTGCAAATGCCATTCTGAAGATTACGTTATCTAAACGTGTTTCAAGCATGATCATCAGGTTTTCACCTGTCATACCTTTCATTCTATCAGCCTTAGCGTAGTAATTACGGAAAGGTTTCTCAAGAACGCCATAGATGAATTTTGCTTTCTGTTTCTCTCTTAACTGGAGACCATATTCGCTCATCTTCTTGCCTGCTCTTGCGCTTGTTCTGTTTGACTTCTTGTCATATCCTAAAAAGGTAGGATCAAGGTTAAGTGATCTACATCTTTTGAGGACAGGTGTTCTGTTAACTGCCATTTTAAATTTCCTCCTAAATATTGTTTACACATAATCGCATAGAATCATGCTCCATCCAACGTTTTATAAAGTTACTTATACCATTCACTACACACGACGACGCTTTGGAGGGCGACATCCGTTGTGAGGAACCGGTGTTACGTCTCTGATACTTGTTACTTCAAGACCGCAAGCAGATAATGCTCTGATTGCTGCTTCTCTTCCTGAACCAGGACCTTTTACCATTACATCTACTGTTTTTAAGCCGTGTACTAAAGCTGCTTTTGTAGCAGTTTCAGCTGCAACCTGTGCAGCATATGGAGTAGATTTCTTTGAACCTCTAAATCCAAGACCACCAGCACTTGCCCAGCTTAAAGCATTTCCTTCAGCGTCTGTCAATGTTACGATTGTGTTATTGAAAGATGACTGAATGTGTGCCTGTCCGTGTTCAACGTTTTTCTTAACGCGCTTTTTAGTTGTTTTCTTTGCAACAGTTTTAGCCATTTTTAAACTAACCTACTTTCTCTTCTCAATTCTAATTACTAGTTACTTATTTTTTCTTATTAGCTACAGTTCTCTTAGGACCTTTTCTGGTTCTAGCATTAGTCTTAGTCTTCTGACCACGAACCGGAAGTCCTTTTCTATGACGGATACCTCTGTAACATCCGATTTCCTGCAATCTCTTGATGTTAAGAGCGATCTCTCTACGAAGATCACCTTCTACCTGGTAACTAGCATCAATAACTTCGCTGATTCTTTTTACTTCGTCGTCTGTTAAATCTCTAACACGAGTGCTAGGATCAACTTTTGCTTCTGCTAAAATCTGATTTGAGCTTACTCTACCGATTCCGTAGATATAAGTTAAACCGATTTCTACACGTTTGTCTCTAGGTAAGTCTACACCTGAAATACGAGCCATGTAAAATTCCTCCATTTTCTTTGTGTCTAAAACACAATTAATTAATATTTAGTTACTAATTGACTGGGGTATGAATCATACCCAACCGGATATCAATCCGGTCTATCCGATACTTGGGACTGGTCTATTGTCCCGGAAGTTTCGAACTTCACAAACTTCCTCTCTCTCTAACATACTAATAAGTACATTTGACACCAGACGTCAATTTAATCCGGTCGAAAGAGTATTATTCACGGTATCAATAAGTAATCTCCCGTAGACATCCTAAAGCTCCTACGTTCAATCTATCTTATACTCAATTTGAATGAATCAAATTGTACCTTCCGCACATAATAAGAAGACAAGTATCATCACTTGCCTGACAATGAATTAACCTTGTCTCTGTTTGTGTTTAGGGTTCTCACAGATAATCATGATACGCCCTTTTCTCTTAATTACTTTGCACTTTTCGCAAATTGGTTTTACTGATGATCTAACTTTCATGTTAAACCCTCCTTTCAAAAAGACCGACTTACATTGTAACATATAACTTTTCTATTTACAAGCAGAATTTTAAACTTTTTTCTGCTGAAAATACTACCTAAGCACCCGCTTATTTATCACGCCAGATAATACGTCCTTTTGACAAATCATATGGTGATAATTCAAGGGTTACTTTATCTCCCGGTAAAATTCTGATAAAATTCTGTCTTAACTTTCCGCTAATGTGAGCTAAAACAACGTGACCGTTTTCTAACTCAACCTGGAACATTGTATTTGGTAACTTTTCTTTTACAATTCCTTCAATTTCAATTACATCAGCTTTTGACATATAGACCTCCTGTATAGCTTGATTGCTCTCTTAATTCCTTCGTTAGTAACAGTTTCATTCACATCGTACATCCTGTTAATCGGCTGCACATGTTTTTTATTTTTTCTTTTTGGAGCCTGCACAGTTTTTATGACTCCGTCTGTCAGATAAACATATTGCTCATCCTGACTTAAGACTATATATATCTGTCCTTTATCATGACCTGCTTTTGATGTTACAAATTTTCCTATCATATTGTTCCTTCTATAATATAAGTTACTTTAAAATGGAAAGTATCTCAGGTTCACCGTCTGTAATCAGGATTGTGTTTTCATAATGAGCTGAGAGAGAACCATCTTCGGTAACTACTGTCCAGTCATCATCAAGCCAAACAACATCGGCTCTTCCTTCATTAATCATAGGTTCAATTGCAAGTGTCATACCCGGTTGAAGAAGAATACCTCTTCTCTTCTGGGCGAAGTTAGGAATCTGGGGATCCTCATGAAGATTACTTCCGATTCCGTGTCCTACAAGTTCGCGTACAATACCATAGCCGAATGATGAAACATATGCGTCAATGGCATTGGAGATATCATGTAAATGATTACCTGCTTTTGCCATTTTAATACCTTCAAAGAAGCTTTGCTTGGTAACATCCATAAGCTTCTGAGCTTCTTTTGAAATCTCACCAACAGCAACCGTTCTTGCCGCATCCGAATGATAGCCTTTATAGATAACGCCTGCATCAAGGCTTATAATATCGCCTTCTCTTACAATACGTTTTTTATTCGGAATTCCATGTACGACCTCATCATTTACTGAAACACAGATTGATGCAGGGAATCCATTATAGTTTAAGAATGACGGAATGCAGCCTCTCTTTCGAATCAACTGCTCACCAATCATATCAATATCTTTGGTGGTCATTCCGGGCACAATGGCCTTTGCCAGTTCTTCATGAACCTCTGCAAGGATTTTACCCGCATCTCTCATCAGTTCTATTTCGCGTGCTGATTTAATTGAAACAGCCATAGTTTTTCCTCAACTTTTACTTTCCTGCAGGATTAATCTAAAATTGCTGTAATCGCTGCAAAAACATCTTTCATGTCTTGTGTTCCGTCAACTGTCTTTAAAATACCTTTTGCTGTATAGAAATCAATTAACGGCTGTGTCTGGTCATGATAAATTTTCAAACGGTTTAATACTGTTTCCGGTTTGTCATCATCTCTTAAGATTAATTCCTTACCGCATCTATCACATATTCCCTCTGTTTTTGGTGGGATATGTACAATATGATATGTTGCTCCACATGCTACACAAGCACGTCTTCCTGACATTCTGTTTACGATGTTTTCATCCGGTACATCTACGTCAATAGCATAATCAATGCTATCACCAAGTTTTGCCAATGCTTCATCGAGAACTTCTGCCTGTGGGATTGTTCTTGGGAAACCGTCAAGTACATAACCGTTCTTGCAATCATCATTTGCAACACGGTCAAGTAAAATTTTAACTGTTAATTCATCAGGAACTAACTGTCCTTGGTCCATATATTTCTTAGCTTCCATTCCAAGTTCTGTACCATTTTTGATATTTGCTCTGAAAATATCACCTGTTGAAATATGTGGAACGCTGTATTTATCAGCGATCATTTTTGCCTGTGTACCTTTTCCTGCTCCCGGAGCACCTAACATAATAATTTTCATTGTAATTTACTTCCTTTTAAATTTTGTCCTAACATAACGTTATGCTTGGGACAGAATAATTCTGCCCCAAGCCATAGTGTTAATCATTTAAGAAACCTTTGTAATTACGTACCAACATCTGGGACTCAATCTGTTTCATTGTTTCTAATATAACACTAACAATGATGATAAGACTGGTTCCGCCAAAGGATACGTTAGCGCCGAAGATACCATTAAATACAAATGGAACAACGGCTACGATAATTAATCCAACTGCACCGATGAATACGATAGAGTGTAATACACGTGCTAAATAGTCACTTGTTGGTTTACCAGGACGAATACCTGGAATAAATCCACCCTGTTTCTTCATGTTGTTTGCAATCTCTAACGGATTAAATGAAATTGATGTGTAGAAGTAAGCAAAGAATACTACTAACACAATATATACAAGTGCACCAAGTGTATAGATTGGCTGTTTTGTATTGAACCAGTAATTTGAATTCAATGCCATCATAACTTTTGCACCCATTCCTTCGTCCCACCATCCAAAGAATGAATTGAGAACGATTGGGAACTGCATAATGGATGAAGCGAAGATAATCGGAATAACACCTGAAGTATTAACCTTCATAGGGATATTTGATGTCTGTCCGCCAACCATTTTTCTTCCCTGAACTTTTTTAGCGTACTGTACCGGAATCTTACGAACACCGCCATTTAAAAGTACTACTAAAACAACCATTGCAAGGATAATTGCAAGGATGATTACTGTTGCAAGTACAGCTTTTGCAATCGGTTTGCCGATTACGAACTGGTTGAACAGTGTTGTCATGTCTGCAGGAACTCTGCTTAAGATGTTGATAACAAGTACAACTGAAATACCATTACCCACACCCTTTTCAGTAATTCTTTCACCAATCCACATAAGGATTGTAGAACCTGCTGTCATACATGTGATAATTGTAATGTAAGTTAATACACTTTTTTCAATATAACCATTCACTGCGAAGCTATAAGCCATTGCTGCAGACTCGATAATTGCAAGTCCAACTGTTACATAACGTGTAATGGAAGCAATTTTCTTCTTTCCATCTGCACCATCTTTCTGCATTTCTTCCAATTTAGGAATGGCAATTGTTAATAGCTGCATAATAATGGATGATGTAATGTATGGTGTAATGCTTAACGCAAATACAGACATACTTAAAAATGATCCACCTGTAAATGCATCCAGAAAACTAAAGCTATCACCGAGGAGTTGGTCTAATGCATCTCTGATAACATTTGCATCAATTCCCGGCACCGGCAGCTGCGATCCGATACGGATCACAACCATCATTGCCAAAGTAAATAAAAGTTTTACTCTAATTTCTTTAATCTTAAATGCGTTTTTGAGTGTTTTAAGCATTAGATCACCTCTGCAGTTCCACCAAGTGCTTCGATTTTTTCTTTAGCAGATGCACTGAATGCATTTGCCTGAACCGTAAGTTTTTTGGTTAATTCACCGTTACCAAGAATCTTAACTCCATCTTTTGGATTTCTAACGATTCCTGTTTCGATTAATGTATCGATAGATACTGTAGCTCCGTTTTCAAATTTTTCTAATGCACTTAAATTAATAGCGACGATTTCAAGAGTGTTTCTGTTTGTGAAACCTCTCTTAGGTAAACGTCTGTATAATGGCATCTGACCACCTTCAAAGCCTGCTCTAGGAGCTCCTGAACGAGCTTTCTGACCTTTGTGTCCTTTACCGGCTGTCTTACCATTTCCTGAACCGTGTCCACGACCTCTTCTAAAATTATCACTTTGTTTAGCACCAGCTGCTGGCTGTAAATTTGATAATTCCATTCTGACACCTCCTTTTACTATGCTTCTTCAACCTTTAATAAATAACCTACCTGCTGAATCATTCCTCTGGTAGCTGCATTATCAGGTAAAACTACTGTCTTGTGCAATTTCTTTAATCCCATTGCTTCCACAGTTAATTTGTGTTTAGGAACTGCGCCAATAGTAGATTTTACTAATGTGATTTTTAACATTTTGTCTGCCATCTTCAGTCCCTCCTTATGCGTAAATATTATCAACTGATTTTCCGCGGTTCTTAGCAACGTCTTCAGGTCTCTTTAACTGTTTAAGACCAGCGATAGTAGCAAGAACTACGTTCTGTTTATTGTTTGATCCTAAAGATTTTGTACGGATATTCTTGATACCTGCAAGTTCACATACGCTACGAGCAGGACCACCAGCGATAATACCGGTACCTTCAGGAGATCTCTTTAAGAGTACAGATGCAGATCCATACTGTCCTAAGAAATCATGTGAAATTGAATTGTTTTCATCTAATGCAACGGATACAAGATTCTTCATAGCATCTTCTTTTCCTTTACGGATAGCTTCAGGAATTTCAGTAGCTTTTCCAAGTCCTGCACCAACATGTCCGTTACCGTCACCAACTACAACCAAAGCAGTAAAACGGAAGTTACGACCACCTTTTACAACCTTTGTTACACGTTTGATGGAAACTACTTTTTCTGTTAATTCTAATGAACTAGCATCAATGATTGTACGTTTCATGTGATATGTCTCCCTTTCCTAAAAGTCTAAGCCAGCTTCTCTGGCTGCTTCTGCTAAAGCTGCAATTTTACCCTGGTATATAAAGCCGCCTCTATCAAAGACTACTGTGTTGATACCTTTTTCAATCGCTCTTTTTGCAATAACTGTTCCTAAATATGCTGCTGCTTCAACGTCATTTGTTTTCTTAAGTTCAGCCTTTACATCTTTTTCAAGAGTAGATGCTGCAACTAAAGTCTTTCCAACTGTATCGTCAATAATTTGAGCATACATATGATTATTACTTCTGAACACAGCTAAACGTGGTCTTTCAGCAGTTCCACTGAAACGGTTACGTATTTTCATGTGTTTCTTAACACGAACTTCTTGTCTTGATTCTTTACTAACCATTTTTTATACTCTCCTTATCTCTTATTTCTTACCAGTCTTACCAACTTTACGTCTGATAACTTCATCAGCATATTTAATACCTTTACCTTTGTATGGTTCAGGTCTTCTCTTATCTCTGATTTCAGCTGCGAATTGGCCAACTTTTTCTTTATCAATACCTTTTACGATAATGATGTTCTGTCCTTCAAGAACTGTTTCGATTCCTTCCGGATCAGTCATTTCTACCGGATGAGAGTATCCTAATGATAATGTTAATACTTTACCAGCTTTAGCTGCTCTGTAACCAACACCGTTTACTTCAAGTTTTTTCTCATATCCAGCAGATACACCAACAACCATGTTGTTAATGAGTGTTCTGGTAAGACCATGTAAAGATTTCATTTTCTTTAAATCATTAGGTCTTGTTACAGTAACCTCAGCGCCCTCTACCTTGATTTCCATCTCAGCCGGTAAAACTCTTTCAAGAGTTCCCTTAGGACCTTTTACAGTCACTTTATTATTTTCTGCAACTTCTACAGTAACGCCTGCAGGAATCGCGATTGGCATTCTTCCTATACGTGACATGCCCGTACCTCCTATAAATTATAGATAATTGTTAATTGTTTCTAATTACCAAACGAAGGCTAATACTTCGCCACCAACAGCTAATTCTCTAGCTTTTCTGTCAGTGATAACGCCCTGGTTTGTAGAGATGATAGCTACACCAAGTCCACCAAGTACTCTTGGAAGTTCGTCTTTACTTGCGTAAACACGAAGACCCGGTTTAGAAATTCTCTTAATACCTGTAATGATCTTTTCATTCTTATCTGCGCCGTATTTTAATGTAACGCGGATTGTCTTGAAGATACCATCTTCAATGATATCATATTTCTTGATGTATCCTTCATCTAATAAGATGTCTGCAATAGCAACTTTCATCTTTGATGCAGGAATATCAACTGTATCATGCTTAGCAGAGTTTGCATTACGAATTCTTGTAAGCATATCTGCAATAGGATCGCTCATTGTCATTTTTATTTGCCTCCTTCTTACCAGCTTGCTTTCTTAACGCCTGGGATTTGTCCCTTGTATGCTAATTCACGGAAGCAAATTCTGCAGATTCCGTATTTTCTTAAATAAGCATGTGGACGACCACAGATCTTGCAACGACTATATTCTCTTGTAGAGAATTTCTGTGGACGCTGCTGTTTAATCTTCATAGATGTCTTAGCCATGAATTTACCTCCTATTATTTTGCGAATGGCATGTTGAACAATCTTAAAAGTTCACGTGCCTCTTCATCTGTCTTAGCTGTTGTAACAAAGTTAACGTCCATACCTCTCACCTTATCAATCTTATCATATTCGATTTCAGGGAAGATAATCTGTTCTTTGATACCAAGTGCATAGTTACCTCTTCCGTCAAATCCGTTAGGATTAACACCTCTGAAGTCACGTACACGAGGTAATGCTAAGTTTACTAAACGATCAAGGAATTCATACATCTTGTCACCACGAAGTGTAACTTTACATCCAATAGCCATTCCCTCTCTGATCTTGAAGTTAGCAATAGCTTTCTTAGCTTTTGTTGTAACAACTTTCTGACCTGTAATAGTCTCAAGTTCTGCTACAGCTGTATCCAAAACTTTTGCATTGTCTTTTGCTTCACCAACACCCATGTTGATAACAATTTTGTCAAGCTTTGGTACTTCCATGATATTTTTATATCCAAACTTTTTGATCATAGCGTCTACGATCTCGTTCTTATACATATCTTTAAGTCTACTCACTGTCTAGACCTCCTTCCTTTAGAATTAATCAATTACGTCGCCGGTTGCTTTCGCAATACGAACTTTTTTGTCACCGTCCATCTTAAAGCCGATTCTAGTAGCTTTGCCCTTATGAACATACATAACATTTGAAGCATCAATTGCAGCTTCTTTCTGAATAATTCCACCGTTCTGGTTTGCTGCTGAAGGTTTTGTATGTTTTGTTACCATGTTAACGCCTTCTACAACAACTTTTCCGTTTTTGTGATCAACGGAGATTACTTTGCCTTCTTTGTCTTTGTCTTTACCGGTAATAACTTTAACTGTATCACCTTTTTTAATCTTCATCATTGACATACGGCACCTCCTATAATACTTCTGGAGCTAATGAAACAATTTTCATAAACTGTTTGTCACGAAGCTCTCTTGCTACTGGTCCAAAAATACGAGTTCCTCTTGGAGTCTTGTCATCTTTAATGATAACAGCAGCATTTTCGTCAAATTTAATATAAGATCCGTCTTTACGACGAGCGCCTTTTACTGAACGAACAACAACGGCCTTTACAACGTCACCTTTTTTAACAACGCCGCCTGGTGTTGCATCTTTAACAGAAGCAACAATAATATCGCCGATATTTGCATATCTTCTTGTAGAGCCGCCTAAAACTCTGATGCACAGAATTTCTTTCGCACCTGTGTTGTCAGCTACTTTAAGTCTTGTTTCTTGCTGAACCATGCTATTTCTCCTTCCAAATTGACCGGATAAAATCCGAAGCCAATTACAATTATTTTGCTCTTTCTACGATTTCAACAAGTCTCCATCTCTTATCTTTTGATAAAGCTCTTGTCTCCATAACTTTTACTGTATCACCAATGTTACATTCATTGTTTTCATCATGTGCTTTTAATTTGTATGTTCTCTTAACGATTTTGTTGTAAAGAGGATGCTTAACATGATCTTCAACTGCAACAACGATTGTTTTTTGCATTTTGTTGCTGACAACTTTGCCAGTACGTGTTTTTCTTAAATTTCTTTCCACTTTTGATTCTCCTTTCCCAAATCAATTATGCCTGTGCTTTTGCTTTTTCAGAAATCACTGTCTGAATTCTAGCAATATTTCTTCTTACATCTTTGATTCTGGCTGTATTATCCAACTGATTTGTAGCATTCTGGAATCTCAAATTGAAAAGTTCTTTCTTAGCAGCTACTAATTCTTCTGCTAATTCTGCAGCTGATTTTGCTTTTAAATCTTCTACATACTTATTAGTTTTCATTTGCTACACCGCCTTCCAAGTCTGCTTTAGAAACGATTTTACATTTACAAGGAAGCTTGTGTGTTGCAAGTCTTAAAGCTTCTCTTGCTGTTTCTTCAGCTACTCCTGAGATTTCAAACATAACACGACCAGGCTTAACTACTGCTACCCAGTATTCTAATGTTCCTTTTCCGGAACCCATACGTGTTTCTGCTGGTTTTGCTGTTACTGGCTTATCTGGGAAAATTTTAATCCAAACTTTACCACCACGCTTAATGTGACGTGTCATTGCGATACGGGCTGCTTCAATCTGGTTAGATTTAATCCAGCATGGCTCCATAGCCACGATACCGTATTCACCATTTGATATTGTATTACCGCGTAAAGCTTTTCCTCTCATAGTACCACGGAACTGTTTACGACGTTTTACTCTTTTTGGCATTAACATTATTTATCGCTCCCTTCTTGTGAAGCTGCCTTTCCTTCGCCGTTACCCTTTGTAGGAAGAACTTCACCTTTGTAGATCCAAACCTTGATACCCATTTTTCCATAGGTTGTATCTGCTTCAGCGAATCCATAGTCGATATCTGCTCTTAATGTCTGAAGCGGAATAGTACCTTCGCTATAGAATTCTGTACGAGCCATATCTGCTCCACCAAGACGTCCTGAAACTGCAGCCTTGATACCAAGTGCTCCTGCTTTCATTGTTCTTGACATGCAAGATTTCATAGCTCTTCTGAAAGATACACGGTTCTCTAACTGCTGTGCAATGTTTTCTGCTACTAACTGAGCATCTTTGTCAGGTCTCTTGATTTCTTTGATATCAACAAGTACGTTCTTGCCTGTCATTTTAGCAAGTTCCTGCTTTGTGATTTCGATTTCCTGACCGCCTTTACCAATTACAACACCTGGTTTTGCAGTGAAAACTGTAACTTTAACCTTGTCAGCTGCTCTTTCGATTTCGATTTTAGCAACGCCGGCACTGAATAATTTTTTCTTTAAGAATTTTCTGATGTTGTAGTCTTCTACTAAGTAATCAGAGAATTCTGCATCAGCATACCATTTGGAATCCCAGTCTTTAATAATTCCGACTCTTATTCCATGAGGATTAACTTTCTGTCCCATTAACTTTTCTCCTCCTATCTTTCATCAAGCACGATTGTAATGTGGCTCATTCTCTTCTCGATTCTGTAAGCTCTACCCTGTGCTCTAGGTTTAACTCTCTTCATTGTTGGTCCTTTATTTGCATAACACTCAGCAATGTAAAGATTGTCGGCATTCATACCGTTATTGTTTTCAGCATTAGCGATAGCTGATGCTAATAATTTCTTAATAATGCTTGAAGCATATCTTGGGTTGTACTCTAAGATAGCTGCAGCTGTCTTAACATCCTTGCCTCTGATGGCATCTAAAACGAAGCATGCTTTCTGAACTGAAACTCTTGCATAAGATAACTTTGCAGAAGGTCTCTTATCACAGTTCGCATTTCTTTCTCTTTTAATCTGGGATCTATGTCCTTTTGCCATGGATGTATCCTCCTTTCAACTAACCGGTATCGGTTTATCTTGATTTTGATTTCTTCTCGTCTTTTCCGTGTCCTCTGTATGTTCTTGTAGCAACGAACTCACCGAGTTTGTGTCCTACCATATCTTCTGTCACATATACAGGAACATGTTTTCTTCCGTCATGAACAGCAATTGTGTGTCCCACAAATGATGGGAAAATTGTTGAACGACGTGACCAGGTTTTAATAACCTGTTTGCTGTCTGATGCATTTAATGCGTCCACTTTTTTAAGTAAGTGTGCATCTGCAAATGGTCCTTTTTTAAGTGATCTAGCCATCTATCTTATCCTCCTAATTATTTGATTGCTCTACCGTCTCTTCTTCTTACGATTAACTTGTTAGAAGCTTTTTTCTTCTTACGTGTCTTAAGACCAAGAGCTGGTTTACCCCAAGGTGTACATGGGCCGGAACGACCGATACCGGTTTTTCCTTCACCACCACCGTGTGGATGGTCATTAGGGTTCATAACAGAACCACGAACTGTAGGTCTGATACCCATGTTACGTTTACGTCCTGCTTTACCGATGTTAATAAGGCTATGATCGCCGTTACCTACGATACCGATTGATGCTCTACATACGATTGGCACCATTCTCATTTCGCCTGATGGCAATCTAAGAGTAGCATATTTGCCTTCTTTAGCCATAAGCTGTGCACTGTTACCTGCTGAACGAACCAATTGTCCGCCTTTGCCAGGATATAATTCAACGTTGTGAACCTGTGAACCTACCGGGATTTCAGATAATGGTAAGCAGTTACCAACTCTTACTTCAGCTTCCGGTCCGTTCATAACGGTCATTCCGTCTGTTAATCCTTCCGGAGCAAGGATATAAGCTTTTTCGCCGTCTGCGTAGCAGATTAATGCGATGTTAGCTGTTCTGTTTGGATCGTATTCGATACCAATAACCTTTGCCGGAATACCATCTTTACTATTTCTCTTAAAATCGATGATTCTGTATTTTCTTCTAGAACCGCCACCACGGTGTCTAACTGTAATTTTTCCCTGATTGTTACGACCAGCGTTTTTGCTTAATGATGTGCAAAGTGATTTCTCAGGTGTTGATTTTGTAATTTCTGAAAAATCAGAACCGGTCATATTTCTTCTGGAAGGTGTATATGGGTTATATGTCTTAATTCCCATTTTCGTATCTCCTTTCAAGTAGGCATATGCCTAAAGTTTATTATCGCACTTTTCTGTGCCTAAGTTAATCTAATTAAAGTCCAGCGAAGATTTCGATTTCCTTGCTGTCTGCTGATAACTGAACGATAGCTTTTTTGGTTTTAGCTGTCTTACCAACAACCATACCACGTCTCTTATTCTTACCATCTTTGTTCATTGTGTTAACACCGGTAACTTTTGTTCCCGGGAACATTTTTTCAACAGCTTCTTTAATCTGTGACTTGTTTGCTTCCGGATGTACCAAGAAAGCATATTTCTTTTCTCCCATGCCAGCCATGCTCTTTTCAGTGATAACTGGTTTGAGGATTACATCATAATATTTTAAATCTGCCATTATGCGTATACCTCCTCGATAGTCTTAACAGCATCTTTTGTTACGATAACTGTCTGAGCCTTCATAACATCGTATACATTCAGAGTGTTTGTTAATGTTGTCTGAACTGTAGGAATGTTTCTAGCTGATAAAACAACGTTCTGGTCATTTTCATTTAATACAACCAAAGCTTTGCTTGTTACTTTCAGGTTGTCTAATACAGCCTGGAATTTCTTTGTCTTGATTTCATCAAGTTTTAATTCATCAAGAACTAATAATTTATTTGCTAAAACTCTGTCTGTTAAAGCAGACTTAAGAGCAGCTCTTTTTTCTTTCTTATTTAATTTGAAAGAATAATCTCTTGGTACCGGAGCGAATACAACACCGCCTCCTGTCCACTGTGGAGCTCTTGTTGAACCCTGTCTTGCGTGACCGGTTCCTTTCTGTCTCCAAGGTTTTCTTCCGCCACCGGAAACTTCTGAGCGAGTTTTTGCTTTCTGTGTTCCCTGACGATTGTTAGCAAGCTGTTGAACAACTGCCATGTGTAATAAGTGTTCATTAACTTCAACACCGAATACAGCATCGCTTAAGTCAATTTTTCCAACTTCTTTGCCTTCCATATTATAAACAGATACGTTTGCCATCTGAATGGTCCTCCTTTCGTCCCGTGGGCCGTCTGTCCTGCCGGCCTAGGTCCCTATTTTATGCTTCAGCCTTAGTTGTTTCTTTAATAGTTACTAAAGCTTTCTTTGGTCCCGGTACGGCACCTTTGATTAACAGTAAATTCTTTTCTGCGTCAACTCTTACAACTTCAAGGTTCTTGATTGTAACCTTCTTGCTTCCCATGTGACCAGGCATTCCTTTTCCTTTGAATACACGGCTTGGGCTTGAACAAGCACCGTTAGAACCCTGATGACGGTGGAATTTAGAACCATGTTTCATAGGTCCTCTGTGCTGACCATGTCTCTTGATAGCACCCTGGAATCCTTTACCTTTTGTAATAGCAGATGCATCTACTTTATCGCCAACTTCGAAGATGTCAGCTTTAATTTCCTGAGCAAGAGCATATTCGCTTGCGTTTTCAAACTTGAATTCTCTAACGAATCTCTTAGAAGAAACGCCTGCTTTTTCGAAGTGTCCTTTTTCTGCTTTGTTTGTACCATGTCTGTGTACGATTTCTTTTTTACCACCTTTGTCTTTGTTGATGATTTTGTCTTTCTTATCAACAAATCCAACCTGTACTGCTTCGTAACCATCGTTCTCAACTGTCTTAACCTGTGTTACAACACAAGGACCAGCCTGAAGAACTGTTACAGGAATTAAACTTCCGTCTTCATTAAAGATCTGAGTCATTCCAACTTTTGTTGCTAAAATAGCTTTCTTCATTTCTTTTTGCCTCCATTTTTCTCTACATTGGTATGGGACTTAAATATCCTATACATATAAGTAGGGGTCTTATTTGTTTTTCATTTTGATGTCAATGTATACACCAGCCGGCATTTCAAGTCTCTGCAATGCATCGACTGTCTTTGGTGTTGGTGTAATGATATCGATCAGTCTCTTGTGAGTTCTCTGTTCGAACTGTTCACGAGAATCTTTATATTTGTGAACCGCTCTTAAGATTGTTACAACTTCCTTCTTTGTTGGAAGAGGTACCGGTCCACTTACCTGTGATCCGTTCTTCTTAACTGTTTCGATGATTTTTTTGGCTGATGCATCTACTAACTGATGATCATAAGCCTTGAGTGTAATTCTCATTACTTGACTTGCCATAAAAAAAGTCGCCTCCTTTTCGCACTTTCTAATTCTAAGTACGACAAGCGGTGACTGTACACTTTCCCGTGTGTGTCATGCCTTTTCATACAAAAACGGAAGTTCACACTTCCATATTCATTCAAGACTCGTTTCACACGACTGTTTCTACCTCATGTAGACATTGTTGTTCTGTACAGTGACTTGTCGCCAGTTTCCTAAAGCCATATTGGCTTTTTGACATTCGCTCCACGGAAAACCTACCATCTTTCAGGTAGCAACCTCACGCTTCATAGCTATCATGCCACAGCATTTGTTAGTATACATGACATTTTTTCAGAATGCAAGTACTTTTTTTATAAATTTTAAAAGTTTTTTTGTATTTATTTAGATACATCATTTCCAACATTGCACACCACTGTAGAACCAAGCACCAACAGCATACCAACGAATGCAGCCCATGTCAATTCTTCTTTATATAGAAGCGTTCCTACCACTGTTGCCATCACAGGTTCAATGGATGCAATAATTGCTGCCCTTCCCGTTTCGGTTCCGGAAAGTCCCTTTGTATATAGAAGATACGCAAATACCGTTGTCATAATTACAAGCACAACTGCTACTCCAAACTTATCCGGATTATCCATAAGCACTTTGGCCACAGGCATAATCTTTACAAAAGGCACAGAACCAACTGCGGCGAAAATAAACGTATACGTGGTTATGGTAAAAGAAGAATATCCTCTTTCAATTGCATATCTTCCAAAGATACTGTATAAGGCATAACCGATTCCGGCTCCTAATCCCCATAACAGACCTTCAAAACCAAGACTGCCTTTTCCAAAGCCCCCGGATACTAACACGCAGCCAGCAAAGGCCATAACAAGTGCAATACTTTTTTTCCAACCAATCTTTTCTTTAAATAAGAAGAAAGACATAACGATAACAAATGCAGGTGCCGTATATAGTAGAATTGCCGCCGTAGATAATGAGGTTCTGTTAATACAGGTAAAATAGCAAAGATTGAAAAAGACAACACTTACTATACCGGTTCCCACAAAACACCATAAGTCCTTAAAACGAACCTTTAAACCTTTCCTATTAAAAATAAGCATACCAATCAACATACATAATGCCGTAATGATAGCGCGGAATGCCACTACTTCCATAGCCTCTATCCCACACGTCTTCATGGTTCTTACAAGAATACCCATGCATCCCCATAAAATACCTGCTGCCAGTATACAACTGATGGAAAGAATTTTTCTTTTGTCCATTTTTAATACTACCTTTACAAATAATACATTTAGTAAAGGGAGGCTTTTAAAAACCTCCCTAACATTTCCTATTATATATAGAAGAAACTCATCTTATGCTTCCACATCTTCTGTTGGCTTAATTCCTTCTTCAAATAAAGCAACTACTTCTTCTGACGGTGCCTTATCAATAAGGGATACCACAACTGCTGCTATCATACTTGCAATAAATCCGGGAATAATCTCGTATAATCCTGTAGAAGTTGAAAGGAATGCATACCAAAGAGCATCTACTGCGAAACCTACTATAATACCCGCAATAGCACCCTTGTATGTAAATCTCTTCCAGAACAATGCAAGAATAATTGCCGGTCCAAATGCTGCACCAAATGCTGCCCAAGCACATTCTACAAGTGCCATAATGCCGGCACAATTAGGATTAACTGCAATTAACAATGCTACCACAGCAATCACCACCACAATTGCTCTACCTGCCCAAAGCATTTCCTTATTAGATGCATTCTTTCTGAAAACCGGCTTATATACATCTGAAGCAAATGCTGACGAAGAAGCAAGAAGCTGTGAATCAGCAGTACTCATAGATGCTGCAAGAATTGCAGAAAGAAGAATACCTGAAATCAATGCAGGGAATACACTTCTTACCATAAACACAAACACAAGGCTCTGGTTACCATCAGCAACCAAAGAATCTCCAAGATACTGATGACCTACAAGTCCCACAACTGAAGCCATAAATAAAATAATCACAATCCAACCGATACCGATTACTCTTGATTTCTTCATTTCTTTTTCAGACTTAACCGACATATAACGAACAAGAATATGAGGCATACCAAAGTATCCAAGTCCCCAACCAAGTCCGCTTAAAATATCCGAAATACTAGCCCAATCAAACTTACCGCTTGATAATGGATTATAATAATTTGCACTTGTAACAACTTCTCCTGCCGGAACAAAGTCTGCTCCATTCATAACAAACAATGCAACAATCGGAGCTGCCATTAATGCAGCAAGCATTAACATTCCCTGGAAGAAATCCGTCCAACATACAGCATTGAAGCCGCCAAGGAAAGTATAGAGAATAATGATTATGGTTGCACCAATCATAGCAATCATCGGTTCCATATCAAACACAGTATTAAACAGCGAACCGCATGCATAGATACTTGAAGCCGCATATACACAGTAAACAACAACGAAAATTACTGCACAGATTACCTGAAGAGCAGGACTCTTAGACTGAAATCTGTTAGTCAAAAACTGTGGAATTGTAATAGAGTCATTTGCTCTGATAGAAAGCCTTCTAAGTCTCGGAGCTACAAAAATCCACGCACAGATTGTACCAATTAAAAGGCCCACCGAAATCCACACCTGTCCCATACCTGCAAGATAGATAGAACCCGGAAGTCCCATCAATACCCATGCACTCATATCAGATGCTCCGGCAGAAAGGGCAGCAACCCATCCTCCCATTTTTCTTCCGCCGAGGAAATAATCCTTGTCTCCTCCTTCGGACTTGTTTCCTTTTACAAAAAAGTATACACCTACCGCAAGTACTAAAAGCAAGTACACCGCAAATGCTACTAATTCTAAATTAAACATAATTACACCACTTTCCATATGTATTAGTTTTTCTCATACATATATTATTTTTTCTCATAGCTTGCATTTTACACGACAAGAACTGTTCTGGCAAGGCCTTTTCTTCTATATTTCGTTTTTTATTGTTTTTCTTTTCAAATAGAAAGAATAATGTTACTATTTGTATTAGTATTACTAATATTAGCAGAAAGGATGGGAAGAGATGAGCATAAAAAAATATGTCACTTTTTTAAAGGTAGTAGAGTCAGGTTCCTTAAGCAAGGCTGCCGAAGCTTTGGGACACACGCAATCAGGCATAACCCATATTCTTCATTCCTTGGAACAGGACTTAGGATTTTGTCTCATGACCCGAAGCCGCGCAGGAATTACCCTCACTCCGGAAGGGAATGAAATTCTACCCATCATTCAGGATATTGTCGCTGCTAACGAACGCTTGCAACGGATTGTAACCCGGATTAACCATTCCGGAGAAAATACCATCCGGATTGCCACTTTCACAAGTGTTGCCGTTAACTGGCTACCGGACATGATTCACGAATTCCAGAAAATGCATCCCGATACCCATTTTGAATTGGTAGACGGGGGCTATGACGAGATTCTTGCCCAGATAAAAAGCAACAAGGTAGATATCGGCTTTGTAACAATTCCAAATCCGCTTTCCTGCAAGTGTATCCCTTTGTATGAAGACAGATTATTGGCAGTGCTTCCCATTGAACACGAGCTTGCATCGCTTGCCAGTCTTCCGGTTCACTATTTTGAATCAGAACCTGTAATCAGTCTTATGGAAGATACTGATTTAGACACCAGAACCGTGTTAAACGCTTCCGGCATAAAGCCAAATATCAAATTCCGTACCAAGGATGACTACGCTATGATAGCAATGGTAGAAAAAAATCTGGGAATCTGTATCGTGCCCGAATTACTGTTGCATAAAACCAACAATCGTGTTAAGGTTATGGAGCTGAATCCACCAGCCAAAAGAACTATCGGCATTGCACTCCCCGCTTACGAATCAGCTTCTGAAATCGTATTGGAGTTTGCTACTTTTATTATGGACTGGGTAAAAAAACAATAGGAGGATTGCTATGTGGATAGCAGATCAATGGAAAGACTATGAGGTTATTGATACCTCAAACGGAGAAAAATTAGAACGTTGGGGCAAATATATTTTGGTCCGTCCCGACCCGCAGGTTATATGGAACACTCCTCATGATGCTATAGAGTGGAAAAAGAAAAACGGACATTACCATAGAAGCACCAAAGGCGGTGGGGAATGGGAATTTTTTAACCTCCCGGGAGAATGGAGCATTCAATACAAGGAATTAACCTTTAATCTTAAGCCCTTTAGCTTTAAGCATACCGGTTTATTTCCGGAACAGGCCACTAATTGGGACTGGTTTTCAGAATTAATCAAAAACGCCGGCAGACCCATTAAAGTATTAAACCTCTTTGCCTATACAGGTGGTGCAACACTTGCTGCTGCCAAGGCCGGTGCCAGCGTCACCCATGTGGACGCTTCTAAAGGCATGGTAACCTGGGCAAAAGAAAATGCCGCTTCAAGCGGATTACAGGACGCTCCTATCCGTTGGCTTGTGGACGACTGCGGTAAATTTGTAGAACGTGAAATCCGCCGTGGAAACAAATACGACGCCATTATTATGGACCCGCCTTCTTACGGAAGAGGACCCAAAGGTGAAATATGGAAAATTGAAGAATCTATTTTCCCTTTTATCGAATTGACATCCCAAATATTAAGTGACAATCCGCTTTTCTTTTTAATTAACTCTTACACAACAGGATTGCAACCTGCGGTTTTATCTTACATGATAAACACTGTTATTGTGAAAAAGTTTGGCGGCTTTGTAACCGCAGACGAAATAGGACTTCCTGTTTCGGGCAATGGATTGGTTCTCCCTTGCGGTGCAAGCGGCAGATGGCAAAAATAAAAATTTATTGCGTCACACCGACTTGGTTTTTCGTGCCGACTTGGTTCAAACAGTGTCGGACTTTCGTGCCTAGGTGAGTGTTCGCAAGCATTCAGCTCCCACGAGGGTACTCAACTTATGTTTTAAATTCTAAGACCCCGGATTTTTCAATTTCCGGGGTCTTATTTTATCATATCTCACACCAGACCCTACAGAGTCTGATTTTTCATCATTTTTCATCTTTTTTTAATATAATTTGCTACGTCGCAGGGTCTTTACATCGTTTTTCACCTTCTCAGACCCCGCACTCCTACCTTTTACTATCTTTTCTTTATGAAAATGGGTTTTTTCCCTTGTATTACCGCATTGGCAAGCTCTGTTCCATAAGGAACAATATTTAACTTCTTATCTCCAAGATATGGTTCTGCCGCATTATTAATGCAAGGGAATAAATACTTAGGATTCTCAGTCGTCTGCACAACCATAAGATAATCCTGTTCATCCTCTTTCACCATATCTAAAAGATAAGCTTTTATTACATCCCCCGATTGTTCCATATAATCACGAAGTGCCTGTATCATGCCTGCCGGAAATGTTCCGTCATCTTCCATCAATTCTTCTTCCTTAGGTGCCCCAAATACAAAAGGCTTACTAAGCTGCATGATATTGTTTTTCATCTTTTTTAAATACTCACGATGAACAATGACATTCTCTCCAAAAGGATTGATTACAAAACCTTCATGCGGGCAATCTTCTTTGGTTAACACGCCTGTATATTGCGGAAGTCCCCAAATAACAACCTGCTCTTTTTCCTGCACACGCCATTTTTTTAATTCTTCCATATCCGTAAAAGCCATAAGGTAGCTCTTTCCATCCTTAGCATTGAGAACAAATAACTTAAGTTTTCCTTCTAATTTTACCTTTCCGTCAGCATCCGGAACCGGTGGAGTATTCATCCCTTCAATCATAGCCGGACATAAAAGGCGCGCCTTTAACAATTCCTGTATAAACTCCTGCTCGCCGCCCTGCTTTAATTTGAGCATGGCATCCTTTAATGGTTTATTGGTAATTGGTGGTAATTTTATATTGTTATTATTATTCATAGATTCTCTTAAACATGCAGCAACCATTTATATTCGGTGTTGCACTTCCTCCTTATAACACTTTCACAAGTTTACACCCGCACTATTAATACTAACATAGGAGTGCAAAAAAAGAAAGACGGAAACTAAGTTCCGCCTTTCCTGTTAATTACTTAATTTTCATTCACTGTCCAGTTAATGGTATATTCTACTCCATCACCTTTTGAAAGGATAAATTTTAAATAGTATCCGCTTTCATCCAAATTAATGTTAGAAAGGGTATAGCTATTTGCTCCTTCTACCTGTGACCAGTTTGGATTTTCTCCTTCCGAATCACCTGTTGAATTATTATATCCGATTGTAAAGCTTGTCGTAGATTCAAATGTAATAGATGCTACTGAAGCTGCATCTGCACCTGCTAGCAAGTCAGTCAGAGAAATTTCTTTTTCTGTCCACCAGCTACTGTCTGCAAATGTAACAGCACCAGCTACAACACTGGGAGTTACCTGTTCACCATCTTCTTGAACACCACCCTGTGTATCATCATCTGCACACTCATTCACTGTCCAACTAATAACATAATCTACACCATCACCTTTTGAAAGGATAATTTTTAAGTAATATCCGCTTTCATCCAAATTAATATTAGAAAGGGTATAGCTATTTGCTCCTTCTACCTGTGACCAGTTTGGATTTTCTCCTTCCGAATCACCTGTTGAATTATTATATCCGATTGTAAAGCTCGTCGTAGATTCAAATGTAATAGATGCTACTGAAGCTGCATCTTTTCCAGCCAATAAGTCAGCCAAAGGAATTTCTTTTTCTGTCCACCAGCTACTGTCTGCCATTGTCACAGAACTGGTTACGCCTTCTGTGTCATCGCCGCCTTCGGTTCCTTCACCACCTTCGGTTCCTTCGCCACCTTCGGTTCCTTCACCGCCTTCGGTTCCTTCACCGCCTTCGGTTCCTTCGCCGCCTTCGGTGCCAGCGTCAGAAATCATTATTTCAACCTTAGTAATAGTCCAGTTATATCCTTGAATCATTAATCCATCAGATGCAATCGCAGCAAAATCTGATGTTAATACAACTTCCTTGATTACCGGTTGAGCCGCAATACTTAAGTTCTCTGTTCCACCAATCTTAGCATAATTGTTTACTGTTGCGAGCTGAATCTGTGAGCCCCATGCTGTTGTGTCTGTAGAAACATAGGTAATTGCAATTTTGGCACTTCCATCAAATGTTACACCAGCAAAATTTGACGCTGCTATTTCTAAATTAGTAGCCCAGTTTCCAGATTCTATACTATCCTCATATACTGAAGTCACGTTTCCGGTAAACTTCTCAACCACAATTTTTGTAATAGTCCAGTTATATCCTTGAATCATTAATCCATCAGATTCTATTGCCGCAAAATCAGAGGTCAGCACCACTTCTTTAACAGCAGTACTTGACGCAATACTTACATTCTCTGTATCGCCAATCTTTGTATAATTGTTCACCGTTGCAAGCTGGAACTGTGAGCCCCATGCTGTTGCATCAGTTGACACATATGTAATTAATAACTTCTCAGTACCATCGAATTTAAATCCTGTAAAGTTTGAAGCCGCTACTTCTAAATTGGTAGCCCAATTTCCTGAATCTATACTTCCGGAATAAATAGCCGAGTCATCATCGCCACCTGTTGTGCCGCCTTCTTCACCGCCGGTTGTGCCGCCTGTGTTTCCACCCGTTTCGCCACCGGTTTCACCGCCTGTCTCGCCACCTGTTGTTCCACCTGTGTTGCCACCTGATTCGCCGCCAGTTGTTCCGCCTGTATTACCACCGGTCTCGCCGCCGGTTGTTCCACCTTCAGTGCCTTCGCCGCCTTCGGTTCCTTCACCGCCTTCAGTGCCTTCGCCACCCTCGGTTCCTTCACCGCCTTCAGTGCCTTCGCCACCTTCGCCTTCTTCACCGTCATCAGTACCTTCGCCTTTTGCAACGATTGTACCGCTGATCGATTTTAACACAACCTTTTTACCATTCATCCACCAAACCTGTACTTGCACTATACCATCTGCAGCCACGTCCGGAACATCCAGAGTCCATGTAGTTGCTCCGCCATTGCACTCTTTCTGTCCTAACTGTGCCCATCCATCATTGGTCTTACTAGCGCCTACTGTTCCATTAAAATATGCATCACCAAATAAGCTTGCTGTTATACGGATTGTATCACCGTCTTCTGCCGATGGACAAAGAGATGCAACTGAATACTCAAAAGTGCCCGGTGCAGTAATGGAACCAACACCACCTGATAAACCGGCTGACATCTCACCCTGTTTTGAAACTGCTACAGAAAGCGACTTAAGCCCTACCTTGGTTCCTCCCATATACCATACCTGAACCATAACATCTACGTTTCCGTCTGTAGGTACCATTTCCAATGTACAGGTCACCGTTCCTGCTGCAGATGTCTCATAGCTTTGAGAAACCCAACTCCAATTAGAGCCTGTTGAACTTCCGATACAACCATTGAAAGCTCCATCACTCTCTAAAACAGCAGTAATTTTAATTGTATCTCCATTATAATAAGAAGGACATTTTGCATTTACTGTAGCAGAATAATCTCCTGCCGCTGCAAAAGTATATTCATAAGGTCCTGTCATACTTGGAACTGAAGAACTTGTAGTGCTTCCACCATTTCCACTTGCGGTAGTTTCTTCATTACTTCCACTTGCTTTCACTTCAGTAGCTACAATCGCACCTGAAGTATCAGGAGCCATATTTGGTGATGAAACATATAATCCAACAATCTTACCACCATTCCATGCACCTAACTGGATAGAATCCACTGTTGAACTGTCTTTTACGCCAAGTGCTGCTTTTAACTGTGCAACTGTACAAACTGAATAACATGTTAATGTAGGTTCAGCACCATCTGCTGAATAGGAAGTTCCTTCCACCCAATTACCATCTACTGTAGCACCCCATCCAAGGATACCCCAGCCTGCATGTGTTGCATCTGCACATGTATAGAAAAGAGTAACAATATCTTCATCATCTGCATCCATTAACCAAGCTGCATCTGACTGATAGTATTCATCTGCACTACCGGCAAATAAGAGGTCAACGTAATCGCCACGTTCTTCTTCCTCTTCTTCCTCTTCTTCCAACTCTTCCTCTTCAAGTTCTTCTTCCGGTTCTTCTACCTCAACATCTTCCGTAGGAGCAGTTGCCGGAATCTCTCCTGTTGTAGGAACATCTTCTTCCTTAATTTCTTCACCGGTCTGTGTGTCTGTAGGTTCTTCCACTACCGGTTTGTCTGTCTTGTTTCCATCATTAGAAACAGTGTCATCCTGTGAGTTCTTACCTAACTCACCATTTCCTGCGTCGCTAACATTCTGTCCGGCCATTTCTGCATTTGCACTGGCATTTTTTGACTTCTGACCCGGTAAAAGGTTTAAGTCCATTGGATCAGCAAGCAAAAATACTGCTACCAATGCTACCACTACAACACTTGCAACCGCGCCGTAAATTAGCTTTAATTTTTTACCCATATTTTCCTCCCATTTGTCCACCTGCTCTAGCTAATTGTACATGAATTTTATTTATACAACGCACCAAGTGGCCCTGAATACGTGATTATTTTACTATTATTTTTTTTGTTCTGTCAAACACTTCTGTTACCTTTCACCAATAAAACCAGCTAACTTAGACTCAAATTTGTTGTTTTTTTAGTTGTTATGTAACCCATAATTCTACCGTTTTTGTGCATTTTTGCTAGTCACATGTGCATTTGCACAATTTTAGTCCTTTGGTACTACTTTTCTTTTTATTCGAATTTTTGTCAAAAAAACGTCGTGAAAAAGGTGAATATTTTACAGTATTTTTGTTCAGAAAACGGTTTTTCTACAACTTTCGGGTGTCGAATTGTCCACGATAGAAAAATTGTATTTTTTGAACATTTTTTTATTTATTGTGCAAAATGTAGATTTTTTCACTTAACAAATTAAGTTAACAAAAATAGAGGACAAAACGCTAATGTTTTATCCTCTATATCTTATCAATATATTATTTTCTATCCTCAATAATCAGTGTACGAAGTGCCGTTGGGTCTGCTTCCCAATTAAATATATAAATGGTATACTGGCTGTTACTGCGCGTCGTCACCTCAGTGGTAATGAGGAATTCCTGCGAATTGGCCACGTTGATAACATATGTCCCCGGAAGCACTCTTCTATAATTGGTCACCTCTAAAAACTCAACATCGCCAAAAATCAAATTATCTGACGTAGTGAATACATTTAACGGACCGCTGTTATAAGAAAGATTGCACGCTCTTAAACAAGAACCGCCAAGAGGAGTGTTGCAGGTTTCATCATCAATAACCGTAAAATCAAGTCCGCCTGCTACATTTACAATAGCGATTGTCACCTTGCTTCCTACTTTCACCCGGATTTGCTTACTCACATAAATATACCCGTTGTTCGCAGCAATACTGACGGTCTGATATCCTGTAGAAACTCTTCCGTAATCACTGATTTCTGCATATTCCAGATTTCTTACCACTACATTATTCGAGATGGATATTGTAAATGCACCGTATCCAAACGCTGCGTTTAAAAATCTGACACTTCCGTTACTTGTTGCATTGCAAAAGAAACATGGCAACACAGGGCGTACCGGAACTGTAATGATTGGCCCCGGAAATACCGGACCACCTTCTCCGGGATTTGGTAACGGAATAATCGGGTCATTATCATCATTATTATTCCCATCTAATACAGGCCCGCCCTCTCCGGGATTTGGTAACGGAATAACCGGCATCTGAGGCTGTTGCGTTTCCCCATCATATACAGGACCGCCTTCTCCCGGATTTGGCAACGGAATTGCCGGTACATTTCCATCTTCCCTTGCATATATTCTTTTTTTATCACCATGCAGGGATTCCCATCGTTTATCAAAACTACTATAATTCATAGGTCACTCTTTTATATATTCTCTTTATATCTTATTCATATAAAGCAAAATGGTTCCCTATTCTCCGTCTTCTTCCTGCTCATTTGTAATAGCCAACATAGATACCGACAATTCATGAATACCTTTTGTATCATCAATAACCTGTTCCATATTATTCTGATAAACAATAAGAGCATTGGAAATAGAAGCAACTGCGTTACTGTTTTCCTCTGACACTTCGCCCATGGCATCTACCTTGCCACGCAACTCATCGAAGCTTGCACTTACCTGCTCAACATTATCATTCTGTGCTGCAATATTAAAATAAAGGTTTGCAAAACGTTGTGTCAGCTGATTGTTACTTTCCTTTAATCCTTCTAAGGATTCTAATGAACCATTAATTACCTGGGAGCTTTCTTCTAACTGTTGGGATGTTCTAAGAATCTGCTCATCCATCAATGCCACAACCTTAGCAACCTGATCGGAACAACGGTTACTGTTTACCGCAAGGTCCTGTACCTTTGAAGCCACTACTGCAAAGCCTGCACCAGCCTGTCCCGCTCTTGCCGCTTCAATCGATGCGTTTAATGCCAACATTGTTGTGTTATTTGAAATAGAATTCATCTGCTCTGTAACGGAATAGATTTCAGCAACCTGCTTATTCATCAAAGCAAATACTTCATTAATCTCATGCATCGTGGTTTGAACCGCCTGCATCTGTGCATTCATTTCATCCATACTCTGATGATTTTTTGAAAGAGCTTCTTCAAACTTCATTACGTCCGTATTCAAATCCGAAATCTGTTGTTTGGTATCCTTAATCCTACCGCGTACCTGATCACAGGTGCTTCTCACTGCCTCTGCCTCCTGTAATAAATTAGCCGAACCATTTTGTAATTCTGCCGTACTGGTTTCTAACTGTTCATTGGCTGTTTCCAATTTTTCAATTCTTGAATAAGACTTCACGTAAGTATCCTGAAGATTATTTCCAAGAAGCACCAATGATTGTAACAGCCGTTCCGCCTCTTCTGCTCTTTTATCACTTAAAGCTATGTATGCCTGTCCGCGCTTGATTGTTAAATAAAGTAAATAACCTGCCAAAGTAAAAATAGCAAAACACATAATGTACTGCCCTAGACTCTCAGCCTTTTCCGGATGAATTACATACATAACAATTAACAATACATCTGCTTCCATTAACTGAATCAATGTAATCTTTGGTTGCATAAACATGCCTGACAAAATCATAGCGGCCAAATACAAAATAAAATCATCGCTATAATTAGCCCCACTAAAAAGTGAAATCATACAAATAACTACAAGGAGGCTTAAAGACACTCCAAAATATTTGCTTTCATCACTTTTCTTAGCTTTATACATAATGATTAAAACAGCCGAAAAAATCAGCAACACCGCAGCAATTACCAAGGAAGCTACTAACTCTTTACCTAAAATGTTTTTCAATAAAAATATTGCCGCAACCGCATATGTTACGGTTAACATGATTTTAAATATAACCTGTTTCGGCATCGGTGCCTTACTCTTTATTTCTTTTCCCATACTGTTACCCCTAATCATTTGTATTTATAGAACAAAAGGACTAATGCCCTCATAATGACACTAGTCCTTTTATTACCCACAAACAAGGGGTTATGCGAAAAATACAATTGTTTTTACGAATTTATCAGACTTCTTTCAATCGAACTGATAATTCTAATATCTGTTCCATTTCCTCATTCACTTTATGTAATTCCTGAACAGAATCCTTGGCCACTCTGGTTCCTTCCTCCGATGTTGCTGCAACCTCTTGGGTGTTTGCCGATAACTGGCCAATGTTATCACTAATTACTGTTGTTGCCTTTAATATTTCTTTCATAATAGCTTCTGTATTTCGGATATTATTAATCAGTTCCACAACTTCCACTTCAATCAGTTCAAATTTCTTTTGTGTTTCCCCTATCATAACACCCTGCTTTTCAATCGTCTCACTGGAAACTCCCACACTTTGTGTGCTCACTTCAACATCAGCTACCAATTCCTCAATAATTCCCGTGATTTTATTTGCAGATTCTCTTGTATCCTCTGACAATTTTCTAATTTCATCAGCTACCACCGCGAAACCTTTTCCTGCTTCCCCGGCTCTTGCAGCCTCTATGGACGCATTCAAAGCCAACAAATTAGTTTGTGATGAAATGGTTAGGATTGTACTGATAATGGCTTTAACGTCTTCCACTTTAACTGCTACACGTTCCGTTGCTTCCACAGTACTCTTGTTTGTCTCTGCAACCACATCCGCCTGACGTTTCAGTTCCAGAATCAGCTGTGCCCCTTCTTCTACCGTCACTTTGGTCTTGTCAGATGCACCCATCATAACTTCTATGCTCTGTTCTGCCGAATCCGTCTCTTTTTGAATCTCATGACACATTACAGCCTGTTCTTGAACTGCTTCTGCTGTCTGTACAGTGCTTGTAGAGATTGCCTGCATAGCATCATCACTTGCTAAAATTGCAATATTCAATGCATCTAATGAAGATTTTGTCACATCAAAGCTTTCTGTAATCTGCTCTGCAATTTCCTGTAGCACTACTGCTGCCCGCTGTTGCTGTTCTGCCTTTGAAGAAATCTCTTTCACATTTTCTTCATTATATTTTAGTAAAGTTCCGATTACCGCAACGGATGCCATACAACACAACGCAATGGTAATACTTCCCAGAAATACCCAGTTTGAGTCAATGGTTCCTTTTGAATTCATGATAACGCAATGAATTACATATCCCACGATGATAAATAAATTTCCCCAGATGATCAATCGTCTGTTCAAATAAATCATACTGATGAAAAGAATAATAAAGCCATATAGGAACGTAAACTCATTTTCGTTAAAAATAGAAACAAGCAAATACATCAGCGCTCCTGCGCCTGCAATCCCTATCATTCCTATCTTTTCTTCTTTTTTAGTAATATAGGACACCGTTGCAAGAATAATACAAAATGCTATTCCGACAATTTGAATATAAAGCCCCACGTTTGTTAATTTGCTATTGAAAAACATGGCAGAAATCAAAGTCACCATAACAATCCCGCAGGTAATGACCACGCCCGGAAAAGCTATTTTACTGGATCTACGATACTGTTCTCTTGTCATTCTTTGTCCCTCCTTACGAATGATCTTGTATTCATATTATACTACTATACATTCACAAAAGCTAGGTACATACAAAAAAAGAGCCACTTTATAAAAGCAGCTCTTTCATACACTTATCCCATATAATTTTTCTTTAACATTCCTTCATATACAGACACTTCAACAGGTCTTGAGTAATAATATCCCTGTGCTGAACAACCACCCACTTCTTTTAAGAACTCAACCTGTTCTCTGGTTTCTACACCTTCCACGACAACAGCAAGATTTAAACTGTGAGCCAGTGAAATAAGCGTTCTTAAGATATTCCTGCTCTTGTCCTCATCATCACCACCATCAAGGAATTTTAAATCCATTTTAATGATATCAAGAGGCATCTCTTTTAACATATTAAGAGATGAATATCCGCTTCCGAAATCGTCCATTGCAACCTTAAATCCTGCAGCCTGAAGTTTTCTGATTTTTTTGTAAATGGCATCTGTGTCTTCAGCACAAATTGTTTCAGTAATCTCTAATTCTAAATCAGACGGCTCCAAATCATATTTTGCAACTAATTCTTCCAGTTTATCCTGTAATTCATTGCCATAAAAATGAGCACGGGATACATTAATGGAAAGAGTTAATAAAGGCAACCCCTGCTTTTTCATTTCTGATAACAATCTGCAGGTTTCTTCCCAAACATAATAATCAAGACGGATAATAAATCCGTTCTTTTCGAACACATTGATGAATACTCCCGGGGAAATCATACCTTTCATCGGATGTAACCAACGCACCAATGCTTCACCACCGATAATCTTTTCCTTGGCAATATCATACTTAGGCTGGACATATACGCTAAACTGCCGTTCTTCCACAGCCTGTTCCATGTCATTTTCAATTTCCTGTTCCTGAATGATCCTCTTACGCTCATCATCATCATAAAAACGGATATATTCATGTCTGTTCTGGTCCTTATCATGTACCGCAAGTCCTGCCCTGTCACACATGATGTTAATCGGCAGGTCTCTGTCTTCCACCTTAAACACACCGTATACAACCTTAATATCCATTTCTTTCAAGAATGTTTTATAGCGTTTCGGGAAAGAAATCTCATTAAAATCAGCTTCTTTCATACACATATAGAAGTGATCCCCGGTAAATCTTGCTACAATGAGTTCTCTTCCTTTTGCCAAATCCTTCAGTTTCTTTGCCATGAATCTTAATAAATGGTCTCCTTTTGCCATGCCATATAAATCATTAACCACCTTAAAATTCACAATATCCAAAAGCACAATACACATAGGCTCTTCTGAGCTTTCTAACATTTCTCTTGCTTTATCAAAGAATGTACTTCTGTTATATACTCCGGTCAACTCATCCTGTTGAGCCCGTTTTTCTAACATCTGGTATTCATTTCTCTTAATTCTTAAGGTTGCCATGCGATGCATCAAAATAGTATAGATCACAATAGCAATCACAAGCATAATTGCAATAAAAATAATTACATTTTTATATTCGTACAGTAAATCGCTCAAATCCTGTTCATAGGGATTTGAAACCTGCTCCCTTGAAATCAGTGCATCTTTTTCGTCCTGTGAGATAAAGTTAATGGTTTTATTAATAATGCCAATCAACATTGCCTGGTCTTCAGACGCAATAAAACACATTCCGTTGGTAAATTTCTTACCGGGACTTTCTACCAACCTTTCCGCATACTCCGGTTTTTCCAAAAGGTGTGCCACTACATAAGAATCCTGAATAGCCACATCCGCCTTACCGTTTAACACAGCTTCCAAGCAATCTTTGGTTGATGATTGATAGGAAATAATATATTCCGGGTTCTCATTGCGGATTAATGCCGGCAAATATTTCATTTCCTGCGTAATCGCAATTACTCTTGCGTCATTAACATCATCCACTGCATCAGCACGCCGAACAACATAGGATAACTGTGTACTTAATAACGGATTGCTGGTAATCAGACTGTCTTCCAAGCCATTCGCTTCAATTACTCTTTTTGAACGCAACATCAGATAATCATCCTCAAGTACCTGACGTGTTTGTTCATCCATGGTGATGGGTGTACTTTCCATCTCAATACTAAACTCTAATCCGCTCTTTTCAGATAAAAGCTTAATATACTCTACAAAAATACCGCCGGCTTTACCATTCTCCATATAGCTTAATGGTATCGAACCCTCCATCAGTTTCACTCTGACAGGTTCCGCTTTCCAAATGAATTCCTGCTCTTCTTTGGTAAACAACGGATAGCTTGACATCCGTCCATCCCCATAGTATTCCAGTGACAATTGCATTTCCACTTCACTGTTATCAATCTTAAGCATACGCATCGCTTCATTTAACTCATCCATCAACTGCGCATTTTGTTGCCCTGTAATACAGTAATAGGGTCTGACTTCAAAACGTCCCACTACCTTAACATCTGTATGTACGTGAAGACTTCCTACTGCCGCCAAATCAACCTCACCATTTTTCAAGGCTTCTATTGCCTGACGTTCCGAATCATAGTAAACTTCTTCACAATCTATTCCATTATTCTTAGCAAAAGCCACAAACTCTTCCGAATGCATACTCTGTTTTAATAAACCAACTTTGCATCCCTTCATCGCTTCATAATCTTCATAGTATATATCTGCATCCGTGCGCGCATAAAGAACCGTGTACTCATATCCCAAGGGAATATCTGAGTACAGGAATTTTTCAGCACGACCTTCTTCATACTGAGCCATGCATACGATATCTATTTCCCCTGACTCTAATTGTTCCAGGCAACTTTCCCAGGTCTCGTATACATACTCATATCTCCATCCCGTATAATTGGAAATCTCATTCAGATACTCCACACCATATCCTTCAAAGACTCCATTTGTTTCCTCCATAAAACCGCACTGTTCTATGTAACCAACCCTTACCGTGTCTTCCTTTGCATCGGCCGTAAGTGTTCCTGTCACATTCATAGTCAATATCGTTGCAATTAACAGAATAATAATCTTTTTCATATTTATTCCTTTCTGCCAAAGCATCCTGTCATACATATATCAAAAGTTTTATCCGAAAGTATCCCCATTGTTTGTATTTTATCCTATCCCCCAATTCGTTGTATATACTTTTTCCGATATCGACACGAATTTTGTCGATATTGGCACATAATTTTGTTAAAAAACAAAAAGAAAGCGGCAAATCAACCGCTTTCTCCCTCAATATAGTGCTAATTTATTAATCTCTGTAATACAAATCTCTTGTATAAACTTTATCCTCAACATCTGCAAGTTCCTCGGAATAACGATTAGTAACAATAACTGTACTAATCTTTTTAAACTCATCCAAATCACGGATAACACGGCTTCCAAAGAACTGTTCCTCATTTAAGGTTGGCTCATATACCACAACCTCAAGGCCTTTTGCCTTAATTCTTTTCATAACGCCCTGTATTGAACTCTGGCGGAAATTGTCAGAGTTTGCTTTCATGGTCAAACGGTATACACCCACACACTTCTTGTCTGAGCTGCCGTAAACGCCTGTCTCACGGTTGTAATAACCTGCCTTTTCCATAATCTGCTCTGCAATAAACTCCTTACGTGTTCTGTTAGCGTCAACGATGGCACCTATAATATTATTCGGAACATCATTAAAGTTAGCTAAAAGCTGTTTCGTATCTTTCGGTAAACAATAACCACCGTATCCAAAAGACGGATTATTATAGTGGGTACCGATTCGGGGATCTAAGCCCACACCTTCAATAATCTGCTTTGTATTTAAACCATGAATCTCTGCATAGGTATCCAATTCATTGAAAAAGGATACACGTAATGCCAGATAGGTGTTGGCAAATAATTTTACCGCTTCAGCTTCCGTAAGATCAGTAAACAGAACCGGGATGTCTTCTTTGATAGCCCCCTGTTCCAGTAAATGAGCAAAGGTTTTCGCCGCTTCCATCAAGCGTTCATCATCCTGAGGAACTCCTACAATAATTCTTGATGGATACAGGTTATCATAAAGAGCCTGTCCTTCCCGTAAGAATTCAGGACAGAAAATCAAATTCTCTGTTTCGAATCTTTCTCTTGCTGCTAATGTATATCCAACCGGAATGGTAGATTTAATTACCATAATGGCATCCGGATTCACTTTCATTACCAACTTAATAACCGACTCAACGGAAGAGGTATCGAAATAATTCTTAACCGGGTCATAATTGGTCGGTGTGGAAATAATAACATAATCTGCACCTTTATATGCTGACTCGGCATCTGTTGTTGCCGTCAAATTTAATTCATGCTCTGATAAATACTCCTGTAACTTAGCGTCCACAATCGGAGACTTTCTGTTATTAATCATCTCCACCTTTTCAGGAATAACATCTACTGCCACCACTTCATTGTGTTGCGCCAAAAGAACCGCATTGGAAAGTCCTACATACCCTGTTCCTGCCACAGCTATCTTATACGAGTTTTTCATTTCTAATCCTCCAAATACTTATCCAAAAATTTGTATATACTCTTTGCGCTGGGCGGTTTCAGCAAATAACCTGCCGGTCGTAACTCAAGCACTGCCTCAATATGCTCCTTATCACATACCCCTGTTAAAAAGACAATAGGAATATCTTTTGCCTCTTCTACCTCACGGATCATCTGCATGGTCATTACGCCATCACACATTGGCATTGCATAATCCAAAAAGATAATATCCGGAACTCTTTGTCCAATCATGGTAAGCGCTTTCATACCTGAAGTTGCTAACATGACATCATATTTATCTTTTAACATCTCATTTAAGGTACGTAAGAGAAATGCACTGTCATCTATTAGCATAACACATTTTCTCTGTCCCATAGGTCTGATGACTCTTTTCGTCTCCAGTTCGTCATCTATTCCCAATAGTTCAAAAACTACCCGCAATATTTCATCATTATCTGCCGGACTGGTAATCGTATGAAACCGTTTTTCCTGTAATGCTTCACTAAACAGCTCCTGCTCTTCTTGTGTCCCTATACATACTACCGGAACTTCAACCCTGTCACTCTTTAATTCTTCAAAAATAACAGAGCTTTCCGGTCCAAAGCCAATCATACTGACAATCACTAATTCAGGCTGATTCAATCTCAAAATACCCTTGACCATTTCCACATTGTCCACACACATCTGAACATTCAGGTAATTGGCCAAATAGTTATTAATATCTTCAAATGCCGTATTAAATTTCCCTATGAATACTACTTTCTTCATGCTTGCCCGCTTCCGTCTTTATTCTGTCCACTACTACCAAAGCTTCTTCTGTTTCCAAAGACTCAATCCGTTGAAGCAATTCTTTCACAAGATTTTCAATTTCTTCCGGATATTCATATTTTCTGATTTCTGAACAAACAAAATCTGCTGTTGTGTAATTAGCATTCTTCAAACTTAATTCTAACATATCAAGATATGCTTTTTCTACACTTTTAGCATATGTTTTTGTTTCTTTTGGAAAAATTTTCAATACTCTTTCCCTGTGTTTTTCCATTTCTTCCATTAAAACAGGGTGAAGTGTGCTAATACGCTCTGTATTTTGTTCCGCTGCAGCCACCTCTAACATTCTTGCAAGTTTGGATAACAATAATGCTCCCACCGTTGCTGCCGTACTCTTTAATGCGTGCACTTCTAACCTGTATAAGTGTAACGATTCCTCTGAAGATATCTCAGCAAACAAACCTGCAAGCTTCTCTTTTTGTGTCTCTAAGGCGCTTCCAAATTCTTCTAATAACTTCTTTAAAATCCCTTCATCCTGTAAAGCATTTAATGCATAAGAAAAATCAAATTCCTCCAACGGTTGAATACTGCATTCTGTTTTTGGCTCTTCTATGCTTGTTTTCTCTCCCGGAGCATGGACTAAGCCTTTCGGAAGATAATTGCGTATCATTTGTTCTAATTTTTCAGAAATAATAGGTTTAGACAGGAAATCATCAAATCCTTCACTAATATACATTTCCTTATCTTTCACACTGGCATTTGCCGTTAACATCACAATGGGAATGCCCTTGCAATATTTTCTTTTTCTTATTTCTTTTAAAGTCTCAATACCATCCATTTCAGGCATCATATGGTCTAAAAATACCATATCAAATTCTTGAAACTTTAATAAATCCAAGCACTCTTTACCGCTTTGTGCTTCCGTAATCTGCATTTTCGAATCTTTCAAAAGTGCTTTAAACACCTTCAAATTCATAACATTATCATCAACTACCAGAATCTTAGCAAACTCTGCAGTATAAGAAGCTGCATATTGTTCATTATTTTGCGCCCAATGAATCCGGTCTCTAAAATCACCAACCGGTTCATTTTTTACCACCTTTTGAACAAGGGCAAATGAAAATTCACTTCCCTCTTCATACTTACTCTGAATCCACAATTCGCTTCCCATAAGTTTCAGTAAAGACTGCACAATGTTCATTCCAAGGCCGGTACCTTCCACGTCACGGTTTTTATCCATGTCAAAACGCTGGAACGCATCATAGATTTTCCCGATATCCTCTTTTTTAATCCCAATTCCCGTGTCCTTTACGCAAAAATGCAATAATGCTTCTTTTCCCTGTACATCACAGGTCACCTTTAAGGTTACGTTGCCATGATGGGTATATTTCACCGCATTGGTAAGTAAATTTAATAAAATCTGTTTGATTCGTTTATCATCTCCAAAATATCCCGACGGTATTTTAGGATCAACATCAAAGACTAACTTTAAATTTTTCTCTTTTGCTTTTAAATTCACCATATTGTATAAATCGTTGAGCAAGCTTCCTATCTCATAGTTTGCCTCAACAATTTCCATCATGCCGGACTCGATTTTAGAAGAATCCAGGAGTTCATTTAAAATATTGATTAATAATAAGGACGAGTCCCTTGCATCCTGTGCGTATTTTTGCACGTCCTGATTCTTACTCTCTCTTAAAATCATCTCGTTCATTCCAAACACTGCATTGATAGGTGTTCTCAGTTCATGAGATACTCTCGCCAAAAACTGGGTTTTTGCCTGATTGGCTCTTTCCGCCTCTTCCTTGGCTTTTTCCAATTCCGCAGTAAGCTTGGCTCTTTCAATACTTCCGTTCACAATCCGATAAATACTTTCACATACATAAGCGAATGCAAAATAAATCAGACATCTGGGAACGACAAAAAACAACATCAACGATACAATCGGATTGGGATTAACCTCATCTAAGATAAACTTGCCATCCTGAATATAGTCACTTAAAGGACCCGTTGTTAAAAGAGCCATGTTGGCATCGCAAAGCCCGATGTAATACCCACCGTATACAATAATAACGGTACTCACCACCATAACCGCATAGACAAACCGCATTACCGGTTTAGAGGAATAAAGTGTTGCGTATAAAAAAGGTAACAAGGTTGCATAAACCACATGATAAGTAATGGTAACACCCATAATGGTTGAAACCACGATAATAGAGCATAAAATAAAATATTTTGTCTTTTCATTACTCCATGACATCTTCTTGGACAGACAGTAAGTAATCAGATAAATAGCCAAAGATGGTATATATCCTCCAACCATTAACGTCTGATCTACAATAAAAATATGTAAGAGATTAAGTACAACAGCCACAGTGTAAATCAACATCATAATTGTATAACACTTCATGACATATTGATTGGATACCCGCTCCCTGTCTTCAAAGTAAACCGAAATATCATCGTACTTTTCTTTTGTTCTTCTCATATAAAATCCGTTTCTCCCTAAACCATTATTCATTAAGTTAAAAACCGCAATCCAGAGGGAATGCGGTTTTTTTATCTTTAGTAATATATAATCAAAACATTGATTATCCCATTAAGTTTAGATAATTTTATCACGTCTACTTATCATTGTAAAGAGTAATACTACCAAACTAAATCCTCTCCACATCTTGGACAGGTTTCTCTTCCATCTTCACCTACGTTAGCTGTTATCATAATTTCTGTCTGATACTCTAAACATCTTGAACAAGATACAGTTGCAAACCAAACTGTATTTCCGGCCTCATCTAATCCTTGTGTATGGAATCCGCAAGGGCTGTCAGCATAAACATGTCCCGGCTCAAAATTTTTAAGCTCAAGTCCTTCATCACACTGCATACAGTACTGATAGAGGATTCCGCCTGTTTCACAGCTACCCTCATAGATTTCCCAAACACCATTCATGGAATGTCCCGTTGCCGGTTCTGCATCCTTTATAATCTGTGTATTACAGGTCAGGCACCATCCGCTTTGTGTTCCCGGTGTTGTACAAGTAGCAGTTGTTTCCTGAACCCATTGTTCTACCGAATGACCTGCTAATGGAAGGGTCTGTACTTCCTTGCTTCCACAGGTTGAACATACTCTGGTATTGGTTCCCTGTACCGTACAGGTAGACTCCACAGTGCTCCATGCACCCATACTGTGACCTGTTGCTGCAATTTCCCTGGTTTCCGCTTCTTTACACACTTCACAAATTCTTTCTTCGCTTCCCGGTGCAGTACATGTTGCTGCTACCACAACCTGCCAAGCTCCCATCATATGTCCTGTAGCAACTGCATACTCTGTTTCTACCACCTTCATACAGTTTACACATATTTTTTCACTTACGCCCTGTTCTGTACAAGTAGGTTCACTCACTACGGTCCATTCTTCCGTCACATGTCCCCCTGCCTGCGTAATCTGTTCCTCCATCAGTTCGCCACAGAAACGGCAATAAATACTCTGCTTTCCGTCATGGGTACAATCCAAAGCCTGTTCTTCTACGATTTCACCGGCTTCATGGGCTGTTACTGCCAAGACTTCTTCTTCGCATACCACACCGCAATCCATACAGGTCTTTTGTCTGCTTCCTTCTGTCTGACAAGTTGCTTCCGTTACTACTTCCCAGTCTCCCGGATTATGTCCTTTAGCAGGAATGGTCACAGTATCTGTCACTTCATTGCAGACAGTACACCATACTTCCTCATATCCATCTTCCAAACAGGTTGCAGGTTTACCTTCAGTAGCTTCCATTTTATGTTCTGCAAGCCCTGTATAATCCATTAACAATTCTTTACCAATGCAAAGTACTTCTCCGTCATCGATAAACTCTACAAGTTTTGATGCTATAGTTTGCGGAATCTCTTTATAGGGAATCTCAGTACTTTCCTTACCATCTGACACTACAAATTCCGAGAAATCTTCCCCGGCACGTATCAACGCAGATTCTCCTGCCGCAAATACTTTTGAAACTCCGTTAAAATCACCTGACTGTGTTTTTAAATCTACTTGAACGGAACCGTCAAATACTTGAAGAAGCGTATAAATAAGTCCGTCTTCTCCCACATATACCTCGATTAAGAAAACCGTACCTCTGACTGCCATTACAGAGTTTGGTGTATCTACTTCATACTTTTCCCCCTCTGTCAAAGCAGTGGAAAGGCGGTGTAATGTACATCCGTCATCCAAGTGAATTACTGTTTCACTCTTTTCACTGGTACCTTCGCTTTCCAACCAGAAATGCGTTCCACCTTCGGCATACAAATACTTATTCATATCAAGCACCAATGTCATGTCAGAACTGTTTTGTACCGACACATCATCGCCGCCATAAAGATGCAATCCCTTATAAGCTTCCTTTTGTGCCTTCCCCTCGCTGCTTACAATGGAAGTACCATGCAATTCTTCTACTGCAATGGTTCTGTAGGATTCTTCCTTATTATTAAAAATCACCACCACTACCACGGCTACTGCCACAACAGCCACTGCGCTTACAGCAAGTATGATTTTTCCTTTTACACTTTTTAATAATGTTTTCATTCCCCCACACCTCTTTTACAAAATAATCCAAGATACACTTTAACAGATTTCGACTTATTTTTAAATAACCCCCATGGGGTAATATGTGTTTTTTTGTATTAAGTGGCATGAGTACTACAAATATGTTATAATATAACTGAAACTAATGACTTGATAAAAGTAAATCAGGAGAAAATATTATGAATCCAACGAATAATATAAAATCTCAATACGAAAAAGAATTAATTTATCAGGAAATCAATTCCAACAAGCGTACTTTAAAAGGTATCGTGTGGTTTTTACTCGCCCTGAGTTTTGTATGGCTCTTGACTTTTATCCGCTTTTTTGATGTGAGTCTTAAAATGGTAAGCATTACATTATGCATTACTGCTTTGCTGTTTCTTGCACCTCTTATCATGCTATTTAAAGGTACCTATGACAAACCATGGGTTAAATATTTTCTATTATTTATCATTTGTGTTGCGGCAGGTTCTATTTTTACATTTTTATCCTTCCACGCCACTCTGATTTTTGTTATTCCCTTATTATTTGCCATTCAATATCGGAAACGACGTATTATCTGGTACGCATATGGCGTAAATACTGTGACGATGCTCATTAGTTCCTTATTAAGCTTCTTTTACGGACTCTGTGATTTAAATCTGTTGTTTGAAAGCCGATATATCAGAAACTGGTACTTAGATGCAATGGCAAACGGGGCATTCAATTTACCCTTAAATTCTAATCCGGTGTTTATCATTATCGTGTTTGAGGTATTTCCGCGAAGCATTATTTTATTAGTATTTTCTATTATGATGCAATATACGGTTGTGAGCAGTGCCGACGATGCAGTAAGAATCGCCCGCTTAACTTATTTAAAGGAAACTGACACAAGAACAAAAGTATTTAATAAAAACAAATACATAGAAATGACTTCAGAGTACTATCCTAAAATAGCAAGAATTGCTGTTTTATTCTGGGACATGAATGACTTAAAGAAAATCAATGATACTTACGGACATGCCATGGGGGATTATGCTATCGATACCCTTTCCCATGTATTACACTCATTTGCCACAGAAAGATGTAGAATTTACAGGATCGGTGGTGATGAGTTTGTCATGATTATTGACAATCCTTTGGAACACGAAGCAGAAAATATGATTGGTAAAATAAAAGAAATGCTTTCATCCGCCAACAAGGATAAGTCCGTTTTGGTACAAAGTGCAGTTGGTGTTGCTTACGGCGCGGGAAAAGATATCTTAACAGTGGTAGAAAACGCTGACAATCATATGTACGAAGACAAGAAAATCTGTAAGGAGATGAATGTATCATGTTAGTTTATATTATCTTAATCCTTATTGTGATTTTTCTATTGTTTTTGCGTGTACTATACAATATGGCTTTTTCACATCCGAAAAGAAAACGTCCTGTAGCAGAGCTCATTCCAAACAGTCGTCTTTATCGGGATTATAAGGATTCTTTAAAAGAAGGAGTAACCGAAATGCAAACTGCCCCTTTTGAAGAAATAACAATCACTTCTTATGACGGTTTGATTCTTCACGGACGGTTTTACGAAAAGACTCAGAACGCTCCCATATTTTTATGTTTCCACGGTTATCACGGTGTACCCGAATGGGATGGATACGGTGCTTTCCAAATCTGTAAAAAAAACGGATACTCTGCACTCATGGTAGAGATGAGGGCTCACGGACGTAATGCAGGTGACATTACTTTTGGTATCAAAGAACGCCATGATGTAAAAGCATGGGTTGAATATATCTCGGCACGTTTCGGCTCTGATGTTCCCCTGATACTTTCAGGCGTTTCCATGGGTGCTGCCTCTGTGCTCCTTGCCACTGAACTTTGCTTAGGCAAAAATGTTAAAGGAATCATATCAGACTGCGCCTATTCAAAGCAGTCTGTTGTAATTAAAAGTACCATTCGGGACATGAAGCTTCCTGTAAGTATTTTTTATCCTTTGGTTAAATTGAGTGCCCTAATATACGCAAGATTCCGTTTAGAGAAGTCCTGTCCTCTAAAAGCTATTGAATCACTGTCAATTCCTATACTGCTTATACACGGAACCAATGACTCCATCATACCGGTTGCTATGTGTGAAGAGCTTTACGCGGCTTGCACCGGCGCGAAATACAAAGCATTGATTGCCGATGCCGACCATGCCAACAGCGCATTAACCGATTTTCAAACTTATGAGCAGGCAGTAGTAATGTTTTTGGATAAGGTGTTGAGGTGATGAGGTGATGGGATTAGGAGTTGCTATTACTCGCTTCGCGAGCTCAACCAGACACGACCTATAAGAAAAGCACCCCTAAGGCCATAGTAATATAGTCTTAAGGGTGCTTTTAACATAGCATTTTGCTAACAATAATTATTCACCTATAAATCCACCGGAAAGTCGTTTCAGGAAATTGAACAATCCCAACTTCCAGACTCCTCCGGAATGGCCTTGTCCGGGATGCACATACCAAATATGCTCTACTCCATTATCACTAAGCACACTATGATAATTATAAGGATTGTCTCCCACAGTTCCATCTTTATCTCCTGAACATATTAATACAAGTTTCGGTATATAATCGCTGCTTTCTGTTGTTAACAATTCTGTTTCTAACGTGGGTGCCGCCGAAAAGGAACCGATATAATTGAATGTATCTAAATAAGTAAATCCTAATCGGAGTGCTTCCATTCCTCCCATAGAAAGTCCGCAAACTGCAGTATCTTCTCTCAGTTCTGACGCTGAAAAATTCTCAATTATATATGGATGTAAATCTTCTTTAAACTCTTTAACAAAATCAATAAACGCCTGAATGTTTGTATCACTTACCGAAACCGGATCAAGCCCTCCTACCGGAATGACACTTGGGAAAACCGCAATGAAAGGATTTAATTCTCCTTTATCAATCATATGGTCAAATATATTTGCAACGCTCATACTTACCCACTGACTACTATCGCATCCGATGCCATGAATTAAATAAATAACAGGATATGTGTTAGCCGCATCATAACCATACGGAGTATACACTTGAGCACTGCGTTCTGCGCCCATAACCTCGGAGTAGTAAGTGATTGTTTGTACCTCGCCGGAATTTTCACAAGAACGGGAATAGTCCTTCATATCCGGATTAAAATAATCCTCAAACGCTTCCTTACTTCCACTCAATTTGGCTACCTCCCACTCTTCCCGTGGTACTATTTCTTCTGTCACCTCATCTCCTTCATCTTGTGTTTCAGTCTGAGGAGAGTTCTCTGCAGCGTTCTCTGCATCATTCTTTGCTTCCTCTGATATCTCCTCACTATTATTATTTTCTATCACAGAATCATTCACATCAGTAGTACTTGTCTTATTATCAGATGAATCATCTTTTTTAGAACAGCCTGACAAACAAAGTGATATTAACAACATAACGGTTGCCATCTGTTTAATTACATGCTTTATTCTCATTTTTTGTCTCCTCACAAAATAATTGATATTTGATACTTAGAATGATATTATCTTTTTGTAGCAAAATACATTCCAAAAAGCATTTTAAACATATCTTTTAGCGACCAATATGGAGATTAGCATGATAGCATTTTTGTACAAAAGCGATATACTACCAAAGGTGACACTATGCGGAAGTGTTGCGATAGAAGGCCACAACAAACACTTCAAGCGAAAACCCTTGGAATATATACTGTATTATATTATTTCCGGAGAAATGAAGATAAAAGAAGGAAAGAACACATATTTACTAACCAAGGGCGATACAATCCTTTTAGACCCCACAAGAGTACACGAAGGAATTCTTACCCCTTCTGATGTGAGTTACTATTATGTCCATTTTACAACACAGGACATACAAGAATTAAATTCCGATAATGACATGATTGAAGAGCAGCATATTATGAATCTGGTTAATAAAGATAATCGTTGTAAGCTTGTTTTGCCCAAATACATCCACATTGCAGAGCACAATAACGAAGCTGTAACAATTCTTTTTAACAAACTATTATCAGCATACACACAAAATCAACTATATACCGATACCTTGATGAATTGCTATTTTCTAGAACTTTTGACAATCATAGCAAAAAACATGGCAAAACCCGCACCATACGTAGCAGAGAATAAGCACGACCTGGTCATTCACATTCTGGACTATATCCATGCAAATTGCAGAACCAAGCTTACTTCTAAGGATGTTGAGGCTCATTTTCACATGAACTTTGATTATCTGAACCGTCAGTTTAAGAAAAAAACCGGCATGACCATTTGCTATTATTCCAACCGCTACCGCATTCAAGAAAGTAAAAAATTACTTCAAAGCGGCTTATATAATATACGACAAACAGCAGAAATGATGGGATTTTCCAACGAATTCTATTTTTCCAGAATCTATAAGAATTTTGAGGGAAAAGCTCCTTCCAAGTGGATGAAGCAGTAGTTACACCCCTAAAATATATAAAAGATTAGAATGCTAAAAACCGCAACCCCTAAATGGGATTGCGGTTTCTTTTTCATTTGTAATGTATAACCATTAATTATGATTACTCGATGATTGTAGCAACACGACCTGAACCTACTGTACGTCCACCTTCACGGTCTGATTTTGTTTGTTTAGAAACTTAATTGTTACGATTTTTGCCGTTTTTTGACGAGTATTTGCGGCATTTTACCTATTATTTAGCCTTTTTCCGGGGGAAAGTATCGGATTCGTATCACGGTTTTTTGCTACTATTCGTCCACTTAAGATTATTTTAACATGAGCAAGGTTATAAGTAAATCGCGAGTTTTGATAAAATCGGGGGCGTGATACACATTTTTGGAGCGTGATACATCTTTTTGTGTATCAGAGTATGCATGTGATACTTTTTTGCATTCGGCACCAGTGCCACCATACGCAGCGTGATACACATTTAAGTAAAAGTACACACGAAATGGGATTGTGTGTATCTTTACTTAAATCTTTCACACTTCTTCTTACATGAACTTGCATATGCCATATAAACCTTTTATCTCTATTTATGCTAATTATATATACTGTATTTTAATTTTTCTTCCAAAAATTCACATACATTTTTTTGCCTATGTACTACTTTTGCTCGGCATATTATATCAATCAATTGCTTTGAATCCGACAATATAATCCCATAATTCTTTGCCATATCTTTCGCCCCAGTTTGATGTCCCATATTTGCTATATGCCAACCTATGATATCTCCTTTTTCCATTTGAAACCAATCGGGCAATATCTGTCCTGCCCTATAAGACCTATTGTAAACATGCCCTAAAGTTTGTACAAATTCCTTCATATGCCCAACATTATCCTTTTGTGAATACTTTTTACACTGCCCAACTATTCTAATCGGCCCCTTTACCCCAAAAAGAAAATGGGCCCTTTTTGAAAAAGGAATTCTCGCAAAAAAATCTATCCCACCTTCATTTCCCGGATCAGTAAGTAAAATTTTATCAGCCCCTAAAAATTCACAAATTATACAAGCCATTTTTTCATATTCTCGTTCATCTAATCGATCCATAAAGTCATATAAATCCGGACGAATCTTAAAGTACTCTTTTCTTATCCCAATGTCTGACGAATCACCTATCCATTGCACCACTTTCTCATTTTCACTTATTATAGAAAACAATGGTACAACTCCGTTTTCTTTGTCTTCCTCATGTTCTTTACGATATTTGTTCCATAAACGATTTACTTTATTTAATGCCATCAATTCAGCTTTACTCGAATCATGTGTAAGCTCATCTAATATGCAATTTTTTAAAATTTCTTCAAAAGTATAATTCGAATCATCAAATTTTATACGATACATTCTTTTAAAGATTATTGAATTATCATTTACTGACATGCCTCTAATAACTCTCTAACTTTCTCATCCAAACCTGTAAGTAACTCTACCAATTGTTCTTTTTGTTTTACTACCAACTTAAAAGGAATATCCTCTAATGCTTTTGTACAATTCTTAATTTTATCTAATGTTTCAACAGCCGGATCTTGACTTTCTAAATATTTTTTCATATTAGCCGCATTTTGAGCTTTCTCTAAATCTCCATCTGCTCTAAACATTTCGAATTCATTAATAGACTCTCTCAGCAGATAAGAAATAATTCTCAAATCATTACTTCTCTTTATTCTGCGATTTTCCCAGTTACCTTTTACCTCTGTACCATCTAAAACATTTTCTTCATCCCTAGGATATAACCACGATAAAAATTCATTAAATTTTAGGCTATCTTCAAATCTATATTCGGTGTCATTCCACATCAACCAATCCTTAAAAACAGGATTACTTCTACTAAAAATTTCTTGTAGGTATGGATATGCACGTTCATCTATTTCTTGTGTATAATCAGATTCCTCTGCCGCTTGTGTAAATGCATAATATCCTCTTACCCATTGTCCTGCACCATATGCAGACAATCCAAATTTTTTCCCCACTTCAGTAAGTGTCAAGTCTTGATCTTCCATCAATTGAACCAAAAGTCTCGCCTTATTATATGCAGGCCACTCTTGTATTCCTATAATGTGTCTTAACCCTTGAAATACCCAAGCAGGTTGTTCTTCCGAACCCGTATACACCAAACAACTAATTTGAATCAACGAATCAATCACATCATCGCTTACATAATCACTATCTTTTTCATAATTTTCCATAATAATTTTTGCAGCACATATGCGCCTATTTCCCTCTAAAACAACATATTTATCTTCTGCAAATTTTTTTACTATTATTCTATCTATTGGCAAAAAACCATTTATCTTTATATTATCTACTAATTTATATATCGAAAATTCCTGAACCAGACGCTGCTTTGTTACTTCTTGTATAGAATCCTCTGATATATGTTCATCAGATATATTATCCCAGCTTTTCGAAGTAAACCTTGGATTGTTTGGGTCCAAAAAAATTTTCTTCAAATCAATCACAGTCTCAACTAATTCCTTATGCAATGTTCCATAATTATCTGCCATTCTTATACCTCCGTTATTTTATCTCTCATAGTTATTATATTTATATTCATCCTTTTTAATTCAGATCCAGCACGCTAACCACGAAAAATTCACTTCGATTCCAGCTAATACTGCATCAATATCAATCGTTCGAAATAATCTGTTGAAAGGCCAACATCCAATATATACATAAAATCATTAAAACTACTCAAAATGTACTCTATCCTTATTTCCCTCCTAGATGCTTACTTACTTTTCAGGACATACTCCGCATTATTTGTATTGCCATCAGATTCAAGAACATCTGCTTTTACCAAAATCTGTATATAGCGCCATGCGGTTGCTAATGACTTTCCTGTTATCTGTCTTGCCACCTGCGTCGTAATCGCAGAATTTGTTTCCAAATACTCAATTATTGGCAAAGTCTTTTCATAATCTTTCTGATTTAAAACTTCTTTCAAAACTTCTTTCAAACTTCTTTCATTTTTTTGAATGAAGTTTGCATCTTCCTTCATTTTAGCATCTTCTTTTTTCAAAAAAGAAAGCGACAATACCGTTCTGTCCGGGTCAAATCTTTCCTCAATCACCGGTTCTTCCCAACCTTCGTCCGCCCAAACATTAAAGATATTTGGCACACCACTTCCGGCACGTTCACCAATATTGATAAGATTAAACATTTTCATAAGAGCCTTGTTTCGGGGATCGGATTCGCCACCAAGACGCATCTGCTTTTTACCCGTTCTGACATAACCCGGATTTGCTAAAACCAGCTTGTCCGGTTCCTTGCGGATAACAACACCACGCAAACCATGATAATCTGCATTAATCAAGCAATTTGCCAGAGCCTCACGAAGTGCCTTGTGTACCGGAGTGTCGTCAACACGTTCGCCGCCAACCATTTTGAACGGCACCTTAATATCTTTGATAATTTTGTTATAAACTCTAAAATAGAAGTCGCACACATTTCCGGACCATTCACCGGAACTCGACTGCAACCGGTCGCTCCAACGAGTGGTAGGGTCCAACTCTTCTCGGTAGTCCAAGAAATACTCAGGAAAGTGCCGCACAATATTGTACTCATCACCAAACATCAGCATACCTGCTGCCGTAGGATGCAACTTGCCATCCTCATCAGAAATAGCAGCCGCACCAATGCTTCTCAGATACTCATGGTCGCTTAAGCGCTCAAAAGGATGTCCTTCTTTTAAAGAACGATGGCTGTTACGATATCCGTGAATAGTATCATAATTTAAATCTTCCATCGGAACCTTATCAAGCACTTCCATATCCATAGTGCGCTCGGTCTGGTCACGAAGCATGGTCTTTACCTGCAATCTGGTACAGTGATAATCACCCTCGTAATTACGACGGAACGTGCCATTAAAAATATCATTGTTGATGTACACCGGCTTCTGCTCACGCTTTGCCATCGGCACATAAATAACCATGATAACATCCTTATTGTCACCAACCTCGTAGGTCTGCACATCATCTTCTGACAGAAGATTTATACTTACCTTCTTGGGATTATTCATATTATCCCAAAATTCCTTGCGAAGCTTAGATGCATTCTGGAGACCGGTAGTTCTCCAACTACCATCTTTATTTTCTTTGACACCAAGAATAATGACTCCACCATAGCAGTTCGCAAAGGAAGAATAGGTGTCCCACAAAGAAACCGGCAAGCCACCTTCTGCTTTTTTCACTTCTCTTCTGTTGTCTTCTCTGTATTCATCAAATTGTGAAAGGTCAAAAGTTTTTTCCAAAATGCTCATCTCTCTTTCTTTTCTGCATTCACTAATATTATAATCTAAAACATCTCATCTTCCTATATTTTCTAATATAAAATAAACGATAATTTA
>JAFTPP010000022.1 GCA_017463255.1 Lachnospiraceae bacterium
AATCGCATAAGTCTTTGTATCAGTCGGATATTTATCAATAAATGGAATTACATAATGGTCAAATAAAATCAGACCGCAACCCGGCTCAGAGTTTGTCACATGGGCAAGCTGCTTTTCTGACAGTCCCAGCTTATCCGCAAGTATGGCTTGGTCTTTCGCATTCTGATTTAACAGATACACAAAATCAGAGTTACCTAAAATACCCTCGATTTCCTCTGACTTTAAAAAATCGCCCACATTCTGCGTAAGCCCTGTGGGAATACCTCCCCACTTTCTGAAACGCTTCCATATCTCCACCGAATAAATGGCGGTCTGACGCTCCTTTAATAAAAGGTGGAACTCATCACAGTAGTATCGTGTGGCAATTCGCTTTTCCCTGTTAAGTGATACCCTGTTCCACACCGCATCCTGTACGATTAACATTCCAATCTCTTTTAACTGATTACCCAAGTCCCTGATGTCAAAGCACATGATACGGTTGTTGCTGTCTACATTGGTTCTGTGGTTAAAATAATTCTGCGAACCATGCACATACAGCACAAGAGAGTTAGCAATTCTCTCCGCTTTTTTATTCTTATGCTCTAACAGGGCATTATATAAATCTTCAAGGATTGGCATATTCTCCGGTACGGGATTGGCAAAATAATCGTCATAAATATGTCTGATACACTCATCAATGATACCCTTTTCATCGTTCTCCAGACCGTCCTTTCCTCCGGCAATCAAATCGCACAGGGTAATCAGAAAGTCCGATTTTAGTTTCAATGCTTCCTTATCATTTTTATGACTAAGCTGTATATCCATAGGATTTAGGTAATCCTTTGAATTGGTGGCAAGTCTTACCACTTGTCCGTTTAATGCTCCCACAAGTGCAAAATATTCCCCTTCCGGGTCACAGATAATCACATCGTCCCTTGTCATTAGAAAACAGGACAAAATCTCTCTTTTCGCACTAAAGGACTTACCGGAACCCGGTGTTCCAAGTATTACCCCGTTAGGTGTACGAAGCCTTTTACGGTCTGCCATAATCATGTTGTTACTAAGGGCATTTAACCCATAATAAATCGCCGGAGCAGGCATAAATAACTCCTGTGTACAGAATGGAACTAAGATAGCGGTACTCTTGGTAGTCAAATCCCTCTCAATGCCTGTGTTATTGCATCCGATAGGGGCAGAAGCCATAAGTCCCTGTTCCTGTAAATACTGCATACATCTGAGATTACAGTTTGCCTGTTGCACGATACCCGTCACTCTCTGAGTCAGATTTTCAAGCTCACGTTTGCTTCTGCCAAAACAGGTAATAAGAAAAGTCATTTTTACCATCTTCTGATTGCTTGAATTTAAGTCCTCCAAAAGCTCCAAGGTATCTTTTTCATAGGTAATGATGTCCGTTGGTAAAATATCCATATCATAACCGGAACGGACTGCCTTTTTCTGCTCCTCAATCTTCATCTTCTGAATATTGGATAACGCACCTTTTAAGTTCTTGATTGCCTTCACAGGGTCCATGGTCTGCATGTGCATGGTAACTGTGATGTTGTCATCAATATCAAGAAGCTTCTTTAACAGCTCATCTGTAAATTTCGGAGCGATAATATCCAGATAGTGAACGCTACCATACATCTTGCCCGACTTAAAGCGGCTCGGATAACGGAAATCAAAACCCGGTGGGGCAATATAATCCTTCACGCTTTTACCGGACTCTGCCAGCTCCTTAAATGAAAAACGGAAAGGTTCCATGGTATCCTGATTAAAATATTCGTGCAGGACACGCAGTCTTTCCTTTCCGTCAAGGCTCTTGGCATGAGTGCCAATGTTTATGAAATTCTTGATTACATCCGCTTCAATGCTTGCAAGTTTCGACCTTGCTTCCTTGAAACCTTTACTCTCCACACCAAAAATAATATATTTGGATTTGATGATACCATTGTTGCCCTTTGCCGCCTGTTTCTTTAACATGGCTGTATATTCCTCTCGGATGTCATTAAATCCATCCTCCTGCAAAGGTATGTCAAACTGCTCCACCAATGTCTGCTCATTTACCTGTCTGTTGAATAAGAACAACTCAAACTTAATGGACGGGTCAAAATAATTGATGAGCTTGCTGTATTCCTCCAGAATATCCCCCTGGTCATCTATTTCCAACAGGTCATAATTGATGTCATAAAATTCTACCATTTTGGTGTAATAGGTAGGTGTGACCTGACAAATACCGTCACGATACATCTTCCGAAAGGTAATGGTTTTCTGTGCGGTATCCGGCACTTCCTTAACCTTACCACTTCCCTCCAGCGTATGCTTCGCCTCCGCATATCTCTTTTTTTCTTCCTTCGTAAGTCCCGGTTGCGGATTAAGCATATCCGTTAATTTCTGAAAGAGGGACTTACTGTTTTTGCCTTGCTTTTCGCTCAAGGTATGCTACCTCCTTCTTCAATTTCTCTCTTTCCTCCAACTGTTTATGGAGATTTTCCGATTTATACGGACGAATACCCGGCGTTAGGATTTTCTGCCTTATCATAAAATAGACCACCTTCTCTGCCGGAAATCCGTCCTTTTCATACATAGCCAAAAAGAAAAACGGTAGCATGATTGCCACCATAATAAGTGCCGCAGCCTGTGTTCCTATCACATCTTTTGTGAAGATGTAAAAAGGTATTCCCACCGCAGCAGCTCCGCCAAAGCAGATAAGCTGTCTTTTGGTAAGATTTAAGGCTACTTTTGTCTTTATCCCACTTAAATCCTTTGGCACAGATACTGATATTGCCATAAATACTCCTTTCCAATGCCCGTTAGTGAGCATTAAAAAT
>JAFTPP010000023.1 GCA_017463255.1 Lachnospiraceae bacterium
AGGTGTCTTAAGATGAAAAGAAAGCTGACAAAAGTTGTTGATGGAACCGAAATAACAGTGGGTGGAAAAATGTGTTCATGCGGCACAGACGTGGCGGATAATTTGTGTTCATCATTGCGGAACGACACATGTGGAGACGGTTGTCCTTTTGTCCCAACAAAAACCGGATGGTTATATAGAAGTAGAATAGAAGTTGGATAAACTGGATTTGACTTCTGCGGAAAGCAAGGCCACATATAAGGAGATTAAGGATTATGTCTTGAAGGAGCATTTTGAGATGATTTGAGTATATTAGAATTGCCGGAAAAGTGGACTTATCCATTAATACAACCCAAGTTAATTGAAGAATATAAGCGGCGCAAATGTAAGTAAGGAGGCTGAGCATGGTAACACCGAAGGATGGGAATAGGATTTCAAAGATTGATATGTACTTAAATTGTGCGGAAAACTTTGCATACAGAAGTACTTGCATTAAGCGTAAATATGGAGCTGTAATCGTAAAAAATGATGTGGTAATTTCTACAGGCTATAATGGTTCACCAAGAGGTTTTGAGAACTGTTGTGATATAGGAAAGTGTCCACGTGTGGAAAAAGATATGCATCAAGGAGAGGGATATGGAATATGTCGAGCTGTTCATGCTGAAGCCAATGCACTTTTAAACTGTTCCAGAGAGCAGACAATAGGAGCAGACTTGTATTTAACAGGAATTAATCCGGATGATAATTCCATTCATAGAGCAAAACCATGCCCGATATGTGCAAGAACTATAATACAGGCAGGAATTAACAATGTAATTATGCGACAAGGTGAAGGTGCGGATAATTATATTATTTTGCCGGCAAAGGAATTACAGTGGGTGCTTGATGATGATTCAACAAATAGTTGAGTGTACATTCTATATGATTATTTGTACCTAATGTTTGAGTTTATTTATTATAAAAAGCGGAGGTATAACAATGAACAAAGAAGTAATAGTTGCGTGTGATTTTAATTCAAAGGAAGAATTGATAAAGTTTCTTTCTCTATTTACTGAGGAAAGTGTTTATCTCAAAGTGGGAATGGAATTATTCTATGCGGAAGGACCAGCAATTATTAAGGAAATTAAAAGTAGAGGGCATAAAATATTTCTTGATTTGAAACTCCATGATATTCCTAATACTGTTAAAAAGGCTATGAATGTTCTTTCTAAACTGGATGTTGATATGGTAAATGTTCATGCAGCAGGTACAATAGCAATGATGGAGGCGGCAATTGAAGGATTGACTAAAGAAGATGGAACTAGACCATTAATTATTGCTGTAACGCAACTTACTTCAACAAGTGAAGAAAGAATGAGAGATGATTTGCTTATTGAAAAGCCGATTGAAGATGTAGTGTTACATTATGCTATGAATACTAAGAGGGCTGGTTTAGATGGCATTGTATGTTCGGCACATGAAGCTAAAAAAATACACAGAGAATGCGGTGAAGATTTCTTAACAATAACTCCGGGGATAAGGTTTGCAGATAGTAATGTTGGAGATCAGGTCCGGGTTATGACACCTGAGCAGGCAAAGGTAGAAGGTGCAGATTATATAGTTGTAGGTCGTCCTATTACACAAGCAGATAATCCAGTAGAAGCGTATCATAGATGCAAAAAGGAATTTTGCAGTTAAAACTATTATAGTAGATGGGGGAATTTTAAGAAATGGTAGAGATAAAATGAATGTTATTTTTGATGTGGATGGACTGATGTTTGATACAGAAAAAGTGTTTATAAAGGCTTGGGATTATGCTGGTGAAAAGATTGGAATAGGAAAAGCCGGATATATGGTTTATAAAACATTAGGTATGAGCATTGTTGCATCTTATGAGATTTGGAAAGAAGAGTTTGGTGAACGGTATAATCAGGAAGAATTGCGCAAGTATACGAAACAATTCCTGAAAACTTATTATGAAAATAATAAAGTTCCTATAAAGCAAGGGTTGTATGTTTTGTTGGAGTATTTGAAAAAAGTAAATGCCAAGTTGGCAGTAGCTTCTTCATCGCCGCGTTGGGAAGTGGAAAAACATCTTATAGATGCAGGAATTATTGATTGCTTTTCGGTAATTGTATGTGGCGATATGGTTGAGAAATCTAAGCCTGCACCAGATATTTACTTAAAAGTCTGTGAACTGTTAAATGAAAATACGAAAGATTGTATCGCTCTTGAAGATTCAAAAAACGGATTATTGTCAGCTTATAGAGCGGGATGTAAGCCAATTATGGTTCCTGATTTATGGCAACCAGATGAGGAAATTCTGCAGATTATAAAAGGCAAGTATTCAGACTTGGAACAGGTGAAGAAGGTGATCGAAAGAGGTGAACTCTGAAGCAAGGAGAGTGTGTGAAGATGGAGATGTTTGATATAAATAAGGTACATGCCCTAGTAGATGCCTATAAATCCGGTAGACTTGGTGGTGAAAAAATGCCGGAGGATGAGAATCCCGGGTTAGATAAGAAATCAAAGGAAAACTATTTGTATTTCACGCTACCGATGGCGCTTAATTATCAAAGGAATTCCTATACATTATGGGAATGTGCCAATAAAACATATCATGATGTGGATACTTTGGATGTTTATGATATAAATGCAGTAGTCAATATGGATGAGTTGCAATTAAGAGAGAAATTGTTGAAATATAAAGTTGCATTACAGCCGAACAAGCAGCCAGTTATATGGAGAACTTTATGTGAAACTATAAAAAACGACTTTGCAGGAGATATTCGTAAGTTATTTTGTGACAACGATTATTCTGTCCAAAAGGTAAAATTGTATATTGCAAAGAACAAGAAGAAGTTTCCTTATCTGGGTGGAAATAAAATCTGTAATTATTGGTTATATGTGATGGAGCAGTATACAGATGTGAAATTTGTTGACAGAGAGAATATAACGGTGGCTCCGGATACTCATGTAATACAAGCAAGTGAGAGGTTGGGTGTCATTTCTTCAGAAGAGGCAGGTCAGGGGAATGTACAGGACATTGTAGCAAGCAGATGGCAGGAAATATTAAAGGGAACAGATTTGTTACCTATAGATGTACATACACCGATGTGGTTGTGGAGCAGAGGCAAATTTGAAGTAGAGATTTAATGGAGAATAGAGTCATGAGTATGAGGCTTATGCGAGAAGATTTTTGAAACGGTTTGAAAAGGCGGCATAAGGATTACCGGCATTCTGCGAGAGTGGGATGTATACATACGATAGAGCGTTCAAATACAGAAAAAGTAAATGTATGGCTGAATAAAATGCAAATAAAAACTTGCAGAAAAGTTGTAAAGTGAATTGATTTTTTGTAGAATAGGTGCTAGAGTTTAAGTAGGCCGTAGGGAGGCAAGGGTAGTGCCCTAATCCAAATATCTCGTTAGCGGGTAGGCAGTCAGAGTGATGGCTGTCTATTTTTATGTTGAATTACAGTTGGAGCAGATGGCAGAAGTTATGTCGGTAGACAATATTCAAAGCTAAGTATATGTAATGCGTGGACAGCAGGTTATGTTGGATTATGATTTACTGAGATTTATGGATTTGAAGCAGATGCGGCATACATAGATATATATCAACAGGCCAAGAAGAGCATTTATGTGGTAGATGATTATGTGAATACAAAAATCTTACAACTTTTGTCACAGAAGCAGGTAGGAGTAAGACTTTTGCGACTGACGGAATAACAATATAATAATATCTATATGGTATCAGGAGAGGAACTTATTGGTAAAGTAAAGTATACGATTTGTAAGGTAGTATACAAAGATTAGGAGGATGCTTATGTATGATTCGAATATAATTCCGTATCCGGTAATGAATCAGCAATTTACGGTAAAAGGAGGTTGGATAAGATATTATATTCTTGCGTTTTTACTGATTCACACTTTTATGATTACACCGATTGAGATGTTGCTTCTGCTGCGGTTGCGAATACCGCCAAAGAATACTCTGGAGGGTGTCATTTTAATCGGTTTGTTTATGTCTTTTTTTGCGATAATAGGATTTGTATTATTTATCATAACATCGAAGTCCGCCACCGTTTCAGGAAGGCAATTGGTGATACGAAAGGTATTCCAAAAAAATGCATATTCATGTTCCGATATTGTAGCCATCAGATGTGAGGTTCGAGGGGCAAGGTACCGACATTATGTTATCGAACTGGTATTTCGTGACCAAACAAAATTTGAAGTAAAAAGATATATGGGAAACTTTAATGTATTTGCGATTTATCTGTTGCAAATGTTGGATGCAGGGCTTATACCGGAATACGCAATTACTCCTGAGTATAGAAACAGACTGTATTTATATGCACAAGGAAAAGTATGGAGGTAAAGTATATTTTATCGTAAAAAAGAAATCACTAAGGTTTACAGTCAGACTGAAATTGCTGACAGAGTTTATGATTGTGTGATTGAAACTGAGGCAGCAGTTCATGCAAACCCGGGACAGCTTATTGGCATTTATCCGAAGGATAAGTCCCCTCTTTTATTTCGTCCCATGTTAGTTGAACTATCCGCGAAAAA
>JAFTPP010000008.1 GCA_017463255.1 Lachnospiraceae bacterium
CAATTCCTAAAGGTTTAAAAAGATATTCGTTAGCAAAGTCAAGCACATTCATACCACTTGTAATTCTGATAATTCCCAAAAGGATTTGAACCCCAAGAGTGTGATATCTGAATTCATTAGTAATCCCTTTGCGACCACCCAAAACATCCAATGTTGTCAGTGTCCAATCTTCCGATGTGCAAACCTTTGTCCAAGGTTCGCTCTTTCCCTTATAGGGTGCTGTCATTGTAAGCAAATGTTTAATTGTAACTTTATATATCGTTTGTTCTCCTCTTTTAGGAGTGTAAATATCCTTGTAATAGTCCATCACAAAGTCGTCTACACTTTTTATCAAACCTTGGTCAATGGCAATACCTATCAACAATGATGTTACAGATTTTGTTACACTCATTACATTCATTGTATCGTCCTTTTCAAAACCCTCTTTATACTCTTCCATTTCAAGTATGTTATCTTTATAGGCTACAATCTGTTTTATATTTATATCATTTTTACTTGAATAAGTATCTAAAACTTTCTTCATCAAAACTTCCTCCTGTAAAGCTGTAAAAATCATATTATTTGGACGTCCTGCAATAAGCCTAAGTGAATTAAAAATTAATTTCAATAGTTTTTTTCACAAAAAAAGATATCTACGTTAATAGACATCTTTTTCATAACATAAAATTCAAATTCGTCTAATTCTGTTGACGATATAGATTTGCTAATTCTGTTAATTCTTCTACTACATTTTGTCGCCAAACAACTTTTTGAATCAACCATTCACAAGGAAATTCTTTACATAATCCACAGAATTGCACATTATGCTCTCTTGTACATTTATGTATTGGGCAACCATTAGATTGCTCCCATTCCACACAACGTCCATCGGACTCTATACAACCTTGACAAATACCATCTTCTTTTTTCTTACATCCTACACAACATTCTCCGCAAGCAGTAACTGTTGTAAAATCTATATTATTTTTCACTTTATAGTCCTCGTCAAATTCAAATCTTCAGTTGCTTTCAATCTCTCCACAAGACTGAAATTTCACGTTTTGCATAGGTTGAAATTTATATCTAAAATTATTTATCTCTTTTAGCATTTTTACGATTTTCACGAATTACTGTTCCCCATAAACAAGCAAGACCTATTATCGCCATTCCTAACCACAAACCATCACTTCTCATAAAGTGCTCTTCTGGTAACTTTGGGAATACAATACACCCAATCATAATGCTCAACGAAAAAAATAATGTTCCCACAAATGTAACTATACATCTACGTTTTACCACTATCTTCTTTTCTGCTTCTGCATAATCTGCAACTTTGTGTAATGTCTCTTTTTCTTCTGTTTTCATAATCTCACTTTTCCTTTCACCATCGATTATCTCCTTAATATCTACTTCGTAGAAATCTGCCAACTCAACAAGAATACCTAACTCTGGCATGGTATTACCATTTTCCCATCGAGATACACTTCGGGAAGATACACCAAACTTTTCTGCTAATTGCTCTTGAGTTAATTCTTTTTCTCTTCGTAATTCCTTTAAAAAATTTCCAATTCTAATTTGGTCTATCATTTCGCATCCTCCTTTCGTTATCTATTATCACTGAAAGATATTAGAAAACCACGTCACAAAGTGAGAAATGACGTGTTTTCAACTAGACAATCATGTCTTATTTGTATTTCTGACTCTAAAAATTAAGAAAATTCAAGTTTTTCTAACTGTTAGACAAATTGGAATTTGACAATGCAATCGCCTTTGGCGATTCGCAACGTCAGTTGCGGAACTTTCGAAGAAAGTGCATCGTCAGTGAGGAAAATGCGTAGCATTTTTCGAACCTGTTCCATAAACAATGACAAACTGAATTTTATTTATGTCGTGGATATTCAGGCATCAAATCAATCAATCTCGTTGTCCGCCCTTCTTTATCCAATAGAATTTCAATATTTTCCACATCTCCGCCTAAATGCATCATAAATTCTCTACAAATACCGCATGACGGAATTATATTTCCATCTTTATATACCGAAACCACTTTTGCAATCTCACTTTCGCCATATGTAAGCATTGTTGATAAAGCATTTCTTTCCGCGCACATCCCTATAGAGCCATCCGAATCAATGCATATGCCCTTATAAATATTACCTTTTTTCGTGAGTACGGCAGATGCCACACTTCCTACCCACATTCTATTTGAAACATCATGGGGATTCAAAACGCTTATTGCTTCTTCATATAACTTTTTCCATTCTTCGTTCACTATTTTGTTCTCCTTAATAAATTCAAATTTATCGAATAATACTGACTGATTATTTATCCAACAGCCAATCCGCAATATCCACTACCTTTATTCCTTCATACTGATATTCATCGTGTCTTGTTCTTGCAATCAGCATCTTTGGATAAGCATCCTTAATCTGTAACAGCGGCGATACCTCTCTTTCAAATGTCTTCTCATCGCTGATATTATCCGACACCTGAATATATATCTTCTCGCTACGCTTTATTGCCACAAAATCAATTTCCTTCTTATATAAAATACCCACATAAACCTCATAGCCTCTTCGCAGCAATTCGATGGCAACAATATTTTCAAGAACTCGTCCATAGTCCATGTTCTTTGTACCAAGTTTCGCATAACGAAAAGTATGGTCACTTAAATAGAACTTGTCATTGGTTGATAAATATTTCTTACCTTTGATGTCGTACCTTCTAACCTTATAAAAAGCAAATGCATTGCAAAGATACTGCATGTAAGCTCCTACCGTTGTATGATGCATTTTCTCGTGCATACTTCCTAGTGTATTTGTAATATTGCGTGCAGAGGAAAGATTCGACACATTATCCATAAGGAAATCTACAATTCTGTCCATAAGCTGTATATTTCTTATTTTATATTTCTTGCGAATATCTCTCACTATCAAAGTATTAAATACATCCGCAATATAATCGTACTTGGCTTCCTGATCTCTATAAAGATAAGAACCTGCCATACCACCTTCAAGCACATATTTGTCCAATGCCTCATAACGATCCTTCAAACTGAAATATTCCACATATTCATCAAAGGCAAATGGATATACTTTTATTTCAAATGTTCGTCCGGTAAACAGTGTTGCCAAGTCTGAACTTAAAAGAAATGCATTAGAACCGGTGATATATATATCGTACTTCTCGCTTGCATGAAGTCCATTTACTGCTTTTTCAAAATCCTCACACATCTGTACTTCATCAATAAATACAAAATTATCCTTCCCAGCTTCATAATGTGCATTGACATAATTATATAAAGCACGAGAAGTCATCAATTCTTCATACTCCGGCAAATTAAAATTTATCTGTATAATATTGCTCTCCGGGTTTTCAGATTCGATATATGTTTTAAATGCTTCCAGCAACTTAGATTTCCCACTACGTCTTACACCCGTAATTACTTTTATGTCTGGTGTGCCTACTACATTGATTAACTTATTTAAGTAAAAACTACGTTCAATCAGTTTCATATAAAACAATCCTTCCATTTATAGCATACATACATTATAACGATTCTATTAGCCAAAATCAACATTTTTTCCTTTTTGGCCAATAGACGGTTTGTTCTATTTTTCATCTATCAGTACTCCACCGTTCTTTTTGATGGTAGCTGCGGATGCTAGGTTATCCTTATAGCAACCAAGTAAGACCTTGTCCATTCCTTTTTCTTTACAGACAGACAATGCATCTAATCTTCATAGATAAATCTAATAACCTGCTCATTTGTGTCAACTATTGCATTTACACCAAATGGAATAATGCATCTGGGTGTAGCATGTCCGATATTTATATTTGCTACAATAGGCAGAGCAGGGTTATCTATTACTTCCACCATGATTTTCTTATATTCTTCAAAATATAATTCATCCATTGGCTTTCCACATAATACTCCAGAAACAACATCAAATACGCCTGTCTTCTTTAACACAATCAGCATGTCTCTAAAAAGTTCCGGTCTTGGCTGTTCCTCACTTGTTTCTAGAAGAAGTATTTTTCCTTTCCAATCACTGAGTTTTGGAAACAGTTCATATTTTTCACATAGCGCAACGGAATCCGGGTATCTTGATGCATCAAAAAGATCATAGAAAGATTCTAAACATCCTCCCAGAATTTTGCCTTCAAAAACACTATTACCCTGAAGCAACTGAAAGCCTTGGTTTTCATGTTTGACTTTAAGAGTTCCAATAGCAGCTGGTGACCAATCTTTTCTCTCCTCATACCAAACATCACTCGGTCTTATTTCATTTATTCTGCCTGTATGAATCAGTTCCTCGAAAAACTGGGCCGAATAAGGTAGCATATTCGGTTCCAATTCGCATACATCCGGTAAAAAAGCTTGTCCATAAAATGTGTTTAATCCTGCTTTATGCAACATCAAATGATTTACTGTTGTGTCCGAAAATCCAAGGAATATCTTATTATTTATGACCTCCTTCAGCTCGTCATTGTCAAACAGGAATGGAAGCAAGCGATATGTATCATCACCACCTATAGCAGTCATAATCATGTCTATGGAATCGTCTGCAAAAGCAGCCAACAAGTCCTCAGCTCTCTCTTTCGGATGATTTTTCACATATTCTATACCGCTCTGAGCATGTGGCATTATATTAATTTCAAGCCCATATTCCTCTAATCTCTTTATGCCGATTTCGACTTCATGCTTTGCAAATTCTTCTCCAAGTATACCGGATGACAAGCTTACAATTGCAATCTTCTTAACCATTATTCCCTATACCTCCTTAATTGTCCTTTACAAATTCATGTCGAAATTACATCTAATTAAACATCCGACAAATTCAAAATCTTCTGTTGCTTTCAATCTCTCTACAAGACTGAAAGTTTACGGACTTGTAAAAATTTGATTTATAGGATTATAGATTTATCGAATAATATTGGCTGATTCTGCCTTCGTTATAGTTATCATTTTCATCAACCAATACTCCGCCGTTCTTTTTTATGGTGGCTGCGGATGCCAGGTTGTCCTTATAGCAGCCAAGTAAGACCTTGTCCATTCCTTTTTCTTTGCAAACAGACAATGCATAGCGGAGCATGGTGGTGGCATAACCTTTATTTCTTTCGGACGGTCTTACACCATACCCGATGTCACCGTATATTTCAGTGAGGTTTTCAGGCAATTCGTACCGTATGCTTAACAAACCGATAAGTTTGTTATTATCAAAGCAAAGGTACAACAAGGATTTGCCCCATTGCTCATCCCCAGAAAAGGCGTTTCTTTGTACCTTTTCTACCCAGTCAGCATACTCGGAAGCTGGTAATCCAAGGCTTGCACTGATGCTGTTTTCTTTGTTGTCGTAGTGCTCCTGCATATACTCCTGCAAGATGCTTTTATCGCTAATTTCAGGAAGTCTGTATATCATTTCCTCACCTCTAAATTTAAGTTTATCTAATTGTTCTACAAATTGAAATTTGTCAGTATTACAACTGCTTTATCTCATTGGCAATCACAGCCACAGTTTTGGCGTTCGTATCAATTTTAATGGTATTGAGTGCTTGGTACATCGGTATTCTTGCTATGCTTCTCTCAATTACATCTTTAGAACGAATACCTCTTTCTACATCCATTGATAATCTTTCAAACAGAGTCTTTTCATCCGCTACAAGTGAGACGCATTTCACATCACAGTTCTGTGCATCAAGCTTTTTAAGTATGAAATCGATAATACTCTGCTCGTGCATCACCCAACAAAAAATGATATTATCGTATGCAGAACACTTTAGAAAATTATTGAGCAAGTAACAAATATTATTCATCACCATTGCTTTTGTTTCATCGGTTACTTGGAACGGACTTGCATCCCAACACCAATCTCCGTCAAGAAATACGCTATTCGGTAAATCCTGTTTGAGCAGTTGGCACACAGTTGTTTTCCCAACTCCCATAGTGCCACCAATCATATATAAAGTTTTCATCATTCTCACCTGCAAATTCAAATTTTCTAACTCTTCTACATATTGGAATTTGTTTATCCAAGCTTTTATAATGAATAAATCAGCATACCAACCCCTGCCGATATAAGTATCATCATTATCGGAGATGGTTTTTTCTTAAATGCAAGCTTTGCTACGACGCTGATTGCTATCAATATGGCAAATATAATAATGCCCTTGAAGTCTATAGCAAGTGCATCATCTATGCTGCTGAAACCGATTGCCGTACTCATAAACATCGTGATTGCCGTTGCGAGTATCAAACCAACAATGCACGGACGGATACCGCCGAGGAATGCCTTTACACCTGCATATTTCAGCAAGTTGCGTATCAAAGCTGCGATTATGAGAATGATAATAAACGATGGCAATACCACACCAAGCGTAGCAAGGAGAGCACCGAGAAAACCACCTTGTGCCGAACCAACAAAGGTTGCCATATTAACTGCTATCGGTCCGGGAGTGGATTCAGCTACGGCAATCATATTGAGCATTTCTTCCTCGGTAAGCCAATCGTACATCAGGACCTTTTCTCTTATCAGCGAGATCATTCCGTATCCGCCGCCAAAGGAGAATGCACCGATTTGAAGGAAGGTTAAGAACAATTTGAGATACATCATTGTTTCTCCTCCTTCCTGATTTTGC
>JAFTPP010000009.1 GCA_017463255.1 Lachnospiraceae bacterium
GTCTGTCCGTTGCTGAACGGGAAACATCTCCCAAATATCCCACTTTAAAGTTGCCATTGCCTCTTCGAGTTGCCCGATACCTTCTTGCTTATCCATTTCTTTGTTTATGTACATTACGTTCCCGAATTTGGCATAACAACAATCTGCATGGTATTCCAACACCAGCGGAATGATGGGAACTCCTGTCTGCTTTGCAAGGTCAATAATGCCCCAATTAAGCGGAATCATGGGTTTGCTCGGTGTCAAATTCCATGTCCCTTCCGGACATATCAAAAGACTTTTTCCCTCTGATAATAGCTTAAGCATTTTCCGTGAACTTTTCTGTTTGTTCTTCCGACTCTTTCTATCTACATACACAACACCGTTCAAAAAGAAGAATATCCTATCTAAAAGTTCCAAAGATTGTTTACCCACAAGAAAATAAAAATGTTCCCTTATTATCTCCCCCGAAACGGGTCCGTCAAGCACACAAGAATGATTTATTGCAAATAATTTGTTTCCCTGTACCTTAGGCATATCATTCAATAGTTTAATTGGAAAATCTCTTCTTCCCGGCATCATCTTAAGCAAAAACGGGTGTATTCCTTTTCGAAATTTATCCATTAATCTACCTCGCATATTTCATATTCTCCCGTAAATAACTAATCAAATCCTACCTTTTATCCTCTTCCCGCCTTACCAGCATGTCCGCAAGTAAATATGCATTCTTACCTTTTACCAATCAGCCCGCGGATTGGTGGATAAATCTGTTCTTTTTATTGGTGGCACGTATGCTACCATGATTTTGTAAACCATAGTGGACATCACGTCCCTTAACATATTCATAGCCCTCCACACCCCAAAATTATGGCAGAAACTTTATTTATTCGGTGCTTCTAATTTCTTATAATCAATTTTTCCAACATTTGTAACAGGAAAAGCATCCACTACTTCAAAATAGTCTGGAACTTCATAACTATACAATTCCTTTTTACATTCTTCTACAATCTGCGTTATGGTTTCATCCTTTTTAGCCTTATCATTAAGAATTAAAAACGCTTTTGCAACATATCCTAATTTTGAATCTTTTATTCCAACAACAGCACATTGATTAACATTTACATTCTTTGCAATGACATTTTCTATAGCGGCAGGAAAAACTTTATATCCATCCCGTATAATCATTCGCTTGATTCGGCCATCAATATACAGGCAACCATTTTCATCAATATGTCCTATATCACCTGTATGAACCCATTTCGTTCCATCTTCATGTTGTTTTATTATGGACGATGTTTGCTCATTAGTTGTACCAAGATAGTAAAGCATACATTTAGGACTCATAACACACACTTCGCCTTGTTCCCCTACGTTTCCTTCCACATATTTACCATCTTGCTCATTAAATACAGAAACAACATCTGTAACATATGGTACTCCGACGGTGCCAGCTATATTACTGGCTCCTTTAGTATAGCATACAGCCGCACCTAATTCCGTCATACCATAGCCTTTCGTTATTTTGGCTTTACAATTATGTTCTGCCAACCATTGATTTGCCTGCTCTTCAAAAGTAGGGTCTAATTTTTCTGCACCAACTATAAGCGTTTTTATGTAGGATAAATCTACACCTTCTATTTCTTTCGAATTCATCCATGCTCGTAGCATAGATGGAACCGCAACTATATGATTAGCAAGATATTTTTTCAGCATTTGAACAATAAACTGCGAACCAACCTGCGGAATTAGTATTATCCTAAATCCCAAACATAAATATGCATTTATTGAATTGCTTAAACCATACATTACCCATGGTGGTGCAAGAACCAAACCACTATCGCCCGCTTCTTCATTAAACTCCATCGCCATCAACCCTACAATATACGCATTGAAATTATAATCGGACATAACTGCCCCTTTTGGTACACCTGTTGAACCACCTGTGTAGCATATACACGCCGGTGCATCCTGAGCATATTTACTTGTTACAACATCTGCTTTTCCTTTTCCCAATTTACAGAAATTTTTCCAACTTGTAAGATTTTCACTCTTTAACGAAGTTAAATTTGCTTTTAAAGACCTATTCTTTATTAACGCTAGCTTACGTATAAGAAGTGGTAGTGATTCAATAATCGATATAGTAATTACACCTTTCAATTTAGCTTCTCTTATTACATCAGCAAAATTTTCAACAACCGTATCCATTGCAAAAAGATAAGTTGTATCAGCTTCTTTTAAAAGACGCAAAAATTCCACATTACTGTTTCTCGGGTCTAACATATTTGCAATGGCACCTACTTTATTTATTGCATAGAACAAGTACACTGTCTCAGGCATATTAGGTAAACACACAGAAATTGTGTCACCATCCTTAACACCTAATTCTTTTAAAGACTTTGCAACAGATTCTATCCTTTGTTTTAACTCGGCATAGCTTACTTTCACATTCATAAATTCCAATGCTATTTCATTTTTATATTTATCAATATATTTGTATAAATTATCCACAATTTTGCATTCAGGAATTGAATATTTCAATTCTTCCTCACTATAGTATTTTAACCACGGCTTATCTATCGACGGATAGCCTGTCAGTTGCTTATTATCTTCCATAATCATTTCCTCCTTTACCCCATCTCCTCCAGCGCCCGATAATTGACTTTTCCAATCGGTGTCAGGGGGATTTCGCTGACAAACTGATATGCTTCTACTGTATCTCTTTCCGGCAACTTTCTGGTAAGCAGTTCCTGTAATTCACTTAATACCTGTTCCTGTTTTGTTTGATAGTCCTCTTTTAATACCATAAAGGCTTTGGCTATCTGACCGTTACCTGCTTCGGCATTTTTTATACCGACAACCGCACATTCTGCAATAGCTTCATGCGAATTGATTACTTCTTCAATGGCAGAAGGGAACACATTGTGACCGTCTGCACGGATAATCATTCTTTTCACACGATTTATTATGAATACAAAACCATCTTCATCCACGTAGCCGATATCCTTTGTATGTACCCAGACTTTACCGTCACTATGCTTTTTGAGTACACTCAAAGTTTCAGCTTCGTTGCCATAATAGCCTTCCATTCGGGTGGGCGTTAAAAAGCAGATTTCCCCCTGCGTGTTGTACGGCAGTTCTTCATCCGTATCCGGTTTGAATACTGCTACCACATTTTTGCAAAGCGGAATGCCTGCACTTTTTAGCTTATTATAATTACCAAAGCATGCCGTAACTGCGGAACACATCTCAGTCATGCCGTACCCTTTGGCAATTTTATAGGGTGCTTCATGTTCTTTAAAAAATTGATTTATACTTTCTTCCAGTGCCGGTACAAATGCATCGCCTCCTGCTCCGCAAACTTCCAAAAAGTCCAGTTTCTTTCCCTTCATCAACGGGTCTTTTGCCATCATACCGTAGTGAGACGGCACACCCATCAGGGCAGACGGTTTGTATTGTAAAACCAATTTCGCCAATTTATCCGGCGTAAAATTGGGTATCACAACATCCCGCATACCGGAACACAATGGCATATGTATACCACAGGTAATTCCATATGCAATAAAAGGCGGCATTATATTCAGAAACCGTTTTTGCCTTGCCGCATAATCACCCAGTTTCTGCATCTGAAGTGCTACTGTATTCAACGCCACATCAGAAAGCATTACTCCTTTGGGAATGCCGGTAGTTCCTCCCGTATATACAATAACTGCTGTGCTGCCGGGTTCATAAATACATTTCTCATAATCACCGGCACATTTCTCAAACTCTTTCCACGTAATATAGGGTGCTTTCTTTTTTATGGTTGCTTTTTTTCCTTTTATTTTTGCACCTATTTTCACGATAGGCGAAGCCGATTCCAAAGGTGAAATCACCACAACTTCTTCTACCGTGGTTTTCTGTATGATAGCGTCAATTTTCGGAAAACAGATATCCAGCATCAGAAGATATTTAGACTGTGTCAGATTCAGATAATATTCTATTCGCTCCGCATTGTTTCTGGGCTCTAATATATTGACGGTTGCCCCTATTTTGTTTAATGCATAAATTGCATAAATCACTTCCGGCGTCGATACACTGCAAATGGATACAATGTCTCCTTTTCTAATGCCTTTTGCCCAAAAAGTACCGGCTATCTTTTCGATATGATTAAACATCTCTCCATAGGTAATTTTGCGTCCGAAATACACCAGTGCCACATCTTCAGGATGCTCTTGATTATTTTTCCAAAGATATTCATACATGGTACACTCCGGTAATGGTGCATTTACCGCCTCTTCACTGTAATATTTCAGCCATGGTTTATCGATTGAGGGATATCCGGTCAGTTGCTTCTCTTTTGTTGTCATTATCTCTTCTCCCTGTGTTTATAGTTTGATTAATCCGGTAATATTTCTTTCCATCTCAGCTACATCTAATTTTCCTGACGGCGAAACAGGCAAGGCAGAATCATATAACTTTATCCATCTTGGTCTTTGGCTGAATGTCAATTTGCTTGCACAATATTCTTTTATTATGTTTAAAGAATTCTTTATATCATTCGCCTCTCTTAATGTAAGATGAACAATATGTTCTTTTTTTCCATTTATTACCGATACCACCACCTTGCATTGTCTGATTAACTCAATTTCCAAAACCGTGCGTTCAATATCAAATAAATAAATTGTCTCTCCACTTTCATTAACATAAGAAGAACTAATACGACCATCTACATATACACTGCCGTCTTCAGCAACATACCCCATATCTCCGGTACACGCCCACATACGTCCATTCTCATCCTCATAAAAATATTCTTTTGTGGCTTTCGGATTCTTGTAATAACCCAGCATTCTGCACTCCGACAGCACCCGAATTTCTCCACGTTTACCATATTGTAATTCCTTACCGTTTTCTAAATCAAAGGCTGCAACGACTATTTGCGGTAATGGAATTCCTGCCGAACCAATAGCATTGCACTGTTGATGTGAGGCAGTAATAATACTTCCGCATTCACACATTCCATATCCTTTATGTAACCGCTCCGGTGCGTGATTAGCTTCCAACCATTTATTAAAATTCTTTTCAGCACTGGAAACAACATATTCCCCACCTATTACCAGATACTTGAAGTTCTTATATGCTTTTGCAAACTCTCTTTTCTCCTTTAAAAAATCAACCAATCCAACTGCTGAAATCATAAAATTGGGACGATACTTTACAATATGCCGATAAAATAAATCAAAATTATACAATGGTTCTAAAACAACCGTAATTCCGCTTATCAACGGCAAAAATACTGTCGCACAAATCCCTGTTGAAAACCATATAGGAATTTGACAAAAGAATCTATCTTCTCTTTTCCAATCAAATCCTATATATCTGCCTTGTGTCAGCAAAGAATTAATACTATCGTTTGTAAGCTGAATCCCTTTTGAGGCTCCTGTCGTGCCTGAAGAATACACCATTATAGCAGGCCAATTAGCTTGATACTTTGGAACAGAAACCTTTGCCTCTCTTCCATTCTTTATAAACTCACTCCAAGAAATGGTATTCTTAATATTCTTTACTTTTTTAACCGCCTTTACTATTGCTCCCAATGAATTAACCGCTGCACATGAAATAACCCTATTAATGGACGTTTTCGGTATCACTTTCTCGATTCGTGTAAACAGTTCATTTATAACAAACAATAACTCTGCTTCTGTTTCCTTAATACGGTCTGTTAATTGTTCTTCGGTAAAAGTCGGATTTAACATATTTGCATTCGCACCAATTTTATTAAGTGCAAAAATCACATATATGGCTTCGGGGATTGCAGGCATACAAACAGCCACATTATCCCCTTGTTTTACCCCATAAGAGACTAATGCTTTCGCAGTTTTATCTACATTATTGAAAAGCTCTTTATATGTAATCTTTTTACCAAAATACATCAGTGCTATATCAGATAAGTATTTTTGGTTATTAATATAAATATTTTCGTAAATGCTACACTGAGGCGTCTTAGCATTTACCGCCTCTTCACTGTAATATTTCAGCCATGGTTTATCGATTGACGGATAGCCGGTCAGTTGCTTTTTATCCACTGTAAATTACTTCCTTTTCTTAATTTTTCAAAACTTGCATTTTTAGTCATCTTTAGGGTAATTATATTTCTTTTACTATGCTATTGTCAAGAAAACTTACCCATCTTTAGGGTAGCTCTAAGAAGGAGAACCTTGTGAAAATTTATGACTA
>JAFTPP010000024.1 GCA_017463255.1 Lachnospiraceae bacterium
AAGAATGGGTATGTATATCCAAAAATCAGCGAAAGGTAGGCGGTCATTATGAAGATAGCGGTCTGTGACGATGACAGAACCACAAGGGAACAAATTGCTTCTTTGATAAGAGAACAGGAGCCGGATGCGGAGGTTGTTACCTTTGAAGCTGGGGAGGAAATGATTAAATCGCAGGAGAATTTTGCGGTTTCTTTTCTAGATGTGGAAATGAAAGAAATATCGGGTATAGATGTTGCAAAGCATATGAGGGAAGAACAGGAGAAAAGAGGCAGGGACAAGAGCATTATTATATTCGTAACCGGATACCGGGAGTATATGGAGGATGCCTTTGATGTGAATGCTTTTCACTATCTGGTAAAGCCTGTGGATGAAAAGAAATTCCATACTGTCTTTAACCGTGCCTTGAAAGAGGTATCTGCCAAAACAAAGTTAAAAAAGCTTTCTGTAATCATCAAATACAATGGGATGCAGAAAAAGGTATTGCTGAAAGATATTTATTATATTGAGAGCAGTAATAAAAAAGTAGTATTCCATACGAAGGATGGAAAAATTGATACTTATGGCAGAATGGATGATTGGGAAGCAGAGCTGGGTGACTCGTTTTATCGGTGTCACAGAGGGTATCTTGTTAATTTGGAGAAAATAACAGCTTACAATGTGGATACGATTGATTTAATCAATGGGGACTCACTCATTCTTGCACAGAAGAAATATTCGGATTTTATCAAGGCATATATGCGATATGCAAAGGACGGAGGAATTGTAAATGTTTAACTTGCTATCCATATTGATACATATAATTAACAGTATTTTTAGTGGAGTATATACAAGTCGGTTTCTAAAATGTAAGCAGAATAAAAAGATTACCATTATCTTGTGGACGTTAACTTATTTTGTGACACAAGTAGTTATATTTGAGGTGATAGAGAGCCGGTATCCATTTAATGATGCGGTAGGTGCTATTATCAATGTGTTATTGCTCTTAGGTATGCAATGGATATTCTTTCGCAAAGGAGCGTCTGGGCAATTATTTGTTTGCTTTAGCTTTGTAGCCGGAAAAGAGATTGTAAAGTATATTGCCAGTGTTCTGATTAATATCCTTGGATTGATTACGGGTAAATGGATAAATAACCTCATAATGCAGGACAAGATTATTAGGTTGGAGCAGGTAGAAAACGTAAACAATGCTATAATGCTTATGGTATCTGTTGTGTGTGTGTTATTATATGCGTTGCTCATCGGTGTTTATCTGTCACTTATCAACAAGAATTATGTGAGAAAAGAGTATCAGTTACAAGTTCGTGAAAATGTGTTTTTAGTTTTACCGAGCATTGCGGCAATCTGTATTTCCATAACCATAAAGATGATGGTTTTGAATATGGAAAATGGAACAACAACACTTATTTACAATACTGTTCCGGCAACCATGTTTTGGATTCCTGTGATATGCATCATGTTATTAGGGACAGTCATAGCGAATGTAATCCTTTTTCAAAATGTGGTGCAGTATCACGAAGAAAACAGAAAACGAACTTTGTTGGAAAATCAGATACATCAGATGCAAAAAGAGGTACAGGAGATACAGGATATTTACACGGATATGCGTGGATTACGCCATGACCTAAGAGGGCATATCAATAATATTACTCAGTATGTGAAGAAACATAATAATGCAGAAGATGAAGAACTGAATGGCTATATCAGAAATATGGAGGAAACAGTAAACAGACTGGATTTTGGTTATCAGACAGGGAATCCGATTACTGATATTATAATTCATCAAAAGAAACAGGATGCAGACAGAGTTGGCGTAAAGTTTTCTGTGGATTATATTTATCCGAAAGAACTTCAAATAGATGTGTATGATATTGGAGTGATTTTGAATAATGCTTTGGAAAATGCAATCGAAGCTGCGACGCTGCTGGAAAGAGATAAATATGTATCATTACATTCTTATGTGAAGGGAAATCTTTTCTTTATTGAAGTTGAAAACAGCTTTGCAAGAGAAATTGTAATGAACAAAGAAAGTGGATTGCCGGAGAGCAGTAAAGCAAATAAGAAGTTTCATGGAATGGGACTTATTAATATTCAGAGGTGTGCAAGGAAGTATAAAGGCGATATTGATATTGTCATTGGAACTTCTAAGCAGAAACAGCAGATATTTAATCTTACGGTGATGTTGAATGGAAAACCTGTCGGGCTATAATAAGCTCGGCAGGTTTTTCACACCCAAAATGGCGTGGTTCACTCCTTTGCTATGCAATTCATGTTGTAAAGTTCCGATAATGGAAGTAGAGGCAGAAAATTTTGAAAGGACAGGTGGTCGGAATGAATGTTCAAGCGATATTACCGCAGATTGATAAAACTGTAAATTTGCCAGTAAATAACACAAAATGTGGAGATGAATTTGGGAAAATAATGAACCTGCTAAGTGAAGAGGCAGATATTCAGGAAATGAAAAATTTTTTAGATAAGAAGTTTAACGTTAATACGGTTGTTGCGGAGTACAGTTGTGAAACAACAGACTCTCAAGCAGAAAGTTACGATCTTTATATGTTAGAGGAATATGATATGAGTGGAGGTCGTAATGTAGTTATTTCAAAAAAAGCTCTGTTAAGGATGAAAGAGGATAGTAGGTTTAGACAAAAAGTGTTTAAATCAATAGAAGACATGCCTTGGTCTGGTAAGATGACAGGCGGTATGGTGAAAAGTACCGGAGTATTTATACATGAAGATGGAACAGGCGGTTATTGGATGGAGTTTGATTGGGG
>JAFTPP010000025.1 GCA_017463255.1 Lachnospiraceae bacterium
TACCAACTGAGCTATCTGGGCATCTTGAAAATGCCATAGGCATTTGCAACATGGAACATTTTACATAATAGATTTATGCTTGTCAAGCACTTAGAACATAAAAAAATGAAAAAAATAATAACAAAAGTGATATAATAATTAAAACCGTATTATTGAGAGAAAGGGCATGAAATTATAATGCATACAAGATGGCTTGCGCTTAGATTGTTTTTTAAAAATTTCATAAGTCTTTTGGGGTTTGAATTAACCTTTAAACCCCTTGCATTGCTTATAGTATGTCCTTTATTGGTTTATGTATTTAACGCCTCCATAAGAATGGCAGGATATACTTATTTGTCCAATGATAATCTGTTCCGTTTTTTGGAAACTCCCAGTACGATTGTAGTGTTTCTTATATTACTCATCATCCTGATGGTTTTTTATTTGTTTGAAATGTTAGCTTTGACGGGAACCTATCATGCCTCGTTTTTTAAGCACAAATTAAAAACGGTTGAAATATACCGTATGGGACTTAAACATCTGGGACGTGCCTTAAAACCCCAGAATTTTCATGCGGTTGTATGGGTTTTCTTTTTACTGCTTGCAATTAATATGATTTATCTTGCGGGACTTTTTCGTATTATCAGGCTTCCGGGATTTGTTACATCATATCTTGAAAGACATAAGCTTACCTTGATTATTTTGGCGGTGTTAATGCTTTTACTGTCCATGCTTGCAGTGTTGCGCTTATATTGTCTTCAGAACTTTGTGATTGAAAAAAAGAATATTTTCAGAAGTAAACAGAAAAGCCGACGCATGATACAGGGACATTATGGAAAGACCATTCTAAACCTTATTTTATGGAACGCCCTGATTGTAATAGGAAATCTTCTTTTATACCGCCTTACCATATGGACAACTGCGGAAATTGCGTCTGCGCTTGGTACAAGCAGAACCTTGCAGATTATTACTTTAAAAAGCAGTGGGGTTTTTGTGTGGGTTATGATAGGAAGTTACTTCTTATTTTTTATCCCTTTAAACATTTTGTTCATCAGCACTTCTTACTATAGAAAAAAAGAAATGGCAGGAGAAGTAATTGAAGACTTTGTGCCCTTAGAACCCATCACCAAGAATCAGAAAAGAACAAGAAAGACGGTGGGGATTACCGTGGGTATCCTGGTGCTTAACAGTATATGCATGTTTCTTTTTTATTCGGACGAAATGGAACTTAGGGCAGAACTCTTTCAAGTGCCTACGGTTATGGCGCATAGAGGAGATTCGTCTTTGGCACCGGAAAACACTATGGCTGCTTTTGAAGCGGCAATGGATGATATGGCGGATTGGATTGAACTGGATGTGCAGATGACCAAGGATGGTGTAGTGGTGGTTACCCATGATACGAATCTGAAACGTGTTACAGGTCTTAATAAGAATATATGGGAAGTTGAGTATAAAGATATTTGCGGGCTTGACGCGGGAGGATGGTTTAGTGCGGATTATGAAGGTGAATGTATTCCCACGCTAGAAGAAGTCCTTGCATATACGGACGGAGAAATACGCCTTAATATTGAGATGAAACCGAACGGACGTGAAACGGGATTTGAAGAAGAAGTGATTAGGCTTGTGAGGGAGTATGATGTTGAAGACAGCTGTATGATTTGCTGCATGCAATATAAAACCCTTGAAAGAATCAAAGAACTGGCACCGGAAATTGAGACGACCTATGTGCTTATTATGGCATATGCAGATTTCTGGAAGGCAGATGCGGCTGATTCCTTTAGTATCAGTTACGGAATGCTTGATAAAAATGTGGTTGCAAACATTAAAAATATAGGTAAAGATGTATATGTATGGACTGTGAATACAAAAGAGCAGATGTTAAAGGCCATTGACATGGGCGTGGATGGTCTGATTACGGATTATCCGTTACTTGCGGAGGAAATGATTTTATCACGATATACACCAGAGGAGATTATTGAACTCATCGAAGAAGATGTAGAAGAGATTATGGAAGATCTTAATGAAGTTACTGAAAACATTGAATTGGAAAGGGAGTAAAAGATGGAACAGGCATACAAACTTGAATTTGCTACGGACCAGACAGGAGAACTGTATTTAAACTGTTGCGGATGTTCGAAAACAGAACCTTTACATAGCTTTGGCCCTGCCGTAAAACCCCATTATTTGATTCATTTTATTTTAGGCGGAAAAGGCATTTTTAAATTTGGCGGAAAAGAATACCCCTTAGAAGCAGGAACCGGATTTCTAATTGAGCCGGGGGAACTTGCTTTTTATCAGGCTGATGAAAAAGAACCATGGACGTATCTTTGGGTAGGCTTTAGTGGTGCTAATGCCCCGGCACTTTTGCATAATATGGGATTATCTACCAAACATCCTATTTTTGCGTCAGGCCAATCGGATGAGATGTACAGAGTGGTTAAGGATATGATGCAACATAATACCTTTGGGGCTGCCAATGAGTTAAGGCGTAATGGCTTATTAAGTATTTTCCTTTCCATGATTGCTGAAGAGGTATCTATCCAGGAAAAAGAGGATGATGATAAGGCAAACACCTACGTAAAAAGAGCCATTGAGTTTGTATGCAGCAACTACTGTAACCCTATTAAGGTAACGGATATTGCCGATTATGTGTGTATTAACAGAAGTTATCTGTATACTCTTTTTCAGAATCAGATTAAGATGAGCCCGCAACAATTTCTCACTATGTTTAGGATTGCAAAGGCGGGTGAATTATTACAGCTTACGAACCTTCCTATTGAGAGTATTGCCATCTCCTGCGGTTACAGCGATCCCCTTGTATTTACCAAGGCTTTCCGTCAGACCAAGGGAATGTCTCCCAGTAAGTACCGTAAGGAATTTAAGGAAGGAACCAGCAGACACCGGTTGAATGATTTGGAACAGATTGAGCTGTTTATTAATCAGAAAAAACAATGAATTTAACATTTTGACAGTTTTTTGCAACAAAGTGTTCTTTTCATAAATAGGAGTATGATATATAGTGACATTAGAAAGTTGCGGATGAAAACAGTTTTTGGAGTGCAAACTGTTGCGCAACAGGTATTAACATTAAGTAATAGCAAAGAGCAAAGGAGAACGGGGTTATGAAACAAACAGTTTGGAACAAATTTGCAGAAGTATTTGGGGATACAGAAGGTGCAAAAGTATATTTTGCTCCGGGACGTGTGAACATGATTGGTGAACACACAGATTATAACGGCGGACACGTATTTCCAAGCGCCCTTACAATCGGAACATACGGTGTGGCACGTAAGAGAGAAGACAGAAAGCTTCGTTTTTATTCTATGAATTTTGAACAACTTGGAGTGATTGAGTCATCTATCGATGGTTTAAAACCGGAAAAAGAGGCAGATTGGACCAATTATCCAAAGGGAGTTATGTGGGCATTCGGTGAAAGAGGATTTGAGATTCCATGCGGTATGGATCTTTTATTAAATGGTAACATTCCAAATGGTTCAGGTTTATCTTCATCTGCATCAGTGGAAGTATTAACAGGATTTATCTTAAGAGATATGTTTGGTTTTGATGTGACCAATCAGGACCTTGCATTGATTGGCCAGTTCTCAGAAAATAAATTTAATGGCGTAAACTGTGGTATCATGGACCAGTTTGCCATTGCCATGGGTAAAAAAGATCATGCGATTTTCCTTGATACAGCAGACCTTTCTTATGAATATGCACCTATCGTACTTGAAGATGCAAAAATTGTTATTGCATGCTCTAACAAGAAACGTGGTCTTGGCGATTCTAAATATAACGAAAGAAGAAGCGAATGTGAAACAGCACTTGCTGAGCTTCAGAAGGTTGTTGATATCAAGTCTTTAGGTGAGCTTACGGAAGAAGAATTTGAGTCATATAAAGGTGCAATTGCAGACCCTATCCGTGAAAAACGCGCAAAACATGCGGTTTATGAAAACCAGAGAACTATTAAGGCTGTAAAAGCATTAAAGGATAATGACATTAAATTATTCGGTGAATTAATGAATGCGTCTCACGTTTCTTTAAGAGATGACTATGAAGTAACCGGAATTGAACTTGATACATTGGTTGAAAATTCTTGGAAGCAGGAAGGTGTTATCGGTTCCCGTATGACAGGTGCAGGCTTTGGCGGATGTACCGTAAGTATTGTAAAAACCGACTGTGTTGATGCATTCATCAAAAATGTGGGTGAAGCTTACCTTGCTAAAATCGGATATGCTGCTGACTTCTATGTTGTAGATATCGGAGACGGTCCAAGCGTACTCTAATTACTAACTTAAGACACTAAGAATCTCATTACGGTTCATGCTCTATAATGGGTATGAACCGTAAATACAGTAACCCTAATGCAATTATGGATTGGATAAGATAGAGAGGACACCATGAATAAGATAGAAATTAACATCAAAAAACTTGTAAAATATGGTCTTTTAACAGGACTTGTAAAAGAAGAAGATGCTATTTATACAACAAACCGTTTACTTGAGTTGTTCGCAATTGAAGATATGGAATGCGAAGAAGAAGTAACCATGACGGTGGAAGAGCTTCCGGAAGTGCTTAACGAAATGATGGATTATGCGGTAGAGCAGGGCATTATGAAGGAAGACGGAATTGTATACCGTGATTTATTTGATACTAAGATTATGAGTATGTTGGTGGGAAGACCTTCCGAAGTGATTGGCGAGTTCTGGGATTTATATAAAGAATCTCCGGAAGCGGCTACTGACTTTTTCTATAAATTCAGTCAGGATACAGACTATATCAGAAGATATCGTATTGCAAAGGATGTAAAATGGGTGACACCGACAGAATATGGTGACATTGACATTACCATTAATCTTTCTAAACCGGAAAAAGATCCAAAGGCTATTGCGGCTGCAAAGCTTGCAAAACAGTCAGGATATCCCAAATGTCTTCTTTGTGTAGAAAATGAAGGATATGCAGGACGTGTAAATCATCCTGCACGTCAGAATCACAGAATTATCCCTGTGACAATCAACGATAGCCGTTGGGGATTCCAGTATTCTCCATACGTTTACTATAATGAGCACTGTATCGTTTTCAACAGTGCCCACACACCTATGAAGATTGAACGCGCTACTTTCTGCAAGCTGTTTGACTTCGTAAAACAGTTCCCACACTATTTTGTGGGTTCTAACGCAGACCTTCCGATTGTTGGCGGTTCTATTTTAAGCCATGATCATTTCCAGGGTGGTCACTATGAATTCGCTATGGCTAAGGCTCCTGTTGAAAAAGAATTTACTGTAGCCGGATTTGAAGATGTAAAAGCCGGCATTGTAAAATGGCCTATGAGTGTTATCCGTTTAAGCTGCAAGGATTCAGACAGAATTATCGAACTTGCTGACAAGATTTTAGGAAAATGGCGCGGATACACAGATGAAGCAGCATTTGTATTTGCCGAAACTGATGGGGAACCACATAACACCATTACTCCTATTGCAAGAAAACGTGGGGACAACTTCGAAATGGATTTGGTACTTCGTAACAATATTACTACCGAAGAACATCCTCTTGGAGTATACCATCCACATGCCGAGCTTCATCATATTAAAAAAGAAAATATCGGTTTAATTGAAGTTATGGGACTTGCAGTTCTTCCTTCCAGACTTAAGACAGAGCTTGCAGATTTGGCAGATGCGATTCTTGCGGGAAGTGATTTGCGCGCAGATGAAACATTAGAAAAGCATGCTGACTGGGTAGACGAATTTATGCCGAAATATGCAGATGTGAATAAAGATAACATCATGCAGATTCTTGAAGACGAAGTAGGACTTGTATTTGCAAAGGTATTAGAGCATGCAGGTGTTTATAAACGTACCGAAGAAGGCATGGAAGCATTCTTAAGATTTGTGGCTGAATTGAACGTATAGTATATTGGATTTATTGACAAAAGAATTGAATGATTATAACATAAACATATGATTTCGGTGTGGTATCAGCATATGATGCAGAGATAGGGGTATACGAATGACGGACAAGGTACGTTTAGCGGATATTGCAGAACACTTGGGAGTAAGTATAGTATCTGTTTCAAAAGCTTTGGCGGGTAAAGATGGCGTAAGTGAGGAAACAAGAAATAAAATAGTTGCTCTGGCGGAGGAATGGGATTACGTTCCTTTAAGAACGAAAGTGAAAAAGACTGGAGAAGAAATATCTGGAAACATTGGTATTTTGGTTGCTGACCGGTTCTTTTCAGATAATGCGTTCTATACTAAATTATATCGACAAATTCAAATGGCATGCAATTCTTGTGGATTCTCTGCGGTGTTAGAAATTGTTACTTGGGAAGCTGAGAACCGGTGTGTAATGCCTACTATTATCCAAGGTAATAAAGTGGATGGATTTATTATGATGGGTGAAATCCAAAGAGAATATCTGAAAATGATTATTCGTAGTAAACTACCATATATGTTGCTGGATTTCTATGATGAGGAATCTGATTCAGATGGAATTACCAGTGATAATGTAGCGGGAGGCTACCGATTAACGACACATTTGCTTGAGTCCGGTAAGAAATCGGTAGGCTTTGTGGGGAGTATAAATGCTACAAGTTCTATCTTGGACCGTTTTTTGGGATATACAAAAGCCTTGACTAGAAAGGACATTAAAATTGATTATAAATGGGTGCTGGAAGATAGAGATGAAGAAGGTAATTTTGTTCCGGTGAAATTGCCCGAACACTTACCAGAGGCGTTTGTGTGTAGTTGTGACGAGGTTGCTTATAATCTTGTTTTGCAACTAAAGGATATGGGGTATCGGGTACCCGAGGATATTGGGGTCGCAGGGTATGATGATTATTATTTTTCACAAATGAGTGTCCCTCAATTAACGACCTATCGAGTAAATTATGAAGAGATGGGAAATATGGTTGTAAGACAAATGATAAGTCGTATCAGAGGAACGTATATTTCTCATGGAAATATAGTGGTTAAAGGTGATTTTGTTAAGAGAGAATCTACTTAACACGTTTATTTAAGTAAATAAAGAGCTAAAAATTGGTCTATTTAATCAAAATAGACCAATTTTTTTTGTTCAATAGGTAGAAAAAAGACTTTTAAAGTTGACAATATCTAGGTAAAATGCCATACTAAACAGGCAATCAATTAAGCTAAATAAAAATAAATAAGGCTTAATTAAAAACATAGGGAGGAATAAAAATGAAAAGAGTAATGAAAAAAATTGTTACTTTGATGCTTGTAGTGGTTATGGCAATGTCAATGGCTGCTTGTGGCTCTGGTGACAAAGATGGTAAGGTGACAATTACGTTCCTTACAAACCGTACTGACTTAGACAATGATGGTACATACGAGGCATTGATTGCTAAATTTAATGAAAAGCATCCTAATATCAATGTAGAAGTTCAGTCAATCACAGATTATGCCGGAGAATTAGCAACTCGTATGCAGACAAAAGAATACGGAGATGTTCTTTTGATTCCGGATGCAGTTCCAAAGACAGAATATCCAAAATATTTCGAATCTTTCGGTACAGTTGAAGAATTAAGCGATATTTATCGTGAAGGATACTTATACAGCAAATGGTATGACAACCAGGTTTATGGTTTAGCTTATATGTGTACAGTACAGGGTATTGTATATAACAAAGCTGTTTTTGCTGATGCAGGTATTACAACACTTCCTACAACTCCGGAAGAATTCTTAAACTGCTTACAGATGATTAAAGACAATACAGATGCTATTCCATATTATACAAATGCTAACTCAGGATGGACTTTAGATCAGTGGGAAGACCATACAGCGGGATCAATTACAGGTGATTCAAGCTATAGAAATAATGAATTACCATATGATGCAAACGCGTTTGAAGAAGGCGGTTCACACTACGTGGTAGCTAAATTATTATATGATATCATTGATCAGGGCTTATGTGAAGCTGACCCAACTACATGCGACTGGGAAGCAAGTAAGTTAATGATGAACAATGGTGAAATCGGATGTATGGTACTTGGCTCATGGGCTATCAGCCAGATGAAAGAAGCAGGTGAAAATGCTGATGATATCGGTTATATGCCATTCCCATACACTGTAGATGGTAAACAGTATGCAAGCTCAGGTACAGACTACTGCTACGCTATTAACAAGAATTCAAAACATAAAGAAGAAGCAAAAGCATTCATTGAATTTTTGGTTAACGAATCGGGCTTGGCTTTAGACCAGGGTGGTATCAGCTTATTAAAAGATGATCCGATGCCAGCAGGTTTAGAAGAATTTGAAGGCGTTGAATTTATCGTTGATCAGCCGGCAACAGATGAAAATGCAGGTTTATTAGATGAGGTTCAGCAGGAAAGCGGAATTACATTATATGATAATGGTTCACGTTTAAATGGGGTTGTTGATATTGCAAGAGGCGCATCCAGCCAGACTTTTGAGGAATATATGAAGTCGTTAGCTGAAAAATGGGCTGCTGCAGTTAAATAAGTATTTTGTTCGGATTCATGAGCTACTCTTTATAAGCAGAGTGGCTCATGCTTTCTGTTATCAGTAAGTTGTGCAACAGGAGGGGCGAATGGCAGAAAAGAAGAATCTACCAAAAACAAGAAAAAAAATCAAGAAGTTTTCCCTACAGAGAAATCTGACAATTGTCGGGTTCCTGATATTGCCATTATTGTTATTAATTATTTTTACATACGTACCATTGTTTGATACGGTGCGCTATAGCTTTTATCGGTGGGATGGATATGGTGATAAGGTGTATGTTGGATTTGAAAATTATGAGATCTTGATGAAAGAGCCTAATTATTTTAGTGCTTTTAAATCAAGTATTTACTATTTTATCGGTTCCATCGTACAGATTATTATAGCAATGTATTTTGCTACAGTTTTCTTTTATAAATTAAAAGGGAAAACATTCTTTAAGGGTGTTTTGTTTTTTCCGTATTTATTAAATGGTGTAGCTATCGGTTTTGTATTTTTGTATTTCTTTAAAGACAGAGGTGGTGCATTGAATTCAATCTTACAGATGTTTGGTGTATCAGAAAGTAGTTTGCCGTTATGGTTAGGCGATGTGACACTGGTTAATATTTCATTAACGTTTGTGTCTGTATGGCGGTATATGGGTCAGAATATGGTTATGTTTTGTGGCGCTACTCAGAGTATCAGTGGAGATTTATTTGAAGCAGCAGAAATTGATGGTGCAGGGCGCTGGCAACAGTTTTTATATATTATGCTTCCAAATATGAGAGCAATCATTTCGTTAAATCTAATTTTGGCGGTAAAAGGTGCAATCAGTGTATACGAAATTCCGTATATTATGACTAAGGGTACCGGAGGGTCCATGACATTTGTTATTAAAACATTAGCGACAGCCTTTACGGATAAGAAGATTGGTTTAGCTTGTGCGATGGGCGTTGTTCTGTTGATTTTGGTAATGATTATTACAGTGGTTCAAAAACGCTTTATTGAAGGAAAGGAGGAGGACTAATGGATTTACGTGAAGAAAAGAATTTGAAGTATTATATATCAAATACAATCCGATATGCGATTTTGATTTTTTCATCATTAATTATTATTGCTCCTTTACTTATTATATTATTCGGTGCATTTAAGACAAATAAAGAATTATTAACAACCGGACCATTAACGACTCCTGAAAACTGGATGAACTTTGATAATTTTAAAGTGGCATGGGAAAAGGGGAGAATGGCAACTGGTTTTATTAATACTGCGATTATCCTTGTGATTTCCCTTGCGGCAACGATTATGACCGGTACCATGACAGCTTATGTTTTAAGCAGATTTAAATTCAGGGGGAGAAACTTAATTAAGTTTCTTTTTCTGGTAGCTTCATTAATCCCAAGTATTACCATGCAAATGAGTATTTTTCAAATCATTGTTGGAATGGGTGTGTATAACACGCGAATTGCAACTATTTTACTCTTTGCGGGAACAGATATTATTTCCATCTATATCTTTATGCAGTTTTTAGATGGGATACCATATACACTGGATGAAGCGGCGATTGTTGATGGGGCTTCATTCCCCAGAATATTTATGCAGATTATAATTCCTCTTTTGAAACCCGCTATTGTTACGGTTATTATCATTAAGGGAATTGGATTCTATAACGAATTCTATATCCCGGATTTGTATATGAAGGACAAATCGTTACGGGTTATTTCTACATCATTGTATGCATTCAAGGGACCATTTGGTACGCAATGGGAAGTCATTTGTGCCGCTTGTATTATTACAATGATCCCCACGTTAATTATTTTCCTTCTTTTACAGAAACATATTTATAGTGGTTTAACAATGGGTTCGGTAAAGGGCTAATCACTATATGATATAATAGAATCCTCATGTCGTGCTAAAATGCTCAGATATATTACTGGGTATTAGGGTGACATGAGGATTTTGCATTTGTGCCGTTATTGAGATATAATTATCGTACTAAGAAAACGGAAGGAAAACAATGAAGAAGCTCACAGCTATTTTATTTTATATTTTCATTACACTTGGATTTTTGACAGGGTGTCAAAAAGAGGCACCCGTACAAACCGGAAATACCGAAGAGAATATAGTTATTAATGATGAAAAAACAGAAAAAGAAGTGAATGATAGGACGGATGAAACAAATACATATACCAATTTGTGTATTCCTACATACATTACCCGGGTGGATGATTGTTATTTTATTGTAGATTGTTATCATAATCAGGTGATTTATCATGATAATCTTACAGACCCGTTGGAACAATGGAAGGTAATGGTGGACGGATTATCAAGGCCCCATACTATGGCTTCAGATGGCGTAGTGTATTTGATAGATGATACGGAGAATCATAAAATTATTGTAATGCAAAAAAGGATGAATGATTACGGTGAGAATTATTTTGAAATTACGCAGGAATTTTCTGATATAGGTACCCGTCCCCACTACATTATCTATCATGAAGAAAGTAACACCTTTTATGCGTGGAGCTCTATGACGGGTGAAATGTACTTGTTTCAAAGAGAAGTTGACGCAACAGAGGTAGAGCTTGCAGAAGTAAGAAAGATAGATCAATTAATGGGCGTTTATGTCCGCTCATTTACTATTGTTGATGATGCTATTTATTTTGTATCAGGGCAACAAAAAATACTGAAGGCCCAATTATCAGATTTAGAAATTGTGGCGGAATATCCGGTGATTCCTGAAATTGCGGGAATGGCACAGATTTCACTGATTGGGGATTATTATTATGTCACTGTTTCTACGGATGTATCCGGAAGTCAGGATTACAAGACGATTCTTCGTGCGGATAGTTTAGAAAGTCTGGCAACGGGAGAATTTGATGTGTTATATGATTTGTTTGGTTGTGACGGAACTCCGTATAATATCACACATTTTGACGGACATTTTTATTTGGCGGAGCATCGTATATCCAATTGCAGAATATGGCAGTTTGATGTTAATAATAATGAGATAGAAAATATTACCAAGATATATTAAGAGGAGTTGGGAAAATGGCAGAAGCTTTTCCGTGTGATTCATGCCGCAATTATGCGTATGATGAGGATTATGAAGAATATGTTTGTATGGTGAATATGGATGAGGATGATTACGGACGTCTGATGTCTAATCATAGATTCCAGTGTCCGTATTATGATGGGGATGATGATTATAAAATTGTCCGCCACCAAATGTAATGATGACGGACAAGAATTCATTTCATTAATAATAACAAGAATAAGATACCGGAATTTGAACCGGTGTTTCTTTAGGATTGTTACAGCGGGCAATTAATAGTTCGGCAGCAAGTTTGCCGCTTTCTTCATAATGGTATGCTGCTGTAATTAAAGAGTCCTTTAGGGCATCGGATATAGGGGATTGCCTAATGGCAGTAATGAGAATATTGTTTTTAATGGTTTTTACTTTTTCCTCTATATATTCTAATGCACCGGCTGCAATTGCGTCAGTGGCGCAAAAGATACCATCCAAACCGGCTACTTTTAATAACAAGTCTTTGACACATTCGTAACCTGCTTCCATGGAATCAGACACGATACGGATGAGTTTTGGGTCTAATGTGACACTGTTGTCACCTAAGGCCTGGCGGTAACCGTCATATCTGGCCGCACCGGTTGCTTCACTTTTGGGGTTTAAACCAAGATATGCGATTTTTCTTTTTCCGGACTTAATCATATATGTGGTTAATTCCTTGCTGGCTTTTTGGTCTTCAAAATAGACACAATTCACATGGGGGATATTAAGCCCTACCACAACAATGGGAACGGTGCAATTTTTAAATGCGTCCTTGTTTTCTGTTGACAATGAACCTGCGATTAACAGGATTCCGTCCACACGGTTAATAAGCTTGTTGATTGCTAAAAGCTCTTTTGCGGAGTCATTGTCGGTTATATGTATTAAGATGTCATAGCCTTGCTCTTGAAGGAGACGGCTTGCCACGGTAATAATCTTAGTGGTGGATTCGTTGTCCAACGATGGCACGACTAATCCCAGAAGCTTGCTTTTTTTGGAACGAAGCATCTGCGCCTGTACAGAAGGTTGATAACCGGTTTCTTCGATTACCTGACGGATTCGTTCTTTTTTATCTTCGCTTAAGTATCCGTTATTCAGATATCTGGATACGGTAGCAGGAGAAACATCGGCTAGTTTGGCAATTTCACTGATTGTCATAACGGACTCCTTTCTGAAAACGATTACATAATAAATTATAGATAAGAAAAAAGTAAATTACAAGATATCTTTAGAGGAGATTTTTAGTTTTATGAAATTTTTATTGGTTGCAATCAATGCAAAATACATACATTCCAATCCGGCTTTATATAGTTTAAAATCTTATGCCGTAAAATTAAGACCGGAATACAGTGGAGATATAGAGATTGCAGAGTATACCATCAATCACCATTTTGATGATATTCTATCCGGAATCTATGGGGCTAAACCGGATGTTATCGGGATTTCCTGTTATATCTGGAATATTAACATGGTAGAACAATTAATCCCTGAATTACAAAAACTCCTGCCTAGTGTACCTATTTGGTTAGGAGGACCTGAAGTTAGTTATGAAGCTAATAAGCTTTTTACAAAATTCCCATATCTTGGGGGTGTGATGGTTGGAGAAGGGGAACAGACCTTTTTAGAATTGATGGATTACTATGAAGGAAAGCATTTGACTTCCTATTTGACCTTACAGGAGATTCCCGGTTTATGTCTTTCAACCGGTTATACTAAGATAAGAGAGCTGACAGATTTATCGGAGATTCCGTTTTTGTATGATGACCTTGAGCAGTTTAAGAATAGAATTATTTATTATGAGTCTTCAAGAGGCTGTCCTTTCCGATGTAGCTACTGTTTATCTTCCATTGATAAATCGGTGCGATTCAGGGATATGGATGTAGTAAAGAGGGAGCTTCAGTTTTTTATTGACCATAAGGTTAGTCAGGTTAAGTTTGTGGACAGAACCTTTAACTGCAATCATAAGCATGCCATGGAGATTTGGCAGTATATTTATGAGCATGATAATGGAGTGACGAATTTTCATTTTGAGATTGCAGCAGATATATTAAATGAAGAAGAAATAGAACTGTTAAGCAGGATGCGCCCCGGGTTGGTACAGTTGGAGATAGGAGTACAGTCAACCAATGAACAGTGCTTAAAGGAAATTGACAGGCATGTCAGTACAGAACATTTAAGGCAAGTGGTGGAAGCAATCAGGCGCGGAGAAAATATACACGTTCATCTGGATTTGATTGCCGGACTTCCATATGAGGGATTTGTTAGCTTTAGAAATTCCTTTAATGATGTTTATGCCATGAAACCTGAGCAGCTGCAGCTTGGGTTCTTAAAGGTCTTAAAGGGCTCTAAGATGCATGAAAAGGCAAAAGAATATGGTCTTTTTTATCAGGATAGAGCACCTTATGAAGTGCTGTATACGAAGTGGTTGAGCTATGATGAAATTTTAAGGTTAAAGAAAATTGAGGAGATGGTGGAGTTATATTATAATTCAAACCAGTATACCCATGCACTTCCCATCATCATGGAAGAGTTTGATTCCCCCTTTGACTTTTTTTCTGAGTTGGCAGATTATTTTGAGAAAGAGGGCTTATTTGTGACATCACCGTCACGTGCCTACAGGTATCAGGCATTATTGCATTTTGCCATGAGTAAGAATCCCATGAAAGAAGAAATGTACAAAGAAGCATTGTTGTTTGACATGTATTTGAGGGAAAACTTAAAATCACGTCCTGAATTTGCCGGTAGTAAAGACCTATACTATGATGTTAAGATGGACTGGTACAAGAACGAAGAACAAGTGAAAGAAGTGCTTCCGGACTATGCAGGATATCAGGCAAAACAGGTTAGTAAGATGACACACATGGAACATTTTTCTTATCCGGTCTGGGATGAAAAAGGGATGCAGGGGGCTACAGGAAGAGAGGATTACTTCATTTTATTTGATTATCAGAGAAGAAATCCGTTAAATAACCAAGCTTATTATGCAGAGGTCAGGGTAAATCCATAGAGAGATGGTGCCGAGCCCATATAGACGGAAGTATGTAAAGGAGCAGATATGACCAAAAAGGAACGGGTGGACGAAATCCTAAGATTATTAGATGAAAATTATGGAACAGAGTACAAGTGTTATCTTGACCATGAGAATGCATGGCAGTTACTGATTGCTACTATTTTGAGTGCCCAGTGTACTGACGCACGTGTCAATATTGTAACTAAAGATTTATTTGTAAAATATCCAAGCATAGAGGCCTTTGCTTCGGCTGATTTACAGGAGTTAGAAAAAGACATCCATTCTACCGGTTTTTATCATAATAAGGCCAAAAACATTATTGCCTGTTGTCGTGACTTGTTGCATCTGCATGGCGGTGAAGTGCCTTCCGATATAGAGAGCCTTACGAAGCTTGCAGGTGTGGGAAGAAAAACAGCCAATGTAATTAGGGGCAATATTTATCATGAGCCAAGCGTTGTGGTGGATACCCATGTAAAAAGAATTTCCAAAAAGCTGGGGCTTACCAAAGAGGATGACCCGGTAAAAATAGAATATGAATTAATGAAAATACTGCCAAAGGATCATTGGATTCTATATAATATCCACATTATCCGTTTGGGAAGAACAATCTGTAAAGCACCAACACCTGCTTGCGCTGAGTGCTTTTTGCAGGGATGCTGTAAGCAGTATGAGATGAATGCTAAAAAGAGTCGGAAGAAATAGGTTGGTTATGAAGGATTATATTACAATTGATTTGGAAACAACGGGGCTTGATCCAAAGCATGACAAAATCATAGAAATTGGGGCTGTAAGAATCAGAGACGGTGAGATTGCAGCAAAATATGAAACCTTTGTAAATCCCGGCCGAAAGATTAGTGAAAAGATAACAGAGATTACGGGAATTCAAAATACTGACTTAACAGATGCTCCGTATATTGAACAGATTATCGGTGAAGTCATGGAGTTTATTGGTGATGATGTTTTGCTTGGACATAGTCTGTTGTTTGATTTCTCCTTTTTGAAGCGTGCGGCAGTCAATGCAAAATATGCTTTTGAAAAACAGGGAATCGATACTCTGAAAATATCCAGAAAATATCTGACGGAATTACCAAGCAGAAGCCTGGGAGCTCTGTGTGAACATTATGAAATAGAACATCATGCACATAGGGCGTTACATGATGCCGTGGCAACCCATTATCTGTATGGGAAGTTGCTTGATGAGTTCGGGGCAACAGGGGATGGCATTTTTGAACCGTCAGCGCTTATTTATCAGGTAAAAAGAGAAGTTCCTGCATCCAAAAAAGAGATAGAACGCTTATTACGTGTGGCAGTGGAAAAAGGTGTGGTCTTAAGAGAAGACCCGTATCACCTTACAAGGAATGAGGCTTGCCGCATTGTAGATAAAATACTGAGTGGGGCGTATGAAGTGTAGAGTGTATGTGGGGAGCATAAAAATGAATGGTAATTTACAGGCGGGGTATCTGAATCCGATAATGAAAATCAGACCCCGCCTTGTTAATATTTACGGGGTCTGAGGTGGTTGCATTTTTCTTTGTACCCCAGTGACTTGATTTTTTATGATATTTTCATGATATTAGCAAGTTCATTTCCCTCAAAATGGAATTTTTTAATGTAAAGGAAGATTCAGCTACAAGCAGCCTCAAACGTTCGACTGATTCATAATCCTTACGGTCCAAATAAACTTTAGTAAGTAACAGATAAGTGATGCTGGTGTCAGCACCGGTTTGTACCAGATATTCTAAAATAACACCTGCCTGATTCTTATAATTTTCTTTAAACAGACGTTCAGCCCAAGTGTTCAGGGTGCGTACCAACAGGGTATAGTTTTGGTCATATTGGGAGAGCAAAGGAAGATTTGCTGCTCCATATTTTAGTTTTAAGTCGGTATTTGACACACCTGTCAGATTTAAAACTTTTTTGTCGGTAAAAGTCCGGATAAAAGCTTCGTCATTTTGTGTATCAGAGTCCGTGAGAACGCCAAAGGGAAGCAAGTCGAAGGGAATCTCAAGGAAGGCAAGATTGTCAAGGGGTTGCTTGCGGACTTCGTTGGCCTTGCGTTCCCGTTCCCAGTAATTAGCATGGTTCTGTTCTGCTTTTCTGCTGTTACGTCCGATTACAAATTTGATCCATAAAAAAAACAGACCCAAAGTTGCGAAAATGCCAAACATCATTTATAATGTCCTTTCAGAAAGATAATATATAGGGAGGTAATCCTATGTTAAACATGAATAATAAAAAAACAAGACGTATGATTTCAAGAATCATTGTTATTATTTTGGTTCTTACCATGGTTGTGCCGCTTGCATTATCGGCATTTTATTAAGAATAACACAAAGAAGTAATTCATTCAACTTTCCATGAATTAAAGATGCATCCGGCGGACATAATGAGAAAAAGGAGAATCATTATGAAAAAAAGAGAGATTGCCGGAATGGCGTTATTGCTCATTTGGCTTATGGGCAGTATTGTTGCGGATAAGAAAGTGACAGAAACGTCACCAATCAAAACAGATGCAGTGGAAGTAAATACACAGAATGGAATGATTCCGGAGGGCATTTTTGTAGAAGGAATGGATTTGTCCGGAATGAACATAGAGGAAGCTGAGACAAAAGTGAAGGAATGGGGAGAAGACTATTTAACCCGGGACTTTACTTTTTTTTATGCTACGGGAAAGGAATTAACGGTAAAACCCATAGATGTGGGAATCACCCGACAGGAATCAGGGCTCATTAACGAGCTGACAGAATATGGGAATAAAGGGAACGTTGTTCTAAGGTATAAGGTTAAGAAAGATTTAAGTAAAACTCCTTTAAAGGCCGGTGTGTCTTTTAACGTTAATGAGGAAATACTGAGGGATGTTTTTGCGGAGCAAAAGGAAGTGTGGGATACCAAAGTGCAGGAACCGTATCTGACACGCGAGAATGGCTACTTTGTGGTGAATCCTGGAACGGAAGGGACGGAATTAGCCATGGAAGCTGCTTTGGCTCAAATCGTTGCTTTTTTTACAGAAAATGTGCCACACGAACAATCTTACATGGAGCTTCCGGTGGAAACGATACCTTGCATTTATAGTGAAGAAATGTTAGGTGAAGTAGGAGATATTCTTGGTAGTTATTCCACTTCCTATAAGACATCGGGGAAAGCCAGAAGTACCAACCTTGAAAATGCGGCTAAAAAAATAAACGGCCGCACAGTTTATCCCGGAGAGGAGTTTTCCACCATTTCTTTGATGCTACCTTTTACGGAAGAAAACGGATATATGGAAGCCCACGCATATTCGGGAGGCAGAGTCATTGACAGTATTGGCGGCGGTGTATGTCAGATATCTTCCACTTTGTATAATGCGGTTCTTTTAGCAGAACTTGAGGTGTTAGAGCGTTATCATCATGCCATGATTGTAACTTATGTGCCCCTATCACAGGACGCAACTGTATCGGAAAGCTCGGGACTTGATTTTGTGTGGATGAATAACTTGGATTATCCGGTTTATGTGGAATGTTATACAACCAAGGGAAAAGAATTAATCGTTAATATTTATGGTGTGGAAATGAGAGCTTCTACAAGAAGAATTGAGTATGTATCAGAGGAATTAAGCTCCGAATCTGCAAAAGGGGAAGCAATCTATACGGATAGTGAGAAGCCTGCAGGCTTTATAGAGATTCAGGCTGCCCATACAGGGCATACGGCAAGGTTATGGAAAGTGGTTTATGAAAATGGAAAAGAGACAGGCAGGACTGTGATTAATGAAAGTAACTACCGGAGTGCACCAAGAAGTGCCACGATAGGAACACAGACGGATAACCCGGAGGTTTCAAGGATTTTAGAGGAAGCAATTGCCACAAATGATATAGATTACGTTAGGGAAATTGTGCATAAGATTGCTGACGGTACCTTATAATTAGGATGAAGTTCCACTCGACAGAAACTTATTAAAGTGATAAAATAATGGAAATCATTTTTGAAGGTAACGACATGAGATTAGGTAAGATTTCCGAAAACGTATTAAAGCGTTCGGTGTTAAAATTAATACAAACTCATAGAGAAGAAGTAATAAAAGGTGCAGAGCTAGGGTCAGATTGCGCCTTTTTTTCTTGCCCTTCGCAGGATGATATTGTGCTAACTACGGATTCTGTTACCTATAGTAAGAAAAATGCGGGAATGCTTGGGGTACACAGAGTGGCCAATGATATAGCCGCAGCAGGAGCAACCCCTGTGGGAATTCTTGTAGATATTCTTTTTTCAGAGCGTGACAGAGAAGCAAAGTTAAAGGACATTATGAATCAGATGGAGACCGTGTGTGCTAAGCTTAACATGCAGATTATCGGTGGGCATACGGAAGTGACAGGTGCGGTGAATATGCCCATACTTACGGTGACCGGAGTTGGTATTCTTGAAAAAAACAAGCAACTGACAGCTGCGTCAGTTTGTGCAGGTCAGCATATTGTAATGTCAAAGTATATAGGGATGGAAGGAACGGTGGTTCTTGCAAAAGAGCATGGAGAACAACTGGTTCAAAGGTTACCTCAGACATTTATTGACAGAGCTGCTGCATTAGAACAACAGTTATCCGTTGTACCTGAGGCTGCCACCGCCGTTAAGTCCAATGTCAGCTATATGCATGATGTTTCCACAGGAGGAATCTTCGGAGCCCTTTGGGAACTGGCGGAAAGCGCAGGCGTTGGACTCACAATTGACTTAAAGGCGATTCCCGTGAAGCAGGAAACAATTGAGATTTGTGAATATTTTGGATACAATCCATATACACTGATTTCGGGAGGCGCATTGCTCATGGTTACAAGTGACGGACATGAGCTTGTAAAGGTATTGGAGCAGGATGGAATTAAGGCAACCGTTATCGGAACCATTACCAATAGTAATGACAGAATCATTATTAACGGGGATGAGAGAAGATACTTGGATATGCCCCAGCCTGATGAAATCTATATGAGCCGATAGGCTCGGAAAAACTGCCGCGCATAGGAAGTGCGGAAGATGAAAGGAGTAATGACATGAGAGAAAAAATATTATCGATTATCGAAAGAAACAGCCGAATTGATTTAAAAGAGCTTGCGGTTCTTTTAGGAATGGAAGAAATAGATGTTGTGAATGAAGTTGCAGCAATGGAAGCAGAAGGTGTTATCTGTGGATACCACACATTAATTGATTGGGAAAAAACAACCCAGGAGAAGGTTAGTGCGTTAATTGAAGTGCGTGTTACCCCACAAAGAGGTCAGGGATTTGATAATATGGCAGAAAAAATCAGTAAATACCCTGAAGTAAATGCGGTTTATCTGATTTCAGGCGGTTATGACCTTCTTGTGAGCATTGATGGAAAATCTTTAATGGAGATTTCAAGATTTGTATCTGAAAAGCTGTCTGCCCTTGATTCCGTATTAAGTACAGCCACACATTTTATTTTGAAAAAATACAAGGATCATGGAACGATCTTTAATAAAAAAGAAGTTGATGAAAGAGAGATGATTACACCATGAGAAATCCATTGTCCGACCAGGTCGTAGCATTAAAGCCATCGGGCATCAGAAAGTTCTTTGACATTGTAAGCGAAATGAAAGACGCTATTTCTTTGGGTGTTGGAGAACCGGATTTTGATACTCCATGGTTTATTCGTGATGAAGCAATCCAGTCCTTGGAAAAGGGACGTACCTTTTATACATCAAACTCAGGATTAAAAGAGTTAAGGGAAGAGATTTGCAATTATTTAAAACGTAAATGTGATGTAGAATATGAACCATTAAAAGAAGTAGTCATTACGGTTGGTGGTTCGGAAGCAATTGATATCGGTCTTCGTGCCATGATTAATCCGGGGGATGAGGTTTTAATTCCGCAACCAAGCTATGTGTCCTATGAGCCATGTGCCATTATGGCGGGAGCAAAGCCGGTTATCATTAACTTAAAGCATGAAAATCAGTTTAGACTTACGGCAGAAGAACTGTTAGAGGCGATCACAGATAAGACCAAATTACTTATTTTACCGTTCCCGAATAATCCTACCGGAGCCATTATGGAGCGAAAGGATTTGGAAGCTATTGCAAAGGTATGTATTGAAAAAGATATCTTTGTAATGTCAGATGAAATCTATTCTGAACTTACATATAAGGATGAGCATGTTTCCATTGCAAGCCTTCCGGGAATGAAAGAACGTACTATTTTGATTAACGGTTTTTCTAAGGCATTTGCCATGACAGGATGGAGATTGGGCTATGCTTGCGGACCAAAGGAAATCATTGCCCAGATGACAAAGATTCACCAGTTTGCCATTATGTGTGCACCGACTACCAGTCAGTATGCGGCAATTGAAGCCTTAAAGAATGGGGATGAAGATGTTCAGGCCATGCGTGAAGCATATAACCAGAGACGCCGTTTCTTAATGGATGCTTTCCGTGAGATGAAGTTAGAATGCTTTGAGCCTTTCGGAGCATTTTATGTGTTCCCTTGCATCAAGGAATTTGGTATGACCAGTGAGGAGTTTGCAACCCGCCTCTTGGAAGAAGAGAAAGTAGCAGTTGTTCCGGGAACAGCTTTCGGAGACTGCGGTGAAGGCTTCCTTCGTATTTCCTATGCCTACTCCATTGATAATTTAAAGGTTGCAATCGGAAGAATGAAAGCCTTTATAGAGAGATTAAGAGAGAAAAAAGAATGTTAAATATTGTTTTATTTCAGCCGGAGATACCGGCAAACACAGGTAACATCGGCAGAACCTGTGTGGCAACCAATACAAGACTGCATTTGATAGAACCCTTGGGATTTAGGTTAAATGAAAAAGAAGTAAAGCGTGCAGGTATGGATTATTGGGAGCATTTGGATGTGACCAGATATATTAATTACGAGGATTTCCTTGCAAAGAATCCGGGTGCTAAGATCTGGATGGCAACAACCAAGGCTAAGCACGTTTACACTGAGGTAGAGTTTGGACCGGATGATTATATTATGTTTGGGAAGGAAAGTGCAGGGATTCCGGAAGAGATTCTTGTAGAAAATGAAGAAACATGCATCCGTATTCCTATGCTTCCTAAGATTCGTTCCTTGAATCTGTCAAACTCGGTCAGTATTGTGTTATATGAAGCTCTGCGCCAGCAGAATTTTGCAAATATGCAGATGACGGGTGAACTCCATCATTTGCAGTGGAAAGAATAAATCACAGCCCTTTGAAAGGAGGCAGCCTATGTATGATGGTCATAAAGTAATTGCATTATGTATTGCAAAAATATCCATGGAACGTAATCTGGAATTGATTCAGGCATTTAACGAGGCTGTCTGCAAAGAGGATTATAGGCTGTTTGTATACCAGACCTGTTCGGATTTATTTCAGCAGTTAAGAAGTGAAAATGGCGATAAGGCAGTTTTTGACTTGATGGATTTTGACATCATTGATGCAGTGGTTATTTTTAATGAGTCTTTTCATGATGATGAATTGGTGGAATGTTTGGTACATACTGCAAACAAGAATCATGTTCCGGTAGTTTCATTAGGTGTTCCTTTTAAAGGAGCCATCAGCTTAGATTTTGATGATGGTTCGGGATTTGAGAAGATTGTAAGACATGTGATAGAAGAGCATGGAAAAAAAGACACGATTTTGGTAGCAGGTCTTAAAGGCGAAGAACATTCAGAGCGGCGTATCGAGATTTATAAGAGAGTTCTTAGGGACAACGGAATTCCGGTTACTGAAAAGAATATCATTTATGGTGATTATTGGTATGAACCTACGGAAAGGGAACTTACTAAGGTGATTGCGTCGGGGCATATGCCGGAAGCATTTATTTGTGCTAACGATGCTATGGCAATTACTACCTGTGAATTTTTGTATGCCAATGGTTTTTCGGTGCCAAAAGATGTTATAGTAACAGGCTTTGACGGAATACCGGAGTCATTAACGAATATTCCGACCATTTCGACCGTTAAATTTGACTGGAAATTAACCTTTGACTGTGTTATGGAAGTCCTTGTCAATATTTTTAACGGTAAACCTGTAGAGGATAGTTATACCATTCCGTATACATTAGATATCCATTGTTCCTGCGGATGTCCTGAATGTGCGGAGCTACATCGTATTAATCAGACAAAACGTTATTCAAGACTCAGTGATGCTTTTAACCAGTATCAGTCAGATGAACTTTCTTTGTATGAGATTACGGAGGAAGTGATGACCAGTCAGTCTCCTAAGGAATTTGTAAAGCATTTGGATAAATTCAAGTTCTGGAATACCTGTATTATGATAAATCCAAGATGCTTTGACGCGATGGTTAATCCTGCAGAAGAAAAAACGGAACAGAGCTTTGAGGATATCCTGCAGGTTGTGTATGTCAGTGATAACAACGGGCGGTATGATTTGCCTTATGCCATGCCTAAAAAAGAAATGGCACCATTATTAAATGAGTGGATTTCCCATAGTAATCCGATTATTTTTTCTTCATTAAGCTTTTATGGGATTCCGGCAGGATACATTGTTTCTTGTTTTACCGCAACGAGACATGATTATTGTAAGGTGTTGCAGTACGTGGCATCTATCAATAAGGCAATCGGAAGCTATAGACTTACCAATTATCTGCGCTATACAGCGGACAGCATTGCAAAAATGGCAATTTCCGATTATTTAACAGGAATCAATAACCGTCATGGATTTTATGATGAGCTTCCTGATTTATTAGGCAAAGCTGCAGGAAAAGAAGTGATGGTGGCAAGTATTGATATGGATGGCCTTAAGAGAATTAATGATACATATGGTCATGAATGTGGTGATTTTGCCATTAAAACAGTGTCCGAAGTGGTGAGTAGCCTTCCGTTTAAGGATTATATTTGCGGACGATTTGGCGGCGATGAGTTTGTGGTATGTGCCATTTGCGAAAAAGAAGTGGCAGATAATGAAAAGTACATTGCGGAATATGTTGCCCGTTGCTTACAGGAATTTAATGCAAAGTCTGATAAAGAATTTAAGGTTTCTGCAAGCGTAGGCGCATACATTACTCCGTCCAAAGATTTCGATTTTAAAGCAGCTTTAAGAGAATCGGATGAAAAGATGTATTTGGTAAAACTGGGACATCCAAACCGCAGAAAAAATTAGAATATAGTAAATGGTTGAATAAAAAAGAATCATATTCCATTGCGGACACGCTTTCGCTCCAACGAAAACGTAGCGGATACTAAGCTCGGCCTTGCCTTGCTAAGTACCGACGTTTTCATACGGTCCTTAGTCGGAATATGATTCTTTTTCATTTACGATTTACTATATATAGGGTTTAGGAAAATGCCAGTAACAGTCCGGCAACAATAATGCCGATTGCAATTAAATAAGAAATTCCCATCATAATCCGGTTCATTCTTTTTTGTTTTGCCTCTTCTTCGTAATTCATATATTTGTACCTCTTACTTTGATGATGTTATTTTTTACAGTTTAGCATAATTACAGGGTGTGGGCAATTGTATATTATTTGTAATGTGTGACGAATTTACTCTTTTCCTGCGAAGAAGAATCTGTTAAAATAGTGTCGTGTATTTCTTTTACATAAAACTATGATGAAAAATGAGGGAAAAATCATGACAAAGAAAAGATTAGGAATGCTGGCTTTAGTAGCGGTCATCGTTGCTTTGGCTGTGGTAACTTTCTTGAATCCGGTAGAAGCCGGTGAAGGTTACGCACCAAAGGTTTATTCTACTGTACTGGCATTGTTGCCGCCGGTTATTGCAATTGGTCTGGCATTAATTACCAAGGAAGTATATACTTCTTTGTTCACAGGTATCGTAACAGGTGCGCTGTTGTATTCTAACTTTAACTTAGAGGTAATGCTTAATACCATGATGTTTAACGAAGACGGTGGTATGGTATATAAGCTTGCGGATAGTTGGAACGTGGGTATTTTAATTTTCCTTGTTATCTTAGGAATTTTAGTTGCCATGTTAAATAAAGCAGGCGGTTCGGCAGCATTTGGCCGTTGGGCTTCTTCGCATATTAAGTCAAGAATCGGTGCCCAGCTTGCTACAATGGTTCTTGGTGTATTAATTTTTGTAGATGATTATTTTAACTGCCTTACAGTTGGTAGTGTTATGCGTCCGGTAACTGACAGACATAATGTATCGCGTGCAAAGTTATCTTACTTAATTGATGCGACAGCTGCTCCGGTATGTATTATTGCACCAATCAGCTCATGGGCAGCAGCAGTAACATCTTCTGTTCCGGAAGATTCGGGAATCAATGGTTTTGCTGTATTTTTACAGACAATTCCTTATAACTTATATGCTATTTTAACTCTTGTAATGGTAATTGCCATTGTAGTACTCAAGGTTGATTTTGGACCAATGAAGAAGCATGAGACGAACGCGATTGCAGGCGATTTGTTTACTACGGGTGCAAGTGCAGAAGCTGCCACACAGGAAGAATTGGGAAGTCCAAAGGCAAAAGTAATAGATCTTGTAGTTCCGGTTATTGTGTTAATTGCAACTTGCGTTTTGGGTATGGTTTACACAGGCGGCTTCTTTGATGGTGTTGATTTCATCCAGGCATTTGCTGATTCTGACGCTTCCATGGGACTTGTTATCGGCGGTATTATTACATTAATCTTTACATTTATCTACATGATGATGAGAGATGTATTAACCTTTAAAGAGTTTGCAGACTGTATTCCGGAAGGATTTAAGGCAATGGTTGCACCAATCCTTATTTTAACTCTTGCTTGGACACTTTCAGGTATGACAAATCTTCTCGGCGCAGATGTATTTGTGGCTGATTTGGTTGGTGGTTCGGCTAGTGCATTCCAGGGATTCCTTCCGATTATTGTATTTGCAATTGCAGCGTTGCTTGCTTTTGCAACAGGTACAAGCTGGGGTACTTTTGGTATCCTGATTCCGATTGTAATCGGCGTGTTCCCTTCAGGACAGATGATGGTTATCTCAATTGCAGCTTGCCTTGCAGGTGCGGTGGCCGGAGATCACTGCTCCCCAATTTCTGATACTACGATTATGGCAAGTGCCGGTGGACAGTGCAATCACGTAAATCATGTTGCAACACAGCTTCCATACGTAATTTTAGTTTCCGTTATCTGCTGCGTGGGCTATGCGATTATAGGTGTATTCAATGCAATCGGATTATTAAGCATTGCTTGGCTTTCACTTCCAATCAGTATTGTTATTTTGGTAGCAGCATTATTGGTAATCAGAACAAAATCAGGCGGAAAATGTGAATAGTTTTTCACGATACTAATAAAAAGATAAAGATACCCTTCTTAGTGCAAAATGATTTGTACTAAGAAGGGTTATTTTGTTTACAAACAAGCCGGAAATAGAGTAGAATAAATACGGGTATGCAAATTGATGGGAGGTATATTATGCTGATTCAAAACGGGTTTATTGTGGACGGTATTAACCGTCAGGTAATGCGGGGGAATGTTTTCATCCAAAAAAATAAAATCAAAGCAATTAATTATAGTCAGGGAAATGACGGTTTTGATGATGTGATTGATGCTACGGATTGCTATGTTATTCCGGGCTTAATTGATACACATTTCCACGGATGTGTGGGATACGATTTTTGCGATGCTAATAAAGCAGCGTATCGGAAGATGGAAGAATATCAGTTACAGAACGGTATTACATCAATATTGCCGGCGACTACGACTTTGGCAAAAGAACGTCTTATTGATATTTGTAAAGAAGCAGCAGAGTACCATCGTGAATCAGATTGCTTTTTGGGATTGCATTTGGAAGGTCCGTTTTTGGCATCGGATAAGAAGGGAGCACAGAATGGGGAGTATCTGTGTGAGCCGGATGTAAACTTATTAACCAAGCTACAGTTAATCAGTGACGGATTAATTCGGATTATAACTATGGCACCTGAACTTGCAGGAGCTGTAGATTGTATAGAAAAATATCATAATAGGGCAAGAGAATTATTTGGCAAAGGAAACGAACCCCGGGTTCAGTTTTCTATTGGACATACAATGGCAGACTATGATACTGCAGTAGGTGCCATAAAAAAAGGAATGGGACATATTACTCATTTATATAACGGAATGCCTTCGTTTTCTCACCGTAGTCCCAGTGTAGTGGGTGCGGCTATGGACGAAGGGGCAATGGTGGAACTTATTGCGGATGGAGTACATGTACATGATAGTGTAATCCGGTCCACATTCCGTATGTTTGGGGAAGGAAGAGTTATTTTAGTCAGCGACAGTATGATGGCAACAGGTATGTCGGATGGGGATTATTCCCTTGGCGGATTGCCTGTTAAAGTAGAAGGGCGATATGCTACTCTGGAAAACGGAACGCTGGCCGGAAGTGTAACGAATTTATTTGCATGTTTAAAAAATACGGTACAAAGCGGGGTATTGTTACCGGTAGCAGTCAGAGCGGCAACTTATAATGCAGCTGAAGTGCTTAGAATGGAAAATGTGATTGGAAGTATTGAGACCGGCAAACAGGCAGATATACTGGTTGTTGAAAAGGCCGGAGAAGGTATGTTGGGGGAAATCCGTCATGTTATCAAAAATGGGGTTAAGGTATATTAAAAGATTATTTTTCTTTGTTGGAATAGTGCTTTTCTTAAAGAACTGTTCCCATGAAGTTTTTGCTGAAAGTGAAAAAAAGCAGATAGTTAAAATCGGCTATATTGATTACGATGGCTTCATTCAACAGAATGAAGACGGAAGTTATTCGGGATATGGCGCGGAGTATTTGGAAAGGATTGCTGCCTATACAGATTGGGAATATGAATATTACTATGATACATGGGATAATCATATGAACAATCTGAAGGATGGGACAGTGGATTTTATTTGTCATGCCCAAATAACGGAGGAGCGTTTAAAGGAGTATCTTTTTTCAAAGTATGCGGTAGGGCAGGAACAGGGTATTTTATATGTGGCAGCAGATGATTATCGTTATTATTATAATGACTATGCGCATTTTGATGGGATGACGATTGCTGCTATGGAGAGTAGTTACCAGGCAGAATTATTCAAAGAATATGCTGCAGAAAAAGATTTTTCTGTAACTTACCGGTATTGTAACACCAGAGAAGAGTGTTTTGATGCCCTGGACAGGGGAGAAGTGGATGGTGTGGTTATCGGTTGTTTTGCTTTGGAACCGGGTTATCGGATTGTGTCCCAATTTGACTCCCAGCCATATTATTTTATGTCGGGTAAGCAGAATGAGCAGCTTGTGAAAGAAATGGATGCTGCCTTAGGTGAGATTCTTGCCTATAATCCGAATATTAATGATGAATTGTATAAGCAGTATTATGGAGGAATTGTTTCTGCGGACTTGATGTTAACCCGCGAAGAAGTGGAATATATTACCGGTGCGGAGTCTATTACCATTGGAATTATGCCAAATCATCATCCATATAGTGATGAGGATTCTAATGGTAATGCTTTTGGTATTGTTGTAGATATTATGAAACTGGTTGAAGAAATCAGTGGATTGCAGTTTCAGTATGATTTGCTGGATGTTGGAATGACCGGTACGGAATACTTAAATGAAAACCCGGACGCATTGCTTGCAGGTATTGATGTGGAAAACCCTGCATACGCAGGGAAAGACTATATATTATCAGGACGCTTTTATGGCGGAGAGATGACTCTGGCAGGAAAAAGTGGTGTCAGCTATGATTTTGGGGACCAGGATAAGACTTATGTTGTAGCCTATATGCAGAATAATACTTCTGTGGAAAACTATGTAAAAAAGAATTATCCTCAGTTTACCTTGTTAAAATGCACGACGGTGAAAGATGGATTGAGTAAGGTGCTAAGCGGTAAAGCAGATTTTTATGCAGATAGTGTCAATTCGCTTACTCCAATGCTTCAAGATCCTCATTACGAAGATATTGCAGTATTACCCATGGTACTGATGCAGGAAAATCTGGGGGTGTGTGCTCATTACAGTAAAGAGAATGTGCTGCTTATGAGCATTATAGATAAGTGTATTGCTACAATTACCAGAGAACAGATTACCCAGTTTGTTATTAATCATAGCGTAATCCACGGATACGAGATGAGTTTTTGGGATTTGTTGTATAAATTCCGTTATCCCATGTTTTTAATTGTCCTATTGATTTTAGCATGTATCGGATTGCTTTTGGCGCATGGTGAACAAAAGAAAAGAGCTTATTTGGAAATAGAACATAAAAATCAGTTGTTAGCAGATGCAGTATCTCAGGCAGAATACGCCAGTCAGGCTAAGAGCCGGTTTCTTGCCAATGTAAGTCATGAAATCAGAACCCCTATGAATGCCATAGTAGGTCTTACGGAAATAGCAAAGAGACAGAAGAACGAGCCTACGCAGATAGCAGAGTATTTAGAAAAAATAGATATTTCATCCAAGGTGTTGCTCGGTATTATTAATGATGTGTTAGATATGTCTGCCATTGAAAATAATAAGATGAAATTATCCAAGGTTCCCTTTGATTTACGATACATTACCCGGTTTTTAGACACCATTTACTCTATTCAGAGTAAAGAAAAGGGCGTAAGTTTTCAGTTGGAAGAAACAGAATTGGGAGATACTTGCTTTTTAGGTGATGGGGTACGCTTGAGCCAGATTTTGATGAATTTGATTTCTAACGCATGGAAATTTACCCATGCCGGAGGAAAGATTACGGTTTGTGTGAAAGAGGAAGCTAGAGCGAATGGTAAAGTGAATCTTAGCTTTGTTGTAGAGGATACCGGAGAGGGAATGACGGAAGAAATGAAGTCCCGCCTGTTCCAGCCCTTTGAGCAGGAAAGCGCTCAGACAGCGTATATGTACGGAGGTAGCGGACTTGGTTTGTCCATCAGTAAGAACCTTGTGGATATGATGGAGGGAACCATTGAATGTGAATCTACAAAGGGCGTGGGAACCAGATTTATTGTGAAGTTAACCCTTGAGGAGGCATCTGAAAGCCAGAGAGAAATGCTTAAAAAGGGTGGCGGTGCCATAAGCATGAATGCAGAAATGACATCAGGAAAACAGGCAATCAGCTATGATTTTGGAGGAAGAAGAATTCTGGTAGCAGAGGATAATCTGATTAACGCCCAGATTATGCGTGAGCTCTTGCGTATGGTAAATATAGTGGCCGATGTTGCAAAGGATGGAGAAAAGGCAGTCCAATTATTTGAGAATGCCCCCCAAGGTACATACAGCATGATTTTTATGGATGTTCAGATGCCTGTGATGGATGGAATGGAAGCAACCAAAAGAATCAGAAAGAGTACTCATCCGGACGGAGCGGGAATTCCTATTTATGCCATGACTGCTAATGCTTTTAAGGATGATGTGGAAGCGGTGCTTGCAGCGGGAATGAATGGTCATTTGGCGAAGCCGATTAATACCCAGCTTTTGTATTCTACTATTTATGAAGTGGTGAAAAAAATAGAAGTATGCTAGAGAAAAGAAAACAGGCTATCAAAGTCTGTTTTCTTTTTTTAAAAAAAAGTGTTGCAAATAAATATAATTGTGATATCATAATGATATCACACAAGAGCGTGATAAAAAGTGTTAAGTGGGAAAGAAAGAGGTAAGAAGAAATGATTGAAAAAGAATTAAAAGCAAAAAAAGGTATGCCCATGTTGTTGTTATTCTTAGTATTGTACATAGCAGCAATCGGATTGACAGTGTTTGGAGGTATTTCCATTGACGCTGCATGGAGGTCAAACGAGGATGCTAAGTTGGTATTAAGTATTGTGTTGGTAGTTATTTGCGGTATTTGGATTTGCATCGGTTGGCTTCCGCTTTTTGGATTAAAGATTTTAAAACCCCAGGAAGCATTGGTACTTACTTTATTTGGTAAGTACATTGGTACATTAAGAACGGAAGGTTTCTATTATGTGAATCCCTTTGTATCGGCAGTGAATCCTGCGGCGAAGACTTCTTTACGTCAGAGTGGAGAAACGGAAGCAGAGACTAAAATCGGAAATGCAGCTTTAGGATTAAGTCTCTCGGCAGAGTCATTCAGCAAAAAAATATCCTTAAAAGCCATGACTCTTAATAACAGTAAGCAAAAGATTAACGACTGTCTGGGTAATCCTATAGAAATCGGAATTGCAGTTATCTGGCATGTGGAAGATACGGCAAAAGCGGTATTTAATGTTGATAATTATAAAGAATTCTTATCACTTCAGTGTGACGCTGCATTGAGAAATATTGTACGTCTTTATCCTTATGATGTGGCGCAAAATATAGACACGACAGGGGATGGGCAACCGGATGAAGGATCATTAAGAGGTTCCAGCGAGGTTGTGGCAGAACGTATCCGTAAGGAGATTCAGGATAGAGTAGGAAATGCAGGACTTATCGTAGATGAAGCCCGTATTACACATCTTGCATATGCTCCGGAAATTGCAGCTGCAATGTTACAGCGCCAGCAAGCGTCTGCTGTTGTGGATGCACGTAAACTCATTGTTGACGGTGCAGTTGGAATGGTAGAGATGGCCCTTGAGAAATTGAATGAAAAAGAGCTTGTGAATCTGGATGAAGAACGTAAAGCGGCAATGGTGTCCAATCTGTTAGTAGTTCTTTGCGGAAATAAGGATGCACAGCCAATTGTAAATTCAGGAAGTTTATATTAATAGTATGGCAGAAAAAGAAGAAAAGAAACAGGTTCCCTTAAGATTATCTCCGAAACTATATGCCCAACTTGCCGCGTGGGCAGAAGATGATTTTAGGTCTATTAACGGACAGATTGAATACCTTCTGACAGAATGTGTGAAACAGCGAAAGAAGGATGGGAAATATGTGTCTGAAACCATTGATGAGGGAATAGAACTGGATATTTGATTGATGTACAAAAAGATAAGTGGGTGTCGGGGGAATCCTGACACTCATTTTTGCTTGTTAAAGCAGAAATTGTATGCAATTCACATCTAATTTTTCCTATTTTCACATTTTGTCTCTTTGGTTATGATAATAGTACCTCGATGCAAAGAAGGAATTTTCGGGGAGAAAAGGAGAATAAAACGTGAAAAAGTTTAGAATGCGTTTATTGAGCATGCTTGTGATGATTGTTCTTGTATTCAGTGTTGTGGCTTGTGGAAAAGATGATGCTGCAGCTGATAAACCGGGCACAGAACAGGATGCAACAAACACAGGTGACAATGCACAGGATACAGCGGGGGATGACGTAAACGAGAATCAGTCTACAGAAAAGATTGAACATCTTTCTAAGAATGGTATTACTACATATGACCATGGTGTGGTAAGAAAAGACTTAACAGCTCTTGAAGTAACCAAGTTAATGGGTAATGGTATTAACCTGGGTAATACTATGGAAGCTTACGGAAGAAGTGAATACGGCGTTGGTGCTGATGTATCTTCTTACGAAACCTTCTGGGGACAGCCTATTACTACACAGGAAATGATTACTTCCATGAAGGAAGCAGGATTTACAGCTCTTCGTATTCCGATAGCATGGACCAATGCTATGAATTTTGAAAGCGGAGATTATACAATCGGCGAAGATTACTTAAACCGTGTAGAAGAGATTATTAACTATGCTTTAAATGAAGATATGTATGTAATCATCAACGACCACTGGGATGGCGGATGGTGGGGAATGTTTGGTTCCGCATCAGAGGAAACACGTAATGCAGCTATGGAGCTTTACACATCTATGTGGAAGCAGATTGCAGAACGCTACGCTGAATACTCAGATTACTTAATTTTCGAGTCAGCTAACGAAGAATTGGGTAACAGATTAAATGATACTGATATCGCAAAGGATTCAGGTACACTTGATAAAGATCAGTGTTATGAAACATTACATAAGATTAATCAGGCATTTGTTGATACAGTAAGAGGTACAGGCGGAAACAACGCTTACCGTTTCCTTCTTATTGCAGGTTCAGATACCAATATTAACGACACATGTGATAACAGATACATTATGCCTACAGATACTGTAGAAGATAAGTTGCTCGTTTCTGTTCATTACTATGATCCTTCAGGATACTGTATGCAGACAGCACTTGCAAGCTGGGGTAATGAAGACCAGTATGATGAAATGAACAACATGCTCAGAAAAATGTCTATGTTTACAGCACAGGGATATGGTGTAGTTATCGGTGAATATGGCGCATTCCCACAGGATGGTAAATTAAAAGAAGGCGCTATGGAATATTATACCAACTTCTTAGCAAACTGTGACCAGTACAATTTCGTTCCAATGCTTTGGGATACCAATAACTTATTTAAGAAAGACGGAACAGGATTCTGGGATGAAGAGTTAGCCCAGTTATATCTTGATCATAGCTATGCAGCTCAGGCTGATATTTCAGATGCTGATTTAGTAGCAGCTTCTAAAGCAACAAAAGAAGACTTAAAAGCTCATGCAACAGGTGCTTATTCATTACCTGAAGATGAATGTATGGCTTGGATTATGTATACAAGTGGTGACTGGGGAATCCAGCACAGTGTAGGTGATATCTATGATCCTACACAGAGTTCTGTGGGTGTTGTAGCAACAGACGTACCGATTACAGGTGCAGGAACTTATACTGTAGCACTTGACTTTACAGGTACAGGAGCAGGTTATGCCAACGGATTAACTTTCTCAGCTATCGGTATTGATAACGGTGAAGCAAACTTCCCGGGATATTATATTGATATTACAAAGATTGTAATTAATGGTCAGGAAGTTAATATGACTGCAAAAGCGTTTACAACTTCTGATGATCAGAGCTGTACACGTGTAAATCTTTACAACGCATGGGTAACTAAAGTGCCGGATTCAGCACGTTGTTTGGATGGTGACGTTAGTGCAGTAAGCCCATGTATTATCGACGTTAACGTAGGTAATGTGGAAACTCTTGAAGTAACCTTTGACTATGTTGCACCATAATTAAGAAATAAGTTTTATGATAAGCGGTTGTCACTGTGGCAGCCGCTTATTTTTGTGCGTGACCATGGGAATTGCGTATGATATACTAAAAAGGTAATGGGGATTACAATACTTATGAGGGAGCGCCTATAATGAAACAACCGAAATCTTTTGATTTTAAAAAGAAGCCTATAAAACCCACTTTTATTATGAGTCTTGCCAAGCATATTATCTCTTTTCCGGATTTAAAGAAAAGGGGTTTCACCTATGAAAAAATTGGTATGGATGAATTGAAGCCACCGTATTTATTATTGGTGAACCATTCTTCCATGGTTGACTTTAATATCATGCTTAAGTTAACCCATCCGTATCCGGTGAATAATGTAATGACGTTAGAGGGTTTTCATGACTATACAACACCTTTGATGAGAAGCCTTGGTGTGCTTGGGAAGAGAAAGTTTATTCAGGACACAAACCTGATTAAAAATATCCGTTATTGCTTAAAGGAGCTAAAGAGTATTTTTGTCTTATTTCCTGAGGCCAGATATTCCCTTGACGGAACCACTTCTTTTTTACCGGAATCCCTTGGAAAGCTTTGTAAGATGATGAAGGTTCCGGTGGCAGTAATTAATATTAAGGGTAATTTTGTCAGCCGCCCCCAGTGGAACAAGATAAATAAGAAAAAACGTGTACATGCCACCATGACACAGATTATCACGAAAGAAGAAGCAGAGAGCTTAAGCGCTGATGAGATGAATGCAAGAATTGAAAATGCATTTAGGTATGATGATTATGCCTGGCAAAAAGAGCAGGGGCTTGTTATTGATCATCCGGAGCGGGCAAAAGGTTTACATTGTATTTTGTATCAATGTCCTCGTTGTAAAACAGAGTTTAAGATGAATTCGGGCGGAACAGAATTATGGTGTGAGGAATGTGAAGCAAAATGGCATTTAAGTGATTTGGGAGAATTACAGTTATTAAAACCGGAGCAGACCGAACTTAACTTTACCCATGTTCCGGATTGGTTTGCATGGGAAAGAGCCAATGTACGAAAAGAAATAGAAGAAGGAACATACGCTTTTGAGGATGAAGTGCGGCTTTTCACCCTGCCCAATGCATGGGGATTTAAGAAGCAGCCTAATGCTACATTAAGACAGGATGTTACGGGAACATATATTACCGGAACAGCGTACGGTCAGGAGTTTAAGCTGCATAAATCGCCGGCAGAGCTTGAAAGTATGCATATTGAGTATGATTACAAAGGGCACGGGGATTGCGTGGATATTTCTACGGAAAATGATAGTTTCTGGTGTTATCCGGTGCATGTTAAGAATGTTATCAGCAAATTATCCATTGCAACGGAGGAATTATATCTGTTTGCAAAAAGAGAACGGGAAAAAGGAAAGAGCCTTTTAAAACAGGCTATGAAAGAAGTAGATGAAGATTGACAGAACTAAGATAAAAATGGCATTTGCGGAGTATGTAAGAAAATATGATGAAACAGATGATAAAATCAGATTAAAAATTGAGCATACTTATCGTGTTGCCAATTTATGTGAGGTGATAGCAGAAAGCATTCACTTAACCCAAAACGAATGTGATATTGCATGGCTTACAGGAATGCTTCATGATGTGGGTAGATTTGAGCAGCTTAGACGGTATGGTACTTTTGTGGATAGCATATCCATTGACCATGCGCAGTTTGGGGCAAAGCTACTGTTTGAAGAAGGATTAATCCGGGAATTTATTGAAGATGCATCAGAGGATACGTTGCTAAGGAATGCCGTTTATTATCATAGCGTTTTTGAATTGCCTAAGGATTTGGATGAGAGAACAAAGGTTTTTTGCGATATTTTACGTGATGCGGATAAAATTGATATTATGAAAGTAAATATTGACTATCCGTTAGAAGAGATTTATAACGTTACCACGCAAGAGCTTAAAAGTTCTCAGGTATCACCTGAGGTTATGCAAAGCTTTGAAGAAGAAAAAACAACACTTAGGGCGTTAAAGAAGACCGCTGTTGATTATGTGGCGGGTCACTTGTCGTTAGTATATGGACTTGTGTATCCGAAAAGCCGTCAAATTATCATGGATAATGGTTATTTGGAACGATTACTTCATTTCCAATCAGATAATCCGGTGACAAAAGAGCAGTTTGAACAGATTAAAGAACGGGTTTATGAGTATATGAACAAGGAATAAAAAATGCATAAATACTTATACTATTTTCTATCACTGATGAAATGGAGATAGTATATGGACAGCTTTATGGGAAACAGCACATATCCATATGGATATGGACAAGGTTTTGCAGCGTTAAATATTCAGGAAGAATTACTTAGAAGCAAAAGAAGTGAGGAAGCGGATGGTGACATAGATCATACCAAGGCGCAGATTACGGAGGCGGAATTGGAACGGGCTATGAATGAGTATCGTGACGGAATACACGGACCTGAAATTGATGCGGTAGTTGCAGAACATGCACCTGAGATTTATTCGGAAGATATCCGTGGTAATTCGGTGCAGAATATGTGATATTAACGAAAAAATGACCGCTGTCATAGCGGTCATTTTTGTATATTACACTTGCGTATTGATTCCGTTAAGATTTACATACTCATTTTCTTCCATTGGGATAACCAGATATTTCTGGTCACCAATCATCTGGGATTTGATTCTGCTTGCCTTTTCCGGTTTTACCCTTACAATAACATCATAGGTTTTGGGACGATAGTCTCCGTCTTCTGTTTCCTCATCAGCGAAGCTTTTTTCAATGAGTGCCTGCTGCAAGTCATTTACCTGCTTTACAAGTTCACGCTCACGTTTTACCTTTTGGTTGTTTTCGATGGCTTTTTCATCTATGAGATTTTTAACCATTGGCGGTTCGTCATGGAATTCTTCTTCGTATGAGTGAGTAATTTCTCTGGCAATGTTTTCCGGAATACCACTATCTACCAAAACGTCTGTAATCTCGGAAGATGAAAGCACATATTCCTCATCATCTGTCATGGCCATTTCTTCCTGTTCGCGCAGCTTATTATCCAGATTTTCCTGAACTTCTAACAATAATTCGTCTGTCTTTTCTTCATCAGGGCCTAAAGCGTGTTTGATAATAGCATGGAAAGTCTGTTTTTGTTCGGTGGCGGTTAATTTTGCACCGCAACCTAAGGCGCCTTCTGCAAATTCTGCATGGGAATCCTTGGCATCACGGATATAATATGTAACAGCATGGGTATCTGCGCTTCTGTCGCTAAAGGCAGGGAACAAGAAACCTGCATCCGGAGCGGAAACCACCCAATCTCTGATTCTGGCACCGATTCTGTTTTCATCCTCTCTATAACCAAGCCCCGGCTTTGACAGAACAACAGGGCAGATGGCACAGAGGAGATATTCGTATACTTCTTCAGATTCATCAATCTTTAAATTATCATTGGTTTTTGTAATCACATCGTATACGTCATGGAATACAAGAATTAAGTAGTTACCCACATAATCATAGTGGTTGATAATCATCTCATAGAAGCGGTCTAATAAATCGTCATTTTTTAACTTGCTTTCCCTAAGTCCCATGAGAAATTGCTGTCTACCGCCAAATTCCTCTTCCTTTGGAAACTCTAATTTGAGAAGGTTATTGCCAATAGTCCCTGATAAAGTCTTTTTGGCAATTTCCAAATATTTATAGAATTCTTCCTCTTCCACATTTAAGAAGGTTTCACCGAATTTTAATACCTGCTCATGATTCCCATTTACGTAGCAACCGCACATTCTGGTAAATGTGCAATCTTCTTTGGTAAATCTTCTTTTTAATTCCAGAATATCTTTTTTGGTCATGATATACACTTCCTTATTATTTTTTTCATTCATCACGCAAGGTATATTATAGCAAAAAAATACATGAACTGAAAGTAAAATCCATTGCAAAATATTAGTGAGAATTGTATGATTAAAAAAAGGTTTACGGAGGTTATGTATGGAGTATAGAAAACTGGATAAATTAGGAATTGAGACATCTCTTTTAGGGTTTGGCTGTATGCGTTTCCCGACGGATGCTAACGGCAAGATTGATGAAAAGCGTGCGGAAGAGATGTTGGATTTGGCATATAAAAACGGAATTAATTATTACGATACGGCGTATCCTTATCATGATGGCGCAAGCGAGCCCTTTGTAGGGAAGGTAATGAAAAAATACGACCGTTCTTCTTTTTATTTTGCAACAAAGCTTCCTGTTTGGGATGTAAATTCTGTAGAAGATGCTAAGAGAATTTTTGCTCATCAGTTGGAAAGATTACAGACTGACTATGTGGACTTTTATCTTTTACATGCATTGGGAAAAGACAGATGGGAAAAGATGGTAGAGCTTGGTGTGGTGGACTATTGCGCTAAGTTAAAAGAAGAAGGAAAAATCCGTTATTTGGGTTTTTCTTTCCATGATGATTATGAAGTATTTGAACAGATTGCAACCTATCGTGACTGGGATTTTTGCCAGATTCAGTATAACTATATGGATACGGATGAACAGGCAGGCGATAAGGGATATGAGTTAACAGAACGCTTGGGAATTCCGCTTATTATCATGGAGCCTATTAAGGGAGGCTCTTTAGCGAAGTTACCGGAAGATATTATGCCGATTCTTAATGAGTACCGTCCGGGAGCTTCTGCCGCAGCGTGGGCACTTACATGGGTAGGCAGTCATCCGAATGTAAAAGTAATATTAAGCGGTATGTCTAATATGGAGCAAACGGAAGAAAATATTAAGACCTTCCATGATTTTAGAGCATTATCAGAGACAGAGTGGAAGGCAGTGGATGAAGTGGCAGCAGCATTAAGACGACGCGTAATGAATGGTTGTACCGGATGCCGCTATTGTATGCCTTGTCCTGCAGGCGTTGATATACCTTGGAATTTTAGAGTATGGAATCAGTATCATATTTATATGAATGAAGGAGCGCTACGCTGGGCATGGTTTAAGGAAATGGCAGAAAGCGTGAAACCTGCAAACTGTATCCGTTGCGGTAAATGTGAAAAGAGCTGTCCGCAGAAAATCAGTATCAGGGACGACCTTAAAAAGATGGATGAAGAAATGAAAGAACTGTTTGCCGGACAGGAAAAATAGGATTAAGAAGAATTCTATTTTAGAACGGAGGAAATATTGGTAATCACTTACGAACAAATTAAGAAAAATGACAAAGTAAACACATATATTAAAAAAGCGGATGAGTCATTGATAGCATTGGGATACACGGAACATTCCTTTGCTCATGTAACCAAGGTGGCTGATACTGCAAGAAGAATACTGCTTACGTTAGGATATAGTGAGAGGGAAGCGGAGCTTGCTGCAATAGCGGGATATCTTCACGATATCGGCAATGTGATTAACAGAATTGACCACGCCCAAAGCGGTGCAGTAATGGCTTTTCGTATTTTAGATAACATGGAAGCAGACCCGGAGGATATCGCAACCATTATTACTGCCATCGGAAACCATGATGAACATACGGCATTTCCGGTGAATGCGGTAGCGGCAGCGTTAATCTTAGCGGATAAAACGGATGTGCGATATACCCGTGTACGTAATCAGGACTTATCTACTTACGACATTCATGACCGGGTGAATTATTCTGTAAAAGAAACAGAAGTGTTGGTTGATAAAAATGAAATTTGCTTAAAGATGACCATTGAGACTAAGCTGTGTTCGGTAATGGATTATTTTGAAATTTTCCTTGGCCGTATGACCCTTTGCCGTAGGGCAGCAGAAAAGCTTGGAGTGACATTTTCACTTATGATAAATGGGCAAAAGATGTTGTAAGGACAGAATTAAAAAAGAAGACTATGATGCTTCTTTAAAGAAAGTATCATAGTCAAATTTTTTATAAAAATCGAGTTGGTTTTTAAGGGTATTAAGATAATTATCTTTAGTTACCAGATAATCGTCGTTAGAAATCCATTTCAAAATTTGTGAGTTAATCTCTGCGGTATAATGTATCGTGTCACTATAATTATTTAAGTTGCAAATCATGTCATAACATTCAAAGAAATTATATAATTTTATATTTGGACATTCTAACAGTAACTCGGTGGCGACCCGAGTAGCTTCGAATTGCATTTCCATTTCTCCTAGTAATTGAAGTTTATCCCAATAGCAGATACTATATGGTGGATAGAAAATGTAAAAATCAACGTCAGGATATCTGTTTACTAGATTGATAATATTATAAGTGATTGTTTTAGCTACAGTTTCACGGTTCGTTTCATCAAAGAGCTTGTTCTGAGGGCTACGGCTTATTTGCTTGCGTTTGTATTCATCCATAATTGAATCATATCCCGTTTCAAGCTTAAATGAAGAATATTCATCCATTGAGGTAGATGGAGTGCCGGTAAGAGTCATCGTGAGTACTGGTAGTATTCCGTGGTATAAGACATCTTTATTAAGAAGATAGGATATATCGTTCCAATAACTGTTGTCGTAGAGATAATACGGATGGGAATCATATCGCATGTAGTTATATTCTTTTAAAAGATCATTGTAGTCAAGTGCCCATAATACCATTTTAATGTCGTTATCTTGAGATAATGCATAATCCAGATTATCAGATAATTCTTTATAGCTAGCACCGGACAATGGAAGCTTTATAGAAGTAGTTCCGAAGAAAGCGTCCAGTTCACTGGTTTTAAAGTTCTGTGTCATGGAGCTTCCTGTGATAATCGCATTATACTTAAAGTGTTTTGCAATTCCTGAGTTAATGTACCGTTCTTCATAGAGACGATATGATAAACATGGAAGTGGTTTATGAAAGTGAAAATAAGGATCTATTATTATTGTTATTGATATTGGAAAAATTAGAATAATAACTAAAGTTACTAAACATTTGATATACCATTTCTTGGCGGTCTGCTCATTCATTCTTTATTGCTCCCTAAAAATTAAAATAAATAAACTCACTAATTCCGGATAAGGATAAAATACTCCACACTAACAAAAGAACAATAGAAATTATGGTTCTATTTGTGAATTTCATTACAGAAACTTTTTCTTGTGTGTTTTTCAATACAAAGCAACAGCATAAAACCGTAACAATAAACAAAGTTAAAGGAAGCCATGGCAGATTAGTAAATATGCTTCCAAGTCCAATATGATACAGAATATTTGTTTCAACTAACTTTTCAAAATAAGAAATTAGTGAAGTGTGAATCGGGCCGAGACCTCCGGTAAACAATTGCTTTATCAACAAGAATGCTTCTGATATGGAAGATGCACGGAAAATACTCCAAGAAAGAGTTACTAAGGCAAAAGTGATAAGCTGCTTAAAAATTTTAGGAGTTGATAATCGGTGCTTTATACGGAACTTACTGATTATTGTCATCAATCCGTGAATTATGCCCCATAAGATAAAAGTCCAGTTCGCACCATGCCAGATTCCGCTGATAAAGAAAACAATGAATATATTGATATTTGTTCTAATTTGCCCCCTTCTATTTCCACCTAAAGGAATATAAATATATCTAGTAAAAAAGCGGGTTAGTGTCATATGCCACCGTTCCCAGAATTCAGAGACTGACTGGGACTTATAAGGGGAATTAAAGTTTTGCGGTAACTCTATATTCATCATATATCCAATTCCATATGCCATATCGCAGTAGCCGCTAAAATCGAAATAAATCTGCAATGAATAGCATATCATTACAATAAGAGCACTAACGGAATTTAAACTGTTAATATCACTATAACCTAATACAACAATCTGTGATAATGTATCTGCCAATAATACCTTTTTGGCAAGACCCAGAGCAAAAGCATATAAGCCTTTTGATAAATTTGTAAAGCAAATCTTTCTTTTGCTGATATTCCGAAATTGAGGAATAAGTTCTTCGTGGTACACAATGGGGCCTGCTATTAATTGTGAAAAGAAGGAAACGTAGGCGGCATATTCTAGTAATGAGTATTTTTCACAATCAGATTTATAACAATCAATAACAAAGGATACTTGTTGAAATGTATAAAAACTAATGCCTAATGGTAATGCAATCCGCAAAATAGGGAAATTAGCATCTAAGACACTGTTGATATTATTTATAAAAAAGTCGTAATACTTGAAGTAGAAAAGAATACCTAAATTAAAGGCTATGGCAAATAAAAAGCTGATACGCTTAAATAATGAGCATGAAAGCTTTAGCATTGCGGAGCCTAGCAGGTAGTTAATTATGATGCTGATACTTAGTATAAAAAGGTAGTTTATATTGTTGTATCCATAAAACCAAAATGACATACTAACCAAGAAAAGTAGAGCAACTCTATATTGTCGGAAACGGTTTAACGTGAAATACCCTAATAAGGTTAGAGGTAAAAAGAGGAAAATAAAAATATATGAATTAAACAACATAAGTAGCACTCTCCTTAGTCATCATCATCCTCAACTCTTGGAAGAGTGAAGATAAACTCAGTACCAACACCTTCGGTGCTGACAACATTAATATTTTCTTCGTGGGCACGGATGATTTCCCTTGTAATGGAAAGTCCCAATCCTGTGCCTTTTTTATCTTTACCGCGGGACAAGTCGGTTTTGTAGAAACGGTCCCAGATTTGTTTTAAGCTGTCTTTTGGAATACCGATTCCGCTGTCTTTTACACTGATAAAGACTTTATTATGTTTTACCGTAGTCTCAATCTTAATGACTGAATTGTGGTGGGAGAACTTAATGGCATTATCTAAAAGGTTATATAATACCTGCTGGATTTTGATAATATCTCCGTTTACCATAAGCGTATCGCCTGTTAACACAAGCTCAATGGCAATCATCTTACTCTTACAGGTTCCCTCAAAGGAAGCGGCTGTATTTTTTATTACCAGATTAATATCAAAGTCTGTACGTTCTAAAATCATTCCCTTAGTATTTAAGTTATTCAGAGTAAGAAGGGAATTGGTAAGCTTGGTTAAACGTTCCGTTTCATTTAATACAATCCCCAAATATTTTTCATGCATTTCAGGGGGGATGGTGCCGTCTAGCATGGCATCCAGATAACCTCTGATGGAAGTAAGCGGTGAACGGAAGTCGTGGGAAATGTTGGCTACCAGTTTTTTCTGGTCGTCCTCACGCCTTGATAGCTCGTCTGCCATATATGCCAAGGTTGCCGCCAGATATCCCATTTCATCCGTACTTTCCACAGAAAGCTGATAATGATAATTACCGGAAGCATAATGTTCCGTTGCCGCAGTAATTTTTCTTAATGGCCGGTATACAAGCTCTGTAAAGAAAAATAAAATAATCAGGGATAAAAGGAAGAGGATTAGCAATGTAACATATGTAATATTTACAATGTGATTGCTGGCAGCTATTAATTCATCCATTGCGTAGTGTATAACCACATATCCTTTTACGCGAAAGTCGGCAGTAATGGGAGCAAGTACGCTGATGACATCATCTTCAAATGTATCAAAAAAGGTACCTACAGTGTATGTTGAACCTGCAGTGATGGCAGCATCAAAACCTTCCACTATTCTTGGGTGGTCTTTATCTACAGGTTGGGAAGAATCTAAAATAATGGTACCGGACGGATTAATAATCCAAATGGTGGCATCAAAATAAGTACTTAGTGCATCAAATTGTTTCGTGGCATTTTCTAAAGTGATTTCACTATTATACAATTCTTTTGCATAGGAATTAGAGATCAGTAACGCTTCGCGGTACAGATCATCTGCCTTTTCTCTTTTGATATGCTCAGTGGTCATTCCTGAGGAAAAGGTAGAAACCACTAAGAAACCAAAGAATCCAAAAATTAAGTATCCAAGTAAGAATTTAAGATATAGTGTCTTTTTCATAGAAATCCTTTATAGCTTTGTTTCAAATTTGTATCCGATACCCCAGATGGTAGAAAGCTTCCATGCGGAGTGGTCTTTGATTTTTTCACGGAGACGTTTAATGTGTACGTCTACTGTTCTGGTATCACCAATATATTCATATCCCCAAATCTGATCAAGGAGCTGTTCACGGGTAAAAACATGATTGGGAGATGCTGCCAAAAAGTACAAAAGCTCTAATTCCTTTGGCGGCATATCTACGCTGTGTCCCATATAGATTACGCTGTAATTGGTAAGGTTGATGGTAAGGTCCGGATACTCCACTCTTTTTTCAGAAACACCTGAAGCAGTTGCAGCAGGTGCTTTGTAACGGCGAAGCACCGCTTTTACACGGGCAACCAGCTCTTTGGTATCAAATGGTTTTTCAATATAATCATCAGCACCCAGTTCCAAACCTAACACTTTATCAAAGACTTCACCCTTGGCACTCATCATAATAATGGGAGTGGTGGATTTGGAACGGATTTCACGGCATACCTGATATCCGTCAATGCCGGGCAGCATTAAGTCTAAAAGAATTAAGTTGGGTTGAAAAGAGTCAACATTCATAAGGGCGGATTCTCCGTCATTTACAATCATTGTCTCGTAGCATTCCTTAATAAGGTATAAGGATACAAGTTCTGCGATGTTTGGATCATCATCAACGATTAGGATTTTTTGTTTATTAACCATTTGCTTTCTCCTACTTTTTTTATTTAAAAGTTACTATTGTGACACCTGCATCACCTTCACCGATTTCTCCTAAACGGAAGGATTTAACGTATGAGGTTCGCTTTAAATGTTGATGTACGGCGCTTCTTAAGGCACCGGTACCTTTTCCGTGAACAACCCGTACGGTTGGCAGATGAGAAAGGTAAGCATCATCAAGATATTTGTCCAGTTCGGCCAGTGCTTCATCAACCGTTCTTCCAAGTAAGTTAATCTCGTAAGAGATGGAAGCGGCTTTGCTTAGCTTAGCGCGACTGGTAGAAGAACCCGAAGGATTTTTCTTTAAATAAGGGTTAGTAAGTTCAGAGGAATCGTCAATTAACACAAGGTCACGGATGTTTACCTGTGAACGGATAATTCCGCACTGGACAAACAGATTTCCTTTCTGGTCCGGAAGAGAACTAACCGTACCTTTTAAGCCCATGGTGACTACTTTTACGGAATCCCCAAGCTTTAACTGATTCGGCTTTAACTCCTTGTGATTATTATTATTTTTGATGCTAAGACTTTGGTTATGGTCATTCATTTTGTTACGGACCTTTTGCCTTGCAGCCTCGGCATCTTTGATTCCTGCCATTTTCCCGGCTTTTTGCATTTCACGTATGGTTTCGTCAGCCATTTCTTTTGCTTTTTGCAAGATGTTTCTGGCTTCTTCGTTCGCTTCCCGTAAAATACGTTCCCTGCTTTCGTTTACCTTTTCCTGTTTGGCCTCAAGTTGTTTTTTCAAAGCAGCAATTTCGTTTTTGTATTGTTCGATTTCCAAACGTTCTTTTTCAATAATAACGCGGCTTTCTTCCAAGCTTGCAATCACATCTTCAAAGGATTCATCTTCTTTACTGATTTGTTCTTTGGCTTTTTCAATAATTCCATCAGAAAGCCCAAGCTTAGAGGAAATGGCAAAAGCATTACTCTTACCCGGAATACCGATTAATAAACGGTAAGTAGGGCGAAGGGATTCTACGTCAAATTCGCAACAGGCATTCTGTACAAATGGTGTGGAAAGCGCATAAATTTTTAACTCACTATAGTGGGTAGTGGCAATGGTACGGATTCCTCTGTCGTGTAAATGATTTAAGATGGCAATTGCAAGTGCAGCACCTTCTGTAGGGTCTGTTCCTGCACCTAATTCGTCAAAAAGACAAAGGGAGTTTTCGTCTGCATGCGCTAATATTGTTACGATATTGGTCATGTGGGATGAAAAGGTACTTAAGCTTTGCTCAATGCTCTGTTCATCACCGATGTCTGCAAAAACCTGATGGAACACCGACAACTCGGAACGGTCCAGTGCCGGAATATGAAGTCCTGCCTGTCCCATCAAAGTGAGAAGCCCCACAGTTTTTAGGGTAACGGTCTTTCCACCGGTATTTGGTCCCGTAATAATTAAGAGGTCAAAATCGTTACCGATATTTACATCAATAGGAACCACTTTTTTCTTATCTAACAGAGGATGCCGTCCTTTGCGGATTAAGATACGATGTTCTTCATTAAAAATAGGCATTGAACCGTTCATATCCATGGCAAGACGTCCCTTGGAAAAGATAAAATCCAAAGTGGTCAGTATATTTTGGTTATTTTCAAGAATATCAGCAGATTCTCCTGCAAGAGCACTTAAGGTTGCGAGAATGACTGCAATTTCTTCCTGTTCATCGTGAGCAAGTTCTTTTAATTTATTATTTAATTCCACCACTGCCGCCGGCTCGATAAAAAAGGTGGAGCCGGTGGAGGACTGGTCGTGAACCATGCCCGGCACCTGGGATTTGTATTCTGCCTTAACAGGAATACAGTAGCGGTTATCACGCATTGTAATGACTGCGTCCTGCAAATAAGTCCTGTGAGAGTTTACCATGCTCATTAACTGGGAGTGAATCTTATCATTGGTTGCTGCCATGGCACGGCGGATGGAACGAAGAGTGCTGCTTGCATCATCTGCGATTTCATCCTCTGATAAAATACATCTTCTGATTTCCATAGACAGAGAGCTAACCGGTTGTAAGCCTTCAAATAATTCAAAAAGACTGTCAGTCTGTTCATTTTCCCTGTCTTTGCTGCCGTAAGATTTTAACTTGGCCGTACTTTCCAATACATCAGCAATCATTAAAAGCTCGGTAGTAGAAAGAGAACTGCCCACCTTTAAGGATTTAACTGCAAAACGGATATCCTTGTTACCGGCAAAAGAAACAGAACCCTGTTTAATCAGACGGTTAAAGGCATCGGCAGTCTGTTGCTGTGAAAGGGTAATATCCTTAAGACATGTAGAGGGAACTAAGTTCTTGCATAATTCTTTTCCTAAAGAACTGCCTGCATGTCCCATTAATTGGTCTATGATTTTATTATATTCTAATACACGTAGTACTTTTTCGTTCATTTTGCTCTCCGAGTGTTCATTGTCTGTGTCACGCAACCATTATACCATAGAAAAATGGCGATTACCATTAAACTTAAAAGTAAATTTCATGCTATCCGCTTTCTTTACATTGTGTGTTAAATTCGGTATACTTAGTCTATCTTTTAGATTATTGAAGGGGTACAAAAATGGAGCGTGACCAGAGACAGATGTCTTCAGGAACGGAAGACTTTGAGGTAATCAAAGAAAAAATAAAATCGAAACCGCTTAACCGGAAGAAATTAGTACGAAGAACGGTTATTACGGCGAGTATGGCGTTGATTTTCGGTACCATTGCCTGTGTAACGATTTTGGTATTGGAACCGGTAATTAATAATCTTATGTATCCGAAAAAAGAGCAGACGCCCATTACTTTTCCGGAGGAGCAAGAGGAAGTACTCCCCGAAGATTTCTTAACGGAAGAGGATATATTGAATGAGGGAGAAGACAGTGAGCCATTGCCGGATTTGGGCGAGGGACCTCTTACCATGGAGCAACTGGAGCAATTTATGGGTAATGTTGTCTTTGACTTGAATGATTATAAGCGTGTACAGAATTGGTTATATGAGATAGCAGAGCTTGGAATGCGGTCAATGGTTACGGTAAGCGGAGTTACGAATGATGTGGACTGGTTTAATGATGAGTATTCCAGTACGGACGACGCATATGGAGTTATTGTTGCAAAGGATACGGAGAATTTATATATTCTGGCACCTTTTGAGCATGTGAGTAATGCGGACTCTATTAAAGTAGTGTTTAACGATGGATCGGGAGTGGAAGCTGAAATTAAGCAGTCAGATGTTAATATCGGATATGCTATTTTTACGGTTTCGGTTAACAAAATATCTCAAAGTACCATGAGTGACATTACCGTAGCTACACTGGGAAGCTCTAATTCTTATTATTTGTTAGGTAGTTCCGTAGTAGCAGTCGGAAGTATTGCAAGTAGTAATAATTCAATTGGATATGGATATGTTACATCCATCAATAATCAGCTTAGTATGATGGATAAAAACTTTAAATTGTGTACTACGGACATTTTCGGAAGTACCAAGGCCACAGGAATTGTCATGAATTTAAGCGGTCAGGTTATCGGAATTATTGATAACCGGTTTAACGCCCAAGAGTTGCAAAATCTTCAGTCTTTTATCGGAATCAGCGAGCTTAAGAAAACCATAGAGATTCTGTCAAGAGATGACAAGATGGCTCATTTAGGTGTATACGGCATGGATGTTACAGCGGAAATATCCGAAGAGCGGGGTATTCCGAAAGGAGCTTATGTCATGCGGATTGCTATGGATTCACCGGCAATGCTAAGCGGTATTTTAAGTGGTGATGTGATTACCAGGGTGAATTCTACAGTGGTTACTTCTTTTAACGATTTAAGTAACGCTTTAAGTGCATATAATGAAGGAGCAACGGTTCGACTTACGGTGCAGCGTTTTAGTCTTGCAAGTTATCAGGAATTCGAGGTTGAGGTTACCTTGAATTCCATGCAGTAAAATATTTGGAAAGTGAGAACAGTGATGAAGTATTTAAAGGATTATAAAGACGGGGACAGGGTATTTGATATCTATCTTTGCAAACATAAGCAGTCGGCTACAACGAAAAACGGCAAGGCATATGATAATGTAATCTTACAGGATAAGACAGGTGTCATGGATGCAAAAATCTGGGAGCCCAACAGTGCAGGAATTGCAGAGTTTGATGCCCTTGATTATATTGAGGTATATGGTGAAGTTACCAGTTTTCAGGGAGCACTTCAGGTTAATGTAAAAAGAGTACGGCTCTGTCAGGACGGGGAATATGATCCTGCAGATTATCTTCCTGTCAGCAGTAAGAGCATTGACGGAATGTTTGCCGAGTTGTTAGAAACCATTAAGAGTATTGAAAATACATATTTGAATCAGCTGCTTCGTGCTTTTTTTGTGGAGGATGAAGAATTTATTAAATCCTTCAAGAAATCTTCTGCTGCAAAGGCAGTTCACCACGGCTTTGTGGGAGGACTTTTGGAGCACACCTTAAGTGTGGTAAAGATGTGCGAATATTACTGTAAAGCATATCCACTTTTAAAAAGGGATTTGTTACTGACAGCAGCTATTTGCCACGATATCGGAAAAACACGGGAATTATCTTTTTTCCCGGAAAATGATTATACGGATGACGGACAGTTGTTGGGCCACATTGTCATGGGTTCTGAAATGGTCGCAGAAAAAGCCCATAGAATTCAGGGATTTCCAAGGGTTTTAGAGGCAGAGTTAAAGCATTGTATATTGGCGCATCACGGAGAACTTGAATATGGTTCACCGAAAAAACCGGCCCTTATGGAAGCCGTTGCATTAAACTTTGCAGATAATACAGATGCCAAAATGCAGACCTTTTCGGAAGTGTTAAATGCCACAACGGAACAGGGCTGGCTTGGGTATAATCGGTTGTTTGAATCAAACATCCGCATGACGAAGTGTTAGGATGCCCCGGTGAAGGGATGCGGTACGCGGGTGGAAATGCCGGATGTTGGTACACTGGCGGAATGATTGTGTTGGTACGCGGATGGAAATGACGGATGTTAGTACACTGGCGGAATGATTGTGTCGGTACGCGGATGGAAATGCCGGATGTTGGTACACTGGCGGAATGATTGTGTCGGTACGCGGATGGAAATGCCGGATGTTGGTATACTGGCGGAATGATTATGTTGGTACGCGGATGGAAATGACAGGAATTTAGGTAAATTGGGAGGCTGGGGTCTATGCTTGGAAAAATTAGCGTGAGACCCCGCTTTTTTCTTTTTGCGGGGTATATTTGTACATTTTTGGCTGTAGTACCCAAAAGAGGTAGGAAATGGCGTCATTTTGAATGTTTTTTGAGAAAGTCGGGGTCTGGGAGTCTCTTTTGTGCTCTGTAGACCCTGCTGAATACAGGTAAGTCGGAAATTATTATTTGAAAATAAACTTTCATTGAAGAAGTGGAAAAGAAACGATATAATGTTAGGCAAAGAAAGAACTCATTAGAACGGAGTTACAATGGCACAGTTAATAAAAAATGAAACAGTAGTATTGGAAATAATAGATATCGGAACAGATGGCGAGGGAATTGGGTTTCTTACTGAAAACGAGGAACACGTTGATAAAACGGATACCCTGAAAAGTAATAGGGGATTTGCTGTATTTGTGAAGGATGCAGTTGTAGGCGATGTGGTCGAAGCAAAGCTCGTTAAGGTAAAGAAAAATTATGCTTATGCAAGATTAGAGAAGGTGATTAAGCCTTCTTCTTTTCGCGTGGAGCCAAGGTGTCAATTCCACAGACAATGTGGGGGATGCCAGATTCAGGCACTTGATTATAATAAGCAGTTAGAGTTTAAGGAAAATAAGGTTAAGAATAATCTGATAAGAATCGGCGGCTTTGATGAAAGCTTCATTGAACAGGTCATGGAACCAATTGTGGGGATGGAAGAACCATACCATTACCGTAACAAAGCCCAGTATCCTGTAGGATATGACAGAGATGGAAATCTGATCACCGGGTTTTATGCAGGAAGAACCCACAGTATCATTGCCAACACCAATTGTGCACTTGGCGTACCCGGCAATGAAGAGATTCTTCAGTTGATTCTTGCATATATGAAGAGCAATCATGTGTCGGCATACCGTGAAGAAACAGGGGAAGGACTTGTACGTCATATATTAATCCGCACCGGCTTTAAAACCGGGCAGATTATGGTATGTATGATTGTGAATGGAAAAGGATTACCCAATGAGCAGGCATTGATTGATGCTCTTATTAAAATACCGGGGATGACCAGCATTTCCATCAATACCAATACAGAAAATACCAATGTGATTATGGGAAAGAGCACACGTACTTTGTGGGGAACTTCCTATATTGAGGATAAGATTCGGGATATTACTTTCCGTATATCTCCTCAATCTTTTTATCAGGTAAACCCTGTTCAGACAGAAAAGTTATATGGACTTGCATTAGAGTATGCAGGTCTTACGGGAAAAGAAAACGTATGGGATTTGTACTGCGGAATCGGAACCATTTCTCTTTTCTTAGCAACAAAAGCCAAAAAGGTCTACGGTGTGGAAATTGTTCCACAGGCCATTGAAGATGCTAAAGAGAATGCCCGGATTAACGGTATTACCAATGCAGAATTCTATGTTGGAAAAGCAGAAGAAGTATTACCTGAGCAATATGAGAAGAATCAGGTGTATGCAGAAGTTATTGTTGTGGACCCACCCCGGAAAGGGTGCGATGAGGTGTGTCTTAGCACCATGCTTAAAATGCAACCGGAGCGTATTGTATATGTAAGCTGCGATAGTGCAACTTTGGCCCGCGATTTAAAAATACTCTGTGAAGGTGGGTACGAGCTTAAGAAGGTAAGACCCGTGGATCAGTTTGGGCATACGACACATGTCGAAACGGTATGTTTGTTGTCCAAACTTCATGAAGCGAAGCATCATGTAAAGATAACTCTTGATAGATAGATTATTATTAGGTGCAGATAAGGTTATTTGGATGTACTTATCCGTCTTTCATGATAAAATATATAAAAAAGGAGGAAATGACCAATGGCTTCATGGATGGTACATCTAAGAATTACAGATCAATTATTGGATAGAATCGGAGAGCTTGCACCCACAGAGTTTGTTGTGGGGAACATCGCGCCGGACAGTGGAGTGCCCAATGAGGATTGGTCCAAGTTTACTCCCGATTCTGAGACAACCCATTTTAAGAGGAAAGGAATCAATAAGGATAAAGATATCTGCATTGAGGATTACGTGAATGCTTATTTTACTAAGGAAATGCAGAGAAAGTATGATAAAAAGCAGTATTCTTTTTTCTTAGGATACCTGACACATTTGCTTACGGATATTTTATGGTACAACAATATTGTAACGAAAACCCTGGAAAAATATCCTGAAGAATGTGCCAAAGACAGAACTGCTTTCATCTGGACCATAAAGCGTGACTGGTATGATTTGGACCATTTATATCTTGATAATCATCCCGATTTCAGGGCATTTGATTTGTATGAAAAAGCGGTGGGATTTGAAAATAAATATATGGATATTTTTCCGGATAATGCATTTGATGACAGGCGTATCTATATAACGGGATTTTACAGACAGGAAAGAAATGATTTAGACCATGAATACGTATATCTTACAGAGCCTGAAATGGCGAAGTTTGTAGATGAGAGTGTAGAAACTATTTTAAGTCAGCTTAAGGAAATTCTCTAACAACATAAGAGAGGGCTTTTGTTGACGTATGATGAGTCGGAAAGGTATAATGAATAATATAAAAAATGGAAGGGGCGTGTACATATGCAAAGTGAATTAGTACTTAAATGGGGCTTGATTATCGGAGGGATTATTCTGGTAATTGTAATAATTATCGCGTGTGTTGCGTATTTTGTGGGAAAACGGTCGGCAAGGAAGATGCAGGGAGGTATGTATCAGCCTCAGATGATGTCGGGCATGCCGTATCAGCAGAACCCTGTGTCATACCAACAGATGAATGGGGCACCGTATCAGCAACCAACGAGTGGAGTGCACCAGCCTCAGCCGATGAATGTAAGGTTTTGTGCTCAGTGTGGTAAGCAGGATATGGAAGGAAAAGCATTTTGTGCTTTTTGCGGCAATCAGTTTATGAACTAGAGAGAATAAGAGTTAGTAGATGGTATTATGGGGATAACGTAAGGAACCATAAATGGGCTAAGAGGAAATGGGATGAAGAAGCTTTTTAGATTTCTTAATAAAATTTTGTATTTTATAGTAGCACTGTTGATTATAGCAGTACTCATTATATTGTTTTATACGTTGTCCAATCATTAAACGAAAGGAATCATTATTATGAAATTATTCAAAAAACTAATTCTTATGGCGATTATTTTGATGCTTGCAGTTACATTATTTGCCTGTGCGAAAGATGACAACAATACATCCGTGGATGATAATGCAGAAAATAAGCAGGAAGAAGTAGTGGAAACTGTACCAAGTGATAAAACATTTGCACCTACCGATGCATATGTAAAAAAACTTGGCCGTACCCATGAACAGGATGAAACGCTTTGGATGGTTCATTCGGGAACAGGAGCAGAGTTCTCTTTTGTCGGAACCAAAGCCACCATTACCATAAAACCGGACAGCCAGCTTAATTCCGGTGTAGACGGACAGGCAAGAGTGGCAATCTATGTAAATGGAGAGCGGGTTGTCGATGATATGATTAATAAGCTTGAAAAGACATTTACAGTGTTTGAAAGTGAAGAACCAACAGAGTGTATCGTTACTATTGTTAAGCTGTCGGAGGCGGTAAATTCAACAGCTGGTATCTCTAAGATTGAAGTTACTTCCCTTGGAAATATTAAGCCTACTGAGAATAAGGAAAAACTGATTGAGTTCATAGGTGATTCCATTACCTGTGGTTACGGAGTAGATGATGAAAACAGAGACCATCATTTTTCTACAACCACAGAGGATGTAACGAAAACCTATGCATATAAAACAGCCAAGGCATTAGAAGCAGATTATAGCATGGTATCCTTTAGCGGATACGGAATAGTGTCAGGCTATTCGGGGGATGGCAGTAAGGTTTCAGAACAGACTCTTCCCCAGTATTATGACAAGTTAGGTTTTTCTTATGGCGCATACATGGGAACATACTATGCTCAAGATGTGGAGTGGGATTTTACTAAGCGTCAACCGGATGTTATCGTGATTAACTTGGGAACGAACGATAACAGTTATGTAAAAGGTGCAAAAGATAAAAAGCAGGAATACGTTACAGAATATGTAGAATTTTTAAAGAAAGTCCGTGAAAAAAATCCAAATGCCACCATTATATGTACTTTGGGAATCATGGGCAGTGAATTATATTCATCCATTACAACGGCAGTGGATAATTATCAGACAGAGACCGGTGATACCAATGTATACACCATGAAGTTTGCTACCCAAGATCAGGCTGATGGAATTGCAGCGGACTGGCATCCCACAGAAGCAACCCATCAAAAGGCAGCAGATAAACTGACGGCTGAAATTAAAACGATTATGGGTTGGTAAGAATAGCGTGAAAGGCGGGTATGAACGTACCCGCCTTTTATTATCTAAGAGAGATATTAATCAAATGAAAAAACAAGAAGGTAATCATAGACATATCCCTCAATGGTATAGTGATAAGTCCTTTCGTCCGTGGTAATAGTTCCCTCACAGTGTTTATCCATAATATCTTTCGTAATATTTATTTTTTGGGAAGCGGCTTTTAAATAAATCTTGTCATTTTCCCATGTAACTGTGGCATCTAACAATTCACTTCCTACATAATCATTGCAGGTGTATCCTATATCTCCAATTGGTTTGTAAGAAGGGTCTTTTAGTACAAAATTGGAAAAACCGGAAATTTGGAAACGAGGTTCGTGCTTTATAATGATTTCATGTTTTATCGTTTCCGGTTTGGGTAATGCCTGCACGAAAATATTTCCGGATATTAAAAAGATGCAGGCAGCCGCAGCGATAGTACTTATTTTTCGCATTTTAAATGACTTGCGTTTGGCAGAAGGGCTCATAGCCTTGACAGTATTTTTTAACGTATCTGAGGCGTGAACAAGATTTAATGTATCTTTATATAGCTCTTTCATTCTAAATCCTCCTTTAATTGCAGTTTCAGTTGTTTGCGCGCTCTCATAAGACGGGTCTGTACATTTGTTTCAGAGATATTTAGCAAAGCAGCTATTTCATTTACATGGTATCCTTCGTAATAGTATAAATGCAGGACGATACTGTATTTGGAGGGAAGCTTCATAACGCTTTCAAATAAATCTTTTTGCTCATTTGGTACTGCTTCGACATCACATTCCAATAATTCAATAGAGGTAACATTTTTGCGCCAGAATGATTTCCAGATATCTTTGCATTCGTTAATTGCTACGCGGATTAGCCAGTGACGTATGTGTTTTTCATCAGAAAAATCCGGGTTGGTACGCAACAGTTTGACAAAGGTGTTCTGGACAACGTCCTCGGCATCCTCTTTGTTTTTACAGTAGCTGAGCGCGGTTCTGTATACAATGTCTACGTATTTGTCTGCTATTTCGTCATAATTCATCTTTTGTATACATTCCCTTCTTATGTGTTATTAAAGGCCTTCTCCTATAACACGATTGTAATCTTTAAAATATCACACGAAAAGAGAAATTATTTTACAAACATTTCAATAATTCATTAAAAACCGGTTTAAGCCGTTCGTCACTTAATCCGAAATCCATTTCTTTATAGCTCCAGGCACATCTTGAAATACCATATTTCTCAAAAATACTGTTAATATCCTTATACCACCTTAATGTATCTTCAGGAGATACTCTATCGATAACGCCGTATTCACCACAGTAGAGGACGGTGTTGTTTTTCTTGGCGGTTTCTAAGGCAGAAGCAAAGAAATCCTCAAAGAATTCAGGAGAAAGCCTACTTTCTTCATAACTCATTCGGGCATCCGGATTAATCTTATCTGTCCAAGTAGCCCCCTGATGGGTAAAAAGTAATGATTCATAGCAGTGGAAATTATAAACTACCTTATCATCATATGGTTTTGCCAAGTCTTTTACAGCCGAAGCGCAGTTGTTGTTGTAGCTTCCTATGAGAATCAGGGTATCCGGTGCAAAAACACGGATTCGTCTGATACATTCATTAGATAGCCTGTTCCATACATCAATATAGCTTTGTTCAGTCACTTCATTTAATAGTTCAAAGGCAACAGTGTCAGCATATTTTCCATACCTGCGGGCAATTTCTTCCCAAAGAAGTAAAAAACGTTCCTGTAGCTTTTTACTTTCAAAGAACCCATCTTCTTTTTCCCCGAAGTCAAAAGAAAATCCGGCTGTTTTATGAAGGTCAAGAACTAAGTTTAAATGAAATTCCTGACACCATTCAATGGCCTTATCAATTCTTGCAAAACCATCCTCTTTGTAGTCATTTGTATCATTTTCAAGAACATTATAATCAATGGGAAGCCTTACATGATCAACACTCCAGGTCGCTATTTTTGCAATATCCTGCTTAGTAATAAAATTGTCCAGTCTGTCCTTGCTGTAGTCACATTGAGAAAGCCAACCTCCCAAATTGACCCCTTTATAAAATCCCTTACTCTTTAACATATCTTTGTACCTCGTAATATATAGTAGTAGTGTTTATTGACCCTCTCCAAGGTCCGAATAGATTATGAGCTTACTATGCCATGTCAAAGAAGAATAAAATATTAAAAATATGGCTTTTATATCACATTTTTGTTGTAACTGTAGAAATAATATGGCAACATATTGATATAAATAGCAAAAGATAGACATTTGCCGACTTATGGTTAGAATATAATCAAAGAAAACAGATGCGGAGGATGTACAGATGAAAAATAGAAACAAATGTTTAACCACTTTAGTATCAGTTATGCTAATGACAACACTGGTTGTCGGATGTGGTTCCCTGGAAGACAAAGAAAACGCTTCTGTGTTAGAAGGCAACGTCTCAGGGGAAACTAATAAGGATATTTCACAAGATGATTCAGAGGAAGATAGTATGAAAGAAGGTTCAGTCCATGTAGATTTTGCAGATGGAAAACCGGAAGGCTTTGAAGCTGCAAATGGTTGGTGCAACGGAAGTATGTTTAATGTTACATGGCGCAATAGTAATGTTACATTTAACGATAGTAAAATGCAGTTAATCATAGACAAGGATGCAGTGCCTTCAAACGGTGTGCCTTATTCGGGAGGAGAATTCCGTAGTAAAGATTATTATGGCTATGGAAGATACGAAGTCAGTATGAAAGCCATTAAGAATGATGGCGTGGTTTCTTCCTTTTTTACCTACACGGGCCCTTCGGACAATAACCCATGGGATGAAATTGACGTAGAGATACTTGGTAAGGATACCACGAAGGTGCAGTTTAATTATTTTACAGACAGTCAGGGCAATCATGAATATATGCATGATTTAGGCTTTGATGCCTCTGAAAGCTTTCATACTTATGCGTTTGAATGGCATAAAGACAAAATTGTGTGGTTCGTAGATGGTGTAGAAGTACATAGTGCTACGCAGAATATTCCGGTTACGAAAGGCAAGATTATGATGAATGCATGGTGTGGAACAGGGGTTGATGGATGGCTGAATGCCTTTGATGATACGAATGTTCCATTAACTGCAGAATATGAATGGATTAAGTTTACTCCGTTTGAGTAACGAACGGATAATTATGGGGTGTTTGAATGAATATTGAAAGAAAGCTTTCTCATGTAGAGTTTTTGAATCGTGAATATAATGTTTCCCATCTTGCGTATGAGCGCGAAATGGCTTTTTTTAACAGTATCAAACAGGGCAATATTGATGAAATGCGAAGGCTATTTAAGGCGCTTAACAGTGAAGAACTTGGAAGACTGAGTGACGATAATTTGCGTAATCTGAAATATCATCTTATTATAACGGTGGCATTTATTACCCGATATTGCATTGAGGGTGGTATGGAAATGGAGATTGCGTATAACTTAAGTGATATTAATGTGCGTAACATTGATAAGTGCCGCTCAGAGGATGAAATTCACATGCTTCATGGTGAAATAGTAAATGATTATACGAAACGGATGCACGATATTCGAAAAGAAAACCTGTATCCGAAAGCAATCACCATTTGCCTTGATTATATTTACGATAATCTTCACACTAAGATTACGTTAGAAAAGCTTTCAAAAGTAACCGGATTAAGTAGCACTTACTTATCCAAGTTGTTTCACAAGGAAGTAGGAATAACAATTTCCGGATATATTACCCAAAAACGTGTGAAAGCAGCCGAAAACATGTTAAAATATTCGGAGTACTCCATTATAGAGATTGCAGAATATCTCTGTTTTGGTACAGAAAGCCACTTTATTCAGGTGTTTAAAAAACATGTGGGATATACACCCGGATACTACCGGGCAAAGTTTTTCAGAGTAAAATAAATTGGGAAAGGATGACGCATAATGGCTAATATTTATACATCAGTAACACAACTCATCGGAAGGACGCCTCTTTTAGAGCTTACCCATATAGAAACCCAGTATTGTTTGGAAGCAAAGATTCTTGCCAAATTAGAATATTTGAATCCTGCAGGTTCCATTAAGGACAGAGTTGCATTGGCAATGATAGAAGATGCAGAAAGAAGCGGTAAGTTAAAAACCGGTTCTGTTATTATTGAGCCGACTTCAGGAAATACGGGAATTGGACTTGCAAGCGTTGCAACAGCCAAGGGATACAGATGCATTATTGTTATGCCGGACACAATGTCTGAGGAAAGAAGAAAATTCATTAAGGCTTATGGCGCCGAATTAATGCTTACAGACGGCTCGAAAGGGATGGCAGGAGCTATTGCAAAAGCTGAGGAGCTTGCTAAAGAGATTCCCGATAGCTTTATTCCGGGACAGTTCACCAATCCTGAGAACCCGGCAATGCACTTTGCTACAACAGGTCCTGAGATTTATTCTGATACTGATGGAAAAGTAGATATAGTAGTTGCCGGCGCAGGAACAGGAGGAACGATTACAGGAATTGGGAAATACTTAAAGCTTAAAAATCCTAAGATTCAGGTGGTTGCGGTAGAGCCCGCTACTTCGTCGGTTCTATCAGGGAAAAAAGCAGGAGCTCACGGACTTCAGGGAATTGGCGCAGGATTTATTCCGGACATTTTGGATACCAAGGTGTATGACAAGGTAATTCCTGTAAGCGATGAGGATGCTTATGAAAAAGGAAGATTAATCGGACAGATGGAAGGAATTCTTGTGGGAATTACATCCGGTGCAGCATTACATGCAGCCATGGAGCTTGCCAAAAAAGAAGAGAACAGAAATAAGAATATTGTGGTAGTTTTTCCTGATTCAGGGGACCGTTATCTTTCTACTCCAATGTTTGAATAAACGATAGAAATAGAGTAACTGTTTTGGCAGTTATTCTATTTTTTCACCTATTTACCTATTGACATGGTAGGTAAATGGAGTTATACTCACACCAACATACAGAAATGGTAGGTAAATAGAAAGGAGTATTGGCCTATGAGTATAAATAATTATCGGTTTGAAACACTTCAACTTCATGTAGGACAGGAAACATCGGACCCGGTAACAGGTGCAAGAGCTGTGCCGATTTACCAGACAACATCCTATGTTTTTCATGATTCAGCCCATGCGGCGGCAAGATTCGGTCTTGAAGATTCGGGAAATATTTACGGGAGACTTACCAATTCAACTCAGGATGTGTTGGAAAAAAGAATTGCGGCTTTAGAAGGTGGCGTTGCAGCACTTGCCTTGGCTTCCGGAGCAGCGGCTATTACCTATACCATACAGGCGTTGGCAAAAAATGGAGACCATATCATAGCACAAAAAACCATCTATGGGGGAAGCTATAACTTATTGGCACATACTTTACCGTTATACGGAATTCATACAACCTTTGTAAATGCCCACGATTTAGAGGAAGTTGAAAAAGCGATTCAGCCAAATACCAAGGCAATTTATTTAGAAACCTTGGGAAATCCCAATGCAGACATACCGGATATTGATGCCATTGCAGAGCTTGCACATAAGCATGGATTACCTCTTGTAATCGATAATACCTTTGGAACGCCCTATCTGATCCGTCCTATTGAGCATGGTGCAGATATTGTAGTTCATTCTGCTACCAAGTTTATCGGTGGTCATGGTACAACATTAGGCGGCATCATTGTGGATTCCGGCAAGTTTGATTGGAAGGCAGGCGGAAAATATCCTCAGATAGCAGAACCTAATCCCAGTTATCATGGAGTGTCCTTTGTGGATGCAGTAGGAGCAGCAGCCTTTGTAACCTATGTGAGAGCAATACTTCTTCGTGATACGGGAGCCACATTATCTCCATTTAATGCATTCCTGCTATTACAAGGAGTGGAAACATTATCCTTAAGATTAGAGCGTCATGTGGAAAATACCAAGAAGGTGGTAGACTTTTTAGCTTCGCATCCATTGGTGGAGAAGGTAAATCACCCATCGTTGTCAGGACACCCGGACAATGCTCTATATAATAAGTATTTTCCAAAGGGAGGAGCTACTATTTTTACCTTTGAAATCAAAGGAGGTAAAAAGGAAGCGCACAAATTCATTGACAGCTTGCATATTTTTTCACTTTTGGCAAATGTTGCGGACGTAAAGAGTCTGGTGATTCATCCGGCAACGACAACGCATTCGCAGTTAAGTGCAGAAGAATTAGAGGAGCAGGGAATCAGACAAAATACTATAAGATTATCCATTGGTACGGAGCATATTGATGATATCATCGAGGATTTAGCACAGGCATTTGAACAGATATAAGGAATGATAGGAGGCATTATTATGGCAAATATATATACTTCTGCTGATCAGCTTATCGGCAGAACACCTTTACTTGAGCTTACTAATATTGAGAAAAAACTTGAATTAAAAGCAAAGATACTTGCAAAATTAGAATACTTTAACCCGGCAGGTTCGGTAAAAGACAGAATTGCCAAGGCAATGCTCGATGATGCAAAAAAGCGAGGTATTTTAAAGCCGGATTCAGTTATTATTGAGCCTACTTCGGGAAATACGGGCATCGGTCTTGCATCAGTTGCTGCAGCAAGGGGGTATCAGATTATTATTGTTATGCCGGAAACCATGTCTGTTGAGCGTAGACAGCTTATGAAGGCTTATGGTGCCAAGTTAGTTCTGTCAGAGGGTGCAAAGGGAATGAAGGGCGCAATTGAAAAGGCAGAGGAACTTTCCAAAGAGATTCCAAATAGTCTTATAGCTTCACAGTTTACGAACCCTGCCAATCCACAAATTCATAGAGTGACAACCGGTCCTGAAATCTATGAAGACACAGATGGTAAGGTGGATATCTTTGTAGCCGGAGTAGGAACAGGCGGTACAATCACCGGTGTTGGAGAATATCTGAAATCTCAGAATCCAAATGTGAAAGTGGTTGCAGTAGAACCGGCTTCTTCTGCCGTACTTTCTACAGGGGTTGCAGGACCACATAAGATTCAGGGCATTGGTGCAGGCTTTGTACCAAAGGTCTTAAATACAGAGATTTATGATGAGATTATTACGGTAACTAATGAGGATGCTTTTGAAACCGGAAAGCTTATCGGCAGAAAGGAGGGCGTGCTTGTGGGAATATCCTCAGGTGCGGCAGCGTGGGCAGCAATTGAGCTTGCAAAAAGACCTGAAAACGAAGGGAAAAACATTGTGGTACTGCTTCCTGATACAGGAGACAGATATCTTTCTACACCCCTGTTTCAAGATTAATTCTAATTGGGAAAAGCTGTGGACATAGACATGATATTCATGGTACAACATAAATAGGATAAGAAGCATGGCTAATAGTAGGTGATAAGGATGATGATTTCAACGAAAGGGAGATATGCCCTTAGAGTAATGATTGATTTGGCAGAGCAGAATAGAAAAGATTACATTCCCTTAAAGGAAGTGGCGGCACGCCAGAATATATCCCAGAAGTATCTGGAAGGCATTATGACGATTCTGTCAAAAAATAATTACATTGAAGCGGTACATGGAAAAGGTGGGGGGTATCGCCTGAATCGTGAGCCTAAAGATTATAAGGTTGGAGAAATATTACGTCTCATAGAAGGGACGCTTATGCCTGTAGAATGTAAGCAATGCAGCGGTGAAAACTGTGAACGTGTTTCTGAATGCAGAACCTTCCCGATGTGGAGCAAGCTAAACACCATGGTGAATGATTATTTGGACAGCGTGTCTCTTGCGGATTTGATGGTGAAGTAAATAAATCAAAGTAGAGGGTATTGGAACTTAGATAAGCTCCGATACCCTTTTTAAAACATGGACATTCACTGTGATAAATGGTACAATTTAACAGATGAAAATTCATCAGGGAGGATAAGTAAAAATTATGAAAAATTGGAAGAAAAGGTTAGCATGTCTTATGCTCACAGGCTGTATGTTGACACAGCTTGCGGCATGCGGTTCCAAGGAAGAAGGAGCGGGCGACGCAGGGGCAGCAGGAGAAGGAAATGTATCAGAAGATACACAGACTCCGGACGGGTATGTGTTTACCCCTACAGAATCAACATTGGTTCCGGTGGATTATGATGCAAGGGTTGCAGCTAACAGAAATGAGGACGGAAGTAGAAAGTACGTTATCAGTGATATTGCACCAACCATTTGCTATGACAATCTGAAACTGGGTTATCTGGCAGAGGAAGATAAGCAGTATAAACTGGAGTTTGTGGATGGCTTTGCGTATGACAATATTGCCATTACCGCAGTAGATGAAAATTATGAAGTAATCAGTGTTTCAGATTTGGTATCAGTGGATGATACAACAACGGTTTTTACTGCAAATCAGGATGCAAAACAGAATGGTAAAGTATTTATTGATTTAGAAGTAGGCGGAGAGGTTGTATTTACAGTAACCATTAACGTGGTTGCAGCATATCCTACCAATCCCGGATATGACATTAACAAAGAGACCATGGAAAATGGCGAATATGAATTCCTTTGGGACAGTAACCAGGATGGGGAGTATGACGGAAACTGTAACGTACATGACCCGTCTCTTACAGAAGTTGTGATTGATGGAGTCCGTTACTATTACATGGTTCAGACCGGATGGGAAGGCGGTAATATTTTCCGTCGTTCTACAGATTTGATTCATTGGGAATATCTTGGAAAGACAACTCCTGTAGCGGAAGAAATGGAAGCTTACGGATGGACAGAAATTAATGACTGGATGTTAGCGGATGCTTCAAAATGCCAGTACTGGGCAGCGGATATCGTTCCTGCTTCTTACGGCGGATACTGGTTATATACCTGTATTGTAAATTCCGCAGTGGATGAAGCAAAGCATGACCGTGTTTGTACAGTACTTGCATGGTCACCTACTTTGGAAAAGAGATCCTTCCAATATGTAGGATGTGTATTACAGTCTATCAGTGATTATGCACAGGATGCGTTATATTATAATGTGGTAGCACTTGACCCACAGGTGGTTTATGATGCCGATGAAAACATGTTCTTAACTTATGGTTCTTTTGGAGCCGGTACATATATGATTGAGCTTGATCCGGAAACAGGTCTTCGTAAAGACGGTATGACAGATTGGCTTGATGAAGCAACCATTAATACATATATGGAAGAAGCCCGTGCAACTGCAATCGGTGAGGCACATTCTTATTATGGAACACATCTTACCTACTGTGCAGAAGGAAGTATTATTACACATCAGTATGATGTTCCGATTGTTGCAGAGGATGGAACAGTAACAGAAGTACATGATGATTACTATTACTTAATGACTTGTCTTGGCGTATTATCAAGAAACTATGTTCTTTTTACTGCTAAGAGTGAGGAAATTGATTCTTTTACCAACTTAAGCGGTGACCCGATGGCATCGGGATGGATTGGAAAAGAATTAGTAACAGGTCTTTTCCCGCCATTATCAGGATATAGAAAAGATTTAGACCGTGAGGGATATATTACAACTGCGGAACGTATTGAAGGCAGTACGGAATACATTGCGATGTCTTCTTTTAAATGGGCAGATTATGATTTTGATATTCATGCTCCGGGACATGGAGATTTGTATACAACAAGTGATGGTGTAAATATTGCGCAGCTTATGGTAAGAACACTGGCTTATCAGCCGGATAAAACAGCAGCCTGCGATAACGGACATCCGCTTGCTGCATCCTCTACAAAATACATGATGCAGGCACATCAGTATTATACGAATTCAGTTGGCGATATCGTTATTAATGCAAACCGCTATGCACATGAAGCTGAGCGTACAGTTACACAGGAAGAATTCTTACACTTTGCTAAGAACGGTGAGTTCCAGATGGTACTTGCAGGAGACCCTTATGTGACAACCGAAGGTGTATACGTTACATTAAATACAGACGGAACCATTAGCGGAAGCGTTACAGGTACATGGATGATGTACGGTGAAAATTACATCAAGCTTGTAGTGGACGGATATGATACCTACTTAGGAGTTGTAGCAGTGTCTTGGCTTGATAACAAGAATTGCGTGGGTACAACAGTAACAGCAATGGGACAGACCACAGGTTGCCCATTGTATATGAATAGTGAGACAAAATAGATGAAATATACCCTTCTTCTATGGCATGGTGTGAATGTCATGGAAGATGGGTACTTTTTTTACTTTTTCTAGAAGTATGGTCCAATGTATGATAAGATACTTAAGGATATAGCAATATTCATGATTCATTTATGGAGGAGAAGGGATTACCATGAGTTTTAAAGTAGCATTTATCGGAGCAGGAAGCTTGGTGTTTGCAAGAACACTTTTTACGGACATTATGTCAGTTCCGGAGTTTCACAACATTGAGGTATCGTTTACGGACATTAATGCAGATAATATGGAAAAGACCAGAGCATTATGTCAGAGGGATTTGGATGAAAATAATATTCCCATTACCATTCATGCCACTACCAACCGCAGAGAAGCATTTAAGGATGCGAGATATATTGTGAATTGCGTGCGTATCGGTGGCTTGGAGGCATTTGAAACCGATATTGAAATTCCCCTTAAGTATGGTGTTGATCAGTGTGTGGGCGATACTCTTTGTATCGGCGGTATTATGTATGGTCAGCGTGTTATTGCCCAGATGTTGGATTTTTGTAAGGACATTAGGGAAGTGGCAGAACCGGGGGCTATTTTACTTAATTATTCGAATCCAAATGCCATGGCAACATGGGCATGTAATGTATATGGTGGGGTAAAAACCATTGGCTTGTGTCATGGAGAAATCCATGGTGAAATGCAGATTGCAGAGGCCTTAGGCGTACCACGCGAAGAGCTGGATGTTATCTGTGCAGGAATTAATCACCAGACATGGTATATTTCTGTGAAGCATAAAGGAGAAGATATGCTTCCTAAGATTTTACCTGCTTATGAAGCACATCCGGAACTTCGGGAAAAAGAAAAAGTCAGAATCGATATGTTAAGACGCTTTGGCTATTATTCCACAGAGTCTAACGGACATTTGTCCGAATATGTGGCATGGTACAGAAAACGTCCTGACGAGATTAAGGACTGGATTAGTTTGGATTGTTGGATTAACGGAGAAACCGGAGGATATTTACGTGTAACCCGTGAAGAGAGAAACTGGTTTGAAACCGATTATCCTAAGATTTTATTGGAGCCTGCGAAGAAATATGACGGCTCAGACAGAGGCAAAGAGCATTGCTCTTATATTATTGAGTCATTGGAAACAGGACGTGTGTACCGCGGACATTTTAATGTGATGAATGAGGGCTGCATTACCAATCTTCCTTTTGAATCTGTGGTAGAGGTTCCGTGCTATGTAGACGGTAACGGAATCAGTGTTCCAAAGGTTGGAGATTTACCATTGGGATGTGCGGCAGTATGCTCCCAGTCCATCTGGGTACAAAAAATAGCCATGGAAGCTGCGGTTCACGGAGATGTGAACCTGTTAAAGCAGGCTGCCATGATGGACCCGCTTACAGGAGCGGTATGTAATCCGCCTGAAATCTGGCAGATGGTAGATGAGATGTTAGTGGCGCAGGAAGAGTGGCTTCCACAGTACGGTGAAGCAATCCGTGTGGCAAAAGAAAATCTTGCAAAGGGTAATCTGATTCCGGCAAAAGACTACCATGGTGCAGCAAGACTTCGTGAGAAAACACCGGAGGAAGTAGCAAGAGAACGTCAGGGACATCCTACGGAAGTATAGCAGACAATGGTTTAATGGCCGTCGATTGTGATATGCGAGGAATCAACTATGTTGTTTAATTCATATATATTTATCTTTTTATTCCTGCCCCTTGCACTTTTAGGGTGGTACGGACTTAACAGATTCAAACTTCATAAAGTATCACAGGTATTTTTGGCGGCCATGTCTTTATGGTTTTATGCTTATTTTGAAATCCGGTATCTGTTGATTATTGTAGCAAGCTGTGTGGTAAATTATCTGTTCAGCGTATGCGTTACGAAATTAGATTGCAAAAGGAAACTATACCGCCGCATTCTGTTGATTGCAGGATGTACCCTCAATTTAGGTATCTTAGGATATTTTAAATACTATGATTTTATCTTAGAGAATTTGAACGGGGCATTTGGGACGGAGTTTGCACTCAAAAATATCCTGTTGCCTTTAGGTATCAGTTTCTTTACGTTCCAGCAGTTGTCTTTTGTCATTGACCGTTGCAGGGGAACTGCCCCACATTACGGATTTCTGGAATATATAAACTTTGTAACTTTTTTTCCACAGCTCATTGCAGGCCCTATTGTACTGCATAGTGAAATCATACCGCAGTTTAGGGATTTGGAAAAAAGACGTTTGAATGCTAAGAATTTTGCGGATGGCATTGTGTATTTCGTAATCGGTCTTGGCAAAAAAGTATTGCTTGCGGACACTTTGGCGATTATCGTTAATTTTGGCTTTGGCAGAATTCCGTGGCTTGACACTACTTCAGCCATTGTAGTGGCTTTGGCATTTACCTTTGAGTTATATTTTGATTTTAGCGGATACTGTGACATGGCAATCGGTATTGGCAAAATGTTTAATATAGACATTCCCGATAACTTTAATTCACCCTATAAATCAAAATCCGTCAAAGAATTCTGGCGTCGTTGGCACATGACCTTAGGCAGATTTTTTACTACCTATGTGTATATTCCCTTGGGCGGCAGCAGACAGGGAAAAATTAAGATGGTTATCAATACCATGATTGTTTTTTTGCTGAGCGGTTTGTGGCATGGGGCTAACTGGACCTTTGTTCTGTGGGGATTGTTGCATGGTATTGCGGTGGCTGTTAATGGTCTGTTTGCAGGGAAAAAAGAAAAGATTTTTGCAGGTAAGACGCTGACTTATATTCGGGCTTTTCTGTCAAGGGTTGTCACTTTTATGTATGTATGCCTGACCTTTGTCTTTTTTAGAAGCGACAGTGTGGCTGACGGCATTCAGTTTATGAAAGAAATTTTCCGCTTTGAATCCCACGGGGATATTGTGTTAGTGGCAAGAAAACTAGAGCTTGCAGAGACTTATATTGTGACCAAGCTTTTATCCATGAGGGCACCCCAATATTTAGACTGGGTGTATTTAGGCTCATTATGGTTTTTAATCCTAATCAGTTTCATCATTATTATGAGGAAAAGAACCGGGGATATTGTGGATAACTGCAGATATAACGGAGGCTTTTGTTTAAAATTATCCCTTATTTTTGTATGGTCTGTGATTTCACTTTCGGGAGTCAGCACCTTTTTGTATTTTAACTTCTAGAAATATTATTTTGAAGCAAGGATAGTAAAATGGAAAAACAGAAACGGTTTATCAGATTATTTTTTATAGAGATAGCTGTGATGTTGGCGTTATTCATAGCGGCAGTTGTATTTGTGGACCCGTTTTTTCATTATCATGAACCACTTGGAGGCTTGAAGGCAGTTGCTACCAAGCCGGAGCATCAGGTTATCGGTTCAGTCCGCAATTTTGAATATGACAGTATTATCCTTGGTTCCAGTGTGGCTGAAAATTACAACAACAGATGGTTTGATGAAACCTTTGGGGGAACTTCCATCAAAGCCATCCAGCGCTCTGCAACCACGATGGAATTGGTCTACTATCTGAACGAAGCTTTAAAGGAGCATGAGCTTAAGAATGTTTATTATGCTTTGGATATTGCTTCATTAAAGGATGACCCGTCACAAAAGTTTCCGGATGCTACAATGCCCTTGTATTTATACAATGAGAATGTGCTTGATGATATAAAGTATGTCTTTAATAAAGATGTTATCTTTGAAGATATTCCGTATATGATGGCAGTCACTCTACTGGAAGATTATGATGAGGGAACCTCTTATAATTGGGCTCAGTATAAGACTTTTTCCAAAGAGGGTGCATTACGCACTTATAACAGGCTTAGTGAGGTTTTAAACATGAAGCCTGCAAAAGATTGCGAGGAAACAGTTAGGGCTAATCTTAATATGTTAGAGCAAATAGTGAAAGAAGAACCCCGGACCAAATTCCGTTTTATTTTTTCACCCTATTCCATGCTGTGGTGGGATGATTGTTATCGAAACGGAGAACTAAAACAAAATTTGTATGCCACAAGGTTAGCAGCAGAAACGCTGTTGGCATATGATAATGTAGAGATTTACTATTTTCAAAATGATACCTCTATAGTCACGGATTTAGATAATTATATGGATGTTATCCATTTTTCAGATGTGATTAACCATTATATAGTTGACGAAATGGGTAAAGGGAATTATCGATTAACTCTTGAAAATTATGAAGAGGAAATTGCAAAGATGGAGGCCCTGGCAGAACAAATCGTAGGGGAGTATATTTTAGAATATTATCGGTAGCTTTTTTTAAAAGGGTGTGCTAGAATCGTAAAAAGGTGGTGATTTTTTGAAGGGTAAATACAGCCGTATATTATGCAGTATTTTGGCTATATTGGTAACATTTACCGGGATGTGTCTTGACAGTGTTAAGGCAGATTCCTTATTGCCGGTTCCTTCTTACGATCATGCCACGGAATATATGGCAGCATCTTTGGATGACAATTCAGTTGATTCAACAGTGATTGAAAAACCTGAAATCCGTAGTGCATCCTATGTGATGAGCCTTGCAAGGCGTTCTAATCCTACCAGGGATCTTAGAATTTCTATGATTGCTTTGTGCGTGAAAGAAGATGCACAAAGTGAATCTCATTTTTCTGTTACAGTGGGCGCAGCCGGCGAACCGGAAATGTGCGAAACTGTCATCTTAAATTATATTCATGAAACCGATGGAAAAAAATAATATTGCCAAGTCATAATCTTGTTTGGTCTATGGAATACATAGGCTTATTTGTGTGCGCCAAAGTTCATTTAATGAACGGACAAAAAATAAAAAGATAGGAGAGGTCTGCCCTTAGGGAGGCCTAAAAGAGGAGATTGGAAATGCAGATTTTAATGATTTTGGTAACTATTTTAGCAGTAATTATAGGTGTTGGTTCTTCATTAGGTATTGTAGTTATGTTGTTTGGAACATTAGGGTTAAAGATTTACCGCAAGATTAGATATGGTATGTCATTATATGATTAAGTTGGAATGTAAGGAGAATGTAAATGATTATTCAAATTTTACTACTGATTTTAGGGTTTGCCATGTTGGTAAAAGGTGCTGACTGGTTTGTAGAAGGAAGCTCAGGTGTAGCAAGAAAATTAGGGATTCCTCAGCTTGTAGTAGGTCTTACCATTGTAGCCATGGGAACCAGTGCGCCGGAAGCTGCGGTTAGTATTACGGCAGCACTCAAGGATAGTGCAGAGATTGCTATTGGTAACGTGGTTGGTAGTAATATCCTGAATATTTTAATTATTTTAGGCATTACGGCAGTGATTGTTCCGGTTGCTATTCAGAAATCTACGCTGTTTATTGAAATCCCGTACATGATTGCAATTACGGTTGTTCTCATTTTCTTAGGTATGACGGGAGCAAAAGTAAGCCGTTTGGAAGGCGTACTTTTGTGGGTGTTATTCCTTGCATATTTGGGATATTTAGTAGTGCTTGCTAAGAAAAACAAAGAGGAAGACAGAGAAGTAAATACTGCCACATGGAAGCTTATTATTTTTGCAATTGTTGGTCTTGCCTTCATTATTTTGGGAAGTAACGTGACAGTAGACAGTGCAACTGCCATTGCGGAAAAAATAGGCATTAGTGACAGATTTATCGGGCTTACCATTGTGGCACTCGGAACTTCGCTTCCGGAGTTAATGACATCCGTTACAGCTGCAATCAAGGGGAATGCTGATATTGCAATCGGTAATATTGTGGGAAGTAATATTTTCAACATTCTGTTTATTTTGGGTTCAACGGCACTTATTACACCGATTCCGTATGCGGCAAGCTTTGTCACAGACGGAATTATAGCAGTGGCAGCAGGCGTGCTTCTTTGGATTTCAGTATTAAGAAAACTGGAATTACGCCGCTTCTGGGGTGTTGTAATGCTACTTGGATATGTAGCGTACTTTATATACTTATTGAATTTGTAAGATGCTCCATAACATGCTAAAATAGCTCTGATAATATTTTTTTTAGGAGGAGCTATGCGGTTAGGAACAAATTATATCCCTGCCCATTCATCTCCCACAGAATGGGCAGAAATATTAAGTAAAAAAGGATACGAAGCAGTTTGCTTTCCGGTAAATTACGAGGCGCCGGTTAATCTTATTGATGCTTATGTAAAGGCGGCAAAAGACTATGACCTTCGTATCGCTGAAGTGGGAGTTTGGAATTCTCCTCATGGTAAGGACGGAAAAAGAGCATTACAGGTATGTGAAGAACAGTTTAGGCTTGCGGACTATATTAAGGCAGACTGTTGTGTTAATATTTCCGGTTCACCCGGAATAAATTGGAATGGCTGTGATGTGCTCAATTTTTCACAGGAACTTTATGAGAAAAACGTCGAAATGATACAAGGATTATGTGATAGGGTGAAACCTAAATATTCCTTTTATACATTAGAGCCAATGCAATGGATGTTACCGGATTCTCCGGAGCAGTATTTACAGTTTATTAAGGATGTAGACAGAGAAGGCTTCGCGGTGCATATGGACGTGGTAAATTGGGTAAAGGACCCCTATACCTATACGCATATGGATGAAATGGTTCAAAAATCTTTTGCACTGTTGGGCCCGTACATTAAGAGCTGTCACTTGAAAGATTGTAAGTTATTTGGAACTGCAACGGTTGAGATACATGAAGTGCCGCTTGGTGAAGGAATTATTAATTTACCTTTCTTTTATGAACAAGTAAGAAGACTTCATCCGGATATGCCGGTATTGTTGGAACATTTGCCGGACATGGAAGCATATGACAAGGCATTGGCAGTTGCAAAGTCAAAAGTTTAAAAGTAATATTTTATTGTAAAATAGTATTGACAAGTAAAGTTGTCAATGCTATTATCTATGCATGCGTGACAATGAAAATTGTCAAAAAGACGGATAAACTTGACAAACTTGTGTGAAAGTCGGGAAAAACGAGGAGGATTAAGATGGAAGAATTATTGAAAGTCGAGAACTTGCATAAGACATTTAAGCTCTCGGCAAAACAGCAGAAGTTAGAAAGAACTAAGTCAAAAGTTAAAAAAGCTGTAGACGGACTTTCTTTCGTAGCGTACAAGGGTGAGATTTTCGGATTGTTAGGTCCTAACGGTGCCGGAAAGACTACTACACTTCGTATGCTTGCAACATTGATTAAACCGGATTCTGGTGATGCCCTTGTAGATGGTAAGAGCATTGTGAATGAGGCGGAACAGGTAAGAAGTAAAATTGGTTTTCTTACCAGTGAGTTAAAGTTAGAAGATTTCTTTACTCCAAATTTCTTATATGATTTTTTCTCTGATTTATACGGAGTTGCAGTAGAAGAGAGAAATGCCCGTAAGGAAGAATTATTTAAAAAGTTCGGTATTGATGAGTTTGCAGAAGTAAAGGTTGCAAACCTTTCTACCGGTATGAAGCAGAAGGTATCTTTAGTGGTATCCCTGGTACATAATCCTGATATTATTATTTTCGATGAGCCTACCAACGGTCTTGATGTTATTACAGCAAAAGTGGTAACAGACTTCCTCTTGGATTTAAAAGCTCAGGGAAAGACAGTTATCGTATCCACTCATATTTTCAGCTTAATTGAGAAAATCTGTGACCGTGTAGGTATTATTATTAACGGTAAGATGATTGAATGTGATTCTCTTGAAAATATGACAAAAGAGAAGAACTTAGAGGATAAGTTCTTTGATATTTATGTAGAAACGGTAGGTGATCAGAATGAAAAATAATATTTGGACAATTGCCAGAAAAGAGTTTTCCCGTTTCTTTAAAGATAAAGGAATGGTATTTTCAACAATCCTTTTACCGGGTCTTATGATTTATGTGTTATACACCTTTATGGGTAGCGGTATGTCCAGCATGTTTGGAGTAGACGAAGAATTTATTCCAAAGATGAGCGTGGTTAATATGCCGGAATCCATTGATGCAATGGTAGAAACCTTTGATGTTACGGATGTAACAAACGGCCAAATCGAAGAGATTAAGGCAGAACTTCAGGATAAGAATGCTGTGACTAATTTATTGGTTGTATTCCCTGAAAATTTTGATGCAGATGTAATGGCTTATGATAATCTGACAGCAACAGATGCTGCGCCAAATGTAGAAGTTTATTACAACTCTGCATCTACAGATTCTTCAGAAGCTTATCAGATTTTCTTTACGATTTTAGAGCAGTATGAAACTGTTTTGTCTAATAAGTTTGACGTAAATGCAGGAGAAGCTGTATATGATATGGCTACTGAGGAAGATACAACCGGCCAGATTTTTGCATCTATGCTTCCTATGTTAATGATGATTTTCATGTTCTCAGGCTGTATGGCTGTTGCGCCGGAAGCAATTGCAGGTGAAAAAGAAAGAGGAACTATGGCAACTCTTCTCGTTACACCATTAAAGAGAAGAGAGCTTGCAATCGGTAAGGTATTAAGCCTTGGTGTGATTGCTCTTTTAAGCGGTCTTTCAAGCTTCCTTGGAACATACCTTTCACTTCCGAGTTTAATGGGAGCGGCAAGTGACCAGATGGATGCAAGTATTTATGGAACAACAGATTTTATCATGTTATTCTTAATCATTCTTTCCACAGTACTTGTTATTATCGGTATGATTTGCGTGGTATCAGCATTGGCAAAATCAGTAAAAGAAGCAGGAAGCTATATTACACCTTTAATGATTGCTTCAATGGTTATCGGTATTACAGCAATGTTTGGAAGCGGTGCAAAAGAAGAAATCTACTATTACTTCATTCCGCTTTACAATACCGTTCAGAGTATGCTTGGTATCTTCTCACTTGATTACAATGTTGTAAACATTGTAGTGACAGTGGTTAGTAACGTAGTATATATGGGAATCTTTACTGTTGTATTAACCAAGATGTTTAACAGTGAGAGAATTGTATATAGTAAATAAAATAACCATTCATACCGCTTTATGCTCTCTTCAGAAGAAACCGAACATATTAGGGAGGTGTATGATTATGAATGGACAGAAGAACTCTTGTAAAAGTAAAAGAACATTGGTAGATGAATATGTAAAAGAACATAATCCATACAACCAGGGAGATAAACTGGAGTATGATATACGAGGCTATTCTTCCTATGTAAAAGAACATCAAATTAAAGTTGAAGAAATAACACCGGAAATTATGAATATGTTTCTATAAGAAATCCGACATGATTCCAGCAAATGGAATTATGTCGGATTTCTTTATATTACTAGTTTCCACCGGGGCCGTCTTTACGAGGGCGTGTTGATTCCGGGAGAGGTTCAACATTATCCTGTGCATCAGTAGGATAATTATTCTTAGCACCGCGGGGTGGTAAGTCTATTTTGGGAATATTTCCATCATCATAAGCATTCATCATTTTTTCATCTGACATATAAGAATACCTTCCTTTCAAAGTGTATTTAAGGGTAGTATTGGTAAAAAAATGAAAATAATACATGATTGACATGGTGTTTTTATCAAAATACAATGAAAGAAATCACTCATATTACTTTTGAGGAGAATTAGGATGAGAATTTATCTTTGTGATGATGAAATAAAGATTCTTAACGACTTTAAGGAAAAAGTATCAAGATTTATTTCTGACAGTGAGGTGTGCACCTTTTCATCAGGAAAAGAACTCTTGGAAAAAATAAAAAATGAACCCTGCGATATTCTGCTGCTTGATATTGATATGCCCCAAATGGACGGAATGGAAGTGGCAAAAAGTTTGAGTAAAACAGAAGCAAAACCATTGCTTGTTTTTGTCACCGGGCATGATGAGCTTGTATATGAAAGCTTTCAATTTCACCCATTTGGTTTTATCCGTAAGCAGTTTTTTGATTCTGAGATAGAAAAGGTCTTATCTGACTGTAAAAAAGAACTGGCAAATGAGCAGAAGCATTTCAATTTCAGGCTTGCAGGAAATGAGGTATGTTTATTGCTGTCTGATATTCTTTTTTTTGAATCGGAGGGTAATTATTTGAAGTTATATACCGAAAAAGAAGAATATCGTTTCCGCAGCACCATCAGTGCAGTGGAAAACAGTCTGGCAAAGGAAGGATTCTTTCGAATTCACAAAGGATTTTTAGTGAATCAAGCTGCAATTAAGTTATTGGGAGCGGAGGAGATAGAGCTGACAAGCGGTATCAGGCTTCCGGTGGGAAAAACATATTCTGATTCGGTAAAACAACAATTTATGAGGTATTTAAGATCGTGAAAAGCAAAAAAGAATTAAGGCAGGAACTGGATTCATTAAATCAAAAGTACATAGCATTGTTTGAAAAAGAGGCAGAGCTTCGCTATCAATTTGAGATGCTTAAGGATGAATCTGAGGAAATTCATAAACAGGATAATGAAATACGAGAGCTTCATAAAAATGCCCGCCAGTTAAAGCATGATATGAAAAATCATTTGATGGTGATTGCGTCTTACTTAAATGATGAGGATTATGTGCAGGCAAAAGCATATACTTCTGAGCTTTTAGATAAGTTCAACACCATGCACAGTTACATTGAAACCGGAAATTCGCTGTTAAACCATATTTTAAATGAGAAGTTATCTTACGCAAAATCCAAAGGGATTGCAGTTAAGGCTGAGATTGAGAATTTGTCTTTTGCCAAGATGAAAAGCATGGACTTTTCCGCATTACTCTCCAATATGTTAGATAATGCCATTGAGGCATGTGAAAAAGAGGAGAGCGATAAAGCCCTGATGCAGATAATTATATGCCGAAGCCGGGGATATGAAACCATCTGCGTTAAAAACCGGATTACAGATTCGGTATTGGGCGCCAATCCGGAATTGGAATCCACCAAGGAAGATAAAGAGATTCATGGAATGGGCATTCAAAAGATGAAATCCATTGTTGAGGAATATGGAGGAATGTATGATATTTACGAAGAAGATTCATTCTTTTGCGTAAAGGTGTTCATCCCACAATAGGTATCGTTCATCCCAGACCCCTTGCGAAGTGTAAGCGCAGGGGGTATTTTTGATTCAGAGGAAGGAAAGCTATGGTCAGTTTTGAGAATGTAAGTAAATTCATATTGTCGGATGTAAGTATCCATATTCCGAAGGGGAGTGCAGTAGGAATTATCGGTGCATCAGGTGCCGGAAAGACTACTTTTATGAAGCTTGCCTGCGGACTTTTGGAGCCTGATGGGGGAAACGTATATACCATGGGCAAGAATCCCGTTATCAATAGAAGTCAGTTGGGGCGTAAAATGAGTTGTTTTTTTACAGGGATTCCGGTGTTAAATGAATTTAGAAGTGTCAGGGATAATTTTAAGGATTTGCAGATTGTCTATCAAATATCTGACACAGAATTTGAACCCATATATTCAGATTTGGCAACACGCTTTGGATTTGATGCCTATGAGTATACGCCTGTAAAATCATTATCTTTAGGACAAAGAAGGCGTGCAGAGTTGGGTGCAGTTTTATTACAAAGGCCGGAATTACTTCTTTTGGATGAACCGGCCAATGGTCTGGATGAGAATGCCAAGACCATCTTTCGGGATATATTGCAGGAAAGAGTAAAAGAGGGAATGACTCTTTTAATCACTTCCCATGATATGAAGGATATTTCACAGATGTGTGACCGCATCATGGTTCTTAATCAGGGCAAAATGCTTTTTTACGGAAATAAGAACACACTTATGCGTAAGTACGCGCCCATGGACATTATGATCATACAGTATGAGGGAGCAATTCCGGACTTAGAAGATTTGCCCTTAAGCAGATTTTCTTTTGACAGGGATATGTTATCCATCGTATATAACTCGAATTACATTACTTCGGCAGAGATATTGGATTTGCTCATAAAGAAGATATCCATTCGGGAAGTAAATGTGAAAAAGCCGGGTCTTGAGGAAGTGATTTTGGAAATGGAAAGAATGAAAGGGGATATATAAATGTCAGGAAAAGAAGGATACATAGAAGTAAAAAACGTGAGTAAGCGGTTTAAGGTAAATAAAAGAGCTAACGGAATTCCGGGTATGATTGCCAATATGTTTAGGCCCAAATTTGAATATAAGCATGCTGTAAATGATATCAGTTTTTCCATTAAACAGGGGGAAATGATCGGTTTTATAGGACCAAACGGAGCCGGCAAGAGTACCACAATCAAGATGTTATCGGGGATTCTCTACCCTGATAGTGGGGAGATTGTGGTAAATGGATATAAGCCTTATGAGGACAGAAAAGAATATGTTGGAAATATTGGTGTTGTCTTTGGACAGAAATCACAGCTTCAATGGGATTTGCCGGTCATTGACAGCTTTGAGCTTTTGAAAGCAATTTATAGGATTCCGGAAGATAAGTATAAGAAGAATCTGGAACGATTCACTGAAATGCTAGACATGTCAGGCTTTATCAATCAGCCGGTGCGCCAGCTTTCTTTGGGACAGAGAATGAGAGCGGATATTGTGGCAGCTTTGCTTCACTCACCTCAGATTGTCTTTTTTGACGAGCCGACCATTGGTGTGGATGTGGTGGGAAAAGAAACAATCCGCAATTTTATCCGCGAATTAAATAAAGAAGACAACATTACCATGATATTTACCACCCATGATATGCAGGATATTGAGAAGGTATGTGACAGACTGATTATTATTGATAAGGGTTCTAAGATTTATGACGGTAAGCTTCTTGGAATCAGGGAGAAATACGGAACTACCAGACAGCTTGATGTAGAGTTTGTGGAAAATTATGATGTGGCACCTATAGAGAAGGTAACCATTCAGGAGTTGGATGAGCTTGATGGCAGAAAGAAGCGGTTTATCTTTGAAAACCGTGAGGTGCAGATTGATGAACTGATGAATACTCTTTTATCGGGGTATGCTATTCGTGATATTAATATTTCTGAGCCTGAAATCGAGAGTCTCATAAGAAAGATATATAACGGGGAGGTGTCGTAGATGCTAAAACCCTATCTTGCATTTGCAAAGAAGAATTTTTTAAATCGAAGTGCGTACCGGTTTAATCATTTTATAGGCATTGTAAATACATTGCTTAGGATTTTTATTTTTTGGTGTATTTACGATGCATTATATGGAAGCAGAACCGAAGTAGACGGCATTACCATGGCTATGGTAACTACGAATTTTGTCCTTTCCATTGGTATGGATGCCATGTTCAGTATTGATGATTATTATTTGTCGGGACGTATCAGTAACGGAAGTATTGCAAATGAATTGTTATTGCCCATTAGCTTTAAGGGAAGGATGCTTTTTGAAAATCTGGGGAATTCCATGTTCCAATTGGTTTTTCATTTTGTGCCTGCCCTTATTGTGGCAGCATTAACAGTGGGATTTTTGCCACCGGTAAGTCTACCCATGTTTTTGTTATTTTTGATTAGTACCATCTTAGGTTACGGAGTGCTTTGGACCATTAGCTTTGCTATGCAGATGTTTGCTTTTTGGCTCATTAATGTGTGGAGCATGGTAACCATTAAGAATGTGTTTATCAATGTTTTGTCAGGCTCCATGATTCCTCTTTGGTTTATGCCGGAATGGTTAAAGCCTGTACTTGATGTGCTGCCTTTTTCTTCTATTTATTTTACTCCCGTCCAGATTTATTTGGGACAGCTTACCTACGGGGAGATTGCTTATAAGTGCGGAATCCAAGGCTTTTGGATTGTAGTAATTTGGTTGTTTGGAAACCTATTGTGGTCAAGGGGGAAGAAGAAGTTAGTGGTACAGGGAGGCTAAATTGTCGCGCATAGAGCACGACAATTACGAATTTGAGTCGCATGCGACTCAAATGTCGGATAAATGGGAGGTATCTAAATGAATGATGCAATTCATATGATTGGTGTTTATACGAAAACCATAATGAAGTCATGGTTTCAATATAAAGTGGATGCGGTGTTGCGTTCGCTTGCAGTGTTTTTAAGGGAGTCAACAGGTATTATTGTTGTTTATTTTACCCTGCTCAAATTTGATACATTAAATGGCTGGAACATTAATGAAATGTTGTTTTTGTTCAGTCTTTTATTTGTAACTTACGGAATTCTCATCCTCTTTTTTACGGGCTTAAGAGATTTTAGCGGTACGGTGCGCAGTGGCAACTTTGACCGCTTCATCTTAAGACCCAGAGGACTGTTGTTTCAGATTATTTTCGTGAATGCGGACTGGTTTGCAGCAATCGGGCATGGTGGACTTGGAATCTTATTATTTGTGCTTTCGGCAGGCAAGGTAGGAGTGGTTTGGACTCCTGCCAACATTATCTATTATTTGTTTGCGATTGCCGGTGGTGTGTTGATTCAGGGAGCAATCTTTTTGTTTCTTGCAACCCTTAATATCTACCTTTTGGAAACAGGAAGTTTAAAGGAAGTATTTTATTGGAATGCCAGAAAGTTTGCGGGTTATCCCATCAGTATTTTTCATAAGGTAATACAGGCGGGCATGATATATGTGGTCCCCTTTGCCTTTGTGAATTATTTTCCTGCCCAGTTTCTTTTAAGAAAAGAGGATATGGCGGCTTACCCGGAAATTTATCTGTATTTAACACCGGTAGTAGGTGTGGGCATGTATCTGCTTGCGTATTTGTTCTGGAGAGTAAGTTTAAAGCATTACAAGAGTTCGGGGAATTAAAAATAGAATATACTAGCGTTCTCTTTTAGAGTGGGAGTTGTTGTGGTATAGTTGTTGTATGTTTAAAATAAGCGAAATTATGGGGGAAGGATATATGAGAAACGATATTACGATACGGCCGGAGACACAGAAGGATTATAAAGAAATTGTATCTTTAGTCTTACGCTCTTTTCAGGAAGGAACCACTTATTCGGATGGAACGGATATTGTGGCATTAATTGAAGAGATTAGAGTTTCGAAGTATTATATTCCGGAGTTATCTTTTGTGGCTGAATTAAATGGAAAAATAGTGGGACATTTTCTGTTTTCCCATTTTCCCTTATCTAAAACGGCAAGTGGTGAACATATAGATAGCAAAGACATTGTTATGTTGGCACCGGTTTCTGTGCATGCGGATTATTTTCATAAGCATGTAGGAATTACCATGCTGACATTGGGAATTCAAAAGGTAAGAGAAGCCGGATTTAAGGGGATTACCGTAGAGGGAGACTTCCATTTTTACAATCGGTTAGGATTTAAAACATCATCAGAATATAATATATATCCTACAAGCGGATATCCCATGACTGAGCCCAGATGTATGATGTGTCAGGAAACCTTTGAAGGTTCCCTGAAAGGAATACAGGGCTTTGTTGTATATGATATGTATTATAATGCGTAATATGAGAGCTGAGATGTGTAGCTATTTTAGCTTGGTTTGTCGCGGATGCGTTTATTCCGACTAAATAGAGAGAAACGCCAATTCAGTCGGGAAAAAGCAAGAAGAAAGTCCGACTAAATAGAGAGAAACGCCAATTTAGTCGGGAAAAAGCAAGAAGAAAGTCCGACTAAATAGAGAGAAACGCCAATTTAGTCGGGGAAAAGCAAGAAGAAAGTCCGACTAAATAGAGAGAAACGCCAATTTAGTCGGAGAAAAGCAAGAAGAAAGTCCGACTAAATAGAGAGAAATGCCAATTTAGTTGGGAAAACGGAAGAGGATAGTCCGACTAAATAGAGAGAAACGCCAATTTAGTCGGGGAAAAGCAAGAGGAAAGTCCGACTAAATAGAGAAAAACGCCAATTTAGTCGGGGAAAAGCAAGAGGAAAGTCCGACTAAATAGAGAGAAACGCCAATTTAGTCGGGTTATGAAGAATTAAGCCGCGCATCCGAAGTAATGGAGATTCAGTTGTGAGAAGAAAAATATTGATTATTGATGGAAAAAAGCGGTTCTCTTTGCGCTTGATGAAATGCAAGTTTGGGAATATATAGACTTTAAAGTTGTAGAATAAGAGGTACAAATTTATGTTGATAGAAACCCAACGATTGATAATTCGAGATTTGAAATCAGAGGATGAAAAAGCATTTGTTGAAATGGCATCGGATGGCAGTCTACATGACGTTGGTTTTGATGATAGCTGTGGAGATTGGATGAAAGCATGGATAATGGAAGCGGTACGATTTTCCATTAGGAACAATCCATGTAAGGATTATTTAGCATATGCGATTACTTTGAAGAAAGATAATAAGGTAATTGGGGCTGTTGGTTGTTCATATTACGAAGACCTAAAGGAAGTTGGCATTACATATTTTATAGGAGCGCACTACAGAAATGCCGGCTATGCAGTTGAAGCAGTACAAGCATATGTTAAGTTTTTTTTCGATAGTTACGATATGCAGAACATGATAGCAACTGTTAGAGTAGAAAATGTTTCATCATGGAAAGTGGTTGAAAAAGCAGGATTTTTATTGACAGAGAAAAAACTGTACAGGGATTTGAATGATAGCAAAGAGGAGCAATACCTTTTTTATGAAATTAAAGCTTGAGTCGAGATTTGTAAAATAAATCCCAATTGAGCGAGGTGTTAATTTATGAATAAAGAATAGACAGAGTTAAATAAAACTATGCATATTCGCTTTGGCATCTGTAGGGAACAGAAAATTTGAATTTGCAGGTGAGAATGATGGGCAAGAAATTATCAGAAATGACTTTGGAAGAACTGTGGCAGTTATTCCCTATATATTTAACAGAACATCAATCTTGTTGGCAAGAATGGTATTCTGAGGAAGAATGGTTATTGAAAAATGCCCTTTTTTCAACTGAAAGAATAAGTCATATTGGAAGTACGGCGGTTTCTTCTATATGGGCAAAACCGATTATTGATATTTTGGTAGAAGCTCCAAAGGAAAGCCGTTTACTGGATTATAAGGATTTGATTATTAACAGTGGCTATATTTGTATGTCACAGACTGAGAATAGTTTGTCTTTTAATAAGGGATATACAGAGAATGGTTTTGCCGAGCGAGTATTTCATTTGCATTTGAGATATGCAGGCGATAACAATGAATTGTATTTTAGAGATTATCTCATTGAGTATCCGGATGTTGCAAAGGAATACGAGGAATTGAAATTAAAGTTATGGAAGAAATATGAGCATAACAGAGATGGCTATACAAATGCGAAAACAGAACTTGTAAAGCGATATACAGATAAAGCAAGGATTCTGTATGGGAATAGGTACTAACAAATTTCAGTTCTCATAAGAGATAAAAATACTTGACAATTAAGAAAAACAGTTCTATAATTCAGACTAATTTAATATATTATATAAACCGTTGAAGCGGAGATAACGGCAATGA
>JAFTPP010000001.1 GCA_017463255.1 Lachnospiraceae bacterium
GATTCTTAGATTATTAAGATAGGGCAATCTTAATTTGAAAATCATAAGAATGGAGCGATGCAGGATGAAGGCGAACACTTCTAAAATTTATCACGCAGCCATCTACTTACGATTATCAAGGGAAGATGGCGATGTTGCTGAAGGTAGCAGACTGGAAAGCAACAGTATCTCAAATCAAAAAGATTTAATCATGGACTTTGTGGGTAAACACCCGGAAATTCATATCCATTCCATACGGGTGGATGATGGATACAGCGGTGTTGACTTTAATCGTCCGAGTTTCCAACAGATGTTAGATGATATAAAGGCTGGCGAGGTTGACTGTGTTATTGTAAAAGACTTGTCACGATTTGGCAGAAATTATATCGAAGCAGGAAGATATATTGAAAAGATATTCCCGATGATGGGGGTGCGTTTCATTGCTGTTACGGACTGCTATGACAGTCTTGAAAAGAATAATGGTACTGAAATGATTGTCCCTTTTAAGAACCTGATTAACGATGCGTACAGCAGGGATATTTCCATTAAGATTAGAAGTAATCTGGAAGTGAAAAGAAAAAGGGGAGATTACATTGGTGCGTTTGTTGCCTATGGTTATCAGAAGTCCTTTGAGAACAAGAATAAAATTGTTGCGGACGAATATGCAGCCGAGGTTGTAAAGGATATTTTCAGAATGAAGCTACTTGGCATGAGTCAGCAGACCATAGCGGATATTCTGAATGATAACGGAATTTTAGCCCCTCTTGCCTATAAGAACAGTATCGGTATTCATTTGAAAACTTCGTTTGATATGGGTGAAGCACCGAAGTGGAACTATGTTTCTGTTACCCGTATTCTGAAAAATGAGATTTATACAGGTGTTCTTATACAGGGCAGACAGACAACACCTAATTATAAGGTGAAAACAAGGGTGATGAAGCCTGAAAGTCAATGGGTTCGTATAGAGAATAATCATGAGGCAATCATTAACCGGAGAGATTTTGATTTAGTTCAGGAGCTTCTAAAATTAGATACGCGATGCTCGCCGGGAGAGAATAAGGTTTATCCGTTATCAGGCGTTTTGGTGTGTGGGGATTGTCTTGACAGTATGGTGCGTAAGACGGTTCCGGCAAACGGTAAGCAGTATGTGTATTATGTCTGCTCTACCAATAAGAAGAATAAAAATCATTGTTCCTCACACCGTGTCAGTGAAGCAGACTTAATGGATGCAGTATTAAAGTCCATTCAGCTTCATGTAAGTGAAATGTTGGGTGTCAGAAATGCCTTGAAAATGATTGATGAACTGCAATGGAAGCAGGCAGGGATTGAAAAATATGAGGAACGAATAAGGAGGGAAAAACAGAAGAAAGCCAAAATTGAAGCTCGGAAGCTGAATCTGTACGAAGATTTCAAGGATGGTATTTTAACCAAAGCGGAATATGTGCAGATGAAAGAGGAGTACAGCTATCAGATTGCTGTTTCGGATAGGGCAATTACTTCCTACGAGCATGAAGTGGAGCTTTTGAAAAATAACAAGGGTAGCAGGCAGGAATGGATTAAGGCTTTTAAGAAGTTTGAAAATATCACAGAATTAGACCGTGCGGCGGTAATTGCTCTGGTTAAGCAGGTGCGTGTGTATGGTAAAGATAGAATTGAGGTCATCTTCAATTTTCAAGAGGAAACAGAGAGACACAGCAGCTTAATTGCTTTTGCAAGTCCTAACTACGATTATGTGGAAGGGATGGTGGTGTAAATGGCAAGAAAGAGCAGAAAGCAGATCATCGCTACACAGTTAGAGACTTCGGTTTCCGTAGCAGAATATAAGGTTTATCGTACAGCATTATATGCAAGATTATCTGCGGATGAGCATTGCAGGGCAGAAGGGACAACCATCGACAACCAGCTTTACCTTTTACGAGAGTATGTGAAGGATAAGCCATATCTTCAAGTGCTAGACGAGTATTATGATGATGGTGTAACCGGAACGAAGTTCGACAGACCTGACTTTAACCGTATGATAGCGGATATGCGGGCAGGTAAGATTGATTGCATTATTGTAAAAGATTTGTCACGACTTGGCAGAAACTATTTGGAGGCAGGCGATTATCTTGAAAAAATATTCCCATTCTTCGGTATCCGTTTTATAGCCATTACGGACGGATATGACAGTAGTTGTCCAAACCTTACGGAAGATGGCTTGATAGTTCCGTTAAAGAATTTGATAAATGATATTTATGCAAAAGACCTTTCACGGAAGGTAAGCTCTGCATTTCTTATGAAACAGAAGCAGGGCAAATTTATCGGAATGTCAGCTCCATATGGATATATGAAATCTCCCGAAGATCATAATAAGCTGATTGTTGATGAAGATGTAAGAGAGATTGTGTGGAATATCTTTCATTGGAGAGCAGACGGGGAAAGTCTTACAGCCATTGCTAGAAGATTGAATGAATGTGATATTCCCGGTCCTACCAGATATAAATATCTCAGAGGATGGGTTAAGTCAGAACGCTCAAAGTCCGGTTTATGGACGGTCAGCACATTGGCAAGGGTTTTGGAAAATCCGGTGTATATCGGTGATATGGAACAGGGTATTGCGAGAACTGCATTATATAAGGGTATGAAAACAACCCGGATGCCTGTGGAGGAAAGAATTTATGTTAAAAATACCCATGAGCCGATTGTAGAAAGAGAAATCTTTGAAAAAATCAATGAGCAGAGGCAAAAGTATAGAGAAAAATTTCATAGCAATTATGGTAAGCATGACAGTGTTTTCAAAGAGCCGAATCTCCTAAAAGGTGTTTTGGTTTGTGCGGATTGCGGCAAGAATATGTCTCTTTGGAGGGATAGAAGCGGAGTTAAGCTGAATCCACCGAGGGTATATTATAAATATATCTGTCAGACTTATCAGACTTTGAAAGAGAAGGGTTGCACAAGAAAGCGTCTGAATAAGAAAGATGTGGAAAGTGCAGTTGAGGAGGCTATCAGACTTCATATCAAGCTGTTTTTAGATGGCAAGAAGGCTCTGGAGCAGTTAAACCGTACAGAACAGGCAAGACAAATCAATGCAGGTTATCAGAGGGAAATCATTGAGGCTTGCAGGAGAAAAAGCAAGGCAGAGAGCAGAGCAGGCTCGCTTTATAGTGATTATGCGGATGGTATCCTTAGCGAAAGTGACTATCTGTATGCGAAAGAGAAATATCTGAATGAAGTTGCGGCTGAGGAACAGAAAATCAATGAATTACAGGGACTTCAAAGGAGGTATGAAAAAGGTTGTAAAGAAGGCAGTAAGCTGGAAACAATTATTGAGAAGTATAAGAACTTTAACAATTTAACAGAGGACATTATCCAATCCTTTATCAGTAAGGTGCTTGTATATAGCGATGAAAGGTTAGAGATATGCTTCCGTTTCAAAGACGAACTTGAGGAATTGGCACAAGTAGTTGAGGAAAGGAGGGACGAGATATGCAGGGTGAAAGAACAGTTAGCTATGGCAGCAAATATGTAATTGCCTTGTATATTCGATTATCACAGGAGGATCGTGATATATCCCTTCGGGCGGACAAGGCGGAGAGCAACAGTATAACCAATCAGAGAGCTTTACTTTGGGATTTCATTAGAAACCACGAGGAATTTGCAGATTGTACCGTAATTGAGAAGTGTGATGATGGATATTCAGGTGTGCATTTTGACAGCAGACCACAGTTTGCAGAGTTGATTGAGCTTGCAAAGGCAGGCAAGGTGAACTGTATCATTGTAAAGGACTTCTCCCGATTTGGTAGAAATTATGTGGAGCTGGGTGACTATCTTGAGCAGTATTTCCCATTTCTCGGTGTAAGGTTTATTTCCGTAAATGATAACTATGATAGCAAGGATTTTGAGGGTACAACAGGTGGACTTGATGTTGCGTTCAAAAATATGATTTATGATTTTTATAGCAGGGAGTTTTCAAAGAAACAAAGAATTGCTTGGAGACGAATGGCTGAAAAAGGAGAGTATAATGCTCCAAATGCCATGTATGGTTATAGGAAAGCAGAGTATAATGTTCATCAGTTGGTAGTCCATGAGGAGACAGGGAAGATTGTTAAGGAAATTTTTGAATTGGTAGCGTCAGGTCTTTCACCCTTAAAAGTTGCTAAGATATTGAATGAGCGAGGCGTTCTGGCACCGTCCGAATTTCAGAATTTGCAGGGATTTACTAAGCAATGGAGTCGATATGGTGCTAAGTGTTATTGGACGGATGATAGAATCCGTTGCATGATAAAAGACGAGCGATATACCGGAATGATGATTTCACTCAAAACAACATCGATTACAGTAAGAGGCAAGCGTGTAAAAACACCACCGTCTGAATGGGTAAGAGTAGAAGATACTCACGAACCCATTGTGTCGTATGAACTTTATGTAAAAGCAAATTCAATGCTGAGACAAATAGAGTTTAGGGCAAGTGGTAAGTCTGGCAGGAATATTTATCACTGTGGTTATTGTGGTAGAAAAATGCAAGGCGATAAGGGCATACTTAGGTGTAATCAGAGGTACTTGGTAAAAGAGTGTAGATGCCGAAGTGCTGTTATAAGAGTTGAGGAAACCGATAAGGTTGTGTTGACAGCATTGAAGCAACAGATACAGTTGCTTGTGAAAGAAGCAGAGTTATCTAAAAATGCAAGGAATAAAACCATTCCCTACTCTGAGGGTGCGGAGATTGCAACTTTAATCAAGACCATAGCTACAATGAAAAAGACATGGATGCCACTCTATGAGCAATACACGGATGGAAAGCTATCAAGAGAGGACTTCCTTGTGGAAAAGAAGAAATACGATGAAGAAACAGCAAGGCTGGAGCAGAGGCTATATGAGCTTCAGAGCAGACAGGAAATACAGCAGGAGAGTAACCAACAGATAGAAAAGAATATCAGTCAGTTGAACTGCTATGTTGATCAGATGGAACTTACGGAAGAAATAAAGGAGAAGCTGATTGACAAAGTGAATGTATATTCCGACAATAGAATAGAAATCTGTTGGAACTTTGACAGCGGTTTCTTTGACTTGGAAACTATGCACAAGTGCGGTTGACATACGGACTTGTGCAGAAATCAAAAAAATAAATTTTTTTTTAGTCCTTACTTGACAGAAGAACAG
>JAFTPP010000026.1 GCA_017463255.1 Lachnospiraceae bacterium
AAGAAGCTTGCATATATCATATAAATGTCTTGAATCTCTGTCCTGCATATTCTGTATTTTATAATCGCATACGGCAAACACCTTATCCACGAAAGTTCTTTCTATGGATTGAACATTCATCATCACTTCTGCAGCTTCAAAAGGAACTGGCAGGATGATATTTCTGTCTAAACAAAATCTTCCTACAAAGCTACCTACAACATGTTTGACAACAGGATATACCGACTGATAATAACTAGTTTCTATAATAATCTCCAATGGGATTACAGAAAACAAAGAGTCATACTTAAATACATATTTATTATAATCATACCGCGACTTTATCTCTTCCGGATTTAACAACACCAATCCTAAATTTTCGGCAATTTCGATAATCAATTCTTTTGATTTCACACGCTCTGATTGCGTAGGTCTTCGCTTCATTGATAAATCAATATCTTCTGAAAAACGGTCTATCAGATTATATGCCTTAGAAAGTGACGTTCCACCTTTGAATACAAATGGTAGTTCCGACTTTGCCAATTCAAACAGAAACATCGACTGAATAGTATCTTTTTCAACCATTTGCTCACTTCTTCCTATTTCTCTGGCCACAGTCTCAATAATCTCTTTCCATTCAGTTTGATACTCTTTATACCAATTCATTCATCAAACCTCCTTGATAAATATTTCGATATACTCTGTCCGGAAACAACGACAAATATTTTTTCACCTGCACAAAATCAACATCTACTATAGAAATGAAATTCTTTATCTTCGTTGTAAATTCGTCACCACTAACTTCGCTATATTTGTCAATTGTGCTCATGAGATCCAAAAATTGCAGTGCACCTCTATTTTCCTTTGATATTTCCACTACCGGTTTATAAACGATAATCTGTCTTCCATCTACATCTACTTTACGCTGTTTGGTCGATGCCTCATTAGAACAGACCTCATAGCAGGACGGATTTTGCGTTGTAAAACCATACATATTTGCAAGCTGGATACCCGTAATATATCCTGACACCACTCCATCTGCCTCTAAATACCTCTTTTGTATAAATTTTTCAACCGATACTTTTCCCTTAGTGCCTAAAATAGTTTTGTAAGAACGATAATACACGCCATTGTACAACCGCTCTATTTTTCCTTCATCCGTAAGTTTCTTCATTTCTTGTCTTACTGATTCTCTGGATTTACCCGGAAGCTCTGCAAGAAAGATTGGTTCATCTTTTTGATAATTGGTAATAATATAATCATACAACATACAGAACACTCCTTTCACGATTCCGAAATTTGCTTTTTCACTTTTATTATATCTATTTTTTCTTTGCTGTCAAAGGATTTTTCCGGTAAATTTACTATATCCCTTACTTTCTCGCTCAACCATAATCAAAGCCCACAATCTTCAATGCTCGCTCTACTCGAGGGCATATCGAAGCTTGTGGGCTTATTTATTACTTATTAATCAATATATTCTATTTTATCATCAAAACCATTATCCTGAGCCCATGTTTCTGCATAGGAGCCACGGGATACTTTTATCCTTGTCAAGCTACTACAGTCATTAAACGCATTACTGCTAATGCTCGTTACTCCATCTGGAATATTGATACTTGTCAAGCTATAACAGTAAATGAATGTCTCCACTTCTATACTCGTTACTCCATCTGGAATTTCTATATTTGCTAAGCTACTACAGAGTTTAAACGCACCCCCACCTATACTCGTTACTCCATCTGGAATTTCTATACTTGTCAGGCTACTACAGTCAACAAACGCACACACTCCTATACTCGTTACTCCATCTGGAATTTCTATACTTGTCAAGCTACTACAGTCAGCAAACACATTATCACTTAAACTTGTTACTCCATCTGGAATTTTAATACTTGTCAAGCTACTGCAAGCTTCGAATGCATGCCCACTTATGCTCGTTACTCCATCTGGAATTTCTATACTTATCAAGCTAGTACAACCAAAAAACGCATTACTACCTATACTCGTTACTCCGTTTGGAATTTCTATACTTGTCAGGCTATCACGGAAAACGAATGCATTACTACCTATACTCGTTACCCTATAGCCATCAATTTCTTCAGGAATTGAAAACTCAGTCAACTCACAGGTACCAATCCCTGTAATAGTACACGAAGTTCCATCCGAATTTACCTTATATTCCAAACCCGTTGCAAGTTCATATTTGGGATTATATGGCTCTTTAACAACATCCTCTGTTTTCTCGGAGGTATTTTCCTCGTTTTTATCATCTTCCTCTGTCTCGACATTTACATCATCAGCTATATCATTATCCTTTGATGTATCATTTTCACATGCCATTAAAGACAGGCTAAGTATTGCAAGTGCAATAGCTGAAATAACTTTCTTTCTCATAAAAGAATTTCTCCTTTGCGCATAAATTAATTAGTATTATTGTATGAATAAATATACCTAAAGTCAAGCTTTGATGGTAGCACCGTAGCTCCCTCTATACCTATTCCCTTTTATGCATATAGAATTTTGATGGCAACCGTTTTTAAAGCGGTGGTAATAAAAAGTAGCAATTACAAAAGCATGACAAGATGCAAAAAGAGTTTCTTTAGTATTTATCACTAAAGAAACTCTTTATTTAGTCAGTTACAACTCAATATTTTGTCAAGTTCTAACAACCATTAACTCTTATTTGTAATTTACAATTTTACCGAAGTCAGCCTTTAATGAAGCACCACCAACAAGACCACCGTCAATGTTTGGCTGAGCAAATAATTCAGCTGCTGTAGAAGCGTTTACAGATCCGCCGTACTGAATACGTACTGCTTCTGCTGTAGCTGCATCATACATTTCAGCGATACATTCACGAATGCCTTTACATACTTCTTCAGCCTGTTCTGTAGTAGCTGTCTTACCTGTACCGATTGCCCAGATTGGTTCATAAGCGATAACCATTGTCTTAACCTGATCAGCTGTAACACCAACAAGGTCAGATTTAATCTGAAGACGGATCCAGTCCATAGTAACACCCATTTCTCTCTGCTCAAGTGATTCACCACAGCAAAGGATTGGTGTAAGGCCTGCTTCGAAAGCTTTTTTCACTTTCTTATTTAAGAGGCAATCACATTCTTTGAAGTAATCACGTCTTTCAGAATGTCCGATGATAACGTATTTAACGCCTGCATCTACGAGCATTTCTGCTGAGATTTCTCCTGTGAAAGCACCCTTTTCTTCAAAGTACATGTTTTCTGCACCAACTGCTACGTTTGTACCTTTTACTGCTTCAACAACAGGAACGATGTCGATTGCAGGTACGCAGTATACTACATCTACTTCATCAGATACTACAAGATCTTTTAATTCTGCACATAATTTTACTGCCTGGCTTGGAGTCATGTTCATTTTCCAGTTGCCGGCTACGATTTTTCTTCTTGCCATTTTGATTCTCCTAAATTTATTTTTACTTATCGTCCGCTGCTACAACGCCCGGAAGTTCTTTTCCTTCAAGGAACTCTAATGATGCTCCACCACCTGTAGAGATGTGGCTCATCTTGTCTGCAAATCCTAACTGATTAACAGCTGCTGCTGAATCACCACCACCGATGATTGTTGTTGCATCTGTTTCAGCAAGTGCTTTTGCTACAGAAATTGTACCTTTTGCAAGTGTTGGGTTTTCGAATACACCCATAGGTCCGTTCCAAACAACTGTTTTTGCATTCTTAACTGCATCTGCAAATAATTCAGCTGTTTTTGTTCCGATATCAAGACCTTCCATATCAGCAGGAATCTTATCAGCATCTACTACAGATACTTCGATTTCAGCGTCGATTGGATTTGGGAAACCTGCAGCAATTGTTGTATCGATAGGAAGTAATAACTGTTTTCCTAAAGATTCAGCTTTTGCCATCATTTCTTTACAGTAATCAAGTTTTTCATTATCAACAAGTGATTTACCGATTTCATATCCTTTTGCTTTTAAGAATGTGAAAGCCATACCACCACCGATGATTAAAGTATCACATTTTTCAAGTAAGTTATTGATAACGTTTAATTTATCAGCAACTTTTGCACCACCAAGGATAGCAACGAAAGGTCTTACAGGATTTTCAACTGCATTTCCAAGGAAGTCGATTTCTTTCTGCATTAAGTAACCAACTGCACATTCGCCACCTTTTGCACGAACAACATCTGTTACACCTGCAACAGAAGCATGTGCTCTGTGTGAAGAACCGAAAGCGTCACATACATATGCATCACAAAGATCAGCTAATTCTTTGCTGAAAGCTTCGCCGTTCTTTGTTTCTTCTGAACCACGGAAACGTGTATTCTGAAGTAATACAACATCACCTTCGTTCATAGCTGCAACAGCTGCTGTAGCGTCAGCGCCTGTTACATTGTAATCAGCTACGAAGTTAACTTCTTTGCCGAGTTTTTCAGAAAGTCTCTTAGCAACAGGTGCTAAAGATTCACCTTCGTTAGGACCGTTTTTAACTTTTCCTAAGTGTGAGCAAAGAATAACCTTGCCACCATCGTTTAATAATTTGTTAATTGTAGGAAGTGCTGCCACAATACGTGTTTCGTCTGTGATTTCACCATTTTTTAAAGGCACGTTAAAGTCACATCTTACAAGAACGCGTTTTCCTTTTACATTAATATCATCAACTGATTTCTTATTTAATGACATTTTGATATCCTCCATATTTTTATATTAAGGGTTAAACCCTCACATTCTTAGATAAAATCTCATAAAAAATTGAAGGGTCCGATCCAACAGACCGGACCCATCTTAGGATCTTAAAAAATTATGCTAATTCAGCGAAGTATTTGATTGTACGAACCATCTGTGAAACGTAAGAGTTTTCGTTATCATACCAAGATACTACCTGAACAAGGTTATCTTCACCAACCATTGTCTGTGTTGCATCAAAGATTGAACCATATGTGCTTCCTACGATATCAGAAGATACGATTTCGTCTTCGTTGTAACCGAATGATTCTGTAGCTGCTGCTTTCATAGCTGCATTGATTTCTTCTTTAGTAACAGATTTTTCAACTGTTGCTACAAGGATTGTTGTAGATCCTGTAGGGGTTGGTACACGCTGTGCAGAACCGATTAATTTTCCGTTTAATTCAGGAATAACAAGACCGATTGCTTTTGCAGCACCTGTTGAGTTAGGAACGATGTTAACAGCACCTGCACGAGATCTTCTTAAATCACCTTTTCTCTGAGGACCGTCAAGGATCATCTGATCACCTGTGTAAGCATGAATTGTGCTCATGATACCAGATTTGATTCCTGCTAAGTCGTTAAGAGCTTTAGCCATAGGTGCTAAACAGTTTGTTGTACAAGAAGCTGCAGAGATAACTGTATCTTCAGCTGTTAATGTTTTGTGGTTTACATTGTAAACGATTGTAGGAAGGTCGTTTCCTGCTGGAGCAGAGATAACAACTTTCTTAGCACCTGCTGTAATATGAGCAGAAGCTTTGTCTTTTGAGCAGTAGAAACCTGTACATTCTAATACAACGTCTACTCCGATTTCTCCCCAAGGAAGTTCAGCTGCGTTAGCTTTTGCGTAGATTTTGATTTCTTTTCCATCAACTGTGATAGAATCTTCGCCAGCTACTACTTTATCAGCTAAAGCATATTTACCCTGAGCTGAATCATATTTTAACAAGTGTGCTAACATTTTTGGGCTTGTTAAATCGTTGATTGCTACAACTTCGTATCCTTCTGCACCGAACATCTGTCTGAATGCAAGACGACCAATACGGCCGAAACCATTAATTGCTACTTTTACTGCCATTTTTTAGTTCCTCCTAAAATTATATAAAAATTATTATTTTTATCAGCACGACTATTTTACCTAATTTGTATTAAAAATACAAGTGGTAAATATAAAAATATGAGATTTTACCATATTTTTACTTTTTTCAGGTGCTCCTAAAGTTGAATTTGACAATAAAACCCCCAAAAAATAAAAGATTGTACTTTAAAATCAAATAAGTTATGATGTTTTTGAATAAGAAACGGAGGTAACGATTATGGCATTAACAGTTGACCAGCATATTCACTCTTACTTTTCCGGGGATTCCAAAACTCCCATGAAGGATATGATTGAAGCAGCCATTGCAAAGGGCCTTACATGTATTACTTTTACCGAGCACATGGATTATGATTATCCGGTAAGTGATAATGACCCTGCCGGCAAATTTGAAGTAAATACCGATTCCTACTTATATGAATTATTGGTAAACCGCTCTCTTTACAAAGACCGCATCAAAATTCTCTTCGGAATTGAACTCGGATTGCAGCCCGACATAATCCGTAAGAATTTATTGTATATTAAAAATTATAATTTTGACTTTGTAATCGGTTCCGCTCATCTTTGCAATAAGAAGGACCCCTACTATCCTTCCTTTTTTGAAGGCCGTAGTGAGAAAGAAGCTTTCGCTGAGTATTTTAAATGTGTGGTTGAAAACATCAAAGCCTTTTCCAACTTTGACGTCTTTGGACATTTAGATTATATTGTACGCTACTGCCCTACCAAAACTGCCAATTACAGTTATGCAAAATATGCGGATTACATCGATACAATCCTCAAATTACTGATTGAAAAAGAAAAGGGATTGGAAGCCAACACCGGTGCTTTCAGAAACGGTCTAAGCGAGCCTAATCCAAATCTTGATATATTAAAACGATATAAAGAGCTTGGCGGCGAAATTTTGACCATCGGCTCTGACGCCCATTCTCCTGAATACATTGGTGATCAGTTTGAAAAAACCGCATCCCAGTTAAAAGAATGCGGTTTCAAATATTATTGTCTCTTTGAAGACAGAATGCCGGAATATAAACTTCTCTAGAGGATAATTCCTCCCCCAAGCACATATTCCCCATCATAGAACACTGCCGCCTGTCCGCTTGTTATAGCGCGGACAGGTGTGTCAAAGGTACATTTCAAAAGATTATCTTCCACCTTTTCAATCAGACATCTATCCCCTTTGTGAGAATAGCGGACCTTTGCATTAACATACATAGGTTCTTTCAAATCTTCTATAGCCATAAAATTAGGATTCTTACAATAAAACTCTGTTGTAAACAAATCTTCATTCTCTCCGATGACAACTTCATTGGTTTCAGGTTTTATTTGTGTTACAAACACAGGATGCCCCATTGCAAGATTAAGCCCCTTCCTCTGTCCAATGGTATAATTCATGATTCCTTCATGAATTCCTATTACCTCTCCGGACTGGTTTACATAATTTCCTTTTTGTGGAATTTGCTTTCCATACAATCCGCTACCGGCAGTGGCTCTTTCAAGCTCTCTTCGAATAAAACCAACATAATCCCCATCCTGAATAAAACAGATATCCTGACTGTCTTTTTTATCTGCCACGGGAATCCCTGCATTATGAGCAATTTCCCGAATTTTTTCTTTCTCATATTCTCCAACAGGCATCAGTGTATTCTTTAACTGCTCCTGCTTCAAATCGTACAACGCATAAGTCTGATCTTTTTTGGCAGTTAAGGAATTGCGGATTGCATATCTGCCGTTTTCAAGCTTATCAATACGTGCATAATGCCCTGTGGCAATGAAAGAAGCTCCCATCTCTTTTCCCTTATTCATTAAGGCTTCCCATTTCACGTACCGGTTACATACATTACATGGATTGGGTGTTCTCCCCTGCAAATATTCATTTACAAAATATGCAATTACATGCTCATGAAATTCTTTTCTAAAATCCACAACCGTATGGGAAATTCCAAGATAATCTGCCACCTTTTTGGCATCTTCCACCGCCGGACTCATAATCTCTCCATCCGGACCATCAAAGACCTGCATGGTAACCCCCAATACTTCATAGCCTTTTTCTTTTAATAAATAAGCTGCTACAGAAGAATCTACTCCTCCCGACAGCCCTACGATTACTTTTTCTTTCATATTAAAATGCCTTTCAAAATGCAAATCTACCTATAATATACATCAAAGCCATTCCATGCGCCATACCTAACTTTTTCCTTTCACGCATATACTGAATAGAAGCTTTCTTTGCGGTGAAATAATGAAAAAAAATCCACTTATTATAGGAACATTCATTTTAACCATAACCGGGTTTATTTCAAGGATTCTCGGCTTTATTAATCGTATCTTTTTATCCAAAATCTTTGGGGAAGAAGGAATGGGGATTTATCAGCTTGTAGCTCCGGTTATGGCATTGGTATTTGCACTTTGCGCTGCCGGAATCCAAACTTCCGTTTCAAAGCACGTGGCACAAGAAACGGGTACCGGCAATTATAAACATTCCTACCATATGGTTTTTGCCGGACTCACCGTGTCATGCACCCTGTCTCTGATTTGCGCCTATATGGTTTTTACTTATTCCATACCGATTTCCACTTATTTTCTAGGTGATATACGAACTGCCCCTTTACTTAAAATGCTTGCTTTTTCTTTTCCCCTAAGCTGCATCCATTCCTGCATTAACGGCTATTATTACGGAATTCGAAAAACTGCACTCCCGGCATTAACCCAGTTGGCCGAACAATTAAGCCGCATTTTATGTATTTTGTTCCTCTATATGTATTGTGAAAAAAAGAATATTCAGCTTACCTTGCAAGGCCTGGTACTCGGTTCTATTACAGGTGAAGCCCTGGCTGTTTTGATTTCACTCATAGCCATCTACCATCGCTTTCACACCATTGAAAAGAATTTTATTAAAAGCTGGCATCCTACGTTGCATACATTACCCCTACACATAGGGCAGATTCTTAGTTTGGGAGCTCCTTTATCAGCAAACCGTATCGTCATTAATCTTTTGGCAGGAATGGAAACCATAATGATTCCCCGTTCATTGGTAAAATACGGACTCACCTACTCCTCTGCCTTATCCATATACGGGGTAATGACAGGCATGGTAATCCCTTTAATTCTATTTCCTTCAGCCATTACCAACTCCGTTTCTGTACTACTGCTTCCAATCGTATCAGAAGCCGATGTCTTAAACAGACAACATACCATTGCCAAAGCTGTGCGTAATTCTATTTTCTATTGTTGCTTATTGGGCTTTACCTGTACCTTTTTCTTTTTCCTGTTTGGTATTCCAATCGGTAATTTGCTATTTTCCAGTACTCTTGCCGGAAAACTTCTTATGATTATAAGTTTTATATGTCCTTTTATGTATATCAACACGACACTCACCAGTGTAATTAACGGATTGGGCCGGACCTTTCTTACTTTTTCTTTTAGCTTGACCGCTTTGTTAATCCGCCTTATCTTTGTGATATTTGTGATTCCTCTCTTTGGAATTAACGCTTATCTTATGGGATTACTGGTTTCTCAGCTTATAATTACTGTACTAAACGTGCTTGCACTCAGAAAATATATACTGTATAATAGCGTTGTTTCGTAAAAATAGAATACATAATCGGAGATAAAAAAATGAGTTTTGAATATGTGCGTATGCTTCCTACTCCGGATGAGATTCGAAAGCAGTATCCTCTCTCACCGGAATTAGCAAAATTAAAGGCCGAACGCGACCAGGAAATCAAAGATGTTATCAGTGGAAAATCCAATAAGTTTTTAGTAATCATCGGGCCTTGTTCTGCGGATAATGAGGACAGCGTTTGCGATTATATTAACAGACTGGCTAAGATTAATGATAAGGTAAAAGACAAATTAGTTCTTGTACCGCGTATTTATACTAATAAACCAAGAACCACCGGCGAAGGCTATAAGGGAATTGTTCACCAACCGGACCCAAAGGGTAAGGAAGACCTGTTACATGGCCTCATTGCCATGCGTAAAATGCATCTTCGTGCCATTGCAGAATCACACCTTACACCGGCTGATGAAATGCTCTATCCTGAAAACTGGGGATATGTGGAAGACATTTTATCCTATGTTGCTATCGGTGCACGCTCTGTAGAAGATCAACAGCATCGACTTACCGTAAGTGGTTTTGACGTAGCAAGCGGTATGAAGAACCCAACCAGTGGTGACTTTGCCGTTATGTTAAACTCTGTATATGCAGCCCAGAAACCACACTCTTTCATCTATCGCGGTTATGAGGTGGAAACTCCGGGTAATCCATATGCCCACACTGTACTTCGTGGTGCTGTAAGTAAGCATGGTGTGAGCCAGGCCAACTATCATTATGAAGACTTAAGCAGATTAATTGAAATGTATAACGAACGCGACTTAATTAATCCCGCCTGCATCATTGACTCGAACCACAATAACTCTAATAAAAAATATGAGCAGCAGGTTCGAATTGTCAAAGAAGTTATGCACAGCAGAAAATTAAATCACGATATTCATAATCTTGTAAAAGGTGTCATGATTGAAAGCTACATTGAAGAAGGCTGTCAGAAAATCAGTGAAGGCATCTACGGAAAATCCATTACCGACCCATGCCTTGGTTGGGAAGCAAGTGAACGTCTTATTTACGACATTGCCGAATACGAATAAACAAATAAAAATGCGGTTTACCTACTAAATGTAAGTAAACCGCTTGTTTTTTATCCTCTTGGGTGAGCTTTTGCATAAACCTCACGCAATTTTTTATGATTCATATTTGCATAAATCTGTGTTGTAGAAATATCTGAATGTCCTAACATCTCCTGAACACTTCTTAAATCCGCACCATTCTCAACCAGGTGGGCTGCAAAGGAATGTCTTAATGTATGTGGTGTAATGTCAGTGGTAATTCCTGCTTTCTTAGAATAGAACTTAATCAATTTCCAGAAGCCCTGCCTGCTCATAGGTTGTCCCGAACAGTTAACAAACAATATCTCTGACTTCTCATCCTCCAACATTCTCTGTCTTGCACTTTCAATATATCGCACCAATGCACTCTTAGCCGCTGTGCCAAATGGTATGACTCTTTCCTTATTTGCATCACGGCATAAAATAAAGCTCATGGGAATATTTACTTCTGAAATTTTCAAATTAATCAATTCTGTTACACGGATACCGGTAGCATATAATAACTCTAACATTGCCTTATCACGGATTTCTTTGGAAGATGCGCCTGCAGGCTGTTCTAACAAACACTCCACCTCCTGAGTGGTAAGAATCTCCGGCATCTTCTTTTCAATCTTTGGTGCTTTTAACACATCCGAAATATCTTCAGACACTATCCCTTCTTGACACATGTAATGGTAAAGCGCCTTTAAGGAAGCTACGGTTCTGGAAATGGATGCCGCTGCAAAATGATTCTCTTCCATTTCATTCTTATATGCAATTAAATCTTCTTTCGTTACCTGGCTAAAATCCGAAATACCGTTCTGTTGCATAAATACAACAACCTTTTTCAAATCCCGCTTGTAAGAAAGTTCCGTGTTGGTTGAAGTATTCTTTACTTTATGTAAATATGAAATAAATCCATCAATCACGTTTTCCATGTTATGTAACCCTTTCTTGCGCCCGTTTCAGTCACCCCACAGACTGTACAAACACCATTATAATAAGAATTTTTTGGAAAAGCAATTCCAAATTTTCACGAAAAAACGCGCAAAATCAAGGTTTTGTGGGAAAAGTACAAGATATCGCAAACTACGTTTATCACAAGTACAATATCTTGTAAAAAAAACTTACAAATATTTTATAAATTTTTGTACCAATGAAGAATTAACATAACTTTCTAAGAAACCGCCGATTATGACAACTAATAAAATAACCAATATTTCCACTATTTTTTGTGATTTACTGACAGAATCTGCCTCTTGCCTCTTAGTAAGCAATATAAAAGCAACCAACGCCGGAACATACAGTAAATATTGTGGAAACAGACTGATAACACTTAATATAATTCCCTTCCAGGAAAATTTCACAACAGCCGTAGTAATAAAGATTCCCAAACCAAGGCCTAAATATATAAAAAAGGAATTAAGAACCACCCCATACCATTGTGTTTTCATGAATAACCATAGAATCAACAATAGTATGAGCTTTCCCCGGATACAGTATAGGGCAAATTGAAACCTGTCAATCTGCAGATTTAGCAACTTTTCAATCTCAATCTTAGAAAACAGTCCCGCCTGTCCCATAAATAATCGTTCACTGATAATCCACTTTCCGCTTAACAGTATTAATATCATACCTACAAAAAAGCCAACAAAAAAGGGATATAGCTTACCCGTTATTCTCATAATAACCTCGTACTCTCTATCCCTTCATTATATGATGTTATTCTGTATTCAAGAATTAGTTTTTACAGTATTTATTCTTATACGCTAAGATTGCAGAAATTGTTTTTGAATCTTCCATCTTGCCGGAATAAATCATTTCCTCTAATTCAGCTATTTCCATCGGATACACGTCAATAAACTCATCCTCATCCAAATCCTGTTCACTTTTTACAAGATTCTTAGCCACATAAATATCTATTTTTTCATTACAAAACGCAACTGTGGTTCTAATGGTGATTAATAGTTCCAAATCATTCGATACATATCCTGTTTCTTCCCTTAACTCCCTTGCTGCAGCATCTAAAGTCGGTTCATCTGCTCCGTTTAATCCGCCGGCAGGAATTTCCAATGTTTCTCTGTTAAGGGCATTGCGATATTGCTTTACCATCAATATCTTACCATCATCTGTTACAGGCACAACCGCCGCTGCTCCTTTGTGGTCAATATAATCCCATTTCACCACGTTACCATTAGGTACTTTGACGGTATCTTTGTAATAATCAATAATTGCACCTTTGTGAACTAAATCTCTGGATAATCTCTCAAACTCAGCCATGATTCTATAAAGACCTTACAAATGCTTCAATGCGGTCAAGACCTTTTTCAATCTGTTCAATGCTGATTGCATATGAAAGACGGATATGATCACCAAAACCGAAATCTTCGCAAGGAATTACTGCCACATTGTAGTCAGCAAGAAGAATCTTTGCAAGATTAGCAGCATTTGCAATCTTTTCTCCTTTATACTCTTTTTCTAATACTGCATTTGTATCAATAAATACATAAAATGCGCCCTTAGGTTCAAGACAAGATAATAACGGCATGTTGCTTACACGCTGATACATATACTCGCGACGTTTATTAAACTCTTTACACATTGATGCAACTGCATCCTGTGGTCCTTCCAAAGCTTCCACGGCAGCTCTCTGGGCAATAGAGTTTGGGTTAGATGTAGCATGTGACTGAATAGCACCCATAAGCTTCGCAATTTCTTCTGAAGAACCTGTATAACCGATTCTCCAACCTGTCATGGCATAGCTCTTAGATAAACCGCTACAGGTAATGGTTCTCTTATATATTTCTTCGTTCAAAGAAGCAATACTTACATGTTTATCCCCATCATAAATGAGATATTCATACATTTCATCCGCAACCACATAAATATCGTTCTTTACAATAACTTCAGCGATTTCTTCTAATTCTTCGCGGCTGTAAATCATACCGGTCGGGTTACTTGGTGTATTTAAAATAAAAGCTTTTGTCTTTTCTGTAATCGCATCACTTAACTGTTTTGCAGTGATCTTATACCCCTGCTCCTTTGTACCTGTAATGATAACAGGAACGCCATCGGAAAGTTTTACCATTTCAGGATAGCTAAGCCAATAAGGTGCCGGAATAATTACCTCATCTCCCGGATTTAAAATAGCATCAAATACATTGGATAAAGAATGCTTACCACCATTACTGATTACAATCTGACTTGGTTTATAATCAAGGCCGTTAAATGCCTTAAACTTCTTACTGATTGCATTCTTAAGTTCATTGGTTCCTGATGCCGGGGTGTATTTTGTAAAACCATCTTTGATTGCGTCGATTGCAACGTTACATACGTTATCAGGTGTATTAAAATCCGGTTCACCTGCACCAAATCCTACTACATCAATTCCGTTAGCTTTCATTTCCTTAGCCTTTGCTGTAATTGCAAGTGTTGATGAAGGCTTAACTGCCTGCGCTTTCTTAGATAATGTTAATGCCATTTTTACTACCATCCTAATTATTCTTTATTACTCATGATTGGATAATCGTATACAATCATACATCTCAGATATATTACTACATCAAACACATTTAGACAAGCGTTTTTTCATTTTTTACCCGGAAATAATATAATAAAATGCGCCTTCGGCTGAAGGCGCATTCTTCCGTAATATTAATTAACTTTTTGAATAATCCATTTTTGGTTACTGCCGCCATCATTAGTTGCCTGAACGCACCATGCAGCATTAGCGGTTGAATTATTACTGATTTCCAACACTTTTCCACTATTACGGTTTACAATCTGATAATATCCGTCAGATGTTTGTGTCAGCTTAAATTGCTGATTTGTTCCGCTTTTGTATGCATATTGAATACAAGAAGCCCCATCTGACTTAGACTTACCATTGATATCAAGTGCAAGCCCGGAGTTTTTATTTGAAATCTTATAGTATCCGTTACCAACAGATTCAAAGGACCACTGTTGACTGCTCCAACCGCCATACGAATATTGCTCAATCTGAGCCGCACTGGCTTTTGAACCACCCTGAACATTCAAGGCAAGTCCGGAACCAACATTAATAATCTTATAGTAACTACCTGACACAATTGTATCAGAGCTTCCGGAATTGCTTGAACCATTTGAACTGCTTGAACTTCCCGGTGCTGCCTCAAATGCAGTTATAGCACTTGTAAATTTTAATACTTTTGATCCGACGCTTGTTGTTGTTCCTAACGGATAACCATCAGGTAATGCTTTAGAGTTACCTTCCGGTTCCCAATAAAATACGCCCACACCTTTTCCGTTTGGTACTGCATTTACAGCATCTATCACTGCCCGGATTGTATTATAAGTTTCACTACTTTGGGTTTCGTATCCACCAACTTCAACAACCATTACTTCTTTTCCATATCTGCTTGCCATGTCATTCAGGTTTGTTTTTAAACTATTAATACTGCTTGTATAGCTTCCGCCTATCCAATATGGATAATACGACATACCGATGATATCTGTTTTACCGCCATACTTTGTAATAAAATTATCAAAAAACCATCTGAAGGTATCATTCTTATGACCATTCGCCAGGTGAGTTACAACTTTTGATGATGAGCTTACAGCTTTTACTGCATTGTAACCACTATTCAGTAACCAAGTTAAATGTTCAAAATTATTTGTACTACCATATGGTAACAGAATGCCGCTGTTTATTTCATTACCTACTTGCACCCACTCCGGATAAACTCCGTTGTCAGCAAGCTGTTTCATTACTGAATAGGTATAATCATATACATATTTACACATTGCATTAATATCAGCTGCATCTTTCCATGCTTCAGGAACATCCTGATATGCAGGATCGGCAAAATGATCGCTATAATGGAAGTCCACCATAATTTTGAAGCCTTTACTCTTGGCTCTTTTTGCCATATAAATGAGTCCGGTGGTATCACAATAACCTAAAAGACATTTTTCGCTGCTGGTTTTCTGCCATTCAAAGCTTGAAGGCGGATTTACAAATACTCTTAAACGAATAGAATCTACCCCATGATTCTTAAGAATATCCAGAACATCCTTGGTTGTTCCATCTGTATCCTGCCATGTATACCCCATTTTTTCAAGCTGGCTTAACCAACCCACATCTGCCCCATACGCAATATTACCCGCTGCCTTGGCCTCTGCCTTAGGAATAACACACATTGCTACACATAATAAAATTACTAATAGTTTTTTTAGCTTTTTCATGCTTAGCCCCTTTCTTGTTTAAATAATAAACTGTTCCATTGCCTTCTCTAACTCAATGATATGATTCTGCATTTCAGCAGAAATCGTTGTCAGATTGATAACCTCTTCGTTCTGACGCGAAACACTTTCATTTACAAGGGTTACAGAACTAACTGCCTCTTGTGTAACACTGGATATACTTTCCATGTTCTTCACAGTTTCACCCTTCTTATCTCCCATCACGCTTACATTTCCTGTTACTTCGGAAACAATCCTGATTAATGACTCAAGTTTTAATTTCATTTCTTCAAAGGACTTGTAGACAGCGCCGACAGCACCTTCTTGTCTTTCAATGGTCTGCCTTGCATCCATCGCTGTTTTGGTTGCATGTTGAGCAGTATGTGAGGTTTCTGCAATAATCTGTGAAATCTTTTCTGTTGACTCTTTTGATTCTTCCGCAAGTTTTCTGATTTCCTCGGCAATTACCTGGAATCCTTTCCCATTTGCACCTGCGCGCGCTGATTCTATCGATGCATTTAATGATAATAAACTTGTTTCATCTGCAATCTCATATACAACATTAATGATTTCTTCAATCTGCTTGGTCTGCTTTTCTAAATCATCAATTGCATGAATAATCTCGAACATAATCGTCGAAGTCTCTTTTGCCCTTATTGATAACTCGTCTATTGCTTCATTATTATCTACAAGATGCTTTTCAGTGACCAATGCAATCTCAGATATTTCAAGTGTTTCATCTGCAACCTTCTCAATACTCTCAGCTAATGCTTCAAGTTCTTCATAACTTGCAATCGTGTCTTCCGCCTGGTTAGTCATACCATTTTCAAGTTCACTCATTACTACAGAAATATAGGAACTTGACTCTTTAATGGAATTAGAAGACTTGTTAAGATTCTGTACAGAATCAGTCACCTTCCCATTTACTTCCTTTGCCCTTATTATAAGAGTCGAAACCCCTTCCAACATCTGATTTAATCTGGATGATATGTCTGCAAATTCGCTTTTACCCTGAATCATAAAGCGAACCTTCAAATCTCCTTCTGAGATAACCTGTATTTTGTCAGTCATATATTTAACAGATTTCTTAACGCCGGAAGAAATTACAACCGAAATAATAACAGAAAGCAAACAAGCCACTAAAACCAAAATAATAGTGACATTCTTAACATCGTCCACCCTGCTTTGCAAAACAGAATTTGGAATCTGCAAATACACTACTGCGTTGGTATCCCCAATTTTACGGCTCAAAAGCAAGCAGTTTTTTGCGCCTAAAATTTGATTACTGTTTGTGACAATACCATCCTGACATATTTCTTTTCCGTCATCTGTTACAAAAGCAACGTAACAATTTTTACCATAATTAAGTTTTACTAAAATATCAGTAATGCAAGATGAATCAATATCCATGATTACTGCCGCATTCTTCTTATAGAAACCTTTCGTTACTCTTAATGCATAGCTTTGAGAATCAATACCCATCAATGAATCGAAGCTTTCAAGTTTACCAAACCAATGAAACTTATTCGGTTCACTGCTAAAAGCACTGCACTTTTCATCCTTCAAAAATGCCGAATATGCGTTATCCACCGACTTCTTACCGGTTGAAATAGATGACGCTTTATCAGATACAATATAGATATTACTGATAAAACTATTAACAGATGCTTTATTGGTAACATTTGTCTTCTGCTTATTATAGTAACTCAAAAGATCTCCACCGGTAATTTTACCATCAACATAAAATCCCAGCTCATCATCCAAAAGATATGTGCTGACTTCTGTCATTACAGTATCAAGCCCATACTCTATGTACTCTCCCAACATATTTACCGATTCTTCGGCTGACTCCTTAAAGCTTTTTGTAATTGCTTTGGAAGCAATTACATACGCCAAGGAGCCAACCATCATAATAAATATGATTAGAACCGTGTAAGATAGGAAAAGTTTAGTAGATAGCTTAAATTTTTCTTTTCTGATTTTATCCCTTTTTATATTCATAAATTATCCTTTCACCGCTCCTACAATACCATTCGCAAAACTCTTTTGTAATACAAGGAACAAAATACCTGTAGGTAGTGAACAAATTAATACGCCTAACATTAATACCCCATAATCAATACTGTAGCCCACTGATAAATTCGTTACCAACATTGGCATTGTCTGCGACTTTTCAGACATCATAATTACTTTTGGCCAAAGATAATTATTCCATGCATTCATAAATGTTACTGTCATTGCAGCCGCATATGTAGATTTCATTGTCGGAACAAATATAGTGGCAAAAATTCTTATTTCACTTAATCCATCTATTCTTGCCGCCTCAATAATATCTTTAGGAAATGACCTTGCACTCTGTCTAAATAGCATGATTAAAAACGGAGTTGATATTGTAGGTAATACATACGCAATCCATGTACTCTGCAAATTTAAATCAGTAAACATTTTAAAGAGCGGAATTAAAGTTGCCGCAAATGGAACCATCATTGCTAACAACAAAATTCCCATAAGCCGGTCTTTTGCCCTATCATGATATATTTCAAAGCCATATCCTGCAATTGAACAAACAACCAGTGACAATACACTAAGAATTGTTGAAAACATCAATGAGTTTCCAAAAGCTCTTCCTACGTTTTGTTGTTCTAATAAGTTGGTAAGATTATTCATCAGATTGGTTCCAAAAATAAGTCTTCCACCCAAAATATCCGTACTATTATTGGTCGCTGCAGATATCATCCAGTATAGCGGGAAAACGGAAATAAGAGATACAATGGAAAGAATTACATAGGTTGATACATTTTTTATTTTTCTCATCTCTTATCCCCCACTTTCATCTGAATAAAGGATAATACCGCAACCAAAATAAAGATGATATACGACATAGCAGCAGCATATCCGAACTGTGGATTATACTCAAAAGACACTTTATAAATATAGTGTGACATTGTTAACGTTGAATTAGCAGGTCCACCGCCGGTAAGATTGACAGATTCATCAAACAGCTGTAACGTACCATTGATTGACATGATTGTGGTCAATAAAATAGTGGGACGCAGTAATGGCATTGTAATCTTGAAAAATGTCTTTACCGAACCCGCGCCGTCTATTTTAGCCGCTTCGTATAAAGAATCATCAATATTCTGTAACCCTGCCAGATAGAACACCATATTGTATCCTGTCCAACGCCAAATCAATGCTATGATAATTACAATCTTTGCCGTTTCTTCCTGACCCAGCCAATTGATACGTGAACTGATAATTCCCAGATTTAATAAAACCGTATTGATATACCCGTCAAAGGAAAACAATGTTTTAAAAATAATTGAGTAAGAAACTAGTGCCGTACAGCAAGGGAGGAAAATAGCTGTACGGAACAGTCCCTTGCATTTCAGATCCTTTTTGTTAAGTAATAGCGCCAAGAATATTGCTAATGCCAACATAATCGGAACTTGTATAAGCAAATATAAAAAGGTATTTTTAAATGATGTCCAAAATACTCTGTCTTCCAATAATCTGCTATAATTATATAAACCATTAAATTTAAGATTGTTCCCAATTCCGGACTTAAATGATAATATCAATGCCTGAATCATTGGATAAAAATTCATGGCAAAAATCAGAATCGCAGCCGGTAGTAAAAAAGTCCACCCGGTTATATTATATTTTTGATTTACGGTTAAACCTTTCCTTGAGGTTTTCATAGTTCCTTTTCCTTCCTACTAATAATCCGAAGGATTCATGTCAGAATCCTTCGGACCTTTAAACTAATTACATTCCGATATTGAATTCGACTGTAGACTGTGCTTCTTTAATAGCTGTCTCTAAGTCAAGCTTTCCACTCATAACATTTGCAAGTGCAACACCTAATGCTTCTTTTTCTTCTGACCAGTAGATACCTTTGTTAATTGTAGGAATCTTTCCACCAAAAGAAACAATCTTTGAATAAATCGCTTCGTTTCCAAAGTATGCGGAAACTTCATTATAAGCATCTGAACTTGCTGCCGGTAAATATGTAGCAATTGCACCTAATGAAGTTAAGATACTATCATAGAATTCTGTGCTGCTAGCCCATGTTTCCTTAAAGAAATCAACTGCAAGGTCATAATTATCGCATGAAGATGCAATAGCCCATGTAGAACCACCCTGTGCTGAATAGTTTGTAGCACCCGGATAATCATTTAATTTTGGCATATTAGTTACTGCCCAGTTACCTTCCTGTTCAGCCTGATCTGTAGACATAATGGTTGCACAAATCCAAGAACCGTTAATAGTACCTACAACATTACCATTGTTAATGGAACCCTGATAACCTGACCAGTCTGTCTGTTCCTGTAAAATACCTTTTTCAACTAATTCCATGTATACGTTCATAGCTTCTACAAGACCATCATTGTTTACAAGTGAAATGTTTCCTTTTTCATCAAATACAGAAATACCGGCTGACTGAAGAATCATATTTAATAAGTCAGGCTCACCCTGTACGTTTGTAAGCATTGGCATACCTGTTTTAGCAAGTACGTCTTCACCAATTGTAATAAACTGATCCCATGTAATATCAGTTAAATCTTTAATTGTATAACCTGCTTCACTTAAATAGTCTGTTCTGTAACAAGCAATTACAGTATTGCTGTCATAAGGAACACCATAGTTCTTACCATCTCTTACTGAGTTAGCAACCTTTGCTGAAGCAAAATCACTAAAAGGAATTCCTGAATTGGTTAATTCTGCAAATACTTCCGGATAGTTCTGAAGATATTTTGCAAATACCTGATCGTCCATTAAGAAGATATCAGGAAGAGCATCAAGATTATTACTCATTGCATAAGTCTGTACAAGTGTCTGGATGTCAGCTGACACAGTCTCAACAACGTTAATCTTAACATCCGGATTTTTAGCAGTATAAATCTCTCCTGCTTTTTTCATGGCGTCTACATTGAATGCATCCCAACACCATACTGTTAATTCCTGTCCTTTTGAAGAATCATCTCCTGAATCACCGGAAGTTTCTTTACCTCCGCCACATGCTAATAATGACAGTGTCATTACAGCTGATACCAACAAAGCTACAATTTTCTTTTTCATATTTCCCTCCATATATATGTTTTTTTTGTTGTAAGTTCATTCTAGCATTTGTATTTTTTATCAAATAGAAATATCTTGTTTTCATTTTTTCATTTTTTTTGATAAAGCATGAATTATTTACACTTTCTTTGGAATTTTGTACTATTTAGTGTAACAAGCTCTTTCTTCAAAAGAAAAAAACAGTAGTAAGATTACTCTCTTACTACTGCCTGTGCTTTTATTTGTGTATTAATCAGACACTGTTCCATATCATCATCCAGTAATGCTTTTTGGAATTCCTCTTCTAAAATATCCTCAATCTCATATGTCTTACTTCCATAATTAACTATGGGAATATCCTTGGTAAGCATGGTTAGAAACTTCGTCACCTGTTGTCCGCCAAAAAACGGGTCTAATGCATCAAAATTAGAATAAATCGAAGGATCTTTTACCGCAGGCAAAATGCCGATTTCTTCAATAAGACTATTGATAAACTCATCGTTTTCAGCAAACATCTCAACCACAAAATCTGTTGCCTTTTTAGAGTTTGGCGAGTTCTTCAAAACATACCATGCACTTCCTCCTACATTGGAAGCAGCCACTGCATTTGGATTTTCTTTTACAATAGGAATCTGTGCCACTCTCCATAATCCCTCTTGCTCCGGGTTCGCTTTTATACTGGAAATAATCCACCCACCGGTAATCACACTTGCAACCTCACCTGTCTGAAATGCCGATATGAATTCGTTCCAACCATTTACACTAATTCCGATTTCTTCCGTAAGTAATTTTCTAAATACCAGCAACGCTTGTTCTAAAGCTTTATTTTGCTCTATGTTGGCCTTATAACCATCCATTTTTACATACCAGCTTCCATTGCTCTGCATGATAATGCGTACTAAAGGTAAATCTGTCGGATCTAATGTCAACATGGGTATGCCGGTTTTTTCATAAACCGTTTTTCCAATTTCTATGTATTCATCCCAATTAAGATTTTCCATATCCTCTTCTGTAAAACCGGCTTCATTTAAAATATCTATTCTGTAAAACAAAGCTGCCGTACCACTATCAAACGGAATCCCATACATGGACTCACCTCTTGAACAAACCTTCGTTTTATAGTCAGCAAACTTCTCTTTATTTACTTTACCTGTTAATTCTACAAATTCATCTTCATATGCAGATAAAACCGCCTGTACATCATAATCTTCAATCATGATAATGTCCGGTAAATCATCATATAGACCGGCTGAAAGCATATTCTTTGTATCTGCAAGAATCTCTTCTCTTTCTTTGGTTTCAACAACAATTTCTACATCCGGATATTTCTTACAGTATTCATTCACTGCCATCTTAGCAGCTTTTACATTAAAGGTTTCATCCCAAGTCCAAATAACAATACGGTTTGACTTATTATTCTTACTACCGGAATCAAAACAATGTTTTATAAGGCATCCGCCTGCAAATATACCTACTATCAGAATAATAAGAATAAAAATTATCCTTTTTTTACTCTTCATCCGTATTCTCCTTTTCCCTCGCAGGAAGTTTTATTGTAACAGATGTTCCTACACCATCCACGCTGTCTATTACAAGTCCATATTCTTTTCCGTAAATAAGTTTAATTCGGTCTTGTACATTATTAATACCAATACCGGTAAAATGTTCTTTATTACTTTCACCGGTGGTAATCTTTTGAGCCTGTTCCTGTGTCATTCCCACACCATCATCAATCACTTTGATTTCTAAATTATTATCTTTTACCTGCATCACAATCTGTATCGTTCCGCTTTTTCCGTCAGGAAAAGCATGGAAAAATGCATTCTCGATAAATGGCTGTATTAACAACTTAGGTAACAGACAATTCTTACAACCATTAGAAATAAAATATTCTACTTTAACTGCCTCACCATATCTGACATGATTAATCAGAATATAATCATCAAGGTTGCGTATTTCCTGTTCAACCGTAATAAACTCATCTGCATTACTGATTGTATTTCTAAGCAGACTAATAAAAGCATCCATGGTTTTGACAATAGTATCCGTATCATTGCGGTACAATAACCATTTTATGCTTGCAAGAGTATTGTATATGTAGTGCGGATTGATTTGCATTTGCAAGGCTTTAATCTCAGATTTTCTTTTTTCCTTCTGAATGCGAAGAAGCTCCTTAATATAATTCTGAATGTCATCCAGCATATAATTATAGGTAGAGGCAAGCTCCTGCACTTCAGATGTACCTGAAAGCGGCATATATTCTGTAAAATTACCTTCTTTCAATGTAGACATCTTTTCTACAAGTTGGGATAAGGGTCTTATGGTTTGTCTTGTATAAATACTTCCTACCGCAAGCATGACAATACCTATGGCAACACATATTATGATTAATAATGACATATTGTATAATTTCCCTAATGCGTGTTGCGAATCAATGACTCCATACATGGTACATCCCAGATAATTCAAGTCACGCTTCATTACCGTATGCCCTAAAGAAAAAGAAGGCAATTTATTACCAACACTACTTTTATCGCTTGAACAGAAAACCCGGTCATTATCTCCAACAAGATAGAATTCTGTATACTCAGTAACAAAATAGTCATAATACTTCTTCATGTCTTCCATGGTTAAAGTGGCAAGAACTACTCCGTACACCTCTTCACGTTCCTGATAATACAAAGCTTTACTTACAATAATTACGTCTGAATCCTTGGTGGTCATGGTATAGGCCCCTTCGGAAAAAGAATAATGAATCACTTCCGGTTCTTCAACCGCCAGTTTCACTGCTTTACTCTCCCAAATCTCTTCATCACTGACAGAGATTGTTTCCGTCCGTGAAAGATAATGTTTCTGTTTATCCGCACTTAACACAAGAATATTTAATCGTTCCATGTTGGCAGACTTACTTTTCTCCAAGTCTGCTTCCATCTGGTGAATATTTTGGAACGCCTGCAAATTATCCATTTCATTACTGTTTAAATAAAGCCTGAATGCCCAACTGGTATCAATCGCGTTCACGACTTCCAGCAAACTTTCATGGAAATCATTCAGTTCCTTTTCAATACGGTCAAATACTTTTTCCTGTGATTTTGTGTATGTTTTGTTAAACGCACTTTTAGACATAATCAAAACAACAAAGCTGACCGTTATGGCAGTTATGGAAATGCCTACTAAAACCATTAATAATATTCTAAAATAGAAACTGTTCTTATAATCTCTAAGCTTTTTCTTCATACATCAGGTTCCTTCTATATACAGACGGTGTTTTTCCTGTAATTTTCTTGAACACGCGGCAAAAATAACTATGTTCGGAATATCCCACCATACCGCTCACTTCTGAAATCGAATAACGCTTACTACCTAAAAGTTCACAGGCTTTGTCAATTCTTAATCTATTCAGATAATCGCTGAATCCCTCTTTCATCTGTTGACTAAAATATGCGGACAAATAATGATAATTAAAATTAAACTCTTCTGCCAAATCTTCCAACTTCATATCTTCAGCATAGTTTTCAGTAATATAATCAAGAATTTTTTCAATTCTTTCGTCTGCAACCGGCATGCTGTGACCTGATATCTTCATCAAATCGCTCATAACAAATTCAATATGACGGACATACTCCGATACTGTTCCAGCCCTGGATATTCCGCTAAAATAAGAATAACGTTTGTTTTCCCTATCCTCATCATCCATTTGCAAAAAATCCATAAAATGGAATATCATATTCTTAATCTGATTCTTTAGTCCGTTCACATCTGCATACACTTCCAGCTGACGTGCATTATAACTATTTAGCAATGAACACGCTTCCGAAAACTGCTTTGCACCAAGTAACTGATTATACTTAAAAAAGTCAAATTTTGCGGAAGTTAATGTTTCTTTTACCTGTGGCGTACAATCCAACTCTAAAAGATGCACGCTTTCATAATAAAACGCTTTATCTACATTCTTAATAATCTGATTGCTGTATACCTCATATAAATCATGATAATCATAGAATGCATTTGAAACCACACCAAATATATCGTCACACATCAAAAGTAAACGATTATTTAAATCATGCAAAAAAGTAAGCAGTTTTTTATTATCGATTCCCTCATAACAAAAGAGCACAAAAACAAGTTCTTCACGCAACATTAATAACTGATACTTAACACGACACTCATCTTGTAAGGAACGTTCAATGGTTTTATACAAAGCGCTTGAAATATCTTTTCCATTACGTCCTTCTTTTTTAATATTTACAGAATAAACCCTATATTGAGAAGTATTAAACACGTCTAAAAAAAGACTATAATCAAGCTCTTTATCAAGACCTAACAAATAACGTTCCAACAAATGCTCGTGACTTACCGTTTTATTTGAATCATTTATTAAATAGCCGGGTAATCTGTCCATGGCATTATGTAACACATTAATTAATTCCTGTCTTGTTAATGTAGGCTTTAATATATAGTCAACAACACCATTTAATAATGTCCTTTTTACATAATCAAACTTATCATATCCGCTTAAAATAATAATCTGAATCCGCGGATACATTTTATGAACAAGCTCAGAAAAATCAACCCCATCAAGTACAGGCATAACAATATCGCTAATTACAATGTGTGGTTGAAGCTCCTCTATCATACGTAATGCTTCATTACCATTCGTTGCTTCACCACAAATTGTAAAACCCTCTTGTTCCCAATCAATCATGTACTTTAAGCCTTGACGCATAATGTATTCATCATCTACTATCAGTACTTTAATCATATTTAACCCCTCAAAAAAAATGTGTCTATGCCGCCTCCTTTATTATATCAATTATATTCCATATCAGAAACATCATTTTACAATAAACAAAAAAAATACAAACTCCCTAAAATAATACAAGCTATTTTGTGAACAATAAAAAAAAGCTTACATCACTGTAAGCTTTTTTTACATTATTTTGCATAATCAATTACTCTGGATTCACGAATAACATTAACTTTAATCTGACCCGGATATTCTAATTCAGCTTCAATCTTCTTAGAGATATCTCTAGCTAAAAGAACCATGTCCGCATCAGTAATCTGTTCCGGAACTACCATTACACGAATCTCTCTACCTGCTTGAATAGCAAAAGACTTATCTACACCTTTGAAATTGTTGGTTATATCTTCTAATTGTTTCAATCTACTTGTATATGTTTCCAGTGTTTCTCTTCTGGCTCCAGGTCTTGCTGCAGAAATTGTATCAGCAGCCTGCACAATACATGCAATTAATGAAGTTGCTTCCACATCGCCGTGATGTGATTCAACTGCATTGATTACGATTGCTGATTCCTTATACTTTCTACATAATTCAACACCTAACTGAATATGTGAACCTTCCATTTCGTGGTCAACAGCTTTACCGATATCATGTAATAAACCGGCACGCTTTGCAACCCTTACATCAAGTCCCATTTCAGCGGCTAAAAGACCTGAAATAATTGCTACTTCAATAGAATGCTTCAATGCGTTCTGTCCATAGCTTGTTCTAAATTTCATCTTACCAAGTAAACGAACTAATTCAGGATGGATTCCATGCACACCTACTTCTAATGTAGCATTTTCTCCTTCTTCCTTAATCATAGTCTCTACTTCACGTTGTGCCTTTTCAACCATTTCTTCAATTCTAGCCGGATGAATACGTCCGTCTAAAATTAACTTCTCTAAGGCAATTCTGGCAACTTCACGACGAATAGGATCAAATCCTGAAAGGATAACTGCTTCAGGTGTATCATCGATAATCAAATCAACTCCTGTCATGGTCTCGAGAGTTCTGATATTACGTCCCTCTCTACCAATAATTCTACCCTTCATCTCATCGCTTGGAAGCTGTACTACAGAGATTGTGGTTTCTGAAACATGATCTGCTGCACATTTCTGAATTGCTGTAACTACCAATTCCTTAGCCTTCTTATCAGCTTCCTCTTTTGCTTTTGCTTCGAGGTCTTTAATCATAACAGCTGTTTCATGTTTAACTTCATCTTCAACAATTTTCAATAAGTATTCTTTTGCTTGTTCGGAGGTTAATCCAGAGATTCGTTCCAGTTCCTGTACTCGTTCTTCATTAAGCTTTGCAATCTCTTCTTTTTGTTTGTTGAGATTTTCTTCTTTAGCCTGTAAGCTTGCTTCTTTTCGTTCAATTGCTTCTGCCTTCTTATCGATGTTCTCTTCCTTCTGCTGAACACGTCTCTCGTATCTCTGAGCCTCTGCACGACGTTCCTTGATTTCTTTATCAAGTTCGTTCTTTGTACGGATTGACTCTTCCTTGATTTCGAGTAAGCCTTCACGTTTCTTCGTCTCAGCTGTTTTCAAAGCTTCATCAATAATTTCTCTCGCTTTTTCTTCTGCGCTTCCGATTTTGCCTTCAACTACTTTCTTACGATATGCAGTAGCTATAAAAGCTGATACCGGTGCAGTAATAACAAGAGTGGCTGCAACTGCGATAATGATTTCCATCATGTACAGGTGCACCTCCTTATTAAATTATCATTGTTCAAATATCTATAATCGAATAACAATAATCAACCGATTATAACTCGGATGCATAACATCCCACGTTCATTTTAACAACACTTCAATTTTAAACTTAATAAGAAGTTATGTCAAGTAAAACTATCAAATTCTCCCATTACTTTTTGAATATTTTGAACACTATAACCTTTACGAAAAAGAAATTGCATCATCTTCTGTTTCGTATCATAATCCGCATTTTCAGATTCGTACTTTTTCTTTAATAATAATCGTTCAATCTGGGCACATTCAATCTGGTCAGAAGTCATCTCATCCATGACTCTTCCCTCTGACACTACTTCTTTATAACAACTCTCAAAAATATCCTTACCGATACCTTTTTGTTCCAGTTCCTGTTTTAATTTCCTTTTACTCTTATGTAAAATTCTATCTTCAAGATACTTCTTACAATAAATAACATCATTAATATATCCATAAGATTTGACATAATCTAATGCCGCATCAATAGCTTCAGGCGGATAATGCCCTTGGGCTAATTTTTCCCTTGCCTGCTTTTCAGTATAATCCCTTGTCTGCAGAAGATTCATTAACCGAAGCTTTGCTCTTTTGGGTAACACCTGATGAATAATTTCATCATATTTTTCTCCGGATAATTCTGCTCCGGTTTCTATCCCAAATAATCTTAAATCGCCTTTGTATAAAACAAAGGCGATTTCATTATCGATAGAAATACGATATCTGGCTTTTGCAACCTCAACCATATCTGTTACTATCATATACTATACTTCCTTATCTTTTTTTGAAGTCTTTGGCTCTGCTTTAGATTCATTGCCGCCGTCTGTCTGTAATCCGTAGAATTCTCTGACTTTTCTTTCTACTTCAGCACATACTGCCGGATTATCTTTCAGATACTGCTTCGCATTTTCACGTCCCTGACCAATCTTATTGCCCTCGTACGCAAACCATGCTCCACTCTTATTAATAACATTAATATTAGCCGCCAAATCAAGAATATCTCCAACTGCAGAAATTCCCTCACCGAACATAATATCAAACTCCGCTTCTTTAAATGGAGGTGCAATCTTATTCTTAACAACCTTAACTCTGGTACGGTTACCCGTTACTTCTCCGCCCTGTTTTAAGGATTCAATTCTACGGACATCCAGTCTTACGGAAGAATAGAACTTAAGTGCACGTCCACCGGTGGTTGTCTCCGGATTACCAAACATAATACCTACTTTTTCACGTAACTGGTTAATAAATACAACCGTACAATTAGACTTACTGATAATGGCAGTAAGTTTTCTCAAAGCCTGGGACATAAGTCTTGCCTGAAGTCCCACATGGGAATCACCCATATCTCCGTCGATTTCAGCCTTAGGTACCAACGCAGCAACAGAGTCCACAACTACAATATCAATGGCACCTGAACGTACCATGGTCTCTGTAATCTCTAATGCCTGTTCTCCGTTATCCGGCTGTGAAATATAAAGATTATCAATATCAACACCTATGTTCTTAGCATAAACAGGGTCAAGGGCATGTTCTGCATCAATAAAACCTGCAATACCGCCTCTCTTCTGCACTTCTGCTATCATATGCAATGTAACTGTAGTCTTACCACTGGATTCAGGTCCGTAAATCTCTACAATTCTTCCCTTAGGAATACCACCAAGACCTAATGCTATATCAAGGCTTAAAGAACCTGTGGGAATAGTCTCAACATTCATTTGGGCAGATGGGTCACCAAGCTTCATAACCGCTCCCTTGCCGTATTGTCTTTCAATTTGTGATAATGCCGCATCCAGCGCTTTTAACTTTTCTTCTCTTTCCATGTTTAATCTCCAATCTGAAATCATACTTCCAAACAAATGTTCTGATTGTATATTAAAACATTTGTTCGGGTTTGTCAATTGCTTTTTTTATTTTTATTACAGATACTAATATATCTCACCTTAAGTCCATTAAAGCACCCTCAAAAGCATCCCTCCTATATGTTTTTTCTTAATTTTTCAGGAAACTTAAGCGAAATGCTCTTAGAAAGGAATCCCAGAAATTTCAGATACTTTATTTTATCAAAACTCTCTCTTAATTGCAACAAAAAGGCAATACCCATGAAAAGTATTGCCTCACTTTCTTATTCTTTTTTTACAAGATAATTCTCATAATCATTTAAGGTAATGGTCACATAACCGCTGGCCGTCATTTCTTTTTTATTTTCATCAAAATAATTGTGTATATAACTAAAACCGATTTCCATTCCCTTGTCAGAGAAGAATACAATACAGGTATTACTTGAAGTCAAATATTTCAGTACGTCCTCTTCATTCATAATGGTTAACAGTCTGGAATCGCCGTTTTGAAGCTCATTCTGCTCCACAAATCTTTGTACAATTCCCTGATCAGCAAGAAAAATCTCCGAATCATCCAAGATTCTTCCTTCCACCAAATCAATGTTAATGGTATCCAGTGCCATCAGTGTACTGCCGTTAAGTGTACATTCATTCTGCACCAGAATACTGATAAAATTCTCATCATTGTAGGTTACCTGACTGGTTCCCTTGCCTTCATAAGAATAGTAATACGCATCGGAATCATTATTCATATAATATAAATACAACTGCTCTACATAAGTACAACGCTCATAAATTTCGGCATTTAACTTATCAAGATTGGGAATATCACCGCTTAATTCATAGTAGGAAGCAACCCATGATACATATCCGTCACCGCTACCATAGGATATAAAATCCCAATTAATCTCATAGGAAGTTTCTGCATTTATATTTTCCGCAAACTCTGTAAGATAATCATTACTTACACTCAAATCATACTCTACCGTTTTATCTGACTGTAATATATCCTGTTCAGCAGGTACACCAAACTGGGGACCCACAAAAGATTCCCAAGAATATTCATCCTCTTCATCAGGTTCTATGTCAAAATAATCATCCCACGAGAAATCGTCACCGAAAAACTCTTCAACCTCATCATCACCAGGGCGTTCATATTCCGGCTCTGCTTCCCCTGAAAACTCCTCTTTCGGGCTTTGCTTTTTGCCCAGTCTCTTAACGTCGGATTTGATACCCGGTGTTATTAAGAGGAGGAAAAAAATAATAGTGGCAATCAATATTGCAACCGTAGTCAGGATAAATCCTGCTATAAGTTTATTGTTTTTTTTCATTCTTATTCTGTATCCTTAAATTCCATTACACATTTTCGAAGCAATGTAAGCGCGGCAACCACGGTGCTTTCCCGCACCTTGGCACGGTTTCCGTTAAAATTGTACTTTTCAGTCACAATTTTCCCACACACATTACATCCGATATAGACAAGTCCCACCGGCTTTTCATCACTGCCGCCACCGGGGCCTGCTATTCCCGTTACGCTAAGACTCACCTGTGCTTTTGTTTTTTCAAGAGCACCTTTGGCCATTTCAAATGCAACCTGAGGGCTTACTGCCCCATGTCCCTTTAATGTTTTTTTCTTAACGCCCAATTCTCTTTTTTTGGATTTGTTGGCATAAGTCACAAACCCTGTTTTATAAATCTCTGATACGCCCGGAACATCTGTAAGTCTTGCAGCAATCATACCGCCCGTGCAGGACTCTGCTGTTGTTAATGTAAAACCTTTATCCATAAGTAAATCTACTACTGCCTGTTCTAAGGTTACCTGTTCATCCGTGGTATACACATGTGTTCCAAAACGCTTTTTTACTTCTTTTAAAAGAGGCTTTATCAACTGCTTAGCTTTATTGGCATCTGCTTCTTTTGCAGTGATTCTGATATGAACCTCGCCTGTTTTTGCATATGTGGCAATGGTTGGATTCGACTGTTGATTAATCAAATCTTCAATCATGGTCTCAACCTTACTCTCTCCCATACCACACAGTTTTACCGTAACCGAATGCAAAACACCATCTGTTTTTTGCAAAAGATATGGCTTAACCTGATTTTCAAACATAGGAATCAGTTCATTGGGAGGTCCGGGTAATAAAATAGCTACTTTCCCATTATCTTCCATAATAATCCCCGGTGCGGTTCCGTTTTCATTTATTAGAACCTTAGAACCTTCCGGCACCATGGCCTGTTTCCAGTTATTTACCGTAAGTTCGATTCCACGCTTGTCAAAATAGGCAATCAAATGGTCTTTACTGTCTTCATCCATTATAAGGCGCTTATTCATTACTTCGGCAACAGTTTCCTTTGTCAAATCATCCTGCGTAGGACCAAGTCCGCCTGTAAAAATCACAATATCAGCCCTGCTTAATCCTGTACGGACTGCTTCACTTAAACGTCCATCGTTATCGCCGACAACGCTTTGATAAAAACAGGACAGACCAAGGTCAGCACACTGTTTAGAAAGGTATGCTGCATTTGTATTTACAATATTCCCTAATAAAATCTCAGTACCTACCGAAATTAATTCAACAACCATGATTATTTTGTCTCTTTCATAACATCCTTGTTCTTAATCAAATAGTCTACTAATGACACAATCGCAAGAACAAGCGAAATATACATCACAATATCCGTTAACAGACTAAGCACAGGAAGATTTCCAATCATCATACCGACCATAACCATCTGGAACACAGTTTTAAACTTGCCCCAGTAGCTTGCAGCAACAACCACTCCGTTATCTGCAGCAATCAGACGGAAACCGGAAATAACAAATTCTCGTCCGATAATAATTACTACAATCCATGCCGGAATTCTTCCCAATTCAACCAACAGAATCAAAGCGGTACACACTAACAGTTTGTCAGCCAAAGGATCCATAAATTTTCCAAAATTCGTTACCAGATTACGCTTTCTTGCAATCTGACCATCTAAAAGATCTGTAAGACTGGCAATAATAAAAATTGCAAGTGCTATCCAGTCGCTGGCCGCTCCCGCTACATCCGATAACATAAAAAAGCAAAACGGCAAAATCATAATTACTCTGAATACAGTTAATTTATTCGCTAAATTCATCTTCCAGTTCTCCTATCAAATCGTACTCATATGAGCCTGTAATAACCACCTTAACAAAATCTCCGCTCATTAATTCTCTTCCCGTATTAATAAACAAAAATCCGTCAACATTAGGGGCATCCTTATAGGTTCTTGCCACATATACATTCTCGTCAGCAACTTTGCCTTCAATCATAGCTAAAACCCGTTGTCCTTTGGAGTTTTCCGCCTTTTCAAAAGCAATTTCCTGTTGCAGTTCCATAAGTTCGTACATGCGGTCTTTTTTTACTTCTTCATCAATCTGGTCTTCAAACAGTGCCGCCGGCGTATCCTCTTCGGGAGAATAAGTAAAAACACCAAGCCTGTCAAATTCCATTTCATCCACAAAGCGGTACATCTCTTCAAAATCCTGTTGAGTCTCGCCCGGGAAACCGGTAATCAATGTTGTTCTAAGGCAAATATCCGGAATTTCATTACGCATATACTGAATTCTTTCCCGTAACTGTTCCTGATTGGTTCTTCTTCCCATTTTCTTTAAGACAGGGTCGGATGCATGTTGAATCGGTATATCCAGATAATTGCAAATCTTATCTTCTTCCTTTATTACCTGTATTAACTCATCCGTCACTTCTTCAGGATAACAATATAAAATACGAATCCAATACAAATCCGGTATTTCGCATAACTTTTTCAAAAGCTTAGGCAAACATTTTTCACCATATAAATCAACACCGTATAAGGTTGTTTCCTGCGCCACTAAAATCAATTCCCTTACACCTTTTTGCGCAAGAGCCTCGGCCTGATGTACCAGTTCTTCCATCGGAACGGAACGGAAACTTCCTCTTACCTTAGGAATAATACAATAGGTGCATCTTTTATTGCATCCTTCCGCAATCTTTAAATAAGCAAAATGACCACCGGTGGTCACCACACGCTCACTGCTTGTAACCGGTACGCTGTTAATATCTTTAAAATAGTTGCAAGGTGCATTTTTTAATACATTTTCCAAAGCATCCGTAACAGAATCGATGGCAAGTGTTCCGATAATTGCATCAACCTCAGGAATCTCTTCTTGAATTTCTTCCTGATAGCGTTGTGCAAGACATCCGGCTGCAATTAACACTTTAAGGTTGCCGTCATTTTTTAGCTGGGCAAGTTCCAACAGCGTATTAATGCTCTCTTCCTTGGCATCATTAATGAAACAGCAGGTATTCACAATCGCTATCTGAGCCTGAGTTTCATCATCAGTAAAAGAATAACCTTTCTTCTCAAGCATGCCAAGCATCACTTCTGTGTCCACAAGATTCTTGTCACATCCAAGCGATACAAATAATATTTTCATAAATACTTCCCTTTCCGGGTTATATAGAGAAAAGAGGAAACGAAAGCATTTCCTCTTTTGTTTGCATGATTATTCCTGTTCTTCTTCGTTAATAATCTTAATCTTTCCTTCGTATAACTCCTGAACAGCTGCAGACAATGGTTTTTTAGATTTATCATCAATATAAGAATCATTACCGTCTATAATCTGTCTTGCTCTTTTAGAAGTAGCCATAACAATAGAATAACGGCTGTTTACTACAGGCTGTTCTCCCGGTACTACATCACAGTTAACTTCTTTCATAATTTCTGTGTAAGATGGATGAATCATTTTATCTTCCTCACTTTTCTATAATCTTTCTATTTTTCAAAAGAAAAACTTTTCAGTTCTTCCCGAATCTTTTCTATAAATGCTTCATTCCTGTCAGGTCTGTTATGCTCTGAAAGCACAATGTTATGAAGCTCATTCACACAACGGTCTAAATCATCGTTAATGACTAAATAATCATATTGCTCGATTCCCTGGGATTCCTCATAGGCACGTTTTAATCTGGCATCAATCACTTCTTCTGTTTCTGTGCCGCGTCCTATAAGACGTCTTTTTAATTCCTCCGCACTTGGTGGAACTACAAACAAAAGCAATGCTTGCGGGTACTGTTCCTTTACCTTCATGGCACCCTGGATTTCAATTTCCAAAATAACATCTTTTCCAGCAGCTAACATGGATTCTACATAATCCTTGGGTGTTCCGTAATAGTTGCCGCAATAACATGCATGCTCAATGAAACCATCCTCAGTAATTTTATGCTCAAATTCTTCTTTTGTGGCAAAGAAATATTCTCTTCCGTGTTCCTCTCCCACTCTGGGATTTCTGGTAGTCATGGAAATGGACAACGCATAATTGTCATATTCGCTAATCAGCTTTTTCACTAAGGTTCCTTTGCCGGCTCCGGAAAAACCGGAAATCACTAACAATATTCCTTTATGCTTCGCTTTGTTCATCACGTTCTGCCTGTGCCCTTCCTGCAATCGTTTCCGGAAGTAATGCAGATAAAACCACCTGATTATCTTCCATAATAAGAACCGCTTTCGTCTTTCTTCCCTGTGACGCATCAATTACCTTGCCGCTTTCTTTAGCGGACTGTACCAGACGCTTAATGGGCGCCGAATCCGGACTTACAATTGCTATGATTTTTGCTGTATTTACCATGTTACCAAAACCAATGTGTATTAATTTATTCAATGTTCTGAATTTGCTCCCTTACCTTTTCGATTTCGGTTTTTAATTCTATCGCACAATTGGAAACATCCAAATTGTTTGCTTTTGACAGAATGGTATTGGCTTCACGGTTCATTTCCTGAGCAATAAAGTCAAGCTTACGTCCGATGCTTCCTCCATCCATAAGATTCTTTTTCGTAGATTCAATATGACTCTTTAAACGAACCACCTCTTCATCTACACAAATCCTGTCTGCAAAAATAGTAACTTCTGTAAGAAGTCTTCCTTCATCCACTGTATTTTCTGAAAGAAGCTCTCTTACCTTATCCTCTAACTTCTTACGATACTCAATTACAATTTCAGGTGAACGCTTTTCGATATATGCCACATGTACAAGCATACCGTCTAACTTTGCAATTAAGTCGTTCTTTAAGTTTTCGCCTTCCTTGGTTCTTGTTTCTGCAAGTCCCTTGGCAGCACCGATAACGGCACTTTCTAACTCTTTCCAAAGTTCTTCCTCATCCACCACCTGTTCTTCCATAGTAAATACTTCAGGAAATCTGGCAAGTGTAGACACTCTTACGTCATTTGGAATCTCAAATTCCTCTTCCATTGACTTCATATAGTTTAAATATTCCTGTGCAATATCACGGTTATATTTAACACATACATTATTCTCAGATGTATCTTCATAAGAGATAAATACATCAACCTTACCTCTTTGAACATAATCTTTCATAGATGCTCTGATTGCGGATTCAAAGAAGTTAAGCTTCTTTGGCATCTTAATGTTTACATCTAAGTAGCGGTGATTTACCGCTTTCATTTCTACCGTAAATTTTCTGTTTCCGGATACAACCTCACAGCGTCCAAATCCGGTCATACTTTTAATCATCGATTACTCCATTCCGGTAACAATAAACTAGCATGTCACCCCTACATTCATTTGCATTCAAAAACCGCCCTAAGCGATTCGCATACCCTATAGCATTATACTTCAATTCACTATTAACGTCAAGTTATCCCTCTTTAATTCCACGGATATCAGAATCAATCATCATAGAATAATTAGTATAATATACGACGAATCCGGGCTTTGCTCCTCCGGGCTTTTTCACGTTCTTTTTTCTTGTATAATCAATCTCGATTTTGTCCTGACCGCGCCCCTTTGAATAATAAGCTGCAAGCTTTGCCGCTTCTTCAAAAGTCCTGTCAGGCATTTCTTCCTCCTGACATTTAACGATAACATGTGAGCCCGGCATTCCTTTTGCATGGAACCACCAGTCATTTCCCGTTGCAAAGTTAAATGTTAATTCGTCATTCTGATAGTTATTTTTACCCACATAGATTTTATATCCGTCAGAGCTTATATAACAGAATGGCTTACTTGTAATCTTTTCTTTTTTCTTAACGCCTTTTCGCTTAATGTAGCCGGTTTCAATCAGTTCCTCTTTAATCTGAACCAAATCTTCTTCTTTTAAAGCAATATCAAGTGCCGCCTGGACAGATTCCAAATGTTCTATTTCTTCCTTGGTCTGACTTGTTAATGCTTCAAGGGCTGTGGCCGTTCTTTTTAATTTACTGTATTTATCAAAATACTTTTTGGCATTTTCAAGAGGTGAAAGTTCTTCTTCTAGCGGAATTTCCGTCATCTCATTGGTATAATAATTAAGAACGGATACCTTCTTTTCACCCGTAGGTAACTGGTAACCGTATGCATTTAATAACTCACCGTAAAGCTTATACTTTTCACGCTTTTTACTGTCTTCTAACTGTTTTAGCTGCAAATCGTATTTTTTTACGTTTCTTTCTAATGCCGTAGCAACTATTTTTCTTAAATCCACACTTCTTTGACGGATTCTTGTTACCACACTCTTTTTTGCATAATAATCCTGTAAAAGCAATGATACCGACTCATAGTCCTTTTTTTCGTGCATATCATAAACCGTAAGGGGTACACTGGCATATTCTACAGGCTCTTCTTCTTTATAATATATGGACGGCTCAAATTCTTCTTTTGCTATTTGTCCCATCAATGCAGCAAATTCTTCCCAAAGCCTTTGATAGGAGTTTTCTTCCAAAGAAGCTACGGAATAATCCCCGTCAACACCAGCTCTGTAACATAACTCCTGGGCAATCAACGGTGAAATGCCGTTAAAAGAGGTATAAATTGCCTTAGCTATACTTACACTCTTTGTACTTAAGCTCTGTTTAAAGCATGTCTCATCACACGTAAGGGGATTGGATTTATCGCAGGTATTGGGAACAAAATATTCTCTTCCCGGCAACACTTCCCTAACGGAACTTACCATTCCGGAAATATGCTTAATACTGTCGATAATCATTCCTTTTTCATCACAAAAAATAATATTGGAATGCTTACCCATAATTTCAACAATCAAGTATTTACGGCATAAGTCCCCCATTTCATTTAAGTGCTCTAACTCTATGCGGATGATTCTCTCAAATGCAGGCTGGGTCACAGAAATAATTCTGGCATTTTGAATATGTTTTCTTAACAACATACAAAAATTAGGTGCATTTAAAGGGCTTGGTTTATTTACATCCGTAAGATACACCAGTGGTAATGATGCGTCCGCAGATAAAAGAAGGCGGCACTGGGTACTGTTTCCCTTTATGGTTAAAATCAGTTCATCCTGTTCCGGTTGGGCTATTTTATAAATCCTGCATCCTACAAGATTCTTATTAAGTTCTGATGTAATATTTGCTATTGTAATTCCGTCAAAAGCCATATCGTATCTCCCTGTCCCATATCATAAATTAAGCGGAATCCGAAGATTCCGCTTAAAACTTTATTTTTAGCCAATAAGCCAATCGTACATTTCCTGATATTTAAGTGCGGATGCATTCCATGAAAAATCAGCCGCCATTGCACGGTCTATAAGCTTATTCCATTCTCTCTTCTTATTGTAGTATACATGTTCTGCATAACGGATAGTGCCTAACATTTCATGTGCATTATAATTCGTAAAGCTAAAGCCTGTTCCTTTGCTTTCATATTCGTTATACGGTTCTACTGTATCTTTTAATCCGCCTGTTTCTCTGACAATCGGGATAGTTCCGTAACGAAGGGACATCAACTGACTTAATCCGCAAGGCTCAAATAAGGACGGCATTAAAAACGCGTCACAGCCTGCATAAATTCTGTGTGATAAACCTTCTGAATAATAAATATTCGCAGAAACCTTTCCATGATATTTCCAGTCAAAGTGACGGAACATATTTTCATATTTTTCTTCACCTGTACCAAGAACCACAAACTGAATATCGTCCTGACACAGTTCATCCATAACGTATGCAATCAAATCAAGACCTTTTTGGTCAGTCAGTCTTGAGATAAGACCTATCATAAACTTCTTATCATTCTGCTCAAGACCGAGTTCTTTTTGAAGCGCACGTTTATTTTTAATTTTTTCTTTTCTAAAGGTAATGGCATCATAAGGATGTTTAATCTCAGAATCGGTTGCCGGATTGTATACATCATAATCAATTCCGTTTACAATACCTCTTAAATCATTCTGTCTTGCATTCAGTAAACCGTCAAGACGTTCTCCGTAAAACTCCGTTCTGATTTCCTTTGCATAGGTATCACTTACTGTCGTGATAGCATCTGCATATACCAAGCCGCCCTTTAACAAATTGGCATTGTCATATAATTCCAGTTTATCAGCGGTAAAATAATAATCTGATAACCCTGTAATATCTCTTACATCATCGATTCCCCAGATTCCCTGGAATTTCAGGTTATGAATTGTCATAACTGTTTTGATTCCGCGATAGAAATCATTATCAGCAAAACGTTCCTTTAAATAGACCGGCACAAGACCTGTCTGCCAGTCATGGCAATGAATAATGTCAGGTCTGAATCCAATTTGGGGAAGTGCTGACAATGCTGCTTTTGAAAAATAAGAATACTTCTCAATTTCAAAGAGCGGATCGCCGCAATACGGTGAAGGACCGCTGAAGTAATACTCACTATCAATAAAATAATAAGTTACTCCGTCTACAACTGCTTCAAAAATTCCTACATATTCGCTCTTCCAGTTAAAGTCCATGTAGAAATTAAATTTATACTGTAACAAATCCTTCATATTCTGCTTCATGCAGCCATATTTGGGAATAATTACTCTTACATCAAAATAGCGTGAATCAATACATTTAGGTAATGAACCCACAACATCGGCTAAGCCGCCTGTCTTAATAAATGGTACTCCCTCTGAGGCAATATACAAAATATTCTTCATAGCAATCTCCATTTCCAAGCTTTAGTATTTTTACTTATTATACTATAATCGCTTTGGTAATTAAAGATTATTTTTCATAGTTTGACATTTATTTTCGATAAGAAAGCCTTATCTTATCAGCAATAAGAGCTATAAATTCGGAATTGGTAGGTTTTCCCTTTCCCGTATTTATCGTGTATCCGAACAAAGCATCCAATGTTTCCATTCTTCCCCTGCTCCAAGCCACTTCGATTGCATGTCGGATTGCTCTTTCCACTCTGCTGGATGTAGTCTGAAATTTCTTAGCAATGGTGGGATACAAAATTTTTGTAATGGAATTTAACATATCAATATCCTCCACTGACATCATAATTGCTTCCCTCAAATACTGATACCCCTTGATATGTGCAGGAACACCGATTTCATGAATCATGTCCGTTACATCTTTTTCCAAATCGTGCTCTGCCTTAATCATTATGTTTGGCTCCACAATAACCTCTTTATCTTCTTTCTCCTTTGAGGGCACTGTAATCATGATTTGAAACTCTTTATCATTATTCAGCAACTCCTCCAGTATTCTAAACATTCTTTTGTTATCGTTCTTAGCCAACATGCTAACCTGCTCCATAATACCCTCCGTCTTCTCATACTTTTTCTACAGCAAATTTGAGAAAATGCTGTGCCTTGCCTTTATCTCTCATTTGTCGTGCTTATTCATTATAAGGAGTGGTATTTTTTGTTTCAACTGTAAACCATCGCACAATTTACACATATTTCGCAACCGCTTGCGCAGTTTGTTGGCTAAACTGCAAATTCGCCGTAGAAAAATGATAAAAAAGAAAAAACAGAGTCCGTAAAAAAGTACGGACCCTGTCAAAAATTTTACTTATAAATTATAATAACGTTCAAATTCTGCCGGATGAGGAATTGCAGCCATCTGTCTGCATTCTGCTCTCTTTGTGGCAATAAAGTTATTAAGAAGCTCTTTCGGGAATACTCCTCCTGCTGTCAGGTAATCGTTGTCAGCTTCCAAAGCATCCAGTGCAGCTTCAAGAGAGGTGGGCAAACCTTTTAATTTTGCCTTTTCTTCCTCCGGTAAATTATAAAGGTTCACATCATAAGGACCCCAGCCGTTTGCATGAGGATCAATCTTATTCTTAATACCGTCAAGACCTGCCATAAGAATTGCGGCGTAGCAGAAATACGGATTACATGTTGCATCCGGATTTCTAAGCTCAAAACGTCTGAGTTTTGGACTCTTAGCATAAGCAGGGATACGGATAACCGCACTTCTGTTAGAAGTAGCATATCCTACCGTAACCGGTGCTTCAAATCCCGGCACAAGTCGTTTAAAGGAGTTGGTGCTTGGATTTGTAATAGCACACAGGGAAGCAATATGCTTTAATAAGCCACCCATGAAATAATGGGCTGTTTCACTTAAGTTAGAGTAACCGTTATCATCTGAGAATACCGGCTCTCCGTCTTTTAATAACAGCATATGTACATGCATTCCGCTACCTGCCTCACCATAAACAGGCTTTGGCATAAAGGTTGCTGTTTTTCCGTACTTCATGGCAGTATTATGGATAATATATTTAATCATCATACTTGCATCAGCCATTTTAGACATCTGACCAAGCTGCGGTTCTATTTCAAACTGTCCTGCCGCACCCACTTCAGGATGATGATACTTAATGGGAATTCCCATTTCTTCCATCAACATACACATCTCACTACGGCACTCATAACTTGCATCATAAGGCTTTGCTACATGATATGCTTTTTGTTTGGGAATAACACAGCCTCTTCCCTCTACATTGCCGTTCCAGTGAGCCTGATTCACATCGATTCCCATTCCGATAGAGTTTGGTGCTACTTCCCAGCCAACCTGGTCAAAAAGATAAAACTCAAATTCCGGAAGAATTAACATAGTATCTGCGATTCCGGTATCCTTCATATACTGTTCTGCTGCAAGAACAATATTTCTCGGATACTGAGGTAACGGACGGTTTTCTTCTTTGCCGATAATCATGGCATTACCTGTCATAGATAAAGTAGGAATTTCACAGAAAGGGTCAATGCAGGCAGTATCCGGATCCGGAATAAATACCATATCACTTTTTTCCACCACGGCATAACCATAATTGGATGCATCAAAACCAATACCGTTTTTCATGGTTTCTTCTGAAAAATTCTGAGCCGGAATGGTAACGTGACGATATTGCCCGTTAATATCCACCATCTTAAAGTCTACCATTTTGATATCCTGCTCTTTAATCATAGCAATGATATCGCTTACGCTTTTCTTCATTTAAATAAATCCTCCTTATAGTAATATCTTTTCCATCCCAATCTTTTGAGGGATAAGTCCACATGATTCATAAAACTTTTTTGCACTATCGTTTAATGCCCATACATTTAGTGTAATATTGTAGCACGCACTATCTTTGGCAAAATCTACCACATATTCATACAGTTGTTTACCTATATGCTTACCGCGCATGGTTTCATCCACACACAAATCATCGATATATAATGTTTTAATATCCGTAAGAATATTGTTATTCACATGTTGCACAAAAACACAAAATGCGTATCCAAGTACCCTGTCTGAATCATCCACACATACAAAAATTGGTTTCTCATCATCTTGAATCAAAGATAACAATTCCTCATCCGTATACTTCTTGGTTCCTGCCTTAAATAAATCCGGTCTTCCGTTATGATGAACCATCAACACCTGATGTAATAAATGATTGATTCCGTCTGCGTCTTTTTTAACTGCCCGTCTGATTAACATAAACGCCTCCCGGATTACTGCTCTGCCTTTTCAATAATCTGTTTTACATTTGCTAATTCAAGTGCTTCGTCTACCGAAAAAGAGATTCCCAATCTATCCTCTAATTCGCCGATAATCATGACATGCATAAGTGAATCCCACGCTTCTACTTCACTAATCTGTGTTTCCTCCGTAATGGTTCCTTCCGGCACTTTTAATACTTCTGTAATTAATGCAAGAATCTTTTCTTTCATAAACGAAAACTCCTTTATTGTACATTTGTATCCATTTTAACACAGTAATCTCTGTTCGGACAATGACTCAAATCAATTTCATACTCTTTCTTATTTTCACCATCTTTAAATGTTACAGTATATCCCAAACTTTCAAACAGATTTTCCACCGGTTTGTTTTTTTCCGTCTTTAGATACATGGTCTTAAGCTTAGAATACCCTTTTTTGTAAAGATGCTTTTCCACATCCTCCACTATAGCATTCTCAATTCTTTTTCCCATAACTCTACAGCTCATTACAAACTCTTCCATAACCGGAATCTGTGTGCTGACATCCACAATAACCGCACTGACAATCCCGTAATCCCCAAAGCAGTCCTTCACCTGATACAGATATACCAGCTTATTCTTATCCTTCAATACCTGAAGCATTTCAGCTTCTTCATAACGCTTGGTTGTAAGATTAAACTGATTGGTCTTATTCACGAGTTGAACTAACCGTTCCGCATTAGCCGCCGCATCTACAGGTTTCACAACGATTTCTAATTGTTTTAAATATTCATTAAAATCAGAAACACTTTCCTGCATCAAAACACGTTTTGCATTCTCGGCATACTGCTTCGTCTTTGCCAAATCTTCCTTAGTAAGTACGGCTTTTTCAAAATACTCGTGATAAATTCCTAACATAACTCCAGCCAACTCTTCCGGTCTTTTAGGAAAATCAGGAACCATAACCTGAGGTAACATCTGTTTTACCAATTCCCGTTCTGTTGGGTTATCATCAAAAAATACAAAAGAATCAAGACCCAAATTTAACTCATTGGCAATTTCAATTATATTTTCATGTTTATTATTCCAGTTAATACGCTTTACCGCGAAACACTCGCTTCGAAGCACCATATGGGAATGACCGTCAATAATCGCCATTGCATCTGCCTCGTTATTCTTAGAAACAATCCCCAGAACAACTCCGTTTTCCTGCATCTGTTTGATAACACGCTGCAGATTCTTATATGCCAATCCCGTGTGATCATCCGATAATACAACCGGCGTTTTGTCATGCTCTCCCGCAATTCCTCCCCAAAGAGTATTATCCAAGTCAAGAAGTAATACCTTTTTCGGTGTTCTTGTATATAAATTTACCGTATTCTTAATTGCTCCGGCTATCTTTCCCTGAGCCTCATTGGTATGGAGAATCTTACCCATATACCACATCTTCAGTGAAAAACTGTTATCTTCACCCAGTTTTTCAATCAATTTACGGTAAGGAAAAATACGCACATTAGAGTGTTTTTCACAGATTTGACTTAAACTTTTAGTCCATGCATATTCTAATGCAAGCTTTCTTTGTGAATCAAATAAAGCTTCTGTTTCCATACCCCACAAACAGGCATCCGAAACATAATAAAGCTTATTAGCATCTATACCACTTTCAAAAAGTGAAAACCAACGTTTTATGTGTGGATTGGAATCTATTCCGTAATCTGTCAAATCATGTTCCAACACTTCCATTAAATCCATGATGAAAAAAGTGAATTTTGCATCAAATTCATGATAAGTTGAGCCCGGATTTAATAAAACTCCCAACTCATTTCCATACCCTTCTGTCTCATACACATCAAATTCATCTTTGAGCATACGCAACATAAAGTTCATATTCACATTTGACAACACAGCTATCTTAGTTTTCATTCTTTTTCTCCAACTATATTACTCAGATACGGCTTTCTTTTTCCATTTTCCGATTTTATAAAATACCGATGTAATAACTGCTCCAAGCACCCATGAAACCAACAGTGATATCTGAATACACTCATCACGTCCCGTAGGTAATTCAGGGGTTTTTGTAAGCCATGAAATACCATAAGCCACCGGCACACGGATTAATACTGTGGTACATAAAGAAATCCACATGGGTGTGACCGTATCTCCCGCACCTCTCATAACACCGGACAGACTTTGTGTGACTGCCATGGCAATATATCCGACTGCTAAAATACACATCATATTATAACTCTTGTCAACCAATGCACCCGTATCTGTAAAAATACCCATTAAGAACTTACCAAAGAGTAAAATTATTCCCGTAATAACTGCAGAACATGTCACTGCAATGAGTGTTCCCTGTTTTGCCCCTTTGGTTACCCTGTCATACTGCTTGGCACCAATATTCTGTCCTGCGAATGTGGTCATAGCCATACCAAAAGAGAAGTTCGGCATCATAGCAAAGCCATCCACACGCATTACAATGACATTGGCTGCAATAAACTGTTCTCCGAAGCTGTTGGTTAATGATTGTACAATAATCATGGCAGAAGAAAAAATTGCCTGTGTCAAACCTGACGGTAAGCCCAATCGTACGATCTGTCCCACGTGCTTTTTTGACATCTTAAGCTGCTCTTTTCCCAAGTCAAAGACTTCTTTCATCTTCATTAATTTAAAAAGACACATAACGGCAGATACTGCCTGGGCAATTGCTGTTGCCAATGCAACACCCATAACTCCCATTCCAAAAACTGCCACAAACAAAAGATCTAATATAATATTTAATACCGTAGCAACTAATAAATATACCAGGGTTGAGAACGAATCTCCCATTCCCCTTAAAATACCGCTTAAAATATTATAGAAAGCCATTCCGGCAATTCCCACCATAAGAATGATTAAGTAGTATGTAGCATCATCCAAAAGGGATTCCGGCGTATCTAAAAGTTTTAGCAACGGGCGTATTAAAGGCGGGGTTACCACCATGATAAAAAGGCTTACCAAAACAGATAATGTAATACATGTTCCAATGGTTTTGGATAAATCTTCTCTTGACCTTGCCCCAAAATACTGGGATACCATAATTCCTACACCTGCTGAAATACCAACAAACAATACTAATAACAGATTTAACAATGGTCCTGCACTTCCTACCGCAGCCAGTGCATTATCTCCTTCGTAATGTCCTACAACAATACTATCCACTGTGTTATATAACTGTTGCGCAATATTCCCCACAAGCAAAGGAATGGAAAACATAACAATTCCCTTCCACGGTGTTCCCTGTGTCATATCTATCGGCTCAAAAAATCTCTTAATAACATTCATCTTTATCATTCCTCATATCATTTTTTTCATTAAATACACAATTGAAATTATAACATTCTTTGCGCTAGAAATAAATACCATAAAAAAAATAGAATTTTCCTCTCCTTTATGATATACTAGAGCCGTGACATTTTTAATAGGTAGAAAGGCGTTTGATAACATTGCAATTTATTCACTCAAAATTCAAAGAAAAACTATTTGAAACCTTAAAAGCAGTCTTTCCGATATTGGCAATTGTACTGCTGTTATGTTTTAGCATCGCACCAATTCCACCCAGCATCTTAATGACTTTCTTAATCGGAGCAGTTCTCTTAACCGTAGGCATGATACTATTTAACGTAGGCGTGGAATTATCCATGAATCCTATCGGTGAACGTGTCGGTTCCATTATGACAAAATCCAAAAAACTTATGATTATCGTCTTAATCAGTTTTATCATGGGATTTGTCATAACAATATCCGAACCCGATTTACAGGTATTAGCCGAGCAGGTACCTTCTATTCCAAATATAGTCCTTATTATGGCAGTTGCCCTGGGCGTTGCTATTTTCTTAGTACTTGCAATCTTACGTATGCTATTTAAGATTCCGTTAGCATATTTATTGGTATTTTTCTATGTGATGGCTTTTGGACTTGCAGCTTTTGTACCCGGTGATTTTCTTGCAGTGGCATTTGACTCAGGCGGCGTTACAACAGGACCTATGACCGTACCGTTTATTATGTCTTTTGGTATCGGTATTGCTGCTATCCGAAGCGACGAGCGTGCAGAGGATGATAGTTTCGGTCTGGTATCCATGTGTTCCATCGGCCCCATTCTTTCCGTTTTGATTTTAGGATTAATCTTCAAACCGGATTCAGCCGAGCAGGTTTCTGAAGCCATTCCGATTATTGATAATACAGTTGACTTATGGAAATTGTTTGCAGTTGGTTTTCCAACATACATAGAAGAAATTGCCGTATCCTTACTTCCAATCGTATTCTTCTTTGGAATCTTTCAATTGATAGCTAGAGATATCAATAAGAAAACCTTAATTAAGATTGGAATTGGTTTAGTATATACCTATATTGGTCTTGTACTGTTTTTAACAGGAGTAAACATAGGATTTATGCCTGCCGGTAATTTCCTTGGACAGACCATTGCCGGACTATCATATGCTTGGATTATTATTCCCATTGGTATGATTATCGGTTATTTCATCGTACTTGCAGAACCTGCCGTTTTCGTATTAACCAAACAGGTGGAAGAAATCACTTCGGGTGCAATTTCTTCCAAGGCAATGCGTTTAAGTTTATCCATTGGTGTATCTGCATCCGTTGGTCTTGCAATGATTCGAGTATTAACAGGTATATCCATCCTTTGGTTCTTACTTCCCGGATATGTGATTGCCTTAGTGTTAACTTTTTTTGTTCCAAAAATATTTACTGCTATCGCCTTTGACTCCGGTGGAGTTGCTTCCGGTCCTATGACCGCAACTTTCCTGTTACCGTTTGCCATGGGTGCCTGTGAAGCATTAGGCGGTAACATTATTACGGATGCATTCGGAATTGTAGCCATGGTTGCCATGACTCCACTTATTACCATCCAGATTATGGGATTAATATTTACACTCAAAGAAAGAAGTCTTCACAAACAAGTGGTTGCACAAACTCCTGTTGCTTCCCTTAGCTCTTACGGAGATATGGAAATTATTGAACTGTAGAAAGGTGTTATATGGGAAATATATATTTAATGACAACAATTGTCGACCGAAAGGTGGCAAACAAATATGTGGAACTGTACCAGGATAACAATCTTCACGTTATGTTCGTAACTTTGGGATTTGGTACTGTTGCTAATGATGTCCTTGATTATCTGGGACTTGAATCCAACGAAAAGGCCGTTGCTTATTCCGTTATAGATGAAAACTCTTGGAGCACTATCAAAAGTGAACTTCAAAAGAAATTAAAAATTGACGCACCGGGCGGCGGTATTGCTTTTATTACCCCTTTAAGCAGTATCGGCGGAAAAAAAGCATTACAGTATTTACTTGAAACTGATGAATATAAAAAAGAGGAGGAATCAACCTTGAAGGAAACAACCCGTGAATTAATCGTTGTTATTGCGGAACATGGACATACAGATTTAATAATGAATGCAGCAAGAGCTGCCGGAGCATACGGAGGAACTGTCATCCACGCCAAAGGTACCGGTGTTGCTGAAGCGGAAAAATTCTTAGGTGTTTCCATTGCAACTGAAAAGGAAATCATCTATATCGTAACTAAAACAGAGCAAAAAAATGCCATTATGCAGGCAATTATGCGTGATGCGGGCCTTGACAGTAAGGCAAAGTCCGTTGTCTTCTCTCTTCCGGTTACAGATACTGCCGGCCTTAGATTGATTGAAGATTAATAAAGTGGCTTGCGTCGGCTTACGATGCAGTGGCTTGCGATGCAGTGATATGTGATGCAGTGATACGTGATGCAGCGATATGTGATGCATTTGTAGTTCAAGCAACTTCAGGGTCTATCTAAGAAATAAAGCATCTGAGACCCCCGTTTTTTTTAATTACGGGGTCTCAGATGCTTTTCTAGTCTTATAATACCCTCTCGGGCTTAAAAATTCATTAAATTCATTGTTTTTCATTGCATTGGGGGGTCTTATCTCTAAATATCTGCTTGTGAGACCCCACAAGTTGCTCGCATATACTAACAACATTGCTATAAAATGCCAAAACGCAACTTTATGTAAACTAAAACAAACTCATCTGCTCATACTTCTCCGGAAATTCATGCAAATACCCAAAGCACTCATCTACCTCGCATAAAATTCCATGCTTGTGACATGTCTCACGAAACAGTTTCATCAATTCATCATTTCTCTCACTGGGAAGTTCATAGGAATGTCCGTATTTCTTTTGGTATTTCGCCTTTAATCCTGGGAAATGTCTGTCTAATGCAGCATAATAGTATTCTCTGTCACCTTCCCTCAATGTAAGTCCCATTCCAAAACAAATAATTCCATGTACTTTGGCTTCTATACAGTAATTCAAAATTCCCTCTATGTTCTCTACGGTATCATTGATAAAAGGTAAGATAGGTGATAACCATACCACAGTAGGAATTCCGTTATCCCGAAATACTTTTAAAGCCTCTACCCTTTCTTTGGTAGTACACACATGAGGCTCTATGAGTTTACATAATTCTTCATCATATGTAGTAAGTGTCATCTGAACAACACACTTTGCCTTTTCATTGATACTCTTTAACAAATCTAAATCACGCAAAATCCTATTGGACTTCGTCTGAATTGCAAGACCAAACTCATATTTATCAATTAATTCAAGACACTTTCTAGTTAACATAAGTCTATCTTCACAATGCATATATGGATCACACATAGAGCCTGTTCCAATCATGCACTTCTTTCTCTTGGAACGTAATGCTCTTTCCAATAACTCAGGGGCATTTTGTTTTACTTCAATATCTTCAAAGTCGTAGTTAAACCCATAACACTTACTTCTGCTGTCACAATAGATACAACCATGGGTACAGCCTCTGTATAGATTCATTCCGTTCTGTGCGGATAGTATTCCCTTTGCATCTACAAAATGCACGTTAGTTCCTCCTGTCGATAATTAATCCCAGCACTTTCTGTTCGTTCAAAACAGGTTACGTAGCACTTGTGATGTTATGTCAACCTTTTACATAACGTAACCAATTCACTCCATTCTCCAAGCCTTCTGCCTCTAACATTTGATACTGTTCCATATTACTATCATAGAATAAAGGCTTTCCATCAGCTCCTGCTATCACAGGTACTTGTACAATACTGATAGAATCAACAAGACCTTCTCTTTGGAATGCTCCGTTAATGATACTTCCACCTTCTAACAATAGCTTCTTAATACCAAATAACTGATAGAGCTTTTCCGTTGCCATTGTAATATTCATCTCATCCGTTCCTGCAAAAATATAGGACACTCCTATACTTCTTAAATATGCAAGATACCCATCTGAAACCTTTTCACACAACACTTCAATAACATGTGCGTTATCATATCCCGGATCATCATCCTTAATGCGGGCCTGCTTCCATCCCACTCTTCCGGTTCTGTCAAAAGATACTGCAAAGAAAGTGGCTTCCTCATCCGCAATATAGTCTTCTCTCGGAATTGAAGCATTTTCAAATGCTGATAAATCCGGTACATAACCTTTTGTAAAGCTGCCTTCCATGGTTACACTACCGCATGCAAAAGCATCCGCTCTAAATTCCCTATGAATTCTATAATATTCTTCGGTAGCATCCCACAAAGAGTCTTCATACAAAAAATCACCGGTAACTTTTCCGTCTATGGACATAAGCATATGGCATATAATATAAGGTCTTAACATGCTTTTCATTCCTTCCTTGTTATTATTCTATACTGATTTCACCTTCAACTTCACCGTTGTAAATAACCTCTTTGCCTCCCACATCGGCACATACAACATTGATTCCGGCATTTATACTACCTTCAACATCTCCACAATTCACATCAGTTCCTGCATTGATATTTCCCTGCACATTACCACACTATACAGAAATATGACTTTCAATATTAAGTGCCTCACCTTGGTATTCAAAATACATATTCTGTATTTTATCCACTTCAGGATATTCACAGATGGTATGGCCTTGAAACAGTACTACTCTTAGTGTATTGTCATCAGCCCATGGAAATGTTGCATTCTTTATAGCATTATCTGTTTTATCATTATTCTCATTACCGCTCTGATTTTTACTTCCGTCTTTTCTCCCAAACAACTCATCCATTGATATTTCAAATATATCTGCAAGCTGCGGCAACAACTGAATATCCGGGCAGCATTGATTGGATTCCCACTTTGACACTGCCTGTTCTTCTGTCACGTAAGGACTAAAAAATTTTTATTTTTTTTGATTTCTGCACAAGTTCGTATGTCAACCGCACTTGTGTATAGTTTCCAAGTCAAAGAAACCGCTGTCAAAGTTCCAACAGATTTCTATTTTATTATCTGAATATACATTCACTTTGTCAATCAGCTTCTCCTTTATTTCTTCCGTAAGTTCCATCTGATCAGCATAGCAACCTAACTGA
>JAFTPP010000027.1 GCA_017463255.1 Lachnospiraceae bacterium
GAATTTATGATGCAAATCTAAATCTAATTGCAGAAGTTACAGACCAAAATGTTTCTTTTGTAATGAGTGGAAACGCTTATTGTTCTTGGGGAACTGAAAATCATTATGATTGGCGCTACGAAATCAATTACAATGACACTATAGCTTATGTAAATAGCCTCGATGGCATATACCAATAAGCACAAAAGGAGATTATTATGAAGAAAGTATTACTAATGATATTAACCCTTGCAATTCTGCTTGTTGGTTGCGGTAATAAAGAGGAAACTGATAATACTACCACAGGTAATCAGACAACGACTGAAACTCCATCTACAGATGAAGCAACAACGGATCAAAGTTCTACCCCGGAAGCACCAACGGAGGATGCGACCACACCGGAAGAACCAACCGAACCGCCACACGAACACACCTACACAGAAAGCACAACCAAAGAAGCCACCTGCGCCGAAGCAGGCGAGAAAACCTTTACTTGTGAATGTGGCGACACTTACACCGAAGCAATAGAAGCAACGGGGCATAATTATGAAGCGGTTGCAGATAGTGAAATTTCTGCCAGTTGCACCAATGACGGTAAAGAAGCAGATACAAAATGCTCCCTTTGTGATGATGTGATAAACGGTGCGGTTATTCCTGCTACTGGACACAGTTATGTAGATTATGTTTATAACAATGACGCTACATATGAAGCAGACGGAACAGAAACCGCTACTTGTTCCACTTGTGGCGACAAAACCACAAGAACAAAAGCAGGAACGAAATTAGAACCAGAAAACCATTGGTATGATGGATATGCGAAGCACATATGGCACGATATGGGCGAGTATATGTTTTGGATTGGCAACACACAGGAAGAAGCAGATAATGCATTAGGTCCTAGTGATGAACTCAGTCAAGCATTGGCAACTCTTCACGAAAGATATCCAGATAGAAAAGTATATCTAGCGTCTAACACAAGAGATGGAATATCATTCGCATTTATGTCTACCAACAAAGAAAATCCATTTTGGCGTCCAACATTTATTTGGGAATAATACAACAAAAGGCAGAACTTCGGTTCTGCCTTTGCTAATATATACGATAAACCCACCATTATCTCTCTTCGGTAAAGCACTTTCTTGCTTCTTTGCCTTTGGTTCTTCGCTTTCGCTATACTTGATTTCTTCCATAGTATGCTCCTTTACTTCGTATTTTTCAGCCTATGGTAATACTTTTGGTAATATTTATCATATATTACCACATAACAAAAGCGGTTTTTCTTATTGTTTATGCGGTGTTCAAGGCTTTTTGTCTTGTCTTTACACCTTAAACCGATACCCTACACCCCAAATAGTCTCAATATACTGTGGGTTTGCAGTATCATACTCAATCTTCTCTCTAATCTTTTTAATATGAACGGTGACAGTAGCAATATCGCCAATGGAATCCATGTCCCAAATTTCACGGAACAGCTCGTCCTTGGTATATACATGGTTTGGGTTTTCTGCAAGGAATGTAAGCAAATCAAATTCCTTGGTAGTAAAGGTCTTTTCTTCCCCGTCAATATATACACGTCTGGCTGTTTTATCAATACGGATTCCACGAATCTCTACAATATCATTTTCTTTTGCATGGCTTCCCACCAGTCTTTCATATCGTGTAAGATGTGCCTTAACGCGGGCTACAAGTTCACTTGGACTAAATGGTTTTGTCATATAATCATCTGCACCAAGGCCAAGTCCCCTGATTTTGTCGATATCGTCTTTTTTTGCAGATACCATAAGAATCGGAATGTTCTTTTCTTCGCGGATTCTCTTACATACTTCAAAGCCATCCACTCCCGGAAGCATCAGGTCTAAAATAATCAAGTCAAACTTTTCAGACAATGCCCGTGTAAGCCCGGTGTCTCCGGCATGTTCTATTTCTACTTCATATCCACTCATTTCAAGATAGTCTTTTTCCAAATCAGCAATTTCTGCTTCATCCTCAATTATCAATAATCTGCTCATTGTCTTTATGAACCTCCTTGTACTTTCTAATAACAAAATGCATACAGGTGCCTTCGCCCTCTTTGCTGGTTGCCCAAATATATCCGCCGTGGTCTTCTATGATTTTTTTCACAATGGAAAGACCTATTCCGCTTCCGCCCTGGGCAGAATTACGGGAAGCATCGGTGCGGTAAAAACGTTCAAAGATGCGGCCAAGTTCTTTTGGTGCAACACCTTTTCCGTTATCCTCAATTTCAACCCGGATGGAATCAATTTCATCAAGAATTCTGATGTCAATAACTCCCTGACGTTTATCAATGTACTTCACGCTGTTTCCGATAATATTGTTAATGACTCTCTTAAGCTGCTCAGGGTCTGCAATAATCAATGTGTCCGGTGATACCACATTGGAGTAGTTCAGAGTAATGGTTTTAGAATCTAAATCCAAACCTACTTCTTCAATGCAGTCATTAAAATAATCCGCCACATTAATCTTATGGAAGTTATACGGAATCCTGTTAGAGTCAATCTTAGAATAAATCGTAAGTTCATTGATCAACCGGTCCATATCATTGGCCTTGTTATAAATGGTTCTGATATACTTATCTATTTTTTCCGGAGTGTCCGCAATACCATCCATGATTCCCTCTACATACCCTTTAATAGAAGTAATAGGAGTTTTCAAATCATGGGAAATATTGGAAATTAACTCCCTGTTCTGATTGTCAGTTTGTATTTTTTCTTCAGCAGACTCTTTTAACTGAAGACGCATCTGCTCATAGTTATTATAGAGATTGGCTATCTCGCTTTGCTTCTTACGATGATCAGGCGGTGCAGGTAACATGTACTCCAGATTACCCTCTGCAATGTTCTTCATGGCGCGGTTTAAATCACGAATCGGTGCAAATACGCCCTTCTGAATCCAGCGTGTTAATGTAATACTGGTAATGACCAGAATCACCACAATCAGGATAACTATATTACGCAACACTCCTTTATTCAAAAAGGTAGTTAATTTAGTTACAATAAAAGCGCTACCCTTACTGCCATCTGAAAAACGAAAATCTATCTGCCTTACTATTTTTTGCAAATCCTTAAAAAAATAACTTCCGGAATCGCCCATCTTTTCCGCCCCGTGGTCACCAAGGTTTTCAAAAATCTGCTCTGCAATCTCATCATTTCCGGCATAGAACAAATCAGAATCTTTTCTTATCAATAAGGTAGAGGATTTTCCGGATAATTGTTCATTAATCTCCTGTAAAAAAGTCTCATCCTCAAACCGGTTCGGATTGTTGGCACTAACATTCTTTAAAATATTGTACTCTTTGTCCGTAAGCTCGGTGAACCCATGGGTCGGATCAATCAAAAGAGAAATATCCAGTTTTTCCAGCCCATACGCTTCTTTGGCATTCTTCTGAATAGAATATCCGATTCCAAAGACAGCCATGCACGTAAGCATCATGGGTAAAATAATAATGGTTAAAAACGTTACTAATAATCTTGTCCTGAGTTTCATCTGATTCCCCCGATTCTGATTCCACTGTTATTTCAATTATACCACCGCACACATAATATTCCATAAACAGTAAAAAATAATTTTCTAAAATTTTTTTAAAATATGTGTTGACATTTTTCTTCATTGTGTTATTATAATAACAGTAATCGTTACTGATAGCAAATATTCAAACAAGATGGTAGCGATTATGTAGCAATTAAATACAGAAGAAAGGAGTTCATATGGCAGAGCTGAGGTACAGCAGGCAAAGAGAAGCCATTAAAGAATTTCTTATGACCCGCAAGGATCATCCCACCGCTGATGTGATATATCAGAATGTCCGACTGGAATATCCTAATATCAGCCTTGGAACGGTTTACCGCAATCTCACTCTTTTGTCTGATTTGGGCGAGATATTAAGACTCAGATTGGATGACGGAACAGATCATTTTGATGCCGATATTTCTAATCATTATCATTTTATCTGTAGGGACTGTGGTGCTATCATTGATTTAGAAATGGATACCATTGATTCCATCAATGATGTTGCAGGCAAACAATTCGGTGGTGAAATTGCCGGTCATGTGGCTTATTTCTATGGAAAATGTGCGAATTGCACACATAAGAATTAACAAAAAACAAATATTATTAACAAGATTACCTCCGCATCACAAAAAAGACGGAGAAGAAGGAAAAGGAGTTTAAGATTATGGCTAAATATGTATGTCAGGTATGTGGATACGTTCATGAAGGAGACAGTGCACCGGAAAAATGCCCGCAGTGTGGAGTTCCGGCATCAAAATTTACAAAACAGGCAGAAGATAGAACATGGGCTGCTGAACACGTTGTAGGTGTAGCTCAGGGTGTAAGCGAAGATATTATGGCTGACCTTCGCGCTAACTTCCAGGGCGAATGTACAGAAGTTGGTATGTATCTTGCAATGGCTAGAGTTGCTCACAGAGAAGGATATCCGGAAATCGGTTTATACTGGGAAAAAGCTGCCCTCGAAGAAGCAGAACATGCTGCTAAATTTGCAGAATTATTAGGAGAAGTTGTAACAGCTTCTACTAAGAAAAACCTTGAAATGAGAGTTGAGGCTGAAAACGGCGCAACATTAGGTAAATTCGAACTTGCTAAAAAAGCAAAAGAACAGAACTTAGACGCTATCCATGATACAGTTCATGAAATGGCTCGCGATGAAGCTAGACATGGTAAGGCATTCGAGGGATTGTTAAAGAGATACTTTGGCTAAGCCGAAATCCCTTGATTTTATAGGATTTTTAAGGAGAGGATAGAGAAATCTATTCTCTCTTTTTTTATGCCCCTGCTGCCGCTTTAGATTGACTATTGATTGACTTTTTTAAGAACTCAAAACTACAAAAACCCTAAACTTGACTTTTTACAAGTATGGATTGTTACAAGGCAAGTTTACTGCAACCTTTAACAACTTTCAATAACTTTTCGTCAAAAATCACATCTTAAAAAAATCTAATTTTTCTAGGACAAGTTTATATAATTCTCCTGCTGCTTTTTTCAAGTATCTTTGAAAGGAGAGATACTTGAAAAAATGATTTCAAAATCCACCAAAAGAAAGATAGTAAAAGTTTGGCATGATGAATGTGCCATTTGCGGCAGCAGGGATTTTTTAGAATTTCATCACATTATCCCTAAATCTTCTGGCGGCTCTGATGATTATGACAATATTATTCTTCTCTGTGCCTGCTGCCACTCTGGCATACATGAGAGAGCCTACAATGCCCAGAAATACCACAAACGGACTTCTATTGAATATGAGTTAGCAATTCCAATTTTAAAGGCTTATTTTGCCAAAGAAATGGGAGCAAAAGAAGCCAAAGAAAAATTAAACCTCTCTTCAAAAACCCACTTGTCCGAAAGTTCCGTGTACAAAAGATATAAAAGAGAACACAACATAGGCAAGTTTTATAACAATGTTGATTTGGTAAACAGTAAAAGGAGAACACAGAATGTATAAAATTTTTTATGAGTTGTTCCAATCCTTGAACCAAGAGCAAAGAATGGAGTTTTTAAAGCAACTGTATACAAAAGCCTGCTGCCAAATTTTCTCCATAGAAAAAGCCCTCTCTTCCTTTGTGCCAGAAGAAAAGGGCTGATTTTATTTTGTAAAAAAATTTTGGTATAATATTATTATAAGAAAGGGGATTTCAACATGAGTCCAATTCAACTTCATCAATTACAACTAGCATTTCCAGAAATGGATGGCAGCACTTTTTTATGGCTTCAAAACAGAATGTTTTTAGACGAACTTGAAGCCAAAAGAAAAGCCGAAGAACAAGCCAAAAGAGAAGCCGAAGAACAAGGAAAAGAAGCAGCAAGAGCCTTTAATGCTGCATTTGAAAAAGAATTAGAAAAATTATTTAAGTAAAAGGCAAAAGGATTCTCCGTTGTCTCTGTTGGAGAATCCTTTTATTTTTTTACTCTACACTACCAATTTTTAGTAAAGGAGAGCCAAGATGATTGAATTATTAAAGCGTATCAATGTCACAAAAATGTGTGAATCTACAACATTGAATCTAAATCGAATTAGAAACTACATGGGCGGCAAGATTGCTCATTTAACACCAGAAGAAGAAAGGACAATAAA
>JAFTPP010000028.1 GCA_017463255.1 Lachnospiraceae bacterium
GTAAGCCAATCGTACATCAGGACCTTTTCTCTTATCAGCGAGATCATTCCGTATCCGCCGCCAAAGGAGAATGCACCGATTTGAAGGAAGGTTAAGAACAATTTGAGATACATCATTGTTTCTCCTCCTTCCTGATTTTGCTGAGAAGATATACCACCACACCGCAGGCTCCGCTGATCATTATGTAAAATATCGTTGAGAACTTCACCGCAAACAACGAAAACACGACCATGCAGACAAGCGTTATCGAAATAATAATAATGTTAAATGCGTTTTTTTTCATATGCACCAGCATCTTCAGCCCTGCTGTAAGGATCAGATACACCACGCATATCTGAATACCCTTGAAAGCGTATGCAACCAACGTCAACGAAAGAAACGCATCAAAGAACAGTGATATAGCGTAGATAATAATAAACGACGGAATACAAATGCCAAGCGTAGCAATAATTGAGCCGATAATTCCGGCATTTTTGTATCCTATATAAGTTGCTGCATTGATAGCAATAGGACCGGGCGTGGATTCGGCAATCGCTGCAACATCCAAAAATTCATCTTTTTCAAGCCATTTCCTTTTTTCTACGAACTCATTTTCAAACAGAGCTATCATAGCGTATCCACCGCCAAAGGTGAACAACCTTATTTTCAGCATTGTTAAAAAGAGCGAGAGGTAACCTTTTATTTTCTTCACAAGCGTCTCCATTTATCTCACCTACAAATTCAAATTTTCAAAACTAAATCAAGCCCATACAATTGAACTTCGTTTAATTGTCATCCCTCGCAAAAGAGCTCGCTCAATTCATCAGGGTAACAAAAAAACCACAATCCGTTCCCTAGGGTCATTGCCTCCAAACAAGTCGCCACAAGCTATCTCATCATAAAACTCTAACTCATCCACCGTCATAAGATATGCGATATACTCCTCCGAAGGATAGTAAAAAAACAAAAATGCTTCCCTTGGTTTCTCATAATAGGATTCGAGAATTCTTGCCATCACCTTTCGAAGCAGCTCCACCGAAAAAGGATTAAAAAAATAGAACCTATTGACCTCCTCCGGCACTCTATACTCTTCTGCTCTTACCGGTACAAATTCTGTCTTTGCGCTCGAAACGGCAGTCTTCTGATTGTCCAGTGCACTTTGATAAATCCGTTCATCATATTCAATCCCTATGGTATCTGCCTTGGTCTGATAGGACAGAAAAAAATCCACACGCCCCTTCCCACAACCATAGTCTAAAACCACATCTTTCTTACGAATAAAGCCACTATTAGCTAAACGCTCCAAAACACTATACGGTGTCGGTTCATATGGGTAACGATATTGGTCCGAGTTCGAATCATCCCGGCCTGTTGTTTTTATTTGCAAAAGCTTATCCCATGTATTTTCGTTATCTATCATTGTCCGCCTCTATTAATAATGCAATTATTCTAGCCATTGAACAAATGCTATTTTATCCGTACTGTTATATCCTGCATTACCATAAAATTTCAATGTTGTATCGTTCTTTGAACCAGTAAGCAACATCATTTTATAGCAATTTTCACTTTCTGATATGTCTCTTGCATAGTTTAAGCATTCTGTTGCATACCCTTTTCCTCGATAATCAGAATGCGTAACAACATTTTCTATCAATGCATAGGGACGGATGTTTCTTGTTAAATTAGGAATAATCACGCAAACACAAGAAGACACAATTTTTCCATCTTTTTCCTTAACAACAATATGATGATTTTTATCATGCATAATTGTATCCCAGGTACTTTCTAAATGTTCTGTCATTTCCGGAATTGCATCCTCGTGCAAATGTAAATATAGCTCTAATAATTCTCTTAACTCGTTTTCGTATACTTCTCTAACCATTGCAATTCTCCATGATTTTCTCCTCATCAATTTCAAATTTTCAAAACTAAAATTTCATAATGTATATTCAAAAAACAAAAAGTCAGTCCAGCCTGTATTTTCGGCATATTTTTCAATTACATACTTATAAAAAGAAACCACATTGTCAAAATCCGTCATCTGAACACTTCTAATATCCATATTGTACCTCAATCCAATATCTCTTCATCTTGCATCCATCAACATCTATTGTGTTCTCGTAAATTCCGCCATTAGCAAGTATTGTTTTCTCACTGGCTTCATTCTCAACATCACAAGTAATAAGAAGTTTAGGAATTCCTAAGACCTTGGCGTTTTGTATATTTAAACGAAGCATTTCCTTCGCATAACCTTTGCCGCGTTCAGATGGGCGCACGGAATATCCGCAATGTCCTCCCCATGTCCCAAGAATGGGATGATTGATATGGTGACGCAAATCTATGATGCCGATTACTCTGTCATCTTTTTTGCGTATTGCTAAGTACATATGCGAAGGAACCGTTGTGCCAACTTCACCACACGTTTTTTCGCTTTTTCGAAGTTCACATATTTTTATCCATTCTTCTGCCGACTTACTTTCATCCAGTGAAATGCAACCTGCAAACTGATTCTCACTTTCTGCATCAAAGTCTAATATTTCTTGCCGGAATTCCCATATGTCATCAGCATACTTTATATTTGGTTCTATTAATTCAATCTGTTCCATTTATATGTTTCCTTTGTCTTATCTCCATTGATGTGGCAACACCTTTTTCTCCATATATGGAAAACTTTTATCAAAACACTCGACTTCTAACATATATCTTTCATTATGAATATCACCACAATATACATCCGGTTCATAAAATTTTCCGCTAGTATTATCCAAACTTCCTTTTATCAGTTCTATTCCCATAAAAGCATCAAAATTTGTACCATCAGGCAGTGTTATTCCAAATTTATCTGCTGTTTTAAAACCATACTTTGGATAGTATGTAGGTACTCCACATATAAAAATCGAACTAAATCCTAATACTTTAGCCTTTTCCATTGATTTTTCAAGTAGTAGTTTGCCAACTCCATTCTTTTGAATACTAGGTTCAACACATAATGGTCCAAAGGTAAGTGTTTCTACTTCTCCATTTACAGTCTTTATTTTCGCTCTTGCATATAGTATTGCTCCTATTATTGCGCCTTCATATTCTGCCAACAAAGAGAGTTCTTGTACGCAAACCTCACTATTCCATAGTCTGTGAATAAGATAATGTTCATCACATCCGGGCATATTCAGATTCCAAAATGCTTTTTTTGCCAAACATTCAACATTAAACAAGTCATTATTTTCAATGTTTCTCATCATCACATCTATCATAATTATATAATCCCTCCACCAACTTCTGATTTTTCTAATTGCTTTACGTATTAGAATTTGTCTTTGTCAAAAAAATAATCATACTTCCAACGATATATCAGGATAATAAAAAAATCACAATCCGTTCCCGAGGGTCGTTTTTCCCAAACAAGTCGCCACAAACTATCTCATCATAAAATTCCAACACGCCCCTTCCCGCAACCATAGTCTAATACCACATCTTTCTTACGAATGAAGCCACTATTCGCCAAACGCTCCAAAACACTATAAGGTGTCGGTTCATATAGGTAACGATATTAATCCGAGTTCGAATCATCCCTGCCTGTTGTTTTTATTTGCAAAAGCTTATCCCATGTACTTTCATCAAAATTTCACTTCATCAACTCATTTTCAAATTACCTAATACATGTATAAAATGAACAATCAAAAATACACATCCGGTTACTGTTAGGATTATATTACTCCTCCATAAGCCAATGAACACATAATACAAAGGCGGTAATACAACAATAAAAAACAACATTACAAAGACACTCTGATGACCTGTAAAATATAAAAACCACCCAAAAAAGTTCAGTAATAATATCCCCATAGAAATGCAGAAAAACAGTAGCTCTTTGGTATCACTTATTGAAAATATATTCTTTGCATCACAGACAATAAAAGTCATAAAAGCGATGCATAAAGAGCCAAGTATTTTCTCGCACACATTAAGTACCACTGATGATTCCTGCATGTTCATAATTGGATTAGTTTCCAATTTTAATAAAGGCATAATCATATAAGGTAACTCTTGTATCACAACCAAGACTAAACCCAATACCCAAAATCCAAGATATTGATTATCAAAAATTTTTATCCACTTAACCATATTTCTCCCCTAATCTGCTTTTACAGAATCTTAAGACTCCGGCAACTCCATAAATTCCACTCCGGTTTCATTGGTTGCTCCCACATATAACTTGTCTGAAAACCGCCCTTTTTCGCAATAATGCTCCATAACACACTTTGCAGTAAAAGGCATTTCCAGCTCTCCAATTTCTTCCAAAGAAAACCATCTGACTTTTCCTTCATTGGAAGTTAAATCATCACTTATATTTTCATTGAGATTTGCAAAGAAATAATAATTCTGTCTTATCTCTCCGTTCGTTCTACGTAACGCTACATATCTGAGGCAAAGATTATGTATATCATTTCCACTAAGTCCAAGTTCTTCATTTAATTCTCTTAACACACATGCCTTTGCATCATTTAACTCAAACTCTTCAAAGTGTCCGCCTGCAGATCCTGTCCACACATTATTTACAACACTTCCACCCTGCCTAAACAACAGCAAGACCTTATCACCTTTGAACAAGTAAATTGCTGTCATATTTCTTAACTTTCCCGACATACTCTTTCCCCTCTTCTTTTTTCTCCCCGCACAACTCAAACTTGTATTCTCTATGATTTTTGTGGTATTTTATCTTGAATTAATACAGCATTTATATTTTCCATATTAGACAAATTCAAAAGCTATATCCTTATAAGCATACGTGCCCCCATATCGTCCTGCTTTTGCAAATATACCTATTGCATTAGTTCTCTCTGCCCATTCTTTCACACTTATCTTATAACTATTCAACCCTGCGTTGCTTCTAATTATGGCGAATTCGCCATAATTAAAATTAGGATTATGTATCTATTCCCAGATTCCCAAAAATTCTACTGTATTACGATTTCTCAACCAGTCAGAGATAAAAAAGTCTCCATCTTTGGCTTTTATCATATCCGTCAAGGAAATGTAATCTTTATCATCTATCGTTAAAATAGATATCTCTTCGCCTTTTACATTAACGCTAGTTCCCAGATTATTCCTTCTTTTGATGTATGGCAAGCATTTGCTCTGTATATAATATAACTCATTCTCGCCGCCATTTCAAGAACATATGTTTGTTGTTTTCTAAATGTAAAAAGCTCTACTATCGAAAAACGCCCTATATCAGTACCTTAAACTGATATAGAGCACTCAATTTTAACTCAATCTAATAGTCGCACTAACTAACCTAGTTCTCATTCATCTTCGCAAGCTTGGCTGCCTGGTCGGCTGCGGACTGCAAACGCATCTAATTATAGAGCTGTGTGCATACACATCAAACTTCAAGCAGTTTTATTTGTGTTGTAAAGAAACACATCAATTCCCAAAATATTTTTATGGTGCTATACGGGAACGCATCATTCCTTTTCTTCTTCAGAATAAAGAAATTTCTTTGCCCCATAATAAGTTGCTTTATTTATTAGCCCTTCTTTGTATAGTAACTCAATAAAACATAATTGCAACTGTTTTTCGTCACAACGCAATTGATTTTGCAATTCCATATCTTACCACACCTCCTTAGTCTTAAGTGTGTGGTATCTTAGCATAGAATTCTTGACCTTACAACTATAAAGTTATACTATTGAATATTTCCTCATTATTCCCATAGAATTACGCCAACTATTGATCCATGCTTCACACAAAACTATATCATTCATATTATTACTTATAAAATACCCACCTAAGGGACCTGGTTTACTACATATACAAAATTCTTTACTCTCTCTAAATTCTTTTATATATTTGGCAAGATTTCCTAGCTTAGATGCCTTGATTGGACTTTCCGCCATTGCCAAAATACTAATAAGTTGAATTTTCTCATACTCTCTTTTAATTTCTTCTTGCATCTCCATATCTCCTTTTATTACCGAAATTGGAGGAAAGTTATAAGAAGATAATGCTCTATTTAAGGCATTTTCTTTATAGTTATATCTCCTTCTTGCTACAGAAATATTTTCTCCATTACAAAAATCATGTAATACATAAATCACTCTGCAAAAGTTCATATAGCTCTGAGTAGATTTATGTGAAAACCGTTTAAACACTTTAGTTAAATAATCTTCGCTATAATGTAAGTCATTACTGATCCTTTGAAGCGTCTTATTTCCTTTTGAATTGATTAAAGAAAATATAAATTTTCTGAAAATGATGTTTCTCATGCTTCCCTCCTGTTTCTATATTACATTAATACCATGTGCTTAATCCGTTATTTTATATCTTATACAATCAACATGCTTGCATTTTGCTATAGCTATATATCCACTCTCTCACATTCCTTATGTATACTTACTGACTCCCCACCATCCATTTACAAACCAAATCCTCCTTATACATCAAAACCTTATGTATCCGTTAAATTATGATTTAAAAAAATCTAGTCCTAAGACAGGAAACACTCCTTCTTCACTAATTACTGTTTCATTAATAAATCTCTTCCAATTTTAACCTTAAATGTTCATAATTCATCAGATAGTTATATTCCATCATATATCTAAAGAGCTTAAATGCTTTAACAAATATATCATAATCATTTTTTTCTTTTAATGATACTTCAATTATATATTCTTGTTTATTTTCATCACATACTTCAAATACCACTGCTCCTTTTCCAATATCATATTTACTTGTGAGTTCAGCTTCCCCACTTGATGTAAGAACCACAAAATATACCTCACTCATAGAAAGCAATTGCATATTTAATGATATAATCTCAATGACATTCCAAACCATCTCATAATATATATCCAAATCCGCTTCAGTTGGTAAGGTATATTCATGCTCCAATTTATTTCTCATTGTATTAAGCTTATTAATTGATTTGCTTTGAAACATTCCTACATCAGCCAAAAAACCTGTCTTTTTTTCAAACTTCAAATTATTTTTACTAAATATTGACTTTAAATTCAATGTCTCGTAAAACAAATCCAACTGACTATCAACTGCTCTTTTTAAATTTGCTACAACTCCAATTTTTCCCTTTGCACTTTCTTCGCATAAATCCTGTTCTGCATATTTAAGAAAATCTTTTGGCATAATCTCATATTGCGGAATTTCAAAATTTGTTCCACTCCCCCCTTCTACTTGTACATAATCACATTTTAATAACCAATCTATCAACTCTTCTACTCTTGTCATAGTTCCTCCATAATACCGCACTCTTTAGTATAAGTGCCTTACATTGACTACAAAAAACAATGCAAGGCACTTATACTAACATCTCAACTATTCAATTTCTCAACTCGACCTAAAAGTCATACTAACTAACCTAGTTATCATTCATCTTCGCAAGCTTGGCAGCCTGGTCGGCTGCGATACAAGCATCAATGATATCCTGAATGTCACCATTCATAATTTTGTCTAACTTATAAAGTGTTAAATTGATACGATGATCGGTTACACGACCCTGTGGGAAGTTGTAAGTACGGATTTTTTCCGAACGGTCACCGGTACCAATCTGGCTCTTACGAAGCTCTGCTTCTGCATCATGTCTCTGCTGCTGCTCGATATCATACAGCTTTGCTTTTAAGAGAGCAAAAGCCTTAGCCTTATTCTGAAGCTGCGACTTTTCAGTCTGACTATATACCACAATACCTGTTGGGTAGTGGGTTAATCGTACTGCGGAGTCCGTTGTATTGACACACTGACCACCGTTACCGGATGCACGCATAACGTCGATACGGATATCCTTTTCGTCGATAACAATATCAATGTCCTCATCAACCTCAGGCATTACCGCTACGGAGATGGTTGAAGTATGAATACGTCCGCCGGATTCTGTTTCAGGAACACGCTGCACACGATGAACACCACTTTCGTATTTCATCTTTGAATAAGCGCCCTGACCGGAAATCATGAACTGCACTTCCTTCATACCGCCAATACCGATATCATCCACGTTCATGGTCTCAACCTTCCAACGGTTTCCTTCTGCATAATGCACATACATACGGTAGATTTCAGCTGCAAATAATGCTGCTTCATCTCCACCTGCACCGGCACGGATTTCCACGATAACGTTCTTTTCGTCATTAGGGTCCTTAGGTAACAGAAGAATCTTTAACTCCTGCTCTAAGCTTTCCACACGCTTTTTCGCATCATTCAATTCTTCTTTTAACATATCTCGCATATCTTCATCACTTTCTTCCTCTAAAAGAGCAAGACTGTCTTCGATATCCTGTTTACTCTGCTTATATGCCTTATACGCATCTACGATTGGCTGTAAATCACTCTGCTCTTTCATGAGCTTACGGAATCTTTCCTGATTGTTGGTAACATCAGGCTCACTTAATTCTCCCATGATTTCTTCCATTCGGATTAACAAATCTTCTAACTTATCAAACATAAAAAACCTCTCTATTCCACAAAAGTAGCATACACCACTCTATCATTGCCTGCAAAATCCTTCATTGCCCGGATTTCACCATACCCTTCCTTTTCTAAAATAGCACAAACATCTTCTCTTTCATCATGTCCGATTTCAAAAAAGAGCATACCGCCTCTTGTAAGATATCCTTTGGCATCCCTACTGATTCTTCTGTAAAACAGTAATCCATCCTCGCTACCATCCAGTGCCATCATAGGTTCATGGGCCTTTACCTCTTCTTCCAAAGTCGGAATCACTGCACTTTGGATATATGGCGGATTTGACACAATAATGTCAAATTTGCCACTTACATTTTCAAACAAGTCACTTTGGATAAATGTCGCCTTAAGTCCAAGCTTTGAAGCATTACTTCTTGCAACTTCAAGTGCCTCTTGGGATAAATCCACTCCTACGCCCACACAGTCATTGGAATAATGTAAAAGGCTTAACAAAATACAACCGGAACCTGTGCACATATCAAGAATGCTCATTCCGTCATGTAAATGACGCAGCACCTCTTCTACCAGATTTTCCGTATCCTGTCTTGGAATCAGAACATGCTTATTAACATCAAATTCCAATCCCATAAATTCCTGCACACCGGTTAAATGTTGAAGGGGAATCCGTAACCCACGTTTGCAAATCAAATCAGAAAACGTATTACATTGAGACGCTTCCACCGGTCTGTCAGGGTACATATACATATCATTCCGGTTTGTACCGCATACATACTCAAGCAATAATCTGGCATCAAGCTCTGCCTCTGCCACCCCGGCATCTTTCAAAGCTTCTACGCCCTCACGATACAAGCGGATATATTCCACTCCCTCGGCATAATCTCTCATACATGACTCCATATCGTCTTGTTTTTTCTATACTACTCAATATGCTCCTGGTCAGTATATGCTTTATCCTTGTATTTTTCTTTGTCCTCTGCCTGAATTGCCTTTAATTCTTCCAAATCAGCATCAAAGTTCTCTACAAGGAATGCTTTCCAGTCAAATACTGCTTCTACCGAAGCAATGGCAACCAAAATCATCTCTTCATCCGGCTCTTTGGTTGTTAATTTCTGTAACAACATACCCGGATAAGACAACAGGTTCATAATCAGACTGCTGCTCTTTCCTGCAATACGGATAATCTCATAAGAGATACCTGCAACCACAGGGATTAACGCTACACGGAGTAATACTCTTTGTACCGGATTTTCCACAGTGATAAAAAAGAACAAAATACAACTGATAAACATTACATACAACATAAAGCTGGTTCCGCAACGTTTATGTTTTCTGGAACTCTTCTTAACGTTTCTTACAGTAAGAGGACGTCCTCTTTCAATACAGTTAATACATTTATGCTCGGCACCGTGATATCTGTACAACCGGCGGATATCCTTCATAATGGAAATTGCTATGACGTATAATACAAAAATTACAATACGGATAACGCCTTCCAATGCAAGCAACAATGTTTTACTTCTCACAAATGTATCAAATAAGGAAGTAATATAATAAGGAAGCACCATAAAAATACCCACAGCAAGTGCCACTGCAAGAATGGTGGTAAGTCCCATCAAAATGGTTTCTGCCTTATCCTTAAACACCTTATTTAAAGCTTTATCGGATAATGTTTCTTTTGCCGTTTCATCTTCATAAAAATCGGCAGAGTAATTAATGGCTCTCATACCTAAACGCATAGAGTCAATCAAATTAAAAATACCTCTGATAAATGGTATCTTCTTAACAACACTACCATGTATAACTCCAAGGTACTCCTGTGTTTCTATTTCTATCTCCCCATTCGGTTTACGCACCGCTACCGCATAATGATCCTGATTTTTCATCATGACGCCTTCCAGAACAGCCTGTCCGCCAATTCCGGAATAGCATTTTTTCCTTTTCTTAGCCATGCTTTCCTCCATTTCCCTTAAGCCTTTACGGGGCAGGGTAAATCAAATAACTCTCGTACTTAATTTTCTTATAAAGTAAAATAAGGTTGAGATAAAATACCTCAACCTTCTTACACGTCTTATTTGCTTTCCACACCGTATTTCTTATTGAATTTATCAATACGACCAGCAGCTCTAACAGCTTTCTGCTGTCCTGTGTAGAATGAATGGCATTTAGAACATACTTCTACGTGAATCTCAGACTTTGTAGATCCTGTTACAAATGTGTTACCACAGTTACATGTTACAGTTGCCTGATAATAGTTTGGATGTATTCCTTCTCTCATTTCTTTCACCTCTCTATTCTAGAATAGAATCATCTTGTTATTATTACTATCTGTTACAAGACGATTCTCGTATAATTACGTCCGTTCTCATAAACAGCTCTCTTATTGTAGCATAGCTTATTCTATGATGCAAGAACTTTTTTTAGATAAATTTCATCTTTGAAACCATCTGTACAAACTCGCCATTATTTCGTGTTTTCTTAAACATATCAAGAATTTTATCTACCGCTTCATCCTGCTTTAATCCATTAAGGGCTTTTCGCATAACATTGATTGCATCTAATTCATCCGGAGTCATTAACAGGTCTTCACGTCTTGTTCCTGATTTTGCAATATCAATGGCAGGGAAGATTCTCTTTTCTGAAAGCTTCCGGTCAAGAACCATTTCCATATTACCGGTTCCTTTAAATTCTTCATATACCACATCATCCATCTTAGAACCTGTATCCACCAAAGCAGTTGCAAGGATGGTAAGACTTCCGCCCTCTCTCATATTTCGTGCAGCACCAAAGAAACGTTTTGGCATATGAAGCGCAGCCGGGTCAAGACCACCGGAAAGGGTTCTTCCTGAAGGCGGCACGGTTAAGTTGTATGCTCTTGTAAGACGGGTGATACTGTCTAAAAGAATCATAACATCCTTCTTATGCTCTACAAGACGTTTTGCTCTTTCAATAACCATCTCGGAAACTCTCTTATGATGTTCCGGCAATTCATCAAATGTAGAATAGATAACCTCAACATTAGGTCCTTCTATTGCTTCTCTGATATCCGTTACTTCTTCCGGTCTTTCATCAATTAACAAAATAATCATATGAACTTCCGGATTATTACGCTGTACTGATTTTGCCACTTCTTTTAATAAGGTAGTCTTACCTGCCTTTGGTGGTGATACAATCATACCACGCTGTCCCTTACCCACAGGACTCATCAAATCCATCACTCTCATGGCAACACCGGAACCGGGTACCTCTAATTTTAATCTCTCATCCGGGAAAATTGGAGTCATGTCTTCAAAATTGGTTCTTCTTGAAGCCACTTCCGGCGGATAACCGTTAATTTTCTTTACAAATAAAAGTGCACTGAACTTTTCATTCTGTGTCCGTATTCTGGTATTACCTTCAATAATATCCCCTGTCTTCATATTAAATCTGCGAATCTGGCTTGGCGCCACATACACATCATTTTCACCCGGGAGATAATTCTCGCATCGGATAAATCCATATCCATCGGGCATTACTTCCAAAATTCCGCCTGCAGCAATACCACTGTCAAGCTCTGCCGGATATTTCTCATCCTTTTCACTCTTTTCCGTCGTCTCCTGATTCTCAGAACGCTTCACTAAAACAGGCTTAATTTCCACACTTTTACCTGCCTGACGGTCGTTCTCATCAGCAGCCAACATTGCATCCACGATTTCAGATTTTTTCATAGTTGATGCTCCTTTAATTCCTCTTGCCTTGGCAATCTCTTTTAATTCTGCCAATCCTAAAGACTCATATTTTTCTCTCATGCAATTCCTCCATTTTTTACATAAATGCATTATCTAAATTCTAATCAGGGGTAAATATTTAAGAAACGCCTGTATTCTACAGACATAGATTACTAAGAAATATTAGATATTTCACCTTTAGACTTATTCAATATAACACATATTTTTCAAAAACAAAAGGCTATTGTAAAAAATTTCTTCTTATTATATGATGTTATAGAAAATCAGAGGAGATTTAATACTATGACAACAAACGAAAAAGCTCTTATGCTCCATGAAAAATGGAACGGAAAACTTGAAACAGTTTCAAAGACTCCGGTAAAATCCCGTGAGGATCTTGCTCTTGCCTACACACCCGGTGTAGCAGAACCTTGTAAAGTAATTGCCGAGGACAAAGAAGCTGCATACAAATATACAATGAAAGCAAACACAGTAGCCGTTGTTTCTGACGGCAGTGCTGTTTTAGGACTTGGAAATATCGGACCATATGCTGCCATGCCTGTTATGGAGGGAAAAGCGGTCTTATTTAAAGAGTTTGGCGGTGTAAATGCAGTTCCCATCTGCCTTGACACACAAGATACAGAAGAGATTATCAAAGCCGTAACCTATTTGGCACCGGGATTTGGAGGTATTAATTTAGAAGATATCAGTGCGCCCCGTTGTTTTGAAATTGAAGAACGTTTAAAAGCTACTCTTGACATTCCTGTATTCCATGATGACCAGCATGGCACTGCTATTGTGGTTCTCGCAGGAATCATTAACGGATTAAAAGTAGTAAAAAAAGAAAAAGAAAACTGTAAAGTTGTTGTTAACGGTGCCGGAAGCGCCGGTGTCGCTATCACCAAATTATTATTAACATATGGATTTAAAAACGTCATCATGTGTGACAAGGTGGGTATTATCGGAAAAGACACCGAAGGCTTAAACTGGATGCAGCAAAAGATGTCTGAAGTTACCAATCCTAATAATGAAAAAGGAAACCTTGCAGATGCCTTAAAAGGTGCTGACATCTTTGTTGGTGTTTCTGCTCCTAATATCGTTACTCCTGAGATGGTATCTTCCATGAACCAAGATTCCATTCTCTTTGCCATGGCAAACCCTGTTCCTGAGATTATGCCTGACGTAGCAAAAGCTGCCGGCGCAAGAATTGTCGGAACAGGACGCAGCGACTTCCCTAACCAGGTAAATAATGTAGTTGCTTTCCCGGGAATTTTTAAAGGTGCCTTAGAAGCACGTGCAAAGCAGATTACAGAGGATATGAAGCTTGCTGCTGCTCTTGCAATCGCAGGATTAGTTCCTTCGGATGAATTAAATGAGAATAACATTATGCCACAGGCCTTTGACCCTAAAGTGGCTGAAGTTGTGGCAAATGCGGTAAAAGCCCATGTGGAACGATAAACCATACTATTCTCTGGATTATTACTTAAAAGAAAAATATGGTGAAAAAATATATAAAATCGCCCTTGACGGCGGAATGACCTGCCCTAACAGGGATGGTTCATTGGGCTATGGCGGTTGCATCTTTTGCAGTGAAAGAGGAAGCGGTGATTACGCATCTCCCCGCTTCATTTCCATCCATGAACAAATGGAATATGGCCGCACTCTGTTCAAAGAAAAAAATACAGGCAACAAATATATTGCATATTTTCAATCCTTTACTAACACCTATGCGCCTGTTTCCTATTTAAAAGATATCTTTACCGAAGCACTTACCGAACCGGATGTGGTTGGAATTTCCATTGGAACAAGACCTGATTGTCTCGGTGAAGAAGTAATTAAATTACTGGTGTTATTAAAAAATCAGTATCCGGATAAATTTATCTGGGTAGAATTGGGCTTACAGACCATTCATGAAAAAACAGCAACATTTATCCGCCGTGGATACCCTCTTTCCTGCTATGACGACGCTGTCTTAAGGCTAAAAGCACACGACATACCTGTCATAACCCATATAATTCTGGGATTACCCCATGAAAATATGACACATTATCTGGAAACGGTAAGACATTTGAACAAACTGGGGATATTCGGAATCAAGTTACAACTGCTTCATGTCATAAGAGGAACGGATTTAGTATCCTATTACGAATCGAATCCGGATGCATTTTTCCTCATGGACAAGGAAAAATACCTAAAAGCAGTTGTGTCATGTCTCGAAATATTAAATCCTGACATAACAATTCACCGTGTGACAGGTGACGGCCCCCGTGAATTAACCCTGGCTCCCTTATGGAGTCTTAACAAACGTGATGTACTAAACTCTTTACACAAGTACATGCGAACGCAACATACCTATCAAGGAAAGTATTATTATGACTAATTCAACATTGACTCTTTACAAACTAATTGTTTTATATATGTTAAATAAAGTGGATTTTCCCCTTTCCAAAGCACAAATTAGTGATTTTATTTTGGGAAAGGAGTATACGAACTTTTTAACCCTTCAAGAAGTGTTAAATGATTTAGTAGATGCAGGCTTTGTAGAAAGCAAAACCATGAGAAACAGAACCCTTCTTACGATTACGCAAGAAGGGCAAAATACATTGTCATATTTTGAAAACCGGATTAATCCGGAAATCATTGAAGATATTAATGAATACTTTATCAACAATAATATGCAGATAAAAAACGAACTGGCTGTTCAGGCTCAGTATTATAAAAATACTGCCGGTGAATATACTGCTGAACTTGTGGTAAAAGACAAAAATGTGAATCTCATCAGTCTGTCGTTAAGCGTTCCTACAGAGGATATTGCTTCTTCCATCTGTGCTAACTGGCAAAAGAAAAACGAAAGCATTTATCAGTATTTGACCAAAGAATTATTCTAAGCACATTTCATCCATAACCCTGCCATCCACTGTGCCAAGGTCTACCCCCATAAGATGCGCCAGGGTTACACCTTCATCAGCAAGAGTTGCATGTTCCACTCTTGCTCCTTTTTTTATTCCGCTTCCTTTTACTGCAAAGAAAGTTTCATAATTAGGATCTGTGGGCAGATATCCATGCGTAGCCTTCATTTTATGGAGCTTTTCGTCATTGACTCTTCTAGTCAGAACCTCACATTCATCCAGGAAATAGTAACCTTCTTTGGCTTCCAACATACAGATACATTCCCCGTCTGCTTTCAGCTTAATAACTTCTTCCTTAGGGATTACACGGGCAATTCCATATGCAGAATCTTCACTCAAATTTCTAAATAACTGAATGATTTCCTGCTCCATCCTCTCTCTATGTTTTTTATCCGATTTTTCTTTCTCATTCAAATATAAATAACAGGCACCGTCGCAATGCTTTGCTAACACCTTATAATCTTTGATTCTGTCTTTTACCGTAGTAAGATATCCCTTTTGTTCCAGTATCTTATTGGGATATACGATTGTGTGGGTATCTTTCTGATAATGATCTCCAAATACCCAGATAATGGCTTCTTCATCCTTATTTTTTTCTTCAATCAATGTTAATAATTCACCAAACCGCTTATCCATTCGGGCGAATGCCTCATCCATCTTTTCTCCGTACATGCCGTGAGCGTGGCGGTTAGAATCCACATCCAGATAATGCACCATACAGACATCCGGATTATACTTTTGAATAGTGTGCATTGCAGATAAATGGACAAAATTATCAAGTCCCGGTTGTTTGGTCTTACCATCAAGCACCTTAAGAAATGGCACCAGTCCTAAAATATACCTTGCAGACCCCTGTAAAAGAGTGGTAACCACTTGATTTTCCCAAAACCTGTTGGGATGTATTTCCGGAAGATTATACTGTATCTTACTATCACCGGTTACCGGCCATAATAACGCCGCTACCGTATATCCTCTTTGAATCAGCTCATCATATAAAGTTGTACCCTTAATCCATTTTCTTTTACTGCACCAGTCAGGCTTTTCATACTTAGGCTGAATACGGGTATTATTCACTATTCCATGATGAATGGGATATTTCCCTGTCACCATGGTTGTATGTGCCGGATAAGTTAAGGACGGATATACGCTTTCCACAGAATCGCACACGACTGCTTCTTTAAAAAATCGTTTAAAATTCGGTAATTGTTTCAAAATAGTAAGGTCCTTACTTCCCACTGCATCTAAGGAAATCAGGTAGAGCTTTCTTTTTCTTTCAACCATTTCATATGATCCTTTATTTTTACTTCATATCCGTTTTCGGAAGGCTTATAGAATTCCTTGCCGTTTAATTCATAAGGTAAATACTGTTGTTCCACATAATGCTTTGGATAATCGTGAGCATACTTATATCCCAGCCCATGGCCTAACTTGGCTGCACCCTTGTAATGAGCATCCATAAGATGTGTAGGAATCGGAAGATTTCCGGTCTTAGCCACCGTATCCATAGCGTCACCGATTGCATTGACACATGCATTACTCTTTGGTGCTGTTGCCACATAGATGACCGCTTCCGATAAAATAATCTGAGCTTCCGGCATGCCGATTCGCTCTACTGCCAACGACGCATTTGTAGCCACCACCAAAGCCTGCGGGTCTGCCATTCCCACATCCTCTGCCGCACAAATCATAATTCGCCTTGCAATAAAAGTTACACTTTCCCCTGCTGAAAGCATTTTGGCCAGGTAGTAAACTGCAGCGTCCGGGTCGGATCCTCGCATACTCTTAATAAAAGCAGAGATATTATCATAATGATTATCCCCTGTTTTATCATATCGTATCACTCTTTTTTGAATACATTCTTCTGCAACCTCTGTGGTAATATGAATCTTACCATCCCCACTCCGTTCCGTGGTCATAATACCAAGCTCTAAGGCATTTAACGCATGTCTCGCATCACCCCCGCTGATATCAGCAAGAAACTCGATGGCTTCCTCATCAATTTCAGCCTTGTAAGCGCCCATACCTTTTTCACTGTCATAAACAGCCTTTTTAATCAGTTGTTTAATATCTTCTGTGGAAAGGGGCTTTAATTCAAAAATAATAGAACGGGAAATCAAAGCTCCGTTTACTTCAAAATAAGGATTTTCCGTTGTGGCTCCAATTAAGATGATGGTTCCGTCTTCCACAAAAGGAAGAAGATAATCCTGTTGACCTTTGTTAAAGCGGTGAATTTCATCGATAAACAATATGGTCTTTCGTCCATACATGCCAAGCTGGTCTTTTGCCTTATCAATAACCTCTTCCATATCTTTTTTTCCGGCAACCGTGGCATTAATCTGGGTAAACTCTGCCTTCGTGGTATTTGCAATTACCTTGGCAAGCGTAGTCTTACCGGTTCCCGGCGGTCCGTAAAAAATAATAGAACTCAACTTATCCGCCTGTATGGCACGATATAACAATTTATCTTTTCCGATAATATGCTGTTGACCTACCACTTCATCTAATGTGGTGGGTCTCATTCTCGCCGCAAGGGGCGATTCCTTTTCCATTGTCGTACTTCTCATGTAAGAAAATAAGTCCATAACATTCCTCTAATATAACATATTCTTATCGTTTCATATTTGTACTAAAAATTCAGGCGGGCTACATATCTTTCATTAAATTCAGGCTGGGCGGCAAGATTGACTTCATTAGTCAAGGTGGCGATTTTTCCCACCATTTCCACGCATTTTCCTTCATTTCCAAGGCTTGCTTCCATACCGAATTTATATAGTCCTGCCAATACGGAATTTCCCACTGCCACTACTTTATGGCACAATTCTTCCGGGAATAATCCAATCCTTACAGCACTCTTCACATCCAGCCCTTTTCCGAAGCCTCCTGCCAGATATACGGTTTCAAGGCCGGTTGCTTCTATCCCTGCATTTTTTAATAATAATTCAATGCCAACCCGGATAGCTGCCTTTGCTTTTTGCATTTCCCGTACAAATTGTTGGTTTACATAACGTAAATCCTTTTCTATTCTGTCCTCATCTAACAGACCTGTTTCATCTACAATTCCCTTATCCAACAATTCTGCCAACACCTTAATCATGTCACTTCCCACAACCTCTGCAGTCACCGCATTTTCAAATGCAGGTCCTGCCGCTGTAGCTGTGGCATACATTTTTTCACCGGCACAAAGCAAAATTTCTCCGTTGGTTCCCAAATCAATGAGCAGGCTATTGGGTTTCATCTTCAGGGCAAAAGCTCCCGATACAATATCCCCTCCTACAAAGGCTGAAATAGCAGGTAAAATAGTAAACGAATACTCTTCTATTTCTTCTTTTATCATATCCTTATTCCACGGTGTAAATGGATATCGGGTCATTTGGTCAATAGGATATCCCATAAACAAATGAACCATGGTTGTATTTCCTGCAAGATATACCCGCTCAATCTGTTTGCCGGTTTGTTCTTCCACACTCTTTAGGGAATGAATTAACGCTTCACGGATTAATTGCTGTAACTCCTGCTTTTTCCCCTCTAGGGATGCCTGCATCCTTGTAATCACATCAGCCCCGTAAATACGCTGGGGATTCATAAATCTTTCCGTTGCAATGATTTTTCCATTCTTTCGGTCTATCAACTGCATTACAACCGTTGTACTTCCAAGATCAACTATGGCAAAGCATCCGGGCGCAATCTTTTCTTTTGACCCAAAATCCATGGGGATATTTTGAAAAGAAGCAAGAATCGGTGCTTTATTCTCGCCAAACAAAGTCTCAATTTGAATATCTTTTAATGACTTCATGGGAATCTGACAGGCAAGCCGAATGCCCTTTCTTAACTCCTCAGGGCTTAATACTCTTCTGTCGGCCTGCGTCGGTAAAGGGGGAGCTTCCATAAAGCGCACCTTACACTTACCGCAAATACCCTTTCCGGCACAAAAGGACGCACTGTATCCATTATGACACAACACTTCTAAAAGCGTATCTTCATTACCATATTCTAATATCTGATTGTCACATACGATTTTATTCTTCACAGACAAATTGATTAATCCCTTCATCATATACATACTGAAGCTTTGCTAATGTAGCTTTGATAGCCTCTGCATCTTCGTCCATATCCTCTGCAAGTGCATTTAGGCTTGGATACATATCTCTTAATTTCATATTAATAACACTTAATAACATAACCGGATCTTTTGGTAACATACTCTCTTTCCTTCCCAATTTTGTCCTGATTCTATATGTAAATATAACATACTTTCCCCTGAATTAAAATTTTTTTCAAAAAAGTATTGACATTTCTTTCTGTCTGTTGTATCACTGTATTAAGCACTTAATACAGCAGTACAGTTTGTATCAAGCAAGCCGTACTATATAAAAGAAGAAAGGAAGGGGAAGAAATGGCATGGTCTTTGAATGCTGACCGTCCAATCTATTCACAAATCGTTGAGCGGTTGGAGACTCAGATTGTAAGCGGACAATATAAACCGGGTGATAAGTTACCAAGCGTAAGGGAACTTGCAGCCGAAGCCGGCGTAAATCCTAACACAATGCAGAAGGCATTCGCGGATTTGGAACGAAGCGGACTGATTATTACACAAAGAACCAGCGGGCGAACCGTAACGGAGGACGTAGCAATGATACAACAGATTCAAAAATCTCTTGCTACCGAGCAGATTCTTTCGTTCTTTGAACGCATGGAGGAGCTCGGTTATGACAAAGAAAACACATTAAAGCTCATGGAGCTTATTTCTAAGGAGGCAAAATAAATGGAACCATTAGTACAGATTCAAGATTTGACTAAGAACTATTCCGGACACCCGGGTGCAGTAAGCAACCTGACGTTAGAACTTTCCAAAGGAAAAATTATCGGTCTTTTAGGGCCAAACGGAAGTGGCAAGACCACACTAATTAAGATGTTAAACGGATTGTTAGTACCCACATCCGGAAAAATCCTGATTAACGGCAAAAATCCGGGAATTGAGACTAAGGCAATGGTATCTTATTTACCGGAAAGAACCTATTTACAACAGCACTTAAGTGTTGGGGAAATCATTGATTTTTTCACTGACTTTTATGCTGATTTTAAACCGGATGTTGCATACGGAATGTTACAGAACTTAGGCATTAATCCTAAGGATAAGTTGAAAACCCTCTCAAAGGGTACCAAGGAAAAGGTACAGTTGATTTTGGTTATGAGCCGTCAGGCTGACCTTTACATCTTAGATGAGCCAATCGCAGGTGTTGACCCTGCTGCCAGAGATTACATCTTACGCACCATTATTAACAACTATAATGAGAATGCTACCATTCTTTTATCCACCCACTTAATCTCAGATATTGAGAATGTGTTAGATGAGGTAATCTTTATTAAAAACGGTTCTGCTATTCTTCATACCAGCGTAGATTCCATCCGCGAAGAACAGGGCAAATCCGTAGATACTTATTTTAGGGAGGTGTTCGCATGTTAAAGAAATTAATGAAACATGACTGGATTGCACTTAGTAAAAAAATATTAGCAATTAACATCGGCTTACTTGCAGCCACTATTTTGGGAATTATTTCTTTCCAGACTCCTCTTTGGACCAGCAATATGCCTTATTTAGATTTACTGGCAATGCTTATTTTACTTATCAACATAATTGCCTTTATCATCGCAGGGGCAGGCGTCACTATTTACTTAGCAGTATTCTTCTATAAAAATTTGTTTACGGATGAAGGATATCTGATGCACACCTTACCGGTAAAAAGCTCACAGTTAATATTATCCAAACTGTTTACCGGATTTTTAGCCCAGATTCTTACCATCATTAACATCATCGTATGTGTTTTACTGTTAGTAATGGGTGCCATTGTTGGTTTTGACGGTTTCAGTGAACTTCCTGAATTCTTCAAAGCAATCGGTAACATTTTTTCTACCATTGCAAAAGCCATGGATATGAATTTAGCATTGTTTATTATTGTATTAATTGTGTATGCCATTATAGCAGCATTGTGCAGTATCATGGTAATCTATGGTTCCCTTTGTATCGGACAGATGTTTTCAAAGAGACGTATCATGTGGTCCATTGTTTTCTACTTTGTACTCTACACAATACAGCAGGCAGTTCTTACCATAGGTCTTGCCGCATTTGCCCAACCGCAAATTGAAAAAATAGACGCTTATAGCTATCAGCTTTCCGGTTCTGTGGTCACTTCACCTTCTGTTGACCTTACAGAATTAGAGCGCCTGGCATCTGAAGGAATTCTTAATATGGTAACCCAGACACTTGCTTTTAGTGCCTTAATTACAGCCCTTGCCGCTGTTGGTCTTTTCTTCTTATCAAAGTATATGATGGATAGAAAATTGAATTTAGAATAATGAATGGATATGTGTAAATGGGAATAAACAAACAGGGAAACTCACACGGTAATGAGTTTCCCTGTTTATTATTTTTCATTAGGATTTTTAATAATAATCTGTCCTTCATGATATTCTAACATTACTTTATTGCCTTCAATGCCTAGCTGTTGAATCATCTCTCTTGGAATCTGCACACGGCCTGCCTTATCCATAATGACATACTCTTCCTGTGTATCCTCCAAACGCCAGTCAAGGGAAGCTTCCTTCAACCTGTCTGCATAGCTTTCCTTTAGGATTCGCTCACTACTGATTTTACCATCACGTATAGCCACAACACGTTTTACTTTTTTGGATAAAGCAATATCATGGGTTACAATCAGAATGGTCTGTCCTGACTTATTTAATTCGGTAAATAAGTCAAAGATATAATCAGCAGTCTTGCTGTCAACACTTCCTGTAGGCTCATCGGCAAGTAACAGCTTCGGAGAGTTTGCAAGGGCGATAGCAATGGCAATTCTTTGCTGTTCACCACCGGAAAGCATATTGAGCTTACTGTGTTTTCTGTGGCTCATGCCGACCAATTCCAAAAGCTCCAATGCCTTTTGCTTTTTCTTATGTCCGCTTGAAAGATTCATAGGGAGCATAATATTCTCTACAGCTGACAAATAAGGGAATAGGTTTCTTGCATTATTCTGCCATACAAACCCAACCGTATCTCTTTTATATAAGACCAGTTCCTTATCCGTCATGGTAAAAAGGTTCTTGCCACCAACTACCAAGGCTCCTGCGCTTGGTCTGTCAAGCCCGCCTATCATATTTAAAAAGGTGGACTTTCCGCTACCGCTGTTTCCGATTAAGGCAGTTAACTCCCCTTCTTCCACCGTAAGGTCAAGCCCCTGCAACGCCAGAACTTCTGTCTCTTTTGTCTTATATATTTTTACAAGGCCATCTGCCTGTATCATTGCTTCTGACATACCTGTTCTCCATCTTTGAGTTCCACTATCACATCGCCGGCGTCCATTAAGCCCACATCATGCGTAGTCATGATAATTGTTACATTTTCCTGTGAGGTCATCCTTTTAAACAATTCCGTTACTTCTGCTGCCATGGCACTGTCAAGCTCTGCCGTAGGTTCATCCGCAAACAGAATTCTCGGTCTGTGGGCAATGGCACGGGCAATAGCCACACGCTGTTGCTCACCACCTGATAATTCAGAAGGCATATGGGTCATACGACCTCCTAAGCCTACCATCTTAAGGCACTCTTCCACACGGGCCTTGTGATTGCCCTTAATACCTGCCATTCTTAATGCATACTCTACATTCTGATAGGCATTCATGGTTGGAATCAGGGAAACCGACTGAAATACAAAACCAAACTGTGTTCTTCTTAATTTTTCCCTTTTCCTGTCAGACATTTTTACGATATCCCTGCCGTCCATCATAATCTGACCTGTTGTGGGATAATCCAAGGCTCCGATTATATTCATTAACGTTGTCTTACCGGAACCGGATTTACCTCTTAAAATAGTAAGCTTATTTTCCGGAATCTCTAAATTAATATTTTTCAGTGCATAGAATTCTCCTCCGCTTACGGAAAACGCTCTGCTTACACCAATTATTTCTGCTATATTTTTCATTATTCTTCACCCAGTTTCAATGCTTTGGTTATATTCATCTTGAATACAATAATTGCAAGAACTAACAGGCACACCGCCATGGTAATACCTACAACCGAATACAGTCTTACCATATCGGAAGTCTGTGTAATAAGTGTTAACGGCAACACCTGGTTTGTGGTAGAATATGCCGTCTGTAAAATCGGAACAAACAACTGATATGCAACCGTTCCGATTGCTATACCGCTTAAGATAGAATAAAAACCTGAGAATATCTGTTCATTGGTCAACATATGTAACACTTCGCCTTTATGCATACCAAAAGCTCTGAGTACACCAAACATTAACTCTCTTGAACGGATGGACATAATCCAGTAAATCAGATATCCCACTGCACATAAAATAATCATAACGATAAAGCTCATGGTTAACACACCGTTCATTCCCTGTAACAATGGATCTTCCACAACTTTTTGCAGCTCCTCCGAGCGGTCTACATACATCTTAAGTGGAGCATCGTTTTCTTCTACCCACTCATAGAACGCATCTGTGGACTTGCCTTCCTCCATATCAATCCATACCTGATACGGTGTAATGCCCCAGTACTGTTGTAAAGTAGATAAATGAGCCACAACCATATAATTATCATTTTTTACAATGTCACCGTTCTCATCTATGGTTACAACTTCAGGCTCATAGGTAGGCCAATAATCAAAGAATCCTACAATCAGTCCGCCGGCGCTTTCACCCGAAATATTATTAAATGTAAAATAATCACCGACAGCATATCCTAACTTATCCCTAAAGTTAGCTGATAAAAGAACTCCGTTTGGTGCTACGGCAAGGTCATTTAAATATTGGTAATATGGTTGCGCCAATAATTCGTCATCCAAATGGGTTACCTGCCCAAACTCTTTGGTGTGAATTCCCAATATTTCCACTGCACTTCGTCTGTTGGAAGCACCTGCAAAATAACCTCTGGTATCTATAAACACCTTGGTATAATTTTTAGCACCTTCCAATGTCTCAAATCTTGAATAATCCGGTTCGTAATACTGGAATTCAATGTTTGGATTCATCTTGGTTTCCATCAGGTTGTCTTCCCAGACTTCCTGCATTACAATATCTGCACCCTCCAAGTATTCGGTGTTATTTAATGTGTTTTGCAAAATAGTACGTGCAGAAACCGCATTAAACATACCTAAGGAAACGGTTAAAATCATAAACAACATAATATACTGCTGTTTTCGTCCGTTTTTAATGGTCTCCATAAAAGAGGCATAGCTTGCCGGTCTCCATCTTTTTCTTCCGATTAAGTAAATCAATTTAACAATCAAAGGTTGCACACGCAGTAACAGCATACCGAAGCCTAAGATAAACAAAGAAGAACTTACATACAAAAGAGGATCCAATGCCTCGCCCTTGACGGCACTTTCCAATAAACTTGAGGTATGTTTTGAAAAGTTGTAATATCCGTAAACGGAAATGCCTAAGAAAATAATATCAAGAAAACATTTTTCCCACCATGATTTTTTCTTCAGGGCCTTTTGCTGTTTTAAATTAACAATGGATACCTTACTATGCTTTAAGGCAGGAATGGTCATAATTAAAACCGACACTCCTACTGCAATAAATGCGTATACAAAAACATCCCATGTATAAGATACTGTCAATTCCCTGCGGATTCCGAATTCCAAGAAATTATCCGCAGAACCTAATATCCTGCAGAACACACTTCCTAAAGGAAGTCCCCCAAGGACACCAATTCCCGAAAGCATAATGCTTTGATATAAATACAAGCGGAAAATCTGTCCCCTGGATGCACCACGGCTTTTCATCACTGAAATATCATTCCGCTCCATTTCATACATCTGGCATGAAATCATGAAAAGGAATGCACATAAAAGCAACATTACAGGCACTTGTAAAATAAATAACGTAGTGCTGATACGTGACTCTTTTGACGTGTAATTATTTACAACATCAATAAAATCCAAATCAGAAATAGTACTTCTGTAAGCACTTTCTTCTAACAGGTAAGTTGCTTCCTGTTGCAAATGCACTGCCTGGGTTGCCACAATATCCTCATATTCAAACAAGGCATAATACTTACAGGTCAGATTGTAATGTCTTGCATTATCCCCCGTAAAGCTTTCCCTAAACAAATCCTCGTCCATCATGAGAACCGTTCCCATAGCTTCCGGTCTTTCCTGCCAGTAAAAATCATTTCTGTCCGTTGCCTCATAAACACCATTGATTTTTATTTTTACCGGTGTCCCGTCAGCATAAGTAAAATCTTCAAATTCATAACATTCCCCAACAATAACACTTAAGTTAAGTAATGTATTCTGACTGATAATAACCTCTACATAGCCATTTTCATCAACGCCGTCTTCTGAATACATTTCACCTTCCACCATGGTAATATGTTCAGGAAGGCCGGACATATAAGAAAGTCTCATGCCTTTTGCGTCGTTATCCTCTCTGTCATGCACTGAATATGCTTCCTTGGAAACGACTGCATAATAAACAATATTCTCTTTTACGGTTAAGCCAAGTCTGTCAGAAAGACCTTCTGTAAAGTTTTCCATGTTGTTCATGGTAACTCCGCCTTCTTCTTTCTGTGACATGGTAATCATATCAATGGCAACCGGCCATTCACCGTTTAATTTTAAATAATCATCAAATTCATCCTGAAGCATACGGTTGTAAACTGCATTCCTATACATAGGATAACTTGCTGCAGTTGCAACCAAAAGAACGCTTCCTAATAAGAGGCAAAAGAATAACCATTTCTTATGCCACATTTTTCGAACCATTACTCCAAGCATATAGTCATTCCTTCCTCAATTCCTTCTATTACCCAGTAATTATTCACATCATGACCACCGGCAATAAAGCTTTTTGCTGTTACTCTTCCGTAGTCATCCATAACATAAACATAAGTCTGTCCTGATTTGACAAAAACAGCCTTTGAAGGCACTAACACTACTCCGGATACCTTTCTCGGATTTCCTGTCACGTCATAGGAGGTCCTTTCAAAATAGCTGATTTCCGGAGATTTTCCCATTTCTTCCAAACGGGCAAGAATTTCATCCGGCAATTTGATATATGCCTGATCAGAATGCATTTTTCCATTCATGGCATCTGTTGTTACCGTTATGACTTTTCCCGGAACGGCTACTTTGTTGCCATCCTTATCTCTGTATTCAATCTGCATTTCATTGCCGTAATTCAATACCTGATTGGTATTACTTACACGCAAATAGCAAGTGTCAGGAGAAGCAATATACATAAGGTTTTCATTATAGTACAAAGAATCCCCTGTTCTTTTTTCCGAACGCCAGATAACAATTCCGTCAGCATTTGCCAAAATTTCCGTTGTGGCATAAGCCTCTTCCATCTCTAAAATCTCAGCTTCTAACAGGTCAATGCTTTCCTGCTTTAATGCAATCTGTTCATTCAGGTTCTCAATTTCTTTTGCAGTAAAGTTGGCATCTTCATCATATAATCTGTCAACGATATCCTGCTTTCTTTCGTACATTCTTGTGAGATTAAGCTTCTTTTCTTCTAACAAAAGAGCATCACCTTCTACCGTAATGGTTGCAACCACATCTCCTTTTTTCACAGTGGCATAACGGTCAATTTCATATTGTACGAACTGAGGTGTACCATGTTCCAAATCATAAGTAACCACTTCATAGTCAGGATAATTAATCTGTCCGCCACCATTAAAGTAGGTCTGGAAAATCTGTTTATGTAATACCTGGGTCTTTTCACCATAGGTAACGTAATCAGACAAAAGAACAGAATCCCCTTCACTAATGCCGCTTAAAATTTCAGTATATACACCATCTGTATAGCCTTCTTCCACATATACCTTGCTATTACTGCCATCCTCTACACAATAGACATAGCTTCTGGAGCCGTCTGCATGTAAAGCATCATTAGAAACAGAAAGACACTGCTTTACTTCTTCGTGGATTACCGTTAATACTGCAAGAGAACCAAAGGCAATCTCATTTTGAGGATCATCTATGATAAAAGTAGAATATAATGTCTTGCCTGCAAGTATCAGGCTTTCATACTCTTCATGCTCATATGGAACATATTCTACATCATAGTTTTTTCCGTTTACAGAAACAAAATACCTGCTTGCCTTGTCTAATTCCTCCTCGGTCAAATACTCTACACGGATTGATTTTTCCGACTCATCTAATAGGGAAATGACTGATGTTCCCGCTCCTACTTTATCTCCTTTGGAATAACCGCCAAGAGCGGCTACGGTTCCTTCAGCTTCTGCCTTAATAACTACATTTTTCCCCTGAGCTGTAAGTTCTGTAAGCTGTTCATTATAATAATTATAATCTAATTCATATAATGCCTGCTTTGTAGCATATAACTCATTTAATCCGCTTAATTCAAGCTCTAATATGGAAACCTGATGATTTAACCGTTCTGTTTCTGCAATTACAATTTGAGCTCTTTCCTTTTTATCTGCAATTGTTTCTTTTTTTGCTTCGATTTGTTCTGTTAAATCTGCAAGTTCTTTCTGATGGCTTTCTAATAATTCTTCCAATTTTTCTTCCATATTGGAAATGGACTCTGCCACACTGGTCTCATCCCCGTAAGCAAGCACGTCACCTTTTGTTACTTCCTGGCCCGGGAATTTTTCATAATGACTAAAGGTCATGCTATCTTCAAAGGCATAAGTAGTAATCTTTGGATTCACTACTCCCATAAATGTTTCGTATTTATACAAGTCCCGATATGCTGCCTGCTCAATGTTGGCGGTTGCATTCACGGGGTCAATCAGTTCAATGGAGGAAGAGTCGGTTTCCTTCGTTGCTTTCCCACAACCCGCGCATATTGCCAGTATTAATGATATGGAAAGAAAGCCTTTATACAGTCGCTTTTTTGTCATCGCAATACAACCTTGTCCCCTTCTTCAAGACCACTTAAGATCTCGACATATTCCTTTGTCCGAAGACCGATTTCTACCCATTTGGTTTCCTGAGTTCCATCTTCCTTCATAACGTATACAAAATATTTATCATCCATGCTGTGTAAAGCCTTCGGTGCCACACATAATGCATCTTCCCTGCTGCTTAACACTAACACAATATTTCCTCTGGCACCGATGTTTACTTTACCCACATCGCCATCCGCCATAATAAAACGCAAGCCTTCCTCATCTGCCTTATCAAGTTCATAAGGTAATACTTCATAAGTTCCCTTATTATCACCGGTAATAACTTCCATCATAACAGGAACACCTTCTGTAAAATAAATGGCATCCTCCGGTTTATCCCCTATAAACAGACACTCGTCACTGTCGGTAATGGTAAAAATACGCTCATCGGCAACGGTAAGAGTCCCTTCCATCTTAGGCTTAACATACACAACCGTTCCGCTCATGGTAGCATACAGTTTTCCGTCTTCAATCTGCGCTTTAAGCTCTTCTAACTTAAGTCTTGCTATGTACAAAGCATCTTCGTAATCCTCAATGGTATACTCATACGCACTCTCAATCTGAGCAAGTCTTTCTTCATGAGGCTCGGCGTCAAAATAAGTACGATAGTTATACTCATATTCCGCATTCTCAATGGCTATTTCCAGTTCCTTTTGCGAAAGAACCTGATTTAACATTATTTCCGCTCTTTCTATTGCATACTCAAGTTCAGCAATCTGAGTTTCAAGACTATCTGCCGTTAAGGTAGCCATAAGTTGTCCCTTTTTGACTTTGTCTCCTTCTTTGACATACACTTCTTCAATTACTTTTCCATCCACAGCAAAACTTAAGCCGTCCGAATGAACTGCTTTATACTGACTCCTTACTGTAACCGTTTCCTGTAAATCCTGTCTTGTAACCGCCGCAATACCGTACTCCGGTTCCTCTGCTTCTTTTTCCAAAAGCACCAGATTATCGTCCTTAGCGCCGCCTTTTCCGCAGGCTGTCATCATCGCAAGTATGAATGAAATTGCTGTGATTTTTATTCTTTTAGATTTCATATACATATCGCCCAATCCTATAATAAAACTAATTGTGATTATTATAACTTTTCACTAAATAACTGTCTAGTTTACAAAGTAACCTAACAAAAAATTCACATTTTGTTCACAGATGCATATATTACTCTTGAATAACTCCCATGAGGCTTGTCATGATTCAACACATACCCTTCGAAAGCGGTACTTCCGTTACCGGAAATCTGCAGATTCAGGTTACTTCACGCCTGGGGCTGATACCTATCGAAAATGCAAGAGTAACCATCAGTTACAGCAATGACCCGGACACTGTTTTAGAACAGGTCAACACCAATATCGTAGGGGAATCAGAAACTCTGACCCTACAGACGCCCCCTTTGGATTATAGCTTAGAGCCAGACTCTCCCCAGCCTTATTCTGTATATAACATTACTGTAGAAGCAGACGGTTATGAACCTCTGACCGTTCTTGGCAGTGAAATTCTTCCCAATGTAACTGCTATTCAGCCTATCAGACTCACTCCGTTAGAAGGTGTTGAAACTGATAGTGAAATTGTCATACCGCCTCACACTCTCTATGGTGATTACACTCCCAAAATACCGGAAGCCGAAGTAAAGCCTGTATCTGAAACAGGAGAAATTGTCTTAAGCAGAGTCGTAATTCCTGAAACCATTATCGTACACGACGGTCTGCCGGATGATTCATCTGCTACGAATTATTATGTAAACTATATTGACTACATTAAAAATGTTGTCTCTTCCGAAATATATGCTACTTGGCCGGAATCGAGCCTTTATGCCAATACCCTTGCCATTATGAGCTTTACACTAAACCGTGTATTCACCGAATGGTACCGCAATCAGGGAAAACCTTTTACAATCACCAGTTCTACCGCTTATGACCAGAAGTGGATATACGGACGTAATATCTACGAAAATGTAGGTCGTGTGGTAGATGACATTTTCAACAACTTTTTATCAAGACCCGGCATCAAACAGCCAATCTTAACCCAATATTGTAACGGTACCACCACAACCTGCGCCGGCTTAAGTCAATGGGGATCCAAGTATCTGGGGGACGAAGGATACAGCCCTATTGAAATTATCCGATATTACTATGGAAATGATATGTATATCAATTCCAGCGAGTTTGTGTCCGGGGTCCCTTCCTCCTACCCCGGATACACACTAACCAGAGGTGCCAGTGGTGAAAAGGTGTTACAAATTCAAGAGCAGCTAAACCGTATCTCCCAGAACTATCCTTTGATTCCAAAGATTGCCGTAGACGGAATCTATGGACCAAACACGGCAGAAGCAGTCCGGGTCTTTCAGTCAGTATTTAACTTGCCCCAAACAGGAACCATTAACGAAGCTACCTGGTATCGGATTTCCCAGATTTATGTAGGCGTCACAAGAATTGCTGAGCTTATTTAGAAAATTCTTCCTATTTCTTATTCCGCAGGCTTAAAGGTCTGCGGAATCTTTATGTTTCTTTATTTCATTTCGAATCATCGTGTTAATCTACTTTGTAAGCATCTCAACCTGTTTTTTGATTACTCTTAAATCCAATGGATTCTCCGTGGTTTCATAAGTAATCACCAGCTCCTTTCCCACCATAAAATTATTATTCGTATATATGTTTACTTTTTTTACAAAGTCATTTGCATAATTATAGTTATCCATAAGCCCGGCATGTTCCCAATATGTAATCTTTCCGCTGTGCAAATTGATAATTGTAAAATCAGGATATATTGTAATCGTTTTCCCTAAGTTCTTAACTGTTAGGGGACGCTCATACTTATACATAATTTCATCACGGTGCTGATACAATAAATTCGCAATAATAACTTCCGATTTCGACCTTACTAACTCCCCCTGTTGCGTTTCATACTTTAATCCTTCCGGATAGAAAGTATTTTTCTCATAGATTTCCTCCTTCCACTTCTGAATCATTTCTTCTCTACTACCACTAATCGGTTTGATTAGCTTCTTTCGTTCTACACTTAATTGGTCATATATTTCAGCCGTTCGTTCCGGATGATAATGCTTTAATAAATGCTTTAATTCTTTAAGATTCATTTCAAATATAGGTTTTAGTTCCAAATAATAATGCTTTTGTGCCAAGTCTTCTGCCAGTGAAAAATTATCTTGTTTTATGTATTTTCTATCCCACTTCTTCTTCGTTTCATTCATAAACTGTTGGTAGAAATATGTATGCTTTCCTTTCTTTTGCCATTTCAAGCATCCTTTTGGTGCATTTTCTTCAAACCGGTTAATAATTCTTATGTAATTCTCTAAATTACTGATTTCCTCCTTGATTGCTTTTACTACTTTGTCCGTATTACTCTCCTCCTCTTACCATTAATGTAAAAATCTTTGTTATGGGTAGAAATTTATGCCTAGTTTAGATTTATCCAAATAGATTTTTCTTACCATGCACATGCAATGCCCGACATATGGGTAGATATTTAATTGAAAAAATAGAAATTCTTCTTACCATATCTGAATCCAAGACCGGTATGGTTAGATAAGTTATAGATTTTAATGAATTTTAGAAAGTTTATATAGAATTGTTTCACCCTATCCCCAACTCATGGGGGGATAGGATGAAATAAAGCTTAATATTACAGATAATCCTTATCCTGCGCCTGAGCAAACAACGCACCTTCACGGACAGAGATTTCAATTACATCCCCCTGCTTTACCATATCGGATAAGATAAGTTTCGCAGAAAGTGTTTCCACATACTTCTGGATATATCTCTTTAACGGTCTTGCGCCAAAGCTTGGATCATAAGCGTTCTCGATAATAAACTGTTTTGCCTCATCTGTCAGTACAACGCTTAATTCCCTGTCAGCAAGTCTGCGGTTTAAATCCTTCATAATTAATTCTACAATACCGCCGATATTATCCTTGCTCAATGGCTTAAAGAGAATAATCTCGTCAAGACGGTTTAAGAATTCAGGTCTGAAATGACCACGTAATTCCTGCATCACCATCTTAGAGGCACCCTCATCAATATTCCCGTCCGGAGTAATTCCTTCTAAGAGATATGTTGCGCCGATATTGGAGGTCATAATGAGAATGGTATTCTTAAAGTCTACGGTACGTCCCTGGGAATCTGTAATTCGTCCGTCATCAAGTACCTGTAACAGGACATTGAACACATCCGGATGTGCTTTTTCAATCTCATCGAAAAGAACAACCGCATAAGGCTTTCTTCTGACTGCTTCGGTCAACTGTCCTCCCTCATCATATCCTACATATCCGGGAGGCGCTCCGATCAATCTGCTTACAGAATACTTCTCCATATACTCACTCATATCGATACGAACCATGTTAGATTCGTCATCAAAGAGTACTTCTGCCAAAGATTTTGCAAGTTCTGTTTTACCGACACCGGTTGGACCCAGGAATAAAAATGACCCGATTGGTTTACTGGGATCTTTAATTCCGGCTTTTGACCGCATAATAGCTTCTGCCACTTTGGTCACACCTTCGTCCTGACCCACCACTCTTTTATGAAGTTCTTCATCCAGATGTAGTGTTTTATTCCTTTCGCTTTCTGTTAACTTTGCAACAGGAATTCCTGTCCATCTGGAAATGATCTTGGCAATTTCTTCCTCAGTCACTCTCTCATGAACCAATGACTGATTCTGATCCTTTAACTTATCTTCCTCAATCTCTAACTGTTTCTTTAATCCCGGTAAAGTTCCGTAAGAAAGCTCTGCCGCTTTTTCCAGATTACCTTCACGTTGGGCTATCTGAATTTGGGAATTCACACTATCAATTTCCTCACGAAGCTTCTGCAGACGTTCCACGTTAGCCTTCTCATTGTCCCACCGGGCTTTTCTGTTTCCGAAATCCTCTTTTAATTCCGCAAGCTCCTTTGCCAATGCTTCACGGCGTTCCGTACTCAAACGGTCTGTTTCTTTTTTAAGGGCTGCTACTTCGATTTCCATCTGCATCATTTTACGCTGTAATTCATCAAGCTCTGTAGGCAGGGAATCTAATTCTGTTTTAATCAGGGCACAAGCCTCGTCCACAAGGTCAATGGCCTTATCAGGTAGGAATCTGTCCGAAATATAGCGGTTCGATAACATAGCTGCACTTACCAAAGCATTATCCATAATCTTAACGCCATGGAATACTTCGTATCGTTCCTTTAATCCTCGTAAAATAGAAATAGTGTCCTCTACTGTTGGTTCATTTACCATAACCGGCTGGAAACGTCTTTCTAATGCAGGGTCCTTTTCAATATATTGACGGTACTCATCCAATGTGGTTGCTCCAATACAGTGAAGCTCCCCACGGGCAAGCATGGGCTTTAACATATTTCCTGCATCTAACGCACCATCTGTCTTACCTGCTCCAACAATGGTGTGAAGTTCATCAATAAAGAGAATAATCTGTCCTTCACTCTTTTTTACATCCTCAAGAACAGCTTTTAATCTTTCCTCAAACTCACCGCGGTATTTAGCTCCTGCCACAAGGGAACCCATGTCAAGTGCAAAAACCTTCTTATCCTTCAATCCTCCCGGCACATCACCTTTTACAATCCGTTGGGCAAGTCCTTCCACAACAGCAGTCTTACCTACACCGGGCTCACCGATTAAGACCGGATTATTCTTCGTTTTACGGGATAAAATACGGATAATATTTCGAATTTCATCATCTCGTCCTATAACCGGATCCAATTTTTCATTACGCGCTTTTTCCACCAAATCCTGTCCGTATTTTGCCAGTGTATCATAAGTCGCCTCAGGATTATCGCTGGTTACACGCTGATTGCCCCTAACGGTAGACAATGCCTGTAAAAACCGTTCTCTTGTGATTCCGAATTCTTTCAATAGCTCTTTTATCTCACGGTTTGGATTCTTAATCATGCAAAGAAACAAATGCTCTACAGAAACATATTCATCTCCCATTGCCTTTGCTTCATCTTCAGCTGTAATAAGGGCCTTATTCAAATCTTTTCCCACAGTCAACTGTCCGCCGCTTACTTTTACCCTTTTTGCCACAGCCTGCTCACAACGGTTCAAAAAATAATCCTTATTAATTTCCATTTTTTCAATGAGTTTTAGAATCAGACTGTCTTCCACTGTTAAAAGGCTGTACAACAGATGTTCCTGTTCAATCTCCTGATTGCCATACTCATATGCTAACTTCTCACAACGTTCCACAGCTTCAATGGATTTTTGCGTAAATTTTGAAATGTTCATATGACTACCTCCTTTTACATTCAAACACTTTTACACTTATGTTTCGCACTTAGAATAACATTTTTACCAAAATATTCAATTATATGTTCCTTAATTAATTATAAAAAAAATAAGAAATTTTATTAACAAAACGGACCTTTTGTTCCAGATTATCTCTGCCAAAAAGTCCGTTTTTCTTATTCGCTATAATAAACTCATAAACCTCTCAAATGCTTCATCCCACTTAGCATCCCCGTTAGGCTCATAGCATTTGACCAAATCGGATTGCTTAAGGATTTCACGGAATTCATCAATACTTTCCATGGCACCTGTGGCAATCATCTGAATGGCAATATTTCCAAGTACTGTTGCTTCCGTGGGGCCTGCCATTACTCTCATATTGCAGGCATCTGCTGCAAGTTTACATAACAATCCGCTATTTGCTCCCCCGCCGATTAAGTGAATGGTATTATACTCTTTTCCGGTACAATCACTAATCTCGTGAAGAGTATAGCGATACTTTAATGCCAAACTCTCATCAATACACCTTACAACCTGACCAATGGTTTCTGGAACCGGCTGACCGGTCTTCTTACAAAATTCCCTGATTCTTTCAGGAATATTACCGGGAGCGGCAAATTCCGGCGCGTCAGGGTCTATAAAACTTCTGAAAGGCTGTTCCTTCACGGCAAGCATCTCTAACTCACCAAACCCTACCGAACTGTCAATGGTTCCGTCTTTGATCCACTGACGTCTGCTCTCCTGAATCAGCCATAATCCGATAATATTCTTTAAAAAAGAAATCTTACCGCCATAGCCGCCTTCATTGGTGATGTCATATTTTCTGCTCTTCTCATTCTGAATCGGTTCCGGTGTTTCCGTTCCGAATAATGACCATGTTCCGCAACTTATAAAAATAAAATCCTCTTCCGTTGCCGGTACTGCTACCATGGCACACTGGGTATCATGCCCTGCTACTGCTATGACAGGCACCTGTGAAACCCCCAACTCTTCAGAAATACTCTGCTGCAAAACGCCATTGACTTCACCGGTCGGTATTATGTCTGTTAAGATATTCTGCGGTAATCCTAAAGTATCCAATACTTCCTCGGACCATTTTTTAGACATCACATCCATCATCTGGGTTGTGGAAGCTATAGAATACTCTGTTTTCTTTTCACCGGTTAAAAAATACTGAAACAAATCGGGCATCATCAAAAGACAATCTGCCCTATCAAGTAATTCCGGTCTTTTTTCTTTTAAGCTAAGAAGTTGAAATACCGTGTTAATTTCCATAAACTGATTACCGGTAATCTCATAAAACCGTTCTCTGTTTATCTTACTAAGAGCAAGTTCCAACATGCCTTTGGTTCTCTCATCACGATAATTCACCGGATTTTCCAAAAGATTTCCTTTTTTATCCAGTAAACCAAAGTCCACGCCCCATGTATCAATTCCGATGGAATCAAAACCTTCTGGTTTAGCCTTTAAGATTCCCTGTTTAATCTCATGAAAAAGTCGCAATACATCCCAATACAGAGTCCCGTTAATCATAACAGGGTCATTTGAAAAACGATGGATTTCTTTTAATTCTATTTTTTTGCCGTCAAATATACCAAGCATGGCTCTACCGCTTGAAGCACCAAAGTCAAATGCAAGTACACTTTTTTTCTTCTCCATAATTCTACCCCATTCTATCAATTCCATGTGTTGAAAATACACCCACCGCAGAGCATTTCCACGGTGGGCTGTAGGTTTGTATCTTTATTATCTGATTGTTTTATAAAGAGGTCCGTATGCCTGGCATGCTCTATAATCTTTACCTTCATTATCCATTCCGAATGCATTCCATGCTGCCGGTCTGAAAATCTTATCCTCTGGTACGTTATGCATAGAAACAGGAATTCTTAACATAGAACACAATGTAATCAAATCTGCTCCGATATGTCCGTAGCTGATTGCGCCGTGGTTAGCACCCCAGTTATTCATAACGTCATATGCTGATTTGAAAGCGCCTTCACCTGTTGTTCTTGGTGCAAACCAGGTGCATGGCCATGTATAGTCTGTTCTCTTCCAAAGAATATCTGTTACTTCATCCGGTAAACCTACTGTCCAACCCTCTGCAATCTGAAGTGTGGGACCAAGGCCTTTGATTAAGTTAAGTCTAATCATAGTAACCGGCATTTCTGCTGTTGTACAGAATCTTGAAGAATATCCGCCTCCACGGAAATATCCTGTGTCTGCCGCATTCCATGTGGTAGCCTTTAACATAGCTTCTTGATCAGCCTCAGTTACTTCATACCAAGGTTTGATACAACCATTGCCGTTAGCATCTTTCGATTCGCCACATGCATCAAGACAAGCTGCGCCTGAGTTAATTAAGTGAATGAAACCGTCTGCTTCTTTTGCCTTTCCGGTTACTTCATAGCCTGTTGCTTTTTTCACTGCTTCAGGACTCCAATAGGTACGAACATCTGCAAAAATCTGAGCTGTATTGGTTAATAATTTACCAAATAACATTCCGATTCCGTTTAATACGTCATTTTCTGTAGCAAGGATATACGGCTCTCTTGCTCCGTTCCAGTCAAAAGAAGTATTTAACATACTTTCCGGGAAATCGCAGTTTGGATAAAAATCTGTCCACTGTCTCTGCCCCTGGAAACCTGCTGCAATTGCGTTATGTCCAACCATTTCTTCTTCGCGGCCTTCCGGCAATTTATCATTACCATTCATAAGGTCTTTGATGATACACATCATCTTTACAACGAATTCCCAATCTGCATCCTTTTGTTCTCTTGTTTTCTGAATTTCTTCAGGGTTTTTATCAAAGCCTTCAATACATTTTTCTTTGGTCCATTTTAATGCTTTTTGGTATTCTTCTTCATCATAGATACCCTCTGTCATACGACGGATAATTTCTACTTCGTCAACAGATTCTACTCGCATACCAAGATATTCTTCAATAAAGGCAGGATCAATAATAGATCCGCCGATACCCATACAGATAGAACCAATCTGAAGATATGATTTACCTCTCATGCTTGCCGCTGCTACTGCCGCACGTCCGAAACGGAGTAATTTTTCCCTGACGTCAGCAGGAATCTCTGTATCATCTGCATTCTGTACGTCATGTCCGTAAATACCAAATGCAGGAAGTCCTTTTTGTGCATGTGTAGCAAGTACACTGGCAAGGTACACAGCACCCGGCCTTTCTGTTCCGTTAAAGCCCCAAACCGCCTTAATGGTCATTGGGTCCATATCCATTGTTTCTGCACCGTAGCACCAGCATGGTGTTACAGTAAGCGTAATGTCTACGCCTGCCTTTTTAAACTTTTCAGCACATTTTGCTGCTTCTCCCACACGTCCGATGGTTGTGTCTGCAATAATAACTTTTACAGGCTCACCATTTGAGTATCTTAAGTTCTCAGTAAACAGTTTCTCTACTGCCTTTGCCATTCCCATGGTCTGATCTTCCAAAGATTCTCTTACCTTTAAAACGCCTCTTCTTCCATCAATTGTAGGTCTGATTCCAATTACAGGATAATCGCCTACCAGTCTGTTTTCTGCCATATATGTAACCTCCATTTTTGATTTTAATATCAATTTAATTTCAGTATAGTATTGCCAACTTGTCTTTTCTTGCTATATAATAGCAATCAGCATAACAATATTCACTTATTTTATTTTATAGGACAAAGGATGAATTTAACATGCAGGACATGAATTATAACGAGTGCAAACAGCGCGGAACCAGTGATTTTCCAATCGACTACCATTATGTGGATATTTCCCATCCCCAATACGAAATGGCATTTCATTGGCATATCGAATATGAATTAATTCACATAATCGAGGGTTCTTTTGCAATTCAGTTAGATGGCAAAGAACGACTCTTAAAACAAGGAGACCTTTGTTTTCTGACCGATGGTATTTTACATGGCGGTATTCCTGATAATTGTGTGTATGAATGTATTGTTTTTGACAGCGGAATGCTTAGAAACCGCAACTTTGCATACGACACAACAGTCCGCAAAATCGTTCATCATCAAATTCTTCCTTATCAATACTATGATTATGAGGCGTTAAAAGAATCACATTGCAGTAATCCTATGAATCTTTTTACCGTAGCAGATTCTATTTTTACCGCCATGCGCGAGAAAAAAGAAGGATACCGACTGGTAACCGCCAGTTCATTACTACTATTTTTAGGCTTAATCGAACAGAATGGTTTTTATGTCACCGATGCTACTATATCCTCCCGCAATCACAAACGTACGGAGCAATTAAAATCAGCCTTGGAGCTCATCGAAACTTCCTATCATGAACCGTTGACCCTTGCTGATTTATCAAAATCCGTAGGAATGAGTCCTAAATATTTCTGCCGGTTCTTCCAACAGATGACTCACCGCACCCCTATCGATTATTTAAATTATTACAGAATCGAGCGCGCCTGCTATCAATTAAGTTCCGGAGAATATTCCCTTATGGAAGTTGCTTATAACTGCGGATTTACAGATTATAGCTACTTTATTAAGACCTTTAAAAAATACAAAAATACCACACCAAAGAAATGGTGTGAAAGTTTGTAATATCGCGTGTAAAAACCCACAAGACATGCAGTCTTGTGGGTTTTATTATGCTTTTAGAATGTGTTATTCCATATTATCTAATAATTCCTGATAGAATCTTGAGTAATCAAATCTTCCGTCTTTTTGAAAGCGGATTGCAGATGATGGGTGGGAATTCATTACGCCCGTTAGTAGATAGGGGATATCATATCCCCATAAATTCCCCTTTGCTCTTTCCGGAATAATATGTTTTTGAACGAAATCCATGACCGGAACAAGATTGTATTTTGGATTTCTTAAGAATGCAAGTAAAGATTCCATGTAACAATTACCCGCGCCACGTCCCATACCGCTTACAGTGGCATCACAAAGACTTGCACCGTTACTCAAGGCTTCGATTGCATTTGCAAATGCCAGTTGCTGGTTATTATGTGTGTGAACACCGATTCTCTTATTATGCTTGGTTGCAATGTTCATGTACTTATCTGTTAATCTTCTGATCTGCTCAGGATAAAATGCACCAAAGCTATCTACAAGGTAGATATAGTCAACATCACTCTCGGCAAGCAGCTCAAGACCATGGTCTAAATCTTCTTCACGTACTTTGGAAATCGCCATAACATTTACGGTTGTTTCATATCCCTTCTCGTGGGCATCCTGAATCATTTCAACTGCTGCAGGAATCTGATGAATATATGCTGCTGTACGAACAAGGTCTATCACGCTATCCTCTTTTTTCAAGATATCGTTCTTAAAATCTGTTCTTCCCACATCCGCCATAACAGCAATCTTCAAATCAAAATCATTATTGCCTACTACGGCACGGATATCTTCTTCATCACAGAATTTCCACTTTCCGTATTCTTCTTTACTGAAAATATCCTTGGACGCCTTATAACCGAATTCCATGTAATCTACACCGGCCTTAATGTTGGTGCGGTATAAATCCTTTACAAATTCATCCGAAAACTCAAAATTATTCACCAGTCCGCCATCTCTAAGCGTACAGTCCACGACCTTGATATCAGGTCTGAATCCAATTAAATTACCATGATTTCTTTCCATAATGCCTCTTAGTGTGAATGAGCACACTATCCTCCGGTTCTTGATATACTACTTATGCGCCCTTTTAAGGCGTTTATTTAGCTTGCTTATCCAGCTCACTTATTCAACTTGCTTATTCGCTTTAAACCGTTACACTTTAAAGCGCTAAACTGTTCTTAACACAGAATAACTCTTTTTATAGCATATGTCAATACATGAATTTATTTTTGTTTGCATTTTCTTCTATAGACCGGAGCTGCCGCCTAGCTTCATCGCTTTACTACATCGCTGGAGTCGCCTATCTGAGTCGCCTGCCTGAGTCGCCTATCTGAGTCGCCGGGGGTCCCATAGCATCAATTTCTGTCTCAGGCCCCGCATCTTCACATTTTTCGGGGTCTGACAGACTCATATCCATGCCGGGACCCTTTTCCACCCAAAAAAATTCCTATTTTCATATAAAAATGCACTTTCTGGGGTCTACAAGACAATTTTCCTTCTACAGACCCCGCTGGCATCATAATAGTTGCTTACCACTTGCCACTCAACATCTGACTACTGAAGTATAGTAATTTATTTTTTTGCCAACATCTGCAATGCTTTTTCGCGAAGCTTTAATTCTTCTTCATCACCGGTTTCATCCAATACAACGGAATGTGTTTTCTTCTGCGCCGTAGCTTCATCAATTGTCACAAAAGTAATAAACCCTTCAATTGCAGGTTCCCCGGTCAGATTATTAGTCGCCGTAACCGCAACCATCAAACTGGTTGTCCCTGCGTATACTACCCTGCCGGAAAACTTAACCATAGTGCCGGGTTTAATTGGTTTAAAAAAAGACATATTTTGCAGATTTCTCATAACAACTTCATCCGTACTGCCATGCTCGCATGCCGCTGTGGCAAAGCCTGCTTCAATAAGCCATGAAGCTGCTCTTGCCGCAAATAAAGTTCCATGATGATTTAAATCTTCTGTTTTTACTAAATGTAATGTTTCATATTGTTTCATTGTTTTTTCCTTATCTTTCTTTTTTCTATCATTGGGAATTTCTCTCTGCAACCTTCACCATTATACCACACCTAATCATTCTATACACCAATAAACGCCAAAACTCCTGGCTACACTTTTATGTATTGTTGGGAGTATATTACTCCTTAACAAGTACGTTTTCCAATGTGAAAATATTAAATCTTTTTGATAGAAAATACACTGTATTTTTCAATGAAAACATATGATAAACTGATAAAACAAAAATAAACAAAAGGAGCAAAAAAAATGAAAGTTAAAATGCGATGGTTATCCATATTATTGGTTTTATCGTTGTGTCTTGTTGGATGCAGCAATAACAAAAGCAATGATAGCAACGCCACAAACAACGAAGCTAACAATGAAGCCAACAATGAAGTCAACAATGAAGCTGACAATGAGGTCACACCCACCCCTGAGAATTACGTTGAACTGGCATTAAATGTTTATTATAATGATGCCGACAGTGGATATTATGATAATGAAGCAGGTGAGTCTATTATTGTATCAGAAAATGGTCAGTATACTCTAAGCTTTGATTGTGCAAACAACCTGTCTGATAAAGCAAAAAATGCAGGTGTAAATTCTTTAAAAAATCTCACTGCTATTTACATTCTTGATATGGGCTCTACAAAGGGTGAACAGTCCAAAATCACAGCATGTAACATCAAGTACGATTCAGTTGTTGTTAACGATACTGAACTGACTATTGTTAATAAAGACGCAAAGTCAGCACTTAAGAGCAATGGTATCTTTGATACAAACGATCCTATTAACGCCTGGGACGGTTCAGCTGTCGAAGAAGTTGCATGTACATCAGAACATGTAGCCAACTTCACAACCGTTGATAATCCTACTAAAATTTCTGTAACATTTACTCTTTCAGATATAAGCTGGGAAAGTACTGCATCAGATGATAATGCTGATAATGGTAACTCAGATTCAAGCAATACATATGTTAATACAGCAGTATTTAGCAATATCGATTTTACTGATATGAACGCTGTTGAATTAACAAAGTATCTTGGAAACGGTATTAACCTCGGAAATACAATGGAAGCATTTAGCACTAATTTCAGTAAGGATTTAGATGTCAGCGTGTACGAAACTGTATGGGGACAGCCTGTAACAACAGAGGCCATGATTATCGGTATGAAGAATTGTGGTTTTGATACAATCAGAATTCCTGTTGCATGGACTAACATGATGGATTACGAGAATGAGAATTACACAATCAATGTTGCTTACCTTGACCGTGTTCAGGAAATAGTAGATTGGGCAATTAAAGCAGAAATGTTTGTAATCGTAAATGACCACTATGATGGCGGCTGGTGGGAACTCTTTGCCGGAACAGAAGAAGAAAACGCACAAGCTTGGAAAATCTTTGAATCAATGTGGACTCAGATTGCTGAGAGATTTGCAGATTATTCTGATATGCTCATTTTAGAATCTGCTAACGAAGAATTAGGTAGCGGATGGATGAGTAAAGGCTTAGAAGAAGATGAAACTTATGAACTTATGAATTCTATCAATCAGAAATTCGTAGATATCGTTCGTACATCCGGCGGTAACAATGATGATCGTTTCTTGCTTATCGCGGGAAACAACACAAACATTGACAGAACAATAGATAATCGTTTTGTAATGCCTACAGATACTGCTACAGGAAAGCTTTTTGTTTCAGTTCATTACTACGATCCATGGAATTACTGTGGTGATAAGGATATTGATTCCCCGGATGATTTGGTGGGCTATAAGTGGGGTCTTGCTGAAGAATATGAGTATATGAAGAATCAGGTTGCAAAGATGAGCAAGTTCACCGAAGCCGGATATGGCGTAATCATAGGTGAATACGGTGCATTGCCTGCATGGGTTTCAAATACAAGCTATGAAATTCCAAATACTATCGAATACACAGACTTCTTCTTAAATGTATGTGATGTGAATAACTTCTGTCCGGTTCTCTGGTCAACAGGAAATTCATTTGATAAGACAACTCTTACTATGATATCTCCTGAACAGACAGAACTTTTTACTTCTCGTTGCTATGCTGAGGAAGTTGCTGCCGGAGATGGATATCTTGATACTGTAAAAAAAGAAATGGAAGATGTTGCCGCAGCAGCTCCTGAAAAGTGGGTAGGACAGGAAACATATGCTCCAGGAACACCTGTTGCATGGATTATGTGGAACGGTGGTGCCGGTACATATAGTGTAGGTGATAAATTTAACGCTGCTGATAATACAGCAGGAATTACAGCCCACAACGTGGTAGTTGAGGGTGCCGGAGAATACACCGTAAGCCTTGACTTTGCAGGTGGCAATGACGGTATTACTTTCGCAGCGCTTGCAATTGCAGATGGTGAAGTTTTATATCCGGGAGCAAGTGTTGAAATTAAAGAGATTACACTTGATGGTGTCGCTGTAGACTTCGGAAAATATTACACATGTTCTGACGACGGAAAATGTACACGAGTTAATATTTACAATCAGTGGTGCAGCAACTTAGAAAAACAGCTTAAAAAGGAAGGCTGCACATTTAGAAGAGCAGATGGCGATATGGCAGGCATAACAGCTACTCCCCTTGATCCTACATTACTTGTTGGTACAAAGAACATTTCAATAACCTTCGAACTGATTCTTGCTGAGTAATAGGGATGAATAATTTATAAATTAAATAAAGAACAACCATGCCTTTGGTAAAACCAACTGCATGGTTGTTTTGCATTTTAGCACACCAATTAAAACTAAACTTTTTAAGAGTTCGACATATTGGGATTTGATTGTCAATATTGTAGTATCTTATAAAATAAAATTATTGAGATTTTTTAGCATCATAATACTTTCGCGAGAATATTCCTATTGGTAAACCAAGCAGCGTTGTATTTATTCCGCTTAGTACAGCGATTGCGGTATTTCCGTCCACGACATTTAAAAGCAAAATAATAAACCAACAAAACCAAGCAATGGAAAAACTAATTACTGCAATTAGATATAATTTGCAATTCCTATTTCTTTGGTTAATGGCACTGCGCTTTATATCGGAAATATCATTTCCCTTTTCACCCATAACAAGTTCATCTAATGAAATCCCCATTACTTTACTAAGTGAAATAAGATTATCAATATCGGGAATTCCGCTATCATTTTCCCACTTTGTAATTGCTTGCCTAGACACATTTATTTTTTCTGCAAGTTGTTCTTGTGATAATCCTGCTTTTTGGCGATAATTTTTTATTCGTTCTCCTAATGTCATAATAATGCCTCCTAGTTTTTATAGGATAATCTTATCATTTTTTCATAAATCAACAAGAATTGATGTTTTACATTATTGCTACCTTCCGTGGCATATAAAAAATTATTGCTTTTCATCTATCTGTTTGACAAATTCATGCTTCGTGAGCTTTTAATCTCTTCATATTACTGAAAGTTTCTTAAGCATTCTAAACACATAAAAAGAAAACTTCGCCATTACTCTGCAAATCTACCTTGCGCATTATATAGATTATTACTTAACTTAGGTAATTGACAGCTAAGATGACAATGCTGGTAGCAATCATAACAACACCAACAACTCTGTTTAATGATTTTGCTGATGCCTTATTTGCAATTACTGCAGCAATTCTTGCCCATAAAAACGTAAACATAACACAAAGCACAAGACTGATAATGTCAGGCATTCCCCCCACAGCAAAATGACTAACACCACCTGTTAATGCTGTAAATGCCATAATAAATACACTTGTTCCGACTGCCATATGCATTTCATATCCTAAGAAAGAAGTAAGCACGAACAAAAGCATCATGCCACCACCTGCACCGACAGTTCCACATATAAAGCCTACTATGGCTCCCCCAACAACAGACTTAATAAGCCTACTATTCTTACTCTGTTCTGCCATTTGTTCCTTTGTGGTCTGTACCGGTTTTAGCAAGAATCTTAATCCGATGAAAATCATTGCAATCTGCATGGTTCCACTCATAGTCTTTTCAGGCAGGAAACTTGCCACATAACTTCCTGCTGCCGTCATTATCAACACAGAAAGCAGTAACAAAAGACTTCTTTTCACGTCCAGATTCCCGTTCTTTCTATACGTCCATGCACTTACAAAACTGGCTAATACATCGCTCATAAGTCCGATTGCTATAGCATGATACGCCGGAATCCCCAAAAATGTTACAAGCATAGGGCCGATAACTGCTGCTGCACTCATTCCGGCAAATCCGGTTCCTATACCGGCTCCTGCGCCTGCAATAAAACACACCAAAACTTTTATTAATAAATCCATCTTTATACTATCTCCAATCACATTATTCCAGTGGAATTGCCTCAATCTCAAATACAATATCTATATTCTCAAAATAACGCAATTTGTATTTCGCTCTGATATCGTAATCCCACTTAGCCCTGGCTAAAACACTTTGCACTTCTTCTAAATCTTCCGAGATTACCCTAAGTCTTAGTTTTTCTCTGGTATCTCCCTCTTTTGCAACAGCCTCCAAGTAATACTCTGTTGAATATCCTCTTCGGTATCCCCAGTCTCTGTCTGCTTTTATCAATGCATAATAAACTGTTTTTTCAGTGGGGCCTTTTATCATATCTGTAATTGCCCCAACACTTCTGGCTCCCGCCCATATGCTTATCACAAGACAGATTATTTCCAATCCCAGAACAATCGCAAGCACACTTTTATTGATTTTCCCCTTTTTATCTTTATAGGGAACCCCCAACGCAAAAAGAATCATAAACGGAATCATAAGAGTAAGAATCATCAATCCTCCACTCATTACCCTTATCGGTGCCAGATACTCCGGCATCATATTGGTTGCAATGACATGCCCGATTCCAATCATGGCAAATGCCGCAACAATTCCTATTCCCAATCCAATCAGTAATTTTTTCATCATTTTCCTTTATACCCTCGTCTTAAGACTTACCTCACAAAGATTACAAAACGGATTCGTCCTTGCAAGACCTATCTTTACCACTTCACCATTGATCAAAGAAAATCTCTTTAACATTGTACCAAAAGCAGATTGCAGTTGTTCCCCGGACAGCTTCTTTCCCAATGTCACATGGGGAAACCATGAATATGGCTTGTAATGCTCATCAATGCGTATATCCGATTCCTGATTAAATGTCTTATGAAGTTCTTTTTGCACGCTTTCAGACAACGTCTGCAAATACTCATTTAACACAGGTGCTACATAGATTACCGACGGCATAAAGCATCCCACTGATACAAGCGAAACTCTGCCCGGTGCAATCCCTGCTGCCACATTATCAAACACTTCCCTTGCTAAGCTTTCTTCTCTTGTTTCGAAGGCTCCCACCGTAATATGAGGCGGCACGTCACCTGCAAGCATGAAATCATTTCCCGTAACTTTTGCCACTGCATCCATATGCCCTTGCAATACTTTATTTGTTTTATCATCAAAATAGATTGAAATGAGATACACGTTTAACCTCCCCTATTGGAAACGTCCGTCGCCGGACGCACTTACAAAATAGCGAATGCCTCTCTAACGATTAGCATCCGCTTTCCAATTACCGATAATCATACACCATGCCGGCAGGCTTCTTTAAAGAATCCATATCCACATGGTATTTTTTCCAATCCTTATTATCCACATATACCAAAATCTGCTGTCCTATATATGGATCAGGCATTTCCCATAGGTTCTCACTTCTAAATAAATAAGTATTTCCCGTATATGTGTCCTCGTACTTACACTCTAACCAGTACGGACTTCTTCCATTTACCTCAGTAGACATATCAAGGTACGCATTGGTTACAGTAGCATATACGGCTTTTCCGTTTTTCTTAAGACGGCGCACACTGCTTCCGGTTAAACCTTTCACACCGGTTCGCATGATAAAAAATCCAACGATGGCAAAAATGGCGCCCATTCCAAGCAACATATAAGAACCGAAATTAGCCATGGAAACTGCAGTGGCATCCCCCGGTGCATCCGGTCTTACATATAATTCGATTTTTTTGCCCTCATACATGCTTGAGCTATAAGAATTAAGCTCTCTGTCATACTCTTTTCCATCATATTCGTATTCTACAAACACATCATGATGAGAATCACCGTCAGAATCATACCATGTGTTAATCTCTGTGATTTCACCCATAATCACTTCTGATTCACTGATTCTTTCCTTGGTAGAAATAGTATATTTTACTCCTCCAAAAACAAGTCCCAAACCAACTAAAAAGAAAATCATTCCCATTACAACCGGAATAATATGCCCTGGGTTTTTCATCTTCTGCCTCCTCTAGAAACGCAAAAATACAAAGCTCTTTTTATATGTGATAAAATACATAATCAGTCCTAAAGCAAACGCCGTAATCATATCAAAAACCGAATGTTGCTTAATAAATACGGTAGACAGGACAATGAGTACACATAATACAAAAGAGCCCCAGCGTACTATTTTGTGCTTTTTAAGCTTTTCGGATTTCATAATGGACAATTGCACCATAATGGAATTATACACATGTATACTCGGTACAATGTTCGTACAGGTATCCGTGGTATATAATCCTCCTATCATGCGTGTAAATACATTTTCACGTCCCAATGTTTCTAAGTTAGGTCTTAACTCATGCATATTAGGCCACAGGGCAGAAATAATAATAAAAAGAGTCATTCCTGCAGTAAGTGTGGTAAATAATCGGGTGTATTCTTCTTTGTCAAAGAAAATAAAATACACTACAAAAATTGCTATATAGGCAAACCAGCAAAAGTACGGTAAAACAAAGATTTCAACAAAGGGAATCATATCATCCAATGCCATATGAATCACCGTAAAATTATCTACCGTACGCTTTTCCACCCAGACAAAACATGCCATATATACAACCAGATATACCAAAATAGGAATACCATGCCAATATTTTTTTACAAAATTCTTCATTACTCTTCTCCAGTTTTATTTCAAAATTCGCTAATAACAGAAATTCACCTTTTCGGGTAATGTTCTGATCTTCATATGAGTGGTCTGTGAATAAGCTTCCCCGTCCGTATGAATCCATACAGGTTCCTCTAAGCAAACTTCGATGGTTGAAGTCCTATAAGCATCTATGTTCTTAAAACGCAAATGCTTTCCTGCATATGCAGTAGGAAATATAAATAATACCTTTGCACGGGGTATATTGCCTACCACACACACATCCAACATTCCATCTTTATAATCTGCCTTCGGACAAAACTTCACTCCACCGCCTTCATATTTATGAATCATAGTGGCAACCATCAAAAACCGGTCAAGCTCAATTTGCCTGTCTTCATCCAACATTACCTTACACTTTATCTTCTGTCCTCCCATTAATTGGGAAATCGCAATCCCGATATAGGTAAGCTTGCCTAATCCCACCTTATTAAAGACCTTCTTAATCCTAGAACGTTGTGCAATATCACAAACAGAAGCTCCAAATCCCACGTCCGAACTTACAGCAAATCTTCTCGTAACCACTTCATTATCTGTATAAATATCAGAATGTTTTCCTTTTACTTCGTACTGAAGTTCTCCTATATCCATCTGTACCATAGTAGGGTCATCCATAATAACTTTAATTGCCTTTGCAGGATCAGGACTTAAACGCATATCCCTTGCAAGGTCATTGCTGGAACCGGTGGGAATGTAACTGATAATGGTATTCTCAAAATCCATAATTCCGTTTACCACCTCATTAATGGTACCGTCTCCGCCAAGTGCTACAATATGAATCTTTTCTCCTTTTAAATCAGAAGTCAATTCACGCACAAAATTCGTGGCATCTCCGGCTTTTTTCGTAAAGTATTCCTTATACTCTACGTTACGTTCTTTCATGACAAATTTTACCCGTTCCCAAATCTTTTGGCCTTTTCCGGATTTTGATGCCGGATTTATAATAAAATGGTACATTCTTAATTACTCCGTTCAGATTTATATCAAAAAACACTATTCCTATTTTACCAAGAAAGATAAAAACAGTAAAGCTATTTTCTATTTTGACATTTTAATAATTTACTATTTTAAAGTATGGAAATCTATGATATAATGCTTAGGTGTATTACATAAAAATGGAGGTTTAGACATGTATTCTTTAGAAGAAGTAAGAAAAGTTGACCCTGAAATTGCCAAAGCAATTGAAGATGAACAGGCAAGACAGAATAGTCACATTGAGTTAATCGCTTCTGAAAACTGGGTAAGCAAAGCTGTTATGGCTGCCATGGGAAGTCCATTAACAAATAAATATGCGGAAGGTTATCCTGGCAAGCGTTACTACGGCGGCTGCGACTGTGTTGACGTAGTGGAAACTCTCGCCATTGAACGTGCTAAAAAATTATTTGGCTGTGATTACGCTAACGTTCAGCCACACTCAGGCGCACAGGCTAACATGGCTGTACAGTTTGCAGTTTTAAATCCGGGCGATACCATGATGGGTATGAACCTTGACCACGGCGGACACTTAACACATGGTTCACCGGTTAATATGTCAGGAAAATGGTTTAACATTGTTCCATACGGTGTTAACGATGACGGATTCATTGACTATGATGAATTAAGAAGAATTGCTTTAGAATGCAAGCCGAAACTTATTATTGCAGGCGCTTCAGCTTATGCAAGAACAATAGATTTCAAAAAATTCCGTGAAGTTGCTGATGAGGTAGGCGCTGTTCTCATGGTAGATATGGCACACATTGCAGGTCTTGTAGCTGCAGGACTTCATCCTTCACCAATTCCATATGCAGATGTTGTAACAACAACTACTCACAAGACATTACGCGGTCCTCGTGGCGGTTTAATTCTCTGCAATCAGGAAATGGCTGACAAGTACAACTTTAACAAAGCTATTTTCCCGGGAATCCAGGGTGGTCCTTTAATGCATGTTATCGCAGCAAAAGCTGTATGTTTCGAAGAAGCTCTTTCAGATGACTTTAAGAAATATCAGCAGGGTATTGTTGATAACGCTCAGGCTCTTTGCAAAGGCCTTATGGACCGTGGCATTAAGATTGTTTCCGGCGGAACAGATAACCACTTAATGTTAATGGATTTAACAACCTTTGACTTAACAGGAAAAGCTGTTGAAAAATTATTGGATGCAGCTCATATTACTGCTAACAAAAACACAATTCCTAACGATCCTAAATCACCATTCGTAACAAGCGGTATCCGTCTTGGTACTCCTGCTGTTACATCACGTGGTATGAATACAGAAGACATGGATCAGATTGCAGAAGCAATCGCACTTGTTGTAAAAGGCGGCGAGGATAAGATTCCTGAAGCACGTGCTATCGTTGATAAGCTTACAGCAAAATATCCGTTAATCTAATAAGCCAAAAAATTGGAGCTATGCAATGCATAGCTCCTTTTTTATATAAGCCCCTATATAGATTTAAAACGAAAACATACTAAATGGAACAATAAAGTTATAAGCCCATCTTAATGCGCACAATACTGCTGCCACAATACCCACAACCTTTGCAATGGTCAGTTTTGTATGTTTTAGTCCGGAAAACTTCTTCAATCGTGTCAGTGTTACGATAGATAACATAAGTCCCACCATGGAACCAAAGGGCCCTGTCATGGAAAACATACTGAGTGACATCCAAGACACAATTCCCAATGCCAGTGCTCCAAATGCCATAAACATAGGTTGGTTATAGGCACTTGGATTCACGAATGGTTCACCCGGCTTATATGACTGACCGTATGCACCCTGCTGTCCATATGTACCCTGCCCGCCATAAGCACCCTGGTTACTGTATCCTCCCTGGTTATAGGCACCATACTGCCCGTCCTCATTAAAGATAGGCTGTCCTTGTGAATAGCTGTAGGTAGGCTGTCCATATTCATTTAAAACAACGTTCCCATTTTCATCTACTACCTGCCCATATTCATTTACTCTGTCATTATCATATGGATTATTCATTTGTATGCTCCTTTAACCTAAATTTCCCGGTCCAAATCCTTCCGGCACAAGTTCTGCCAAAGACATCACCTTATATTCTTCTTCATTCTTTGCCATAATTACCATAAACTCTTGGGGATTACAAAATTCCATCATAACCTGTCTGCATACACCGCAAGGCGAACAATAACCAAGGTTTTTAGCAGTCTCAGCTCCACCTGCAACCGCAATCATGGAAAATTTCTTTTCCCCTTCGCTTACAGCCTTAAAAAAAGCAGTTCGCTCCGCACAATTGGTTGGTGAATAAGCAGCATTTTCAATATTGCAGCCTCCGTAAACCGCGCCGCTTTTTGCAAGCAATGCAGCTCCAACCCTAAAATGAGAATATGGTGTATAAGAAAACTCACGCATTCTCATAGCTTCTTTAATTAGTTCCCTGATTTTTTCTTTTTCATTAATAACTTCCATACTCCACATCCTCATGGCGTCAACTTCTGACATCCTACTATTAGTATTGTCCGTCACTTGCCTCAGATTTCATAATCTTCACAAGACGGCTGGTTCCTAATCTGTCAGCACCTAATTCTACGAATTTATCTGCATCGTCAAAGCTTGCAATTCCGCCTGCTGCCTTAATCTTAACTTCTTTTCCCACATGCTTTGCAAACAATGCCACATCATCAAAAGTAGCACCGGCAGTCGAAAATCCCGTAGATGTCTTAATGTAATCAGCACCTGCTTCCGTTACAATTTCACACATCTTTATTTTTTCCTCATCTGATAAAAGACAGGTTTCAATAATCACCTTTAAGATTCTGTCCTGACATGCTTCTTTAATTGCTCTAATTTCTTTTGTTATAGCATCATAATCACGGTTTTTTAAATCCGTAATATTAATTACCATATCAATTTCATCCGCACCATTATTTACAGCATCTTTTGTTTCAAACACTTTTACAGCTGTTGTATGGTATCCGTTTGGGAAACCGATTACAGTACATACTGCCATTTTCCCGTTTAAATATTCAGAAGCTCTTTTAACATAACACGGCGGAATACAAACAGATGCAGTCTGATATTTCATTGCATCATCCAAAATCTGTTTTATTTCCTCCCATGTAGCAGTTTGTGCAAGCAATGTATGGTCCACTTTATTCAGTATTATTTCTTTTTCCATGATTATCCTTTCCATGCAAGGCGTCTTTATATAGCCCCAAATTAATGATATTTTACTTCCATAAGGCATAAGCCTTTTGCAGGGACTAATGGGCCTGCATTTTCCCTAATTTTAGAATCTAAAATTCCTTCCATATCTTCGGGCTTACGTTTTCCTAACCCTACTTCAATCAGAGTTCCCGTCAGAATCCGGACCATATGATACAAAAAACCATCCCCCTGATAAGTAAAAGTAATCATGTCATTTTCTTTTTGAATCACAATGTCCTTCACTGTTCTTACTGTAGACTTTTTCCCCTTTTTTGCAGAAGTAAAAGCCTTATAATCATGGGTTCCGCACAAATACCGTGAAGCCTCTCTCATGGCATCTACATCAAGGGTTTCTTCCACCACGAAGGCATATTTACGTGCAAACACATGGGGAATATTGCTGTTTATCACCCGATACGTATAGGTCTTTTCCACGGCATTTAATCTGCTGTGAAATCTGGGTGCTACTTCTTCTATCCTGATTACGCCAATATCCTCAGGCAGATAACGGTTCAAATACTCCATTACTTCCTGTGGTAAAACCGGCTCATTTAAATGAAAATTAGCCACCTGACCCACTGCATGGACTCCCGCATCCGTTCTTCCCGAACCATCCACCTGCACAAATTCACCTGTCATCTTGGTAAGAATAGCTTCTAACTTACCCTGAATAGTATTATCCGTAGAATCCTGCTTCTGCCAACCCTGATATCTGGTTCCTTCATACTGTACCAAAATCCGATAATTATTCATACTTGTCCTGTTCACTCTGTTCTGTTTCTTTTTTACCTATGTATTCCAAATCATATTTATCTAATTGTCTGAAATCATTCACTTTTTTAGCCAACAGTTTCAAACTATTCTTGGTGGTATCAAATACACCGGCTTCATTTAAGTTAAGCACAATAATGCCAATCGGTAACGCAACAATCATACCGATAACCCCCGCCACTTTATATCCGATAAATAAGAGGAATAAAGTAGGAATTGGTTTTAATCCGATACTGTCACCCATAATTTTGGGCTGGATAAACTGTCTTACTACCTGACTGATACCCCAGATAATCAAAAGTCCGATAGCCATCTGAATATCGCCGCCGCACAATTTGATAATAGCCCAAGGCACCATAATGGTTCCGGAACCAAAGAACGGTAATAAATCAAGGAATGCAATACCTAAGGCTACAAGCGGTGAGTATCTTACTCCTAAAATAAACAATCCCACTAATAATATGAGATAAATCCAAAATTCAATTTTAAACTGGGCGCTAAAATAACTACCTACGGAATGTTTCAAACTGTCCGTAATCAACTGCCATCTATGCTGTAATTTCTTAGGCACATATTTTTCAAAGGCATTCTGTAAATATTCTTTTTCTGCCACGAAGAAATAAGCAGACAAAATACACATGATTAGTGAAATCAAAAGTCCCGGAAGACTAAGTGCAAAGCTACCGATTGCGTCAATGGTAGGAGAACTGATTTTATTAATAAGGGTTCCTCCAACCTGTGAAAGATTAGAAGTCATATTTGACATGAATTCACGTACACCCTTAGGCAATTTAGCATAGATTCCCTGCCATTGTGTTGTAATACTTTCAATATCATTTTTTAATCCTGCCCACATATCTGGAAGGTCTGTAATAAATCCAATCACCTGTTTAATCAATACCAGTAAAATAAAATAGAGTACTGAGACAACTGCTGCCAAAACCAATACAATAATGATTACGGACCCGGCTTTTCTTTTAATCCTTAACTTTTCTTCAAAAAATTTAACCGGCTTATTTGCGATTAAAGCAATAATCCAACCGATTAAAAACGGCATGAAGAACACCAATAATTTCGGCAAATAATAAATAACCCCTATTAATATTAAAATTGCCACAATGATATTAATACTAACTTTTAAATACTGCTTTACATGACGATTCATGTATTACCCCTCCTTAGCACTTAAAAATTGATCAATCAATCCGTATATCTCATCCCGTCCCTGCTTTGTCTGTGAGGAAAAAGGAATCACAATGGTATCTTTTTCCGTTTTTAAAGCAGTTTTAATCAGTTTTACCTGCTTTTGTATCTGACTTCTGTTAATCTTATCAAGCTTTGTAGCAATGATAATGGGCTGATATCCCTGATGTAAAATCCATTCATACATCATTTTATCATTTGCCCCCGGCTCATGTCGAATATCAATTAACAAAAATACTGCCTTTAGTTGTTTGGACGTTCCAAGATAATTCTCAATCATCTTTCCCCATTTAATCTTGGTCTGCTCATCTACTTTTGCGAAACCATATCCGGGAAGGTCAACAAAGTATAATTCATCATTAATATTGTAATAATTAATGGTCTGGGTTTTTCCCGGCTGTGCACTGGTCCTTGCAAGTGACTTACGATTCATCAGGGCATTAATCAGTGATGATTTACCCACATTACTCTTTCCTGCAAATGCAATCTCTATTTTATCATTTTCAGGTAACGTGCTGGTAATGCCGCATACCGTTTCCAAACTGACATTTTTTATAACCATATTTCCCTTCTCCTTAAAAATTCTAATCGGATACTAACGCATGTTCAAGAACTGTTTCCATGTCACTCACATATACTATTTCAATATCCGCAGTAATCTCTTTTGAGATTTCCTCAACGTCTTTCTCATTTTCCTTTGGTACCAATACCTTTGTAATCCCTGCCATCTTCGCCGCAAGAATCTTCTCTTTTAACCCGCCAATGGGAAGTACTCTGCCGCGAAGCGTAATTTCTCCGGTCATGGCAACATCCGCACGTACCTTTTTACCGGTAATCACTGATAATAAAGCGGTTGCCATTGTAATACCGGCACTTGGTCCATCCTTAGGCACAGCCCCTTGCGGAATATGAATATGAAAATCATTCTCCTTAAAAATCTTTGAATCAATCTGATACTTCTCACTGACAGACCGGATATAGCTCATGCCTGCCTTAGCAGACTCTTTCATAACATCACCAAGCTGACCAGTTAAGTCAATTTCACCTTTTCCGGGCATCATATTGACTTCCACCTGTAAGGTGTCGCCACCTACGCTGGTCCATGCAAGTCCCCGTACTATACCTACTTCATCCTGAGTATTGACTCTATCTAAAGTATAGCGTATTTTGCCCAAATATTTCTTTAAGTTTCCGGCATTGACCTGAACGGATTTTTTGTTATCCTTAAGAATCTCTTTTGCTGTTTTTCTGCATATCTGTCCGATTTTACGTTCCAGTTCACGAACACCTGCTTCTCTTGTATACCCTGAGATAATTAATTTAAGCGCCTGGTCACTAATCTTAAGCTGCTTATGATCCAAACCGTTTTTCTTAAGCTGTTTATCCAATAAATGTTCTTTTGCAATATGGAATTTCTCATTGGCTGTATAACTTGATACTTCCAAAATTTCCATACGGTCCAGTAAGGGTCTTGGAATGGTATTTTTATCATTTGCCGTAGCGATAAATAATACCTCAGATAAATCAAGGGGAATTTCCACATAATGGTCCCTGAATTTATTATTCTGTTCCGAATCCAATACTTCTAACAAAGCAGACGCAGTATCACCTCGCTGGTCCTTCCCCACTTTGTCAATCTCATCTAAAAGGATAAGGGGATTCTTTATGCCAACCTGACGTAAGCCTGCTGCAATTCTACCGGGCATAGCTCCCACATAAGTTTTACGGTGTCCTCTGATTTCTGCTTCATCCCTGACACCCCCCAAACAGATTCTTAAATACTTCTTATTTAAAGCCTCTGCAACAGAACGTGCTATGGAAGTCTTTCCGGTTCCCGGCGGTCCTACCAGACATAAAATCGGGCTTTCTCCCTTTTTCGTCAGTGTCCGTACCGCTAAAAATTCTACAATTCTTTCTTTAATCTGTTCCAAACCATAGTGTTGTTCATCCAGAATTTTTTCCGCATAGTTAATGTCCGTATTATCTTTGGACATCTTATCCCATGGTAATTCTAACAGAGTTTCAATATATCCCCGCTCTACTGAGCTTTCAGTACTGCTACGGGATATAGCCTTAAATCTGGAAATCTCTTTACTGATTTTTTCCTTTACTTCCTTAGGCGCTTTTAATTTTTTAAGCTCCTCTTCAAAAGTATCCGCATCAGAATAGGGATTATCCTCCCCTAATTCTTCCCTGATAAACTGCATCTGTTCACGAAGCAGATATTCCTTCTGATTCTTCTCTACTTTTCCTTTGACTCTTTCGGTCAAATCAATTCTAATCTTAGCTACATTGATTTCATTGGCCAGAATTCCTGTAACTTCATCATAAAGACTTTCTAAATCATTGCATTCCAACACGCGTTGCTTTTTCAAAAAATCAATAGGAAGATTCATTCCGATATGATTCAGTAAGCCCATAAGATATGCAGTATCCGGCTCATTTGCTTCTTCCATAAATGTAGCAATAGTCTTACCCGCCTTTGGATAATATCTGCTGTATTCTTCAAGCATCTCCTGAATCTGGCGATTCATGGCATCTGTTTCATAGTCTGCTTTTTCATCCGTTTGTGTTTCTAACGGTTCTATATCAGCAATCAACAGTTCTTTGCTTTCTTCAAACTGTATGAGTCTTGCTTTTTCTAATCCATCCACCAGGATTCTTACAATCTTATTTGGAAGCTTTGATATCTGCTTAATCTCAGCTATGGTTCCAATGGTAAATACATCATCAATGTCCGGATTTTCAGTATCGGCACTTTTCTGAGTCACCAAAAAAACCTTCTGATCGTTCATCATGGCTTTTTCTACTGCGCTAATAGATTTTTCCCGGCTCAAATCAAAATGAATAATCATTCCCGGAAATATAGTTAAGCCGCGCAATGCGATTGCGGGCATTGTTGTCTTTTCTGTCATATTACACCTTTCACCTTCAAAGCTCTTAAGAACAAATAAACTCCACCCGTTACTGGGTGGAGTCCATCCTACTATGCCTTTTCAAGGTCAATATTATTACTTATCTCGATATATAATCGTAGGCTCCCCGGTTCCCTCAACTACTTCTTTTGTTATTACACATCGTCCGATTGTGTCGTCAGACGGAATTCTATACATTAAGTCTAACATAATCTTTTCCATAATGGAACGAAGACCTCTTGCTCCCGTCTTAAGTTCTTCTGCCTTCTTCGCAATTGCTTCCACTGCCTCATCATCAAAGGAAAGCTCAACCTCGTCAAATTCAAACAGTTTCTGGTATTGTTTTACCAATGCACTCTTAGGCTCTTTTAAAATGCGGATTAAGGCCTCCGTATCAAGACCATCCAAAGAAACCGTTATAGGAACACGTCCGATAAATTCAGGAATCAGTCCAAATTTCACAAGATCTTGTGGAATGACATGATGGAACAATTCTCCAATCTCATGTTCACTCTTATTTACCTTTTCCTGATTAAAACCAATTACCTTGCGGTCAAGTCTTGTCTCAACAATCTTCTCAAGACCGTCAAAAGCTCCGCCACAAATGAATAAGATATTGGAGGTATCAATCTGAATTAAATCCTGATGAGGATGTTTTCTGCCCCCTTGTGGCGGAACACTTGCAACAGTACCTTCAATAATCTTAAGAAGTGCCTGCTGTACACCTTCACCGGAAACATCACGGGTAATTGATACGTTCTCACTCTTTTTGGTTATCTTATCAATTTCATCAATATATATCATACCCAACTGGGCTTTTTCCACATCATAATCTGCTGCCTGGATTAATTTTAACAGAATGTTCTCAACATCTTCGCCTACATATCCGGCCTCAGTCAGAGTGGTTGCATCTGCGATTGCAAAAGGCACATTAATAATCTTAGCCAAAGTCTGTGCTAAGTAAGTCTTACCCGAACCGGTAGGACCTATCATAATAACATTGGATTTTTGCAATTCAATGTCACAGTCTTTGCCTGCGGTAATTCTCTTATAATGATTATAAACGGCTACAGAGAGAACTTTTTTTGCTTCTTCCTGTCCGATTACGTAATCATCCAGGAACTCTTTAATTTCAATTGGTTTCAAAAGATTAATCTGTGTATCTTTTTCTTCCGCCTGATCGTTCTCGTATTCCTCCTCAATAATATCGGCACATATATCCACGCACTCATCGCAGATATACACTCCGGACGGTCCTGCAATGATCTTGCGCACCTGTCCCTGCGTCTTATTACAAAAAGAGCATCTTACCTTGTCGTCAGAATTCTTACCTGCCATTATACTCTCCATTTCATAAGTTTACGGTCCACCGTAAGCTTATTTATTCCCTCATTTTAACTACTATGCCTGACGGTTTTCGATTACCTTATCGATCAATCCGTATTCCATAGCTTCTGCTGCTGATTTCCAGTTGTCTCTTTCTGTGTCTGCAGCGATTACTTCATAATCCTGTCCTGTGTTTGCAGCAAGGATTTTATTTAACTTTTCTTTTGTCTTTAAAATGTGTTTTGCAGCAATTTCGATTTCGGTTGCCTGACCCTGAGCTCCGCCAAGTGGCTGATGAATCATAATCTCTGCATTTGGAAGTGCCATTCTCTTTCCTTTTGCACCGCCTGCAAGTAAAAATGCTCCCATACTTGCTGCCATACCGATACAAATAGTGGACACATCACATTTAACATACTGCATCGTATCGTAAATTGCCATTCCTGCTGTTACACTACCACCCGGGCTGTTAATATATAACTGAATATCCTTCTCCGGATCTTCTGCTTCCAAAAACAATAACTGTGCAACTACAAGACTTGCTGTTACTTCATTCACTTCTTCACCAAGAAAAATGATTCTATCTTTTAAGAGTCTTGAGTAAATATCATAGGAACGTTCTCCTCTGCTTGTCTGCTCTAAGACATAAGGTACTAAACTCATGTTATCTGCCTCCTGTTAAAATTCCTATTCATACCATAACATATTTTTTAAAGCATTGCATTAAACTTTTGTTTTATTAAGAAAAGTTTAATGAATGCTTTAAAATCAATTCATTATTCTTCAGTTTTCTTTGCAGCTGCTTTCTTTGCCGGAGCCTTCTTAGCAGGTGCTTTCTTAGCAGGTGCTTCTTTTGCATCTGCGTCTGCATCAGCAGCAGCTTTCTTAGCAGGTGCTTTCTTTGTTGCAGCAGCTTCTTTTGCTTCTGCAATAACTAATTCAACAGCTTTCTGAATAGCAAGATCTAACATAATCTGTTTCTTTTCTTCTTCACCGATGATTTCTTTTACTTTATCAAGTTCCATCTGGTAAGCGTCTGCCATTCTCTGTAATTCTGCTGCATATTCATCTTCTGTAGCGCTAAGACCTTCAGCAGCTACAACAGCTTCTAATACAAGTCTTGACTGGATTCTCTTTAATGCCTGAGGTTTTACCTGTTCAATCATCATCTGGTAGTTAAGGCCTGTGAACTGGAAGTACTGTTCCATTGTAAGACCCTGCATCTGAATTCTCTGAGCAAATTCATCTACCATCTGTCTCTGCTGCGTTTCTACCATAGCATCCGGAATTTCCATCTTAGCATCTTCAATAATTGCTGCGATTACTTCGTCTTCCTTAGCATCTTTTGCAGCTTTTTCTTTCTTGCCTGCGATTTCTCTTCTGATATCTTCTTTGTACTCTGCCAAAGTATCGTATTCAGAAACTTCGCTTGCAAATTCATCATCTAATTCAGGAAGTTCTTTTTCTTTGATTTCAAGAACTTTTACCTTGAACATTGCTGGCTTGCCTGCAAGTTCAGGTGCATGATATTCTTCAGGGAAAGTAACGTTTACTTCTACTTCGTCACCAACATTCTTACCAACTAACTGGTCTTCGAATGTATCGATGAATGAATGAGAACCGATTTCAAGAGAGTAGTTTTCTCCCTTTCCGCCAGGGAATGCTTCGCCATCAACAAATCCTTCGAAGTCGATTACTGTTGTGTCGCCCATTTTTACAGGTCTTTCAACAGATACAGTTCTTGCATTGTTTTCTCTCTGTTTGTTTAATTCTTCGTTGATTTCATCTTCTGTTACATCAAGGTTTGCTTTAGAAACTTTGATTCCTTTGTACTTTCCGAGTGTTACTTCCGGTTTTAAAGCAACAGTTGCTGTAAAGATGAATGGCTTTCCTGCTTCAAGCTGTACTACATCAATCTTAGGCTGAGATACAACTTCTTCTGTACACTCATCTAAAGCTTTTGCGTATGCTTCAGGAATTAATTCGTTCGCAGCATCTTCATAGAAAACTTCTGCTCCGTACATTTTTTCAATCATCTTACGCGGAACTTTTCCTTTACGGAATCCCGGAACACTGATTTTGCTCTTATTTTTCTGATAAGCCTTTTCAACCGCAGCTTCAAAATCTTCTGCTGATGCTTCGATTGTAAGCTTCGCCATGTTCTTTTCTAATTTTTCTACCTGTAAACTCATTGATTTACTTCCTCCTTAAATTACCTCTGTGAAACCTATATATTAAGGGCTTTTGGCCACACTCACAGTCATTTTGCAATTATATCATAACTCTTTTTAAAATACCAGTGTTTTTTCATTTATGCCGATAATCTCGCACTTTGTGGCCTCTAAACGTTCCAAATCTTCTTCATGATGGGTTGAAAAAAGAAAAATTCTTGCATCCAAATGCTCCTTAATAAAGGATATGGTTTTATTCTTTACTTCTTCATCCATACCGGTAAACGGCTCGTCCATTAGAATCACATTACTTTCTGCCATCATGGCGCGGCACACACATACACGTCTTTTCATACCGCCGCTTAACATACCTGCCGGCTTATGAATATGTTCCTCTCCGATTAAAATAGCGAGTGCTTTTTCTACTTCTTTCCTGGTATGGTTCTTTTTACACATCATCCATACATTGGTCACTGCATCCTCTTTTTCAAACAGCCTGTCTTCTTGAAAAACCACAGATATACGACCTTCTCCCAAAACTTCACCACCAACAGGTCTGATAATGCTTAACAGCGTATGGAAAAAGCTTGTCTTACCGATGCCGGATGCCCCCATAACGCCATAGCGTTCTCCTGCTTTTAATTGTCCGGATACCGTAACAAGCACATTGTCTTTTTCATATCCTATTTGAACATCCCTTAATGCAAGGGTTTCCGTTTCCTTTTGCAGGTTTTTATTTTCGCCCGGTTCGTATGCCTTATAAGCTACTTTTTTCAGTAAAAAAAGAACTGCATGTTCAAAAAGGTAACTGATTAAAATAATAACCAGTGTCCATGCAAAAAGATTTGCCGTATCCAGATAAATTTTTGACATGTATATCTTTTCACCAATAGAGAGTTCCGGTACCCCGATTACTTCTGCAGCAATCCCGGCTTTCCAGCTCATTCCCAAAGCTGATTTGCAACTACTGATTAGAAAAGGAAAAACTACCGGCCTGTACAAATAGATAAGGCGGTTATATAAAGACATGCCATATACATCAGCAAGTTGTTTCATCTTAATGTCTGTATTTTTAAGTCCTTCCAAAGTTCCAAAATAAATAAGCGGAAAAACCAGTAAAAAAACAACCCAGAAGGCTAACATTTCAGAACCGGTCCATATGAGCAGTAATACCACTAAGGATGCCACCGGCACTGATTTCATAACCTGTAAAAGCGGTGCCAGAAAATCTTCAAAGAGTTTCCATCTGAAAGCAATAACCGCCGTAAGCAAAGCCAACAGAAAGGCACCCCCAAAGCCTACTGCTATTTTAACAAAGGAGCCTGATATACTCTGCCAAAATGCGATGGTAAAAATTTGCCCCCTTAAGGATTCTAATACCTCTATAGGACCTGCTACAAGAATCTGATTGTCACAAAGAATGGCCAGTATCTGCCATGTCAAAAGCCAAAACAGGATAATTCCTGCTTTGCGAACGTTCTTTTTCATAAACGCATTCCTCCGTTTGCTGCCTATCATTATAGCACATTCTTTTAAACTCTAAAACGGTATCTGCCAAATTAGGACAGATACCGTTTCCATTATTATTCTGCAATATAGTAGAATGTTTCCCCCGGTAGCTTACCGCCTACGCTTTGAGGATTCTGTTCATATAAAACACCCAAATAACCTTCCAGTGCAGCTTTCATATCCGCTCCGGTCATGCAGGTAATATTACACTCGGGAATTGCTTTTTTAGCAATAGGTGCCTTTTCAATAATTCCGTATTTTACTACAAGCTCTGCCGCTGCTTCCACGTTACTATTTACATATTCCGTACTTGCTTTGTGCTCTTTTAAGAAAAGAGTTACTTGCTCCGGATTTTCTTCCATCCACTCGGTACGGGCAATGGTTACACCTGTTACCATCATGCTGCCGCTATCGCCCTGAAGCTTACTCCACTCTTTGGTTAAATCAAGCACTACATTCAAGGCTTCATTCTGCGTACATGCTGCCGTTACAAAGGGTTGCGGTAATATTCCGATTGCAGAAGTGTCATTTTTTAATACTGCTGCCACTTCTGTAGCTTCCGATTTATACTCTAATTTTACAGAATCTGCAATGCCGTTTTCTTTTAACAAATATTGTAATACAAAATCAGGTGTGGTACCTTTTCCCGTTAAGTATACTGTTTTTCCGGACAGGTCTGATATTTCCGTAATGGAATCATCTCCCGTTACTCCGTACAAAACCCCAAGGATATTAATATCAATCACGGCCACCTTGCCTTCTGTTTTCTGATACAGAATGCTCGCCATATTGGCAGGAACCAATGCTATATCTAACTCTTTTTGCACTATCAGGGCTGATATGGCATCCGCAGCAGTTTCCATGGTAAACTCATAATCCTGCCGGCTTTTATTGTCTTCATCATCCTGCATAAGCTTTGTAAGGCCGATGGAAGTCGGTCCTTTTAAAGAACCAACCCGTACAGTTGTGCCTGCCTCTTCCTTTTTTCCACATGCTGTCATCATTCCCAAGCTAATCAACAAAGTCATAGCAAGTACAAATATTCTCTTTTTCATTTCCTTATATCATTACCTTTCAAGATCTTTTAATCTGGCCTTAATTTTTTCAACCGCCTCTAATACAACTGCAACGCTGGCAGCTATTTCTTCCGAAGAAGCCGCAAGTGTCTGAGTCTTATCATCAACATCCGCCACAATGTCTTTAAGCTTTCTTGTATCATCCAATATTCTGTCAGCGGCTGTAGTAATCTTACCTTGACTTTGACTGCTCATATCTGCGGTAACACGGGATTCTGTTGCAAGCTTGTTAATTTCATCTGCAACAACTGCAAATCCACGTCCTGCTTCTCCTGCACGGGCAGCTTCAATAGACGCATTTAAAGCAAGTAAATTTGTCTGCGAAGCAATGGATGTAATTTCTGCATTGTTCTTGGACAGTTCATTTAAGATAGTAGTAATTTCTTCAATAGATTCCGCAAATTCTTCGCAGAATTCTGCTACCGTCTTAACATCCTGCGAAATATTGGAGCTTTCCTCCGCATTACTTTCATTTCCCTTAGCCATACCATCTACCGACAGGTACAATGTTTCAAATTCCTCATTAATCACCTGAATGGTTTCCATGATGAGTTGTTGTTTTTCGGAAATCAAAAGTTTATCTTCCTCTAATTCTCTGGAAGCTTCCTCAGCTTTTTCCTTCTGTTCTTCTATTTCTTTCTTAATATAGTAAATACAGTTTGTTTTTTGGTTAAATCCATTATAAATGGCATTTGCCATCTGTGAACAGGACTCATAACCACAGCAAGAACAGTTAATGGCTCTGTCTTCCTTGGTATATTTCTTCATTTCATTAAAGATTGCATCTTTTTCTGACGCGGATGGTTCATGATACGTACACAATGCAGAACGGTCCGTATAAGAGCGTAAATAATCTTCTAAATGAAGGTGTTTAAACTGGCTGTTTAATTTCTTAAGTCTTTGAGCCGGTGAGAGTTTCTTGCCCCATGCAGTGCTCTTTCCCTTCTTCTTCGATTCTTCCCGGATCTTCATTAAGGTATTTAACACTTCTTCATCCTGGGCTTTTTCCATCTCACAGGCTGTTCCGTACAGACATCCTGACGAACAGTTTAAAGCATCGATAAACAAATATGGGGTTTTATCATTGGCTATCTTTTCTTTATTATGCTCCAAGTAGTGATACATATGTTTTTCGCCTTCTACCTGGCGGATAAAAACATCTTCACCAAGGAACCAGTATACGTTCTCTTTTAAGCCACCCGGCATGGGGTAAACTGAGCCAAGTCCATATTCGATTTCGTCATTAAACGGCGCGCCCTTAATATTATGCTTTCTTATGTACTTCATCAAGTGATCAAAGGTCACATTATAGGAAATATAACCTTTGTTTACCGGATCATCAATTTCCATCTTTTTTGCAATACACGGACTGATAAAGGCAAGCTTATCTGTTACACCCATTGTCTTTTTCGCATAGATTGCCGTACACATCATAGGGCTTTGTACCGGGAACAGCTTCGGGATCAGCTCCGGAATGTTTCTTTCAATATATCCCACTACTGCCGGACAAGGCTGGGAAATGCCGCCAAGGAAATTATTTTTCTGCACATAGTTCAAATATGCCCATGTTGTAATGTCTGCTCCAAAGGATACACTGATTACACGGTTAACACCTAATTCTTTTAAGCCACCCAAAACCTGCTCGTATTCTTTTGGATAATTGGCCTTAAAAGCAGGAGCCAGTAAAATAGATATCTTCTCGCCCTTCTTTAAATCTTCAAAGAACCTTTCCGTGTCATCCCTAAACTCTCTGGCACCATGCTCGCACACATCAAAGCAAGCTCCACATGCCACACATCTGTCCGGGTCTACGTCAATTCTAACTTTTCCGTTAACTCGTGAGATACGCAGGCGCCCTCGCAACTGCATACACTAATACACTTATTACATCCAATACACTTTTCATTGGTAAATACTAAAGACTGTTTATCATTTGCCATATCTATACCTCTTTTGTAACATTGAAATTATATAGTTCTTTTGTACCATTTTAGCATTTTTGTCTTACTATTTCAAGGAAATGAGCTGTTTTTGTGCAAATTTCGCTTTTTGTGCGCAAAATATTTAAAAAACTCCGAGGAATTGCATTAGAAATAAAAAACCCCGGGGATTCCCCCCGGGGCTCCAGAATCATTATTTCATTGATTCTTCCTGTCTTTTAATCATCTGTCTAACCATTTCTCCACCGATAGAACCTGCTTCTTTTGATGTTAAATCACCATTATAACCATCTTTTAAGTTAACACCTAATTCTGCAGCTACTTCTGTTTTAAAACGATCCATTGCAGCCTTTGCTTCAGGAACCTGCATACCGCTTCTCTTATTACTTGACATACTAGTCACCTCCGTACTCATTGATAAGTCTCTATTTCAAGATAAGTGACCCGTGCACTTATCCTGATTAGAGCAATACATTAAGTACCTCTCTGTTTCGTTCAAAGTGAACTTCGAATCATTTATCTTAATGCTAGTATGCTCGTTTTTTATTTTGTTATGTTGGAAATTTCTGCACGTCAATTACCATTTTTTATGCACGCAATTGCTAAAAAATGACAGGAAAAATAACATCAATGGCAATTCCGCTAACTACGCCGATTCCGTACAATAATCCCAGTACCTTCAGGCTGTCTTTTACGCTTTGGTTTAATTTTAATAAAACTAAAATACCAACGCCTGCTCCTGCAAGAAGTCCTGACATCATGGTTCCCACACTGATAATTCCTTCCACATATAACTGTGTCAGTACTACACTTGATGCACAGTTTGGAATCATTCCCACAATACCTGCAACCAAGGAACCTAATACCGGCTTATTCAGCACAAAAGAGGCAATCGTATCTTCTCCTATAGTATGTATCAGAAGATGTAATATAAACGAAATAATCACAATAAAAACAAAAATCTGAACGGTATGAATGCATGAGGAAAACAAGACACCTTTCTTCTCGCACTCGCAATGCTCATGTTCACAAACTGAGTGGATGGCATTGGGCTCTTTCATGTGTTCTTTGTTTTTAAAGATAATATCAATCAATAAACCTGCAACAAGTGCAATCAGCACCTTAGTTCCTAAGATTTTAAAAATCGTAGGTAATGCTACTTTTTCAGAAAGGAAAATCGGAAGCATTTCATCCGAAGTGGATAAAAATACAGCGATTAATGTTCCTTTGGTTAATAATTTCCCTGCATACAAGGATGCTGCTGATGCAGAAAAACCACATTGCGGCACAACACCAAGCAAGCTTCCCACAACCGGTCCTGCATAACCTGCTCTTTGAATTGCAAGTCTGGATTTAGTGCTTGTTTTATGTTCAATCAATTCCATTACCAGATATGTAATAAATAAAAAAGGAATTAATTTTACATTATCCTCTAATACATGTATTAATTCATGACCCATTTCATGAAGCATATCTTTCATCCGTTATACTTCCTTCTATCTTCTTCCTAATATATTTTTACCCTTGATAAATAATTGCATCTTTCAAAGCATTGCTTACTTCTTGTCCCAAAAAGCTTTCAACAATAGCAAGTCCAAAGGGAATCGCGCATCCCATTCCCCGTGAAGTAATAACATTTCCGTCTACTTCGACTTCATTGTTGGTTACATTTGCTCCGGCTAAATCCTGCTCAAAGCCCGGATAGCAACATGCTCTTTTTTCTTTTAAAATTCCCTTATGTCCCAAAATGCTTGGTGCAGCACAGATTGCTGCAATCTTTTTATTAGAATAATAAAACTTTTCCAAAAGATTCATAAGCGGAATATGTTTTTCTAAATTTAAAGTTCCCGGCATTCCACCCGGCAGCACCAACATATCTACATCAGCATAGTTCATTTCATCAAACAATGCATCTGCTTTTACAGTAATCTGATGAGAGCTTGTTACAAAGTATTCTCCCGTAACAGATACCATTTGTATCTCTATTCCCTTTCTTCTTAACAAGTCTACCACTGTCAATGCTTCTATTTCTTCAAAACCCTCTGCAAGAAAAATTGCTACTTTACCCATACTAACCTCTCCATTCAAGTCATATTCTATTTCAATGACTACTTTTCTATTATATATTATCTTTTTTCAAAAGCAAGCAAACATTTTTCTTTCATTGTATTATGGCAGAAATTGGGATAGAATATAAATGCACAGTGCTTATGCTTTGGTGTGCTTATTCTTTGGTGTGTTTATGCTTTGATGTGTTTATGCTTTGATGTGTTTATGCTTTGATGTGTTTATGCTTTGATGTGTTTATGCTTAGCACGTCAGTACAATAGTGCATTGACTGTGGTGGTCATTATATTTTCTATTCATGAGAGGAGATGCGAAAACGATGGGAACAGAAATAGAACGTAAATATTTAATTAAAGAAAAGCCTGCAAACTTAGGACAATATACATGTCATTTGATTGAGCAGGGATATATGAATGTGAATCCTGTTGTCCGTATACGCAGACAGGATAATGAATACTATATGACCTACAAAGGCTCAGGAATGATAGCCCGTACAGAATATAACCTTCCCTTAACAGAAGAAGCCTATCACCACTTACTTCCTAAATGTGATGGAAATATTATTACTAAACGGCGTTATCTGATCCCCCTTGAAAATCCACTGTTTGCTAATGGCTTCATACCATCTACGGATTTAAAGCTTACGATTGAATTAGATGTTTTTGAAGGCGTTTTCGATTCTCTCATTATTGCAGAGATTGAATTTCCTGATATAGAAACCGCAAATGCCCTTATTAAACCGGACTGGTTCTTAGAAGATGTCTCAGAAAAGAGAGAATATCACAATTCTTACCTTAGCAGAATGACATTCTAATGTTGACGCTATGACGTTCTGTCGTTGGTGGAATGTCATTCTGATACTTGTTGAAATGGCTTTCTTTCGTTGGTGAAATGTCATTCTGATACTTGTTGAAATGGCTTTCTGTCGTTGGTGAAATGTCATTCAAATTTGGATTTACCGTATATATCCGACCGGAAATGTGTTTTCGCTATTCCGGTCGGACTTTTTATGCCTGTTTTTCCGACTGATTCCTTATTTTCTTATATTCGATCGGACTTCTTCTGCTCTTTTTCCCAACTGATTCCTTATTTCCTTATATTCGGTCGGACTTCTTCTGCTCTTTTTTCCGACTGATTCCTTATTTTCTTGCATTCAGTCGGACTTCTTCTGCTCTTTTTTCCGACTGATTCCTTATTTTCTTATATTCAGTCGGACTTCTTCTGCTCTTTTTTCCGACTGATTCCTTATTTTCTTATATTCAGTCGGAAAATATACCTACCTAACCTAACCTTGCCCCACCGCATATCCTTTTCCCCTGTTCCGGTGGGGCTTCTCTTCCTTTGCTTGCCCCACCGCATGTCCTTTTCTCCTGCTCCGGTGGGGTTTCTCTTCCTTCCCTTGCCCCACCGCATGCACATCTTTCTTGTTCCAGTGGGGTTTCTCTTCCTTTGCTTGCCCCACCGCACGCACATCTTTCTTGTTCCGGTGGGGTTTCTCTTCCTTTGCTTACCCCACCGCACGCACATCTTTCTTGCTCCGGTGGGGCTTCTCGCTCACAATAGCTACTGTAGCAACAGTAGCACCAGCGCAACACCTACAAAAAACTACAGCTACACCACCAACAACAGCAACTACTACTACTACAGCACCATCACCCACTACCACACAAATCCAACAAAAAATGGTCCCAAAAGCCGGATTATTTCACTTAATCTGACTTTTGTGGACCATTTAACTTTACTTTCTATCTCGCATACAACTTAGTCATTGCGTAAATCTTCTCAATAACTTCTTCTGAGAAATCGTCCTTACCCATTCTCCATTTCCAGTTATCACCAAGAGTAGAAGGAGTATTGATTCTTGCCTCACTTCCTAAGCCCAAATAATCCTGCATAGGAATAATGGCAGTGTCGGCAACGCTTGCAAGTGCTGCACGGACAAAATTCATTTCTACATCTTTGTCACTCTGAATATTTAAATAATCATCCGCAAATTCTCTGTCTGCATCCGGAATGGTGTTATACCAGCCTAAAGTGGTATCATTATCATGCGTTCCGGTATACACCACACAATTCTTCGGATAATTATGTGGAAGATAGTCACTATCTTCTCTTGAATCAAATGCAAACTGCAAAATCTTCATTCCGGGGAAACCTGTTTTAGCCACAAGGTCAAGAACGCTCTGGGTTAAGAATCCTAAATCTTCTGCAATCACCTTCTTATCCCCAAGTCTTGCTTTCATGGTTTCAAATAAATCATAGCCCGGTCCCTTTTCCCAGTGTCCGAATTCAGCGGTCTTATCCCCGTAAGGAATGGAATAATACTCATCAAAACCTCTGAAATGATCGATTCTTACCACATCATAGATTTCATAGCAGTAAGCAATTCGCTTCATCCACCAGTCATAACCCGTTTCCTTGTGATATTCCCAATCATATAAAGGATTACCCCATAACTGACCTGTTGCTGAAAAGGCATCCGGAGGACAACCTGCAACCGCCTTTGGTGTGCAGTCCTCTTCCAATTGGAAAAGCTCCGGATTTGCCCATGTGTCAGCACTATCAGATGCTACATAAATGGGGATGTCACCGATGATTTCCACTCCGTTTTTATTGGCATAGTTTTTTAATTCCATCCATTGAACATGGAATAAAAACTGTTGGAAACAATAAAATGCCATCTCGTCTTTGCACTCCTTTTTGTAACGAGCTATTGCTTCCGGTTTACGAAGTTTGATATCATCATCCCATTCAATAAAGCCTTTATTATCCATTTTGCTTTTAACTGCCATATAAAGGGCATAGTCTTCAAGCCAATAATTATTTTTTGCAACAAACGCCTGAAACTCTTCGTCCTTTTCTATCCCACTATTATGAAATGCTTTACGAAGAAGCTCAAATCTGGAATAGTATATTTTTTCATAATCCACATAATTCGGATTACTTCCTGCATCCACAGACTCGCAATCCTCTTTGGTAAGCCAACCGCGTTCAATTAATGCTTCCAAATCGATATAATATGGATTTCCGGCAAAGGTTGAGAAAGACTGATATGGTGAGTCACCATATCCTGTTGGTCCTAACGGCAATATCTGCCAATACTTCTGTCCTGCTTTTGCAAGACAATCCACAAACTGATACGCTTCTTTTGAAATAGTTCCGATTCCATAATTTGATGGTAATGCGGAAATTGGAAGTAATATACCACTCTTTCTCATAATCTTAGCACCTTTCTCTCCGGTTATTTTAATTTCCAGATATCTCTATTGTATTCTGCAATGGTTCTGTCTGATGAGAAGAATCCTGCTTTTGCGATATTTACAAGCATCATCTTCTTCCATTCCGTTCTCTTTTCGTAATCTGCAAGGATTCTATCCTTGGTTTCAATATAATCTTCTAAATCAAGGAGTGTCATAAACCAGTCCTTGTTTAATAATTCCTTGTAAAGTCTTTCAAGATTCTCTTTTTTACCGACTGCCAATGCCTGCTTGCTGATAATAAAGTCTACTGCTTCTTTAATAACAGGACTCTTTTCATAGAAATCCTTCGAAACATAGTCAGCTTTTGCATAGTGTTCAATAACTGTTTCACTGTCTTTACCAAAGATATAAATATTATCTCTGCCCACAAGCTCATCGATTTCTACATTAGCGCCATCGCTGGTTCCAAGGGTAACGGCACCATTTAACATGAATTTCATATTTCCGGTTCCTGATGCCTCTTTGGAAGCAAGTGAAATCTGCTCTGAAATATCACAAGCAGGAATCAGTTTCTCAGCATAGCTTACATTATAGTTTTCAACCATCAGCACTTTCATATAAGGACTTACATCAGGGTCTTTATTCACGATTTCCTGTAAAACAAGTAATAAGTGAATAATATCCTGTGCAATCACATAAGCCGGTGCTGCTTTCGCTCCGAAAATAAAAGTAACCGGAGTAGTAGGTTTTTTACCTGCTTTAATCTCTAAATATTTATGAATAATGTAAAGTGCATTCATCTGCTGACGTTTATACTCGTGGAGACGCTTAATCTGAATGTCATAAATGGAATTCGGATCAATTTCAACACCTTCATGCTCTTTTACATATTCAGCCAATGCAACTTTTTTGCCAAATTTAATCTCTGCCAGTTTATCAAGAACTGCTTCATCATCTTTGTATGCTAAAAGCTTTTCAAGTTCTGCGGCATCCTTCTTGTATCCGTTTCCGATTAAACTTGTGATAAATGCAGCAAGCTCTCTGTTACAAGACAATAACCAACGACGGAAAGTAATACCGTTTGTCTTATTATTGAATTTTTCAGGATAAATCTTATAAAAATGATTTAACTCCGTATCCTTCAATATTTCAGTATGAATGGCTGCAACACCATTTACACTAAAGCCGTAATGAATATCGATATGAGCCATGTGAACCCTGTCATCTTTATCGATAATCTGCACTTTTTCATCCTTGTACTTAGCACGTACTCTCTTATCAAGTTCCTTAATAATCGGAACAAGCTGGGGTACTACTTGTTCAAGATATTCTAACGGCCATTTTTCCAATGCTTCAGCAAGAATTGTATGGTTTGTATATGCACAGGTCTTACTTACCACATCAATTGCTTCATCCATTGTAAATGCCTTGTCATTCACAAGAATTCTGATCAACTCAGGAATGACCATTGTCGGATGTGTGTCATTAATCTGGATAACCGCATGGTCATACATCTTACGAAGATCATACTGGTTTGCTTTCATTTCTTTTAAAATCAGCTGTGCAGCATTACTTACCATAAAGTACTGCTGATAGATTCTCAAAAGATTACCTGCCTTATCAGAATCATCCGGATAAAGGAATAATGTAAGATTTTTCTCAATTTCTTCCTTATCAAAACTGATTCCGTCTTTTACAAGACTTTCATCGATTGATTCAATATCAAAAAGACGAAGCTTGTTAATTCCGTTATTATATCCGATTACATCAATATCATATAATCTGGAAACAACTTTTTTATCTCCAAAATGAATATCAAATGTTACATCTGTTTTATTTAACCATGACTGCTTTTCAATCCATTCATTTTTCTCAGCAGTCTGAAGTCTGTCCTTGAATACCTGTTTAAAAAGACCAAAGTGATAATTTAATCCGATTCCTTCTCCCGGAAGACCTAAAGTAGCAATAGAATCAAGGAAACATGCTGCAAGACGTCCAAGACCTCCATTTCCAAGACTTGGTTCCGGTTCCACTTCTTCAATTTTTGAAAGGCTCTTACCCTTGTTTGCGAGAAGTGCTTCTAATTTATCATAAATCCCTAAATTAATTAAATTATTGGATAATAACTTACCAATTAAAAACTCTGCAGAAATATAGTAGATTTTCTTTTCTCCGGAAATCCGTTCCGTTGCATCCATAAAACATTTTGAAAGATTCAACACAACATAATACAACTCTTCATCTGTACACTCTTCAACCGTTTTTCCGTAAAGATCCTTTGCTAAATCTATTAACTGCTGTTCCATCTTTAACTCTAATACGTCTCTTTGCATATTTGTCTGTAATGCCATTTCTATTCTCCCTTCGCATTAACACCTTATATTCTAAAAGATATCGTTCTTGGAGGATTTCTCCCCGTGCCTTAAGATTAGCATAGGAAAACGTTTTCCGCAAGTCTTTTTTTCGTAATTTTCAGATTTTTTTCTTATTACTCATTTTAACAGATGATATCCTCATATTTAAGACGCACAAGTTCGTAATCCAATACCACGTTGCGTCCCACACCGCCACTCAATAGCTCCCGCAGTTCATTTACCGCTTCACCTGATACATGACTGAAGTTTTGTTTTACGGTATGCATCTGTTTACCCACATATCCCATAAGGGTGATTCCATCAAAGCCGCATACCGGATGATAAACATCCATTTCCGTCAAAGCATTCATGGCCCCTATTGCCATCAAATCCGAAGCACAAACGATTACATCATAGTCTTTTCCATATTGCATGGTAATATTCCTTGCCTGAAGCTCACTAAACTCTCCCTTTTCGATTCTAAGGTCAAGTTTTAAGTCCTTAGCCAACTGCTTTATCCCTTTGATACGTTCCTCGGTTACAAAGCCGTTTTCTTTTCCCGCAATATATAAAATATTATGAACGTCACTTCCCTCAATTGCTTTTTTTGCCACATCGTACTGTGCACGCGCCTGGTCAACCCAAACTGATGATGTATTTTCATTTACAATATACGAATCCACCACTACTATTTTAAACTCTTGGGAGTCGATTAATTCTTTTAACACTGTGTCATCTTTCGACATCTGGTAAATAATAATTCCCGCAATGCTTTGGGACTTTAAGTACACTATGATTTCATCAAGGCTCTTATCCTGTAACATGGAGTAAAAAATAGTAATAACATCAAGCTTCAATTCCCTGGCTTTATTCATGGCACCTGATAAGTATTGCATGTTGATTTCATCAATAGCCTGGGTCTGGGTATTCAGATTAATTAAAATAGCAAATCTGCCCGTCTGTTTGGATGATAATGCTGCCGCAATAGTATTGGGCACATAATTCAGCTCTCGGATTGCATCATTCACTCTTTTCTTCGTATCCTCACTGACATTCGGATAACCATTTAAAACTTTGGATACTGTAGAAATAGCAACACCTGCATGCTTTGCAACATCTTTAATAGAACTCATGGATAAGCCTCCCGGAAATCGTTTTCTCTTTCATTGACGGAAAAGAGAGGCCGTAAAACCTCTCTACCCTTTAATTTTATCATATTCTATTAGTAATTACAAGTAACATTCAACCCTTATTGCCATCCGATAAGATATACGAGATAAACAGCATAACATAACAACATGATTATCCCGGCCGGCCGTTTTAATTTTTTATCTTTTCCTGCAACACTAATCCAAAGAAGAACTGCAGCTCCAATCGCAATAACGGAATCCACCGCAAAGGAACTTGCGAAAGCAATTGGAGAAATCAATCCTGCACTACCGATTACAAACAGGATGTTAAAAATATTACTTCCCACAATATTACCGATTGCAATATCAGCATTTCCTTTACGTGCTGCCGTTACTGATGTGATAAGTTCCGGTAATGAAGTACCGAAAGCTACTATGGTAAGACCGATTAATCTGTCGCTCATACCAAACATGCTTGCAATAGCACTTGCACTATCAACTGTCACATCGGCACCAAATACAATAAGGCTTCCACCCACAACAATCAATATCAAAAAGAACCACACGCTCGCTTTAAATCCGGTTGCTTTTTCTTCTGTCTCATCCTCTGACGCATTTTTACCTTTTTTAGCAAGCACAAGTAAATATCCTAAAAAGATAATAAATAACAACCACAGAATACCTGCATCCACACGGCTGATTTTATTGCCCCACATTCCAAGTCCCAGTAAAACACCGGTAATTGCAATCATAAACGGTATCTCTATTTTAAATGTAGATTTTTGTACCGCGGTAGGAACAATCATCGCCGTTAAACCAAGAATGACCAGAATGTTCATAATATTACTGCCTACTACATTTCCAACGGATATTCCGGCATTTCCCGCAAGTGCAGAAGTAATACTGATAGCCGCCTCAGGAGCACTGGTTCCCATAGCCACAATAGTAAGACCGATAACCAACTGAGGAATACCAAATCTGTCTGCCAACTTGGAAGAACCTTCTACAAACCAGTCTGCACCCTTAATTAACATTACAAATCCGATTACCAGTAGTGCTATTTGCTTTAATAATTCTAAATAATCCATAATTTCCTCCGTATTACAAATCACGAGCTCTAAAAAGACTTCCGGCAATCATAAGTGCCAGAAGTCTTATTCCTCCAATGATTCTTAATTCGCATAAAGAATATCTTCTTTAGCCTCAAATCCTTCTTCAATCATCTCTATCATATAGGGCACAATGTCAGGATCAAACTGGGTTCCTGAGCATAACTTCATCTCTGCAATAATATCTTCTGCCGACAAACGCTTTCTGTAACATCTGTCCGTAGACATGGCATCATAAGCATCGGCAATACAAATAATTCTTGCAAAAAGAGGAATCTGTTTTCCTGTCAATAATGTAGGATACCCCTTACCGTCAAATCTCTCATGATGATACTTCGCGCCTTCAATAATTCCCGGTAATGCAGAAAAGTCCTTTAAGATAACAGCACCCTTCTTAGTATGCTCCTGAATGGCTTTACGTTCATCGTCCCCTAAATGACCCGGTTTGTTAAGAACGTCATCAGGAACACCTATCTTACCAACATCATGCATAAGTGCAATGTAAAAGATACGTTCAATCTCCGTTGGTGTCATTCCCATTCGTCTGGCAATTTCCTGAGAATATACGGCTACTCGTGATGAATGACCTCTGGTATACGGGTCTTTTGCATCAATCAGATTGGTAATCGTCTTCATCGTCTGAATAATAATACGTTTATCTTCATTCTGTTTAACTAAGAATTTACGTATTCTGAATTCGGAAAAAATCTCGATTATTATTCCGATAACAACTACAATCGACACGCCCACTAATATCCAGTATATCATGAAATCTTGAGGAGCAAAGTTCTGATATCCGGTTAAACGCATATATTTCACCAGCGACACTTTTGGTGTATTGACAATACATCCGAAATTACGCTTACTGTATTCGCCCTCTGTATCAATCGTACTGTTTGCTTCCGTAGGAGTAAAGATGATCCAATTATCCACCATCTCATATTCTCCGTTCCAACCATTAATTATGGTGGTCCCATCCGCAACCAGAAATTCAACCGTCCAGTCTACAATATCATGATCACTGTTATTATACACATAACCGGTATACTCAAGGCCATGAACGGTGGGTGTCTCTTCCCAGTTCTGCGTCACCAAAACTTCTCCGTAATAGGGACCATCTGAGTAATCAGATTTATTAAAGTTCATCTCTAAAACAAACTGACGCTCGCTCATGTTCCTGGCGATAATATTCACAAATAAAAATCCAAAACCAATTACAACCAGAAGTAACACAAAAACGATAATTGCCCTAATGGGACTGTGGGTTCCTTCCGGTAGTCTCTTCTTGCTTTTTTTCATCAGTTTCCCCGTTTTCTTATCTAGTGATTATTTTAGTGTACTAAAATCTTACAAATTTATCAACTATTTTTCCCTATATTATCCAAAATATATCGCAATTTATTTGATATTTCCCGTGTTTTTTCTCTTTCTCTTTTTTTTATTTCCAAGTAGGTTTTCTTCCATATTATTAAGTACAAACACAACAGTTTGTAATGATTGATTCTTCTAAATACCCGCAGCCAATCCCGGAGCTTAGGCTTCTCCTGTAAAGCCACCTCCATTATTGCATAATAACTTTGGGCTACTTTTCTTTTTTCTTCTATGGATAATTTCCCTACCCACCTGTTAAAAACCTGCCCCTTTCGCCATGCTTTTTCCCCAATCCGTAAAAGATAAACAAAGCCTTCTCCCTGTATCTTCCATGAATATGGGTCATGCTGCCATATTCCGCGCTTATGGCTGTCAACCACAATATAACTGTCAAGTGTTCCAAAGAGTAAACCTACCAAGGAATCCCTTGGCACAATATTTGTCATTTTATCTGCTATTCCCTCATTCATCCCCGGTATTTGAGGTGGATCAAAACAATACACTCTGATAATCTTATTTTTTATCTTCTCATCTGCCATGGAGGAAGCATATGCAGCCAAAGTTCCTCCTTTTGAGTGTCCGACCACATAAAGCTTTCCTGCAAAAGAGTCCGCCGTAATCTCGAGGTACTTCTTTGCTAATTTTTGAGAAAGCATCACCTCCGAAAATGCAAGTTTTATATTCTCCTTCCATCCCAAAAGATGCTGGTCCGTTCCGCGAAAAGCAACACATGCCGTCCGGTCGTCCAGTACAAAGGTAACCGCCGAGAACTGTGTTTCATTCACCCGGTCTATTAGGTTTACATAATTCAAAATACAAATGTTCGCAAACCGCTGGGAATTGGCTGTAGCAAGAAGTAAAGCTTCATCTTCCATATGTCCCATAATTCCACTGGAAAGTTGTCCCGGTTTTAGTATGTGACTTGCGTTTCTTAAATTAATTTCTCCTTTTTCATATTTTTCTTTTTCCTTATAAAACAAATCAGAGTATTTAATATAAGAAAGCTGTGCCAAAACCAGGGCATCTACCGATGAAAACGGCATCTGCGTAAAGGCACAGCTTCCATATTCTTTTATATAATCCATAACATTGGACATTATTGCATCCTCTCTTTCTACCTTAGTATTCTTCAAAAAAGAGGAATTATGATATATTTTTAAGGTTTACAGTTTCCGCAGGTTACATATCCCTGTCCTAATAAATCTTCTTTGCTTCCAATATATTCTTCCCTATTTTCTTCTTTTATCTCCTCCACATGATGGCAGTCAGGTTTATGTATCTTTTTATTGTTAGTGTTTAGAATATATTTTTCCGGTCCGTTCTGCTTATCAGATTGACCGGCAAGCCAGCTGTTTCCTGTGGCGTAATCAATCTCTATACCTTCTTGCACATTATAAACATAAACGCAGAATAGAATTCCTTCGCCATTATCTTCCACAGACTTTGCTTCCATCAATACGCCGTTTGCCACAAGGTTTTCTCCCACAAAAACAGGAGTCACCCGGTAAAGTACATGGTTCCCGGTTTCCTTCACATAGTCCGCTATCATATTTTCAAAAGGTAACATTCCGTCTACATTCATGGAACGTGTTCCCGTAATCAGATTCCCCTTGTTGGCATTTTCACCCGTTAACTGGAACCCAATTAAATGGCATCTGTTGTACAGATATTTACCATCCACACAATCATACTTAGCAGTCTGCCATCCGCTGGGCTTTACGGAACCAATAGAACCTCTATCCTGCGTAGGCATAATATCCTGTCCCACATTTGCAACAGCAACGCCACACCTGCCAAGTTCATCCAGCTCACTATAGCTTTCAAAAGATTCTGCCTTAAGCTCTTTATCTTCAAAATAAGGAATATTATCATGGATGACTGCGTATGGCTGCCCTGAATATTTAGGATATCCGGTATCCTTATCCAGATTCTCTGTTTCTAATTCAACACTCTCGCCGGAATTCAGATTCTTTTCCGTTTCTGTCTGCCCGTTTTCAATCCTATCCTCTGGCATAAAAAGAATTGTCAAAATCAATACAATCCCCAGAATAATCAATATCCCGAGCAGAATTTGTCTGGTTTTACTTGAAAGCCTTAACATCTGTCCCAAATCTCCTTTGATATTTTTTCATGGGAAAATCCTTGAAATTCGCTTACGCTACTCATATGCCACTTTCCATCCGAAAGATTTATGTCAAAGAACTTATCCCCCGGATATACTCTGTTCCATTTATAAAGAACAATCTTCTCTATTTTATGCTCATACGGATTCAGTGATGCATTTTCAACAAAACAATACTCTTCTGCCGCTGCACTGTCTAAAAAATCTTCACATTGCTTTATGTTTTCCCCATTATGATTTTCAAACTGTTTTGCCGAATAGGCATTCATCCATAACCGGCTGTTTCGTGTCATGGTTAACACATCCTCACAAAGCACTCTGTCTTTACTCTGTCTTCTGCCGTTAAAGAGCATGCCCCCTTTGTCATCTATTGCAACAATTACTATCAATTGTGTTTTCCTCCTGTTTTAAGTCAATATCTTGTGTTTTTATTATATCGCACCGGAATAACATCGTAAAGCAAATACAACAAAATAAGCAAATTATTCTTGACTATTTACAAGTATGGTTTAACATATACTTATATACTCAAAGGCAGGATATTATTTTTTATCCTGTAAAAATACACATAAGATAGGAGACACACTCATGAGTAGTTTTTGTCCAAAGTGCGGCACTAAAGCCGATGACAATCAGTTATTCTGCGCTTCATGCGGAACACCGCTTCAAGCTGCACAACCCACATTCCAACCATTTTATGACCCAAATGCAAATCAGGCACCGCAGGGACAGCCTTACATGCAAAATACTTATCAGGCACCACAGGGACAGCCTTACATGCAAAATACTTATCAGGCACCACAGGGGCAGCCTTACATGCAAAATATGTATCAGCCTAATCAGGGACAATATTATAACGGCGAGCCTGAAATGCCTATGAACTGGTTTAAATTCATTATTTTCTTCCAGTTATTCGCAGCAGCTGTTCTAAATGTTGTAAATGCAATTGCTTTATTTAGTGAAATAGATGAATTAGAAACATACCGTGGAGCGTTTAGTGCAATTAATACTTATATTGATAACTGTTCCACCGCTAATACCATTATGGCAATCATTTGTATTGTTTTGGGCGTGTATGCAATCTTTACCAGATTCCAGCTTGCAGGTTACAAAAAAATCGGTCCTACACTGTATTTGTCATATCTTGGTATTGTAGCTGTAGCCAATCTGCTCTACATAATTTCCATTATGTCTTTTGCAGACGCATTGTTTGATTCTATGGGCGGTCAGTTTGACATGACCGAAGTATCATCATACATCACCCAGATTATCATGAACGTGGTATTGTTAATCGGAAACATCATTTACTTTAAGAAACGTAAATCATTATTTGTTAAATAATAAAAAGAGCACGATGGTCATCAAAAACCATCGTGCTCTTTTTATGCGGGTGAAGGGACTCGAACCCCCACGGTCTCCCACCAGAACCTAAATCTGGCGCGTCTGCCAATTCCGCCACACCCGCTCGCAACGCTCATTATAGCATGAACGTTTTTCTTTTGTAAATAGGAAAAGACTATTCATTATCCGGAATATGACGGATAATTTTTTTATTTACCCGAATCATACAAAATACTGAACGAAAATCACATATTTGGTAAAGATATTGTGATTACCAACTTCTTCTATGTACTGTGCCCTGTAAACATCAAAGCTTGCCTTACCTAAATTTATTTCCTTTTCCCGACTAAATCGCTTCTATTCTCTTTTTAGTCGGAAAATGCCATCATAGTAGCATCGGGGATGTCGAACAGGGGTCCGAATCCCTGTGGCCATGTAAACGAAAAGAGTCATATCACTCTGTGATACGACTCTTTTCATTAACATGAGACATCGGGGATTCGAACCCCGGACAACTTGATTAAAAGTCAAGTGCTCTACCGACTGAGCTAATATCCCATTTATTATTCAAAACATGCATTCAAGTTTCTTGCACCTGCTTTGAAAACAGGGCTAGCAAGATTCGAACTTGCGAATGCAGGAATCAAAATCCTGTGCCTTACCGCTTGGCGATAGCCCTAAATAGTTCTTCTTTGTTTATTCTTATCTATGAATTGATTACTGTTGAACCCTCGATTCTTAGCGCTATCGCTACATTTCTGACAGAATTCTTCAGACATCTTCTTACCTTTGTTAGCAGGTCCATTCGCTTTAACATGCTCACTCAAACGTGTTCTACTTGCATGTCGCTTAGAATGCGCTGAACGTGTTTCACAAGTCAAATTATATGCCCAATTGTTTTGCTTGTTTTCGTCTTCATGATGAACAATACATCCTTCAAAATAATCAAGACAA
>JAFTPP010000029.1 GCA_017463255.1 Lachnospiraceae bacterium
CTTTGAAGATGCTTATGTCCGTAAGCTTCAAAGGAGTGTGCAAAACATTAAGTTTAGCAGAGAGATGGAGGCAAAGTATATGTTGTTGGAATTATTAATGAAGGACGAATTTAAGGCCGGAAAAGCTGAGGGAAAAGTTGAAGGAAAAGCTGAGGGAAAAGCTGAAGATATCCTTGAACTTTTAGAAGAACTTGGGACTGTTGACGCAGAATTAGAGACTAAGATTCGTTCTGAGAAAAACATAGAAACATTATCATCATGGCTTAAGCTTGCTGCAAAAGCAGACTCCATCGAACAGTTTGTAGCAGAAATGTAATGTATGAACAACGTATCATTTATGTGCCAAATGGGTACATATCTTATCCTGTGACTTAATCTTCTTATCAGAAGAATTATGTGCAGGAACTAAAAATGGGTGCCGCTTTAAGCAGCATTCACTTGTCACTATTATCATGCCTATTCAGGCGATTATTCATTTTTTTACAGAGGAATTCTATTTTTATTATGACGCATTTATTGATAAATGTTGTGACAAAAAGAGGGGAGTAGTATAATTTCTAGTGTGTTGAAGGAAAACACAGGAAATAGGCGCGGAGATAAATTTGAAATGAAAAAAGTGGTAAAACAGGCTTTTATAGACACCCTTCCGGTTATGACCGGTTACTTGGTGCTGGGTCTGGGCTTTGGCATTATTATGAAAACAAATGGATATGGAATTTTGCTTGCATTTGCGATGAGTCTTTTTATTTATGCAGGTTCTATGCAGTATATTGCTATCGGTTTGCTTGCCGGCGGCGCGTCGTTAATTACCATAGCACTCACCACTTTAATGGTGAATGCCAGACATTTGTTTTATGGAATATCCATGATTGGAAAATATAAGAATACCGGAAAAAGAAAGCCTTATTTGATTTTTGCATTAACGGATGAAACCTATTCCCTTGTATGTAATGACAATTTAGTGATGGAAGAAAAAGAGAGAGCGGATTATTATTTCTGGGTATCCCTTTTAAACCATGGATATTGGATATTAGGATCAGTGGCAGGGGCTGTGGTAGGAACGGTTTTATCTTTTAACAGCGAAGGAATTGATTTTGCACTTACGGCACTGTTCTTGACGGTTTTTTTAGAGCAGTGGCTTACCAATAAAAAGCATACACCGGCAATGATAGGAGTCGGAGTATCAGTAGTGTGCTTATTGATATTTGGAAGCGATAAGTTTTTAATTCCCACAATGCTTGTCATAGCTCTTTTACTTTGTGTTTATAAGGAGGAGCGTAAAGATGACTGATTTATATACATGGGGAGCCGTTGCGGTGATTGCACTGGTTACGGCAGCACTTCGGTTCTTACCTTTTGCGATTTTTAACGGGAATAAAAAAACACCTGCTATTGTTGAAAAGCTTGGGAGAGTACTTCCGTACGCAATCATGGGAATGTTAGTGGTTTATTGTCTAAAAGGAGTACGTTTTGCGAGTGTGTCCGGTTGGGTTCCGGCACTGATAGCATGTCTGGTTGTGGGAATATTGTATGTGTGGAAACGCAATACACTCATTAGTATTGTGAGCGGAACAGTGTGTTATATGATTTTGGTGCAGGTGGTGTTTTGATATGCAGGAAAAAATGAGAGTTAACCAAACTGAATATGCGGTTATTAAATTACTGGGTCACGGAAAAGGTGGTTACTCCTATCTGGCACAAAAAGATGGAAAGCAGTATGTCCTAAAGCAGATACATCACGAGCCTTGTGAATATTATTCTTTTGGCAATAAAATCGAAGCAGAGAAAAATGACTATGCACGCTTATTGAAAACAGGAATTAGGATTCCGAAAATGATTGATATAGATATTTCAAATGAACGAATTTTAAAAGAATATATTGACGGTCCAACCATAGCCGAACTTGTGGAACGGGATGAGATGGTGGATACTTATCTCACACAAGTAAGAGAAATGGCAAGGCTGGCATATTATTCGGGGCTAAATATTGACTATTATCCCACCAATTTTGTGGTACAGGATGGCTTGCTTTATTATATTGATTATGAATGCAATCAATATATGGACGAGTGGAGCTTTGAGAATTGGGGGATTCAGTATTGGATGAAGGAGGCATAGAATGCTGGGATTTAGTATAATGATGTGGTTTGTTTCCCTTGTAATATTCCTTGTTTCCATATCGTTACTTAGAGGAAATACTTCCATGATTCATGGAAAAGTATTTGATAGTACGAAGGATAAAGAGGGATATGGAAAGGCTTTGGGAAGAGCAGCATTGTTTATGAGCATTGGAATATTTATTTCCGGTATTGTTGCATTGTTTGATTCTAATGCAGTGGCAATTCGAAATACGTTAATTGTGTTATTGATTACCATTGCAGTGTCAGGAATTTGGTTTGGAATGATACAAAAACGCTATAGAGCGTATAGATAGTTTTACGGAGGGAAAAATGATTGCTTTAATTGTGGCTTTTGCAAAAAATCAGGTAATAGGGAATAAAGGGTGTATTCCTTGGAAAATTAAGGGAGAGCAGAGGCGCTTCAAGGAGTTGACTACAGGAAACGTGGTTATCATGGGGAGACGTTCTTATGAGGAGATAGGAAAACCATTACCAAATAGGACAACAATTGTTGTATCAGGAACTAAAAATTTTGATTCTGAGAATTGTATGACTGCAAAATCGTTAGCAGAAGCAATCCTGTTAGCAGGAGATAGGGATATCTTTATTTCCGGTGGTGCAAGGATATATGAAGAAGCGTTGCCGCTAGTGGAAAAAATGTATATTACGGAGATAGATTGTGAGATTGAAGGGGATACATATTTTCCTGTATTTGATAAAGAACAGTTTATTAAAGAAATAAATGAAAGATTTGAGGGAGAAATTCCCTACACATATGTTACGTATACGAGAAGATGAATAAAGACGATTTATTATTTTATAACGAATACCAAGAATTTTATACAATGGCAAACACCTCAAAGGCTTTAGAGAAAAACGGAATATGCCATGAAGCCATATGAAGAATTTGCTCAAAATATGGCGAGATATATCTATGTGATTAGGAAGTAAAATAAATTTAGAGGGGAATAAATTTATGAAAAAAAGATTATTATCCGTTGTTTTAGCATTATTAATTACCACATCTGTTGTGGGATGTGGGGCAAACTCGGATGTAAATAAAGGGAAGCAGATTGAGAATGAGAGAGAGCAGGGGGATGTGGTTACAGAAGAAAGCCCGGCAGAGACAGAAGTGCCGGAATCTTCGGACTTAACTTTTGCTGACTTATCTGACAGGCAGTTTGTTTTTACCAGCGGAGCAGGAGGATGGGCAGAGGAGTTCGTAATTGAAGCAGATGGTTCTTTTACAGGAAATTTTCATGATTCAGATATGGGTGTAACCGGAGAAGGATATGAAAATGGAACCTATTATTGTTGCTCATATACGGGTCATTTTACCGATTTGACTAAGATTAATGATTATACTTTTCAGATGAAACTTGCAGATATTGTGTACGATGATATTGTGGGAAAAGAGGAAATCATAGAGAATACTTACTATATTTATACGGATTCTTATTGTCTTGGAAGAAACGATACATTTACAATCTATCTTCCGGGAACACCCATGAAAGAGTTCTCGGAGGAAGTACGCATATGGCTCTTTCTTATGAGTGAAGAGATTACGGAACTTCCGTTTATAGCCATTGTGGATGAGGTTAATTTATTTGGTATTACTTCTACAGATAGATATTATTATTAATAGATTGGTGTCCTTGAATGATACTTCAGGGACATCTTTTTTATACTGCTAATTTCTTGTTGAAGGGTAGGATATATAGTATACTTAAACGTGGGTGTTTTATCATTTAGTCAATAGGTTGAAAAGGAAAACTTAAAAGAACTCAGAAAGGAGCTCGTATGCAGGATTGTGGATTTACAAATGAGAATAACTGGTTTCGGTTTCGGGCGGGAGCCATCATAGTAGAGGATGGTTGCGTGCTGCTTGCTAAGAATGAAAAAGATGATTATTACTACTCCGTGGGTGGAGGGGTTCACATGAACGAAAAAGCAGAAGAAGCAGTAAAGCGGGAAGTGTTTGAAGAAACCGGAGTGCATTATGAAGTAGACCGTTTGGCGGTCATTCATGAGAATTTCTTTGAAGGTTCAGGCTGTATTCTGGATGGATTGCATTGCCATGAGATTGCCTTTTTTTACCTGATGAAGCCAAGAGGAACGAAAGAAATACATAGTGACAGTTATACCCATGGTGTGAGGGAAAATATGTATTGGATTCCGATTGAAGACCTTCATAAGTATACGGCATTCCCCAGTTTTTTGAAGGATTATTTGAGTAAGGAACATTTGAGCATCGAGCATATTGTGACAGATGAAAGACAATTTGCGTGAAGTACTTTTTGAAAATGGAGGGATTTATGGAAAAGCATTTGGAGATTTTAAGTGAAAGATTCGGCAAGGATTCTTTAATGGCGTTGGCAACTGTTGATGAAAAGGGTATACCTTGGGTTAGAACAATAGATGCTATTTTTCATGAGGATAGTTTTTACACTATAACATATGCCTTATCTAACAAGGTGAAGCACATAGAGAATAATGATATGGTTGCGATTAGTGGCGAGTGGTTTTCCGGACATGCAGTCGGTGAAAACCTGGGACATATCAAATTAGCCCGAAATAAAGAGATCGCTGATAAGTTAAGAAGTGCCTTTGCGTCTTGGTATGATAATGGACATACCAATGAAGAAGATCCTAATACCATTATTTTAAAGATTAAATTGACGGATGGTACTTTGTTTAGTAACGGAATCAAGTACGAATTTAATTGTGAGGAAATAAAATGATTAGAATACTTAAAAAAAGTGACTTGGCCCAATGCGGCAAGATTTATACGAAAGCATTCCCGATAGAACACTGGGGAATAGATTGGACGGAAGAACGTGCAACAGAATATTTGCAAGATTATTTTGAGCAGAGTAAATTTGTTGGATATGTATATGAAGAAAATAATGAAGTGTTGGGGTGTGTATTTGCACTTTGCAAAATTTCCGGAAGCAAGGAAGAAATTATTATCAATGAGATGGCAGTGCTTCCTGAAAGGCAAGGTCAGGGAATCGGTACGCAGTTGTTGAATGCTGTTAAAGATTACAGCAAGAATAAGGGGCTCGCAGGCGTTGTTCTTTATACAAGTGAGTATGCGCCGGCAGCTGCGTTTTATGAAAAGAATGAGTTTATGCGTTCAAACGGAACGATATGTATGTACTGTGAGCTTATAGGGGTGTGACATGCCAAAATATGTAAGTGTTGGCTGGAACCATTAATATAATAGGCGCATGGTATCTATGCAGAAAAAATCACGTTACAGAACCACTTTTTTGGGAAAAAATACGAGAAATGCGTATATTTGGTTATCAAATAGTATCTATGTTAAAAAATAATCTCTCCGGATACCACAAAACACAAAAAATGGTGTTTTAGAGCATGTTTTTTCTGTATAGATACTTTTGGGAGCAGTGATGCAAAAATCATATACGACACTTATTTATTATATGGTGGCATCCGGCTTTGAAAACATACGAAAACTACTACAAGTAGCAGGAGGTTTATATGGAAAGACAATACACCAGACTTGATGAAGCAAGAAAACTAATTGATAGTATTATAAAAAGCATTAGTGATGAAGAAAGCAAGCGGGGAGCATATGTACATCTTTATGGTGTAGGGTTAATGGCATCTCTTCTTGCGTTAAAAAGAGGATATAGCCGTGAAATTGCGGAAATGGCGGAAATTTCAGGGATTCTTCATGATTTACTTACATATGTTGACCGTGCGGAGGATACACCCGATCATGCCCATAAGTGCGCAGATTATGCAAAAAAAATGGTGCTTGACGGATTAGACTGTTTTTCAGAAGAAGAAAAGAGACAGATATATAATGGAATATACAACCATAGTGATAAGCATGAAAAAGGATTTTGGTTTGATGAAATAATCAAGGATGCAGATGCTGTACAACATTCATTGAGAAATCCTATGGAAGATTTTTTCTATTCTGAAGAAAGAATACAACAAGTAATTCGGGAACTGGTATGTGAATGATATAAATTCAGTCTGATGAAGGATTGAACGTAAGAGAGGTATTAATATGATTTTTTATCATGTGGTTTCTGATAGACCGAAATATATTGGACAGCATTTCATGGTGGATGAAGAACATCCTAATGGTGTGTATGACCGTGTGCAGGAACAGATGAGTCTGGTTAAGGATATTTATAAGGACCCGGCAAAATATAAAGAAGTTGAATTGAGCCATAGTGTTGATGTTGCTCTTCGTGAGTTGGCATTGGAAAAGGTTAGAAAGGAAAAGTATCCTCAGTATCCTTCACGTATGGCAGCGTTATATGTATCAAGAACATATGAAGAAGCAGAACAATGGGCTGATTATTTCGCACGAATAGGGCGGCCTACTTATTGCGTTGTCAAGATAGAGACGAATGGTAAAATCTATTATGGTGACGCCTATAAATGTTTTGACGGAACAATTTCAGAAGAAGAAAATCTTAGGCTGGCACAGATATATTGGGAAAATGCACCAAATGCGGATGGTAAAGATCCTATCGTTGAAGTGCTTGTGGATGGAGATATAGAAGTAGTAGAGATAATGAAAGAAATAAATGCAAATTTGCATGAGTGTTAAGGAGGAAAGAATAAATGAAACTTGATGGATTTGGGTTATTTGTAGAGGATATGGCTAACATGATTCGCTTTTACAGAGATGTTTTAGGGTTTGAAATAAAAGAAGGCGAAGATACTTCAAATGTTTATTTGATTAAGGATGATACCTTATTTCTTTTATACGGAAGAAAAGATTTTGAAAAAATGACAAGCCGTAAATATGAATATATAAAGGGACTTAATGGTCATACAGAAATCGCTTTGTATGTTGATACTTTTGAAGAGGTAGATGCGGAATATGAAAAGGCAATCAGCAAGGGGGCTGTTTCTGTCTTAGCACCTGAAACAGAACCTTGGGGACAGAGAACCTGTTATATTGCAGACCCTGAGGGAAATTTGATTGAAATAGGTTCGTTTAATAAGCCGTTTAGGAGTTAGTAGTTAAGCTATGGAATGTAAAGCGCTGGTTAAGTACATATCATCATTATTGTTGTTTGGCCTCAACGGAATTGTGGCAAGTCATATTCCACTAAATAGTTATGAGATTGTTTTTTTACGGACATTCATCGGAAGTATATTTTTGATTACTTTGTTCTTGATTGGGAAAGGCAAGTTTCATATAAAGGAATATAAAAAGGATACTGTTTTTATATGTTTATCCGGCATTGCCATGGGGACAAGTTGGATGTTTCTGTATGAAGCTTATCAGCAGATAGGTGTGAGTTTAGCCTCGCTGCTTTATTCTTGCGGGCCGGTCATTGTAATGGTATTGTCGCCGGTTATCTTCCGAGAAAAATTAACCATACCAAAAGTAGCAGGATTTATGATCGTGCTTGTGGGTATTTGCTTTGTAAATGGAGATTTAGCAGGTGACGGCAGTAATATATGGGGATCGTTTTGTGGTGCAATGTCGGCTTTAATGTATTTTTTTATGGTGACATTCAACAAGCAAGCAAAAAGTATAAGCGGAATGGAGAATTCTATAATACAGCTCGCGGTTAGTTTTTTGACTGTAGCGGTATTTATGGGAGTAAAACAAGGACTCATTATAACAATATCGGCAAATGCATGGATTTGGATTTTGATACTCGGCATCGTAAATACTGGCGTTGGTTGTTATATGTATTTTTCATCGCTCGTTAATTTATCTGTACAAACGGTGGCTGTGTGCAGTTATTTGGAATTATTGTCAGCAGTTGTTTTTGCAGCACTCTTGCTTGGCGAGAGGATGACTATCATTCAAATAGTCGGCGCAGTCTGCATTATCGGCGGTGCAATGATAGGGGAATTAGTAAAGTCGAAGAAATCATAAAGAGAGGGGATGTGAATTATGAAAATACAAATTAGTGACAATTTAATCAAGCATTATTTGCAAAATGTATATTTTATCAATGGTCATAGTTATGCGGGAAAATCAACAATGGTAAAGATGCTTTCTGAGCGTTTTGATATGATTCATTGTGGTGAAAACTATCATGATGTGTTTCCAAGGGAGAAGCTCTCACGTTGGAAACAGCCGGGATTGTGCTATTTTGATACTATGAGCGGATGGGAAGAATGGCTTAATATGACACCGGAAGAACACTACAATTGGACTTATCATGTGTCTCAGGAATGTATTGAGATTGAAATACTTGAGTTATTAAAATTAGCTGCAAGCGGTAAGAAAGTGATTGTAGATACTAATATTCCGCCGGATGTTTTAAAAGAGATTTCAGATTATAATCATGTGGCAATTATGCTTTGTGATCCTCCGGATATTTGTGCTACCCGCTTTTTTGACAGGGAAGACCCTGATAAAAAATTTATGATGGAGCAGATTCAAAAATGCAAAGACCCGGAGGCTACACTTAAGAACTTTAATTCCTGGGCGTTATATCATCCTCCTTTGGAAACAGATTGGGAGAATACGGGATTTTTTACTTACACCCGTTCTGATTTTGAGAATGATACCCGTGAGGAAATGCTTGCGGCTTTGGCAAAACATTTTGGATTAGGAGAGTAAGATGCAAAGAGATATTCTTTTTAAAACAGAAGATTTTGTATTTTCATATCGTGTAGGAGGCATACTCGTTCATAATGATAAGATTCTGTTACAAAGACCGAAAAATGATGATTATGCAATCATTGGTGGACATGTTTCCTCTTTGGAGACAACCATGGACACATTGAAAAGAGAATTTGAAGAAGAGCTTCATGCAAATATTGTTGTGGATGATTTGTTGGCGATAGGAGAGATTTTTTTCCCTTGGGGCGATAAGCCATGCCATCAAATATGCTTATATTATAAGGTCCATTTATCCAATCATGAGGATATTCCATTAGATGGTTCTTTTTATGGATATGATGACTTGGATAACGAAAGAATTGATTTAGAGTTTAGGTGGGTTCCTTTGGAAGAATTAAAGAATGGGTTGAAGGTTTATCCTACCGAATTGATACCATACATTTTAAAACCCCAAGATGATATCGTTCATTTTGTATCAAAACAGATTACGACATAAGGAGAACAAAATATGGGAAATGAAAATAACGAATACAACGAATATGTAACCTTCCATGTGACAGCTAAGGACGGCTCAGATGTGGAGATGGCTGTTATGGATGAATTTGATTTTGAAAATGAGCATTATGTTGTGGGGGCGGTGATTCAGGATGATACCATTCTTGATGACGGCCGTTACATTTACCGAAGTGTAATAGAAGGAGAAGACTTTAAGGTAGAAAAGATAAAAAGAGAATTTGACTATAATCGGATAGCTCAGGCTTATATGAATATGGAAGAAGCGTAAATAGGTGTAACTTATGGGAGTAACCAAGAATATTCAATCAGAAGAGAATATTAAAAAAATGGTAGCACATGCTTTTCCTAACAAAGAAATGCTGTCTTGTAAGGAACTGACAGAGGGTATGTGTAATGTGGCATATTTAATTCTTTTTGCGGATGGAACAAAAAGTATCTTAAAGATAGCGGCAGCAGATAATCATGGATATATGACAAATGAAGTTAATATGATGGATGCTGAAGTGAAAGCAATGGAGCTTGCGCGGGGTAAGATGTCTGCCAAGGTTGCAGGGATTGAACTGTTCAATAAAGAAAGGAAGTTGTGCAGCGGTAACTATTTCTTCATGGAATTTATCGAGGGTGAGAATTACTTTTTCACGCAGGATACATATACCGAAGAGGAAAAAGAGGATATTAGTTTCCAAATAGGACAGAACGTAAAACAGATGGTTTCTATTATAGGAACGGATTTTAGGCAACTTGGGGATGAAGAGAATCATTTTGCAACCCAATATGAATTAATGAGACATATGTTAACAAATGTGATAAATGATGCGGACAGAAAGTCAGTTGAATATTTCATCCGTGGTGATGAACTGTTGCATATGTTAGAGAAGGACAAAGAAATATTTGCCGAAGTGACCAAACCTTCCTTAGTACATTACGACTTATGGGAAGGGAATGTATTTATCAAGGATAAAAGAGTAGTAGGTATTATTGATTGGGAGAGAGCTCTTTTTGGTGATCCGCTTATGGAAGACCGGTTTAGACGGCATACCAGAAATGATGCTTTTTTAAGAGGTTACGGACAGGAGAAGTTTACAGATTCCGAGATGCGTCGTATCTATTGGTATGATATTTTATTATATCTGACAATGATGACGGAAGGGCAGTATCGGGAGTATGAGGATGACGGGCAGTACAGATGGGTTGCACCATTGTATGAGGCGTCGCTTAAGGAGTTAAGATATGAGTAATATTTATTTCTTTTCAGGTCCCTGTGGTTGCGGTAAGTCAACATTAGCAGAGGCCTTTGCGAAGCACCTTGTGAATCAGACCGGAAAGAAGCAGGTGTATCTGATTCATGGTGACGATTTTCATGCAGGATTCGTAGAAACGGATGATAAAGATGCGTTTTTCGTGGACGGACAGGCTTCGGATTCTCTTTTGTGGAATGAGATTCTTAAGTTTAATTGGGAATGTATATTAAAGGTGGCAAGGCTTGCCTTAGACAGGGGGCTTGATGTGGTGATTGACTACGTCATAGAGGAGGAGTTACCACTGGTTCAGAAATTAGCAAAAGAATATGATGCGAAGCTATATTATGTGGTACTTACCGCTTCTGAGGATAGCATAAGACAGCGGATTACCAAGCGTGGTGATGTGGAGATGATTGAAAGAGCCTTGTTTTTAAAGAACAAGTTAGATAATATGCTTGAGAATCAGGGGCATCTGTTTGATAATACAGACAAAACTGTTGAGGAAGAAGTAGAGCAGTTGGCACTTGACACATATATCGTCTGAACGATACAAGAATAAAAAGTATCGTTACAACGATACCATAACGAGAATGAGATAGTGTAATGGATGCTTATTTTAGGATTTAGTCAATAAGATTTAGAGCATGGTTTTATATACAAAAGCGTAATAGAGGAAAAAGATTTTCAGGCACAAAAGACAAAACGGGAGTGAAAAAATGATAGAAATTCGATACGTAAAGGCGGATGATAAAGATTTTTGGTACGGTCTTGATAAGCATTTGCCGGAGCAAGAATTTAAAAACGTGGTAAGCAATAACAGGGGATATGTGTTATCTGAGGATGGTAAACCGGTAGGATTATTAAGATACAATCTTTTCTGGGATAATACCCCATTTTGTACCATGCTATTTATTGATTGGAATTGCCAGAAAAAGGGTTATGGTAAAAAACTTATGGAATACTGGGAAGCTGATATGAAGTCCCAGGGATATGGAATGCTCTTAACTTCTACTCAGGTTGATGAGGATGCGCAACATTTTTATAGGAAAATAGGATATAAAGATTGCGGAAGTCTTGTTATAGACATTCCGAGATATGAGCAGCCTATGGAGATGTTTTTGATAAAGGGAATTTAGAGGAGATAAGATGATTAGAGCCGTAATATTTGATATGTTTGAAACTTTGATAACCCATTTTGAAGGTCCTGTATACATGGCAAAGCAGATCGCTAATGATATAGGGATTACTGAACAAAAATTTAGAGAAATATGGGATACAACAGATGATGATAGAACTTTGGGGAAAAGAACTCTCGAAGAAGTAATAGAGGAAGTTTTAAAAGTTAATAACTGTTATTCTGCGGAATTATTTGAAAGAATCATAACCAAAAGAAAATTATCAAAAATAGAATGTTTTGAGCATATACATCCGGAAATAATTCCTCTTTTTACCACTCTTAAAGAAATGAATCTAAAGATTGGTTTGATTACAAATTGCTATTTTGAAGAAAGAGACGTTATAAAGAATAGCATATTTTTTGATTACTTTGATTCCGTATGTATGTCGTGTGAACTTGGAGTAAAAAAACCGGATGTTGAGATTTTTCAAAGATGTATGAGCGAGTTGGCGGTTGTACCCGAGGAATGTCTATATATTGGTGATGGTGGTAGTTTTGAGTTAGAAACAGCTAAGTCTTTGGGAATGCATCCACTTCAAGCCGCATGGTATTTAAAGGATGGGGTAAATCAGCCGGCAAAGAGAAAAAAAGAATTCTTACAAGCAGAATCTCCATTGGATGTGATTGCTGAAATTAACAAGTATAAAGAATGATACAGATTTAAAACTTGAATTTTTTGAGAGGTATAAACGTGAGAATTGAATATAAGGATATATGCATTAGAAATGCGGAAAAGAGAGATTGTGAACAGCTTGCAATATGGTGGAATGATGGCAATGTAATGGCTCATGCCGGTTTCCCTAATGGATTAGGAACGTGTCCGAACGAAATTGGAAAGCAGATTGAAACAGACCAAGATGATACAAAAAGACGTTTAATAATCGAAAAAGAAAAAGAACCGATTGGGGAGATGAGTTACTATAATCAAGGGAACAACTCTGTAGAAATTGGTATTAAAATATGCAATTCGAATTATCAAGAAAAGGGCTTAGGACGTATCATATTGAGTATGTTTATTAAAGAATTGTTTAATATGGGGTATGAAAAAATTATATTGGATACAAATCTCAAGAATGAAAGAGCTCAGCATGTATATGAGATACTTGGTTTTAATAAGGTGAGAGTTAGAGAAAATTGTTGGAAAGACCAATTAGGAGAGCTTCAATCTGCGGTGGATTATGAGTTAGTGCAGAAAACTTTTGTTGAATACAAATGATAGATTGAATGATTACTTTTAATTTGCAGTGTCAATTTGCGAGTAGGCAAAAGTCTGTTTGTCGGATCGATAAATAAGAATTTGTAGAGGAGAAAGAAATGAGCAACAATCATGAAAAATACATGAAAAGATGTTATGAATTAGCAATTAGTGCAGGAAAGAAAGGATATGACACTTTTGGAGCGATCTTAGTCAGTGAAGATAAAATTATAGCAGAGGCAGAAAATACTTCTGATTATGAAAAGGGAATCTTTGGTCATGCTGAGTTTAATTTGGTTCATAAGTGTGCAAATGAGTTTTCGGACAAGGTTTTTGAAAATGCCATATTTTATACAAGTTGTGCACCATGTGTACGATGTCTTATGGCTATTGCATCATTAGGTATAAGAACTATTGTTTATGGTGTGTCCTATAAGAGTTTTCAGCAGTTACTTCCGTTTGAAGAAGAGATTCCAAACTACGAGGAAATATTGAGTAGAATGAATGTATCTGTTAAAATGATTGGTCCAATTTTAGAAGATGAAGGAATGCATACTTTTGAATATTGGGGTGGTGAGTATCGTCCATTAGAAGAACTGATTAGAGAAATGGATGAAATAAAGAATAAGAACAAGTAGACAGATCCCAATTTGTTGAGATTGGTAAATTTGAAGTTGACGGAGGGTTATTTCTATGAAATCATTTTTTTGTAGTTTGTGTCATAATGGCATACTCGGAGGAGGTTTATACCTTGATAGTCAGTCGCTTACTTACAAGACAAACAAGCTTACAGTTGCCCCCCAATATAGGAATTTGGTTTTGCCGTTGCAGGAAATAAAAGAAATTTCTTGGAAGTGGATAATATTTCCCATTGCAACAGTTGATATGAAAAACGGTGAACTATATAAATTCATTATTTTCAATAAACCACGATTTGAAAAATGGTTTCAAGAATATTGTCCCTATGCGTAAAAGATAAATTAGAACCTGGAGGAGATTGCTATGACGGAAACGATTGGTGTTGCTATTGGAGTCGGTGTATTAGCACTTGTTTTTATATATCTTGGTTATTTAATGTGGAAAAAGGAAAAAATTACGTTACTTCATAGTTATCATTATGATAAAGTGTCTCCAAGTGATAAAAAGATTTTTTGTAAAATATCAGGTTTGGGGGTTATCTTTATTGGAATTGGTCTTTTGGTAACTGCTATAATAATCGGTATAACAGATTCAGCATTAAGTTTTATCGCTTTTGCATTGGGATTCATTATGGGATTGGCGTTACTGATTTATGCAGGAGCAAAATATAACCGCTGATAGAGCAGAAAATTTCAGTTTGTCGGTGCTACAAATCCCAATTCATGGAGCGACTTTATAATGAATGTAATCGAAATAAAAGATGATTTAGAAAAAAAGAATATAGCGCGATACATACTGGATTCGCTTGTTGAATGGTTTGAAATCGCAGAGGCACGAGAACAATACATACAAGATAGTGCTGGCAAATTGTTTTTCTGTGCATATAAAAAAGACAAACCGGTAGGTTTTTTGTATCTGAAAGAGACGGGAAAAGATACGATTGAACTTGCGGTTATGGGAGTGTTAAAAGAGCATCATCGAAGCGGCATAGGTAAAGATTTGTTTGAAAGTGCGAAAAATATTGCACGTGAGAAAGGTTATTCTTTTATACAAGTTAAGACTGTTCAAATGGGGAAATACGAAGATTATGATAGGACAAATAAGTTTTATATTGCTCTCGGATTTAAGGAGTTTGAAGTGTTTCCGACGTTATGGGACGAAATAAACCCGTGTCAAATATATGTAATGGCATTATAACGAATTAAGAAAGATTCAAAGAAATGAATTTACGGAGGAGCTAAAGAGGGTAGTGGCGATTTTTACACAATGGATACGCATAACATGTGTTTGGAAGAGTTAAAGAAACATAATTTAAAGCGCAAAGAAAACGATTGGTGTTTTGAAAGATATAATTGTCCAAGATTTACAACACCCGATGAAAACGGAAATGTTATTTTAGATTATGCGCTTTCGATAGAAGGATAAAATTCCAAGTAATTGGGCGAATGCATGGGAAGATGAGAAGTTAATAAATAAGAATTTGATGGGGTGACGTGTTAGGATGAGTATAATAGACACATTTGATTGTAATGGAGAAGAAATTATCAAAGCAAAAAATAATGTTAGGATGATAGAAAACTTCCCCAAAACTATGTTAGTTGTTTTTCAGGCAAGATTCTGTGAACTGTTTTTGAAGCAGTATAATGCATTTAAGATAGGCGCATTACATGTTTGCGGACACAAAATCCCAATATATCAGTTTACATATAAGGGCACTGAATTTGGGTTCTTCAATTCAGTACTAGGAGGAGCAGGAGCAGCAGCGCTTTTGGAGGAAATTATTGCCTTGGGTGCAGAGAAAATTCTGTATTTTGGTGTCTGTGGTGCACTGGATAAGAAAATAGCGGAAGGACAGTTGCTGGTGCCCATAGCAGCATACAGAGATGAGGGCGTAAGCTACCATTATGCAGAGGCGTCCGATTATCTGGAGATTGCGACTGCGGATAAATTGATAGAGATTTTTGAAGAGATGCACGTTCCCTATAAGGCAACAAAGACATGGACCACTGATGCCTTTTACAGAGAAACAAAACGAAATATGGAGAGGCGAAAAGTAGAGGGCTGCGGTGCTGTGGAGATGGAATGTGCGTCTGTTATGTCTGTAGGACAATTTCGCAAAAAGGAAGTGTACCAATTTTTGTATGCAGGGGACTGTTTAGGGGACAGTAGTTGGGATAAACGGATTTTGGGAAATATGCCGAAAGATATGCGGGAGAGGATTCTTTTGGTTGCGCTGGAAGTGGCAACCAGATTGTAAGTTAAATGTTAGGGGAGAGTATGAAAACAACAATTTCGTAGGGAATAGAAACTTTGAATTTGACGAAGGGTTAAATTGCAATTTTTGAAAGGAGGTGTTCGGCATGAGAACTATGAGCCGAGATAAAAGAAAAATGATGACAAAGGTGAATATCGAATATTAACAGGCAGGCATGAGGTGCCTGCAGAAAGGGTACTATGCTAAAATTAAAATATTTATTTGAGAATTTTGACCTGGCAAAGAAATGTATGGAGTTTTATGAGTGTGACATGGATTCGGTGGATGAAATGTTACCGTATTTTAGAATTTCATCAAATGCTATTTATCCGTTTCGGTTGAAAATAGATGGAAGAATCTGTTTTTTAAGATTGTCTCCAGCAGAGGAAAAAAAGCTTGATGATGTAAAGTCTGAAATATGTTTGATGGAATGGCTGATTGATAAGGGATTTCCTGCTATGCGTCCTGTATCAATGAAAGACGGAAAACTTTTTGGACAAATCAATACGGAATGGGGAACTTACAATGTTTCCTGTTTTGAAAAGGTCTCCGGAAATAGTTTGGAAGAAACCAAAGGAACACTTCAAATTGTCAAGGGATACGGAAAGATATTGGGAGAATTGCATGCGCTGATGAAGGAATATCCATATTCCGAAGAACGGCGTAACCACAAAATGCTTCTATGCGAAATAGAAGAGAGAATGCAGAAATATGATGCTTCTGAAATTGTAAGGAAAGAGTTTGCGGATGTGTGTAAGGAATTAGAGAGTCTTCCCTTATCGACATCTGATTATGGTGTTGTTCATTATGATTTCGAGCCTGATAATGTATTCTATGATGAAAAGGAAGCGTCTTTTGGCGTGATTGACTTTGACGATGCAATATGTTGTTGGTATGCATTGGATGTTGTTAGAGCGTTAGATGCACTTGATGAGGTTATAGAAGATGTCTCTATGGAAGAAGCGATTGCGAGTTTCCTTGAGGGATATCGCAGTGCCACATCTTTCACAGAAGAACAACAGCAGTCAATGATGCTAATGAGAAGACTTGTACGTTTACAGGAATACACAACTCTTTTACATGTAGTAAGTGAAGATGTGGAAGATATGCCGGATTGGATGAGCAACCTAAGCCAAAAATTGAAGTGTAAGCTTAGTCGGCTGGAACTATCCATGTATGAAAGAATATTGGAGGAAAAAATGTCAACAATCATTTATACTAAATTATCAGAAGAAAACATCCATACTGCCTCATTGGATGAATTTGTACGACATCAGGAAGTCAAGGAATGTTGGCGGAAGATTGGTAATGAATTGGTACTAGTGCCGAATGAGTTTATAGAGGATTGGGATATAAAAAAGTGTAGAGAAATTGCACAGGAAATGGTAGATGGAATAAAAGAAAATGGGTTTGCATATGGGGCATTTTGTGAAGATAAATTAGTTGGATACATTTATGTATCTAAAAAGTTCTTTGGAAGCGCTGACCAATATATAGAGCTACAATTGTTTCATATCTCAGAACCTTTTCGAAGAAAGGGATTGGGCAAAGAGCTTTTTAAACTTGCTTGTGACGAGGCTAAAAAGCTTGGAGCAAAAAAAATATATATTTCGGCACATTCATCAAAGGAAAGCCAAGAAGCATATCGTAGATTGGGTTGTGTTGAAGCGCAGGAGATAAATATGGAAATTGTGCAAAATGAACCATTTGATATTCAAATGGAATACCGGTTGTAAGCATTTTGGATTGATTTAGTTTTGAAAATTTGAATTTGACGAAGGGGTAAATTCCAATTTATGGAGGTGAATAGTGAGCAATATTTATTACTCAAATAACGACTTGCTAATTAGGAGCATGCAGATTGAAGATGCCCAAATAATATATGATACATATTTATCATATGGGTGGCATCCGTCGTTGGAAACATACGAGAATTACTACAAGGAACAAGAAGAAAACAAAAGGAAGGTATTTATTGCAGAGTATGAAGGACAAGTATCCGGGCTATGTACATTAGTAATGAATCCCACAGAAGGTCCATGGTCAGGTATGGGTTATCCTGAAATAGTTGATTTGACAGTGTTTTTTCACGTTCATAACAAGGGGATAGGAAATAAACTTCTTGATGCTGTTGAACGGGAGGCAGCAAAAGTATCTGACACAGTATATTTGGCGGTTGGTGTTCATTCGGGGTATGGTGTGGCACAAAGAATATATGTTAAGCGTGGTTATATTCCGGACGGTAGCGGCGTTTGGTATCAGGGGAAACAATTAGAGCAGTATGCACCATGTTGCAATGATGATGACTTATTGCTTTTCATGTCTAAAAAATTATAAATAATAAATAAAGTATAGTGAAAAAGCAATAGTGTGTTTAATTTTGGGGGGTATTTTGTTATGCCGGCTATGAAAGGATTAGAATGGACATTTGATACGGTAGCTTCCACCTATGAAAAGCTACGTCCCGGCTATGTTGCAGAACTGTATCGGACAATGTTTGATTATATTCCTATCAACGAAGATAGTAACGTAGTTGAGGTGGGAAGCGGCGGCGGACAAGCCACTGCTCCAATGCTAAAGACCGGATGTCGATTAACAGCCGTAGAATACGGAGAACAGTTTTCTGAATTGTTAAAAGATAAGTTTAAGGAATATAAGAATTTTTCGGTAATTACGGGTAAATTCGAAGATACAGAGTTTACAGATAATTCTTATGATTTGGTTTTTTCTGCATCCGCATTCCATTGGATACCGGAGAAAGTAGGATATGAAAAAGTGTTTTCTATGCTGAAAAATGGAGGTGTTTTTGCGCGTTTTGCAAATCATCCATATCGGGATAAAGGGAATCCGGCACTATCAGTCCAAATAGATGAAATTTATGATGAATACTATAATACATATCATAATAAAAAACGTGAAGTGTTAACCGAATATACAGAGGAACAAGCAAAAGAACGTGCATTGATTGCAGCAAAGTATGGTTTTTCGGATATTCAATATGCCTTGTTTCATCGGGAACGTATTTTTTCTGCGAAAGAGTATGTGGAACTTCTTGGAACATACTCAGACCATATCGCCATTGAAGAGAAAGTCAGGACAAAGTTCTTTTCAAAAATTGAAGAAGCCATCAATGAACATGGTGGCACAATCACTATCTATGATACGATAGATTTGCAATTGGCAAGAAAGTGACGAATCCGGATTTCTTGTTCCATGCATTTTAGAAAGGACAGAAGATATGAAAATATTACTGATTCGCCATGGAGATCCCAATTATGAGTTGGATACGCTAACACAAAAGGGATGGCAGGAAGCAGAAAAACTGGCAGAGCGTCTCGCGAAACTAAATATTAGTGCCTATTATGTATCACCAATGGGGAGGGCACAGGATACAGTTTCAGTAACATTGAAAAAAGTAGGAAAGTCTGCGCAAACCTATGCATGGATGAGAGAGTTTTCGGTATCCATAAAGGATATGACAACAGGAAGCCCTTGTCTGGTATGGGAATTAAAACCGAAGGATTGGACTATAGTGTCTGAATTTTATGATAAAGACAAGTGGTATGATGTTCCTGTTATGCGGGAAAATGGTGTTAAAGAAAGATGGGAAGAGGTTTGTAACGGACTTGACAGTCTTTTAGAACAACACGGTTATGTGAGGGAAAACAATTTTTACCGTGCCATGAAGCCACAAGAGGAAACAATAGCATTGTTTTGTCATTACGGAGTAAGCTGTGCTATGATAGCACACTTGTTGGGTATGTCCCCCATGTTACTGTGGAATCATTTTTCAATGGAACCTACTGCTGTGACAACAATTGTTTCCCAGGAATCACAAGATGGTGTTACAACTTTTCATGTCCATGGGTATGGAGATATTAGCCATTTAAGAGAAAGATAGGGATTTTGAAGCTGATTAATCTAAATTCAAGGTGGAAAGTATGCTTACAGTAAGAAAACTATCAGTTAGTGAGTTGTCTAAGCTCACTACGTTGTTTGAATATAATAGTGTTGAAGATATGCTCATTGAGAATAAAAAGGATATAGAGGACGGAATAATTGACATCTTTGGATTATTCTTAAATGATGTGCTCATAGGCGAATTGCACACCAAGTATGTATGCGATGAACCACTTTTTGCAAAACCTAGGGAACGTGTCTATTTATTTGCTTTTAGAATTCATAAGGATTACCAAGGGAAAGGGCATGGTAAATTCTTGCTTCAAACAGTGATTGATATTCTGGCTAATGAGGGATACCAAGAATTTACGGTTGGAGTAGAAGATGATAATGACAGAGCAATTTATATTTATAAGAGCTTTGGGTTTGATGAGATAATTGCACGCAGGCAGGAAGAATATCAGGGCGATAGATATGAATATAATCTGTATTTAAAGAGATGATAACATGGAAGAATTTTATATCAGGTGGTAAAAGGTTATGGAATGGATTAATATTTTTGGCACTTTGTTTATTGTACTCATTATGATACCCAATATTTTATATGCATTAAAACATAAAGAAGGCTTTGAAAATAAGTGGAATAACAGAATGGTGGAAATCATAGAGCAAATAGGAAGATTTGGATGCTTTGGTTTTATGATTGTGAATATTCCGGGAACATGGTTTGGCTGGTGGTCCGATGAAGCGTTTGCGATATATCTTGTAGTGAATATAGTGCTTATTGTACTTTATTGTGTGATATGGATTGTGTGTTTTAGTAAGGACTCTGTTTTTAAGGCATTATCGTTATCTATTATTCCAGCAGTCATTTTCCTATTTAGTGGAATTATGAGCAGGTCTGTTTTATTGATTATATCGTCCTTACTGTTCGCACCCACACATATATTGATTTCATATAATAATTCAGCTTATAGTGAAATGTGAGTAAGAGTCTGAGGAATCAGAAGTTGATAATTTTGAATTAAGAGTGGTGTAGAATATGCAAAAAAAAGAAATAAGAATTAATATGGATGACTTTCCTAATGAGCTTCATTACATATTCAAGGACGCTAAGGTGTATGATAGCAGTTCGCATCCATCCATGAAGGTTTTATATAGTGATTTGGGATATTATGTTAAAATAGCCGAAAAAGATAAGCTAAAGAAAGAAGCAGAAATGGCAAGACTTTTTGAGAGTAAGCGAATGGGTGTGGATGTCATTTCTTACATTTCTGATGATAAAGACTACATGGTTACGAAGAGTGCCAAAGGTGAAGATTCGTTACATTATTTAGATAATCCTGAAAGATTATGCGAAGTACTTGCTGAAGCGATGAAATATCTGCATAGTAGGTCAATTACAGATGTTCCGGTTTCTTTGTGCATGGACGTATATGCAACTGCCGAGAATGGAAACTGTTTAAAAAAAGATACATTTATACATGGTGATTTTTGTTTACCTAATATAATATTGGATAATTGGAATTTTAGTTCGTTCATTGATGTGGGATTGGCTGGAGTTGGAGATAGACATATAGATATTTACTGGGTGCTTTGGTCATTGAACCATAATTTGGGAACAGATAAGTATACGGAGTATTTTCTTGAGTTATATGGTAAAGAGAATATTGACAGTAAAATACTCAAAGTAGTTGCGGAAGTTGAAAAATAGTTAAAGGAGGTATCTCGGTTTGATTAAGCAGGCAACCAGTACAGACGCTTTGACGTTGGCGACATTAGCAGTTCAAATGTGGGATGACAGTACAATATCAGAATTAGAATTAGGTTTTTCAGAGTTAATTATGGATGAAAATGCCGTATGTTTTATTAAATATGTGGAGGACAAGCCGGTTGGATTTGCCCAGTGCCAGCTTAGACATGACTATGTGGAAGGCACGGATTCCTCGCCGGTTGGTTATTTAGAAGGTATTTTTCTTTTGGAAGAATTTAGACATCAGGGATTTGCAAAAGAACTGTTACAAGAATGTGAAAAATGGGCAAAGGGTAAAAAGTGCTCGGAATTTGCAAGTGATTGTGAGCTAGACAATACTGATAGCCTTAAATTCCATTTGGCAATGGGATTTGAAGAAGCCAACCGCGTTATTTGTTTTAGAAAAGAAATTTGAAGAACAGAGGAAGAATTTAAATATATGTTTGAAACCGAGCATCTAAAGATAAGAAAATTTAAGATTGAAGATGCACAAAATCTATTTGAGAATCATATAGAGGAAGAAGTTAAGAAATGGATTCCAAATGAAAGTTATGCTGATATCGAAGAAACAATAGGTGCAATTAACTTTTATATAGATTGTGTAAATAACAGGCATTTACCATATGTGTTAGCTGTAGAGTTAAAGGAAACAGGTGAATTAATAGGTGACACGGGTATAAATGAAGTGGAAGGGAACACAAAAGAAGTAGAAATTGGCTATGGAATCTGCAAGAAGCATAGTGGGAAAGGGTACGCTACGGAATTACTAAGTGCTATGACTGAATTTGTAGCTTCGACTTTTGGAATGAATGTTTTGTATGGTCGTGTTATGCGTGGAAATAATGCTTCTGTAAGAGTTCTTGAAAAGAATGGTTATATTTTTGTGAAAGAAGAATTTGGAGCAGAAGATGACCCTTACGGTAATGGAATGCTGATTTATAAGAAGGAATGCTAACTTCATAGGTGCAGAGGTAATATATGGCTAAGTCTACATTTGATTTAATATATGATGTTGTAAAACAGATTCCGAAAGGAAATGTTGCTACCTACGGACAGGTGGCATCCCTTGCCGGAAACAGAAGGTGGTCACGGGTAGTAGGTTATGCGCTTCATGCAAATCCAGACCCGGAGAATATACCATGCCATAGAGTAGTGAATCGTCTGGGAGAAGTTTCCGCAGCGTTTGCGTTTGGTGGAGAAAACAGACAGATTGCCCTCTTGGAAAGTGAAGGCGTTATAGTAGAGGGAAACAGAGTCAATTTAGAAAAGTATCAATGGAATTGTATCGGTAACCCGGACTATGAGAATTGGGTATAAGCACGCAGCGTAATTGTTTGGATAGAAGAAAGCTGAAGGATATGGGTGTTCAATTTAAGCTAAAAGAATTAACGAATATTGAAGATATTCAAGGGGCGTATGATATTTACAAATATTGCATGTATATGCCTACCAAAGAGAAATATGAAAACAAGGTAGATTACTGGTTACACGATAAAAACATAAAAGTATATGCTTATTTTGATAGTGAAAAGATAAAGGGCATTATTGTCATTTGGATTCAGAACTGTGAAGAGGCAGAGGTTATTGGCATTTCTGTTGATATATGTGCACGCCGGCAAGGAATAGGATCTTATATGATTCAACAGATAAAGGCTCAATATAACTTTAAAGTCTTATACGCAGAAACAGATGATGATGCTGTTTTATTTTATGAAAAGAATGGTTTTGAGATAACAGAAGTTATAAAAGAATATGACGGACAGAGAGTTACTCGTTATTTGTGTCAATTAAAGGACTAGTAAAATTTGAATATATGGAGGAAAAATGAACACACCTATTATAGAAACGGAAAGAATGATATTGAGACCATTATCTGTAGCAGATGCAGAAGACATATATGAAAGGTGGACTTCTGATGAACGTGTTTCAAAGTATATGCGGTGGTGTACGCATGGTTCTGTCAATGACACGATTGAATGGCTTAAAATGGAAGAGAATAACATTTCAAGTGATAAGATATATCAGTGGGGATTTACTCTTAAGGAAAGTGGTTACCTGTTTGGGTGCGGTGGTGTGAACTATAATGAAGCAGAGGGTGCTTTTGAGTTAGGATACAATATTATGCACAAGTACTGGAACCAAGGTTATACAACGGAAGCTGCAAAAGCAATTCTTGAGTTTGCAATAAAAGAATTAAAACAAAGTGAGTTCATATCTTGGCATGCAGTAGAGAATCCTGCATCCGGTGCAGTAATGAGAAAATGTGGATTTGTATATGAAAACAATGAAATACATACAAAGTTTGATGGAGTAACCTCTTATGATACAAAGAAGCATAGGCTGATTGTACGGTAGAATTCATTATGGGAAGTTTTTACTTATAGTTATTTAATGGAGATTGTAAATGACCGAAACATTTAGAATGACGAACGGACACAGATACTGGAATGAAACCATTTCTTTTGCAAGTAATTGTTCTTGGAAAGCAGGTCCTTTTTTAGCAAGCAAGATGCAAGAGAACAATTTTAAGGAATGGGAGAGAGTCGTTGCCGTTTGTGTGGATGAAAAAGTGGTAGGCTTTTGTACATTAGCCGAAAAGGATGAATTACCTGACGAGTATGATTTTACACCATTTATTGGTTTTGTTTTTGTGAGTGAAGAACACCGTGGACGCAGACTATCGGAGTTACTGATTAAAAGCTCCGTAGAATATGCTAATGAGTTAGGATATGAAAAAATATATATCATGAGTGGTGAAGTTGGACTTTATGAAAAATACGGATTTGAGAAAAAAGGAGACTACGAGACTATATATGGATCTGTAGACCAGTTATTTGTTCGGTCAACATCAGTATAGAGTGGTAAATTTTAAGTTTTCCAGCGATTATATTGGAGGAGGACATACGGAATGCTTGAAAAAGTAGAGCTGAATTATAAAAATGGAAAGATTGCTCAAGAGATTATAGCATTACAAAATGATGACGGTACTTGGGGAAATGAGTTCCATTCATTGTCGATACCAAATAATAAAAAACCTCTAACGACCGAACAAGCATTACGCCGCTTAAAACTATTAGGTTTTACAATAAATGATGCACCGATTAAAAAAGCCGTTGACTGTATGGTTGCTTGTTTAAACGGAGAGAGAAAAATTGATAATTATAGGGAAAAAACAAGAGACTGGGATTTATTTACCAAACTGATGCTATCTACTTGGGTGAGAATATTTGAGCCTGATAATAGAATTGCTTTAGAATGTGCAGAGTACTGGGTAAATGTGATAGAAGAGGAATTTGCAAATGGTAAATATGAAAGTGATACCGGGGAAGTGGATTTTGTAACATTTTACGAGATGAATTTGTTGCAGGGACTTTTGAGTAAAGAAACAGAGAGCCGTATGTTGGATTATGTAATAAATCACAAACGAGGAATCTATTATATTTATGGAAAAAGAATCAGTGAGCTGCCGAAAGAGTTTCAGTCAATTGAGACAAGTCGTTATTTGGATGCTATTGATATTTTGTCGGGGTATAAATTGGCAAAAGAAAAACTTGCATTTGTAACAGAATGGCTAAAACAAAACCAAGATGAGAATGGCCAGTGGGACTTAGGTCCAAAGGCTAAAGATAATCTGTACTTCCCGCTTTCTGATTCCTGGAGAAATGCTGAATATAGAAAGGCTGATTGTACAGATAAGATAAACTCTATCATTAGGAAATTAACGTAAGGATGTGAAAAACGAATGAAAAACCCACATATAGAAGTATTAGAAAAACAATTGGCAATTGATTATGATTGCACGGTGGAAGAAGTTCATAGCAACGAGAATATCTTTCGTATTCTTAAAAAGAATCAAGGCGCAAGACCAATCGGTAATGAAAACACAATGTTAAAAATTGCTGTATATCGTGAAAAGCTACTTGTTATGGCTGATACTAAAATCATGGATTGGTGTAAAGAATATTTTGGAAATCAGGGTGGAACCTGGATTTCTGAGCCATACCAGTTGATTAACATTCACAATAAACTGCAGGAATATGGACATAAATTAGCGGATACGCACCATCACTATATCCCTGCACAAAATAACGAGCCCGTTAACCGTTCTTTCGATATAAAGTGGTATGAACAAGAAGAAATTGAAGCGTTTCGTGGTGATAACAGATTCTGGGAAGCCCTTTTATTTGACGAGGACACCCCGGATATGCTGGCAGTATGCGCTATGGATGGAGATACCATTCTTGGTATGGCAAGTGTCACACGCGATACAAAGACCATGTGGCAGATTGGCGTAAATGTCACCGAAGAAGGAAAAGGGAAGGGGATTGGAGCTTATGTTACAGCACTCTTAAAAGAGGAAGTTTTGAAACGTGGCATTGTTCCAACCTATGCAACAGTTGAAAGCCATATCAAATCCCAGAAAGTAGCAATTCAGGCAGGCTTTGAGCCTGCGTTTTATGAATTGTTTTCGGAAAGTAATCAGTAAGAATAACGCATCGGCATTATTAACATATCGAAGGACCGCAAATCTATGCATATTTACTGAAAATAAAAAAGTGGTATCATTGTTACTTGTTTTTTCATTCATATCGTATATGATAGCTATATGAATAGAATTCCTCTGTTATTTTAGGAGGAACTTATATGAAAAAAACATTACAAGAACTTACCATCAAAAATAACTTTATGTTTGCTGCGGTTATGTGCGAGGAAGACAACTGCAAAGAATTTTTGGAGATGGCTCTGGGCATTGAAATTGAAAGAGTAGAGGTGGATAAAGAAAAGTCCATGATTTACCATCCACAGTATAAAGGTGTGCGTCTTGATATTTATATTAAAGATGGGCACAATACCAGATACAATGTGGAGATGCAGGCACAATCTCAAGAGTTCTTAGGGAAAAGAGCCAGATACTATCATAGTCAGATAGATATGGATATGTTACGGACAGGGTTAGAGTATTCTGAACTTCCGCCTGCATTCGTTATCTTCGTCTGTGATTTTGACCCCTATGGGGAAAAGAAGTACATGTATACCTTTGAAAACCGGTGTCTGCAAGAACAATCCTTAGATATGCAGGATGCAAGCAGAACTGTTTTCTTAAGTACTGCAGGAGAAAACCCTGAAGAAGTACCGGAGTCGTTGGTAAAGTTTCTTAAGTTTGTTCATGCTGACTTAGAAGACAGTACAAAAGACTTTGAAGATGCTTATGTCCGTAAGCTTCAAAGGAGTGTGCAAAACATTAAGTTTAGCAGAGAGATGGAGGCAAAG
>JAFTPP010000030.1 GCA_017463255.1 Lachnospiraceae bacterium
AAGTCTTCCGGCAGGAACATATACCTTATCCATGAAGGCAACCGGTGGAGATGGCCCAAGCTTTAAAGTGGGACTTGGCGAACAGGTTAGTGATAGCGTAGCTGCACCGGGTTGGGGAAATTGGAGTACAGTAAGCAAAGAGCTTACAATAACAGAAGACATGACCAATGCAGTGGTAACACTTTATATTACAGGTGTTGCAGGCTCATGGGGAGATGTGGACAGCGTAAGCCTTATCTGCAATAGTCTTGGAACATCCGGTGACGGTGGAAACGCAGGTGATGGCGGAAATACAGGTGATGGCGGAAATACAGGTGACGGTGGCAACACAGGTGACGGTGGAAACGCAGGTGATGGCGGAAACACAGGCGATAGTGGAAATACAGGAGATAACAATTCCCATGAAGGCATGATTCAGAAGGAATATGTCAACAATGGCGGATATGAGACGGATGATATTTTCTCAGATGCTCCATCATGGGTAATAGCAGATTCTACGTGGACTGCAGTGAATGGTACGGCTGATGGAGAAACCGGTACAGCAAAGATTACATCGGATAAGGCAAATTCCGGCTCTACCTCATTCCAGTTCTGGTTCCATAACAATGCACCGGGCGGTGATATTGTTATGACTCAGACCATTGCATCTTTACCGGCTGGTGATTACGTTCTTTCCGGATATATTCAGGGTTCCGGAGGAACATTAACCCTTTCTGTTAATAATGAAACAGCTACTGCAAGCGGAAATGGTAAATGGGGTGAATTCCAGAAAGCAGAAGACGGATTTACCATTGCTTCGGATTTGGCCAATGCTGTGCTTACAGTAACAATTTCAGGTGCTGCAGATGCATGGGGAAGTATTGATGATATCAGCTTAATCGGCTGGGTGGTTGATGAAGGTGCAGACATTGAACCTGTAGAAGCAGAAATCCAGTTAGACAGAGTTGTTGGTTTATCAGATGACTTCTTTATGGGTGTGGACGTTTCATCTTACCTTTCAGAAGTAAACAGTGGTGTAGTATATAGAGATTGGAACGGAAATAACGTTAACGGCGTTAATTTCTTCAAATTATTAAAAGATTCAGGTGTAAATTATGTACGTTTGCGTGTATGGAATGATCCATATGATGCAAATGGAAATGGATACGGTGGCGGTAACAATAACGTAGCTTCTGCCATTACAATCGGTAAGCTTGCAACAGATGCAGGATTAAAGGTTCAGATTGACTTCCATTACTCTGACTTCTGGGCAGATCCTGGCAAACAGGATGCACCAAAAGCATGGCAGCAATATGACGGCAATGTTACAAAGAAAGCTGAGTTAATTACCCAATTTACTACAGACAGCTTGAAAGCTATTTTGGATGCTGGCGTTGATGTTGGTATGGTACAGGTTGGTAATGAGACCAATAACGGTATCTGTGGTGAAACAGGCTGGACCAACATGTGTACATTATTTAATGCAGGATGCGATGCTGTAAGAGCAGTTGCAAACGAATATAGCAAAGACATTTTAATTGCATTGCACTTTACTAACCCTGAAAGAGGTAATTATTCTACTTATGCGGCTACATTGGAAAGCGCAGGTGTAGATTATGATATTTTTGCTTCCTCTTATTATCCATATTGGCATGGAACATTATCTAACCTTACTTCAGTATTAAAGGGAGTTGCCACAAATTATGGTAAAAAGGTAATGGTTGCCGAAACATCTTACGGATATACAGATGGAGATGGTGACGGACACGAAAATACAGTTAAGCCATCCAATAAAGTAGATGGATATGATCTTAGTGTTCAGGGACAGGCAGAAAGCCTTCGTGATGTTATTGAGGCTGTTGTTAATGTAGGTGAAGATGGTGTGGGTGTATTCTATTGGGAACCTGCATGGTTACCGGTACAGGTATACAATGCTACAGCAGCAAATGCAGCAGCGATTTTAGCATCTAACAAGATTAAATGGGAAGCATATGGTTCAGGTTGGGCTAGCAGCTATGCTGTAGAGTATGATCCGGATGATGCGGGTGTATGGTATGGCGGTTCAGCTTGGGATAATCAGGCATTATTTGATTATTACGGAAATCCATTGGATTCACTCAATACATTTAAATATGTTAAAACAGGTTCTACTGCTCCAAGGGTTGTGACCGGAGTTGAATCACTTGAAGTAAGTTGCGTTATTAATGACCTTGACAGTCTTGTATTACCGTCAACAGTAGAAATTAACTATAACTACGGCGATCCTGAAGTGGCTAATGTAACATGGAATGCAACTCAGGTTGCGAATGCAAAAGCAAGTGGTGTGGGTACATATACAATTACAGGTACTGTTTCCGGCTATTCAGGAACTGCAACACTTACTTTAGAAATTCTTGCATATAACTACTTGTCAAATCCGGGATTTGAAAGCGGTAATAATGGTGTTTGGACACTGTCAGGAAGCGGAGTTAGCATTAAGACAACAGGTGGAGATGTAATCACAGGTTCAGGATATTTACATTTCTGGGCAAACAGTGATTATACCTATGAAGCAGTTCAGACAGTGAATGACCTTGCAAAAGGTGTGTATAAATTCAGCGGATATGTACATGGTGGAGATGCAGGTGCATCTGACACTTATGAATTGGTTGTTACAGTAACAGTTCCTGCTTCAGAAGAAGGGGAAGAAGATACCGTAAATGAATATAGCGCTGCAGTAACACTGAACGGATATCAGAATTATGTTTTAGGTGAAGTTAAAAACGTAGTGGTACCGGAAGGTGCAACAGTAGAAGTAGGTGTAAGGGTTTCTGCTTCTGCAGGTGCTTGGGGAGCATGGGATGACTTCTATCTGTGTAAAACAGCAGACAGTCTTCCAAGTCCTTCTATCCCATCAACACCTTCTACCCCATCAACACCTTCGACCCCATCAACTCCGGTAACTCCAAGTACACCGGATGTAGAAGAGGATAAGACAGAAGATGTAGAAACAGAAGATGTAGAAACAGAAGATGTGGAAACAGAAGATGTGGAAGCGGAAGATGTTACAATAGAAGATGCTGAAACCGAGGATGTAGAAACAGAAGGCGTTGAAGCGGAAGATGTTGAGACAGAAGACGTTAAGACAGAAGATGTAGAGACAGAGGATGCTAAAACAGAGGATACAAAACCGGAAGAAGTAAAACCGGAAGATGTAAAACCGGAAGAACCAAAGGAAGATGACGAAGTATCTATCGTTGTAAGCGGTAATGATAAGAAGATTTCCATTACAGACGAATCAGGAGTATTACCAAAAGGTACTATAATGATGTCTGAGAAACTTAACAGCGGTGAGAAGTATGAAATTGCTAAGAAAGCAATTGAGAAAGAGCTTCCTAAGGTAGAAAAATATACAGTATATGAATTAAACCTGAATGACGCAGATGGTGTGGAATTGCACCAGCTTGACGGAAAGGTAAAAGTTACATTGCCATTACCATTCAAGCTTGGTAAAGACAGAATGATGGAAGTGTACAGAGTGGAAGGTGCAAAATTAATTAAGTGTTCATCTTCCGTAAACGGAGAATATCTCACGTTTGAAACTGATCACTTCAGTACCTACGTTTTTGCAGAAGCCATGATGGATTCTTCAAGTGCAGGTATGATGATTGTACTTTATATTGTGGTAGCTATCGTATTGGTGATAGCATTCGGATGTATTATTTTCTTTCACAAAAATCAAAAAAGAAATATAGCTGGAAGCCGGGGATAATTTCCCGGCTTTCGCCGTTTTTAGGATAAAAGAATCCAGTTTATAAAAATATAATATTTATTTTATGGAAAAACCTTTGAATTTTAGAGGAATTCGGAGTTTAATAAACATGTGTTAATTAAGTATAATAAGAAAGGCGTGTAGTAACTTTGAAAGAAAGATTCAGACGGTTTATGACGGGGAGATATGGAGTAGACGGACTGTCCAAATTTATGATGGGAGCAGTTTTTACAGGATTAATCATTTCATTGTTTTGGAACAATTGGGTGTTAAATCTTATTGTATGGGTGCTTTTAATATGGACCTATTTCAGAATGTTTTCCAGAAATATCCAAAAGCGTTACCAGGAAAATGTTAAGTTCTATAACCTTAAGAATAAAATATTGGGAAAAACGGGGCGCGCATCTTCAACGGATAAGGCACACAAAGTATTCTTGTGTCCTGACTGTAAACAAAAAATCAGGGTTCCCAAAGGAAAAGGCAAGATTGCCATAACCTGCCCTAAATGCCGTAAAGAATTTATTAAGAGAACATAAGACAAAGAATTATGAGGGAATAATCGGAGAATATCAGTGTTCGGATATGTAGTAACAAATCAAGAGGAACTTAAAATACGTGAGTACAAAGAATATCGTTCTTTTTACTGTGGATTATGCCATACCTTAAAAGAGCGTCACGGCATCAAGGGCCAGATGACGCTTAATTATGATATGGTCTTTTTAGCGTTATTACTAACCGGTTTATATGAACCGGAAATGAAAAAAAGTTGTAAACGATGTATAGTCCATCCCATAGAAAAGCATCCCATAGTAAAAAATGAAATGCTTGATTATGTATCGGATATGAATATTTTGTTATCCTATTATAAATTAAAGGATGATTGGAAGGATAATAAGAATGTGATTAAGAATGCCGGGGCATGGATATTAAAAAGAGATTATGATAAAGTATATAAGCAGTATCCAAGGCAGGCAGCAGCAATCCGTGAATACATGGAAAAACTGGGGGATTGTGAAAAAAGAGTATCTGATAATATAGATGAAGCTGCAGGTCTTACGGGAGATATGATGGCTGAACTGTTTGTATACAGAGAGGATGAATGGCAGCAGTCCTTACGGAAAATCGGCTTTTATCTTGGCAAGTTTGTATATTTACTGGATGCCTATGATGATTTAAAATCAGATATTAAGAAAAATCAATATAATGTATGGAAATCCTATTGTGAGGAACCGGATTTTAGGGATAAGGCTGAAAAAATTCTTACCATGATGATGTCTGAGTGTTGCAGGGAGTTTGAAAAACTGCCTATATTGTATGATGTAAATATTTTGCGTAATATCTTATACGCAGGAGTTTTTGTGAAATTTGATTCAATGAAGCAGGAGAACACAAATGAGTGATCCGTATAAAGTGTTGGGAGTGTCAAGAGATGCTTCCGATGAAGAGATAAAAAAAGCATATCGTAAATTAAGCCGTATGTATCATCCGGATTCCAATGTGAATAATCCTAATGCGGATAAGGCAGAAGCCAAGTTTAAGGAAGTGCAGGCGGCCTATGACCAGATTCAAAGAGAGAAGGATGGAATTTATGAGGATTCTGCTTCCGGTGGCTATAGTGGTTATGGCGGTTTCGGAGGCTTTGGAGGCTTTGGCGGTTTTGGCAGTTACGGAAGCTATGGAGGCTTTGGAGGAAGGACACAGGAGACAGAGTATTCCAATGACATGAAGGCTGCGGTCCATTATATTAAAAACGGATATTACAGAGAAGCGTTGAATGTGCTTTCGGGAATCTCTAACAGGGATGGTTTTTGGTATTATTGTAGTGCCATAGCCAATGCCGGAGCCGGCAATAATGTGACTGCCTTAGAGCATGCAAGAAGAGCAGTTGCCATTGAACCGGATAATCAGCAATATCAGATATTGTTAAGCCGTTTGGAAAATGGAGATGGTTGGTATCGGGATATGAGCGGTGGTTTTGGACGTGGCTTCGATATGGGCGGAGACTGGTGCTGTAAGATGCTTCTTTGCAATACGGCATTGAATTGCTGCTGTTTCAGATATCCATTTTGCTGTTAGTTTTAAACATAAAAAGAACCTGTCCGTTTGGACAGGTTCTTAATGCTTTAGCACAGATTACTGAATGGTAACAACTGTTGAAAGATATGCAACAACTGTTTCTTTAATAGCAGCCTGCATTAAATATGGTTTTCCATAAATGTTTTCTGCGTCTGTTCCGTACATTTCCACAACTTCTGCATATGTTTCATCACTTACGGTAAGGTTGTATTTATCATACAGATATTCATATGTTATATTGGTGGCTGCGGCAAGCTTAGCCATCTTCTTTAATTCTTTTTCATATTTCTTTTCAGACATTCCTGTATAGTCTTCGAAGTCATTATATAATTTTGAACCAAGTGCCTGTGAATAGTAATCATTGTAATACTTATAATTAGATTCATCCACATATCTCTGGATTGCCATTAATTCTTTTACATAATCATCAGGATATGAACTGATTTCTGCATTGTTAGCAATATAAGAACCAAGGTATTCTTCTAAGTTAGCCTGATAATTGCTTTCCTTTAAGAAAGTCTTATATTCTTCTGCAGTGCCGGCATCCTCTGATAAATGTTCAGCAACGAAAGCATCATCAAACTCAGGTGTATAGTAGATACCGTTAACAACTACTTCAAAAGTAGCTTCTTTTCCGGAATAGTCCGGATTGTTAGGGTAATTATCCGGGAAAGTAACATTTACAGTTACTTCATCGCCGGGATGTGTACCGATTAACTGTGTTTCGAAATCTCCAATGTACTGACCGGAACCAATGGTAAGTGTTGCACCGTTTCCTTTTGTGTTACCACCTTCAAAAGCAACACCGTCCATGTAACCTACATAGTCAAGGTTGATTTTGTCACCATCAGCAACAGCAACGGTAGTGTCTTTGTTTAATGCCTGGTTTGATTCCAATAAGGTTTTAATTTCAGCTTCAACTTCTTCATCAGTAAACTCGATTTCTGATGCAGGAACGACTAAGCTTTCATAGCCCTTATCTTTAGTGAGCTTGTCTGCATTGATGCCCTCGATTTTACCTTCTTCGGTTAATAAGGCACTGAAATTGTTACTTGGCTCTGTTTTTGTAAGTTTAAAAATAATCTCACTGGCAATTGCCCATACCAAAACAACGCATACACATGCAACAACTGCTGTAATGATAATTTTTCTTGATTGATTTTTTCTCTTAAGAGCAGCAGCTTCTTGTTTACGTTTATTACGTTTTGCTGCACTCTTGCTCATATTTGTGTCATTAGACACATTTGTGTTACTCATTTTAGATACATCCTCCTCAATTTGGCATAGAATAAATCTATTATACAACATATTTGACAAAATGTGTGAAAAGGTTGTGAAAAAATATTTACTTTTTCTGACATTGACATGTAGGGGAGAAAATGTGATAATTCTGAGTGTAAAAAGTTATTAAGTGTTTGGATAGAAATACGGAGATTAATTATGAAAAAAAGATTGATAACAATGCTGTTAGCAGGCCTTTTAGCAGTTACTTGCAGTGCTTGTTCCGATAAAGAAGAGAAAAAAGATACAACGGTTAGCGATACTACCGATAATGCAGAAGCAGATACCACTTTGCCGGAGGATGAATCCGTCTATGATACCGATAATTCTGGTGATGCAGCAGATGATGGTGTGACGGATGAAGGTAATGCCGGAGAGGGTACGGAAGGCGCCGGTGAGAACACAACTGAAGGAACAGGAGAAGAGTCGGAAGTTTTATGGAATGAACAGGATGTACATACATATTCTTTTGACAATGGATATACTACTAAGTATCCGTATTTGGCAAATCCGGCTATGGGATACACCATTACTCATTTTGAGAATGCAGATGGTAAAGTAATGGATTTTAGCTATTCGAGCCCTATGGAGCTTGGAATGAGATATCAGATAGCGGGAAAAACGCTCATGTTAACGGATCCTGAAGCAAAATATGTGTTAGAAGCCTGGACATACGGATATCATGATAATGAATTTGAAGAAGATTTAGAACTGACTAAAATGGAATGGGTTTCTTTCATTTCCGGTGCGGACGAATACAGTGACGGTGATTACTATGACAGAACTGTAACAGATACCACTATCAGCATTGTATTTAAGATTTCATCGGAGTATGATGACGGAAGCGAGTACGAAGGCTACGCCTATTTCATTGTGGACTCAGTGGAAAAGAAATGCTATCAGTTTGAATACAAGGAAAAGACAGATATCTATGACGATGCAAGAGCATTGGAAGTTATAGACAGTATACAATTTTATAATGAATAGTAAAAAAAGGCTCCTGTTGCAGCAATGTCATTTAGTTAAGTTCAAAAGCATTAAGTTAAGGATTTAAGAAAAAGTACCGTTCACTTTCTCAAAAGTGAGCGGTACTCTTTTTTACTGCACTAAATGTAAAGTGCTTGTACACTCTTCAAATTAGAAGTTGTCGACTTTATATTATTTCAATTCTTTAACATACAATCGGTCCGTTCCATTGCCATAATTATTGATATCTTTAATATAACGATATCCGTACTGTTCGTACAAACCAATATGTTCTGACGGAATGTATGTTCTGTCAAATCCGTTTTGTCTTGCATATTCATTTGCAAAAGCAATCAGTTTTTCACTTATCCTATGTCCACGATAGTCTTCTGTTACAAACACACTTGATATCCATGGATATATATCTGGTAATGGATAATAGTCTGTCTTCATAATAGAAGCCATTCCTACAATTTGACCATCTACCATAGCCACAAACTCAGTTTCCCAATCAGTAAAGACCCAGTTGCGAATCATCCACAATGTATGTTCTTTGACATCTTCCCAAGAGAAGTTCTCAACAAAATCTAATAGTTTATCTACTAATTCTGTATCCTTATCAACTTTTTTGATATCCAGTGAATCGATGTTGAAATCTTTTTTTACAAAACCAAAATGTTTTTCTATAACATCTAAAGTATTCTCGATAGTATCGTTATCGGTTCTTTCGATATATCTAAATCCACTGTTCACAAAATTAGCGCGTTCTTTTTGATTATCGATATTTAATGCTTCAATAACATTTTTCAATAAATCATCACCATCTGGAAAAGATAATATGAACTGATACACTTCATCCTTATCCGCTCTATCAAAATAATGTTTTCTTTTCATTTCATCTGGTGCAAAAAGCAAAATCACATGTTCATAATCTGATATTTTCTTCAAAATATCTATAGGTATGAGTGCATCAACAATTACTTTTTGATTTTTTGATAGTTTAATCAAATCAGTAATAACAAACTCTGCTTCTTCTCTTAGTTCTTGCCGCATCCAATCAGCATATTTTCTTGGTTCTTGGGCAAAAAAGCCATGCCAATCCTTGCTCCGCTCCGTGCATAAAGCTGGCTGATATTCAGGTCTTGCAATTGCTTCATATTCAGCACAGTGGTCTCCTTGACGATATCTGTAAACACCATACTTTTCCTCAATTAGTTTTGCCATAGTGGTTTTTCCACCATATGCACCTCCACATATAAAATATACATTTTTCAATTGTTCTTTAATTATGTTATCCGATATTTTCATGTTAATCCTCCAAAAAAATAAAACCACTTATTGCTAAGTGGTATACCTCAAAAAGACACACGAAAATAAATCTATATATAATACAGATTACTTACATGCATTGTAATTTCATTGAGATACACCTTTTAGCAACAAAAATAGACCAAGTCATATACTTAGTTACTCAAAATATTTCTTGCTAAAATTCTTACTATCGTAATCTCATTGTAATTACTAACACACGTAAGCCTCCTCCCAATAATTCTGATATTTACATAATATCATACGCTATTCATTACATCAAGACAACTTTTTTATATGAAATTCGAATTCATTCTTCCCTATAGTATACGGTTGCCACACGTCTACGTCAATAAATTACCTTCTTTTCAATTTATCAACTAGTCTGTTTAACGTATCAAAATTTCCGTATTAAGTCATAAGAAAGCAATACTTCAAAATCTCAACTAGTCACAGTAATGTCTAAAAAATTATTCGATTTCTTTCAAATTACAAATAATTCTCAAATTTAGCATTTTCTCACTTGTCGCTGTAAGGCATCAAAAAATTGCCTATTTTTCTAGAAATGCCGATAATAGGAATTTTCCATATGTCTATATCATTCTTAACTTAATACACTTTTCTATATGTGCAAATTGTGAAAGCGTGGGGGGATGAAAAATCAAACCGTTCACTTTTTACTACATTGCAAGGAGCGGTTACGGAAACATTACCAAAGCAGGCAAAAGTATGGGCAAACGGACAATCCGGGGACAAGCAATGGTATCGTGTAGAGTATGAAGGTATAACAGGCTATGTTAAAATGGATCACCTTATAACAAGGGATTATGAAATAGACCAAACATTTCTTTATGGTTACTATGTGCGCGAAGATTTTTATGGAGCAAGTGCGGAAGAAATAAAAAACTATACTTTCACTGATATGAATGTAACATTGTATGCCGGGGGAACAAAGAGCTTTTGGAACAGACCTTTTACAGATGAAGAAAGATTCGCTAATGTAGGCTATCAGGTTGGCTGGGCTCAATTAATGTGTCCTATGAAGATAACAGGAAAATGTAATGAATGTGATTTTTATCGGGCAGAAATGAACGGAGTTACTGTTTATGTAAGTAGCATTGACAGTTATGTGGGGGATAAAGCATTTTATGATACAATACCCGAGGCCTCAAAAGGAGACCCCGGATTGGAAATGGGTACGAAAGAATGGCATGACTACTGGGATGGAACCACCATGCTCGAATATTATTTGATAACCGGACAAATACCGAGTTTAACAGTATATTTGGAAGATGGAGTACACTGGAATTATCATGGTCAGTATCCTCTTACCTATGTGATTGGCTCTTATGCAACAATATCGTCAGGCTACGGTCAGGCACAGGGACAGTATTAAAATGAGGTAGGATGGTGGCAGCATTAATGAGTTCTTACGCACTGCCTTCCTTCATGATTCATATAGAAGTTGTCTGTAAGTATCAGTTCAGATAAAGGAACAAAAGAGTATCCTGCATCTTTTAAGGTAATAATCATGGTTTCCAGAGCTTTAGCAGTATATTTGGCACCATTATGACACAGAATAATGGAACCGTTCCCCAGATTTTTGTGACAACATACGGTATCGACAATGGTATCTGTACCATAGTCCTTCCAGTCAAGACTGTCCACGTCCCATTGGACGCTAAAATATCCCTTTGCAGACGCGGTGGAGATTACTTCGTTATCGTAATCTCCGTAGGGTGGACGGAACAAAAACATTTCATATCCGGTTAATTCTTTTACACGGTTATGTACGGTCATGAGCTCGGACTCAATTTCGGACGCGGATAATTGTGACATATTTTTATGGTTTTCACTGTGGTTTCCAAGGTCGTGTCCGGCGGCAAGAATTGCTTTTACATCATCGGGATAGGATTCTACCCATCCCCCTGTCATAAAAAAAGTCACCTTGACGTTATGCTTTTCTAAGATGGATAAGATGTCCTGTGTGTCTTCATTTCCCCAAGCGGCGTCAAAGGTTAATGCTATCTTTTTTTCTGAAGTTTCAACACAGTAAATCGGAAGCTCGCGACCTTTATAGGAAGTACTGGCGGATACTGAATAGCGGGCATCTTTCGTAACTGCCATAAGGATAGTAAGAACACCTAACAGTGTAACAGCAATAGTAAGAATACGTTCTTTTACTTTCATTGATTCTCCAAAAGAACATTTGGTATAGTTTATTCTTTCCTGTAAATTTTTATGCGAATTTAGAAAAGCCCCTTGCTTATTTTCAGAACATTTAGTACAATACAAAAACATCGACTGCTAACGGTGTCACTATTCACAAATCTGAATATCTATTGCCGGTATGAGAACGGCGTCTTTTGGTTCAGAGCCTTTATTTCGAAAGGAATAATCATTATGAAGAAAAAATTGAATATCGTTATGTTGGTTGCTATGAGTTTGCTAATTGTAGCCTTGGTTTTTGTTGCTTATTTTAACGAAGCTTGGGCAGGGTCGGAGATGACTTATTTATATCATAAGCATTCCGGTTCGGAGGATACCGGGGGAGGCTGTTATGGAACACCGGTAATGTGTTCAGGAACAGTACTGCAGAAAACCAAGGAAATTAAGTGTGGTTCTCTTGGAAGTATACGAAGTGAAAATGAATGGGTGTGTCACATGAATGGACATGTGGACATAAACAGTATAGCGGGAGGATGGTATACCTTTCCGCATGCTGAAAGATGCAATTTTGTGACGGGGACCGAAGGTTATTTTGAATGTGATAAATGCGGTAGTGTTTATGATACTTATTCAGAGTGCACTAAGGTGGTTGGGTATGAAATGTCCTGCGGTGTCAAAGAAGGAACTCCTATGGTTTCCTGTCAAGTGAAGCCGGACAATACCGGGTGGTGTGGTTCTTTGAATCTTAAAATGGAAGTAGTGGAATTGACAGAAGAAAATCAGGGAGTGTCCTGGATCTGGGGTGATGGCAGTGTAGGTGATTCATTAAAGGTAATGGATAACGGAAACTATACGGTGACGATTCCTGAAACAGAATTATTGACAGGAGCTGAACTTAGTATATGCGTATCTAATATTGACAGGGATGTACCTGTTATTCATGAAGTGAAGCTTAGCACCAAAGAACCCACCACTTCGGTTACGGTTACTGTAACGGCTTCGGATGCCACTTCGGGACTTAATTATGCGGCCTATAAGTGGGATGGCGGAGAATATCAGGTACAGAATACGAAAACCTATGATAGAAACGGAATATATTCTATTCAGGTAAGAGATGGAGTAGGAAATACCATATTTCAGAATATATTAATAGAAAATATTGTGGATGCCTCTCAAATAGAAACAGTGCCAAATCCGGAGATTTTAGAGATAGAGAAACCCTTATCTGAATCTAAGGTTGAATTGAAGGAAGAATCCAAGGAGAACTCTAAGGTTGAATTGAAGGAAGAAACTGAGGAGAACTCTAAGGTTGAATTGAAGGAAGAAACTGAGGAGAAACCTGAGGAGGAATCTTTCGAGGATAACCTGAAATTACCGGAAGAAAATGGTAATGGAACACAAATTTTTCCGGTTGAGGAGTTGACGGAGGAACCACCAATGGAAGAGATTCAAATAGAAGAACTGTCTACGGAAGAACCGGTAAAAGAAGCAATATTAACAGCAGAAAGGACAAAGGATAAAAATGCTATGGAAAACAGGCGTGAAGTAATGGTACAGACAGAATATACAAAAAAAGATATCGGCGCCCGGGATGTGATTATTTTTTTAGGAATCAGCATTGGCATTTCGCTTATAGTAATCCTGATTTTTGCATGTATTTCGGGGTATTGCACATTGCATAAGAAGAAAAAGTCTGATAAGATAGCCATGAGTAATTATTCATAGAAAGAAGATTGAGAGTAATATGAACTGGGAAAAAAACGTAAGAAAAGTGGAACCGTATATACCGGGGGAACAACCGAAGAGACAGAACATTATTAAATTAAATACCAATGAATGTCCTTATCCGCCGGCACCGGGGGTAAAAGCAGCCTTAGAGCGTATTCAGTATGAGAATTTCAGATTGTATCCGGATGCCAATATTACGGAATTATCAAGCGAACTTGCGAAGTATTATCATGTGAATAAAGAGCAGGTTTTCGTGGGAGTCGGCTCTGATGATGTATTAGCAATGGCATTTCTTACCTTTTTTAATTCTGATAAGCCGGTTTTGTTCCCTGACATTACCTACGCTTTTTATGATGTGTGGGCAGAATTGTACGGGATTCCGTATAAGCAGATTCCGTTAACGGATGACTTTACTATAAAATCCGAAGATTATTTTGGGGAAAACGGCGGTATTGTGATTACGAATCCCAATGCACCAACGGGTATCTACAAAGAAATTGGAGAGATTGAAGAAATCATCAAAGCTAATCCGGATGTAGTAGTTATTGTAGATGAGGCATACGTTGATTTTGGCGGACAGAGCTGTATCCCGTTGGTGGAAAAATATGATAACCTTTTAGTGGTACAGACTTTCTCAAAATCAAGATCCATGGCAGGCATGCGTATTGGTTTTGCAGTTGGTCAGGAAAAAATTATAGGTTATTTACAGGATGCTAAGTTTTCTTTTAATTCATACACCATGAATCAGCCGGCTCTTGCTGTTGGAGTGGAATCCGTTCGTGATGATGCGTATTTTAAAGAAACCGTTGGAAAAATTATAAATACCAGAGAGCGTATGAAAGTAGAATTTAAGAAGCTTGGATTTGAAATGACGGATTCCATGACGAATTTCCTTTTTGTTACCCATCCTAAGGTGGCAGCTGCAGATATTTTTAATGCTGCCAGAGAAGAAGGGATTTTCCTAAGATATTGGAATAAACCAAGAATTAACAATTATCTTCGTATTACCATTGGTACAGATGAAGAGATGGATACATTGATTGACTTTTTAAAAAAATATCTAGCATAGGAATAAATAGGAGAGAAAGTAATGATTAAGAATATTTTAAAAGGTATTGTGATTGGCGTTGCCAATATCATTCCGGGTGTAAGTGGTGGAACTATGGCAGTTTCCATGGGAATATATGATAAATTGATTCATGCCCTTACTCATATCAAATCTGAGTTTAAAAAGAGTATGTCATTGATTATCCCGATTTTGATTGGTGCGGCGATTGCGCTGGTTGGGTTATCCTTTGTGATTTCCATCATGTTTGAAAAATATCCTATTCCTACGAATTTATTGTTTATTGGTTTGATTATTGGCGGACTTCCGGCAATGACGAAAAAAGTAAAGGGTAATAAAGTTAAGATATCCCATATGATTTCAGCACTTGTATTTTTTGCAATGGTTGTAGTGATGGCAATGCTTGGCGAAGGCGATGGTGTGGCTGCTGATTTGTCTTTTTCGGTAATTAATGTTGTAAAATTATTCGGCATAGGTGTGATTGCTTCTGCAACCATGGTTATTCCGGGTGTCAGTGGTTCTATGATGTTAATGTTGTTAGGATATTATTACCCGATTATTGATAATATCAAAGCCTTTATTGAGGCATTGGTGCACTTTGATGTGGACGCATTAATCTATGGGTGCGGCGTCTTTATTCCGTTAGGACTTGGTATTGTCATCGGTATTGTTGTAATTGCCAAGATAATTGAATGGGTATTTACAAAATACAGTATGATTGCATACTGGGCAATTATCGGTTTAATTATTGCATCGCCAATTGCCATTATTCTTTTGAGTAACTTTACTTATAGTAATCTGTGGCTTACCATTGCTGCATCAGTTGTGGCATTTGGTGCCGGATTCTTTGTTTCAACCAAACTTGGAGAAGAGTAAGCGGAGAACAAAATGGAAGCGTATACAAGCTTTGCGGGAGTTTATGATACTTTTATGGATGAAACTCCTTATGATGAATGGTGTGACAGGATTCACGGATTGTTAACAGAAGATGGAATTAAAGACGGACTGGTGCTCGACTTAGGTTGTGGCACCGGTTCTTTGACAAAGCGCCTGGCAAATAAAGGTTATGACATGATAGGAGTAGATTACTCTGAGGATATGTTGGGAATAGCCATGGAACAAAGAACAGAGGAAATTCTGTATTTGTGCCAGGACATGAGAGAATTTGAACTCTATGGTACGGTGAGGGCTATTGTCAGTGCCTGCGATTGCATTAATTATCTGACCGAGCCGGAAGATGTGGTGGATTGCTTTAAACTTGTGAATAACTACCTTGATCCGAAGGGTTTGTTTATTTTTGATTTTAATACCGTTCATAAATACCGGGATGTTATAGGGGATTCTGTTATTGCTGAGAATCGTGAAGATTGTTCTTTTATCTGGGAAAACTATTATGATGAAGAAGATAATATGAATGAATACGATTTGACCATTTTTGTGAAAAAAGAAAACAGCAATGATGAGTATGTCAAATTTGAAGAAACCCATTATCAGAGAGGATATACCCTCGAAGATATGAAAGAATATATAAAAAAAGCCGGACTGAAGTTTGTTGCGGCTTATGATGATTATACGTTAGAACCTGCTAATAAGATGAGTGAAAGAGTGCTTATTATATGCAGGGAACAGGGAAAGGATAAAAGATAATGTCTGATTATATTGTAAGGGCAACTGCAGCAAATGCTCAAATCCGTGCTTTTGCGGCAACAACGAAAGAAATGGTGGAGTACGCAAGAAGTATTCATAATACAAGCCCTGTTGCTTCGGCAGGACTGGGACGATTGTTGACTGCCGGTGCTATGATGGGAAGTATGTTAAAGGGCGAAAAAGACTTATTAACATTACAGATTAAAGGAGAAGGTCCTATGCGGGGAATTACTGTTACAGCGGATTCTTCTGCCAATGTAAAAGGATATGTCTTAGTGCCACAGGTAATGCTTCCCCCCAATGCAATGGGAAAATTAGACGTGGGTGGCGCAGTAGGTCCCGGTATGTTAAGTGTAATCAAGGATATGGGATTAAAAGAGCCTTATGTAGGTCAGATTGAGCTTCAAACAGGAGAAATTGCAGATGATTTGACCTATTATTTTGCAGTGAGTGAACAGGTTCCTTCTACGGTAGGATTAGGGGTTCTTATGAATAAGGACAATACCGTGTCATGTGCAGGTGGCTTTATTATACAGCTTATGCCTTTTGCAGAGGATGAGTTGATTACCAAGTTAGAAGAGAAACTTTCCACTGTAACCAGCGTAACAGGAATGTTATCCAAAGGCATGACTCCTGAGATGATATTAGAAGAACTCTTAGGGGAATTCGGACTTGAAATATTGGATAAAATACCCACCTGTTTTACCTGTAACTGTAGCAAGCACAAAGTTGAAAAGGTGTTAATCAGTCTGGGTAAAGAAGAATTGGAAGATATTATTAAGGATGACAAGGGTGTTGATTTGAACTGTCAGTTCTGCAATACCGATTATCATTTTGATACAGAGGAATTAAAGAGACTATATAAAGCTTCAAAGTAAGAATGAGGTAAAGGGTATGAAGCAGGGGTTTGTTAAGGTGGCGGCAGTTACGCCTGAAATGAAGGTGGCTGATGTTGCTTATAATGCAGATATGATTATGAAGGCCATGGATGAGGCAGAAGAAAGAAAGGTTAAACTTGTGGTATTTCCTGAATTATGTATTACAGGGGCTACCTGTCAGGACTTATTCTTTCAATCTGTTTTATTAGATTCGGCAAAAGAACAGCTTGAAAGAATCATAAAACATTCTGAAAGTATGGATGCGCTATTTTTTATAGGGCTTCCTTTAGAGTGGAACCAAAAATTATATAATGTGGCAGCAGCTATCCGTGCAGGAAAGTTGCTTTGTTTTATACCAAAACAAAAGCTTACTGATACGCGCTATTTTGCTCCGGGAATGAAGAAAAACGTTATGGTGGACTGGAATGGGCAACAAGTTCCCTTTGGTCCGAATATATTGTTAAAGAGTGAATCAGTGCATAATCTTGTAATCGCTTGTGAAATCGGCGAGGATTTGTGGGCGTCAGATACCCCTTCCACAGCCCATGCCATGGCAGGAGCAACGGTTATAGTGAATCCTAGTGCCATAAGTGCAGGTGTTGGTGCATCAGAATATTGCAAAGATTTAGTTAGAATGACGGGTGCCAGACTTTTATGCGCCTATATCCTTGCAGGCGCAGGTGTGGGGGAATCCACACAGGATATGGTATTTTCAGGGCAAAGTCTGATTTCGGAAAACGGAAGTATATTATCTGAGTCGGAATTGTTTTCTACACAAATGATTCGGAGTGATATAGATGTAGAAAGACTTAGTATGGAACGAAAAAAGAATCCTATGTTCCAAACGGAAACGTCAGGTGCTTATACGGTGATTTCTTTTTCACAAAGCATGGAAGAAACTGTTTTGGAACGTCGATTTGAGGCAAATCCTTTTGTTCCTGCAGATACCGGTCTTAGAAACAAAAGATGTGAAGAAGTCCTATTAATGCAGGCGCATGGTCTTAAGAAAAGACTAAGACACATTGGATGTCAGTCGGTGGTTTTGGGTATTTCCGGAGGGCTTGATTCTACTTTGGCACTTTTGGTGACCGTAAAAGCCTTTGATATGTTAAATATTGCCAGAGAAAAGATTACGGCCGTTACCATGCCTTGTTTTGGAACCACTGACAGAACTTATCAGAACGCATGTAAGATGGTTAAGACTTTAGGTGCTGATTTGTTAGAAATTGATATTAAAAGGTCGGTGTTACTTCACTTTGAGGATATTGGACATGATGTGAATAAGCATGACGTTACGTATGAAAACAGCCAGGCAAGAGAGAGAACCCAGATTCTTATGGACATTGCCAATGAAAAGAACGGCATTGTTATCGGAACGGGAGATATGTCAGAATTAGCACTTGGCTGGGCTACCTACAATGGAGACCATATGTCGATGTATGGTGTAAATGCGGGAGTTCCAAAGACATTGGTGCGACATTTGGTACAATTTTGTGCAGATACCTGTCAGGATGATGCATTAAGTAATATACTAAGGGATGTACTGGACACACCGGTAAGCCCGGAATTATTGCCGCCGGAAGATGGAAAGATATCCCAAAAGACTGAGGATATTGTGGGACCGTACGAACTTCATGATTTCTTTTTGTATTATATGGTCCGTATGGGATTTAAACCTGACAAGGTATATCGGATTGCCTGTTTAACCTTTGACGGTATTTATGAGAAAGAAGTTATTGCAAAATGGTTGAAAACTTTTTATAGAAGATTCTTTATAAGCCAGTTTAAACGCTCCTGCTTGCCGGATGGTCCTAAGGTTGGAAGTGTAGCTTTATCTCCGAGAGGGGATCTGCGTATGGCATCAGATTCATGTGGAGATTTGTGGTATGTATTTTGACAAATTATTGGAATTGCAGGATTTGGAGTATAAAGAGTTTCATAGCAAATTAATGCCCACCATTGATCCGGATAAGATTATTGGGGTCCGCACACCGCAGCTTAGGAAACTGGCGGCGAGTTTAAAAAATGAAACGGAAATAAACGTTTTTATGGAAGCACTTCCCCATTGTTATTATGAAGAGAATAATCTGCATGGTTTTTTCATTGAGAAAATAAAAGATTATGACCGATGTATTGAAGCGTTAAACAGATTTCTTCCTTATGTGGATAATTGGGCAACCTGTGACATGATGAATCCCAAGGTTTTCAAGAAACATTTACCGGAGTTACTTCATCAGATTAAGGTGTGGATTGGTTCCGATGAGACATATACAGTACGTTTTGCAATAAAAACTCTGATGAACTTATATTTGGATGAGAATTATTCAGAAGAATATTCTGATATGGTGGCTAATGTAACATCCGGTGAATATTACATTAAGATGGCGGTAGCGTGGTATTTTGCTACGGCTCTCGCGAAACAGTACGATAGAATTTTGCCTTATTTGTTAGAGAACAGACTGGATGTTTGGACCCATAACAAGGCAATTCAAAAAGCTGTTGAAAGTTACCGGATAACTCCGGAACAGAAAGGATATCTTAAGACATTAAAAAGAAAATAAAAGCACGCAGGAGTCATTCTCCTGCGTGTTTATGCATTTTATGCCGGTTGATTTTCTAAAATATATTTTACAAATTCATCACGGGGAATTGGCTTAGAGTAGTAATATCCCTGAATGTATTCGCAGTTCATATCAGCAAAGCGTTTCATTAACTGTTCTGTTTCAATACCCTCTGCAACAATTTCCATTTCCATGTCTTTTAACATGTGAATGGTGTTCTCCAGTACAATGGACATACGGGGATTGTTTTCACAATTAACAAAGGTACGGTCCAGTTTAACAATTTTTAGTGGAAGAGAAGCAACTCTTTGAATGTTAGAGTAGCCGGTTCCATAATCATCAAGTGAGAAGCTAACCCCTTCTTTTGTTAAAATATCCAAGTTCTCAGCCATGGTGTTTTGTGCACAGGAAGCAATGGTCTCCGTGATTTCTAAGTTAATCTTATCCGGAGAAAGCTTATATTTTCTAAGAACATTCATTACCTGGGAAGGTAAATCCTTGTGCATACATTGGGCAACAGATAAGTTAACTTCAATATAGTCGAGATTCAGCTTCTTGAAATCATCGCTTGCAATAAAATCACACACTTCTTCCAACACATAAGTTCCGATTCGATGAATCGCGCCGCTTTGTTCCGCTGCCGGAATAAACAGTTCAGGTGAAATAAAGCCAAATTTATCATCAATCAGTCGAAGTAATGCTTCGGCGGAATTGAATCTGTTCTCTTTTACAGAGAAGATTGGCTGGTAGTATACCTGGAATTTCCTGTTAATCAGTGCATTCTCAATTATATCATCTAACTTATTCATTAAGTCGAAGCGTTCTTTTTTGAATATTTCGTTAGCATAAAGAACTTCGCCGGTATAGTCATAATCCAGAGATAAACGTTCACCGAAATACATAAGGGCGTCATAATTTTCAATAATTCCCGGGAATTCTGCTACACATACATAAGGCATCAGATTCAGATTTAAGTTTTTAACCACAATTCCACTTTCTAAAGAATGATTAATTGCATTTGCAAGAGAATCTACTTTATCATGGTGTAAATGATCTATTACCACGCGGAAACGTCCCTTGTCTAAATAATATAAATCTGCATGTGCTTTAGAAGCCTTATTAAGCTCTGCGAGACGTTTTGCAACACTTCTTAATAAGTCGTGTCCGGCATCGTAACCTGCTATGTCGCGTAAAGAAGCATAATTGGAAAGGTTAATCAGTATAATCGTAATCTGTTTTTGATTGGTAAGACCTCGCTTTATGTCTGTAGAATAAGCGTGTATGTTATGAAGATCTGTGATAACATCAATATTTTCTTCGGGACGCTGAATCATCATGGCAATAAACAAAAGTCCTAAGGATGTAGCAAACATTTCAATGGGATACCGTGGGAACAGCATTTGCATTACCGTAGCAAAGGCAATGGCAAGAAAGATTGACATTAATGCCCAAAAACGGCTGCGGCGGAATGTTTTTTTGTATTGCCATACATAATAAGCTCCAAAGACAACATAAATAAGTGCACTAATATATACCAAAGGGAACCAAGGTCCTCTGGTGTAATGTAAGTTGGCATCCAAATAAAAGGTCTTGAGATTAAAGACGTTAATCACAAGGAGGATGGCAACAACCACAATCGGTAATGGTAACAAGTATTTTATGTATATATTTGTACGTATTTTGTGCCATGTATCCGTTAATGCAATTAAGTATAGAATATAAACGGGAACGGACATGTTATGGATCAAAAGATAAAGCCCGTGGAAAACATACTTTGCCGTAATATATTCCCCGTTACTGTTATCAAGTGAAATGGCAATGATATCCAAAATGATGGTTAGTAAGGTAGTTAACAAAGTGGCAATGAACGCCTTATTTACCTTTCCATGGGTCATCTTTCTGGAAAATACGGAAATAAACAACACTATTATAATTATGAGCGCGCAGTAATCAAAATAAATAATCTTATCCATAGTAATCACCTATTATAGTAAAAATAGAACTTTAGTCTCATATTAATAACATTATCTCATAGAAATGAGCTTATGGCTATAATAAATTCGACATAATATCGTATATTTTCGGTCTATTATTCACTTTGGGTAATGACGGTTGCTTTTGCAAGGGCATTTTCGATGGCATTCATCAAAGTAAGAGAGGTATATTTGGTATCCGGATCATAGGTATAATCCTCTAAAGTCTGGGAAACTAATATCTGTTCACTTAAGGCTTCAAAAGTTGGCTGAATGAGAGGATACATTGTAGTGACCTCGGTACTTAAGTTGTTTAACTGCATTGATTTAATCCTGTTGCTATCCACAATCACTTCAAGGTCAAATGCCATATCATTTAGCGTAATAGAGGAAGTATAGATTCCGGGGATGTATTTTGCCATGGCCTCTGTGTCTGTGGGAGTTTCTTCATCTTTTCCGGGAAGAAACATAAACAGCAGCAGTATGAGAAACAAAATCCCTAAGAGAATAAAAATACCTGTATAGATTACTTCTTTCATATGGAAAACCATTATTTTTGTTTTAGAACTCATAGAATCTCCGTCTTGTTTATTTGTATAATGTATTTATGAAACCTCGAATATATGCCTACATAATTCCGTAGATTTGTACGAGTTCCAGGTAGGGACTGAAAAACAAATCTTTTGGAGTACATATGAGGCCACCGTCTGCATCAAGGTCAATGCCGTATTTGGCATATGCCTGCCATACAAGATGAGAACATTGAGTGCCAATAACGTCTGTTATGGAATTCGCTTTGGAGGGAAAAATGCCAACCATGAAGTTATAGGGGATATCAAGTAAATTGTCTGTAGCGTATTGGATAATATCTTGAATTAAAGGGTCGGAACGAAGGTCAGCCCTTAAACGAAAGACAGCATAGTTGGGATACCGGGTCCATTTGGAAAGGTTTTGAATGCTTGAGTCAGTACCTAAGGCTGTAGACTCAATGGTTTGTTTTTCTTTAGCATCAATTACTAAAGCCGCATGACCATTGCGCCAGATACCTGTATGGGCAGAAAAGGTAATCAGAATATCACCATCTTCCACAATGGGAAGGAGCTTGGTGCGTTGATTGGGGACAACAAAGTCCTCACAGGAAATGCCTGCGATGTATTCGCAACTGGTTTCTACCGGAGTGTGGTAATAAATCTGGTACTCTTTCAGTAAATCTATAAGCTCATCACTGCTTTGTAAATCGAATTGGTCAATGAGAGTTGTTAAACCCAGTTCAGTAATGCCTGTCTGGGAAAAAAGATTTGCTCTGGTTAGAGGCTGCAAGGGGACGGTAGGATTTTTGTGCACCCTATGTTCCCGCAGAAAGTATTCATGTGTGAATGACGCTAAAAGACTGATCAGTAATAGGATAAATGCAAAGACAATTGATTTTTTTACGTTACTTTCCATGATAAGGACAGACTCCAACTAACTGTTTATCAATAAAATAATGTATAGTATATGCACCAGAGGGTGGAGTTTATGCAGATTGCGTATGATAAGATGCATGGCTGTGGCAATGATTATATTTTCATTAATGAACTAAATACACCTATGGAAATGGATAAGAAAACACTTGTTATTAAAATGTGCCACAGAAATTACGGAGTGGGTGCCGATGGTGTCATTTTTGTAAAAAGAAGTAATGCGGCGGACTTTGAAATGGAAATGTATAATTCGGACGGAAGCAGGGGCGAGATGTGCGGAAACGGAATCAGGTGTCTGGCAAAATATGTTGCAGATAGGGGAGAAATGAAAGGGGATGACATGACTGTCAGTAGCTTTTCTACGGTATATCCTATCAAAGTGAAACGGGATAATTCAGGGAAGGTGGTTACAGTTAAGGTCAGCTTTCCCATTCCAATCCCCTGTTTTAAAGAAATGGAACAGTGCATAAGCGTTTGTGACAATGAGTATATACTGTCATGTGTTTCGGTGGGGAATCCCCATGCGGTGTTATTTGTAGAGGAAATAAGAGATGTTCCTGTTGACCGGATTGGTCCGAAAATAGAGAATCATTCCATTTTTAGGAACCGGACCAACGTGGAATTTGTGGAAGTGACGGATAAAGAACATATTAAAATCCGGGTGTGGGAACGGGGAAGCGGAGAAACACTTGCCTGCGGAAGCGGTAGCATTGCAGCTGCATGGATATGTATGTGTAAAGGTTTGACGGGACATGAGGTGAGTGTTACACTAAGAGGCGGAGAGTTAGAAGTAAAATACTTACCGGACAACAACTGTATTGTTCTGGAAGGTCCTGCAGTTCATATATGCAGCGGTATTTATGAATACACACAGGAATAACAAACGTTATTTATTAAAACTGATATTTCACCCATAAAAAGTATGGAATTATGTCGTATCTTAAGTGTACGGGAGAGGAGAAACGGTGACCGAAAGAGAATTTGAGTTGGCTTGCAATAAGATTATGCAAGGGAACCGGGATGGATTAAAGGAAATCTATTCTGCGTATTTACCTTTTATTTTTGCTGTCATTCATAATGTATTAAAGAATCGGGAGGACGCAGAGGATGTTACAACGGACTTCTTTATTAAACTGTGGTCTTTGGCGGAAAAGTATAGGGGAGGAAACGGGCATAAAGGATGGATGGCAACCATAGCAAGGAATATGGCAATCGATTATTATAGGGCCCATTACAGGGAAATTCCCGAAGAGAATGAGATTTTGGAGTCGGCTGTTTCTGACACGGGTGCAACAAGCTCCCACGAAGATGAGATTGTTTCTAACCAAACCATTGAAGAGATGCTTAAAAAGCTAAATGGTGGAGAGCGACAGATTGTAAATATGAAGGTTTTAGGGGATATGACCTTTAAAGAAATCGCAGAGGTTCTTAAAATCCCCATGGGTACCGTAACATGGAGGTACCAAAATGCCATTAAAAAATTAAGGAGGTGCGGCTATGAATCTTGATGAAGCAAGAGACTTTGAAAAAGAGTTTGAAGAAAAATATATTGAATATAGTAAAAATGACGCACCGGACTTGTGGGCAAGAATTGAAGCAGGACTTCCCAAGGACAACGTTAAGGATGCGGAAGAGACTAAAGAAAAGCACACTAAAGTTAAGCAGTTTAAATGGTACCGCTATGCACCGCTTGTTGCGGCATGTGTGTGCCTTGTGATTATAATTCCGGCTTTGAAAGGAAGCTTGTTTGGCGCAAAATCAGACAGTGCCAAAGAAGAGGTTGCTTATGACAGCAGTTGTAGTGTGGGCGATATGGGAACAGAGGAATCTGTTGGAGCAGCCGGTAAGGATAATTACATGTATGCGGACGGCGCCTATAGTGATGCAAAGACGGAATCCGCAGATAGTGACTCTTTGCCGTTAGAAGATGTTATGGTAAATGAAGAATGTACCAATGATTCCGCAGAAGAGCCTGTAGCACCGGAAGAAGACAGAGAAGAGGTATCCGGTGATGCCGCCGGTAGTGAAATGGAAACAGTATCCGTTGAAAAATGGGTGGTTACGGTTGTAGAAAGTTGTCGCGAAGAAGGATTTGAAGGCAGGTATTATCTGTGCAAATCCACAGATATGGAAAAAGAGGACAGCATCTACATTAAGTCTGATGAGATTCTTTTCATTGGACAGAGTTATACCGTAGTCATTGAGTTGTTAAGGGAAACTTTAAATGACCTGCCGGTTTATAGATTTATTCAATATGTAGAATAACCGTTTGTCACACGAAATTGACCGATTGGCGAATTCGTGTGACTTTCTTTTTTTTATTTGATAATATAAAAACAAGGGAGGGCGCCATGAAATTAAAAAAGATTATTGAACCGGAATATTCAGAAATTGAAATACATATTTGCGGGGATAAAGAAACCAAAGAATTTAATCTTGTATATGATAAGGTAAAAAATGTGCTGATGCAGTCCATAACTGCTTATGAAGAAGATGTGGTAAAAAAAATACCCTGTACGGACATTATTCATATTTATACTCAGGATAAAAAAGTATGGGTATCCTCTGTGGAAGGTCATTACCGTTTGCGCCTTCGTATGTATGAGTTGGACGAAATGCTTGATCATAATGTGTTCTTACGGGTATCCAGTTCGGAAATCGTAAATATTGATAAGATTCTTAGTATGGATACAGGTATCACAGGGACCATCGTCATGAATTTAAGTGGTGGAGAACAGATTTATGTATCCAGAAGATATGTAGCAAAGATTAAAAAAGCACTGGGGATATAGGAGGTAGTTATGATTAAAAATGCAATGAAAAGAGGAATTAATTCCTTTATGTATTCTGTGGCAATCACAACCATATTAAGCTTAGTTGTTTATTCCATGGCTTCCACTGCAGATTCCTATCCGGTGTTGCCCGCATTTGCGGAGCGTTTTCCCAAAACAGGAATGGCTTTTTTGGTACAACTTGTGTTAATTGGTATGACAAGTGCAGCTTTTGGAGCTTTTTCCGTTATCATGGAAAGTGAAAGAATCGGTTTGCTGACCCAGAGTATTCTTTATTTTATCTTAACGGCAGCTTTCTGGTTACCCACTATGATTTTTTGTTTTAGCATACAGGAAAATCCTGCTTCCTTTATTACGGTAACATTAAGCTATATTTTATCTTATGTAATCACATGGGGCATTAGTTATAAGAATTGTAAAAAAAGTATAGATGAGATTAATAAACATTTAATACGCAGAGGAGGAAAAGAGCAGAATGGAATATGCAATTAAAATTAGTGGGTTGAGTAAAAAATTCGGCGATAAAGAAGCGGTAAAACCCATGGAGCTTATGGTTGAAAAAGGATATCTTTTTTCTCTTCTTGGTGTAAACGGGGCAGGAAAGACTACTACAATCAGAATGTTAACAGGACTTACGGCGCCTACTGCAGGAGATGCATGGGTGTGCGGACATCATATTGTAAAGGAACTTTCACAGGTTAAAAAAGTAAGCAATGTATCTACACAGGATACAGCGGTGGCAGGAAACCTTACCGTGTTTGAAAATCTTGTTTTTATGGCCGAAATTTATGGAAGAAGTAAGTCGGAAGCTATTTGCGATGCCAATGAAATGATTAAAGATTTTTCCATGCAAGAAGTTAAGAATAGCAAAGCAAAAACCTTATCCGGTGGCTGGCAGAGAAGGTTAAGCATAGCCATGGCTCTTATCACAAAACCGGAAATTTTGTTTTTGGACGAGCCTACCCTTGGACTTGATGTTCTTGCAAGAAAAGAATTGTGGAAGATTATTGAGGGATTAAAAGGGAAAATTACCATGGTTTTAACCACTCATTATATGGAAGAAGCCCAAAAGCTTTCGGATAAGGTGGCGGTTATGGTGGACGGAAGCGTAAGGGCCATCGGAACTGTAGAAGAGTTAAAAGAAAAAACAGGAGCATCGTCCTTAGAGGATGCATTTATTACCATAGCAGAGGAGGTAAGATAATAATGAGGATGAAAGTATTCGGAATGCGTACGGGAAAAGAAGTATTACGTGACCCGTTGAGCTATATATTTTGCCTTGGCTTTCCTATCGTAATGTTGCTTATTATGACTTTGGTGAATGCTGCAATCCCTGCAGAGGCTAATATGACTTTGTTTAGCAGTATCAAACTTGTACCGGGAATTGCAGGCTTTGGACTTACCTTTGTTATGCTCTTTACCTGCTTACAGATTTCCAAAGACCGGGGCGGAAGCTTTATGATAAGATTATATGCTTCTCCCATGAAGTCGGCTGACTTTATTGGGGGGTATACGATTCCTATGTTAATTATCGCAATGGCCCAGGTGACGGTATCTGTTATGGCAGGGATGATTGTTATGCTTATTAAAGGAGAAAGTATACAATTCCTAAACTCTTTGATTACTATACCGGTTTTGATTCCGTCTGCACTTTTATTTATTGCATTTGGTCTTTTGTTTGGCTCTTCGTTAAATGAAAAAGCGGCGCCCGGAATCTGTTCTATTATTATTACGGCATCCTGTATGTTAGGCGGTATCTTTATGGATGTGGATGCCCTGACAGGTGGTTTTAAAACAGTATGCAGGGCACTTCCTTTTTATCACGGCATTGATGCGGCAAGAAAGGCATTTAGCGGGGAGTTTTCAGGGCTTTGGACTCCGCTTGCTATTGTAAGTATCTATGCGTTTGTTATCTATTTGTTGGCAGTTTTTGTATTTCATAAGAAGATGCAAAGTGACAAGAAGTAAACTAAAATTAAACAAATTCTTGGAAAGGGGCCTTAAAAAGGGCCTCTTTTTTATGGAAAAAACCATGTGAAACCCTTGAAATTACTGGGATTGTAAATATTTTTACAATAAGTCACAATATAACTTGACTTTTTGTTTAATATATGGTTTTATTAGTCTTGTATTATTTTGAAAGGAGCCATGGAGGAAGATGAGTGCCAATTTACAGTTGGGAACGAAGATAAGAAACCTTAGAAATCAGAGTTCACTTACACAGCAGGAATTAGCGGACAGAACAGAATTAACCAAAGGTTACATTTCACAGTTGGAGAGAAATCAGACTGTTCCATCCATTGCAACCTTACTTGATATTTTAAAATGTCTGGGCACAACACCCGGAGAATTTTTTGAAGAAGTGGATACAGAGCAGATTGTTTTTAGAGAGGAAGACTTTTTTGAGAAGAATTCACCGGAAACGCAGTGCAACATTAAGTGGCTGGTACCTACAGCCCAGGGCAATATGATTGAGCCGATTTTGGTTGAGTTATTACCCGGGGGAAGTACCTTTGCAGACAAGCCGCACGAAGGGGAAGAATTTGGATACGTTTTAGAAGGAACCATCCGGTTAAATCTTGGAAAAGAAGTGTATACGGTAAAGGCAGGGGAAACCTTTTACTATACATCGGACGAGAAGCATTACATAGAGAATGTTGACAAGATAACCGCCAAATTTTTATGGATTAGTACACCACCGACATTTTAGGAGCTAAAGAGATGAGCGATAATTTACTTGAATTAAGAGGTATCAGCAAAGCATTTGACGGAAAGACCATTTTGCAGGAACTGGATTTGAATATTAAGAGTAATGAATTTGTTACCCTGCTTGGACCTTCCGGATGTGGTAAGACCACCACACTTCGTATCGTAGGCGGTTTTGAAAAGCCGGATACGGGATCTGTTATTTTTAATGGAGAAGATATTACTGCACTTGCTCCTGAAAAGCGTCATATTAATACAGTTTTTCAGAAGTATGCTCTTTTTCCTCATATGAATGTGGAAGAGAACATTGCATTCGGACTTAAGATTAAGAAAAAATCAAAAGAATATATCAAAGATAAGATTAAATATGCTCTCAAGCTTGTGGATTTGGATGGCTTTGAAAAGAGAAAACCAAATTCGTTAAGCGGTGGACAGCAACAGCGTATTGCCATTGCGAGAGCGATTGTAAACGAGCCGGAAATTCTGCTTTTGGATGAGCCTTTGGGAGCTCTTGACTTAAAGCTTCGTCAGGACATGCAGAGCGAATTAATCCGCTTAAAAAATGAACTTGGAATTACCTTTATCTATGTAACCCATGATCAGGAAGAAGCACTTACCATGTCTGATAAGATTGTGGTAATGCACCGTGGTCTGGTACAGCAGATTGGTACACCAAAGGATATCTATGATGAGCCGTGTAACGCATTTGTTGCCGATTTTATCGGTGACAGTAACTTATTAAAAGGTAAGATGTTAGACGACAGACTTGTAGAGTTCTTAGGCGAGAGAGTAATCTGTGTAGATGAAGGTTTTGGTAAAAATGAACCTGTTGATATCGTTATCCGTCCGGAAGACGTTGAGATTAACGAAGTTGGCAAGGGAATCGTGAACGGAGTCGTTAAAAATATCCTTTATAAAGGTGCTAATTATGAGATGACAGTAGAAGCCGGCGGCTTTGACTGGTTAATCCACAATACTGTTGCTTATCCGGTGGGAAGCATGGTCAGCCTTTATGTAAAACCGTTTAATATTCAGATTATGAAACAGATGGATGAATCAGAGATGATTTTAGATGAGGATATGGAAAATGAAACGTATGAGTAGAAAGCATCTGGCAACACCTTATGTGTTCTGGATTATCTGTTTTACCATATTGCCTTTAATATATATAGCATGGTATGCCGTTTCTGACGGAGACGGAGGATATACTGTTGAAAATATTTTGGCAATATTTGAACCGGTACATTGGAAGGCATTTGTTTTAAGTATTGAGCTTGCTTTGATTTGTACCGTGGTATGTCTGTTACTTGCCTATCCGGTTGTTCTTATTTTAAGAAGACTGAAGATTAAGAAAAAAGGAACAATCGTAGCAGTATTGATTCTTCCTATGTGGATGAACTTTATCTTGCGTGTATATGCATGGCAGGTACTGCTAAGTGACAACGGAATTATTAATTCTTTTTTAGGAATGTTAGGACTTCCTTCGATTAATATCATTAATACGCCGGCGGCTATCGTATTTGGTATGGTATATGATTTCCTTCCGTTTATGATTTTGCCGATTTATAACTCTCTTATGGAGATTCCTAATGATATTATCGAAGCTGCCAAGGATTTGGGGGCAGACGGTTTTACCATTTTCAGAAAGATTATCTGGAAGTTAACCCTTCCGGGAGTTATCAGCGGTATTACAATGGTGTTCGTTCCGGCTATGACTTCTTTCGTTTTCTCAGATATTTTGGGAGGCGGTAAGATTCAGTTAATCGGTAACGTAATTGAACAGGAATTTACCACCAGTATGAACTGGCAGTTGGGTTCCGGATTATCCATTGCGCTTATGACGATTATCTTATTGATAATGGCGTTGTTACAGAAATCTAATCAACAGACAAAAGGAAATAACATGATATGGTAAAGAATGTTTTTGGACGTATATATATAGGTCTGATTATGCTTTTTCTATATGCCCCCATTGTGGTTTTGATTGTATTATCTTTTAATAATTCAAAATCCAGGGCAAAATGGGGCGGCTTTACCTTAAAATGGTATAGCGAATTATTTGATAACAGCATCGTGATGGATGCCTTGTGGACAACCTTAACATTGGCGATTCTCTCCGCAGTAATCGCTACCGTATTGGGATTGCTTGGTGCCATCGGAATTGATGCCATGAAAAAGAGAAACTATCAGATTATGCTGGGAGCAACCAATATCCCAATGTTAAATGCGGATATTGTTACGGGAATCGCCTTAATGTTATTTATGGTACGTTTCCTGCCCCTTGGCTTTTCAACTATGTTGATTGCACACATTACCTTTAATATTCCATATGTAATATTCAGTATTCTGCCGAAATTACAGCAGATAGACGTAAGCGTCTATGAGGCGGCAAGGGATTTGGGTGCAAACAGTGTGAAAGCTTTTTGGAAAGTAATTATTCCGATTATTAAACCGGGTATTACTTCAGGATTTTTACTTGCAGTAACCATGTCACTTGATGACTTCATTATTACTTATTTTACCAGAGGAGCAGGTGTGAATACCCTTTCTACAGTTATTTACGGAGAAATCCGAAGGGGTATCAAACCGGAAATGTATTCACTTTCCACCATTTTGTTCCTTATGGTGTTAATCGTACTTGTTATGTCTAACCGTGCTTCAAAGAAGCAGGTGAAATAAAAGGTAAAAAGGGAGATAAAAAATGAAAAAATTAAAAAAACTTACAGCACTCTTGGTGAGCCTTGTGTGCGTCATGGGAACACTTTCAGGCTGTGGAGAAGACAGCAAAAACACTTTGGTAGTATTTAACTACGGCAACTACATTGATCCTGCCATCTTAGATATCTTTGAAGAAGAAACAGGAATCACCGTAAAATACGAAGAAGCAACAACACCTGAAATTCTCTATTCAAAATATCATGCAGGTTCTATTAAGTATGATGTTGTATGTACTTCTGACTATATGTTGGAGCGTATGATTAAAGAAGGCGATTTGATTAAGTTTGATGCGTCTGCTTTCGAACATATTGATAACATTGGTGAGACATACTGGGATTTTTCAAAGGCATTTGACCCCACAAATGAGTATACCATTCCATATTTCTACGGAACAGTAGGTATTCTCTATGATACAACCAAAGTTACCGAAGACGTTGACAGTTGGGAAATTCTCTTTGACGGCAGTTATGCAGGTGACATTATCATGATGAACAGTATGCGTGATATGTATATGCTTACATTAAAGTATCTCGGTTATTCTATTAACACCACAAACACAGATGAAATCGATGAAGCACAGAAATTAATCGTTGCACAAAAACCGGATGTTCAGGCATATTTTGTAGATGAAACAAAAGATGAACTTGCAACAGGAAATGCAGCTATGGGTGTTATTTATTCAGGGGATGCATTTGTGGCAATGGAAATGAATGAAGATCTTGCTTATGCAGTTCCAAAGGAAGGAACCAATCTTTGGATGGATTCATGGGGAATTACAAAGCAGTGTGATAATGTGGATGCAGCTCAGAAGTTCCTTGATTTCTTATGCAGAGAAGATATTGCCAAGATGAACTTCGAATATATTTATTATTCAACACCAAATGAAGCTGTCATCGAAGATATGGATCCGGAAGTTGCAGCAGATGAGATGATTGTTCCACCACAGGAAATTCTTGACAATTGCGAAGTTTGTCAGATGACAAGCGATGAATTACTTGAATATTATAATAATTTATGGAAAGAATTTAAAGCAAAGTAATTGATTGATTTTATATTGATTATGTGATACTATTTTTTCGGAAGAAAATGCGATGTCCGTCCCGGAATGCAGTAGGACTGCATTCGGGACGGATTTTTAAATTATCAGAAACAGGTGACTTTCGTGGCAAATATAATTAGCGATGAGACAATTGAATATGTGGGCATTCTTGCTAAGCTTGAACTGAGTGACGACGAAAAGGAACAGGCTAAAAAAGATATGGCAGGTATGCTTGATTATTTTGACAAGTTGAACGAACTTGATACTACGGGGATAACACCTATGAGTCATATTTTTCCTATTCACAATGTTTTCCGTGAAGATGTTGTGACTAACGGGGATGATATGGAAAATATTATGAAAAATGCACCGGAAAGTAAGAATGGAACTTTTGTGGTTCCGATTACGGTGGAGTAGAGGAAGGCGGAACATGAAGAATATATTAGATTGTACCGCAGTAGAACTCGGTAAGATGATAAAAAATAAAGAAGTGACGGTTATGGAGGCTGTGGAAGTCACATTAAACCGTATTAAGGAAAAGGAAGCGGATTACCATAGCTTTATTACTGTTATGGATGAAGCTGCCATGATAAGGGCAAGGGAAGTACAGACACTCATTGATGAGGGGAAATTAACAGGGCCCCTTGCAGGAGTTCCTGTTGCCATTAAGGATAATATGTGTACCAAGGGAACACTTACTACCTGTGCTTCTAAGATGCTTCATAATTTTGTTCCTGTGTATTCGGCTACGGCAGTTGAAAAATTAGAGTCGGCAGGGGCGATTATTATTGGAAAAACAAATATGGATGAATTTGCCATGGGAAGTACAACGGAGACTTCCTATTATGGGGTGACAAAAAATCCATGGAATACAGAACATGTTCCGGGAGGTTCTTCCGGTGGTTCGGCAGCAGCAGTTGCAGGAAAAGAATGTATCTTTGCCCTTGGCTCGGATACGGGTGGTTCTATCCGTCAACCGGCATCCTATTGTGGCGTGGTAGGATTAAAACCAACCTATGGAACTGTTTCACGTTACGGACTTATTGCGTATGGTTCTTCTTTAGATCAAATTGGTCCCATTTGTAAGGATGTGACGGATTGTGCTACTATTTTGGAAGTAATTGCCGGTAAGGATTCTAAGGATTCTACAAGCGTTGACGTGGAAACAGACTATACAAGCGCCCTTGTGGATGATGTAAAAGGAATGAGAATCGGTATTCCGACAGACTATTTTGGAGAAGGTCTGGATAAAGAGGTAAAAGAAGCCGTTCTTAGCGCTGCTAAGGTGCTTCAAAAAAAGGGTGCCATTGTGGAAGAGTTTAATTTAAGTCTTGTTGATTATGCAATTCCTACTTATTATACCATTGCAACGGCAGAAGCAAGCTCTAATCTGGAACGGTTTGACGGGGTAAAATACGGTTATCGTACCGGTGAGTATAAAGGTCTTCATAATATGTATAAAAAGACACGTTCCGAAGGCTTTGGAGAAGAAGTAAAAAGACGTATTATGCTTGGCTCTTTTGTATTGAGCAGTGGTTATTATGATGCTTACTATTTAAAGGCACTCCGTGTTAAGGCGTTGATTAAAAAAGCTTTTGATGAAGCTTTTCAAAAATATGATGTTATTTTAGGACCGGTAGCTCCGAATGTAGCACCAAAGTTAGGAGAAAGCCTGAAAGACCCTATGAAGATGTATTTAAGTGATATTTATACCACTTCTGTTAATTTGGCAGGTCTTCCGGGAATGAGTGTTCCGTGCGGATTCAGTAAGTCCGGTATGCCTATAGGATTACAGTTAATCGGCGATTGCTATAAAGAGAAAAATATCATCAGGGCAGCCTATGCTTATGAAAAGGAAAGAGGCAGTATATAACAATGGTAAAACAATATGAAACCGTCATTGGTTTGGAAGTCCATGTGGAGCTTGCAACCAAAACGAAGATTTTTTGTGGTTGCTCTACGGCATTCGGCGGAGCACCCAATACACATACATGTCCTGTTTGTACGGGAATGCCCGGTACATTACCTGTTCTTAATAAGCAGGTAGTAGAGTATGCTATGGCAGTAGGACTTGCTACTAATTGTACGATTACGGGCGATTGTAAATTTGACAGAAAAAATTATTTTTATCCTGATAATCCTCAAAACTATCAGATATCCCAATTGTATCTGCCTATTTGTCATGATGGATATGTAGAAATCGATACGGAGGGTGGCAGAAAAGCAATACGCATTCATGAAATTCATATGGAAGAGGATGCGGGGAAATTAATTCATGATGAGGGAAGGGATCGCTCGTTGATAGACTATAACCGTTCCGGTGTTCCTCTGATTGAAATTGTCAGTGAACCGGATATGCGTTCTTCAGAGGAAGTGATTGCATATCTTGAAACTTTAAAAATGATTATCCAGTATCTTGGAGCTTCGGATTGTAAGCTGCAGGAAGGCTCCATGAGAGCGGATGTTAATCTGTCGGTGAGAGAAGTGGGGACAAAGGAATTCGGCACAAGGACCGAAATGAAAAACTTAAACTCCTTTAGTGCCATTACCCATGCTATTGATGCAGAAACACAAAGACAGATTGCTTTAATCGAGTCAGGAGAAAAAGTGGTGCAGGAGACCAGACGATGGGATGAAGACAAGGCAGTATCCTACACTATGAGAAGCAAAGAGGATGCTAAGGATTACCGCTATTTTCCTGATCCGGATCTTGTGTCGGTTAAAATTGATAAAGAGTGGATTGAGAAAATAAGAAAGAACCAGCCTGAATTCCGTCCTGAAAAAATGGCACGGTATAAGCAGGAGTTTGATATTCCGGATTATGATATAGAGATTATTACGGAAACCAAGCATATGGCTGATATTTTTGAAGCTACGGTGGCAATTTGCCATCAGCCTAAGAAGGTCAGTAACTGGCTTATGGTAGAAACCTTACGTTTGTTAAAAGAGACAAATAAGGATGCTACGGATATTATTTTTTCACCGGATAATCTTGCAAAGCTTATTAAGTTGACAGATGAAAAGGTAATCAATTCAAGCGTTGCCAAGGAAATCTTTGAGGTAATGTTTTTTGAAAACATTGACCCTGAAAAGTATGTAGAAGAAAAAGGCTTAAAAATGGTAAGCGATGAGGACGCATTGCGCAAGGTTATTGAAGAAGTGATTGAAAATAACCCTCAGTCTGTGGAAGACTACCGTAACGGAAAAGAGAAAGCCATTGGCTTTTTGGTTGGACAGACCATGAAGGCTATGAAGGGCAAAGCGGACCCGGGAATAGTCAATAAGATGTTAAAAGAATTGCTATAATTTTACGGCGTGTGCCGGTAAGGAGCATATATGTCAGACGAAAGAAAGAATGAATTAGATTTGGAGATTGTGGATTTGGAGGATGAAACCTTCGAAGAACCTGAAAATGAAGAGGAAGTTGAAAGTACAAAAGAAACCGAATCAGATGATGAGGTGCAATCTGCAAAGTCCGAAAAAAAGCCGGAACAATCCGGGAAAAAGTCTAAGAGAGAAAGACTGAAAGAGGAAAAAGAAGTCAATCCTTTTTATGAACTTGAAAAGAAAAAGAGAAACTTTGACTTTTTAAATGAGGAAGAAAAGAAGTTTAAGTTAGGAAATGCAATCTATTTTGCCATTCTCATGCTGTATCTTGAAATGGTATTCCATGTATATAGCTTTCATGAGATTGATTTGAATGTGATTGCCATTATTCTTTTTGGTTCGGCTGTGGGATTATTATTCGGATTTATCTGTACTATTTTTCCTACAAAGGCCAACAGAGTATTATCCATTATTATGACATCGGTACTTTCTGTTTATTTTTGTGTCCAGATTGTATATAAGGGTGTATTCCAGAACTATCTGTCTTTGTCGGCTATGATGGAAGTTGCGGGTCAGGCCATGGACTTTGGAGATACTATTTGGGTTAATATTAAGGAAAACTGGCTTGCATTAGTACTCCTTTTAGCGCCGATTGTGGTTATTTTTACGCCAGTGAAAAACCTGATTTCTTATAAACGTCCGTCTGCCATTAAAAATGTGTTTACCGTAATTACACCGGCGGCTTTATATCTTGTGGCTATTTTATTTATGAAGCTTACGGATGATGATATGTATTCGGCTTATGATGTGTTCATGGAAAATACGTCCATAGACATGACGGTGCAAAAATTAGGCGTAACGGAAGCTACTGTGTTGGATATTGGAGTAATGTTAGGTGTTGAATACGGTTCTGACGAAGATTTTGAATATGTGGATGTTTTTGCAACCCTTGATAATCCGTCGGGAACGACCAATACACCATCCCAAGGTGGAAATACGGGTGTAACAACGCCGGAAGATAATGCCGGAGAAGCAGACGGAACCCAAAGCGGAGAACAAACAGGCGAGGGTAGCGTGGAAGAACCGGTAGAGCCAAGAAAACCATATAATCAGTTGGATATTGATTTTGAAAAACTGATTTCAGAAACAAATGATGACGGATTGATTTCCCTGCATAATTATTTTATGACCTGTGCACCTACAGAAACCAATGCATATACCGGAATGTTTGAAGGATACAATGTAATCTTTATTACGGCAGAAGGATTTTCAGGGTATGCATTAACAGAGGAAAACTATCCTACATTATATAAGATGGCAAACGAGGGCTTTGTGTTTGAAAATTACTATACTCCATTATGGTATGGTTCTACCGTGGGTGGAGAGTACGCAAACCTTACGGGACTTATGCCTGCAAACGGTCAGTACTTAAGCTTAAAAGAAACCGGAAAACGTGAAAACAGCATGAGGCTTACCTTAGGAACCCAGTTATCCGGTCTGGGATATGCTACTGTTGGGTATCATAATAACTCCTACACCTATTACGGAAGAGATATGTCCCATACCAATATGGGATATACATGGATGGGAGTAGGGAACGGCTGGGAACCGGAATACAACAAACGCGGTAATAAGCTGTGGCCACAGTCAGATGATTATATGATTGCTACAACCTTTGATGACTACTGTACCTCGGATCCTTTCCATGTGTATTATCTGTCGGTAAGCGGTCATGTGCAGTATAATTTTGTTGGCAATGCAATGTCTATCAGGAATAAGTCGCTCTTTGAAGACAGAGGTTATTCTGAAACAACCCAGGCATATCTTGCCTGTCAGTATGAGCTTGAAAAAGCAGTGACACGTTTGAATGAGCTGTTGGAAGAAAAGGGCTTGGCTGATAATACATTAATTGTAATTGCTCCGGACCATGTACCTTATGACAATAAAGATGTTTGTGACGAACTTGCCGGATATGAATTAGAAGATAATTTTGAATGGTTTGAAAATACTTTGATTATCTGGTCGGCATCCATGAAGGAGCCGGTGCATGTAGATAAAGTATGCTCAAGTCTTGATATTTTACCTACAGTATCTAATCTTTTAGGACTGGAATATGACTCCAGACTAATTGTGGGCAGGGATATTTTATCAAGTGTAGGCGGACTTGTTATGTTTAATAACAGAAGCTTTATCACAGACAAATGCATGTACAATGCAAAAAATGGTGAAATTACCATGCTTACGGAGGAACAGGTTGGTGATGATTATATATCCAGTGTAAAGAGTACGGTTAGAACCAGATTTAAGGTTGCCGAAAATATCCTTGAGTACGATTATTATCAATATATTGAAGATTTGTTTGATGACAAAGAAAAAGTGATTCCGGATGCGGTTACCAACCGTATGGCAGCGGCCGGTTATAATACGGACGGAACTGAGATGTCAGAAGCACAGAAAAAAGAATGGAATCAAGAACAGGAACTGATTAGGCAGTCCCATGCCAATGAGGGAAGTGACTTTACACCGACTCAGGCTACACAGGCACAATAATTATAAAAAATTCAGGTATATTCTAAAAAAAGCAGATAGTCGCTTGAATAAAAAGAGGCTTTGTAATAAGATAAAATATACATGAATGAAGAGAGAGGATATAAACATGAGTGATACATACGTTGAATGTTTAGTAAAAAGAAAGAACAGAGTGATTGATACAATATTAAGCTGTATTTTCCTTGGACTTACCATTGGATTTGCATTAATCGGATTCATGGGATTTTCGTTAATGTTGTTCGGTGCTTTGATTTTCGGCTTTATTTACTATATTGTACATGCAAGGGGACGTATTGAATTTGAATACTGCTACCTTGATAAAGAGATTACCGTAGACAGAATTACCAATCAGGCAAGAAGAAAGAGAATCGAAAAAATCGATATTGAGAGAGTGGAAATTATGGCACCCATTTGTTCTCATCATATGGATTCTTACCGTAACCGCCCGGGAAAAGTGGTGGATTACAGTACAGGAATTATCAATCAGCCTGATAAAAGATATATGATGTTTTATGATGGCGGTAAGAAAATTATTTTTGAGCCAAATGAAGAAATGGTTAAGGCAATTAGGAATGTTGCACCAAGAAAAGTATTTGTGGATTAAAAAGTATAATTTGGTGATTGACATAAAAAATCTTTTGTGGTAAATTCACTGTTAATATATTCTAAGGAGGCAAAAGAAATGGGTCAGATTATTGGCGAAGGTATTACATTTGATGATGTATTGCTGGTTCCTGCGTATTCACAAGTTGTTCCGAATCAGGTAGATTTAACAACTTATCTTACTAAGAAGATTAAGTTAAATATTCCTTTGATGAGTGCGGGAATGGATACTGTTACAGAGCACAGAATGGCAATTGCCATGGCTCGTCAGGGTGGTATCGGTATCATCCATAAAAATATGTCGATTGAAGCGCAGGCAGAAGAAGTAGATAAGGTAAAACGTTCTGAGAACGGAGTTATTACAGATCCTTTTTCCTTAACTCCTGAACACACACTTGCAGATGCAGATGCACTGATGGCTAAGTTTAGAATTTCAGGTGTGCCGATTACAGAAGGTAAAAAATTAGTAGGTATCATTACCAACCGTGACCTTAAGTTTGAAACAGATTTTACTAAGAAAATTAAAGAGTCTATGACAAGCGAAGGACTGATTACAGCTAAGGTTGGTATTACCTTAGATGAAGCAAAACAGATTCTTGCTAAGGCAAGAAAGGAAAAGCTTCCTATCGTTGATGATGATTTTAATCTTGCAGGTCTTATTACAATTAAAGATATTGAAAAGACAATTAAATATCCTCTTGCTGCAAAGGATGCACAGGGAAGACTTCTTTGCGGTGCAGCAGTAGGTATTTCAGCAAACGTATTAGACAGAGTAAAAGCCCTTGCAGATGCAAAGGTTGATGTTATTGTTCTTGACAGTGCACATGGTCATTCAGAAAACGTATTAAGATGCGTTAAGATGATTAAAGAAGCTTACCCGGAAATTCAGGTAATTGCAGGTAATGTGGCAACAGGTGAAGCTACCAAAGCATTAATTGAAGCCGGAGCAGATGCTGTTAAGGTTGGTATCGGACCGGGTTCTATTTGTACAACACGTGTTGTTGCAGGTATCGGTGTTCCACAGATTTCTGCAATCATGGACTGCTATGCAGTGGCAAAAGAATATGGTATTCCGATTATTGCAGACGGCGGTATTAAGTATTCCGGTGATATTACAAAGGCTATTGCTGCAGGTGGTAGCATGTGTATGATGGGAAGTATGTTTGCCGGTTGCGATGAAAGCCCGGGAACCTTTGAATTATATCAGGGAAGAAAATATAAAGTATACCGTGGAATGGGTTCTATTGCTGCTATGGAAAATGGTAGTAAGGACCGTTACTTCCAGGAAAATGCTAAGAAGTTAGTTCCGGAAGGCGTGGAAGGACGTGTTGCATATAAGGGAACTGTAGAAGATACCATCTTCCAGTTACTTGGCGGTTTACGTTCAGGAATGGGATACTGCGGATGTTCTACAATTGAAGATTTAAAAGAAAAAGGCAGATTTGTTAAGATCTCAGCTGCTTCCTTAAAAGAAAGCCATCCACATGATATTCATATCACAAAAGAGGCGCCTAACTATAGTAGTAATGATTTATAAAATAATGAAAAGTTGCATGAATCAAAATCATGCAACTTTTTTATTCTTTAAGCATATTTCTTTATGACTTTGACGCGATAAATTACTGACGGATTGTATTGCAATTAGTACAAGAATAATGTACAATGAAGAGTGAGTTTGGTTTACCATAAAAGACTCATTTTATTTAAGGGACAAATGTGGAGGGTCACATGGAAGTGGCAGATAGGGACAAGTATGTCATTAGAGAAATGCCAATGAAAACAGTTATTGGCAAAGAGACACTAAAGAGGTTGCAAGAGGATTTTTGCGCCTTAGAGAACATTTTTGCATTTGCTATGGATGAAGATGGAAAGATGCTGACAGAAATGTCAGGTACAAAAGAAGAAGTGTCAATTATTTTTGAAAAGGTTGGAATGGATACATTTTACAATGCGTATAAACGTGTCACTTCTAACGCTTTGGAAGAACAGATTGTTGAAAGAACAGCTTATGAAAATGTGCGAATTGCAGCCATATCGGTACGTGTTGACGGAGTTCCGTATTTGAACTGGCTGTTATGTGCTGTGCTTCCTGCAAGAGATGAGAAGGACGGCGGCAATGTTCTTCGGGGAATATCTAAAACCATTGCGGAAAACCGATTTTTACAGGTTGTTGATCTTGTAAGAGAAGTTACCAATCAGATTATTCAAAATAAGTTTCAATATGAGTTTGCCAATAATGAGGCTATGCAAATAAAGAGCAGTCAGGAGAGTATGGGGGTTACCTTGAAACGGGTAGAGGCCATGACTCAGATTGTTCAGATGTTGGATAGTGAGAGTACTATGGAGGAAGTGACCAGGGACGTTTTGACTTCTGTGGTCAATCATATGGATATCAGTAGTGCTCAGGTGTTTCGTTTAAGTGGGAACGGGACTACGGTAGATTTATTGTCAGAGGTATGTAACCAGGGAATTGTTTCTTGTTTTGACCAGACTAAAAATCTGACAAGACCGTCAATTCTTAAACACGACAAAACGTATGTTATTTCTGCAGATGGTAATATTTTGCCGGAAGAGCGGGATATTTTAAAGGAAAGACATGTTCTTTCATTTGCTGCAATTCCTATATTAATTAATCAGAAAATAGCAATGTATGCCACATTTAACGAATGTAAGAAACACAGAAGCTTTACGGTGGATGAAATCAAATTTATGAATGATGCCGTAAAGGTGATTCAAAGTGTTATGTGGAAAAGAATTCAGAAGAATTCCTTAATGAGTGCCTATTCTTCACTAGAGGCTATATTAGACAATATTGGCGCAGCAGTCGTAGTGGAAGATGAACGTAACGGAAAGATTCTTTTTTCTAACAAGTTGATGAAGAGCGTGTTTGCTGAAGAGTTGAATGCAGGAACCATTAAGAAGTTGTTAATTGAAAGCAGACCTGCAGATTCATTACAGAATCATCATGAATTGTATTACCGTGCGACGAATCAATGGTTTGATGTTCACATTACAGGGATTAAGTGGGTGGATGCAAGACCGGCAACCCTTTATACAGCATACGATATTACGGATAAGAAGGTTTATCAAAGAAAAATTGAACAGTTGGCATATACCGATTTCCTGACCGGTTTATTTAACCGTATGTGTTGTGAGAGGGATTTGGCGTGCCATATTGATGAAGCGAAAAATGAAAAGCGCACAGGAGCACTTCTGTACCTTGATTTGGATGACTTTAAACATATTAATGATGGTTTGGGACACCAATATGGTGATGCTTTGTTAAAGGCTATTGCACACAGTGTCCAGCGTATCGAAGGAATTCAAAAGACCTGTTACAGAATGGGTGGCGATGAATTTGTTATTATTATTCCGCCGTCTTCTTTCCTTCGTGCTTCATTAATTATTGATGAGATTAAACATATTTTTGAAAAACCATGGTTCTTAAAGGATTCAGACTATTACTGTACCATGAGTATGGGTGTGGTTGAATTCCCCACAGCAGGCGATAATGTTCAGGATTTAATCAAGAAAGCCGACATTGCCATGTACGAGGCGAAAAAAGCAGGTAAGAACCGTGTGGCTGAGTATTCAAGCCGTATTAATTCCACATCTTATAAGCGTTTGGATATGGAAAAAAATATGCGCGATGCGACGGCGCAGGGATATAAGGAATTTGAAGTATTCTATCAGCCTATTATTGATATTTCTAAAGAGGATACTCCATGTACCGGTGCTGAAGCCCTGATACGATGGAATTCCCAGGAATTAGGATTTATTCCGCCTTCGGATTTTATTCCCCTTGCAGAATATTTAGGACTGATTAATCCCATTGGTAATTATGTATTACAGGAAGCTTGTAAAACCTGTAAGTACTGGAACGATAACGGAAAGCCTAATTTCAAAGTGAATGTCAATCTTTCGGTTGTACAGCTTTTGCAGAATGATATTGCAGAAACCGTTGAAAAGGTAATTGTTGAGACGGGAATTAACCCGCGTAACCTTACTCTTGAGGTAACGGAAAGTCTTGCAATTAACGATATGGAACGAATGAAAGATATTTTATATCGGATTAAGCTTTTGGGTGTCCGCATTGCACTGGATGATTTTGGAACCGGATACTCATCTTTAAATCACATCAGGGAAATTCCTTTTGATGTAATAAAGGTAGATCAAAGCTTTGTAACAGACCTTGCGGAAGATGCTTATTCCCAGTCGTTTGTTAAGATGGTAGGTGAGCTTGCAAGCACACTTGGCGTAAGCCTTTGTGTGGAAGGAATTGAGACAAAAGAGCAATATAAAGTGTTAGAGGGTATGCAGGTAAGAATGGTACAGGGATACTATTTTGACAGACCTATTACCAAAGAGAAGTTTAATGAAAAATATGTTCTATAAATTTCGTTAAAATTCGAAAAACCTATGGCATATTTTGGGTTTATATTGTATAATTACCTTGTTTGGAGGCGGAGCCGAACAAAATTCAGTAGGAAAGAGAGAGGATTAGTATGAAGGGCGAAAATATTACAGATTGCGAATTATTAGTAATGAAGATTTTGTGGGATACTACAGAAGAGTTATCATTACCGGGAATCGTAGATGCAGTGAATACAGCATTTGACAGAACATGGAAACCTCAGACAGTTTCAACATTTTTAGCAAGATTAGTAAGAAAAGGCTATCTTGACATGGTACGTAAGGGTAGATTATTTATTTACTATCCGAAGGTTTCTAAGAAAGAGTATGCGACTATCGTAATTGGTAATTACGTGGAATTCTATTGTGAAAATGATGCAAGCCGCATTGTTGAAAATATGATGGATGTTCGTAAATTGACTAAGGACGAATCAGAAAAGATTAAAGCCTTAATCGGTTAATCAGTATTTTATTTAGGAGGATGCTAGCCAGTTGGAAACAACTGGCTAGTGCTTATGTAATTATGGAAGACAATATGAAAGTAACTGAAGTTCAGGAGGTTGTTTCAAAAAACTTCATTGAACAGGAAATTGAAAAAGATTTAGCAGAGGGAGTTTACGAGACGGTTCGAACCAGATTTCCACCGGAACCAAACGGATATCTTCATATTGGACATGCTAAGAGTATTCTTTTAAATTACGGCCTTGCCAAGAAGTATAACGGCAAGTTTAACATGCGTTTTGATGATACCAACCCCACAAAAGAAAAGATTGAATTTGTAGAGTCAATCCGCAGGGATGTAGAGTGGTTGGGAGCTGACTTTGAAGACAGACTGTTTTATGCATCTGATTATTTCGGACAGATGTACGAAGGAGCTGTAAAACTCATTAAAAAGGGAAAGGCATATGTGTGTGACTTAAGCCCTGAAGAAATCAGAGAGTACAGAGGTACCTTAACTGAGCCCGGAAAAAACAGTCCGTATCGTGACAGAACTATTGAGGAAAATTTAGAGTTGTTCGAGAATATGAAGAATGGCGTATATAAGGATGGGGAAAAGGTTCTCCGTGCTAAAATCGACATGGCTTCACCGAACATGAATATGCGTGACCCGATTATTTACAGGGTTGCACATATGTCTCATCATAATACAGGCGACACATGGTGTATTTATCCGATGTATGATTTTGCGCATCCCATTGAAGATGCTATTGAAGGAATTACACATTCTATTTGTACATTGGAATTCGAAGACCACAGACCATTATATGATTGGGTGGTAAGAGAATTAGAATATGAAAGACCACCTCGCCAGATTGAGTTTGCAAAGATGTATCTTACCAATGTTGTAACAGGTAAGAGATATATTAAAAAGCTTGTAGAAGACGGCATTGTAGATGGCTGGGATGATCCAAGATTAGTATCCATTGCCGCTTTAAGAAGAAGAGGCTTTACACCGGAATCCATTAAGATGTTTGTTGATTTATGCGGAGTTTCTAAGAGTAATTCTTCTGCTGAATACGCAATGCTTGAGTATTGCATCAGGGAAGATTTAAAATTAAAACGTCCCCGTGTAATGGCAATTATTGATCCGGTTAAGTTAGTGATTGATAATTATCCTGAAGGTCAGGTGGAATATTTTGAAGTTCCTAACAATTTGGAAAATGAGGCACTTGGAACCAGACAGGTTCCGTTTACAAAAGAGTTATACATTGAACGTGATGACTTTATGGAAGAACCTCCGAAAAAATATTTCAGATTGTTCCCGGGTAATGAAGTACGTTTGATGAATGCGTATTTTGTAACTTGTACAGGATGCGTTAAAGATGAAAATGGTAATATCACTGAAGTACACTGTACTTACGATCCGGAGACCAGAAGCGGTTCGGGATTTAATGCCAGAAAAGTGAAGGGAACCATCCATTGGGTTTCTGCACCGGAGGCAATCAAAGCTGAAGTACGTTTATACGAAAACATTATTGACGAAGAGAAGGGCGTTTATAATGAAGATGGAAGCTTGAACTTAAATCCGAATTCATTAGTGGTGAAAGAGTGTTATCTGGAACCAAGTCTTAAGGATGCGAAGCCTTATGAAAGCTTCCAGTTTGTAAGACAGGGATTCTTTAATGTGGATTATAAGGATACAAAGGAGAATGAACTGGTTTTCAATAGAATCGTTTCATTGAAGAGTTCTTTTGTACTTCCTAAATAAGGCAAAAGCAGATGGAGGTATGTTGTGGCAGGATTACTATCGGGGTTAGAACAATTTGGATTGGGAAATCTGGAAAAATTGGATTTGTATGAGAGCGAGGCAGAAAAGGCAAAACAGGAAAAAGCAGCAGTGGCAGAACCTGTGGAGCAGGATTTTTTGTTTGAAAAGTCTTATACGTGTTCTATTTGTGATAAAGAGTTTAAAGCGAAGACTGTTAAAATCGGAAAAGCAAAGCTGATAGGAACAGATTTGGATTTAAGACCAAAATATGAAAATGTGGATATGCTAAAATATGATATTATTTCATGTCCACATTGCGGATACACAGCACTGAGCCGTTACTTTAAGTTTATTACAGCACCTCAGGCAAAAAGGATTCAGGAAGTGATTTCAAAATCTTTTAAGGCGCAGCCGGATACAAAAGAAATATACACTTATGAAGAAGCGGTGGAAAGATATAAGTTAACCTTGGCAAATGCTATTGTAAAGCAGGCAAAACCAAGCGAAAAGGCCTATATCTGTTTGAAAGCAGCATGGTTAATCAGAGGACAGGCTGAGAACCTGGATGCAAAAGCTCCGGATTATGCCAAAAAGAAACAGGAATGTCTGGCAGCGGAAAATGATTTTTTGAAGAATGCATTAGAGGGCTTTTTAGCCGCAAGACAGACAGAGGGATATCCTATGTGCGGTATGGATGAGGCTACAGTGGATTATCTCATTGCCGTTACTGCAATGCGTTTTGAACAGTTTGATATGGCATCTAAGCTTGTGGCGGGAATTTTGGTGTCTACAACAGCTAATCCGAGAATGAAGGATAAAGCAAGAGAGTTAAAAGAACTCCTTATGGCAAAGATTAAAGAACAAAAAATGAGAAGATAAAAAAGAATGGCGACAAGTTTCTTGTCGCCATAATTTTTATTATTACATTGCATCCATGGAAGGATCTTCATCATCGAAGTATTCTTCTGTCTGTGATGATGCAGGTGCTTCACCTGCTGTTTCGGGAGCTTCCTCTGAAGCTTCCTGTTTTGCTGAATCGAGGTCAAGAGAAACGTAAGAACGATCCGCATCAGAGTCATCTACTGCATCAGAATCATCATCAAAATCATCATCATCAAATTCATCAAAATCATCATCAACAACTTTTTTCTTAAGGTACATATACGCACCGGCAGCAGCTGTTACAATTGCTGTCGCAAATAAAAATTTTCCAAATTTTTTAGCCATGGGAGTCTCCTTTCAATTGTGCTTCTTTTATACCATTGTAACCCTTTTGTTAGAAAATTTCAACACAAGATATTGTGGATTGAAAAAAGTTTATTACTAGTTTTTAAAATCCATTGAAGTCAAGGTTTTGGTATGTTATTATATTCTTCGACCGGTCAGGTCAAGAGAGTGGAGGAAACCTGACATGAATGAAAAGTTTTTTGATTTAAAGAAGGAAAAACAGGATAGAATTATTAATGCAGCACTGAAAGTGTTTGCTGAAAACGGATATAAAAGAGCAAGTACCGATGAAATAGTTAAGGAAGCAGGAATCAGTAAAGGATTGTTGTTTCATTATTTTATCAGTAAGCAGGGATTGTATGAATTCCTTTTTGATTACAGTGCCAAGTACATGATGTTAGAGCAGAGTATGTTAGCGACCAACAAGGGGACGGATTATTTTGAAATCTGGCTTCAGTTATTGGGCGTAAGAGCTCAGGTTATGAAGAATTATCCCTATATGCAGCTTTTCTTGACTAATTCAGTCTTAGAACAGGGAGCAGAGCTTAGCGTTGACCTTTTTGACAAAATAGCAGCGTTTGCTGAGTATTCCCAGTCATTTTTTGTTCAGGTGGACGATTCCCTGTTTGTGGAGCCTAAAGCGGCACCGAAGGTTAAGAAGATGACGGAGCTTACGATTAACGGTTTATTAAAAGAGCAGTTTAATGAAGAAGTATTTGATGCAGAAAAATATTACAAATTAATTTCAGATTATTTACAGACATTAAAGAAGCTTTCCTATCGCTAGTGCGAAAGGAAAGCTTTTTTGGTTATTTTTTTGACTTATATGGTTGGTCAGCAGGATAGCCGCCCTTTAATTTTTGCATGGCGCGCTGAATGGAGTCCTTTGAGTTTTTCCAATCGGCATCTTTATTTCTGTAATCAAATTTTTCGACCATCCAAGCCACATCTTCAAAGATACGGTCCATGTTTGCTTCCATAAGCTTAAATAATTCCGGATAGAAAGAAGCACGTTCCTTTTCGCTAAGATGGCGTTGGCCGTATTCGCATAAATGACCGAAATGGGACAGGCAGAAGCCTTTACTTTTTCTTACCATTTCGCGGAAATCTTCGTCCTTTCGGTACATGATAAAGAAAGTATCCATATAGCGGTTGAATGTATCATTAAACTGGTTGCAGATATAGCAGGATTTTTCTTTTTCTTCTATCCATGCACTTATGGAGTTGGCGCATCCCTCAGAGGATTTTGGTTTAAATAATCCACCGCCGCTTCTTGCCGGAGAATATTTTTTAAACTCCTGAGCCATTTCCTGATTTAAGCGCATCAGGTGGGTTTTTAAAATCCATGCGTTGCCGAGTGTGTTACCATAATCAAACATTTTTTTGAAATGGGCGCGACAGAATCCTGCCCGGTCTGTGGCGTCGCGCACATCACTTTCCATATATGAAGCAGCTGAACCTAATACAAAATCCATTAAGTCCTGTTCTACTTTACGTTCTACAAAGCAGAAAGGGCATTCGTCATTTGCCATCATGGCATCATTTAAGGGAATGGTATAGAGTTTTTCTTTCATAGAGTTCCTTTCCTTGCGGTGTCAACCGAAAAATTACACATTTGTATATAGTATAGTTTATTCAATTTGACGAAAAAATGCAATTATAATATTATTTCGTTGCAAACCACAATCGATTCAGTTATCATAGATGTTGGGTATATAAATACCATTTTATACTATATTTAGGGGAGGTACTTTTAAAATGAGTGACGAAAAAGTCAAAATCGGTTCCGAGGCAGTGTATGATGCCAGTAAATTAGGAATCGGAAGAATGTTAATCTTAGGTTTACAGCATATGTTTGCTATGTTTGGTGCAACAATACTGGTGCCGATTATTGTAAATGATGCAACGGGAGCTAATCTTCCGCTTAGTATCCAGACAACCTTGTTGTTTGCAGGTATTGGTACTTTGTTATTCCATGTATTTACTAAGTTTAAGGTTCCGGCGTTCCTTGGTTCGTCTTTTGCGTTCCTTGGAGGATTTTCGGCAGTATCAGCACTTCCGGCTTATGCGACTTATTCACAGGAAGATAAGCTTGCTTATGCATTAGGTGGTATTGTCATTGCCGGTTTGTTGTATTTTGTAATAGCAATTATTATTAAAGTGTGTGGAGTTAATCGTGTTATGCGATTCCTTCCTCCGGTAGTAACAGGTCCGATTATTATTCTTATCGGTTTGAATCTTGCACCAACTGCAGTGGATAGTGCTTCTACATGCTGGCCGATTGCTTTATTGGCGATTGCAGTGATTATTGTATGTAATATTTTCGGTAAAGGCATGATTAAGATTATTCCTATTTTATTAGGTGTTTTAGTTTCTTATGGTGCAGCTGTTATCGTAACACTCTGCGGCGGACCGAAATTAGTTGATTTTGCTCAGATTACCTCAGCAGATGTTGTGGGTCTTCAGCAGTTTACTTTGGCAAAATTTGATATTAATGCAATTCTTGTAATGGCACCGATTGCCGTTGCAACCATTATGGAACATGTAGGTGATATGTCAGCTATTTCTGCAACATGCGGCAAAAATTTTATCAGTGATCCGGGGCTTCACAGAAGTTTAATGGGTGATGGATGTGCAACTGCACTTGCTGCAATGTTTGGTGGACCTGCAAATACAACTTATGGAGAGAATACCGGTGTACTTGCATTAAGTAAGGTATATGATCCGAAGGTAGTACGCCTTGCTGCTCTTTATGCAATTGTTCTTTCTTTCAGTCCTATTTTCGCAGGTGTGATTGGTGCTATGCCTTCCTCAGTTGTAGGTGGTGTATCATTTATCCTTTATGGTATGATTTCAGCAGTAGGTGTCAGAAACGTTGTAGAAAACAGAGTTGACTTTACAAAATCACGTAATCTTATTATTGCAGCGGTAATTATGGTATGCGGTCTTGGATTTAAGAGTGGCGTTACCTTTAGTATTGCAGGAACAGATATTACATTAACAAGTCTTGCATTGGCAGCACTTGCAGGCATTGTATTAAATGCAATTTTACCGGGCAATGATTATAAATTTGGTGAAGACGTAACTGCAGACAAGTCTGCTGATATGGGAAGCTATTAATTTATATTATTCTGACATGAAAATGGTTGTCGCAAAAGCGGCAACCATTTTTTTTCGCTATTATTCTGTAAATATGTGTAAATATAGACCGAATTTGCACTTTACAATCGAACGTATGTATGATATTCTAAATAAGAACAAATGTTCGAAATAAGGTTTGCGGGGGATTGGTTATGCAATATCTGAGAAGTCAGGAAAAAACACTTATGGAGAAGTTAGAAATTCTTACGGATGCGGCCAAATATGATGTGGCCTGTACCAGTAGCGGTGTTGACAGGAAGGGAAGCGGCAATGGTATGGGGAATGCTATCAAAGCCGGTATTTGTCATAGCTTCAGTGCGGATGGCAGATGCATTTCCTTATTGAAGATTTTGTTTACTAATGAGTGTATTTATGATTGTAAGTATTGTATTAACCGGGTTTCGAATGATGTACCCAGAGCTGCATTTACTCCTGATGAGATTTGTGAGTTAACCATCGGTTTTTACCGAAGGAATTACATAGAAGGATTGTTTTTAAGTTCCGGTATTTTGGTGAGTCCTACCTATACCATGGAACTGATTTATCAGGCAATCTATAAGTTGCGTACATTTTATCGTTTTGAAGGTTACATTCATGTGAAGGCAATTCCGGGAGCGGATCCGAAGATTATTGAACAATTGGGCCTGTTGGTTGACAGAATGAGTATTAACTTGGAACTTCCTACGGCGGAGGGACTTAAGAAGCTTGCGCCGAATAAACACCGGAAGAATATCTTAACGCCCATGAGACAGATTCAAAACGGGATTAAAGAGAATAAGAATGATTTGGTCTTATATAGGAATGCGCCTAAGTTTGTTGCGGCAGGACAGTCTACCCAGATGATTATCGGTGCTACGGGAGAGACGGACTATCAGATTATGAATGTATCCGAACAACTCTATAAAAAGTTTGATTTAAAGAGGGTATTTTATTCTGCATTTGTACATGTGAATGACGATAAGGAATTGCCGGCAATTCCCGGAGGACCGCCATTACTTCGGGAACACAGATTATATCAGGCAGATTGGCTTTTACGTTTCTACGGATTTGAGGCAGGTGAATTATTAAGTGAGGATAAGCCTAATTTTAATGTTCACTTTGATCCGAAATGCGATTGGGCATTGAGACATTTGGAGTATTTTCCCGTAGAGATGAATAGGGCTCCTTATGAGATGATTCTCAGGGTGCCGGGGATTGGAGTAAAGAGCGCTAAGCGTATTGTAAATGCCAGGAGAAACGGTAATCTGACTTTTGAACATTTAAAGAAGATAGGTGTTGTATTAAAAAGGGCACTATACTTTATTACCTGTAACGGAAGAATGATGTATCGGACTAAGATAGAAGAAGACTATATCAGCCGGCAATTGTTGGGGTTACATGAGAAATTGCCATTTTCACAGGATGGAATGACTTTTACGCAGATTTCATTGTTTGATGATGTCCGTTTTAATCCGAAACCGGATATCGTTGACGGTAATTTGGCGTTATACGGTCAGTTTTAATACGAAGTGACAGGAGGGACTATATGCAGACGATATTGGTTTGTGAGGATAGCTTTGAAGGAATATTGACGGGGATTTATGAGGCATACGAAAGGAAATTGTCACATGATGATGTGATTATTGAGACCGGTGGAGAAGAGAACTTCCGACTGTTTTCTGAATATATTGAGATTAAGGCGGATGAAGAAAAGGCGGTGAAAGTAAGCAGGAGCCTTAGGAGAATGTTGGGAGATGAAGTGGTTTACGATTTGCATAATGCATTGGCAAGTGAAGATACGGAACGGGGGAATGCGGTTTATCACACTGTAGTAGAAGCATTAAATGGGAAAGGTCGTAATGTCATGTCCTATTTACAGAATGATTCTGTAAGAAAGGTTTTTGAATTATCACGCAATGTATGGGTGGAAATTCATCATATGTATGGTTTTTTAAGATTTGAGGAATTGGAGGGTGGTATTTTATATGCTGCCATTGCACCTAAGAATAATATTATTTCCAGACTGATGCCGCATTTTTCGGACAGGTTCCCGTTAGAAAACTTTGTGATTTACGATGAAAAACGTGATATCTATGCTATACACCCTGCAAAAGGTCAGTGGTTTTTAGTACGGGAACAGGACATGGACGACAGAACAGAAGTAAGGGTAAGTGAAGGCGAGGGAAGAATGCAGGAATTGTTCAAAAGCTTTGTAAGGACGATTGCAATCGAATCCAGAACAAATGAGAAGTTGCAACTGAATATGCTTCCCCTTCGTTTCAGACCATATATGACAGAGTTTCGTTAAAATGTCTTAATCAGAGAGTGAGTTTAGAAAAATTTCGTTGAAATTGCGCAAAATGCAAAAAACCACTTTACTTTTTGGAAAAACACGCTATATTTTAATCATGGTTCTTTTGGGAAATAGTGGGAGCTTTTGAAATGAAAGGAAGTAGAGAGTATGAACCAAACAGTGGAACGTAAGATTAAGTTAAGACCGGATGAGGTAAAGAGATTTGTAGCAGCGGCTTCGCAGTGTGATTTTGATATTGATATTTCGTATAACCGCTATGTTGTGGATGCTAAGTCTATCGTGGGCGTATTGGGTTTGGACTTTAACCAAATGCTTACAATCAGATATTGCGGATACAATGAAGCGTTTGAAGCATGTCTTAAGAGTTTTTCATGTGCATGTTAATAAGTTTTAGAGATTGGATAAATTGACTCCCTGTAGAAGATGGTGTACGCTATCTTTGCCGGGAGTTTTTTTTTTGAAATACAAACAGTGTATTAAATTACTATGAAAGGAGCATGGTTATGTTGATTTCGGTTTCGGTCAGAAATCTGGTGGAGTTTATTTTGCGTTCCGGGAATATTGACAATCGAAGAACGGTATCTGCGGACAATGCCATGCTCGAGGGCGGTAAAGCCCATAGGAAAATACAATCCCGGATGGGAGTTAATTATCGGGCTGAAGTTTCTCTTAAGAAAGTAATTTCCACAGACAGATATGACTTAAAGATTGAAGGACGTGCTGACGGGATTATTGATTTGGGTGACGGACAGTACGAAATAGATGAGATTAAGGGGACTTACCGTGACTTAATGAAGATTAAGGAGCCGGTGGAGGTTCATCTTGCCCAGGCTATGTGCTATGCATATATTTATGCTAGTGAGCAGGAATTATCCCAGATGGGAGTAAGGGTTACTTATTGCAATCTGGAAGATACAGATCAGATTAAGTATTTTGAAAGCTCTTATTCCTTTGAATATTTAGAACAGTGGTTTACTGACTTGGTTAAAAAATATCTGGTTTGGACTGATTTGCAGTATGATTGGAATTTAATCAGGCAGCAATCATTACAGGAAATGGAATTCCCTTTTGAGTACAGAGAAGGGCAGAAGGAGCTGGTAACATATGCTTATCAGACTATTTATCACAAAAAGAAGTTGTTTATTGAGGCACCAACAGGAGTAGGAAAGACCATTTCTACGGTATTTCCTTCTTTAAAGGCCATGGGAGTAGGGCTTGCAGACAAGCTCTTTTATCTTACTGCAAAAACCATTACCAGAACTGTAGCAGATGATACGATTCAGCTGTTGCGTCGTAAGGGACTTAAGTTTAAGAGTATTATTCTTACAGCGAAGGATAAGATATGTTTTCAGGAAGAAACGGAATGTAATCCGTTTCATTGTCCGTATGCATTGGGGCATTATGACAGAATTAATGATGCCATATATGATTTAATTACCCATGAAGAGAGCTTTTCAAGGGAAGTCATTGAAGAATATGCAAGAAAGCATCAGGTTTGCCCATTTGAATTCAGCTTGGATGTCAGTCTGTTTTCAGATGGTATTATTTGCGATTACAATTATTTGTTTGATCCCCATGTGTATTTAAAACGCTTTTTTTCGGAGGGCGAAAGTAAGGATTATATATTTTTAATTGACGAGGCACATAATCTTTTGGACCGCGGAAGGAATATGTATAGTGCCGTTTTGTGCAAAGAGGACTTTATGGAGTTAAAAAGAGCGGTGAAGGAAGCTGACTCCAGAATGGCAAAACAATTAGAAAAATGTAATAAAGAAATGTTGGGCATGAAGCGTATGTGTAACGGCTATCAGGTGGATGTGCCGATAGACTCTTTTGTTATGCAGTTAAGCAGACTTTCAGCAATGATGGAAAGTTATCTGGAAGATCATGAAGATGGTGAACTCAGAAAGAAGATTTTAGAATTTTATTTTGAAGTATCACATTTTTTGTTAATCAATGATTTAATGGATGACCATTATGTGGTATACAGTGAAATGTTAGAAAATGGTTATTTTGCATTGAGGCTTTATAATGTGGATCCCTCCCGTAATTTACAGCAGTGTATGCTGAGAGGAAGAAGCTCTGTTTTGTTTTCTGCCACATTGCTGCCGATTCAGTATTATAAAAAACTGTTGGGAGGAGAAGAAACGGACTATGAAGTGTATGCAGAGTCTACCTTTAATCCCCAAAAGAGAGGTCTTTTTATAGCAAGTGACGTAACGAGTAAATATTCAAGACGTGGAAAGAGTGAGTACTATTCTATCGCACGGTATATTGATGCCATTGTGAATCAGAGATTTGGTAACTATATGGTCTTTTTCCCATCCCATTCTTTTCTTAAAAATGTGCTTGAAGTTTATTTGGACTATTTTGGATCAGAGCGGGTGGAATGTATTGTTCAGGAAAGTAATATGTCCGAACAGGACAGAGAAGTGTTTTTGGGACGGTTTCAGGGGAATCTTGACTGTGACCTTGAATCCCAAATTGACATGGAAGTTGAGATGGAAGAAGAAACTTCTCTGGTGGGATTCTGCGTTATGGGTGGATTGTTCAGTGAAGGGATTGACCTAAAGAATGATTCTCTTATAGGAGCAATTATTGTTGGAACGGGGATTCCGCAAGTGTGTTACGAAAATGAGATTTTAAAATCATACTTTGATGAGAAGGATGGGGCAGGCTTTGATTATGCATATAAGTATCCGGGAATGAACAAGGTCTTACAAGCGGCAGGAAGGGTTATCAGAACCCATGATGATGTGGGGATTGTTGCTTTGTTGGATGAACGTTTTACAGGATATCAGTATCAGAAAATGTTTCCGCGTGAATGGACAGGCTATGAAATTGTTACAGGAGACACAGTAGGAAACCATGTGACAAAATTCTGGGACAAGTGGCTGTGAATTCGACAAAAAAGAACGATATGACACGTGTGTCACACGATGAAAGTACAAAAAAAGACATTTTCTGACATGGAAAAACAGTGTCAGAAAATGTGGATAACTATGTGGAAAGTGGGGATTTCTCGGCACTTTTTGGACTTATCCACATAAAATAACCAAAAGTAATCCACATTTTTGCAGATTTTTTTTGTGACAAGTGAGTATGAGTGAAAAACTTCATTATGTTAACGATTGACTATGTTGGTGAATTTTGATAAAACCTTCTTTGGGAGATGATTGATATGAAAAAATTAATAGGTAATAAAGCTTTCTATTTAATGGTGTTGGGTGTAGCCGTACCGATTATGATACAAAACGGAATTACCAATTTTGTAGGAATGCTTGATAATATTATGGTAGGCCGTGTGGGAACGGATCAAATGTCTGGTGTAGCAATTGTAAATCAATTGTTATTCGTTTTTAATCTATGTATATTCGGCGGGGTATCCGGAGCGGGGGTTTTCGGAGCACAGTTTTTTGGACAAAAGAATCATGAGGGAGTCAGAGATACTTTCCGATATAAAATGGTTATTTCGGGCGTGATTGTAGCAGTAGCATATGTTGTCTTTATTATTTTTGGTGAAGATTTGATTTCCTTATATCTTCATGACGGAAGTAAGAGCGGTGATTTAGAAGCGACAGCAAGATATGCTAAGAGCTATTTGACGATTATGCTTATTGAATTAATTCCGTTTGCCGTAATACAGGTTTATGCGGGAACCCTTAGGGAAACCGGCGAGACTGTTCTTCCGATGAAGGCGGGGTTGGCAGCTGTTGCAGTCAATTTAGTGCTTAATTATATTTTGATTTTCGGTAAATTTGGTGCGCCAAAGTTTGGGGTAGAAGGAGCTGCTATTGCAACGGTAGTTTCCAGATTTGTGGAATTGGGGATTGTTCTTATATGGACTCATAGACATAAAGAGAAGAATGTTTTTGTTGTCGGAGCATATAAGAACTTTAGAATTCCGAAAAACCTTGCATTAAAAATAACCGTTAAGGGTATGCCTCTTTTAGTAAATGAGGGGTTATGGTCCGCAGGACAGGCAATGCTGTTACAATGTTATTCTGTAAGAGGTCTTGCAGTAGTTGCCGGACTTAATATTTCCAATACCATTGCCAATTTATTTAATATCGTATTCTTGGCATTGGGAAGTTCGATTTCTATAGTGGTTGGTCAGATGTTAGGAGCCGGGAAGAGGCAGGAAGCAAAGAATACGGCTTATAAGATGACATTTTTTGCGGTTGCCTGTTGTTTGGTGTTAGCAATTATTATGAGTCTTGGAGGAAGGTTTTTCCCATATTTGTATAATGTGGAACCTGAGGTGCACAAGCTTGCATCCATGTTAATTGTCATTGCTGCATTAACCATGCCAATCCATGCTTATATGAATGCTACGTATTTTACCTTACGTTCGGGAGGAAAAACATTTATCACCTTCTTATTTGACAGCGTATATATGTGGGTTGTGTCCATACCTCTTGCGTATGGGCTGGCACATTATACTGAAATCCCGATTTTATACTTATTTTTAGCAGTACAGCTCATTGATTTGGTCAAGTGTGCCATAGGATTTTTAATGGTAAAAAGCGGAATCTGGATTCAAAATATTGTTGATGAAAAATAGTGAATCAAATAAAAAGAGGAAGTGACTTTTCGTTACTTCCTCTTAATACTTCTTATTGATTCTTTTTATATTCCAGATACATATCTCTGATTTTGCGGCTTTCTCTTTTTCTTATTGGAACAAGCAAACCTGTTACTGTTAAGAAATCTTCTTCAACAATGTTTTTTATATGTTCCATGTTGATAATATAGCTTTGGTGACAACGTAAGAATTTGGTTGAATTTAACTGGTTCTCAATTTCATTCAATTTCCCGTATGTCTTAACAGTCTCGCCGCTAATCAGGTGAATGGACAAAACTTTGTCGTCAGACTCAATGTGGACGATTTCGTGATAATCAATTACCCTGTCACTATAATTACTCTTAACAACCAAATGCTTGTGCTCTGTATGAGGTCTTGACTCGATGAATTTTTCCAGTAACTGTTTCAGTTTACTTGTATCAAAAGGTTTTACCAAATAACCGAAAGCAAGCATATCATAGCTTTCCAAAGCATGAGACGAAGAAGCGGTACAAAAAATAATTTCCACCTTGGAGTCTAATGCCCGGATAGATTTACCGCTTTCGATTCCGTTAATGTCGTCCATGTAAATATCTAAAAGGAGCAAATCCAAATGGTTTTTCTCATAAAAAGACAATAACTCTTTACCGCTTTTGAAGGAATGAATACGATAATCCAACTGTTTCTCGTCGAAAAACTTAACTATGAAATTGTTAAGGATCATTAACTCAATTTCACTGTCATCACAGATACCGATGGTTATCATACTTTGCACCCCCCCCTTTAATTTGTAACCTGTAGTAAATTATAACAAGATTAAACAAGGTTATCAAGTAAAATAATTCTGAAAACTACCGAAATCGACAAAAAAAATTGCGAATATTACAATTCCGTTAACACTAAATTGTGTTAATATATATTTACAAACTAAATTGCTAATATACATTCATTTGTCCCTTTTTGGAAGGTCTTTCGGAATAACCCGGAGGGCTTTCTTTTTTGCGCGAAAATGAGCCATGCTTCGAAATGCGCATGGCTCAATATAAAAATAATTGTTGACATACAATATTATACGGTGTATAGTATCCACATCAGGAATATTATACGCTGTATAATATTGTGTGAAAAAATAATATTATAGAAATGAATAGATGAAAAGAGAGGAGAGGTCTGATGGTATTTAATACAGGAGCTGCATTATTAGATGCAATTGTACTGGCTGTAGTATCTCAGGATGAGCGAGGGACATATGGTTACAGAATAACTCAGGATGTAAGGCAGATTATTGAACTGAGTGAGTCAACGTTATATCCGGTGCTTCGCAGACTGCAAAAGGACGGTTGTCTTGAAATATACGATATGGAATGCGCAGGCAGAAATCGACGTTATTACAAGTTGACTATTCCGGGAGTGCAGAAGTTAAATATGTACAGGCAGGAATGGAAGAGTTATTCAGACAAAGTAACAACATTATTTGAAGGGGGAAGTTTCCAATGAACAGAATAGAATTTATGCAACAGCTGGAAATGCTTTTAGCAGATATTTCGGAAGCAGAGAGAGCAGATGCGATAAAATATTATAATGACTATTTTGATGATGCAGGCATTGAGAATGAAGCCGGTGTTATTGAGCAGTTAGGAAGTCCTGAACAGGTGGCACAAAACATTAAAGCGGATGCTTTTGGAACCGAAAATGTGAATCACACATATACAAGTCAGGATGCACCTAATATGAACCATACATATACAAATCAACAACCGCAGAATAATGATAGAGATGGTGCAACGCTTGCTTTGGTTGTGGTTTTGATTATTGTAACATTTCCGTTATGGATGAGTCTGGCAGGCGCATTGATTGGGATTGCGTTTGGATTGACTGTCGGCGGTGGCGGTATTATGGTGGGAGGAATCGCAGTTATAGGTGCAGCCATTGCAAAAACAGCAATCTTCCCAATGGGTGGTGTATTCCTTTTTGGGGTGAGCTTTTTGTTACTGGCTTTAGGTCTGGTATTCATAGTTGGCGGACTGTCTATCGGCTTTGTGGCAATTCCTGCAATCATTAAGGGAGTAACTTCTCTTATTAAAAAAGCATTAGGTAAGAAAGGAGAGGTGTAAAATGAAAAAGTTTACAAAAATAGCACTCAGTATAGCAGCTTTTCTTTTTGCGTTTGGACTTATACTTGTTGTTGTTGGCGGATTGTCCGGCGGATTCAGAAAAACCATGCAATGGATTAGTAATGGTGAATTAAGCTTTGGAAATGTGAATTTTGGCGCCTTCTTTCATTACCATGATGTAGATATGAATAAGCAGTATGACGTTTATTCAGGAAGCGGAAGCCATGAAGGCATTGCTTCTTTGGATGAGTTTGACAATTTAAAGCTTATGGTTGGCGGTGGTGAAATAAGAGTTCAATACAAGGATGTGGAATCTGTAAATATTGAATACGACAATGTGGGCGATATACAGTTTTATGTGGAAAATAATACATTGGTAATAGCACAGGCACAGGAGATATGGAATGGATTTGATGGAGCCGATATCACCCTTACCCTTCCATATGAAACAAGTTTTGATACAGTCATTGTTTCTTTAGGTGCCGGAACCGCAGAAATGGATGGTATTGATGCAGATAAGGTAGAATTTGAAGTTGGCGCGGGAAAGGTAGAGATAGAGCGTATGACAGTAACGACAGCTACTTTGGAAATCGGCGCAGGGCAAATTGTTGTAAACAATGGTCTGATTACAGACTTGGAAGTAGAAGTCGGCATGGGAAGCTTTGAATATGAAGGTAGTATAGTAGGAGACCTTAATGCAGAGTGTGCCATGGGTGATATGACATACGATTTGGAAGGTTCGATAAAAGATCATAATTATGATGTAGAATGTGCTATGGGTAACGTTACTGTGGGGAATAAGAGCTATTCCGGTATTGCTTCTGATAAAAAGATAGACAACAATAGTAACAGTGATTTTAATTTAGAGTGCTCTATGGGAAATATTTCTGTTTCCTTTGAAAACTAATATGCATATTTTATAGTAAGAAGCTATAGAGTATTAGTTAGAATGAATCCAATGGTATATGTTACTGTGGTTATATTCCTTCTTATTCTCATGGCGGTTAGCTATGGAATGGGAAGGAAGATATATGCCGCTTACAAAGTAAATGAACTGTCTTACAAAGAAAAGAGAAATAGGATTAACAAGGTGGCAGGAACTCTGGGATTTGCATTGAATGAAAGGGATGACTATTTTTACTCCATACATGATGCATGGCAAAAAGGAATGGGGTATTGTACTTTGTATGATAAGATGGCCCCGGCGCTTCGGATGCTGATAGATTGTGAACCTGTTTATTTTGAATACGCGGATAAAATCTATTTGGTGGAAACCTGGAAAGGACAGTATGGTATTGCAACAGGGGCTGAGGTTGGAATATATGAAGCTTCAAAAAGGGAAGTTGCAGATGCAGGCGGTGTGGAGAAGACTCTTTTTTACGCCGTTGATGAAAAAACGGGATTTTATATTTACTTCGATTTATACAGAAAAGGAAAACCTTTCATTAAGCGTTTGGAAAAACACTGGTGGTTAACAGCTTTTAAAGTAGGTATGTGCAGTAAAAGCAGGGAGTTACAGATGCATGTAGAAATCTTATTCCCTAACCAGTTAATGAGTAATGCCTATTACCATGCACTGTTAGAAACAGGTTATTCTAAAGATTCACTTACCTACTATCAAAATGTGGTAGCTTATGACTTTGATGTTCCCAAAACAGAACAGTTTAAAATATGGAGAATAAGGAAATGGTGGGTTTCCTACAGAAACCTTGCAAACGCAAAGAGATATTTAAAATATACCAAGGAATATAATAATGAAACGGACCGTCTCACCTATCTTTCTTACAGATATCCCATTTTGTTTATGATGATTCTCAAAACGGCTAAAAATATCACAAAACTAAGATACGGTGATTTGGCATGAGAAGATTTATGAAAAGAATGGGAAGGGTATGGAAACAAGCCGAACGGGTTACCATATCTTCGGAAGATAGAATGATTCTTTTTTCTGATGTGCATAGAGGAGATGGAACTTATGCGGATCAGTTCATGCCCAATCAACAGGTTTATTTTGCAGCACTTAGGTATTACTTGCAAAACGGATATACCTATATAGAATTGGGAGATGGAGATGAACTGTGGGAAAACAGAAACTTTGCTGTCATTAGAGAGGCACATGGAGATATCTTTTGGCTTTTAAGAGAGTTTTATTTAAGAAACAGACTGATTATGCTTTACGGCAATCATGACATGGTGAAGAAATCTGCACGATATTGGGATAGAACATGCAGTCATTACCATTGTGAAGTGGATTTATGTAAAAAAGAATTGTTTCCGGATTTGCAGGTTAAGGAAGGAATCGTTCTTTCATATAAGGATGGCGGACGTGATATTTTACTGATTCATGGACATCAGGGAGACGTTATAAATGATGCATGCTGGCGGATTGGTAGGTTTCTTGTGAGATATTTGTGGAAGCCTTTCAATAGTGTAGGACTGATTGAACCGACCAGTGCGGCAAAAAATCATCATAAAAAAGGAAAGATAGAAAAAAGGATGATACAATGGGCAGATAAGAATAATACCATGGTTATTACAGGTCATACCCATCGTTCCACTTTCCCTTGTCCGAAGGAGAGTTTGTATTTTAATACGGGAAGTTGCGTGCATCCAAGATGTATTACGGGAATAGAGATAGCATGCGGGGAAATTACGCTTGTTAAGTGGTGCTATGGTGTTACCGGACAAAATGTTGTAAAAATAGGACGTGAAGTATTGGAAGGTCCGTTTTTACTGGATGAATATATGTAGGCTCAAAGGATTACGGATTGAAAAGCAATAGCTGGTATGGTATAATACTAACAGAAGTATTGCCGATTAATTAAGAAAGGAGTAATCCCATGAGAATATCAGGTGTAGGATACAGCCCATATGTGTATAATGCGAATGCTGTAAGCAGAGCAAGTATGGAACCTATCGAGAGTATTGAAGAAGATGTCTTAAGCAGTGGCGTGGATTATTCCGGTCTTTCTGAAGAGAATGAGAATCCTTTACGCATGGGAGAGACACGTAACTTTGCAGATATCATTGCAAGTCAGATGGCAATGAGCGCAAGAAATGCGGTGCGTGTGATGAATACAGAAGATGCTTCTTCCTATATGCAGGGACAGGATGATTCTCCTGTGGCAGCAGATACCACAGATTTTTTGGAATCCATGGATGAGTTAACGGCAGATGATATGCAGATGATGACAAAGGATATGGATGAAGACAGCACAGTGGATAAGAATGCTGAGACTGCTACAGAAGGAAGTGTCACGGAACAGAATCAGATTCCGGTGATGGAGAAGATGGAACCGGTAACTAACGTCGGAACGGATGGTTATTCGGATCAAATCAGTCTTTATCAGAGAATGCATGCTTCGCAGGCATATGAGAATATGATGGCATCTTAATGCGGATAAATATAATAAGAAGAAATAAGAAGAGGACAACGATGTGATATTCACACTGTTGTCCTTGTTTTTATTTGCTATATATTTTTTTGACCTCAGAAAAGCGGTTACGTGATATGGGAAGATTCTTCATGATACCTCCACAATCAACAGTAAAAGTTAAATGATTCAGATTCTCTGCATAAGATAAATTAACCACATAGGATTGGTGGATTCTGATAAATCTGGAATCTGCAAGTAATTCTTCTATGGCAACCTCAAAGGGAACCCGGATATTTTTACTGGTAATCTCGGTACCGTCTGAAAGATGGAAACACAATGTGTGCTTACTGCATTCAATATATACAATAGAAGAATAATGAACTTTATGCGCACCGTTTACAGAGTTAATGGTATAGGTAGGAGCTTGAATGTCATCAAACTTTCCGATTGCCTTATCCATAGTTTCGCAAAAGGTTTCCAGTGAAATAGGTTTTACAAGATATTGAAGGGCATATACCTGAAATGCATCCAGAGCATAGTCTTTAGAAGAAGTCAGATATATAATAGTTCCTTCTATATTTAATTCACGCATTTTCTTTCCTAATGTCAGACCATCAATGTCAGGCATAATAATGTCTAAGAGGTAGATGTCGTACCGTTTACCGCTGTCAAGACAATGATACAAATCTGTTGCAGATTGGAAAATATCATAGTGAAGGTCGATTGTTGTATGAAGTTTCTGATATTCACGAAGATAGGTGGAAATGAGTACAGCTTCAAAACCATCATCATCGCAGACCGCAATTTTCAACATTTGTATGTACACCTTTGCTTTTTAGTATTTTTATTATAACAGTTTTAGTTTGAAATTCAAGAAAAAACCGCTAAAATCCGCGCTTTTGAAAAGATGTTGTAAAAAAAATAAAAAAAATTTAAAAAAATATGAGCTCTTTTTTGAACTGGTGGTGTCATAATAAGTGAAAACAAAAAAACGAAAAAAGAATAGCATATTGTAAAAGGGTTATATAAAAGGAGAAGAGTCATGCATAAGAGAAGATTGCAAGGATTAAAAAGAGGAATCACATTATTGTTAGCAACCGTGTTGGTAACCGGCGCTGTAAACACAACAGCTCTTACCGCATCAGCTGAAGAAAGTGCAGCAGACTATATCATCATGGATGAAGAGCTTGCCAAAGAAGTTGCAGCAGCAGAGGATGCAGCCGAGGCAGCAGGTCAGGCGGCATCAGTAGCTGAGACGGCAAAAGACGCAGCAGAAAAGCTTGCGGAAAAATCTGAAGAGGTTGCTCTTGAAGAAGGTGCAGAAGCAGCATTAAACGCAGAGATTGATAATGCAATTACTGAAGCAGAAGCAAATGTTGAATCAGCAAATGAAGCAATTGAAGAAATTGAAAATACAGCAAATACACAGCTTGAAACTGTAGTAAGTGAAGCAGAAGCAGCAGCAACTGAAAAGCTTGCAGAAGCCCAAGCAGCAGCAGACGAAGCAGAAGAAGCAGCAAATAAAGCTCTTGCAGAAGCAGAGGCAGCAGAAAAATCTAACGATCAGTTCTCAGCTGAAAAGCATGTTAAAAAAGCAGAAGAAGCAGCTAAAGATGCAGCAGAGGCAGCAGACGAAGCAGAAGTAGCTTATAATGATGCAGTAGTTGCTTTGAATGATGCAATTGATGCATATAACAAAATCTTAGATGAAGCAGAACTTCTTATGGCAAATGGCGAAGACATTAAAGCAGCTGAAGAAGCAATTGCAACAGCACAGGCTTTACTTGACAGCGCAACAGCAGCCGTTGCGGCAGCAAAAGCAGAATATGATGCAGCAGTAGCAAACAGCCAGTTAGCAAGTGATGCGGCTATAACAGCTGCAGAACAGGCAGGCATTGCAAAAGAAGCAGCAGATAATACTGTAGAGAATTTAGAAGAAGTAAAAGGTGTTGACGTTGATGCGTTAACAGAAGAAAAAGAAGTAAAAGAAGCTGAACTTGAAGAAGCAGAAGCAGCTTTACCGGAAATTGAAGCTGAACAGGATGCAATTATTGCAGATGCAGAAGCTACAAAAAAAGAAGCAGAAGATAAAATTGCAGAGTATGATGAAGCAAAAGATGTTATTGATGAATTAACAGATGATGGACTTACAGGAATTTTTGATTCAGATTACGAAGCAGCTCTTAAAGTAGTGAATTCAGCTCCTGATTATATCAAACGTAGCTACTGGGTTCCGTTCAAAACAGTTTATGTTTATTATACACAGGCTGAAATCGCTGAGGCAGAAGCAGTTGTAGCTCAGTACAATGCAGCAAAAGACGTTGTAGATAATACAGATAAAGCAGAATTAGAAACAACAGTTGCTAATGCAAAAGAAACAATTACAGATGCAGAATCAGTAAAAGCGGATGCAGCTTTGGATATTATTAATAAGACAACAGAAATCGCAGAAATCACAACTGAGATTAAAACAGTAACAGATTATGTTGCTACAGAAACAGAAGTAGCAGATGTTGCAAAAGAAGACAGTGAAAAATATCAGACTCTTTTAGAAGAATTAGAAGCTTCCCAGGATGCTTACAATGAGATTAAAGAAGATACAGATAAATATATTGCAGCAGTAGAAAAAGTAAATGCTTGGGATTGGCTTGAAGGTCTTTTCACAGGCAGCACATGGGAAAAATGGTTTGACGAACTTGGATTAGAAGCAAAATATCATGGTTGGACAACAGTAGATGGTACTTATGTAGTAATCCAGAGTGATAAAGATAACACAAGCGCTTTAATCACAATCCGTGAAGATAAAGCATACATCACAAGCATTGATGAAGCAGAATTCGCTGCATACTCAGCTACATATGATAGCATTTCGGCTTCACAGGCAGCTAACAAGGCAGCAGAAGCGGCAGCAGCTGAAAAAGCAGCATTAGAAAAATATAATGCAGCAGTGGCAGCTCTTGAAGCAGCTCAGAAGAGACTTGATGCAGCTAAGGTGAATAAAGTAAATCTTGAAGCAGCAATTGATGCTCTTGCAGCAGCTCAGAACAAAGTGGATAAAACAGAAAAAGCATTAGAAGAAGCAAGTAAAGCAGCTGACGAAGCTGAAAAGAAAGCTGACGAAGCGCTTGCTGAATCAAATACAAAAATTGTTAGAGCAAAATTCTCTGTATTAAACAGAACATTGGTACAGCCGGATGAAGTATTCTCATATACATCTGAGAACTATAGCACAAGCATCTGGGGAGAACTTTACAGTGGTGTCCTTAACGAAGAAACAGGTGAGAGAGATGCTTCTTACATCGCTCTTTACAAAGAAGGTATTAAGGATGAAGCAATCATTCCTCAGTACATTGCTTTAGCACCAACAGCAGAACAGCTTGCAGAAGTTGGCGTTGTTTTAGAAGATTATGAATATATTACATGGTATGTAATTAAGACAGAAGCTGATGGTTATCATGTAGATGGTATCATCAAGGGAGAACCTGCAGTGGTAGAACCTGCACCTGTAGACCCAACACCGGTAAATCCAACACCTGTAGATCCTAAGCCGGTAGAACCTACACCAGTTGAACCGGTAGTAGACCCAACACCGGTTGAACCAGTAGTGGAAGAACCAGTAGAGGAAGAACCAGTAGTAGAAGAACCAGTGGTTGAAGAACCAGTAGTAGAGGAACCAGTAGTAGAAGAACCAGTAGTAGAGGAACCAGTAGTAGAGGAACCAGTAGTAGAGGAACCTGTGGTTGAAGAACCAACAGTAGTAATCGAAGACGAACCTGCAGCTACAACATCAACAATTCCTGGTGATGAAACAGTAGTAATCGAAGATGAAGAAGTGGCTCGTGCAGCTAAAATTGATGAAGAAAACTGCTGGATTCATTGGTTAATCCTTGCATTAATGGCAGCTTATACAACATACGAAATCGCACGCTGCGTAGTTCGTAACAAAAAAATCAAAGCTTTATCAGCAGTAAGTGCAGTAAAGAACATCGAAGCATAGTAAGGAGGAGAAAGAGATGAAAAAAGTTGATTTAATCGTTCCGATTTTATTCGTGGTAGCATTGGTTGCAATCTTCTTCTTCCATGGATGCCAGATGGATATGGTTGTTACAATCTTAGCAGCAGTAGTTGTAGCATTAGCTACTGTAGCAAGGGTGGTTCAGAATAAAAAACTGAAACAGTTAACAGTAGAGTAATACAGCATCCCCGGAGGAAGACTCCGGGGATTGTTTTAATATGATGCACAGAGGACTTGACAAAGTCCTATGGATTTCATATATTATTAAATTAATGGTGATGAAAAAGAGGAGTAGAATGGAATCGCCCATCAGAGAGAGCAACTCACCGGCTGAAAGGTTGCTTGGGGAAGAACATTTGAAGGTAGCTTTGGAACCGGGTTTTTGAAAAGATACTTATAAGTAATAACTTGTAGGAAACTCCGCATAGCTTGCGTTACAGGCAGAAAGAGCATATTGATGTAATCTTTCGTAAGAGTATAATAAAAGGTGGTACCGCGTAATTAACGCCCTTTGTCCGATGTGACAAAGGGCGATTTTGTTGCAAATAATAGGTAGAAAAGGAGAATAGATATGAGCAAAGAATTGGCAAAAACCTATGACCCACATGGTTTGGAAGACAGAATCTATAAAAAGTGGATTGATAAGAATTATTTCCACGCAGAGGTTGATCACAGTAAAAAACCATTTACTATTGTGATTCCACCACCAAACATTACAGGACAACTCCATATGGGACATGCTCTTGATAATACCATGCAGGATATTTTAATCCGTTTTAAGAGAATGCAGGGATATAATGCACTTTGGCAGCCGGGAACTGACCATGCAAGTATTGCAACGGAAGTTAAGATTATTGAAACTTTAAAGAAGCAGGGAATTGATAAGCATGACCTTGGAAGAGAAGGCTTCTTAAAACGTGCATGGGAATGGAAAGAGGAATACGGCGGAAGAATTATTGAGCAGTTAAAGAAATTAGGTTCTTCCTGTGACTGGGAACGTGAACGTTTTACAATGGATGAAGGCTGTAATAAAGCCGTAACAGAAGTATTCGTAAGAATGCACGAAAAAGGATGGATTTACAAGGGTTCCAGAATCGTAAACTGGTGTCCTGTATGTAATACTTCCATTTCTGATGCAGAGGTTGAGTATCAGGAACAGGCAGGACATTTCTGGCATATTAAATATCCCATTGTAGGAACAGATGAATATCTTATTTTTGCAACAACCCGTCCGGAAACCATGCTTGGTGATACAGCAGTGGCGGTAAATCCTGAGGATGACAGATATAAACACTTAATCGGTAAGACAGTAATGTTACCGCTTATGAACCGCGAGATTCCTATTGTTGCAGATTCCTATGTTGATATGGAATTTGGTACCGGTGTTGTTAAGATTACACCTGCACATGACCCTAACGATTTTGAAGTAGGAAAGCGTCATAATCTTCCGGAAATCAATGTAATGAATGATGATGCAACCATTAATGCTAACGGCGGCAAATTCGAAGGAATGGACCGTTACGAAGCAAGAAAAGCCATCGTAAAAGAGTTAGATGAAATGGGACTTCTTGTTAAAATAGAAGATTATACTCATAACGTAGGAACCCATGATAGATGTAAGACTACCGTTGAGCCCCTTATCAAACAGCAGTGGTTTGTTAAGATGGATGAGCTTATTAAACCGGCTGTAGAAGCAGTGAAAAACGGAGATATTCAGTTGATTCCAGAACGTATGGAAAAAACATACTTTAACTGGACAGATAATATCCGTGACTGGTGTATTTCCCGTCAGCTCTGGTGGGGACACAGAATTCCGGCATATTACTGCGATAAGTGTGGTGAAATCGTTGTAGGAAAAACAGAACCTACCGTATGTCCAAAATGTGGTGAAGCACACTTTACACAGGACCCGGATACACTTGATACATGGTTTTCTTCAGCATTGTGGCCATTCTCAACACTTGGCTGGCCTGAGCAGACAGAAGAATTAAAATACTTCTATCCTACAGATGTTTTGGTAACAGGATATGATATTATTTTCTTCTGGGTAATCCGTATGGTATTCTCCGGTTTTGAACAAATGGGCGAAAAACCATTTAAGACAGTATTATTCCATGGTCTTGTTCGTGATGACCAGGGTAGAAAGATGAGTAAATCATTAGGAAACGGTATCGATCCTCTTGAAATCATTGAAAAATATGGTGCAGATGCTTTAAGATTAACATTAATCACAGGTAATGCACCGGGTAATGACATGCGTTTCTATATGGAAAGAGTAGAAGCGAACCGTAACTTTGCCAATAAGATTTGGAATGCTTCCCGTTTCATTATGATGAATATGGAAGGAAAAGAAATCGGTAAAGTAACAGACGATGATTTACAGCCTGCAGATAAATGGATTATTTCTAAGTTGAATAATCTGGTAAAAGAAGTAACAGATAATATGGAAAGCTTTGAACTTGGTATAGCGGTTCAAAAGATTTACGATTTTATCTGGGATGAGTTCTGTGACTGGTATATCGAAATGGTGAAACCGAGACTTTACAATTCTGATGACAAGAAGAGTCAGGATGCTGCTCTTTATACCTTAAAGACAGTACTCATTGATGCGTTAAAATTACTTCATCCTTATATGCCGTTTATTACTGAAGAAATCTTTACTACTCTTCAGAGTGAAGAAGAATCCATTATGGTTTCTGAATGGCCTGTATTCACAGCAGACAGAGCGTTTGAAAAAGACGAGTCTGATATTGAGATTATTAAGGATGCAGTACGCGGAATCAGAAATGTAAGAACACAGATGAATGTTCCGCCAAGTAAAAAGGCAAGCGTATATGTTGTATCTGATAAGAAAGAAATCTTAGATACATTTACAGAAAGTAAACTGTTCTTTGCCTCCCTTGCATATGCTTCAGATGTTACAATGCAAGGTGATAAGGCAGGAATTGCAGATGATGCAGTATCTGTTGTGATTCATAATGCAGTATTGTATATTCCGTTTGCAGAACTTGTAGATATCAAGCAGGAAATTGAACGTTTGAAAAAAGAAGAACAGAAGTTAACAGCAGAACTTGCACGTGTTAACGGTATGTTAAACAATGAAAAGTTCGTATCCAAAGCTCCGGAAGCTAAGATTTTAGAAGAAAGAGCAAAGCTTGAAAAATATACACAGATGATGGAACAGGTAAAAGAAAGACTTGCACAGCTTTCGTAAGTATTAAAAATGCACAGCCGGACCCAAGGTTCGGCTGTGTTTGAGATTGGAAAAATGATGGAAGAATATACATTTGAAAAAGCCGTTGAGTATATTTTGGAAATACCTAAGTTTTCCGGGAAAAACTCATTAGAGGCAACACGTGAATTTTATAAATATTTAGGAAAACCTTCTGAAAAGAGTAAAGCAATACATGTGGCAGGAACCAATGGAAAAGGTTCGGTATGCGCATTTACTGCTTCTGTATTAATGGAAGCAGGATTTTCTGTGGGAATGTTTACTTCACCACATCTTGTAAGCATTTGTGAGAGAATTAAACTATGCGGAAAAGACATTGACAAAGAAGCATTTTTAGATGTTTTTACAGAGTTAAGTAACTATCTTGAAGTGTATCGAAAGGATGTTAATCCTGAATACCATCCCTCATTTTTTGAGTGGTTATTTTTTATGGCGGCTCTTTATTATGAAAAGACAAAACCGGATTATATTCTGTGGGAAACAGGACTTGGAGGCAGGTTAGATGCAACCAATATTTTGGAAAATCAGGTTGCCAGTGTTATTACACAGATAGGGTTAGACCATATGGAGTACCTGGGCAATACAGTGGAAGAGATTGCTTTAGAAAAAGCAGGCATTATGCGTAAATACGTTCCTGTGATTTTTTATCCTTTTGATAAAGTGGCATTTAAGGTGCTGATAGATGAAGCGTTAAGGAGTCGGGCAACCATTAATTTTGTCGATACATATCGAATTTCTTTTTTGAATTTTGGGGATAAAACCATTGATTTTTCTATGTATACTCGTTATTATGGATATATCAGCTTAAGATTGAATACGATTGCCCGTTATCAGGTGGCAAATGCGGCATTGGCGGTTAAAGTAATCAGTCATCTGCCGGATACAGAGAGTATCACAAAAGAGCATATTATAAAGGGCATTGCAGCTACGAAGTGGCCCGGAAGGATGGAAGAGGTTGCACCGGGAGTGTTCTTGGAAGGAGCCCATAATCCGGACGGAATTGATGCTTTTTTGGATACAATACGTGAAATGTCAGGGAAGAAAAAACACTTGCTGTTTGCCGTTGTATCTGACAAACAGTACGATGAGATGATAAAACGTATTGCTTTAGCTGATTTGTTTCAAAGTTATACTGTTACTACGGTTGGAGGCGCACGTGGGTTATCGACTACACAGGTGCGTGGTCTTTTTGAGCAATATACAGATAAAGGAGTTAACTACGAAGAAGATATAGTGACTGCATATAAAAAATGCTGTGATTCTTTGGGGGAGGATGAACAGTTGTTTGTGGCAGGATCGTTATACCTGGTAGGTCAGGTCAAAGAGTACCTGGGGAGTTTGGAGGCCTAAAATGATCAATTTTGAAGAAGAACTGAAGAAATTTCATCCAAGTCTTGAAGTAGAAAAGGCAGAAGATGCCATTTATAATCAGGATATTACAGATATGGCAGACCTGTTGGTGGGTTTGGTAAAACAGGCAAAGGAAGAAGAACAGTAGGAGCGGAGCATGAATTGTTATAATTGTGGAAGCCGTTTGACAGACAATGATTTCTGTACCAACTGTGGAGCCGATGTTTCTGTTTTTAAGAAAACAATCCGTTATTCCAATATGTATTATAATTTTGCATTGGAAAAGGCGCAGGTTCGGGATCTAAGCGGAGCAGTTGTTTGCTTGCGGCAGAGCTTAAAACTTAATAAGAATAATATCGAAGCACGTAACCTTTTGGGTCTTGTATATTTTGAGCAGGGTGAAACAGTATCAGCTCTGTCTGAATGGGTTATCAGTAAGAATATACAGCCTAAGAAGAATATTGCGGATGATTATATTAATGCAATACAGGAGAATCCGGCAAGATTAGATACTATTAATCAAACCATTAAGAAGTTTAATCAGGCATTGCACTATTGCCATGTAAACAGTCAGGATTTAGCCATTATTCAGTTAAAAAAGGTATTGTCATTAAATCCTAAGTATTTGCAGGCACATCAGTTGTTGGCTTTACTTTATATGGAAGCAGAAGAGTGGGAAAAGGCAAGACGTGAGCTTGTAAAGTGCAGCGCCATTGATACCAATAATACCACCACCATGCGTTACATGAAGGAAGTAAACGCAGTTCTTAATTTGGACGAGGTTAAGGAAAGCGGGAAAAAGAGAAAAGAAAAGGCCCGTGAAGAGGAAGAAAACCATAGCGTTCTCGGCATGAGTAATGATGCTATGTTAAAACCCATTAACATGAAGGAACCAACCGGTTTTTCTACGGTAATCAATATTGCAGTCGGCGTATTAATCGGACTTGCCATAGCATGGTTCTTAATTCTTCCTGCAAGAATCCAGAATGCAAACAGTGTTAAGCAGACAGAAATTGATTCTTATGTGACACAGCTTGCGGAACGCAATCAGGAGCTTAAGGACTTAATAGAGGAAAAAGAAGATTTACAGGCTAAGATTAATGAGTTGGAGTTCTCATTGGATGGTTATGACGGAACGGAAGAAAAAATAGCGGCATATGAAAAACTGATTTATGCCTGCTATCTGTATACTTCACCGAACTATGATGAAATAGCGGTAGCCAAAGTCTTGAATGAGATAGATCAGTCTTATTATGAGAATGGCAGCGAGACGTATAAAGCAACTTACGACGGATTATTAACATTGATTTCAATGTCAGTAGCCCAAAAGAGCTTTGATGCGGGAATGGCTGAATACAATGCTGCAAAGAATGGTTCAGGAAGCTATGAAACGGCTGTGGCATATTTTGAACAGGCTTTCCAGTATGACCCTAATAATGTTGAAGCATTGTATTATTCCGGTCTTTCATACCGGAGAAATAAGGACTATGAAAAAGGAATTGAAGCTTTTACGAAGGTGATAGACCTGTTCCCGGATTCCGACAGAGTAGGAAGAGCCGAAGACTATATCGCAGAAATGCAAAAGAAATTATCATAAGATACGAAAGAAGACATTACATGAGTGGTGTCTTCTTTTTTTGTTGACCGAAAGACAATAACATATTACAGAATTGGAATATAAGGAGATTGGTAAAATGGAAGAAAATTTTGCGGTGATTGAAAATTATTTGATGGTTAAGATGCCAAGCGAGGTAGACCACCATGAGTCTATGGCACTAAGTAAAAAGGCGGATGAATACATATTGGGAAATAGAATTAAAAATGTTGTATTTGATTTTGAGGATACAAAATTTATGGATAGCGCAGGAATAGGGGTGATTATCGGGCGGTATAAGAAGATAGAATGCTTTGGCGGGAAAGTCATAGCGGTTAATTGCAGCAGACAGATAAAGAGGATTTTGGATATGTCAGGATTATATAAATATATTGAAGTTATGGAGTAAGGAGAAAAGGGATGGAAACAGTAAAAAAAGAAAAAAGTGTGATTAACACCATAGTGATTAAGTTTGATGCGATTTCACAGAATGAATCATTTGCCCGTATTGCAGTATCTGCTTTTGCCGGTGTACTAAATCCGACTGTGGAGGAAATATCAGATATTAAAACAGCGGTTTCAGAGGCGGTAACAAACTGTATTATTCACGGTTATGAAAACTGTGGTGGAGTAATCACTATGGAGCTTATGATGGAAGGGAATACCATTCATATTATGATTCAGGATGAAGGAGTGGGTATTGCTAATGTTATGCAGGCCATGGAGCCCCTTTATACCTCTAAGCCGGAGTTAGAACGAAGCGGAATGGGGTTTTCGTTTATGGAGGCATTTATGGATGATTTGCATGTCTTTAGCGAGCCGGGAGAGGGAACTGTTGTCAGAATGAGTAAGTCCATTGGTATGTTGCCACGTATGGTCCGTGACATGGATGAGGTTTAGCCTATGGATGAGACCACACAACTGATTATTCGGGCACAGAATGGAGATAAATCGGCAAGAGAAATACTAATAGAGAATAATCTGGGGTTGGTACATCATATTGTAAGGCGTTTTATGGGCAGAGGATATGATGCGGAGGATTTGTTTCAAATCGGAAGTATTGGTCTGATGAAGGCAATAGATAAGTTTGATACAACCTTTGACGTTAAGTTTTCTACTTATGCGGTTCCAATGATTCAAGGGGAAATCAAAAGGTTCTTAAGGGATGATGGTATGGTAAAAGTATCTAGGACTCTCAAAGAAAACGGATGGAAAATCAGTCAGGCCAATCATGCAATGGACCAGGAATTGGGAAGAGAACCAAGCCTTATGGAGTTGTCCCAAAGAACAGGCCTTTCTATGGAAGAAATTGTTACAGCATTAGAAGCGAATGCGGAAATAGAGTCTATCTATAAATCAGTGTATCAATCCGACGGTAACGAAATCTATCTGGTTGACCGTATTCCGGAGCATAAAAATGAACACGAGGAACTAATGAATAAAATGCTCATTGAACAATTATTAAATGAATTGGGACAAAACGAGAGAATGCTAATTGAGTTAAGATACTTTGAAAATAAAACACAGGTAGAGACTGCCGGTGCACTCGGAATATCCCAGGTGCAAGTAAGCAGATTAGAAAAGAAAATATTGCTTAGAATGAGACAGGAATTGCTGGTATAGCAATTCCTGTTTTCATACTTTAATCATCAAGTTCAAATTCCTGCACGAAGAAATCGTCCAGTAAAGCTTCATCCTGAACTGCTTTATCTACTTCTGATAAGGCTTTGGGACTATCTTGTGTTGTAATATCCTCCATGAGGGTTTCTTCTACAATTTCTTCAGTGGTATCCGTGGGGATATCCTGTGGTACGGTTTCGGTCGCAACTGTTCCTGTATTCTCTTCTGCCAAAGGTTGCGGTTTCATAGTGTCTGTTTCCATAGGAGACATTTCCATAGGAGACAATTCCATAGGTTGCGGCTGCATCATAGGAACAGGGGCACCGGGCATCAGATAATACAACGGAACAAAACCTTGTGGGGTCATCATCCCTACAGGGCAACTGATGCCGTTTTGGGAGATGCCGTCCGGTAATGTGGTGTATACAGGGATTGCCTGTAAATTAACGTTACCGCCGGTAACCGGTAATGCAAACATGGCAGCATTTGGTGGTGCCATAGGCGGAATATAAGGTGGAACATAGATATCCCGTTTTGTGATAACAGATAATTTCATAGCTACTAACATCAATATGCCGCATATCAGGCAGACAATCATGGATGTAATGACAGTACTCCAGTTTTTAAATAAGAAGTTTAACCAGTCTGTTTCTGTGGAGATAACAGAAATGGCATTTGCAACCATATGGATTATAATAGGAGCCAATACATTTTGATATTTTTCGTGTGCGTAAGCTAATACACAACCAAGGAAGAATGCGTAGCAGCCTTGAATTAGGTTGCCGTGATAAACACCAAAGAATAAAGAAGAAATTAACATAGCCGGAACAAATCTGGTATAACCCCGCAGTCTTTTAAATACCAGACCTCTAAAGCATAATTCCTCACCAATGGGAGCAAGAATAGCAACACAGATGATTTCTTCCCATATATTTCCTAAATAAATCATGCTCATGCTTTCGTTAAAATTATCAAACCGGTAAAATAACTGGATTAATGTAATGAGCTGATTTAATCCGATACAGAATAAGATACCTGCAAAAACAGCAAAAATATAGGTTGCCGGATGTGCCTTTTCTAAAAGCTTACCTTCCGGATATTTGCGCTTATCCAAACGCATAAAGAGACTTAAAAGAGGAATCGCAGCCAGATTACCAAAACCCGTTAACAATACTGCATAACGGACAAGCTTGTTTGATAATATGTAGCGGATAAGATTATCCGATAATTGAGCGTCCTGAACGTCGGCCTGGTATCCGATTGCAAGAGAAATAACGATAGAACCAATAAAAGTAAGTGCTACCAAAGCTCCTAAATGGATTACCATGGGGTAGGAAATTCTCCATAATTTAAAAAGAAAATGATGTTTTTTCATTGCGATGCCTCCAATCTTATTTATTGTATATTATTCGGTGAAAAAGGGCAATGCTAATTATGAAATAATGTAGTTGGGATAAGAGAAAGTGATGCGCAATATGGATTTCATATATATTCAGGCCGAGGATATGGTTACGACTGACAGAAAAGACATCTCATTAGAAACAATTGCTAAGGTGGTTGGGAACACAAGAAAAACGACTAATCTGGTCAAAAAAATGAGGGTTGGGATTTTGGAGCAGGAACAAGACCAATTAATCATTCACATCACAGACGTGATAGATGCCTTACATCAAGGGTTTCCCGAGACTTTAGTCCAGAATATAGGGTCCAATGACACTATTGTCAGATGGAAGAAACAGCAGGAAAAGTCAAAAACGATATGGCAGATAGCGAAGATTTTATTGGTGTGTGTTGTTGTCTTTTTTGGTGCGGCATTTACGGTTATGGCTTTTCATAATGACATTGGAATTGAGGATATCTTTAAAAGGACTTATGAAATCATAACGGGCAGGGAGTCCGATGGTGCTACCATATTGGAGTTTACTTATTCCATTGGTCTGTTGTGGGGAATTATATACTTTTTTCACCGCTTTGGGAGAAAGACGGCAACTACTGACCCCACCCCCATTGAGGTTGCCATGAGAACATATGAAAAAGAAGTTAACGAAGCTATAGTGGAAAATGTTGCACGAAAAAGGAGCAAAGAATAGTGGAAATAGTATGGGAAAATATTTTGTTGGGGTTTATTGGCTTAGGAAGCGGAGTCCTGACGGCATGCGGTGTTTTTACTATTTTGATTGTGGTGGGGATGGTACCCCGTTTTGCAGGGAAAACTAAAACAGCCACCAATATCCCAGTGTATGAGGACATGGTGGCACTGGGGGCTCTGATTGGAAATTGTCTGTGGTTATACAGGGAACAAATCATTTATTCATCCCTTTGGAGTAAGTGGGTCAGACTGGTTACGGATTATGAAATTATAAGTCGGTTTATATTAGGAATTTCGGGATTTTTCATTGGAGCTTTTGTGGGATGTTTAGCTATATCCATTGCGGAGATGATGGATGGTATTCCGATTGTAGGAAGAAAGATACCTTCCTATATACGAAAGAGTTTTGGAGCAGTATTAGTCAGTATTGCCATAGGTAAATTAGCCGGTTCACTGGCTTTTTTCTGGATTGGTGATTTTTAATGGAAAGGAAAGAAGAACATGGATCAAATGGATGCAAAGAAAAAAGAATATCAGGCGTATGTCAAACAGGTAACTCCAACGCATAATCTGTTTTCCCAGATGGCAAAAGCCTTTTTGATGGGAGGCGCTTTTAGTGTATTGGGCCAGGGAATTTTGGAATACTGCAAATACATGGGGCTTGATAAGGATACGGCAGGAATCTGGTGTGCGGTGAGTCTGGTATTATTAAGTGCAATTCTTACAGGGTTTGGCGTATATGCAAAATTGGTGAAATGGGGCGGCGCAGGTGCCCAGGTTCCTATTACAGGATTTGCCAATGGTGTTGCTTCTGCTGCGATTGAATATAAACGGGAGGGTCAGGTGTTTGGCCTTGGGTGCAAAATTTTTATTATTGCAGGTCCGGTTATTTTATATGGTATTTTTACAAGCTGGGTGCTGGGGCTTATATACTGGGGGATAAAAATGTTTCAGGTAATGTAAGCCTATATGGTAAAAGAGGAAGGATTACAGGATATTTCCCGAGCACTAACTCATATGCTATTTCGTAATGTTCCATTGGTAGAGGAAATCCATACAAAACAGTTGATTGCCGACAAGTATCTCATAAACGATATGGGATATGAAACCGGATTAACGGTGCTTCACAGAATGGGGCTTACTTCACAGATGCCAAGAGAAAGGGATGTTGCATCCAACAGAGCCAGTGATTGTGCAAGACTTGATGCAAAATTAGGTGTTGTGGTGCGTCCGCCAAAGGTGGAGATCAATGCAGAAAACAAGCAGTATTTAATGATGCTTGATGTATTGGATATTCTTGCTGATGCCCCTGTGGATGTCCCTAATCCATATGCAGTCATTGGTGGGTATATTGAAAGATTACAGCTTGAGTATCAAAGGCTGCTTGGACTTGCGAATAATTATTATAATCGGAACACGATTATTCAGTTGGCACATGTAGCCTTTTTTGCAAGCTTTTGCTTGGTAAAGACAATTAAAGGGTAAAAGGCGATAAAATAGCAGAGTAGTAATGAAAGGGAAACATTACCGCCCTGCTTATGTAGGGGATTAAGTGTAAGTCTTGATGATTTCTTCCGCGATGCATCTTCTGGAAACACAGCGGTCCATTGCCTGTTTTTCTACATAGCGATGAGCATCCGGTTCGCTCATTTTAAGTTCGCTGATTAACAGCCATTTGGCTTTATTAACCAATCGAATTTCAGCCATTTTATCTTCAATGGATATTGTTTTTTTCTCAAAATGTCTTAGCCGTTCTCGTGCACTCTCCAGCCAATTAAGAGCATGTGTCATGGTTACTTTTGAAATGGGTTTCGGCAAAGTGAAAACACCATATTCAGCAACTCTATCATGAATACCGGCGTGGATATCGTTCTTCACCAGAAGGAGGACAGCGGATTGTTTGGTAGTACAGGTATCAATTGCAAAGCGGGTTCCGGCATCATCCGGTAATGGAGCATTGATGATGACAAAATCATATGTTTTTTCTGCTAAAACTCTTTTGGCAACACTGATACTTGTTACGGTATCAACCGGACCGTATCTTGCT
>JAFTPP010000010.1 GCA_017463255.1 Lachnospiraceae bacterium
GAAACGGTTTGGGACTTGTACTGTGGTATCGGTACGATTTCTTTATTCCTGGCAACCCGTGCAAAGCAGGTTTACGGTGTAGAAATTATTCCGCAGGCCATCGATGATGCCCGTGGGAACGCCCGCCGCAATGGTATAAACAATGCCACATTTTTTGTGGGCAAGGCTGAAGAGGTGTTGCCGGAGTTTTATGAGAAGCAGGGATGTGGTCAGGCTGGTACGGCTGACAAAACGATGACAGGAGTGTCAGGTGCAGGTGCGGTAGCATCAGATGGTCCGGATATGCTCCACCCCGATGTTATCGTAGTTGACCCGCCACGCAAAGGCTGCGACGAAAAGTGTTTGGATACTATGCTGAAAATGCAACCCAAGAGGATTGTCTATGTGAGCTGTGATTCTGCTACACTGGCGAGAGACTTGCGGATTCTGTGCGACGGTGGATATGAGTTGAAGAGAGTAAGACCTGTGGACCAATTCGCGCAGGGGGTACATGTCGAAGTCGTGACATGTCTACAAAGAGTGGATATGTAGAAATCCTTGAATTTACGTACTTTGCGCGTGTTTTTAAATTTTCTGGACAGAGCAGTTTTGGACGAAAAAAAGAGATTTCTCACGAGATTAAAGTCTCGGTAGTGATGGAACTGGTATGAGTGGACACAAAAATCTACACGTAACAATTAAGGTTATTTCAAGTAATAAATTCATCAACAACTAAATAAGAAAAGAGTCGCAAGACCGTTTGTTTTCAACATCTTTGGATGTGAAAGCAGGCGGTCTTTTCTCTTTTGTCAGCTTTCATATCTAAGCTTTCAGATTGGAGGAATGCGAGAATGAAAGAAACAAAGGAAATGTATCCATCATGGTGTGACGACCATGGTGTTAGGCTGGGCAACGTCAAAATCAAGGATTTACACGACTTTAAGGAACATCCATTTCATGTTGTGGAAGACATGGCGTTGTTTGAACTGGTAAAGAGCATAGAGGATAAAGGAGTACTTGTTCCCTTGATTGTCCGTGTGAATCCTTACGGGGATGGTTATGAGATTATTGCAGGACATCGTAGAAAAGCTGCCTGTAAATGGGCGGGACTTTCGGAGGTTCCTGTAATGATTGTGGAAATGGATGATAATGAGGCTGTGATTGCTATGGTGGATAGCAATTTGCAGAGGGAGCATATCAAACCTAGTGAGAAGGCTTTTGCTTATAAGATGAAGCTTGAGGCAATGAAACAACAGGGGAAGAGGACGGATTTAACTTTTTCTCAACTTGAGAAAAGGTTGGTGGATGAGAACCCTACTTTGCAGTTGGCAGAAGTTACTTGTGGTGTGGATGAAAGTGGAAGCTGGAATGTAAGTAATACTGGCATTAAGAAAAATGCCAACTATGCAAATGAGAAGTTAGCAAAACAAGTAGGAGAGAGTCGAGCACAGATTTCAAGATATATCCGTCTTACCAATCTTATCCCTAAGATTCTTAATATGGTGGACGAAGGAAAGATTGCTTTTACCGTGGCTGTGGAGCTTTCATATTTAAAGGAAGAGGAACAGTATGAACTTCATGCTGTTATGGATTTGGAACAATGTACACCATCCTTATCTCAGGCATGTCGTTTGAAGGTAATGAGCCAGTACGGAACATTAGATATGGATGGAATTTGCATGGTTTTGGAGGAGCAAAAACCAAATCAGCGGGAACAGATAAAGCTTCGAGCAGATTTGTTGGGGAAGTATTTCCCGAAGGATTATACCCCAAAACAAAAGACGGACTTAATTGAACAGCTTCTGAAGGAGTGGTATGAGAAGCAGGAGTACAGCAAGCAGGAAAGCATTGGCAGCAGCCTGGGCAGAGCAAGATAGAGGAATGGAGGGAGTAGCGATGAGCAGAGAATTATCAATTTATGAGACGATGGGTGGTACTTATACAGAGGTGGATGGAGTGCTATATCCGGATATAAAAGTATCAGTGGAAGCAGGTGTGTGGGTTGGAAAATATGGTCTGTTATGGATGGATTATATGAAATCCAATTATGTAGAAAGATACAATCACCATATTCGTATGGGCACATTGAATACCAAGGCTTTCGGGGTAAATGAAGAGGCTTATGAGATGCTAGAAGAAATTGTAAATCAGTATCTGGCGAAGCATAAGCCAAGAAATGAGGCTTCTACAATGGAAATGTGGAAGCTTCGAGAACAAGCAAAACAGATGGCGGAAGAGTTCGTGCTTAACGACATTGTACGCCAATATCATTAGAATTGGAGGATTTTATTATGAGAGAGATTAGAGAGTATAATATGAACGGAACTATTATTTTGGGCGTGGATAATGGTTATGGTAATGTAAAAACTGCCCACAGAGTATTTCCTACAGGAATTATGAAATGTGACAGCGAGCCGGTTCTTAGTAAGGAGTATATCGAATACGATGGTGCTTATTATATTATTGGTGAAGGTCACAAAGGATTCATTGCAGACAAGCAGGAGGATGAAGATACTTATATTCTGACTCTTGCAGCGATTGCAAAGGAGCTTGAGGCAAGAGGGTTTACAGAAGCAAAGATTCACCTAGCAGTTGGACTCCCTTTGAAGTGGGTGCAGGCACAGAGAGATAGCTTTAAACAGTATTTGACTAGAGAAAGATATGTTTCTTTCAAGTATAAGAAAGTAAGCTGTCTGGTGGAGATTGTGGACTGTACAGTTATGCCACAAGGCTATGCGGCAGTTGCTGAGAATTTGAAAGACTTTAAGGGGATGAACCTACTTGTGGATATCGGAAATGGTACGATGAACGTTATGTATTTGAATAACGGAAGACCGATGGAAAGTAAATCTTGGACAGAAAAACTGGGTGTGAATCAGTGTTTTATCCGTATGCAGAATCATATTATGAATCAAACGGGTGTAAAGTTACCAGATGAGATTATCAACCAATTTTTAAGATATGGAGAAGTGGATGTGGACGAGAAGTATCAAAAGGCAATGAAGCAGATTGCAGAGCAGTATGTAAAAGAGTTGCTTCAAAAACTTCGTGACTATGAGTATAACGAAGATTTAATGAAACTGTATGTTATGGGTGGCGGTGCTAGAATGGTGGAAAGGTTTGGAAAGTATAATCCGGACAGAACAACATTTAACCATGATATCTGTGCCAATGCCAAAGGTTATGAATACTTTTGTTATATGATGCTTCGCCAGAAGAATCGAAAGTAGGTGATTGAATGGCAAGACCGAAGAAAGAGTGGCAGGAAATTCGAAACAGAAATGTTCGTTTTTATGTGGAGAAAGAGCTGGATAGTCGTGCGTGGGAAATACTGCATTCTGAAGAAATTAAGGTATATGGTTCTCAGAATGATTTTATCATTCAGGCAATCAATGATTTCTATGAGAGACATCTGAAAAAGAAACAAGATTCCTATTTAGAAACGAGGGAAAAGGAAGATGCTTTTGTAGATCGTATTGTGAAAGCAACAGAGGAGAAATTTGCGGGAAAGATACCGGAATTGCTTGGAATGGCATTTATGCAGATGCAGGCGCAGGGGGTGTCATTTGTTCCTGTTGTCATGCAAAATAATAATGTAGCAAATGTAAGCAGTACAGTACAAGCGGCTATAAAGGATGATGAGGACGAAAAAGAAGTTTTGGAAGAATTAGAGGATAATGAGTTTTTGGATTTTGATTTCTGTGGATAACCATTTCTGGAGGAAATTACAATATAATTTCAAAGATGTAGCTGTATATGAGTAAATGGCTACAAAACGCCTATTATTTGGATACAGACTAGCTGGATGATTATATGGTTGCAATAGGATGATTAAGTGTAGCTAAAAACAATATATGGAGTGAAAAGGGACAAGCGAGAAATTGCTTGTCTTTTTTTTTCGGCATTTCATATAGGGGTGTTAGGGGAATCATCCCCTAACAAGATTGGATTTCGCAGGGCGAAATCCGTATCTTGCAAATCTTATCTAAAATTCAAATGCTTATTTGGTTCAGAGAGAAATATTTCAAATGGTGGCTCGAGAGAAGATTGAAAGGCGCAATGTTGAACTGGCTCCACTTTTGAAATCCAAGAAACGGATGCAATTATGTAGCAAATGGTATCTGATTTGAATTATGAATGGGGGAATGTATATGGGTATTACAGATAAGAAAAAGAAGGATGTAAGAATTAACAAAACTGTACGGCTGTCATCTTATGAAAAGCAATGTCTTGAGACAAATGCAAGAGATGCAGGTATGGATGAGAGCAAGTATATTCGGCATTTGATTTTGCATGGTGGAAATGTAGATAAGAACTATTTGTATGACAGGCAGAATCTGATTCGCCAGATAAGTGGTGTGGCGACTAATATTAATCAAACGGTTCATAGGATTAATTCGCAGGAACATTACTATTTCAGTGATGGAACCAAGCTGAGGCAGGAATTACAGGAGATACAGCGATTATTGAAGGAGGTGCTGAATCTATGGCGATAACCAAGATTATGAATATCGGAGCAAGTAAGCAGGGAGATGTTGCAACACACTTGCATAATGCTCTGGAATATATTGCAAATGTGGAGAAAACAGAAAATGGAGTATTAGTGGGTTATATTAACTGTATGGAAGGAATGGTATATGAACAGATGTGCCAGACTAGGCAGTTGTATGGCAAGGTGGGTGGGCGACAGGGATATCATTTTGTCCTATCACTAGCACCGGGAGAAGGAAACGTAGAGCAGATGTTTGAAGTTGTTCGGGAATTTGCAGAGGAATTTTTGAAAGGGGAATATGAGGCAATGTATTCTGTTCATACAGACAAGAATCATATTCATGCACACTTAATTTTTAATAGTGTGAATCTGGTTACAGGCAGAAAGTTTGAATACAAAAAAGGTGATTGGAAATATAAGATACAGCCTATTACAAATCGATTATGTGAGAAGCATGGCTTGTCGATTGTACCAGCAGAATATAGCAAAGACCCGGTGAATATGAATCGAAGACAGTGGGAGAAGGAACAGTCTTGGACGAAGATAGTGGAAGAGGATGTTCGATATGTGTTAGGCAAGGCAAGTGACTTTGATAATTTTCTATTTCTTATGGAACAACTTGGGTATGGAGTGAAAAGGGGAAAACATTTAGCCGTCAAGTCGAAGGAAATGAAGAGATTTCGTAGACTGGATACAATCAATGAAGAATATACAGAAGAAAATATTAAGAAAGGATTTGAACGTTATCAATGGGGTTATGAAGCTCCTTCGGTGCAGGCTCCAAACACAAAGTATATGCTGAAACCAAGGAATGATTATCAGGAGAGATATTATCTTCAAATTGTTCACTTTGCGTACATGGAAAAGTATCGTTTTGAGTATCAGAACAAGCATCAGTCAGAAGTGAAAAAGATGCATGAAACGCATGAACGTTATTTGTATTTAGTAACACATGGAATTAATGGGATTGAAGGAATATTAAAAGAATCGGAAGCTATTGATCGGAAACTGTCAGATTTGAGTAGTCGTCAAAAGAAACTATACAAAGAGCGTGCAGACAAAAAGCGTAAGTGTAAGACAGAGGACGATGTGTGTGAATTTGCTTTATGGGAAGAAGACTATCATAAGGAATTAGAGAAGATTAAAGCAAAGAAGAAGGAGTTATTACACCAGAAGAAGTTGGGAAAGCAGTGCATTGTTGAGAGTATCGTGCAAAGTAATTATTTCCGTCAGCAGGTGTTAGAGGAAGAGAAGCAGATTGGGAATCCGTATGATATTCCGATACCACAGCTGAATCAGGAGAAGTGGGAGGATGAATGGGAGCCAGAGAATCGTCTATGCGAAGAAGAAAATCAAGCAGAGGAGATGGAAGAAGTTGTGGTTGTTGCACAGACCGAAATGTTGACCGAGACTGAGCGAGATAAAGCGGTAGCAACTCATGCTTTGATTAAAGAAAATTCTGCTGCAGAAGTATTTGAATTGTCAGAAATGTATAAGGAAATAACCAAACCTAGTGTTGTGATGAATGAGACGGAAGATACGACAATTATGACAAAACAGAAATATGAGGCTCTATCAGATGAGGAAAAGATGAAGTGGATAGAAATTGATTTGGAAGATGTTTATGGCTCTATGAAGAAATTCCAAATGCGCATGAAAGAATTGGGCATCCGATTTGGTACGATTGGAGAATACACAGATGAGTATATGAGATTATGTGATGTAGCAAAGAAACAATCTGGATATCGGAAGGAATACTACCATGAGCGTGGGGAAAGAAGATAGATTTCTGTAGATAATGTAAAAAATAATTCTTTCATTATCCCCCTTGACAAAGTGTATAGCTAGTGTTATAAATTGTATAAATCGAGGTTATACAATTTTAGCGATTGTTACAGTCCGGAAATGTACAATGGCTATTCAACCTAGAAGGAGTGTACACGAAATGAATATTAATATCAGTAACTCGTCAGGGGAACCAATCTATCTTCAGATTGTGAACCAGATTAAGACGCTGATTCTCGAAGGCAAGTTGAAAGAAGGGGACGCCCTTCCTTCTATGCGCAACCTTGCCATGGAGCTTAGAATCAGTTTTATGACGACAAAACGAGCCTACGAGGAACTGGAACGGGACGGCTTTATTGAGTCGTATACTGGCAAAGGTAGCTTCGTTAAGGCACAGAACAAGGAACTTTACCGTGAGGAGCAGATTAAAGCAATTGAAGCTTTGCTGATGGAAGCAGGAGATAAGGCTAGAAAATGTGGCATCACCATGGAGGAGCTTCACGAATTGCTGGAAGGTGTTAATGGAGGAGATTAGAATGGGCGATTATGACAATGCCATAGAGATTAAAGGTATCACGAAGAAATATGATGGATTTACCCTTGATAATGTGAGCTTTGAAGTTCCACAGGGTAGCATTATGGGATTTATTGGACAAAATGGTGCGGGTAAGACTACAACCATACGAAGCATGTTGAACATTATCCCTATTGATGCGGGAGAGATTTCGTTACTTGGAATGGACCATATCAAGCAGGAAAAGGAAATCAAGGAACGTATCGCAGTTGTATTTGATGAGTTACCATTTCAGGATTTGTTCAATGCAAAGGATATTGCAAAAATCATGGAAGGTATTTATCCGAAGTGGGATAATGCAGTTTATCAGCAATACCTTGAGCGTTTCCAGCTTCCACAGAACAAGAAGGTGGGACAGTTTTCAAAGGGTATGAAGATGAAATTACAGATTGCATGTGCACTTTCCCATGATGCCGAGCTTCTTATTATGGACGAGGCAACCACAGGTCTTGACCCAATTGTACGTGATGAGATTTTACATATTTTCCTTGAATACTTGCAGGATGAGGGCCGAAGCATTCTTATGTCTTCTCATATCACCAGTGACCTTGATAAGATTGCAGATAGTGTTACATTTATTGACAAAGGTAAGATTTTGATTTCAGGTTATAAGGACGAGATTTTAGAGACGCATGGAGTGGTGAAATGTAGTGAAGAGGATTATCGTAATATTGACCCAGCAAGTATCGTAAGTGCTCGTAAGAACAGCTATGGTGTGGAAGCAATGGTAATTGATCGCGAGGCAATACAGCGTGAACACAGTAAATTAATTGTTGATCCAACGACATTAGAGGAAGTTATGTTGTTCTACGTGAACAGGGATAAGAAGGAGTGGTCATAATGAAGAAATACAAATCATTACTTTATCGCGAATGGAAGTTGTCGAGTAAGCATTATATATCTCGAATGTGCTTATTACTAATGGCTACAATACTAATGGCACTAGTAGTTGGGTTCATGGATGCAACAGGCGGAGGATTTGCTGTGTTTATTTCCTATTTATTGGTGGCATTAGCAGCAGGTCTTACGTCAGAAGACAATGGAGTTTTTAAATCGGATATTAATTCGGATTGGATGACCTATTCCTACGCATTGCCTATAACGGCTTTGGATAAGGCGATTACAAGATATATTTTGAAGTTGATTACAGTTGTTTTGGGTATGGCATTTGGAATTCTCTGTGCCATGGGAATTTGTGCTATGGTAGAGGTTGCCTTAAGTAGTAACATGATTATGCATTTTTTCCTGATTTTAGATGTGTGTTTGGCATATGATTTGGTAACAGATGCATTGGTTTTACGTGCACGAGATACAGAAGAGCTTAAAAAATGGAGTATCATATCATATAGTGTAATGTTTGGTGCCATCTTTGTTTTGCCGGAGTTTATTCCATCGGACGAGTTGGACCCTATTCTGAATGCAATGGACGAGAATGCCTCACCGGAACAGGTTGGTAGTTTGTTAAAACCACTAATAGAATCTATTGATAAGATTGGTGTGGTTGCGATACCACTTATGATTGTGTTACTTGTAGTTGGCTTTGTCTTTGCTTGGAAGAACTTTGAAAGGAGAGGGGCTTAATGAATGGTCTGCTCTATAAAGAATTCAAACAGAATCGTGTAGGACTTTTGGTGACAATGTTGGTTCCGTTTCTTGTAGTGTTGCTTCCAATCGTGCTTACTTTAGGGGATGTTGAAGAATCACTTACGGCTGCATTTGTTTCCTTTGAAAATAACGCAGCAATCCTAAAGCTTTTGTTTATTTTGGTTACCTATTTGTTGGTTGGAGATATGCAGGGGAAAACATTGCTTGGTGATGACACAAAGAAATGGGGAATTTTTGTTGCTTCTAGTCCATCGGGTGTGCAAGGCTATCTTTATACAAAATATGTTTTTATTTTTGGTATGTGTGGTCTTATGTGCGTCGCAAGCACAATTGCAGATTTTCTCTATAGCACAGTGGGTTACCAGGTAACGAAGCAAGAGATTGGCTCTGGGTCTGCCGTTTTTGTTTTGTTGTTTTATGCACAGCTTTTGTTGCGTGCTTTGGAATTGCCGTTTTTCATTCGATTTGGTATAAAACGGGGAAGCACAATTAAAATCATTATGGGACTTCTTTTGGTGATTGTGTTTGTTTTATTAGTAATCGTGAATCCTTTCGATATCATCACAAACATTGTGGGGGCGATAGATTCTCTTCGTGGTGGTGATGTGTCGGATACCGTAACGTTGTTGATAGCAATATTCCCATTTTTGGCATTGGGTACATATTACCTTTCCTATAGAATTTCCTGCAAATGGTACATGAAGGGAGTGGAGCAGTATGATCAATAAGAAATTAGAACAGAAGCGTTTGGGGATTTTCTTAAGCTTAACCTTTGCTCTTACATGGATACCATGGATAATTTTTAATAAGGCTTTTGGATATGAAGAATGGTTTGAAAGTGGACATTTGTCAATTCTTACAGCATTATCTTCATATGGTCCTGCACTTGCCAATATTTTAACTAGATGGATTACAAGAGAGGGTTGGAAGGATAGCATGCTTCATTTACGCTTGAAAGGTAATTTGAAGTATTACGTGATTGCGCTTATGATGCCGATCATGTATGGTCTTCTCATTGGTATCCTGATTACATGTCGATATGGTGAATGGGATATGTCAAAGATGCTTATGTCCGGTTCATGGCAATCAAACCTTGCCTGGATATTGAACATTTTGGTGATAGCTCCGTTGATGGCGTTTAATACCTTTGGTGAAGAGTTTGGATGGCGTGCTTATATGAATCAGAAAATGGAACCATTATTGGGCACGGTGGGTACTTGTGTGATTGGTGGTATCATTTGGGGAGTTTGGCATGCACCACTTACCGTTTGTGGACATAACTATGGTATAGATTATCCAGGGTTTCCATATCTCGGCATTTTATTGATGAGTGTGGTCTGTATTTTCGATGGTATAATTCTTATGTGGCTAACAAAGAAAACAGGTTCTATCTACCCGGCAGCGATTATGCATGCAATGAATAACAATGGTGGTCCGGAGATTGGAAACTTGCTAATTATGGGTGTGCCAGAAAATATGGAAATGACGATATGGGATCAGCTTTATATGGGAATTCCACAAATTATCCTTGGTGTGATTTTCTTGATTTTGATGTTGCATGATAAGAACAAAGAGAAAGTAAGAAAAATAGAGACTGAAAATTAATATTTATTAAGTGATAAAATGATGGAAGCAGATAAGCAGTTATTGTGAAAGAATATATGAATTAGCCTAACTCCTTGGGTAAATATGAATCACAATAGCTGCTTGTTTCAATGAAAAACAGTTGTTGAGCAGGCAACTATTGAAAATATTTTTAACAATAGTGTGTAAATTTGAATTTTGTGGAGATATTTATGAATCGAAATAGAGCAATTGCCCTTTACTTGTCAGGTACTTTGGGGCAAATATGGCTGATATGTATTATAGTTTTTATATTGCGTAATTTGGGTATGGTTGTAGATTATACGACAC
>JAFTPP010000031.1 GCA_017463255.1 Lachnospiraceae bacterium
AGCAGAGGACTGAAAATCCTCGTGTCGCTGGTTCGATTCCGGCTCTGGGCACTACGCAGGAGGCGGGTTTTTCTCGCCGAATGCTTGACATATATCTTAGCTGATATGTATTTCAATTCATATTTTTGCTTGACATATTTTTAAATTTATGAGATATATTATAAGTCAGATAAATATTATATAATTTCCATGCGGGTGTAGTTCAATGGTAGAACACTAGCCTTCCAAGCTAGATACGTGGGTTCGATTCCCATCACCCGCTTTTTTGCTGTCTAAAAGACAGCAAGCAGCTGCTACGCAGCTGACAAGCGAAGCTTGAAAGCGGGGGATTGCCCCCTGCGCTTTCATTTTATTAACTTGATGCTGCACTAAAACAGTTTGATACATTTGTAAGAGGGTATATGGTAACATTTTATCTTCCTCATACCCCACTTTTTTGAATTTATAGGGTATTTTAAGACTGATTACTTTCACATACCCCCAACACTGATTTTTCATGTAAAAAACAATTGTTTTTGGGTATTTTCCTATGTTTTTTTCACAATATACCCAAATAGAATATCATTTTTCAAAAAAAGTATTTGACAGAATGAATTTCATCATGTATATTATATTTTGTTCGTAACGAACAGAATATAATGTGCGCGAGTGGCTCAGTGGTGGAGCATCTCCTTGCCAAGGAGAGGGTCGCGGGTTCGAGTCCCGTCTCGCGCTCTGAAAACAAAAAAGGATGATACCGAAAGGTATCGTCCTTTTTGTTTTCAAGAGTAAGAGATGGATGGTGATAAAGCCGCCCGGCAACCTCCTCGTAAGCTACCGATAAATACAGTATTTGGCGGAGGTTGGAAGGAAAATGCATCTGCATTTTCCTTTGTTCGACTGTCCCGTCTCGCGCTGCAAGTTGCCTGAATCCGTTAAATTTCCTCTAACAGCCTCTCCAATGTACTTTGAATTTCTTCCTCATCCTCGGTATCTCCAAATACACGTAACATATAGAACACATTGTCTTCTACCCAATATGCATTAGAATCAAAGAAATGGCCGGCTTCAAATGTGGAAACAACCAACACCGGAGCGCCTGAAGCCGTATTACACCTGGTTTTTACATAAGTGACATCTCCCGAATGGCTAAAGCCGGCAGTAATGTCTTCGGAGTTTACGGAAATGGTGGTACTTAATGTAATACGCACATCACCCATCTCATAGCCTGCAGTGGCACATGCATTGTCAACCTTGTTATCTGTACTTTGTGTGGTATAGACTGTAGTGTGTACGTGAGGCAGATTTTCTCTTTCCATGCCTATGTAACTTGTTTTATGAATCCATTCAACAGACTCCAACGGATTATCTATGGAAACGCCCAGTACTTCTTCTATTTCTTCCCAAGTATCCGTTTCAACATAAATAGTTCCCCACATATGACTGGACGCCATGCGTTGCTCTTCACTCATACTATTGTAAGTGTTCCATTCTCTCTTAATCTCATACCCCATCGTCTTGCTAAGAGAAATCAACTTGGTTCTTTGAACCTTAGCACTCAGCCAATAGAATGATTCTCCCGAATCAGATTTTTCTTCCGTTATCTGCACTTCGCCATTAAAATGGTCATTCTGTAACAACTCCTCATGATGGATCTTTTCAGGGTTTGTAAGAAAACAAACAGCAACCATAATACATGCTAATATCGCCACAATAATAATCCATAAAGCCGGTTTTTTATAATTCATCACGTTCTTTACGCGCTCCTTTACCCCAACCTCACCAAAGGCAAGCGGACAAACCGCGATGCTACGATGATTCACACTGCAATTAAGAAGCGCCTGGGTATAATCAGCACGGTTTTCGTTGTCCATTTCTTTTATTACCTTTTCATCACAGGCCAGTTCAATATCCCGGCATAACAAAACATATGCAATCCACATCAGTGGATTGAACCAATGAATCGTCAGTAAAAGAAAACCAAGTGGCTTCCACCAATGATCTTTGCGTCGAATGTGGGCCTGTTCATGGGCGATGACATAAGATAGATTCTTTTCTTCCATACAATACGGCAAATAAATCTTCGGCTTCATAAATCCAAGAACAAACGGTGCAACGACCTGCTCACTCTGATAAATATTATCATGAAGGATAACTGCTTCATTTAGTTTACGGCGCAAACTCCAATAGCTTCCAACACTATATGCAAGAAGGATAGCAATTCCACTCACCCAGATAATACATAAAATAGGAATCCATATTTGAAGGGGATTGGCACTGTCCCCCGGCTCAGGTGAAAACGAACTCTTTATAATTGGATTGATGATACTGTCAAGGGTAGAAACACCTGTCTGAATAGCAGGTTCCTTATCAGTCATAATATTAGGGCTGATTGTCTCCGCACTGGGAAGCAAGCTCACTGCACTTTCAAAAGAAAAAGGACAAATCAATCTCACCGCCACAACACCCCACAGCAATACATTTATCCACTTTGGTGCTCTTTTTAGAACAAGCCGCAATAATAAAACAACCAAAACGAGAAAGCCGCCTGATATACTCATATTAATGATTTTTAAAAAAAGTTCACTCATTACACTCCGCCTTTCCTGATTCGGTCAATCATTCGTTGCACCTCATCCAGTTCATCCTTAGACATATCCTGATGTTTGGTAAAAGCAGCAATAAATGCAGGTAGGGAACCTTCAAATTTTTTCTCAACCAATTCGTCAATAGTGGACGCCTGCGCTTCATCTTTTGATACAAGAGAACGGATTACTCCCTCTTCATTTTTCAAAACTCCCCGTTCCCCAAGGCGCTTAATGACTGTATAAGTAGTGGTTCTTTTCCACCCTAACTGTTCTTTGCACAGCCTTACAAGCTCCGCAGCAGTAACGGGCTCACACTCCCACATAATCAGACAAAAACGATATTCACTTTCATGAATCTTTGGTATATTCATCTTTCCACCTCCTGTCTAACGCAGTAGACACCTTTTCTTTAGTCTACTCCAGTAGACAATAAATGTCAATCTCAATATGAAAGCAAAAAAGCCACTTACCTCTTCATTCCGTCCGCTAACACCTTTTTTCTTCCCCTCTCGCCCCAATTTGCATAGACATTTAAGGAAAAAAATTGTATAATCATACACAAATACTCGTATAAATGAGTGAATACATATGTCAAAAGTGAAAGGAGTTTCTCATGGGATTATTAAAATCTATTGGTAACGCTATTGGCGGTACATTTGGAGATCAGTGGCGTGAGTATTTTTACTGTGACTCTATGCCGGTTAACGTTCTTGTTACAAAAGGACAGAAACGTACAAGTAGCACACGTGCTACACAGAACACAAAAGGTGAAGAAAACATTATCAGTAACGGTTCTATCATCGCTGTTAACGAAGGCCAGTGTATGATTATCGTTGACCAGGGTAAGATTGTTGAATTTTGTGCTGAAGCTGGTGAATTTGTTTACGATACTTCTTCTGAGCCCTCATTACTCTACGGTAGCTTAGGTAAAAACATTTTAAATACATTTAAGACCATTGGTAAACGTTTTACATTTGGTGGTGATACCGCAAAGGATCAGAGAGTTTACTACTTTAACACCAAAGAAATTCAGGGAAATAAATATGGTACAGCAAGTCCTGTTCCGTTCCGTGTAGTAGATGCTAACATCGGTCTTGACGTTGATATCGCTGTTCGTTGTAACGGTGAATACTCATACAAAATCGTTGACCCATTACTTTTCTATACAAACGTATGTGGTAACGTAGTAGATGATTATACAAGAGATCAGATTGATGCTCAGTTAAAATCTGAATTAATGACAGCACTTCAGCCTGCATTTGCAAAGATTTCAGCTGCCGGTATCAGATACAGTGCAGTTCCTGCTCATACAATGGAACTTGCTGATGCATTAAATGAAGTATTATCTAATAAATGGTCAGAGCTTCGTGGTATTCAGGTTGTTTCATTCGGTGTTAACACCATTAAAGCATCTGAAGAAGACGAACAGATGATTAAAGACCTTCAGAAGACAGCCGTTCTCAGAAATCCTAACATGGCTGCTGCAACCTTAGTTGGTTCTCAGGCAAAAGCTATGGAGGCTGCTGCTTCAAATACTTCTACAGGACCTATGATGGCATTTGCCGGAATGAATATGGCTAATATGGCAGGCGGATACAATGCAGGCAATTTATTCCAGATGGGTGCAGGACAGCCTCAACAGGCACCAGCTCCTGATGCAGCTGCTATGGGATTTGCTCCTGCAACTAACCCGGCTCCGGCACCGGCTGCTGCTCCTGAAGCTTCCGAAGATACATGGGCTTGTGCTTGTGGTCATGCAGGCAACACCGGTAAATTCTGTGAAGAATGTGGCGCGCCAAAACCTGCTGCAGGTTGGACCTGTTCATGCGGCGCTGTAAACAAAGGTAAATTCTGCCCGAACTGCGGTGCAAAGAAACCTGCAAGCGAACCATTATATGCTTGTGATAAGTGCGGATGGGAACCGGAAGATCCTAAGAATCCTCCAAAATTCTGTCCTGAATGTGGTGACCCATTTACAGATGATGATATTAAATAATAATTGATATAGCGAGGATTGCTATGGACTATATACCACAAATTACTGTTCTGGTATTAATCCTGGTAATTATTGGTATTATTTATTCAGCTTATCGTAAAATCAAAAGGAAGGTACAAGACTTCTCCCAAATGGCTTTTGGAACTAACGACCTCTCAGAAGGATTCGCTAAAGCCCAAGAGGAATATGCCTCTACTCCAAAGTCCGTTTCAGGACTTACAAGTCTGTACCTTCCTAAAATTGTGAAAGACTTCCCGGATTTCCAGTTTAATGAGATGAAAGACCGTTCCAATAATGTTCTGACTTCTTATCTACTGGCCATTTCGGCTAAGGATAAAAATATACTATCCGAAGGAAACGACGAGCTTGTAAACCAATTGGAAAACCATATTACCATGCTTGATAACCGTGAACAAAACGAAAAATTTGACCGAATTAAAATACATCGCACCGAGATTAACCAATACCGTAAATCTGCGGGACGATGTATCGTAACGTTCCAATCTTCTGTTGAATATTATCACTATTTTACCGATTCAAACGGAAAAGTTGTGAACGGAAGTAAGACGACTAAATTCCAGTCAAGATACAATGTTGATTTAATCTATATCCAAAACCGTGACTTAATAAAAACAGAAACGGATTATGCTTTGGGTGTTAACTGTCCTAACTGTGGAGCTCCCATCTCATCTTTAGGCGCAAAACACTGTGAATATTGTGGTACACCGGTTATTGAACTTAACATTAAGGCTTGGACATTTAGTGACGTAAAAGAACTTGGAAATTAGCATATAATTAACAACACAAAAGGGCGATGCCGATTGGCATCGCCCCATTCTTTTACTTTGTTTATAAGATGAATCGCTTCATTAATTCATTTAATGCATTTGCTTTTTCTTCAAGTCTGTCTGAAGCGTTATTCAAATCTTCTACTGCAGAGTACTGCTTATCTGCGGTTTCATATACAGCACCTGATGCTGCAGATGTTTCAGCAGATACTGCTGAAATACTTTCTACTGCTGATAAAGTCTGAACTCTGGCTGCTTCCATGTTCTCAACGTTCTGAGAAATACTCTCAATTGATTCCATAAGTGAAGATACAGATTCTTTCATCTCGCCGAAGGACGCCGTTGTATATCCTACAGTCTTTTCCTGTGTTTCGACAATTTCTTCTGCCTGTCTTGCCACTTTAACTACATCAGCTGTATTTCCAATAATCTCAGCAATAATCTTACCAATCTGATTAGCTGAATTAAGTGACTGGTCTGCAAGTCTTCTGATTTCTTCTGCTACAACCGAGAAGCCTCTACCTGCCTCACCTGCTCTTGCCGCCTCAATAGAAGCATTCAGTGATAAGAGGTTTGTCTGTTCAGCAATTTCATTAATGGTATCAACGATTTCACTGATGGATCTTGATTTAACTTCAAGCGCTTCAATAGCTGTGATAACTTCATTCGTTACCTTCGTTGTTGTCTTAGCACTTTCATGAAGAATCTGTACTGAATCCATACCCTTGGCAATGGACTCACCTGTTGAACTTGCAAGTCCGTTAATTTCTATTGTACTGCTTGATACAACTTCAATCTTCTTAGACAATGTATCCATCTGAGTAAGACAATCTTCTGAATCTTCATCAAGTCTTGTTACACCGCTATCAATATCCTTAATAGAAGTCTGAATATCCTGAGAAGATCTTGCAAAGGTTTCAGAGGTTTCAGCAACCTTAGCCGATGCTTCTGTTAACTCAACACTCACGTCAGATACGTTCTGAATCAGGTCTTTCATGTTAATAACCATGTCATTCAGACCTTCATATAACAGTTTGAACTCATCCTTACGTTTGGTCTTAAAGTCAACTGTCATATCACCTTTAGCAACCTTCTTGGTCTTTTTAATAATTGCCTTAATTGCGGAACTCATAGATCTTGACATCACAGTACCGATTAAGATAGCTGCAATGCTGGCAAGAATTACGATTACTACTGTCAAGGTTCTGATATCATCTGTTTTACCAAGAATGGTGTCTTTGGAAACCAAAGTACAAATCATGGCTCCACGGTTACCGGAAAGCTTATTATAAATGAATAAGTATTCCTCCCCGTCATATTCTACATACTTAAGCCCTGTTGCGGCTTCCGACTCTAAAGCAGCTGTATAAAAATCAGAGCCAACAAAAATAGTATCTGTCTTACTACTGCTTCCGTCTGAAAGGAACTCTACTCCATCACGGGTTACCATAGCTACGTATCCGCCTTCACCCGGGTCAAGTGTCGCAAGAGCCTCCTGTAACACTGACTTCTTAATATCAACCAACATAACCGCTGCAACACCGGTCATCTTTCTTGCAAAACGAAGACCATAAATATCGCTGGTGGTACCAAGCTTTGCATCCACATCGCTCACGTTACCAAACAAGAAATATGTAATCTTATCTTCACTTGTCAATGCACCTTCCGGTGTGGAAATATAGTCCGTATATGGAGTTACGGTATCAATCTTATTGGTAACAATACTTTCCATTGAATCGGAAAGGAAATAGAAATCAGCAATCAACGGATCCGTTGTCGCCTTTCCCTGGAAAGTTGTGGTAGTCTCTTTATGATAGTTGGCATTCTCTAAATCGGTATCTAAATAGCCATTAAAATAGAAAACAAGATTCTCTTCAGCTGAATACTGTTTATAATTTGCCTGAACAGTATCAACTACCAAAGACATATACTCACTAATCATGGTAACTGTCTGGTCTACGTTCTCTTCATAGCTTTCTACGATAGCGTCTGATGCCTTATTATAAGAAATAACACCAAGTACGATAATACATACTACCGGAAGGAAGAAAGATAACACAAGCTTTGTGAGAATACTCTTATGTAATGCAACACCAAGCTTTGGTTCTTTTACCTTCGGTTCCTTTGGCGCCTTTTTCGCTTTGGCATCTTTCGGAGCCTTTGGCTGTTTTCCCTTAGGCTGTTTTTCCTTAGGCTGTTTTTCTTTTACAGGCTTGTCCTTCGCCTTAGGTTCAGACGCCTTCTTTTCAGCCTTTTCTTTTTCTTTTGCAGCCTTCTTAGCTTCTTTTTCCTTAGCTTTTAAAGCTTTTGCCTGCTCTTTTGCAGCCTTATCAGCTAATTTCTTTTCTTCTTTTGCTTTTTTCTCTTCATTCATCATATTGTCTTTCAGCTTCTTATCTTCTGCCATAAACAATACTCCTTTCATAGGTCCCACTGCATGAGCAACCTGCAATCGCCAAAATACATTTACAGACAATCAGCTCATTTTATTCATGATAACACAGTTTTTTTGTCGAATCCATACATTTTTATTCTAATAATATTACAACTTTTTTGTGCGTAATAACCAAATTATTCTTACTTAATCGTTTGATTTTTTATTTTTTTCCGCCTCTTTCGAAAATCACAAGAATAGCCGATAATAATTAGGGAATAAAATAATATTCTCAAAAAATGGTACAAATGTACCCGAAGGGAGATGAGCAGATGGATTTAACCATGAGCATCGCTGCACTTTCTACTCAGATGGCTACGCAGCAGATTTCTCTGGATGTTGGTACAGCCATGTTAAGCAAGTCGCTTGATATGTCTGCGACTGTCACCGACAGCTTAACCAAAATGATGGAACAGTCTGTCACTCCATACCTTGGAGGCTCTATCGACATCACCGTATAAATCATCGTAACCCCATGGCGACCGATGTATGTTACGGAACTTAAAAAGGTGTTCATGTGAACACCTTTTTTGTTGCCCAATTATCTTTTATTGCACTGTAACAGTATAACTCATAACCGCTTCACTGCCTGCTTCCAAAGTATTATTCCACGGACGCTCACTTAACTCGCCCTTATAATCATCATAATCACATCTTCCATACCATGGCTCAATGCAGATAAACGGAGCTTTTTTATCGGGTGGCGTCCAAACACCAAATAAAGGAGCATCAAACGAAACCGTAAGGAAACATTCTCCGTTGGGACTCACCAAAGATACAGCCTGCGTCTGGTTGTTTTCTATAATTAATGCATCTTTTTCAAACAATTCCTTAGTTGCCGGTACTTTTCCGTCCTGTAAGACAATCTCTCTTTCCTCATGCTTACAAAGTCCCGTCTTGGTATCCACAATAGAACTAATGAGGCTTGCTTTATCCGTATGGAAATCCACCATACACTGTTCTCTATCCACCAAAGTATCAGGGCACACAAAAGCCGGATGCCCACCGATTGAAAACTGCATTTCCCCTGAACCGGTATTTTTTACCCTCCAAAGCACTTTAACCCCATCTTCCATCAGTTCATATCCGATTTGTAATTCAAAATCAAAGGGATATAGTTTTTTCGTCTCTTCATTAGAGGAAAAAGAAAACCAAATATCTTTATCAGTTTTATTTATCATTGTAAATGTATTATCTCTTGCAAATCCATGCTGGGTAGGCATGTCATAAACTTTTCCTTCATGCATATACCTGTTGTTACAAACCCGTCCCACAAAAGGAAACAAAACCGGTGATGATTTGCCCCAAAACTCAGGATCGGCACACCACATATATTCTTTTTCTCCTGATTTATCTGTTTTTTTCAATGAGGATAATTCAGCACCTTTATCCTTTACCGTAATGGATATGGTTCCATTATTAATTGTATATTCTGCCATATTGTTTCTCCGTTTCCAAATAAAATAGGATGTATCTTCTGATACATCCCTATTCTACAACATAATCAAAGATTTGAATATTATTTTTATTAATTCCTAATGCACAAAGTGCTTCTACCGATTCATCAATATGGACTTCGGTGGTATAACCCGGAATCCTTGGCAAGCGCACATAATATCTTCCACCAGCTACCTGCTTTGCAATCTGTTTAAGATTACAAAGCGTCTGCTCCTGACTTTTACCTGTATACCTTTCATAGATGTCTTTGTTCATGGACTTTATGTCAATAATAAAAGAAACACGTTCTGATTGTAATAAACTCTCGTGAACATACGGCACATTGAGGGATGTCTCAATCGTAAGGTTCCATTCTTCCGGACACGCATTCAAAAAAGACACAATGGATTCCATCTGAAGTAAAGGTTCCCCACCTCCGAAGGTTACACCGCCTCCTGTATACACAAAGTAACAATGGTCATCGGATAGTTTTTCAATCAGTTTTTCTATGGTGACTTCCTGCAAACGTTCTGTTTGTTGTAAAAATTCTTTATTAATACAATACTCGCACCTTAAAGGACAACCGGGAAGCGCCACAAGAGTTGTAACTCCTTTTCCATCCGTCTTAAGCCGATGTCTGTTAATTCCCAAGATTTTGATTGTCTTTGACATATGTTTTTCACTCCGTTATCTCTTCTATATCAGGAAACGGAACTTCACCTAAAAGTTCAAATTCATCTTCCGGGTAAGCCACATCACCTTCAAGCGGATCTATCAACTCAATGTCACCTTCTAACGGCTCCACCATCTCAACATCACCGTCTAATGGTTCCACTATCTCAACATAACCGTCTAATTCATCTTCAGGCGGCGTAGTGGCACCTTCAAGCGGATAATCCTCCGGATATGCCATATCTCCTGTCAATATTTCTGTTTGCTCTTTCCCACAACCCGAAAGAGTTACGGTAGCCGCCAACACAATCCCTGCCGCTGCATATCTTGTAGAAGTTACAAGATTCTTTCCCTGTTTTTTCTGTTGCTTTATCGCTTCATTCAAGATTTTTTCTTCCTGCTTGCACTTAGGGCAGGTTCCCGTACAAAAGCCCTCGTATGTACATTCTCTTTGGTGAAGTAAAACCCCCAACTGCTCTGCCATTTCTTTACGCATCTGCTTTAATTCTTTGCATTTTGCCTTATTCATTTTTGTAAGTTCTTCTCTTGTTTTTTTCATAATACCCTCCGCATCATGACACTTTTACATCATCTTATAACAAGGCTACGGAAAAAGCACTAAAAATTTATGGCATTTCATAATACATTTTTGCAGCATACTCACACTTCTTATATATAACGCATAATCAGCTCCGTTAAAAAGACGACCACGCAACAGGCAACAGATACTTGAAAAAGATTGGCTCCAATCCACGCTAGTACAATTCCTATGATGAGTGCCAAAAGCCCTGCAAGGGGTTCACTGGTAGCATCCACGATAGCCGGAAAAGTCATAACCGCCAAAGTCACATACGGAACGTAAAATAAAAAGGATTTTAAAAATCTGTTTTTAATCTGCTTGCGGATTAAAGTTAAAGGAAGTACACGGATTAAATAGGTCACCCCTCCCATAATCAAAAGATAAATATAAATATTATGATTCATGAGCACTTTCTCCTTCCTCTTCCTCTTTTACAGGGAAGAACAAAGCGGCTCCTCCCGCAATTAACAATGTCAATATAATTGTTTTTGTTCCACTGCTGATTCCCGCAAAGATATCGGCTTTTGTAAAAATATAGCTTGCCGCAAAGCAAATAACAATCAGCACAGCCACCACTTTATTCTTTTTCGCAGGCGGGATGATAATTGCAAGGAACATTCCGTAAAGAGCCACACTTAAAGCACTCACCACTGTAGCCGGAAGGATATTTCCTGCCACAACGCCAAAATAAGTTCCCAGTGCCCAGCCGGGAATTGCTACTAAAATAGCACCATACGCATAAACCGGATTTAAATATCCTGGTCTTGCAATGGTGATTCCGAATATTTCATCCGTAACATCATAACCTACCAAAAATCTATGTATCAAAGGAGTATCCGGTGAAAATTTTTGACTAAGGGCACAGCTCATTAACAAATATCTCATATTGGTAATAAAAGTAACGACTGCCATTTCCCAGTAAGGTGCATCCGCCGCAATCAGGGTAAATCCCGCATATTCTCCTGCCGATGCATTATTTAAAAAGCTGGCAAGCAAGCCTTGAAATGCAGTAAGCCCAACATTCTTTGCCATAATCCCAAGGCTGAATGCAACCGCAAAATAACCCAATGCGATGGGCATTCCATCCCTGACACCTTCTCTAAATTGTTTTCTGTTTTCCAGTTTCATAATATCTCTTGACATTTCCATCCTCTTTCATGGGCATTGGTTTTAAACGCCGATATCCATTATAATGATGTGGCATTTTTAATTCAATATACCATTTTCACTTTCTTGCAAAAAACAAGGTGATATGCTATTATTTTTATGCTATTTCAATTACAACAAAAGGCTAAAAAGAGGTATAAATATGGGATTCTTTGAAAATTTATTTAAGTCGCAGGTTAAAAAAGTTGTATCAAATGCAGTTGATAATGCAGTCGATAACTGGATGGGTAATTCAAATCAGACAAATGTATCTTCTAATCCGGTTGTCTCAAATCCTGATGAAGATGATTGCTGCAACAATGAAGCTGTAGTCAGAAACCGTGTAGAACGCGTGGTTGCAGAAGAATGGCCGGGTTACGAACTGCGGAAAAACATTCCTGCTTCAGAATTAGGTGCTCCATTCGATGCCAGAAATTATACATATGGACTTTACTTAAACGGAATTCCGAAAGCAACTATTATTATCATAGATAATCCGAATCATTATTGTAAAAAAGATGTACGTCTTGCTCATGAAGCATGTGAACGTCAGGGTATTTTCTGCATGAACTTATTATTGCACTTACCCAACCGCCGTTCCTATATTTCAGAGCGTCTTCGTACTAATATGCCAAACTGTTAGTATTATAAATACTTTCGTATATTCATTTGTGGGAAAAGAAAGAGAAATGCAACTTAGTTGCGCCCGTGAAGGATGAAGCATACTCCATAACCATCAGACATTTTGCGGGCAGTGGGGGTATGTTCAGTCCGGTAGCAATATAAGCACGGCTTTATATTGCTTCAAAGCTGTTTCTCTTTCTTTTTTTATTTTCCAATTTATATACTGCGAAAAAATCCTCTTCAGGATACACTCTCGTTTCGACGAAAACGTAGCAGTACTAAGCTCAGCATAGCTTCACTAAGTACTGACGTTTTCGTATAATCCTTCATAGGATTTTTTCGCAGTCATTCATAAAATGCCAATAAAAAAAGAAAGAGTGCACTGATTTAAATGGGGAAGGGAGGGAAATCCGGATGCAAAGTATTCTTGAACTTGCAAGGGATGAAAATCTTTGGAATGAGTTTTTAAAGTATAAGTTAGAGCATCAGCATCTGAATCGGCATGAGGAAAAAGAAATACGTGACTTCATTGCAAATAAGTCTTTTCTTTCCGTGTGTGATTTATGGGCTCAGGGGAATTTTCCATCCTGTCTTGCAACCAAAAAGCAGGTAAATAAACAGGGAACCAAGAAAAAGCGTACTGTCTATACTTATCCCGGTGACGAAGGAATGATGCTTAAGTTTATTGCCTTCCATCTTTTCCGGTACGATGAGAAGTTTTGCAATAACTGTTATGCCTTCCGCAGGCAGTTTGGTGTACGGGAAGCCATATTAAGAATCCGTAACAATCCTTCCATCAAAAACAAATATTGTCTTAAGGTAGACATCAGCAATTACTTTAACTCCATTGATGTTTCCATGCTAATGTCCATGCTCGATTTTGTGCGTGATTCAGACCCTTTATTATATCAGGTATTTGAGCGGATTCTGACTGAAACCCATGTTATGGAGGATAACCGCATTGTTCCGGACGAACACGGCGCCATGGCAGGAACCCCCATATCTCCTTTTTTTGCTAATGTATATCTAAGTGCAGTGGATAAATACTATGCCGATAATGGAATTCTCTATTTTAGATACTCTGATGACATTCTGATTTTTGCTGACAGCATGGAAGAACTAACAAAGTTACAGGATGAACTCTATTCTAAGATATCTGACTTAAAGCTATCCATAAATCCCAACAAGGTTTGTATTGCTAAGCCGGGAGAAGCATGGGAGTTCTTGGGATTTGGTTATCATAATGGAGAGATTGATTTATCCGAGGCAACCATCCGTAAAATGAAAGCTAAGATAAAAAGAAAATCAGATGCTCTTAGACGTTGGCAGCAAAAAAAGGGATTATCTTCTGACAAAGCTGCCATTGGACTCATCCGTGCCATGAATAACAAGTTTTACGGCAAAAATTGGAATGAGCATGAGGAAGAAGATGAATCAGAAGATTCCAATGACTTTACATGGTCACGATGGTTTTTTCCTAACCTTACAACAGATGCCGGATTAAAAATCATTGACCAATATTTACAGGAATACATCCGTTACACCGTTACCGGACGTCACTACAAAGGAAATTATCGTATTAAATACGAAACCTTAAAGGAATGGGGCTATCGCAGCTTAGTCCATGAATATTACAAACTATAAACGCCTTACCGCTTGCATATCATACTGTTACGGTAAGGCGTTTGCTTATAAAATCTCTTTAAGTTTATCTAAAAATGCTTCCTCCCCAAATGTATTCAGCTTAAAGAATACTGCCTGACTTCCACCGGAAGTGATGGCAGACATATGGATTGGTCCGTTATCACTTTGAAAAAGAGTCACGCTTAAGCTGACACGATTGTCACCCATATAACTATAGCGTTCAAAAACACGTATACTGCAACGGGCATTTCCATAATAAAAATCACTGGAATCTTCCAACGACGCCGACATGCTTCCGTTTAAAATTCCACTTTCAATCTTATTCAGAAGTTGTGTAAAATCCCCGTTAAATGATTGTTCCCATTTTGCCATTCTTTTTTCTCCTTCAACACATAATCCAATAGGTTCACTGCATATAAGTATAGCACTTGTAATAATTTCCAGCAACAAGCTCTAGAAATATTTGGTATTAACATCATTGCATTTGCTATTTTAATGTGCTAATATGTATAGGTTAAAAAAAAGTATATTTTATAATTCAAACAGACAGAAGACTCAGAAAGGACGAAAAATTATGAGTAACGAACAGAAAAAAGGTGGATGGCGCACCAACAAATGGATCAGAGCCGCAATTCCCGCATTATTACTTCATTGTAGTATCGGTACAGTTTATTGCTGGTCACTCTTTAGTGAAAACATTGGCGCGTACATCGGACATTCAAAACCTGCAACAGAATGGGCATTCAGTTTTGCAATCTTCTTCTTAGGTATGTCTGCCGCATTCTTAGGTAACGTAGTAGAAAAGGATATTCACAAATCTTCACTGATTGCAACAATCTGCTTTGCAGCAGGTATGGCAGGTACCGGTTTCTTCATCTGGTACGGCGGAAAGCATCCGGGAGAAATGTTACCACTTATCGGTATTTATGTATGCTATGGTTTCATCATGGGTATCGGATTAGGAACAGGTTATTTATCACCTGTAAAGACACTTATGTTATGGTTCCAGGATAGAAAAGGTCTTGCTACAGGTCTTGCAGTTGCAGGATTTGGTGCCGCAAAAGCTATCGCAAGTCCTATTATGGAGTGGATGCTTAAGAACTTAGGTAAGGGCGGTATCTACAAGATGTTCTTCATCCTTGCTATTGTTTATTTTGTAATGATGTTCGTTGGACATTTATTACTGAAAAAACCTGAAGGATGGCATGAACCTCAGACCAAAGAAAAAGGTCAGGGCATTATGTCTGTTATTAAATCTAAACCAATCCTCAACTATGTTGGTATCTGGTTAATGTTCTACATTAACATTACTTGTGGTTTAGCTTTAATTTCTCAGGAAAAAGCTATTGTAAAATGTATTGGTCTTGCAGCTTCCGTAGGTCTTATTTCTACAGTTTCAGCTGTATTCAATGCAGGCGGACGTTTAGGTTTCTCTGCATGGGCTGATAAAATGAAAGACAGAAATACAATTTATAAGATGATTTTTGTTATCTCTATTGCATTAACAGGTGCTGTTATCTTAACAAGCGGAATTAAGAACGGTGAAGGCAATATAGTTCTTACCATTCTTGTACTTGCATTAATCTTCATGGTAAATGCAGGATACGGCGGTGGATTCTCAAATGTTCCTACATTACTTTCAGACCACTACGGAATGGGAAGCATTTCTGCTATCCATGGTATTACATTATCTGCTTGGGCTTTCGCAGGTCTTTCAGGTAACCAGCTTGCTACTTTGATTGTAAAGAACTCTTCTGACGCTGTAACAGGTTATCAGAATGTATTATATGCAACTATCGCTCTTTACATCGTGGCTCTTTTATTAGCATTGTTCTTTGTTAGACCATCAGGTAAAGCAAAGGCTGAAAAAACTGAAGCTTAAGAATATCGTATGATACATAAAAGCACGAAGGATTTATTCATAATCCTTCGTGCTTATTTTTTACATATCCTTTTGATATTCTAAAATGTCACCCGGCTGGCAATCCAATACCTGACAGATTGCATCCAGTGTAGAAAAGCGTACCGCTTTCACTTTTCCTGTTTTTAAATTAGATAAATTGACAGTGGATATCCCAACCTGTTCTGACAGTTCATTTAATGATATCTTGCGGTCAGCCATTACTCTGTCCAGTCTTAATATAATAGCCATGTTTCTCTCCACTCCTACAGTATTTCATCCAATTCCTTTTGCATCTTAAAGCCCTCCTGAATCAGCAGTCCAAAAATATACAAAAGCAACCCAAACAATAATACGTTTCCATCCACTAAGACAAAATCAGCCACTCCGATTTCTGTCCAAATCTGTTCATACAATCCTTTAATCAAAAAGATCAAACCGCAAACTGAACTGAGTCCCGACAAAAATATTGCAGCGGAATAAACACCATTTACTCTTTCTAAAAAGCTTTTCTTCACTGATTTCTGCGTATCTACTTTAAAAGTATTATTTTCCACAACAAGTACACTCCTTCATAATTCTTCTATGCTTTACAAGGCTGATTGTACTCCTATAGGAAATGTTTGTCAATATATATTTAATGATTATCATTAAATATTTTATTTTCCACGTTCAATCTTGGTTTTTACCCCTTATACGCTATGGCATCTATCTGCACCTGCAAACCATTCTCGCCACCTTGATGCGCAAACTCTGTGGCGATGGTCTTCCTTGCAGGATATTTTCCTTTAAAACGCTTAGCAAATACTTTTTCCATAGCAGGAATATTCCATGGGTCTTTCATCAGGATATCCACCTTCACTACCGATTCAAGTGTAAGTCCTACCAATGCAAGGCGCGCCTCCATGTTATCCAAAGCACCATGTACCTGAGCCTCTACATTTCCTCCTACATTACCTACACAAAAGCTTAGAAACACCCAGTCTCCGGCCACAACCACTTCTGAATACGCGCAATCATTTGCGAATTGATTATCTAAATTCATTCTAATAATTTCACTCATACGTTTTCTCCTTCTTTGCCTATTTTTCCTCCAAAGTGATATATTTCTGATTTGTCAAAATCCCTACCAATTTGGTTCACCCCGTTATCCAATAATCGTTATTGTATTATCCTCATTAAATGTAATTACCTGCTCATTTCCCAGCCTAATGCAACCTTTTTCAGTCACATTGTATTTCCCGGATTTCTCACAATTGTCTTTATCACAGTGCACATCCAATCTACAGGGTAGCAATCCCAGATTATCCTCCAGGTTGTTAGCAAAAATAATACTGCCTGCACTTACTCCTACAACAATTCCATCCTCCGCAATATACTTATGGAGTTTTTTATCAAAACCAATTTCATTCACTCGGTTTAATAAGTACTGCGGGTCTCCACCACACAAATAAATCATATGGAATTCAGAAATATCCATAATCTTATGCATATCATATACAGATATATTCTCTTTTTTAATGCCCACATCAAGCAAGTCCTTCATACACAAGGGCAGCACTTCTATTGCATCAGGAAATACTGCTGCCGTTGGAATAAACAATGCTCTCATTTCAGAGGTATCCTTTGTCAGAATGTCCATAAATACATTTTTGATTTCTTCTGTTTCAAAACCACATGAAGTAAGTAATACTTTCATCTTTTCCTCCTTTTATTCGCCTGGTTCATGGCGTTAGTTTCATATCTTAGCAAGTGTATTAAGAATTCGTTTGTAAAAGTCATTAACGTCGTCAATATTCTTCAAAAATGGTATATGTATAAAAATCATTTTAGTATCCAAGTTATTTTGCAAAACATACTTTAATCCATTCAAATACAATTGATTGCAAAACGATGTTCCTGCATTATGTGAGATTTTCGAAGTAATACCATTTTGCTCAAAGAGTTGCACTAATCTGTCGCAGTCAAACTTCGTATCAACCTGTAATTCACTGTCTTTAGCAGTGGTTTCGATATGCACTTTATTCTTAATATTCGGTCTCTGCCCAAAGCTGATTATATAATCAAAGTTCCCATTCGAAACAGCATTAATAAGCAATTCAGAATCTTTCACCTTATCATTTGGTAAAATAAGTGTTCTATACTCCTGACTATTCTTAACCAATAATTCTGCCGAACTTCCACGAAAGGCTGTCACTAAAACTCTTTTGTAATCCTTCATGCGATTCCTCCTTAAATTTAATGAGCAACATTTTCCTCACCATACACGCTACAGCCAAGCTCACTCAATCATGCCACCATGAAAATGACATTCATATATCTGTTCCCCTTTATAGCAAATCACCTCATATCCCTGAAACCAATTAAAATCACCATCCACTTCACATTTATATGAATAATCCTCATACTCATAATAAGACGGCCCTCTAAATGGTTTATCATTTGGTACATGAAAAAGAGCTTCTTTCAAAAAATCACCACTAAAATCATTCCCGGTAACACGCCCTACATAATTCATACTCCAGTACGGCTTATCTTTGATCCATAAGGCTTCTTCTCCCGCAAACTTACCTCCCCCAAGATAAGTATCATAATACATATAGTCACCTTCACGATAAGTCAAATCATGCGATTGGGGTCTTGTTGATACTGTTTCTGCACCCTTTCCTGCGTAAGTCGCTCTTTTTGCTCTGATAAGGAACTCAATAATCTCTTGCATATTCACCCTTCCCATCAATTAAAAAAATAAGTTGTAATCCATGAAACATTTGCTATAATGGCTACTATCCATATTATACCATGTTTTAGAATCGAACGCAAGTTCGATTGTTTTATTTTCTCGATTATTGCTTATAATCACAATAGCCACGAAAGAATCGACCTTCGTGGCTATTATTAATAATAAAAGCTTCACTTTCTTCCAATATATCTGCATACCTTCCTCCGGTATGCCTCATATTCATCGCCAAACGTAGCGCTTAACCATTTTTCTTCCTGTAAAATCTGCAAATGTAACATAATCATTGCCCATACAGAAATGAGCAATAACGGAATATTAAAAAACAATAGCAAAATAGAAATATATAGCAAATCAAATCCTACAAAGGCCGGATTACGGCTGAATCCGTAGATTCCACTCGTTATAATGTTTGTTTTTTCTTCCGGAATTCCGACCCTCCAACTGTTTTTCATCGTAATAGTCGCCATAGCAAAAACAACTACTGCCAAAACACCGATTACAATTCCAATTATTCTTATTGGAATTGTAAAAAAGCCATCCGTCAAAAAGATACTGATTACTTCTGCCACGATTGTTAGCACGGTAGCTACGCTCATAATTCGTTCAGTCCAGAGAACCTTTTTCTCTTTATTACCCATTCCCATTTGATTGGTTTTAATGGACTGCTTTCTCTGTATGATGATTTTTCTAATGTAAAAAGAATAGAAAGCCAGTAATATTGCAATGGCACTAATCTGGTATAACATCTTTGTATACTCCTCTATATCTACATACTCTCTCTAACAAACAACATCCGCCAGTTCAAACTTCAGAACCTTTTTCAATTCCTCTAATGACAACTCAACCTGAAAACCGATTTTTCCTCCGCTAAACAATATGGTATCAAAATTTGTAGCTGATACATCAATGGTTGTTCTAAATTGCTTTTTCATTCCAATGGGAGAGCATCCACCGTGAACATATCCGGTTAACGGTAGCAAATCCTTTGCCTTCAGCATACTAATGCTTTTTTCTCCCACTGCTTTTGCAGCTTTTTTCAAGTCCAATTCCTTGTGTACAGGAACCAAAAAGACATAGTGGTTCTTGGAAGCACTTTCAGTTACTAAGGTTTTAAACACTTGATTCGGATCTTCGTTCAAAACTTCGGCAACCTCCACGCCACTAATCGCTCCGGTATCAGCATAGCTGTGACTTTCATACTGTATCTTATTTTGCTCAAGTACTCTCATTACATTGGTCTTTTCTATTTTTTTCATTTTACGTACCCTTTTCATCTCTCAAAAGATAAATGAAATTATACTATGTTCTCCTTAATTATGATAGTTCTATTTTGCAAACGAAAATGAAACCAGTTCAAACAATGGCTTCTCTGCAAAAGAATCCACAAACCAGCCACCATATCGGTGTTCTATCACAAAAAATACCGCATGCCTTCCCGTAACGCTCTTTACAGTTGCAGAATAAACTCCATCGTGGGTATCAATATCGCAAACTCCGATTTCTTCTCCATTCTCATAGTCATCAAGCAAAATGCGGATTCTTGCCTTACCACCGCTTCCGATGGCCTTTGCAAAAAACTTCATGGTCTTGCTGGAATAATCATTTCCAAACTCAAAGTATTTATAGCCGATAATCGCACCATGTTTAATATTGGTAATTGGTCTTGTAAAGAAATCTTTTTCCGTAACATAGCAACCACCCATAAGTACACATGCTATTTCTGCCTCGTTGATTTTATATGGAGAAAGGTACTCTTCGAAACCGAGAGAAGTCATCTCTACCGTCGGAATGGTTCCGTCCGGAAGAATATTTATTTTTTCCACGCAAGCTCTTCTTGATAGAATCGTATTATTCGTCATGCGGTGATAAAAAACATACCACTGCCCGTTAATACAGCAAATGGAACCATGATTATTTCCTGCAGGATATTGGTCCCCATTGTCCACTATGTAACCTCTATATGTAAATGGACCTGTCGGCGAATCGGAGGTAGCATAAGCAAGACGCTGTCCTTCCGGTGGCTTTGGTGAAAAAATCAAATAATAGGTATCCCCGATTTTTCTCGGTGAGCTTGCCTCAAAAAAACGATATGGCGGTTCTTCCGGTAAGACATTTTCTTTTAAAGAACCTTCTATAATTTCGTACATATTATCGGGATTAATCTCATTCATAAAAGAATGTTCAAACCCGTAATATGCATACACTCTGCCGTCATCATCCACAAGTACTCCCACATCGTTGAATACCCCTTCATCTCCGGCGTCTTCTTCATTATATTTGTATTGGGACAGTAGCTTGAAGGGACCTTCCGGATAATCACTCACTCCCACACATCCCTTGGAATGTAAAATATACGCGTACAAATAATATTTGCCATCTTTTTCCACAACATCCGGCGCATACAATTCCTTATTTGTCCAATCGGTATCCGCCTTATGATCTCTATCATCCATGGTATGGAAGCTGTCCCCATGACACTCCCATTTATTCAAATCCGAAATCGGTGCAGACCACACCTTCAATTTATAATCACAAAACGCATCTGAATCCGGTCTGTCATGGGACCCGTAAATATATACTCTATCCCCAAACACTCTTGGTTCCCCATCAGGAATATACTCCCATAACGGTAAAAATGGATTTGCCATAGTTGCCTCCTTCTTGGCCGCTTATTATGCTTCATTTTCAGCTGTTAACGGCATCCTTTTCAATATTTTCCTTAAACATAACTTATCTGTTTACTATTAACAACCCTAGGATTTGTACATATTTATCTTACTTTTTTATTTTTAATGAAAAAAATTCCTCTGTAAAAAAATGAATAATCGCCTGAATAGGCATGATAATAGTGACAAGTGAATGCTGCTTAAAGCGGCACTCATTTTTAGTTCCTGTAACATAATTCTTTTAAGAAAAATATTATGTCACAGGATAAGATATGTACCCACTCGGTACATAAATGATACATGATTCATTTATTACATTTCTGCTACAAACTGTTCGATGGAGTCTGCTTTTGCAGCAAGCTTATGCCATGACGATAATGTTTTCATGTTTTTCTCAGAACGAATCTTAGTCTCTAATTCTGCGTCAACAGTCCCAAGTTCTTCTAAAAGTTCAAGGATATCTTCAGCTTTTCCCTCAGCTTTTCCCTCAACTTTTCCCTCAGCTTTTCCGGCCTTAAATTCGTCCTTCATTAATAATTCCAACAACATATACTTTGCCTCCATCTCTCTGCTAAACTTAATGTTTTGCACACTCCTTTGAAGCTTACGGACATAAGCATCTTCAAAG
>JAFTPP010000011.1 GCA_017463255.1 Lachnospiraceae bacterium
CTCTTTGTCTGATGAGGAGGAACAGATGCACCGACAAAACTTGATTGCATTGAAAGCAGAGCAAGGAATTGCCGATGATGCGTTTTACCATTACGACACGCCCCTTACTGTAAAACACGAAACAGAAGCACTTCTGGAAGCAGGCTTTTCTTCTGTTGAGGTGCTGAAGAATTGGGGAGCGACCTATACAATAAAAGCAGTTAAGTAAATTTCAGTTTGATGGAGCGTCAAATTCCAATTTGTAGATATAAGAAGAGGTAACCCATGATAGAACGATTAAGACCGGAGTGCATCAGATGTATGGTAAAGCGTCAGTTAGACAATGTACCTTCTGATGCAGCCGTAGAAAAACAGATGGAGTACATGCAGAAGATACTAAGGGTGGTTGCAGATGCCCCAAAATCCTTAAGTGCACCTGTACTGGTGCAGGAATTTAATAGATTGCAAAAAGAGTACTTCGGAACCGATGAGGATTTTACGGAGATTAAGTATTACTTTAACGAGCTTATGATGAGAAAAGCCGGAGCAATAGAAAAGAGAATTAGTAAGTCAGAAGAACCCTTAAAGCTTGCCCTTCAGTATGCTATGACAGGCAACTATATTGATTTTGGCGCATTACATAGTGTGGAAGAAGACAAGCTGGATGAGCTGCTTAACAAGGTGGGGTCTACAGAGGAGATAGTAGGAGCAGGTACAAAAACGAAAACAGACATCATGGAGCTTAAAGAATATGAGAATCTTTGTGATGACCTAAAAAGTGCCAAGAATCTGGTGTATCTCACGGATAACTGCGGCGAAATAGTGTTAGATAAAGTGTTCATACAAGAGTTAAAAAGCGAATACCCTGAGCTTGTAATTACAGTTATTGTGCGAGGAGAGAATGTCTTAAATGATGCGACGCTTGTTGATGCAAAGCAGATTGGTCTTGACAAGCTTGTAACAGTAATTGACAACGGAAACGGAATTGCAGGCACCTGGATGGACGCATTGTCAGAAGAAGCCCTTCGCACAATGCATGAAGCAGACGTGATTCTTTCGAAAGGTCAGGGGAACTACGAAACCTTAAGAATGTGCGGACTTAATGTCTATTATCTATTTATGTGCAAGTGTGACATGTTTGCAAAGGGCTTCAATGTACCCCGTTTTACGGGAGTCTTGGTGAATGATAGAGATTGTGTGTAATTCGATTAAGAATATACAACTAAAATTAAAGGGGAACAAAAGTGAAAGAGAATAAGAAAAATAAAAAGAGCAAAGCAAGAGTGTTTGCCAACAATTCCTATGCTGTAAAGACAGTGTGGGAAATCAGTAAAAAGCGCGTGATACATACAGCATTATATTCCATTGTGGGTTATGTGGAATGGATATTTATGAGTGTGTTCTTTTTACGTTATGTGATTCATGCCATTGAAACAGGAGCGTCCTTTGAAAAGGCGCTTTTCTTTATCGGAATCTGTTTTGTGGTGTTCAGCTTGTTTGCAATGTATGGAAGCTACATGAACTCTGTGTTGATACCATATACCAATACGAAGATTTATCGTGAACTTTATAAGAGATTATTTGCTAAGGCAAGAAACGTGGAGCTGCGGTGTTTTGAGGATGCAGATTTCTATAATAAATATACCATGGCATTGGATGGTGCGGCAGATAAAATGACTAAATCGGTCACTTTCTTTTTTGACGTGATTTTTGGAGTGGTTGCGGCAGCAGTTGCATTTTCTTCCATGTTTTTCATTGACCCGTATTCAGTACTGTTTGTTATATCGCCGATTATCGGAAACTTTGTCTTTGGGGGCCTTATGAATAAAATCTGGGGCGGAAGATATACGGATAATGTGAAGAATAACCGTAGAGCAGAGTATGTAAACCGTGTTATGCATCTGGCGGAATATGCCAAGGAAATCCGTTTTTCCAACATTCATGACCTTATGATGAACCGCTATAACGAATCGGTAAAAGGGAATCAGGCTGTGGCAGATAAGTACGCCAAAAAAGCCATTGTTTATACATGGGCTCAAAATGTTACTACCTTTGCACTGGTATTTGAAGGAATTATGATTTATGCGGCTTACCGTACTATTATCTCTCAAACCATGGGCCTTGCAGAGCTTGCAATTATGTTTACAGCAATGTCTACATCCTCATGGATTTTAATCGGAATGTTTAATGATATTACGGAAGCATTAAAGAATGGTGAATTCCTCGAATATTTCCGTACATTTATGGAGTATAAAGAAAAGATTTCTGAGAACCAGGATGGAATAATACCTGATACAAAAGTGCATTCCATCGAATTCCGGGATGTGTCTTTTGAATATAAGGAAAATGAACCGGTTATCAATCATCTGTCATTTAAGATAGAGGGGGATAAGGTGTGTGCTCTGGTAGGACATAACGGTGCCGGAAAATCCACAATCATTAAGCTTCTGTTCAGGCTTTATGACCCTACATCAGGGGAAATATTAGTGAATGGAATTAACATTAAGGAATATAACCTGAAGGCATACAGAAAACTTTTTTCAGCAGCCTTTCAGGACTATAAAGTAATGGCAATGTCGGTAAAATATAATGTATTAATGGGAGAAGAGTTTGAAAACCCTGAAGAAACTGCGGAGCATGCCTTACAGTGTTCAGGAGTATGGGAAAAAATACAAAGCCTGCCTAAGGGTATGGATACGATTATGACAAAGGAATTCGATAATGAGGGTGCTCTTTTGTCAGGTGGTGAGCAGCAAAAAATTGTGGTTGCAAGAGCCTTTGCCAAGAAGGCAAGCGTTAAGGTTTTTGATGAACCTTCTTCTGCACTTGATCCTATTGCCGAATATGAGCTTTACAAGGGAATTATGGATGAAAGCAAAGGGCATATTACCCTGTTTATTTCCCACAGACTATCTTCCGTTAAAGATGCGGACATGGTCTTCATGCTTGAAAACGGAACCATCATAGAAGAAGGTACTCACAAAGAGCTTATGAGTAAAAATGGGCAGTATTGTGAGATGTTTACTAAACAGGCCCAGAACTACCTTGCGGATGAAAGCTTCGGAAAGGGGGAAATCTCACATGAGTAAAAAAGATAACCGGGTGTTTTCTAACAATTTAAACCTGTTGAAGTTATGCTTTAAGGCATCCCCTAAATATACTGTATTAAGTATTGTAGAAGCCATTAGAAATGAAGTGGTAGTATTCTTAGAATTTACCTTTGGTCTTAATTATGTCTTAGAATGTGCTGAATATGGCAGACCATTTAAGGATGCCGCAATCTTTTTAGTAGGACTTTTGGCATTTGTTATGGCTGGGCTTTGGTTTAATGCCTATTTATATCAAAAGCTTGAGATGAAAGCTAAGCCTAAGATTAAGCAGGCTCTTAAAGAGATGTTATATATGAAAGCAAAGGAAATTGATCTTGAGTGCTACGATAATCCTGAGTTTTATAATGACTATGTTCTGGCAGTTTCAGAAGCGGAGAATCAGGTAGACAGGTTGTTCGGAATGCTTTCTTCCTTATTTACAGGACTTACCTCCATTGTGCTTTCGGGTGCGTTCTTTATTGGAAATGACCCGATATCCTTTGGATTCATTTTTGTAGCGTTTGTTGCCTCGCTCATTGTGGGAAAAGCTGTAAACTCACTGAACTTTAAGATTCGTAATGAAAAAAATCCGCACGAGCGTAAGCTTAATTACGTGAACCGGGTATTTTATCTGAATGATTATGCTAAAGAGGTGCGTTTAAATACAGAGGTTTCTAAAGAACTGCTAAAAGACTTTGACAAAGTAAATGATGATATCCTTGCAATTGATAAAAAGAATGCGAAGAAACGCTTTTGGTTACAGTATTTGCAAAGCTACATTTGCAACCATTTCATTATTTACGTGGTATATATGATTTATCTGGTGTATTCAGCCGCAGTGCTTCATAGGATTTCATACAGTAATGTGGCGGTTATGCTTACAACAGCAAACCGAATGAAGAACAGAATGCGACAGTTCTCGGATGTATATCCTAAGATGCAGGAGATTAGTCTTTACGTTGATAAGATTCATAAATTCTTAGCCATCACACCAAAGATTGTAAGTGAGGGTAACAGACCGATTCCGGAGCATCCCACAGAGCTTGAACTTCGTAATGTATCTTTTGCCTATAATGAAAAAGACGGGTATATCCTTAAGAATGTTAGTATGAAAATTAATCCATACAGTAAGATTGCCATTGTAGGATACAATGGAGCAGGAAAGACCACATTGATTAAGTTAATTATGCGTCTTTATGATCCGAATGAAGGTGAAATCTTACTTAACGGAATTAACATTAAGGAATATGATGTGGCAGAATATCGTCGCAAAATCGGCACGGTATTTCAGGACTTTAAGATTTTTGCCGCAACGGTAAAGGAAAATGTATTATTGGATTTTGAGGATGCGGGTGAAGATAAGAAGGTGTTACAAGCCATCGAAAAGAGCGGATTTGCAGACAGACTGCATTCTTTGGAAAACGGACTGAGGGCAAACCTTACTACAGAGTTTGAGGATGATGGAGTCAATCTTTCAGGGGGTGAAGGTCAAAAGCTTGCAGTTGCCAGAGTGTTCTATAAGGATGCCAACATGATTATTTTGGACGAACCATCCTCAGCCCTTGACCCTATAGCGGAATATCATTTGAATCATTCCATGCTTACGGCTGCGGAAAATAAATCGGTGATATTTATTTCTCACAGACTTTCGACTACGCGAATTGCAGACAAAATATATATGCTGGAAAACGGACAGATTATCGAAGAGGGAAGTCACGAGGAATTGTTTACTATGGCAGGAAAGTATGCACAGATGTGGAAAGTGCAGGCAGGACAGTATATATAGTTATTTGAAAAACTGGAATTTAAAATTTCACATTACGATTTAAAATTTCACATTACGAGGTTGACATGTACGCGGTGCGTGACTATAATATGTTTATAGATACGCACTGCGTAATTTTTGCGCTGCGAATGCAGTTTTTTGTTCGGAGGGAGAGAAGGTTATGGGAAAGAGTTTACAGGAACGATTGATTGAGTTAAGGGAAAGTACTGGTATGAACCGCAAGAGCTTTGCGGAGTATTTTGGAATTCCCTATCGTACTATGACGGATTGGGAACGTGGCGAAAGGCAGATGCCGGAGTATTTACTGCGACTTATGGCGTATAAGGTGAAGGTGGAGATGTTAAGTAAGGAAGGAAAAGAGAATAAGGGGGAAACAATCAATGAATGATAATTTACAATTATTTGAAGAACAACCTATTAGAGCAGCGTGGGACGAAGAAAAAGAGGAATGGTATTTTTCGGTTGTTGATGTATGTCAGGTTTTAACAAGCGCGGAGAATCCACGTAGATATTGGAGTGATTTGAAACGTAAGTTGAAGGCTGAAGGAAGTGAGTTGTACGAAAAAATCGTACAACTGAAAATGAAATCACCTAAGGATGGCAAATATTATAAAACCGACGTAGCTGATATAGAGCAATTATTACGAATCATACAATCGATTCCTTCGCCTAAAGCTGAACCCTTTAAAATGTGGTTAGCACAAGTGGGCAGGGAGAGAATGGAAGAGACCATAGACCCTGAACTAACCATAGACAGAGCGTTAGATACATATTTAAAGAAGGGATATTCAAGAGAGTGGATTAATCAGCGTTTACAAGCAATTCAAGTGCGAAAAGAATTAGTTGATGAATGGCAGGATAGAGGCGTTAATTCAGGAAAAGAGTATGCGATTCTAACGGATGAAATCACCAGAGCGTGGTCAGGAATGTCTACACGTGAATATAAGAATTATAAGGGGCTAAAAAAAGAGAACTTACGTGATAACATGAGCACAACAGAGATTGTATTAAATATGTTAGCGGAAACTGCTACAAAGGAAATATCAAAACAAGTACAGCCAAGCAACTTCGAGAGTAATAAAAAGGTAGCAAAGCGAGGCGGAAGTATTGCCGGTAATGCAAGAAGAGAACTTGAAGAAGAGATAGGGCATTCGGTAATTACACAAAAGAATGCTATGCAATTAAATGTTATGGTTACCGAAATGATAGAATCAGTGTCTAAAATGGAAAAGAAATAAGATACATAAGGAGAACAATCATGCGAATCATATACGGAACAGGAAATCCTGCTAAGTTATCGGCAATGCAAAGAAGATTGGAAGGGCTGAATATTGAAATAATCGGATTAAAGGATGTAGGAAAAGAGATTCCCACTGTACCTGAAACAGGAAAGACACCTTTGGAGAATGCAAGACAGAAGGCACTTGCATATTATAAGGCCTTTGGAGAACCTGTTTTTTCTTGCGATTCAGGATTATATTTTGATAATGTACCTGACGAAATTCAGCCGGGGGTACATGTGCGAAATGTAAATGGAAAAACACTTACAGATGATGAAATGATTGCTTATTATGGCGGACTTGCAAAAGAGTATGGTGATTTAACTGCCCGTTATCGTAATGCCATCTGTCTGGTTATGGATGAAGAACATATATACGAAGCAATGCGAGATGATATGGCAAGTGAGCCGTTTCTTTTGGTATCCAAACCTCATGCATATAGAAAACCTAAACCGGGATTCCCTCTGGATAGTCTGTCTGTTGATATTAAGACGGGTAAATACTATTACGATTTAGAGGATGAAGAGCTTGATAAGGTTGCAGTAGAAGATGGTTTTTATGAATTTTTTCGTGAGATTAAAAAATAATAAATATTTTTTGTAACATATATGAGATTCATACGTCTAATCAATGAAAAGATAGAAAAGGAGGTGATAGGTTCGTGGCAATAGAGCATGATTTTGAGAAAATGTATCAGACATATTATATGGAAGTCTATTCCTATGTTATGACGATTATGAAGGATTCCGGGTGGGCAGAAGAGATAACGCAGGAAACCTTTTTTAAGGCAATGAGAAGTTTAGACAGCTATCGTGGGGGAGCAAGTGAAGTAACATGGCTTTGTGCGATTGCGAAAAATTTATGTATAGATACACTTCGTAAGGAATCCAGACATGGCAATCTGAATGATGAAATATCGTCTTCTATCAATATTGAAAAAACGGCTGTGGATAAGATGACTTCATTGCAGATTCATCAGGTGCTACATAACTTGGATGAGCCATATAAGGAAGTATTCAATTTGCGATGCTTTGGAGAGTTAGCTTTTAGGGATATCGGACAGATATTCGGTAAATCAGAAAACTGGGCAAGAGTAACCTATCACCGTGCAAGATTGCTGATTCAGGAAAGGATTTAGATAGTATGAATAAATTATATGATTGTGATTTGATACAGGATTTATTACCACTTTATCAGGACGAAATTTGCAGCGAGAGCAGTAAAAAAGCGGTGCAGGAGCATTTGGAGGAGTGCACTGTTTGCAGAAATACCGCAGATAAGTTGATGAATGATAGAATTGAGAAATTGCTTATTCAGGAAAAGAATAAAGTGTTAGTAGCCCATAAGAAAAAGGAACGTAAAAGAACATTTACCATAGGGATTGTAACAGCAAGCGTGCTTATGATTCCGATTATTGTATGTCTGATATGTAATCTGGCGATTGGGCATGCACTGGATTGGTTTTTTATTGTACTGGCGGCTATGTTAGTGGTAGCTTCGCTAACTGTGGTTCCGTTAGTAGTGCAGAGTAACAGAGGGGTGTGGACCATTGTAGGATTTACCGGTTCCTTGCTGACATTATTGCTTGTGTGTTGCATTTATGTAGGAGGAAACTGGTTTGTATTGGTAGCAGTATCCTGTATGTTGGGATTGTCCATTGTTCTGGCTCCTTATGTAATCCATCATATTCCGTTGCCGAAGTTTTTAAGAAATCAAAAAGGTTTGCTGGTGATGGTATGGGATACGTTGTGGTTATTTGCTCTGATTACTGTGTGTGGCATTTATGTTGGAGGAAGCAGTAATTATTGGCATATCGCAATAGGTTCGACTATTTATGGGATTGCTTTGCCTTGGATTATATTTGTGATTATCAGATATTTCCCTGTGCATACATGTACGAAAATCGGCTTGATTACAATGATTGTGGGAATATACAGTGCCTTTGCCAATGATGCGCTGACATGGCTGTCAGGTTATCAGATGGGCGGAAGCATTTTGAAAGCAGATTTACTGAGCGATTTTTCTACTAAGAACCGGGAAGTATTGAATGCCAATATTTTACTGATTGTAATGATAGCCCTTATTTTCGTGGGCGCAATCTTTGTTGTGGTTGGGTTGGCGACAAAGAAAAGAGCAGGTAGGTCATGAGAGACTTTATTATTTCTTCCAAATGAGCTAGAATAAATATAGAAAAAACTCGTGGGAGCTCATGTTTCCCATAAGAAAGGATAACATATGAAATCTAAGCTTTCGAAGAAATTTTGGTGGACTCTGGCACTCTTTGGATTGATGGGACAGGTGGCATGGGTTGTAGAAAATATGTATTTTAACGTCTTTATCTATAAGATGTTTCATGCAAGTGCATCCCAGATTTCCTTAATGGTATCAGCAAGTGCCATTGCGGCAACTCTTACTACATGGCTTATGGGCGCGCTCTCAGACCGTATCGGAAAGAGAAAAGTGTTTATCTGTGGCGGTTACCTGTTATGGGGAGTATCCATTCTGGCATTCTCATTATTAAAGCCGGAATTTTTGGAAACTCTCACGGGAAGTGTTGTGGCAGCAGCTTCTTTGGGTGTGTCTTTGGTCATTATCTTAGACTGCGTTATGACTTTTTTTGGCTCAACTGCCAATGACGCCTGCTTTAATGCATGGATGACAGATATGGGTGATGAGTCAAACCGTGGTGCCATAGAAGGAATTAACGCCATGATGCCGTTAGTTGCCATTTTAGTAGTATTTGGCGGTTTTATGGCATTTGATCTTGATAAGGCTTCCAGTTGGACCATGATTTTTGTGATTATCGGTCTTGCGGTAATCATAATAGGTGCTCTTGGTTTTATTATGATTGATGAACCCAAGAATATTGAAAAGGGAAGCTCCGGTTCTTATTTAAAAACGATTACTTACTGCTTCCGACCTAGGGTTTATAAAGAAAATAAATTATTATATGTGGTAACAGGTGCATTTGCTGTTTTTGGAATTTCCATTCAGGTGTTTATGCCTTATTTGATTCTATACTATGAGAAATCCCTTGGTATGGTAGACTATGTGCTTGTTATGGCACCGGCGATTCTGATTGCGGCAATTGTGACAGCATTCTACGGCAAATTATATGATTTGCTTGGTTTTAAGACTTCGGTAATTCCTACATTGCTTCTTTTGATGACCGGATATGTAATTCTGTTCTTTGGACGGGGAACTTTGGTTGTGTTTATCGGTTCACTCCTTATGATGATAGGCTACTTAACAGGAATGGCAGTTTTTGGAGCCATGATCCGTGACCATATTCCGGAGAGTAAGAGTGGTCAATTCCAGGGCCTTAGAATCTTTGGGCAGGTATTTGTACCGGGAATTGTGGGGCCTGCCATTGGTGCATGGGTATTGTCCGATGCGAAGACGGTAGTAAATTCGGACGGAACCACCAGTTTTATTCCTAACGAGGGTATTTTCCTTGCAGCGTTGGTGGTAGCAATTTTGGTTCTGTTATGTCTGTTTGCGATTTTCAGAATGATGCGGTTAGGACATCGCAAATTAGATACAGATATCAAGGAATACTATGCACAGGAAGCAGCATATGCCAAAGAGCATCAGACTTCCAAGGTGTGTGACCTGGATACTTATCCGAGACCACAGCTTAGAAGAGATTCTTTTTTCAGTCTTGACGGAGAGTGGAAATTAAATGAACGACCGATTCAGGTACCGTTTCCGCCTCAGTCTGATTTATCGGGATTTAACGGAACGGTAGGAAAAGAGTTATGCTATAAAAAGGAATTTATACTTCCAAGTGGATTTGTAAAGGAAAGAGTACTTTTACATTTTGGTGCAGTTGACCAGATTGCCAAAGTGTATCTTAATGGAAAAAAAGTAGGAGAACACGAGGGTGGTTATCTTCCGTTTGCTATTGATGTAACTTCTGAGCTTCACGTAAATGAGGATGAAGGTAATGTCAATATACTTGAAGTTCAAGTAACGGATACCTTGTCTACAGATTATCCTTATGGAAAGCAGTGCAAGAACCGAGGCGGCATGTGGTATACCCCTGTCAGTGGTATTTGGCAATCGGTATGGATGGAAAGTGTCCCCAAGACTTATGTGGAAGCCATTAAAATAACTCCAACCCTTACGGATGTTACTGTGGAAGTTAAGGTTAATGATAAGTCTTTAAGCATAGAGAAGAAACTTACCATTAATGCGAAAGATGGTGAAATCGTTCAGAGTTTTTTCGAGGATAAAGTGAATGTTTCCATTCCGAATCCTCATGTATGGTCGCCTGAAGACCCATACATATATGAGTTTATTCTTCAAGTGGGAGAAGATACGATTCACAGTTATTTTGCGCTAAGAACCATTGAAGTGGTAAAAGAGAATGGGACATCTAAGCTTACCTTAAACGGAAAGCCATATTTCCTGCATGCGGTATTAGACCAAGGCTATTATAGCGATGGTATTTTCTTACCAAAATCAATGGAAGGATATGCAGCAGATATTCTTGCTATGAAAAATTTGGGATTTAATACCCTTCGTAAGCACATTAAGGTGGAACCGGAGTATTTCTATTATGCCTGTGACAGATTTGGTATGCTTGTAATGCAGGATATGGTTAATAATGGCGCTTACAGCTTTATAAAAGATACTGCACTACCTACATTGGGACATCAGACTAAGAATGATACCCGTGGCGGTGGAAGTAAGAAACGAAAAGATATCTTTATTAAGCATAGTATTGATACCATTCATCATTTGTATAATCATCCGTGTATCGTATACTATACGATTTTCAATGAAGGCTGGGGACAGTTTAATGCAGATGAATTGTATGACATGGTGGCAAAAGAGGATTCTACCAGAATTATTGATGCCACATCAGGTTGGTTTAAGCGGGAAAAAAGTGATGTAGTAAGTATTCATATTTATTTTAAGACAATGGATGTAAAAGAAGCTGACAGACCTGTCATAATATCTGAATGTGGTGGCTATGCATATATGCTCCCGGAGCATTCCTATAGTTTATATAATACCTATGGATATGGTAATTGTGTAGATTCTGAGGATTTAACAGACCGCGTGGTTGGGATGTATGAGAAGATGGTACTCCCTGCAGTTAAGAAAGGAATTATGTGGGGGTGTGTATACACTCAGCTCAGTGATGTGGAAGATGAAACAAACGGCTTTTATACCTATGACCGTAAGGTTTTGAAGGTTCATAGAGAAAAGATGCTTGAAATATCAAAGCGGATTTTTGATGCAGTAACAGAATAGCTAAAACCCCGTCTGTAAGGACGGGGTTTTATCATACATAAACTATTTATCCTTTGGAATAACCACAAAGCTATCAAGGTCAAAGGCACATCCCGGTAAGAAGCGGAACTTAACGCTTATATTACCTCTAAGATCAGGTAATTCCTTAGTGAGCGTAATCGGTTCGTCACTATATGGGAATTCGAAAATCTCTTCGCACACGATTCCTGTATCATCTGCAAAATGAACATGAACCGAATCCTTGTCATGATGGGTCTTTCCTGTTACGCGGATTTCTTTGGTTCCGTAGACAAAATTCATTTCGTCAAAGTCAAGGAAGGTGTTGTTACCGATATTTAATACACTGCTTCCTTTGATTTCATAGCTGTCACCATGAATCAGGTCACAGTCTACAGCATTTAACACTTCATATGCTTTTAAGTTTGGTTCAAATAAGAATCCACCAAAGTCGATTCGCATATCCGTCTTTTCAAACTCGAAGTATAAATTCTGTATTCCGGATATTACTTTCGGCAATTCGTAATGGTTATCCTGATAGGTCTGCCAGATAAAATTAGCCTGATAAGTATATTCACCTAAGTATTCAGAACCCTCGGCATCCGGTTTTCCAAGCCATAAGCGGAAAGTAAACGGATCATCTTTATGCCAGTTAATTACCCGGATTAAGAATTTCTTTGTTCCGTATTTTCCAAAGTCTGTTTTAGTAAAGCCAACCACATTATTGTGTTCTTTAATATTTACGCCACCCTTAGAAACTTCATCCATTTCTGAAATACTGTCATTATACAGACATGCAGGAAGAAATTCGTACGGATTAATACAAGCCTGACCGAAACCTTCGGCGATAAATTCATATTCAGAGATAACCTCTGCCTGAGGCTTTCCGTTATTGCATACACAACGTAATCTGAAGCTTCCGTCTCCGGTTGCTGTAAGTACGGCGCCACCTTCACAGGCTTTAACAGATGCAATATTGGTCTCAATACCGCTATTGGTTACGACTGTCCAAACTAATTCCTGATAACTTGCATTTGCAGGAAGGATAGAAGCAGTAATATTGCATGTAGGACAATCCGGTGTCAATGTGACAGAAGTGTCACGTATTAGCTCGATTTTTCTTACAGGAACTTCATCCATATTTGTTTTTTCTGTAATATTCTCAAAGGTACTTACACCTTCACGGATAGGTGCGCTAACAGCATTTACCGTAATGGTGGCAGGTGTTAATCCTTTGCCTGAAGCTGTGATTAGGATTTGACCAGCAGTTGTATTAGGAGCTATGTAAGCAACAGCTTTTCCGGAAAAGAGCTTTCTGGAAGCGGATTTATAGCTGTCATAGTCTGTACTGTCACCGTTATCAAATCCCATAAGGCGACCGTTTTCTACGTCAATGTGAATACGATCACGGGCATTTTCAACAGCATATCCGTCTTTATCCATAGTAGAGATTTCAACAACAAAGATGTCTTCTCCATCTGCTTTTACAGTATCCTTATTGCAATTAAGAACAATGGAAGCACTATCTGAGAAAGAGTGTTTTACATCCTCTAAGATTGTACCATCGGAGGTCTTTCCCGTAACCCGGATTGTTCCTTTTTCATAAGGAATTTGCCATGCAACAGTATATTCTTCCGGAGTTTGTACTCCCCATGATTTATCGTTAACAAATAATTCTACCTGCGATAAATTGGTATATGCTACCACATCAATAAGCTGACCATCATTAAAGTCCCAATAAGGCAATACATGTAAAACAGGTTTATTTCCCCATGCTGCCTGATATAAGTAGAAGCTATCTTTCTTAAGTCCTGCAGTATCAATATTTCCAAAGTATGCGTTTTTTGTAGAGTAAGGAGATGGTTCTCCGATATAATCGGCACCGGTCCAAATAAACATTCCCGCACTTAACTCGCAATCTCTGTCCAATGCGATTATTTTTTGCGGTGTATCTGCTGAAATACCTGCACGGCAGTTTCCTAAGGAAGAACATTGTAAATCTTCGTGGGTAAGGAAGGCTGCTTTTCGTGGGAAGTGGTATACGCCACGGCTTTTTACGCCGGAAGTGGTCTCGCTACCGTATATCTTCCATTCGGGATTTTCTTCGTGGTGTTTGCGATACAAATTCTCGCCATAGTTATAACCTACTAAGTCCACTTTTCTTGCACAGTTTTGAGCACCTTCCCACGGCATATAGTTAGAGCCGATGGTGGTAGGAGCATTTCCTTTCGGATCATGTTTTCTGACTGCGTTGTGAAGTGATTCTGCTACTTCACAGCCACGTGGAGAGACATGTGTGTCATAAATCTCATTTCCAACACTCCACATAACAATGGATGGATGATTTCTGTCTCTTCGTACCCAGCTTGCCACATCTTTTTCAAACCATTCGTTAAAGAAGCGGGCATTGTCATATTCTGTTTTGGGACGTTCCCACATATCGTAAGCTTCGCTGTCTACCAGGATTCCCATTTCGTCACACAACTCCATAAGCCCCTTTGCAGGCATGTTGTGGGAAGTACGGATGGCATTAACGCCCATTTCCATCATGGTTTCTAATTGACGTCTTGCAGCAGATTTATTAAAAGCAGCCCCAAGACAACCTAAATCGTGATGCAGGCAGACACCGTTCATTTTTACATGTTTGCCGTTTAAGTAGAATCCGTTATCAGTTGTATATTGAATTTGTCTTAATCCTGTTTTTTGTGTGATGGAATCGATGACATTTCCTTCGCAAATAAGCTCTGTTTTCAGGGTTAACAGATTGGGAGATGCAATGTCCCAAATATCATTGTCACTTATGTTTTCTAACACAAATGCTACCTCTGTCAGATTCCGGGCAGGAAGTGTGTTTGAATATAAAACTTTAGTATTATTTTCAAGAGTAAAGCGGACAGACATATTGTCGGCATTTACTGTTTCTGCTGACAGATAGCAGTCCCATGCATTGTCTCTTTTTTCATGATGGAAATATACGCCATCTGTTGCAAGATGACTTGCAGGAGTAACAATAAGCCATACATCACGGTAGATTCCGGCACCGGAATACCAACGTGTATTGGGAGACATATGTCTTACTTCCACCTCAATATCATTTATTCCGTTGTGTAAATACTTGGTGATATCCGCTTCGAAAGAGGAATAACCGTAGCGCCATTCAAAGGCAGCATTTCCGTTCACGGATACAGTACAATCCATGTATACGCCTTCAAAGAATAAGCGGATACTTTTTCCTGTGATATCTCCAAAATCGTAGGATTTTTTATAATGGCCATAAGAAGATTCGTAGAGGTCGTTGCTGTTATAAATAAGCCAGTCATGAGGAATCTGGATTTCCTTATAATTTTCAGCCTTACAACCCGGTTTCGTCTTACAAAACTGCCAATCATTATTAAATAGTGTTTTCATGTAGAAACCCCTCCATACATTAATGCTAAGCAGAGTATACTGCCGTAAAAAGAAAAGAGTCAATGTATTATTTTGTTGTAATATCGATTAAATAGCTCTTGACATGCTAATACAAAAGACATAATATAGTAATGAAAACTACGTGTTGAAAGAAAGAGGTATACGAATGGCTGAATATATTCTTAGCTGTTGCTCTACAGCCGATTTGACTAAGGAACATTTTGAAAAAAGAGATGTGCATTATGTTTGTTTCCATTATTCTTTAGATGGTGTACAGTATCCGGACGATTTAGGAGAGACCATATCATTTCCGGAATTTTATCAGAAAATGGTGGATGGAGCAGAGACTAAGACGTCCCAGCTGAATCCGGAAGAATATATAGAGTATTTCACACCTTTCTTAAAGGAAGGAAAGGACATTCTTCATCTTGCCCTGTCATCAGGAATTTCAGGAGCGCATAATTCAGCCTGCATAGCAGCCGATATGCTTAGTGAAGAATATCCGGACCGTAAGATTTATATTGTGGATTCACTTGCAGCATCTTCCGGTTTTGGACTTTTAATGGATAAATTGGCGGATCTTCGTGATGAAGGAATGGGCATTGATGAATTGAGAGACTGGGCAGAAGCCAATAAGTTAAGAATGCACCATTGGTTCTTTACATCAGATTTGACTTTCTTTGTAAAGGGTGGCCGTGTATCCAAGGTATCCGGTTTCATGGGCGGATTATTAAACATTTGTCCTCTTCTTAATGTAAGCTTTGAAGGTAAATTAATCCCAAGAGAAAAAATCAGAACTAAGAAAAAAGTAATTGCGGCTACAGTAGATAAAATGGCAGAGCTTGCTGAGAATGGTCTTGATTATAGTGGTAAATGCTACATAAGCAATTCGGCGTGTGATGAAGATGCAAAGGCTTTGGCGGAGCTCATTGAAGAGCGCTTCCCGAAATTAAACGGAAAAGTTGAGATTTACAGTATCGGAACAGTAATCGGAAGCCACACAGGTCCCGGAACAGTGGCATTGTTCTTCTGGGGTAAGGAAAGAGATAATTAACATTTTTTGATAGATAGTTTGACGACAAGAAAGAAGCGTTTCCGCTATGGAAACGCTTCTTTCTTGTTTCGGCTCCTTTGCAAGAAGTACCCGAAACAAGAAATGCTCCTATCCGTTAAAAGGGGTAGCAAAGCCTCCGTAATAAGAGACCGGCTCGCCGGCTATTTTTAAGTGCGAGGTATCGCCTGCCACCTGACATCTGAAATAGGCTTCACCGGGTGTACGTTCTTCTGCGGATAATACGGTAACAGAAGAAGGGGGAATGAAAAATCCGTGAAGAAGAGTTGCAGGTGTGGTATTTAATAAATATGACATCATCGTCAACATAACCCCTAAATGACAGAAGATAACGATGATAGGCTCTACTTTAGGAGCATTTTTCAAACATTCAATGGTAGTACCGTTATATTCCATAAAATAGTTACTGCTTTTGGTATTTTCAGTAGAATAATAATGTCCCGTGCGATGGTAGCCATATTTTGCAAGCAGTCCGTCAAGCCCCCTCATAACCCGGTCATATTCTTCTTTTACATTACCTGTCTTAAGAATGGGAGCCTCCCACCAATGGTTTGGGTCAAAGAGTATCGGATTTTCATCCAGGAATTTGGGTGAAAAATCCCAAGGGATTCTGGTTTCTCCCGGCTTTTCATAATTATCAACGGGAGCATGAAATTCACGGAGCCAGTCATAGACGGTGGCTTCTTTTTTATGATGTCTTAGGGTTGGCTCGCTGGTCTTTTTAGCACGTCCCAAAGGGGAACAGTAGAAATCCGTTACCTTCCAGTCTGCCGTTCTCTTTCCCAAAAGCTCGGCTTCCCTAAATCCTTTTTCCGTCAAAGAATCTATACTATAATCAGGTTCTGCATGTCGAATCATTATTAGCTTCATGTTTGGTCCATCCTTGATTTTTCTTTTGATATGATTATAATCAATAGAGAGTGAATTGACAACTTGAAAGAGATGGAGAACATCATGGAAAGAGTATTGGGAAGACCGACAGATGTGTCAGAAAGAAAAGAGAAGGAAATCCGGGTTTATGATTTATTGGATTCCTTAAAGATTGAATATGAAAGAATAGATCATGAAGAATTAAATACTATGGAAGCATGTGCCAAGGTAGATGAAATGCTGGATGCGGTTATTTGTAAGAATTTGTTCTTGTGTAACAGACAAAAAACTAATTTTTATCTGCTTATGATACCGGGGGACAAGAAATTTTTAACGAAAGACCTGTCTGCCCAAATCGGCTCAGCCAGATTATCTTTTGCGGATGCTGAATCCATGGAACGTTTGATTGATATTACACCGGGGTCTGTTAGTGTATTGGGACTTATGAATGATCATGACAATGCAGTGCAGTTGTTGATTGATGAGGATGTATTGAAGGGCGAATATTTTGGCTGCCATCCTTGTGTAAATACTTCAAGCCTTAGAATTAAGTTAGAGGATTTAATCCACAAAATATTACCTGCCGTACACCATGAGTACAGAGTAGTAAAATTATAACAAAAAATGGCATCAGATTACATTTTGATATGTACGCTGATGCCATATTTTTATCTTCTGCAAGGGCCTGTTGAGTCACGCTTTATAAGCTGCGCCCTAAGGTTAGCTTTGCTGATAGCCACATTATTCATTAAACTTTCAAGGACATAGTAAGCACTTTTTCCAAGATTAATGCGGTCCTGTCTTACTGTAGTAAGAGACGGCTCGATAAAAGAAGCTACCGGAAGGTCGTCAAAACCTACCACACTAATATCTTCAGGAATACGATAACCACGCTGGATACATTCCTGAATGGCGCCTGCCGCCATTAAGTCACTACCACAAATAATGGCAGTAGCTCCTGAAGCGATTAAATCAGGAACATGATGTCTTGCAGATTCTGCTACATAATAACCAAAAGCTATCATATCTGTATTTACTGTAAGATTATGTGCAGCCATGCTGTGCATGTAAGCTTCATAACGGTCACTGGTTACCATGGAATTTGGAGAACCGCTGAAAAATGCTATTTTTTTATGTCCCAGTTTTACTAAGTGGTCAACCGCAAGGGAAATGCCTTCACGGCTGTCGGTTCCCACATATCCAATATTGGGATTTTGTTCAATATAGTTATCTAAGAGAACTGTTGGTGTTTTGCTTTTAGATAACTGTTCCATCCATTCATCCTGTAATGCAAAACCAATCATAAATGATCCGCTATAACCGTTTCGCATCATATAGTTATCATATTTTTCAGATGACTGGAGTGCAGCGGTTGCAGGGATTAGGGATACTTCCCAATGATCACGGGTTGCCATTTGCTTAAATCCCAGAATGATTTCATAACCAAACTGATTGGAGCTTTCGTAATCCATGTTTTCGATAAAAATACAAAGCTTTTTGTTTTCTTCTTTACGCATGCGCTTTGTCTTATATCCTAATTCAATAGCGGTGTCTATTACCACCTGACGTAATTCTTCACTGATGTCACTGGCTCCGTTTAGTCCTTTTGAAACGGTGCTGACTGATACATTTAACTTTTCTGCGATATCTTTAATCGTAATTGCCATGTTGTTTCCCTTTTACTTTTTCGTATATTCGATTCGACACAATGTTATTCTAAAAGAAAAAATGTGTCAATATTTTTTGTTGAAATTTTCGAAAATTTTGAATTAAGGTTGACACAGACAGGGGAAAAGAGTTATAAATAACTCAAATACGAAAAAAAGCGAAAACAGACAAGGGGTGACTGTTATGAAACAGGAACTGATTCGAGGTGCCGGGATTCTTTTATCAATTACCAGTTTGCCGTCTAAGTATGGAATTGGTACTCTGGGAAAAGAAGCTTATGAATTTGTAGATTTGCTTGTTGATATGAAACAGAAGTACTGGCAGGTTCTTCCCCTAGGTCCTACAAGCTATGGTGATAGTCCTTACCAAGCCTTTTCAGCGTTTGCCGGGAACCCATACTTCATTGACTTGGATTTTCTTGTGGCAGATAAATTATTGCTACCTGAGGAAATTCTTAGTTTTGAATGGGGAGACCGTGATGACGACATCGATTATGGTCTTTTGTATCAAAATCGGTTTGCGGTATTAAAGTTAGCTTGTTCCCGCTTTGATTTTGGGAATGAGAGCTTTAAGCAGTTTTGCAAAGAGAAGCAATCGTGGCTGGAAGGATATTCTTTCTACATGGCACTGAAAACGTTTTCTAACGGAGCCGACTGGCTTCATTGGAAACCGGAGCTTCGGGACAGGGAAAAAGAGGCATTAGAAGAATACAGAGAGCTTTTAAGAGAGGATATTCTGTTCTGGAAATTCTGCCAATATAAGTTTTTTGAACAGTGGGGCAGGTTAAAAGAGTATGCCAATAAAGCAGGGATACAAATCATTGGCGATATTCCGCTATATATGGCTTTGGATAGTGCGGATGTCTGGGCAGGCAGGGAACTGTTCTTGCTACAAGAGGACGGAAGGCCGACCCACGTGGCAGGTAGTGCGCCGGATGCGTTTTCCGATGATGGACAAAAATGGGGAAATCCGCTTTATAATTGGGCATATATGGAAGAAACCGGCTTTCAGTGGTGGAAAGACAGAGTCAGAGCGAATGCAGAATTATATGATGTGATTCGATTTGACCATTTTATTGGAATTGTAAGGTATTATAGTATTCCCGAGGCGGATTGTAACGGAAGAAACGGTCATTGGGAAATGGGCCCGGGACAGAAGCTTACAGATGCGATTGCAACAGTTCTTGGTAGTTCCAAGATGATCGTAGAAGATTTGGGAGTAGAGATTCCCGGGGTAAAAGAATTGGTGTTAAAGACCGGTTGGCCGGGAATGAAGATTTTGCAGTTTGCTTTTGATGGGAATACTGCCCATGAATATTTACCTCACAATTATCCGGATTCCAATTTAATTGCCTACGGGGGAACACATGATAATGAAACCATAGTGGGTTTTTTTGAGAATTGGACTGATAAGCAGTTGGAATTTTTGTATAAATACTGTAACATTAGTAAAAAAGAAGAGATTCCTGATGCCATAATAAGACTTGGTTATTCCAGTATTGCACAGGTGGTTATGTTCCAAATGCAGGATATTTTGAAGCTTGGTAATGAAACCAGGATGAATCTTCCGGCAACTATCGGAACCAATTGGAGATGGCGTTATGATAAGAAGCAATTGACGGAGGAAAGAAGAAGCTTTTTACGCACACTTTCCACTATCTATTGTAGATAAAAGCAGGAATTAAGGAAGGTAAAATATGAAGAAAAAATGGATAAGTCTGGTATTGACACTTGTGACAGCGACAGCGTTGTTTACTGGATGCGGTAAGGAAGATACCGGAAATGACGGATTGGATAGCAATGCAGACACTTCTGTTGACACAGGGGAAGAAAGCGGACAGAATGCGACAAAGCCTGAGATTGCGCCGTACGCCTATGAGGATGAAATAAATATAATTGATGACCAGTATCGGAATTACTATGAGATTTTCGTCTATTCTTTTTTTGATGAGGACGGAGACGGAATCGGTGATTTGCAAGGTGTCATTGATAAGCTTGATTATGTTGCAGATATGGGATTTAACGGAATCTGGCTTATGCCAATTATGAAATCTACCACATACCATAAATATGATGTTGTGGATTATTATGCAATTGACAGAGAATATGGAACCATGGAAGATTTACAGGAATTAATTGATGCCTGTCACGATAGAGGGATTAAGCTGATTCTTGACTTAATGTTAAACCATACCTCATCACAGCATGAATGGTTTACTACTGCTTATGAATATCTTAAAAATCTTCCTGAAGGGCAGGATGCCAATGCAGAAGAGTGTCCCTATGTAGATTATTATCATTTTGAAAAATTAGAGGGTAAAAAGAAAAGCGGTTATCATCCGGTGGGGGACTCAGAATGGTCTTATGAAGGTGTATTTCGGAGTGAAATGCCTGATTTAAATCTGGATAACGAGGCAGTGCGTAAGGAATTTGAAGCGATTGCAGCTTTTTACCTGGATATGGGAATTGACGGCTTCAGACTGGATGCGGCAAGAGAATTTTTCTCCGGAAACGCAGGGAAGAATACAGAAGTTCTATCCTGGTTTTCTGATTATGTAACAGGATACAAAGAGGGAGCTTATCTGGTTGGTGAAGTATGGGAGAATTTTACGACCATACAGCTTTATTATGAAAGTGGTATGACAAGCTTTTTTGACTTCCCAATGTCACAGCATAATGGAAAGGTTGCTTCCATTTTAAAAGGACAGAGTGAAGCATCTTCCTGGGGAACTACCCTTGAGAGTATTCATGCTGAGTACAGTGTTAAAAATCCTGACTATATTGCAGCCCCATTCCTTAGCAATCATGATACAGGCCGCTGGGCAAATACCATGGTCAATAATGAAGACCATATTAAATATGGTGCGGGTCTTTTACTTAGCATGACAGGAAATCCATTTGTATACTATGGTGAAGAAATCGGTATGCCAAGCAGCGGAAGTAAAGATGAGAATAAGCGCCTTCCAATGATTTGGACGTATGAGACAAACCGTGGCAAGACACAAGGTCCTAAGAATGCAGATTCCGGTATCGATTACAAATTTGCGGATGTGCAGACACAGATGGAAGATGAATTATCTATTTTAAATTACTATAAACGTGCGGTTAGAATCCGTAATGAGAATCCTGAAATTGCCCGTGGCATTGTAAGTTCTTATCCGGAATATTCAGGTGCTACGCTTTGTGTTATCAGCAAAGAATATGACGGAAACGTCATTTATGTTGTTTATAATATGGGAGAAGAAGCGGATACCTTTGATGTGAAAGCTGCCTTTGGCGATGTGGCTATTTGTGATTACTTAACTGTAGATGGCAGTGAGGTGACATTCACAGACGGAGTGTTAAGTTTGCCGAAGTATTCAATTTGCTATTTAAAATAATAAGAAAAAGAAGATAGCTTGTGTGGCTATCTTCTTTTTTGCCTATTCTGATATTTTAACAACCAAAGTGCCGTCCACAAAAGAAACAGAGCCATTTGACGGATAAACAGGCATATTCATTACCGCTTCGTTTTGGACATCAATTCTTGTTAAATTCATGTTCACATTTAAAATATATTTTAAATATGCATAATCAGTACCAATATATGTGAGAGAAGAATTTCCCATTCCATACAGGACAATTTCTTCAAAGTTTTCTAAGGGTTGAATATATGTGGTTTTTTCAAAGGAGCCTGAGAAAGCTACCGGAGTGATTCCGGGCACATATCCATCGGTGGATTCTATTTCATATACAATCCGGGTCAGTAATGAATGGGTTGCCTTGTCCTGCAAATCCTTTTTTAAATATACCTGGTTAGAAAATACTATATTGGACCAGGATATGATTACTATAAAACTTAGTAAACCGGTACACAGAATGCGTTTGTCAAAAGATGTCTGTAGCGGACAATTATCAATTGCTTTAATGGCAAGGACATATACAAGTACAAAAGCGTAGAGCATCAAAGTGTGTTCCATACCTTTGGAAATAATACATACAAAATTAATGCCAAGCGGGAACATTATAATAATGAATACCTGAAAGATACGATGCCAAAGTTTTGTATTACAGCATATGTTCTTTTTGATTAGGGTAACGGTCATGATAATGACTGTACCGATATTACATATGCGGATGAAGTAAGTCCAAAAAACACTTAGGGTAATTTCACGGAACGGAATGGTGGTAAAAACTTCAGGATTCATAAAATAGTGGAAAACCCGATAATAAGTTGTAGTAATTACTGTCCACAAAGAAGTATCGGAGTAATCTCCAACAGAAGCAAGCCCGTTATAAGTGTTGGCAGTCCATACGTTGAAAACCCGTTGGAATATTTTCCATACAATGTAATAAATAACCGCTGCAATAAGGAAAGAAATAAGATATTTTACCAGTTTAACAGCCGTCTCTTTGATTGTAGGAAGTTGAAACATTTGAAACAAAAAATGAATCATTACAAGGGCTATGGAAACGCATATGTAGGCTTGGTAAATACCAAGGGATAAACTTAATGCGATAATTCCCATTAAAATGTAGGAAAGCTTAGATTTTTTTATTAACCAAACTCCAAGAATAGATAAAAACAATGCTAAGGCATAAAAATCCGAGGAGTTAACGTAGGTAGCGTTTGCACATAACACAGTTGGATTACAGGCCATGACTGCGGCTATTAATACAACAGAAAAGAATCTGTTTATTTCCAAATAGTCTGCTAAGAAGTAAACAGATAAGCTTAGTAAAATAATGCAAATCACTGCAATCAGGAAGGGATTTATAATCCCACCTCTTATTAATATTAAAAATGGTTGTACGATACGTCCCAAGGCAATTTGCCAGGCACTGTCATTCTGGTGAATCATGTATAAAGAATCACCGGAAAACATGGGACTAAAGAAGCGATAGCCATGGGCAACCAAATAGAATATCAAAGTAAATATGGAAGAAATAATCAATAATTCTTTTTTGGAATTAATTTTTCTAAACATGGGGTGGTATCCTTTTCATCAGTATATGTGGTGATTATATTATATCTGAAAGAAATCAGGCGAGCAATAGAAGCGTACTATATTCCTAGTAACTTCTGGGCATTCTGATGGAGTATTTTTTCTTTATCATCGGGATAAATGGGGAAAGTGGTAAACATACTAACGTTAGACGTCTGGCTTCCCCATGGAGAATCCGTAGCAAAGAGGATTTTTTCGGCACCATGTTTTTCAATGATTCTAAGGAGTTGCTCCTGTTTTATAATACCAAGAGAGTAGGATAAATCGAAATACACATCCTTACCAACCAAGTATTTTTCCACATCATCCCACTCTTCAAAACCACCTGTATGAGCCAGAACCAGCTTTGATGGATTCACTTCATTTAATACTTCAAGACTCATTTCGGGTGTGCAGTGAACCGGGTTACTGATGCCGATATCATATCCTGCGTGAACGGAAATAATCAAATCGAGCTCTGTGGCATAAGAAACGATCCGTTTATATTTGATGTCATTAAAAAAAGTATCCTGATAATCGGGATGGAGCTTGATGCCTTTTAAACCCATGTCCTTAATCTGTCTTAATTGTGATTTATATTCCGTTGTACCATCAGCGCTGTCAGGATGAATACCGCCAAAAGAAATAATTTTTCCGGCATATTCCTCATTCAGTTTCACAGCATTTTCATTGATAGTCTGAAATTGTGCCGGTCTTGTTACAACCGGTAACACTACAGATATATCAACACTGGAGCGTTCCATACATGCAAGGAGTCCTTGGATTGTCCCGTCTGTAAATGCTTTAATATTTGCAAGTCCCTCAAGCTTAGCAATGGTTGCCGGCGCTATTTTTGCCGGAAATACATGGGTGTGAAAATCAATAATCATTTCAAGTCAACTTCTTTCTTGGAGTTAGTATGTGTTTGTGTATCGCTTTTATATCGTTGGTATATGGTCCGTGTTAGCAGAAAGTATTCCCTAATATTCTGTAAGATATTCTCTTTGCTCTGAAAGATACTCTCCGTGCTTTGTAAGATACTCTCTGTGTTCTGTAAGATACTTCACGGGGTCTGTGCGCGTGATATTTCCTCTGAGACCCCGGATTTAACAAATATATGTCAAAAAAATAAGTTGGGGGGTCTGGGGAGGATAAAACTCAGCATAGACCCCGCTAAAGATATAAAGTAGGGGTCTGGTAGCGATTTTCGCGTACCAGACCCTGAGAAAACAAAACTACATTTGCACCATGCGGGGTGCAAGAACAAATTAGGAAAGAGAAGCGCAAAGCGAATCTGTCCTACAGTGTATATCCTGCCTCAAAAGCAGCCTTATTAATATCAACAGTCTTTGCAGGTACTGTATTTTCAATAACTTTAATCCAGTCCTCTTTTGCAAAGTCCATATGTTTTGCGGCAACACCGATAATAATGGTGTTAAATACTTTGGAATTTCCAAGCTTCTTTGCTTCCGTCATAGCATCCACTGAGATTACTTTATATTTTTTGGATAAATCTTCAATAATGTTTTCAGGATACTTTGCTGCACCTGTAACAACGGTAATCGGATCGATTCTCTGATCATTAACAATGAGAACACCATCCTTTTTTAAGAAGTGTGCATAGCGGAGTGCTTCAAGTCGCTCAAATGCAATTAAAACATCTGCCTGTCCTTCTTCTACGATAGGCTCTGCAACAGTTTCTCCATAACGAACAAATGTTACAACACTTCCACCACGCTGTGCCATACCGTGTACTTCGGATAATTTAACATCATAGCCGGCAGCAGTTGTAATACCGCCTAAAATACGGCTTGTAAGTAAGGTTCCTTGTCCGCCTACGCCGACAATCATAATATTCTTAGTTTCCATTTTTACTAGACCTCCTTACATCCGATAGCGCCGAATTTACATCTCTGCATGCAAAGACCGCATCCGTTACACATGGTATCGTCAATACGGATATTGCCATTATCATCCTTAGTAATTGCAGGACAACCCGGAACGAGACACATTCCGCATTTCTTACAGTTTTCAGGAATCATGTAGCATTTCTTCTTAGAGATGTTAGTTTTTAATAAAGCACAAGGTGCTTTGGTAATAATAACACTTACTTCATCGCGGGCAACTTCACGTTTGATGAGTGCTTCCAGTTCTGCTGTGTTAAATGCATCTACTTCATATACATGCTCAATTCCCATTGCTTTACAAAGGTGGAAAATATTAATGGCAGGAACAGTTTCACCCATAAGTGTTTTTCCTGTGGCTGCATGATCCTGATGGCCTGTCATACCTGTGGTAGAGTTATCTAAGATCATAACAGTTCCGGTACCCTGGTTATATACCATGTTCATTAATGAGTTTACACCTGTATGTAAGAAAGTAGAGTCACCGATAGTTGCAACCCAGTTTTTGATATATTCTTTTCCTTTTGCCTTTTCCATACCGTGAAGTGTAGAAATACTTGAACCCATACATACTGTTGTGTCAACAACGTTCAAAGGAGCTACTGCACCTAAGGTATAACATCCGATATCGCCTGCAGCATGGATTTTTAATTTATTTAATACAGAGAATACACTTCTGTGTGGGCATCCCGGACAAAGAATCGGAGGTCTTGCAGGAACTTCTGCAGGTGTTTCTAATTCGATTTCCTCATGAAGGATTGCTTTACGAAGCATGTTGGCACTGTATTCGCCCTGTACGGTAAAGATTTCCTTACCGATGGCTTTAATGCCCCATGATTTAACTTGTTCTTCAATTAATGGTTCCAATTCCTCAACGATGTAAAGAGTATCTACTTTTGCAGCAAATTCTTCAATCATCTTACGTGGAAGAGGATGAACCATACCTAATTTGAGAACGGAAGCATTTGGAAGTGCTTCTTTTACATACTGGTAAGGAATACCGCTTGTGATAACACCGATTTTGGTGTCATTCATTTCTACCCGGTTCACCCACATGTCACAGCCGTCTTCGCTTAATGCATTCATACGCTGTTCTACAAAAACATGGCGTAATTTTGCATTGCCCGGCATCATAACATATTTGCGCGGGTTTCTTTCGTAAGGTTTATCTTCAACTTCTACACGGTCTTCTAATTCCACAACGCCCTGAGAATGTGCAAGACGTGTTGTGGTACGAAGCATTACCGGTGTGTCATATTTTTCACTGATGGTATAAGCATACTTCATGAACTCTTTGGCTTCTGAAGAATCAGAAGGTTCTAAAACAGGGAGTAAAGCTGTTCTTGCAACAAGTCTTGAATCCTGCTCGTTCTGTGATGAATAAAGTCCCGGGTCATCAGCAGCTACCAATACAAGACCGCCGTTTACTCCGATATATGATACAGTGAAAAGAGGGTCACTTGCAACGTTAACACCAACATGTTTCATGCTTGCCATTGCTCTGACACCGCTCATGGACGCGCCAATGGCAACTTCCATAGCCACCTTTTCGTTTGGAGACCATTCAGCATAAATCTCCGGATAATGAATAATATTTTCACTGATTTCAGTACTTGGTGTGCCGGGATAGGCTGCGGACACTTTAACGCCGGCTTCGTATGCGCCACGGGCGATTGCCTCATTTCCCAGCATGATTTTCTTTTCTTTCATGTGAATCCTCCGACAAATAATTACTAATAAAGACGATTATAACATATAATTGCAGAATAGAAAAAGAAAAAGTGTATGTTTTTTAGAAAATATTAATAGTTGTTATATTGCTTTTCGTTTTTTGAAACCATATAATTATTGGGTAATGCGTTTTTGCATTTTCAGATAGGAGTAAATAATGGACAATAACATGAATCAGTTTGACCCGAATAGTAACCGCAATGGGCAAAACGGGCAGAACGGGAATCAGAATGGCGAGAATAATCCTCAGGGAAACGGGGGACCGCCCAAAAAACAGAGTCTTTTCTTTGTTTTAATAGCTTCTCTTGTATTGCTGCTTGCCATGAGCTATTTTATGAAGCTTATGAACGGAGCGGGTACGAAGGAAATTTCATATAACGAATTTATTGCAATGTTGGAGGCAGGAGAAGTTGAGGAAGTGTTAATCGGAGATGATCAGATTAACATTACCAAAATTGAAAGTGATACAACATATTATACAGGTAAGGCAGAAGAGGATTCTGAGATAACGGCGAGAATTCTTGCCATAAATCCGGAGATTAAGGTGGACCGTACCATACCGGATCAGACCAACTGGCTTTTGAGTTTTATTCTCACATATATCTTACCGCTTCTTTTATTCTGGATACTAATTAGCTTTTTATTCCGTAAGCTCAGTAAGGGTGGCGGGATGATGGGCGTTGGAAAATCCAATGCAAAGGTTTATGTGCAAAAAGAAACAGGTATTACATTTAAGGATGTAGCAGGTGAGGATGAGGCAAAGGAATCTTTAATTGAAGTGGTGGATTTCCTTCATAATCCTGCAAAGTACACAGAGATTGGTGCCAAGCTTCCCAAAGGTGTTTTGCTTGTGGGACCTCCGGGTACCGGTAAGACATTGCTTGCAAAGGCAGTGGCAGGTGAGGCGAAAGTTCCGTTCTTCTCTTTGGCGGGTTCTGATTTTATTGAATTATATGTAGGTGTAGGCGCTTCGCGAGTTAGGGATTTGTTCCGCGAGGCTGAAAAACACGCTCCGTGTATCGTTTTTATCGATGAGATTGATGCCATCGGACGTAGCCGTGATTCAAAATACGGTGGCGGTAATGAAGAACGTGAGCAGACATTAAACCAGTTATTATCAGAGATGGATGGTTTTGATGCCAAAAAAGGTATTATTATTCTTGCGGCAACAAACCGCCCTGAAATTTTGGACAAAGCATTGCTTCGTCCGGGACGTTTTGACAGACGTGTCATTGTTGATAAACCGGACTTAAAGGGACGCGAAGAGATTCTTAAGGTTCATGCGAAAGATGTATTGATGGATGAAACCGTTAATCTCAATGAAATTGCCCTTGCAACCAGTGGTGCGGTTGGTTCCGATCTTGCTAACATGATTAACGAAGCAGCCATTAATGCGGTAAAAGAATCGAGAAAATTTGTAAGCCAGAAGGACTTATTCACTGCTGTGGAAGTGGTGCTTGTAGGTAAAGAGAAAAAAGACCGTATCATGAGTAAGGAAGAAAGAAGAATTGTTTCTTATCATGAGGTGGGGCATGCTTTGGTTTCTGCTTTGCAGAAGAATTCCGAGCCTGTTCAAAAGATTACCATTGTTCCACGTACTATGGGTGCGCTGGGGTATGTTATGCATGTTCCGGAAGAAGAGAAATATCTTAATACAGAAGCTGAGTTAAGGGATATGTTAGTCGGCTATCTTGGCGGACGTGCTGCAGAAGAGATTGTATTTGATACAGTTACTACAGGTGCTGCTAATGATATTGAAAAAGCAACACAGATTGCAAGAAGCATGGTAACCCAGTACGGTATGAGCAAAAAGTTCGGCTTAATCGGACTTGAGACAGTAGAAAGCAGATATCTTGACGGAAGAGCCGTTATGAATTGTGCGGATGCTACTGCTTCAGAGGTAGATGCCGAAATTATGAAGATATTAAAAGACAGTTACAAAGAAGCAAAGCGCCTCTTAAAAGAGAATAGGGAGGTTATGGATAAGCTTGCTGAGTACCTGATTGAAAAAGAAACCATTACCGGCAAAGAATTTATGGAAATTTTCCGCAGAGAAAAAGGTTTGCCGGAACCGGAAGACATGACTGTGGAGAAGCCTACAGAGGAACCGGAAGACATGACTGTGGAGAAGCCTACAGAGGAACCGGAAGACATGACGGTGGAGGAGCCTGCAGAGGAACCGGAAGACATGACTGTGGAGGAGCCTACAGAGGAACCGGAAGACATGACGGTGGAGGAGCCTGCAGAGGAACCGGAAGACATGACTGTAGAGGAACCTACAGAGGAACCGGAAGACATGACTGCAGAAGAACCGGAGCAACCCCAGTTTGAGGATGAATTTGAGCGCGCTATGAAGAACCGGGTCTATGGTTCGCGTTCGCAGGACAATCAATAACATAGGAATGACAATATGTTTCATGTTGAAGAAGAATTAAAAAAACTCCCGCATAAGCCGGGAGTTTATATCATGCATGATAAGAATGATGCGATTATATATGTTGGAAAAGCCATTGATCTTTATAATCGTGTTCATTCTTATTTTCGCGCAGGCACAAAGAAGACACCAAAGATACAGAAAATGGTGTCTTTAATTGCACGCTTTGAATACATTATTACCGATTCCGAGTTGGAAGCACTGGTTTTAGAGAATAACCTGATTAAAGAAAACAATCCTAAGTACAATACCATGCTTAAGGATGATAAGACCTATCCCTATATTAAAGTAACAGTTCAAGAAGATTATCCAAGAATTCTTTTTTCCAGAACCATGAAAAAGGACAAGTCCAAATATTTCGGTCCTTATACCAGCGCGGGAGCAGTAAAGGATACCATAGAGCTTTTAAATAAGCTTTACCTTCTTAGAACCTGCAACCGTAACATTGAAAAAGAAATGGGCAAGGAACGGCCTTGCCTTAATTATCATATTAAGCAATGCAAAGCCCCATGTCAGGGGTATATAAGCAAGGAAGCTTACCGTGAACAGGTACAAAAAGCCCTTGAATTCTTAAACGGAAATTATCAGGGGATTTTACGCGAGTTAAAAGAAAAAATGAATGAGGCAAGTGAGAATCTGGATTTTGAGGAAGCAATCAGATATCGCGAGTTGTTAAACAGCGTTCAGTCGGTAGCCCAGAAACAAAAAATAACGGATTCCGACGGAGAGGATAAGGATGTTATTGCCCTTGCAAAGGATGACAATGATGCGGTGGTACAGGTTTTCTTTGTCCGTGGGGGTCGTTTGATAGGAAGAGAACACTTCTATATGACGCATGTGTCAGAAGATGACGAAGATGAACTCCTTCAAAGCTTTATTAAGCAGTTCTATTCGGGAACTCCCTTTATTCCCCGTGAAATTATGTTGCAGCATGAAATACAGGATAAAGAGCTTATTGAAACATGGCTTACGGGCAAGCGCGAGGGAAGGGTATATATTAAGACTCCAAAGATTGGGAAAAAAGAAAAACTGGTAGAGTTAGCCGCCAGAAATGCAACCCTTGTACTGAGTCAGGATAAAGAAAAACTAAAAAGAGAAGAAGGAAGAACCATCGGAGCAGTAAAGGAAATCGGAGAGTGGTTAGGACTTTCAGGAATTGTCCGGATGGAAGCTTTTGATATTTCAAATATCAGTGGTTTTCAGAACGTTGGCTCCATGGTGGTTTATGAGAAAGGAAAACCCAAGCGGTCTGATTATCGTAAGTTCAGAATTAAGTCTGTGTCAGGACCTGATGATTATGCCTGCATGCATGAGGTTCTTACAAGGAGATTCCTGCATGGTATGAAAGAGCAGAAAGAGTTACAGGAAGCAGGCGTTGAAGATACCTTTGGAAGCTTTACCAAATTCCCGGATTTGATTATGATGGATGGCGGTAAGGGACAGGTAAATATTGCCCTTCAGGTATTGGATGAGTTAAAGTTAAATATTCCTGTGTGTGGTATGGTAAAAGACGACAATCACAGAACCAGAGGTTTATATTATAATAATGAGGAAATCCCCATTGATACCCATTCGGAAGGATTTAAGCTAATAACCAGAATACAGGATGAGGCCCACAGATTTGCCATTGAGTTTCACCGGTCCCTTCGTTCTAAAAATCAGATACACTCTGTCCTTGATGAAATACCGGGTGTGGGAGATACACGTAAAAAAGCTTTAATGAGACATTTCCGCTCCATTGATTTATTAAAAGAAGCAGAAGTTTCAGAGCTTGCAGCGATTCCTGAAATACCCCGGCATGTGGCAGAAGGGATATATTCTTATTTTCATAAAGAGAATGACAATGGTTTGTAGTTTTGGTATATTGAAATTAGAACAAGACTACAGGGGGAGAGTACATGAAAAATAAAATTAAATTAATAATTCCGGTGGCGGTAGCTACATTAATTGCCACCATTTCTTTGTGGATTGTATACAAGGAAACGGGTAAAATTTCAGAAGAGTGGTGGAAGTTAGGGATTACAGCGTTATGTACTGCTCCTGCAACCTTGTACGTTGTTTATAATAAAGTTACTAAGAGACAGCTTGTGTTTGGCTGTGTGGGAGGGGCTCTTTACGGATTTATGTATATTTATGGTGCGTATGTACATAATCTGTTGGAAACGGCGCGAAGCATAGGGGAATTAATGAAACTCTTTGCTCTTGCTATTGGATATTCTGTATTCCCGATGATGCTTTTTACTACCATAATTATGATACTTCCTAAGCTGAGAGAGCGCTTGAATATGGGGATGAGTACAGATAATTGTTATCCACAAATCAGCCGAAAAAAGGCAGTATTAACCTGCCTTATGTATATTGGGATTATTTTCCTGTTTTGGGTGCCGGTTTTTCTGGCTTATTACCCGACTTTGTTACAATATGACGGAGCATACCAGTTGCAGGATGTTATCAAAGAGGTTCACTCCATATGGCACCCGTTAGCACATACCTTATTGATGGGAGTGTTTTATAATTTTGGTGTAAGTGTAGGGTCAGCGGCATTTGGAATGGCTTTTTATTCTATCCTTCAGATGCTTGTTTTAGCAGGATTCATGGGATATACCGTTTTTGTTTTATATCGTAGCGGGGCACCAAAATGGCTTAGAATTATAGTGCTATTAGTTTATTCACTCTTTCCTGTGAATTCTATTTTTGCAATTACCACAACTAAGGATGTGCTGTTCGCGGCATTTTTCCTTGGGTTTATTATCCTGCTTGTAAGCGGCATTGTTAACAAAAATAGTTATACATGGGTACAAGTTGTGGTCATGATGGTGGTAGGAGGAGCAATGCTTCTCTATAGAAATAATGCTATTTATGCGTTTGCTGTTGCAGCCCCGTTTATGATATGGAATATGAAAGGTGCTAGGGTCAAGTTGCTATGTGCAATATTAGGAAGCGTTATTTTGTATACTTCAGTGAATGAGGCATTAATTTCAGTAGCAAAGGCTCCAGAGTCAAAAAATGTGACGGAAAAGATGAGTGTACCGCTAATGCAGTTAGCGTATGTGGTTTCTGATCCATCCAATGAGTTGGATCCACAAACCAGGGCAGAAGTATTGACCTATATTAATGAGTCCAGCCTTTCAGGATATTATCTGGTGATTGCAGACCAGATTAAGGGCAATGCAAATAATGACCTGCTTCGCGAGAATATGACTAATTTCTTTAAGATGTGGGGAAAAATCGGGCTTAAGTATCCTATGCAATACTTGGATGCATGGGGAATATTAACCATGGGATATTGGTACATGGATGACATCTACAATACAATGATTTATGGTAGGTTTATGATGTTAGGCCATAAGCAAATCGGAATGGGAGAGGAAATTGAAAAGACCTGTTATCTTCCGGTTGTGCAGAAAATGATGGATAAACTTTTTGGGAACAATCAATATCAAAAGATACCAATTATTTCTACGTTATGTACGCCTGCATTTTATTTCTGGATATTGATTGGTTATCTTTTAATTGTATGGTATGAAAAAAGAAGAGGTCTTGCTGCGCCGGGAATATTGTGTCTGGCATATTATGCTACACTGTTCTTAGGGCCTGTGGCATTGATTAGGTATATGTATTGCATTATGGTTGTAACACCTGTTTTGTTATTTCTTCTTTTATGTAAAAAAGATGGTGAAAATAATGCAGATACAAAAGTTGTTACATTGTAATCTCTATGAACTTGTGGTAACATAATCGAATAAAGTGCATGAAAAATGCATGGGACGAAAAAGGAGATAAAGACATGCCAAGTGTGAAATTAACCCATATAATTGAAACCATGAAATTAGAGAATCTTACTCCTGAAATTGATATTTCAAAGATTAAGATAACACAGCCTGATATTAATCGTCCTGCGTTACAGCTTGCAGGATATTTTGAGCATTTTGAAGCCACCAGACTTCAGATTATCGGTTTTGTAGAATATACTTACATGGAAGGCCTTGACGATACGCAGAAAAGAACATCGTATGAAAAGCTTTTACACAATCCGATTCCGGCAATTGTATTTTGCCGTGAGCTTGAACCGGACCCTATTTTTATGGAAACAGCAAAGAAATATGGTGTAGCACTTCTTATGACTAAGAAATCTACCTCTGCATTTATGGCAGAAATTATCCGTTGGCTTAATGTTAAATTAGCTCCTTGTATTACAGTGCATGGTGTATTGGTAGACGTTTTTGGTGAAGGTGTGTTAATTACAGGTGAAAGCGGTATCGGTAAATCGGAAGCAGCACTTGAGCTTATTAAACGTGGTCACCGTCTTGTAACCGATGACGTTGTGGAAATCCGTAAAGTAAGTGATGTTACCCTGATAGGTACAGCACCGGATATTACCAAGCATTTTATCGAACTTCGCGGTATCGGTATTGTGGATGTTAAGACTCTGTTTGGTGTATCCAGCGTAAAGGATACTCAGAATATTGACCTTGTCATCAGATTAGAAGACTGGAACAAGGATAAAGAATATGACAGATTAGGTCTTGAAGAGGAATATACAGAATATCTTGGAAATAAGGTAGTATGTCACAACATTCCTATCAGACCCGGCCGTAACCTTGCGGTGATTTGTGAATCGGCGGCAGTTAACCACAGACAGAAGAAGATGGGTTACAATGCAGCCCAGGAGTTATACCAGAGAGTGCAGAACTCATTAGCAAAAAGAAGAGAAGAGGACGAAGAAGATGTATAAGTTTTGTTTTGGAGTGGATTTAGGCGGAACAACCGTTAAGATGGGATTATTAACAGTTGACGGAGATATATTAGATAAATGGGAAATCCCTACCAGAAAAGAAGAAAAGGGTTCTATGATCCTTCCTGATATTGCTGATGCTATCTTAAAGAAAATTGAAGAACGCGGTATGGATAAAGAAGATATTGCAGGAATCGGAATCGGTGTTCCGGGCCCGGTAGATTCAGAAGGCGTTATTTATAAAGCAGCAAACCTTGGCTGGGACGTTTTTAATGTGGCAAAGACCTTGGAAGGACTTGCAGGACTTCCTGTCAAAGCAGGTAATGATGCCAATGTTGCAGCCCTTGGCGAAATGTGGAAGGGCGGCGGTGCCGGACATAAGAATCTTGTGGCAGTGACACTTGGTACAGGAGTTGGCGGTGGAATCATTATTAACGGCGAGATTTTAACAGGTGCAACAGGAGCAGGTGGTGAAATCGGACATATCCATATGAATGATGATGAAGTGGATGCCTGCGGTTGTGGCAATAAAGGTTGTCTTGAACAGTATGCTTCTGCAACCGGTGTTGTAAAGCTTGCCAAAAAACATCTTGCTTCAAGCGATAAGGCAAGTGCACTGCGTGAGGGTGAAGTATCTGCAAAAACAGTATTTGATGCCGTAAAAGCAGGAGATTCTCTTGCTAAAGAAATAGCCGAAGAATTTGGTATGTACCTTGGAAAGGGACTTGCAGCCATTGCAGGAGTTGTAAATCCTGAAATTTTTGTTATTGGCGGCGGTGTGTCTAAGGCAGGCCCTGTTCTTTTAGATTATATTAAAAAATATTATGTGGAATATGTTTTCCACGGAAGCAAAAATGCAGAATTTGCCCTTGCTACATTAGGTAATGATGCAGGAATGTATGGGGCAGCAAAATTAATAATCCAGGAATAGGTGATGACAATTGAGTGAAGCTTTTTATAATTATTTGCTGGAGCTTTTAGGAGAGAACCAGGTTCTGAAAAATGAACCTATGAGTAAGCATACCACCTTTAAAACCGGTGGTAATGCTTCTGTCTTTGTAAAGATTGAAACAAAAGAACAGCTTGTCAAATTATTACGCTATTTACAAATTGTGGAAAGGGATTATTTTATCCTTGGAAACGGAAGTAATCTTTTGGTAAGTGATAAGGGATATGACGGTGTTATCATCCAAATCGGCAGTCTTATGTCAGACGCTTATGTAAAGGGCGACAGGATTTATGCCAAAGCCGGGGCATCCTTAGCAATGGTTGCAAGGTTGGCGGCCGGAGCAGGACTTACCGGTATGGAGTTTGCATCAGGAATACCGGGAACCATTGGCGGGGCAGTCCGCATGAATGCAGGTGCGTATGATTCCGATATGAGTCAGGTAGTGGAAAGTGTATCTGTGATAGATTTACAGGGAGAAGAGATGACCCTTGATAATGCTACCATGGAGTTTGGCTATCGAAGGAGTGCCATTGTAAAAACCAACCACATCGTAACTGAGGTTGTGTTGAAACTGACACCCGGTGATGAAAAAGAAATCCTTGCAAAGATGGATGATTTGAATCAGAGAAGAAGAGACAAACAACCGTTGGAATTTCCAAGTGCAGGAAGTACTTTCAAAAGACCGGAAGGTCATTTTGCAGGAAAGCTTATTATGGATGCAGGACTGAAGGGTTATCAAATCGGTGGTGCAGCGGTAAGCGAAAAACATTGCGGGTTTATCATTAACAAAGGGAATGCAACCAGTACGGATGTGTATCGTTTGATTCAATATGTGAAAGAGCGTGTAAAAGAAGCATATAATGTTTCTTTAGAGCCGGAAGTGATTTTATTGGGAGAATTTCCTAAAGACTAAGCGGAGATACTTATGAGATTTGTAATTGTAACTGGAATGAGCGGCGGCGGAAAAAGAACAGCCTTAAAACTATTAGAAGATATTGGGTTTTATTGTGTAGATAATTTACCAATCCCCCTTCTTGATAAGTTTTTTGAACTGATTACAATGCCTAACAGTGAATTGAATAAGGTGGCTTTGGGAGTGGATGTAAGAACCAGCCAGTCCTTTGAAGAGATGGGAATGATTCTTGATAAATTTAAAAGTCAGGGTTATTTATTTGATATTCTTTTTATGGAAGCAAGCGACAGTACAATTTTGAAGCGCTATAAAGAGAGCAGACGAATGCATCCTCTTTCAGTGGGCGGCCGTGTGGAAGACGGAATTAAGCAAGAACGCAAGATTCTAAAACCATTAAAGCAGATGGCTGATTACATTGTGGATACATCCAATCTTTTGACCAGAGAGTTAAAAGAAGAATTGGACAGAATCTTTGTGCAGAATAAGGAATATAATAGTCTTATTGTAAATGTAATGTCCTTTGGGTTTAAGAATGGAATTCCACAGGATGCGGATTTGGTATTTGATGTACGTTTCCTTCCTAATCCGTATTATATTGATGAACTAAAAAATCTTACAGGCAATGACAAAGAAGTACAGGATTTTGTTATGAACTGTGAAGAAGCAGTAACTTTTAAAGATAAATTAGTGGATATGGTCCGTTTCCTGATTCCCAATTATGTAAAAGAAGGAAAGTACCAGTTGTTAATAGCCATTGGCTGCACGGGAGGAAAGCATCGCAGTGTTACTCTTGCCAATGAGTTATATGGAGCTCTAAAAGACCAGGGAAGTTACGGACTTAACATTATCCATAGGGATATTAAAGTGGGCAAATAGGAGGATGTTATGTCCTTTTCAGGAGAAGTAAAAGAAGAACTGAGCAGACATTTCACACATCTTAGGCATTGCCAGTTAGCTGAATTTGCGGCAATATTGACTTATTGTGGTGAGGTTCATGTGTACTCTGAAGATGAAATCGGACTTGAACTTTGTTCAGAAAATCCGTGTGTCTTAAGAAAGTACTTTACATTATTGAAAAAAACATTTAATATAAATACTGATGTTTTGGAGCAGGTCATGGGTCCGCTTAGTAATCCGGGGCAGGCAAGCGTGGAAATCAGTGATACCGATCAGGTAGAGGTGATTCTTAAAGCCATCCGTTGGATGGATGTAAATGGCGGCCGGGTAACAAAGGGTGTGACGGTTAATCCGATGTTACTAAGCAGTCCGGAGGACAGAAGAGCTTTCTTAAGGGGAGCGTATTTAGCTATTGGTTCCATGAGCGATCCTGAAAAGGGATATCATTTTGAATATGTCTGTACAGATGCCCCTAAGGCAGAACAGATATGCAAAGTGATAGAAGGTTTTGGGATTGAAGCAAAAATAGTATTGCGAAAAAATCATTATGTTGTATATTTAAAAGAAGGGGCTGCAATTGTAGACCTTCTAAATATCATGGAGGCCCATGTGGCACTTATGAATTTTGAAAACCTCCGTATTTATAAGGAGATGCGAAACTCAGTCAACAGGCGGGTAAATTGTGAGACCGCTAACATAGCAAAAACCGTCAGTGCTGCAAATAAGCAGTTAGAGGATATTATTCTGGTAAGGGACCAATACGGATTTTCCAATTTACCGGAAAACTTACGTCAGGCTGCCGAGGTGCGTCTGGATTATCCTGACGCAACATTAAAGGAGTTGGGTGAATATATGGATCCGCCTGTAGGAAAATCAGGCATGAACCATAGATTACGCAAACTTGGGGAGATTGCAGAAAGTTTGAGGAGCAGAGAGTAGAAGGAGGATATTATGAAAAAACAGACCACAACAATTCAGTTGGATAATGGATTGGAAGTAAGACCGGTTGCAATGTTAGTACAGCTTGCAAGCCAGTTTGACAGTACTATTTATTTGGAAACAGATAACAAAAGAGTGAATGCCAAGAGCATTATGGGTATGATGAGCTTGGGATTAATCATGGGTGCAGATGTTGTAGTAGAAGCAGATGGCACTGATGAAGATGTTGCAGTAGAAAAGATTGTAAACTACTTAAGCGGCAAAGAAGCATAATGCGAAGGAGCACTTAGGTGCTCCTTTTTAGATATTATTTTACATGTCAGAGGGGAATTTGGAGGCTGTTATGAAGAAATTATTGTTTATTTATAATTCTAAGGCCGGCAAAGGTAAAATACGTAATAATTTACAGGACATTATCGAAATTTTTACAAGAGCAGGATACGAAGTGACTGCAAGACCGACTTTGAAGGGCACAGATGCTAAGGAGCTTGCGGAGAATAAGAGCAAGGACTTTGATTTGGTAGTGTGTTCCGGCGGGGACGGAACCATGGACGGCGTTATCACAGGAATGTTGAATGCACCGGTGAAAAAACCAATCGGATATATTCCGGCAGGAAGCACCAATGATTTTGCAGTTAGTTTGAAGATTCCAAAGGAAATGAAAAAAGCTGCCCAGAATGCGGTAAGAGGAAAATCCTTTTTATGTGACATGGGGCGCTTTAATGATGATTATTTTATGTATATAGCTGCATTTGGTCTTTTTACGGATGTTTCTTATGAGACCCCACAGGAAATTAAAAATGTACTTGGCCATACTGCATATATTTTGGGAGGAGTAAAGTCTCTTTTATCTATTCCTACTTTTTCTATCCGTGTAAAAGCAGACGGAAGGGAAATTGAAGGAGAGTATATGTACGGAATGATTACCAATTCCGTTTCAGTGGGTGGCTTTAAAAATGTAACAGGTCCTTCGGTAAAACTGAATGATGGATTATTTGAGGTTACTTTGATTAAGAAACCGAAAAGTCCTATGGATCTTCAGAAAATAATCAGTGCACTTTTGGGAAAAGAAATTGAAAATGATTACATATGCTGTTTTAAGGCAAGTCATATAGAAGTGGAAAGTAAAAAGGAAATTGCGTGGACACTGGATGGTGAATTTGGCGGAAATCATAAGTGCGTAGAAATAGATAACCTGCCTCAGGCGCTGGAAATCATAGTCCCTTAGAAAAAAACTATTCCTTTTTTGATTGAAGTGGGTTATAATGGGTACGATATGAATGGCAATTACGTCTTTATGGGCGTAGAATGCGTTCAAATAAATGAATCTATATACGGAGGTATATTAAAATGGCTTTAGTTTCAGCAACAGAAATGCTTCAAAAAGCAGTAGCTGGCCACTATGCAGTTGGACAGTTCAACATTAACAATCTTGAATGGACAAAAGCAATCCTTGCAACAGCTCAGGAATGCAACAGCCCTGTAATCTTAGGTGTATCAGAAGGCGCTGGTAAATACATGGGCGGATATGATGTAGTTATGGGTATGGTTAACGGTTTAATCAAAGACCAGAACATTACAGTACCTGTAGCAGTACATCTTGATCATGGTTCATATGATCACTGCTATAAATGTATGGAAGCTGGTTTCCCTTCAATTATGTTTGATGGTTCTCATTACTCAATTGAAGAAAACATCGAAAAAACAAAAGAATTAGTAGCAGCAGCACACGCTAAGGGAATCTCTGTAGAAGCAGAAGTTGGTTCTATCGGTGGAGAAGAAGACGGCGTTGTAGGTATGGGTGAATGTGCAGATCCTAAGGAATGTAAGATGATCGCTGACCTTGGCGTTGATTTCCTTGCAGCAGGTATCGGTAATATCCATGGTAAATATCCTGCAAACTGGGCTGGTTTACAGTTCGACGTATTAGCAAACGTACAGGCAGAAACAGGTACAATGCCATTAGTACTTCACGGTGGTACAGGTATTCCTGATGACATGATTAAAAAAGCAATCTCTCTTGGTGTTGCTAAAATCAATGTTAATACAGAATGCCAGTTAGTATTTGCAGAAGCTACACGTAAATACATCGAAGCAGGAAAAGATCTTGAAGGTAAAGGATTCGATCCTCGTAAACTTCTTGCTCCCGGATTCGAAGCAATCAAAGCAAAAGTTAAAGAAAAAATGGAATTATTCGGATCAGTTGGAAAAGCTTAATAAGCATCCTGAGAATAATTTGGGCCGTCACACTTGTGACGGCCTTTTTTTGATAATATGAAAGATTACTTGATGTAAAAGATGCATAATATACGAAATTACTATGGTTAGCAACAAGCTGGTAAATAGCGCAAGCCATGCATTATCAACGATAGGATAAATCAGGTTTTTTACTATCATCTGATATAAGTAAAGTTCGTAGGATATTTTTCCTAAAAAATTTAAAATCTTACTATCCCGGTGAATCAGTTCCACCACCGTACTTACAAATAAAACAAAGAGCGGTACAATTCCCAGATAAAACAAGGTAATGATATATCCGAAATATGGAAGGTTGGTTCCGAAAAGCTCTAAGTATTTCATTATCAGATAGAGCAGCGGGAAAATAACGCATATCGTAATTTTATATTTCAGATTGCTTCTTAACTTGTCAATAATTGAAGAATATTTCCAAGCAGCTAATCCCATAAGAAGCGGTGATGAGGAAATGTACCAGTAGGTTCCTGTATCAGTTATGAACATGATTGCTAAATAAAAAACAAATAGGCTGAACCAAAACAGGTTATTCTCTTTTATCCTGTCAAATCGGTTTACAATCCAAAATACTACATAATAAAACAAAATATGCCACACATACCATAGGATGGAGTTGGAGGTTTGGTTCAATATTATAAAAATGGTTTCTGCAATAATATAGGGAAGTAATAATTTGAACAACTGTCCTAATAGAGATTTTAGGGGATATCCTTCGGTTTGGTCTGACTTTATCTTGAGTCCATAGGCACTGAAAAAGAAGAAAATTCCTACCCATAAAAAACCGGCATTTAATAATTGCATGGGCCATGAAAAACCGGATGCAATAAAATGACCGAACATAACCCAGAAAGCCGCAAGACCTTTGATTTGAACGGCTGTGTTTTTGTCTAAAAAGTTACATTTCATTATTCAAATCCTCATTTTGGAATTAAAGTGACTACATTATAGCAGATGTGAAAGCATAAAAAAACCCCCTAAAAAGGGAGGATGCCAAGTAGAGGGGGCTACTTGGCATTTATTATGAAAAAGTTTTTTAAGTGTATCTAAAAATCTGTTACTGTCTTTCTTTGTATGATTTAAGTTTACACAACAAAAATGTATAAATAATGTTATGTAAATTAACTTATTTTAAAGAAAATTTGAACAAATTATGAACATCCTCCCTGTTTTGATACTGATTAGTAATGTTCAGGTTCCGGATAATCAACACCAAAAGTGTCAACGGTTACGATTTTCATACGCTGAACTTCAAGGGGTCTGTCTGAGTAGTCTGTTCTTGTTTCTGCTATTTTATTTACCACATCCATTCCCTCAATTACCTTACCAAATGCAGCGTAAGAGCCATCAAGGTGAGGAGAGGTTTTGTGCATAATAAAGAACTGTGAACCTGCAGAGTTAGGCATCATGGAACGAGCCATGGAAAGAACACCTTCCGTATGCTTTAATGGATTATCAAATCCGTTTGCTGCAAATTCGCCCTTAATACTGTAGCCGGGACCGCCCATTCCTGAACCCTCAGGACAACCGCCCTGGATCATAAATCCTTTGATAACGCGATGGAAAATCAAACCATCGTAATAATTTTTTTGAATTAAGCTGATGAAGTTATTTACAGAAATAGGTGCAATTTCCGGATATAATTCTGCTTTGATAACATCGCCATTTTCCATAGTAAATGTAACAACTGGATTCTGTGCCATAATAATTCCTCCTAAAATAAGATTCTTAATTGATTATAATTGTGAACGGAAAATATGTAAAGATTATCGGGTAGGTTTTTTTGAGTGGTGTGATACCATCTTAGTATAAGATACTAGAGGCAGTGGTAATCATGGAAAATGTTATTTTTGTGCTGGAAAATGAGAAACGGGGAAGTTTTCTTTCCATTGTAGAAGAAACAGAAAAAATGAACCGTTTTATAAAGGAATTGCGACATGGTGGGCTTAATGTGATTAAGGTCGCTGTTTCGCCACGGTTTGTAAATGCTTGTGATGCACCTTTGTTTGATGAACAGAAGTGTAACACACAAAACACTTTGCTTATTATTGATCACGGACAAATTGCCAAGCATTATGCAAAGAAGGGATATGCAGTAATTGGTTATGAACGTCAGCATCAGGGGCCGTATTATGACGTGGGAATTTCCTCTCATCAGGTGGAAAAAGATAAAGCCAATGATTTTTGGGGAATTGAGCATCTGTTACAGGGATTTGATGAAGTGGATGATGTTTATCTCAAACGTATTTTTGAAAGATGTCACAATATTCCGTGGAAGATATGCGAGACAAAAAGGTGTATTATCCGTGAAATCACAGTAGAAGATGTGGATAGGTTATATGAAATATATGCTGAACCGTCTATTACAGAATACATGGAGGATTTATTTGAAAATCCAAAAGAAGAAAAAGAATATACGATGCAGTATATTAAGAATATATATCATATGTATGGATATGGTATGTGGATTATTGAAGAGAAACAAACCGGACAAATCATTGGTCGGGCAGGACTAGAGCAGAACGAAGGAATGGAAGGTTTGGAATTAGGATATGTAATAGCTGTTCCTTATCAAAGAAAGGGATATGCGTATGAAGTATGTTCGGCCATACTTGATTATGCTAGGGAGAATCTAGAGACAGAGGTTATTACCTCAGCCATTGAAAAGGGAAATGTGGCTTCTGAAAAGCTTTGCCGGAAACTGGGATTTATTAATGTCTGTGAATTTGTAAAGAATGGTGTTACATATTATAAATATAAGCGTGAAAAATAAGATTTTTTATAAGAATAAACCTTGGGTTGTGAGCCCGGGGTTTATTGCATTTTATCAAGTGCTATGTTAGAATTTTTACCATGAAAAAAATACTGATTTATCTAAAAGATTATAAAAAAGAAACCATACTTGCACCACTATTTAAGCTGTTGGAAGCATCCTTTGAACTGATTGTTCCTTTAGTGGTTGCGGCAATGATTGATACGGGAATTGCAAACGAAGACAAGGCATTTATCTGGAAAATGGGAGGAATCTTAGTAGCCCTTGGTATTATCGGACTTGTGTGTTCCCTGACAGCTCAGTTTTTTGCAGCAAAGGCAGCCGTAGGTTTTACGGCACAGCTTAGAAATGTGTTGTTTGAGCGTATCCAAAAGTTTAGTTACCGCCAGATGGACGAATTGGGAACTTCTACCCTTATCACCAGAATGACCAGTGATATGAATCAGGTTCAGACCGGTGTTAATATGGTGCTCAGGTTGTTTTTACGCTCTCCGTTTATTGTGTTTGGAGCAATGGTCATGGCATTTACCATAGACGTAAAGGCAGCTCTTATTTTTGCGGTTGCGATTCCCTTACTTTCCATTGTGGTATTCGGTATTATGATGTTTTCCATTCCGGTGTACCGTAAGGTGCAGGCGAATTTGGATAAGTTACTTAAGAATACCCGCGAAAGTCTGACCGGTGCCCGTGTAATCCGTGCATTCAGATTAGAAAAGGAATGGCAGGAAGATTTTGATGCAAATAATGATGCGTTGCGTCAGGTGCAGAATTTTGCAGGTAAAGTATCGGCATTTATGAACCCTGTTACATATATTGTAATTAATGTGGCACTTGTAATTCTCATTCATGTGGGAGCAATCCGTGTGGATGCAGGAATTATTACACAGGGTGCAGTAGTGGCATTGGTAAATTACATGTCACAGATTTTGGTAGAATTGATTAAGCTTGCTAATTTAATTGTTACCACAACCAAGGCAATTGCCAGCGGTAACAGAATTGCAGATGTTCTTGCAACCGTGCCTGAGAATATGGATGATGTTAAGATGGGCGCCACAGGTGAAGCAAGTGTAAATTCCAATGCTTACCCGGTGGGTGAAGCTGACACCATCGTGGAGTTTGAACATGTGCATTTTGCTTTCCATGAAGCAAAAGAGGAAGCCTTATCCGATGTTCACTTTTCTGTAAAACCGGGGCAGACCATTGGTATTATCGGCGGTACGGGTTCCGGAAAAAGTACCATAGTAAATCTTCTGTGCGGCTTCTATCCTGCCACAAAAGGTGAAATCCGCGTGAAAGGGAAGAAAATGGAAGATTATACCGGGAAAGAACTGCTTAAGAATATTTCTATTGTGCCTCAAAAAGCTGTTCTTTTCAAAGGAACCATAGAGTCCAACTTACGTTGGGGCAATGAGAATGCGACTACCGAAGAATTATGGGAAGCATTAGAAGTTGCCCAGGCCGCAGAGTTTGTCCGGGAAAAATCCGGGCAGTTGCAGAGCGAAGTTGCCCAGCTTGGCAAAAATTTTTCGGGTGGTCAAAGGCAACGTTTATCCATTGCACGTGCCATTATAGGTAAAAAAGATATTTTGGTTTTGGATGACAGTACCTCGGCGCTTGATTATGCAACTGATGCAGCCCTTCGTCAGGCAATTAAAAATCTGAAGCATAAACCTACCGTGTTTATCGTATCCCAGAGAGCTACCTCCATTCAGTATGCGGATTGCATCTTAGTATTGGATGATGGTGAAGTGGTTGGCATGGGAACCCATGATGAACTTTTGAAAAATTGCGAGACTTATCAGGAAATATATCACTCCCAATATCAAAAGACAGGGGGTGTGAAATAATGAAACAGGTTTGGAAATATTTAAAGAAGTACAGAGTACTATTACTTTTTTCTATTTTGCTTGCCCTTTTATCTGTAGGACTTACCCTGTATATACCGATTCTTACAGGCGAAGCCTTGGATTTGATTATTGAACAGGGAAAAGTGGACTTTGCAGGTCTTTCGGGAATCTTACAGAATATGTTAATTGCAATCGGATTAACAGCAGTGGCCCAATGGGTTATGAATGTATGTAACAATTACATTACCTGTGGTGTGGTTCATCAGATGCGAAAAGAGGCATTTGCCAATTTGAACCGATTGCCATTATCTTTTACGGATAACAGACAATACGGGGATATTGTGAGCCGTCTGACCGCAGATGTAGACCAGTTTTCTGACGGACTTTTAATGGGGTTAACCCAGTTTTTCTCAGGAATTATGACCATTCTTATGACCCTTGTATTTATGTTCCGCTTAAGTGTGGGTATTACGGTGGTGGTAATTGTTATGACCCCAATTTCATTGGTGGTTGCTGCGTTTATTGCAAAGAGAAGCTTTCATCTTTTTTCGGCCCAGACCAGAATCCGTGGCGAACAGACCGGATATATTGATGAGATGATAGGAAATAAGAAGATTGTTCAGGCATTCTCACAGGAAGAAAATGTTATCGAAGAGTTTAAAAAGAAGAATGAGGAGCTTCGCGCTATTTCATTAAAGGCTATTTTTATGTCTTCAACTACCAATCCTTCTACCCGTTTTGTAAATGGACTGATTTATGCGGTGGTTGGATTATTCGGTTCTTTCCTTGCGGTAAATAAGGGAATTACAGTAGGACAGTTATCCTGCTTTTTAAGCTATGCAAATCAATATACAAAACCATTTAATGAGATTTCCGGTGTTGTTACAGAGATGCAAAACGCTCTTGCATGTGCAAACAGAGTGTTTGAAATTATTAAAGCAAAGCCGGAAAAAGAGGATGCACCGGACGCTGTTACATTAGAGGATGTAAAAGGTGAAGTTAAACTTTGTAACGTAAGTTTTTCCTATGTACCGGAAAAACCGCTGATTCAGAATTTTAATCTGACAGTACAACCGGGACAAAAGGTTGCTATTGTAGGTCCTACCGGCTGTGGCAAGACGACCCTTATTAATTTATTGATGCGCTTTTATGAAGTGTGTAAGGGTGATATCAAGGTGGATGGAGTTTCCATTCAGGATATGACACGTGCGTCTTTAAGAGAAGCCTATGGAATGGTATTACAGGAAACATGGCTTCGGAATGAAAGTATTATGGAAAATATCCGTATGGGTAATCCGTTTGCTTCGGATGAAGAAGTAATTGAAGCGGCGAAGGCTTCTTACGCCCACGGATTTATCAAGCGACTTCCTAATGGATACCATACCGTGATTAATGAGGATGGAGGTAACTTAAGTCAGGGACAGAAGCAGTTATTGTGTATTGCCCGTGTTATGTTACAAAAGCCTGATATGTTGATTTTGGATGAGGCAACATCTTCTATCGATACCAGAACGGAGATTAAGATTCAGAGTGCCTTTGCAAAACTGATGGAAGGCAGAACCAGTTTCATTGTAGCCCACCGGTTATCTACCATTCAGGACGCTGATATTATTCTTGTCATGCGTGACGGAAATATTGTGGAACAGGGAAATCATGAGGAGCTTCTTAATAAAGGCGGCTTTTATCATGAGTTGTATCACAGTCAGTTTAAACATTAGATTAAATAGTAGGAAGGAAGCAGGCGAAAATGTCAGCTTTAACAAGGAATTCCAATGATTTGACAGTAGGGAATCCGCTGAAAGTAATTTTATTTTTTGCATTACCTATTTTTATTGGAAATATATTTCAACAACTTTATAACGTTGTAGACACTGTAGTAGTCGGTCATGTATTAAAAGAAGATGCACTGGCTGCAGTGGGAGCATCCGGTGTGGTATATTCTCTGATTATTAGTCTTGCAAACGGCATGACCAGTGGATTTTCCATTATTATCGCAAGATATTTTGGGGCAAAAGAATATGACACCATGCGAAGAGCCATTGCCATTACCATGGTGCTAACGGCAGTTATTTCTGTGTTGTTAACCGTGGTAAGTATGATTGGATTAAGACCGTTACTTGCATTTTTAAATACACCGGCGGAGATTATGAATCAGGCAGATACTTATATCAGAACAGTTTTAGCTGCCATAGTAATTACCATGTCTTACAATATGTTTGCAGGAATGTTACGTGCAATCGGGAATTCAGTTATGCCTTTGGTATTTTTAATTGTATCCTGCATTATTAACATTATCTTGGATATTGTCTTTGTTAAGTATGTGGGCTTAGGTATCAGAGGTGCAGCCATTGCTACGGTGGTTGCCCAGGTTGTTTCCGTGATATTGTGTGTACTTTATATTTTACAAAAATGTCCCATTTTAAGAATCGGAACCAAGGATTTTAAATGGGATGGAAAAATTACGGCTGACTTGTTTACTACGGGATTGTCCATGGGAATGATGTATGCCATTGTTTCTGTTGGTACAGTGGCTTTACAAAGCGCCATTAACGGATTTGGTAAGTTAACCATTGCGGCCCATACCAGTGCCAGAAAAATAGGGGATTTATTTATGCTTCCTTTGGGAACGCTCAGTATGTCAGCCTCTACTTTTGCCAGTCAAAATTATGGCGCCATGAGAATGGAGCGTATTAAAGAAGGAATTAAGGGTGCCTTTAAGATAGCATTTTGCTGGTGTACCATTTGTAATGTTTTAGTATTTTTAGGCTCTGATATGTTGGTAAAACTGATTACGGGGTCTACGGAAGTAGAAGTGCTTGCTACGGCATCCAAATATTTACGGATTAATCTGCCTTTTTATTATGTTTTAAGTATTTTGTTAATTTTAAGAAGTACGCTTCAGGGGGTGGGAAGAAGGATTGCTCCCCTTATGGCAAGTACTGTGGAACTTATTTTAAAATTTACGGTGGCAGCAGTGCTTGCTCCAATGATGGGATATCTTGGAGTCTGTATTTGTGAACCAATCGTATGGATTGTGTGTGCTGTCATGGTTTTGATTGATTTCTATTTTATGAATAGAGGTCTTAAGTTGATATCTTCATCATAATGGGATATACTAATTCCAGTATTTTGAAAAAAGAGGGATTATAAATGGCCAGAAAAAATCTCAGATTCTATATAGCAATATGGATGGGAAGACTTGCACGTTTTGCCCAGAGAATGTTAGGCATGAATGCTACTTATTTTCCGGGAAGACTTGCAATCAAATTATGTCCGGATTTTATTAACAGAATTGATAAGCCACAAACCATTATTGCGGTAACCGGAACTAACGGAAAAACAACCGTTTGTAATATGTTAATTGATATTTTAACAGAAAACGGTTATGACCTTATGAATAACAGGGCAGGTTCTAATACCAATGCGGGTATTGCAACTGCTCTTTTAAGCTATGCCACCATAGGCGGTAAGGCAAAAAAGAAACTGGGGATTTTAGAAATTGATGAGAGAAGCTCTAAATTAATCTATCCGTATATTAATCCTACTTATGTTGTGTGTACTAATCTGTTCAGGGATTCGATTCAAAGAAATGCACATCCTGAATATATTGCAGATATTATTACCTCTGCGATACCAAAGAGTACCAAGATGATTCTCAATGCCGATGACCCAATCAGCAGCCGACTTGCACCGGAGAATGAAAGGGTTTATTTTGCCATTGATAAGTTAGAAAGTGACTTGGAAGCACCACAGAATATTATTAACGATTGCAGAATTTGTCCTAAGTGTGCTACCAAATTAAAATATCATTATTCCAGATATCATCACATCGGTAAGGTATATTGTCCTGCATGTGACTTTACATCACCAACTCCGGAATACCTTGCAAGGGTAGATATGGAATCCGGTATGATGACCATGGAGCTTCATAATAAAGCGGAGCAGTTTGAATTAGTAAGTAATTCAGTGTTTAACAGTTATAATCAGGTAACGGTAACAGCGGTTTTAACAGAGTTGGGACTTACACCCTCTGAAATTCAAAAAGGCTTTGAGAAGCTTTCCATTGTAGAAACCAGATATTCTGCCGCGGAAGCGAGAGGCGTTGAAATTATTACACATATGGCAAAGGGACATAACCCCATTGCCTGCTCTTGTGTATTTGATTATGCCATTCATGAGCCGGGTAAAAAAGAGGTCATTCTTATGCCGGATGATGATATTAATCATCTTACCACTTCCGAAAATATTACATGGGCCTATGATGCGGATTTTGAAAAATTAAATCATCCTGATGTGTTACGTGTTATTGTGGGCGGAATCCGTGCGGAGGACTATAGATTGCGTCTTTTGATTGCAGGAATTCCTTCAGAAAAGATTTTTACCACAAAGGATGAAAAGGATACACCGGGCTTGCTGGAATTGAAAGAAACAGACAAAGTGTTTATTTTGCACCAATTATATAAAACCAAGGCAGCAAAAGTAGCCAAAGAAGACATTCTTAAAATGTTGGGTGAAGAAAGGACGGTGTAGAGATGGGTAAAATCGTTATTGAAGTATTATATCCGGAAGTAGCTAATCTCTACGGTGATCTTTTTAATATGAAGTACTTAAAGCAGTGCTTTGAAGTAAATCCTGAAGTTACAGTAGAATGGATAGAAGATGAGTTAAATGGTAAACCGGCATTTGCAAGCCGTGATGACATTAGTGTCATTTACATGGGACCCATGACGGAATACTCCCAGGAGCTTGTCATAGAAAAGCTTTTACCGTATAAAGACAGAATCAATGAGTTAATCGAAAAGGGACAGTTATTCCTTATGACAGGGAATGCCATGGAGATTTTTGAAGAGCGTATTGAATGCGAGGATGGAAGAAAGATAGCAGGTCTTGGTATTTTCCCTCTTTATGCGAAAAGAAAAATGTTCCAAAGATATAATTCTTTGTTGTTAGGTGAGATGGAAAATATGAAAATCGTGGGATTTAAATCCCAGTTTACCCATACCTACGGTAACAATGAACAAGAATATATGATTCAGACTTTACGCGGGGATGGAATTCATCCGGGCTCAAAGTTAGAAGGAATGAGAAGAAATAATTTTTTGGGAACCTATTTGTTAGGGCCGGTATTAGTGTTAAATCCTGAGCTTACCAAATATGTTATGAGATTATGCGGCGTAGAGAGTCCAAAGCTTGCCTTTGAAGAAGAGACTGTGAAGGCTTATCAGATCAGATTAAAAGAGTTTGAGGATGAAAAAACCACGTTGCAGTAGTGTACAACGTATGTACATGCAACCCACATATCCTACGCGGACGCGCTTTCGCTTAGTGCAAAACGTAGCGGTACCTAAGGTTGCATAAAACGCAACCTAAGTACTGACGTTTTGCAAAAGTCCTTGGTAGGATATGTGGGTTGCATGTAAAAAACGTACACAAATGCAGAAAATGGTTTTAGTGCATAAGGAAGAGAGGTTAGGAAATGAATACGGAAGGACCGATTACCGGTTTTTTGAATAAGATATTTAATATGCTTGCCTTAAGTATTATGTGGTTAGTGGGATGTTTGCCGGTTGTGACAATCGGGGCATCGACGGCGGCACTTTACTATACGGCGGTAAAGGTATGCCGTAAGGATACAGGGTATTTGCATAGGGAGTTTTTTAAGTCATATAAGCAGAACTTAAAGCAGGGTTGTGCCATGACCATTATTGTGGCTTTTTTTGTACTCCTTTTGTTATATAACAGATCGTATATGAAGTTAGCAGACGGAAAAGAGGCAGCATGGTTTGCAGGGTTTTATACGGTGGCAATGGTGTTAATTATTGCCCTTAGTATGTACATGTTTCCTGTTTTGTCACGCTTTCACATGACTGTGACCAATATGATTAAGTTGTCATTTTTTGCCATGATCCGCTATTTCTTCTCTACCGTATTGTTGGTAGTAATTTTCGGGGCAGGAGCGATTGTTTGTATACAGTATCCCCTTTTTCTTGTGGTAATTCCGGGACTGGTGGTCTATGTACAATCTTTTGTCATGGAAAGAGTTCTCCATAAATTTATGGAAAAGCCTGAAGCAGGCAGTGATGAAGAACAGCAATGGTATAATATATAAAAAATAAGTAAGAAAAGGAAGGTTCGTTATGATAGCATTAAAATACAAGGAAATGTTAAGCGCAAAATCTGTCATCAGAGAGATGTCACAGTATGCAACAGAAAGAGGAAAAGAAATCGGATACGAGAACGTGTTTGATTATAGTCTTGGTAATCCAAGCGTGCCTGCACCACAGGAATTTGCAGACACAATGATACATATGTTGCAGAATGAAGATCCTATGAAGCTTCACGGTTACAGCCCAACTATGACAATTCCGAGTGTACGTCAAAAGGTGGCTGACAGTTTGAAAGAAAGATTCAAAATTCCATATAAAATGGAACATATTTTTATGGTGAGCGGAGCGGCAGCAGCAATTGCCCATGCAGCCCGTGCGGTTAGCGTTCCGGGAGAAAATATTATTACATTTGCACCATTCTTCCCTGAATACAGACCATATATTGAAAGTACAGGGGCAGAACTTAGAATTGTTCCTGCAGATACAGAAAGCTTCCAGATTAATTTTGAAGCATTTGAATCCATGATAGATGATAGGACTGCGGCAATCTTAATTAATACTCCTAACAACCCATCGGGCATTGTATATTCTGCTGAAACCTTACAGAAATTAGGAGATATTTTAAGAAAGAAACAGGAAGAGCTCGGTACAGATATTTTCATTATTTCTGATGAACCATATCGTGAAATTGTATTTGACGGGGTAGAGGCACCTTGCGTATCCAAATTCTATGACAATACTCTTGTGTGTTATTCTTTCTCAAAATCAATTTCCGTACCCGGAGAACGTATCGGATATATTGCAATTAATCCTGCATGTAAAGAAGCAGAAACCATTATTAATATGTGTGGACAGATTTCCAGAGGAATCGGTCACAATTGTCCTTCTTCCATTATCCAGCTTGCAGTAGCAGAGGTATTGGAGCTTACAAGTGACCTTAATGTTTATGAGACAAACATGAACTTAATCTATAATGAATTGATGGATTTAGGATTTACCTGTGTAAGACCGGGGGGAACTTTCTATATCTTCCCGAAAGCATTGGAAGAAGATGCAGTAGCATTCTGTAAAAAAGCCATGAAGTATGATTTAATCCTTGTTCCAAGCGACAGCTTCGGCGTAAAGGGTTACTTTAGAATGGCTTACTGCATTGATACGGAAAAAGTAAAACGTTCTTTGGTGGCGCTTAGAAAGTTCGTTGAGACAGAATATCCGAACCGCTAGTGGTCTTTAGTTTAATTGTCACCTGAATCGGATTAGGGTGCATAGCTACATAAAAGGTGGAATATTATGGGAATGGTGGTAAAAGGCGGCCTTGTTTTAGAAGGCGGAGGAATGAAAGGGATTTATACAGCAGGAGTTTTAGATGTCCTAATGGATGAGGGAATACAGTTTTCTCATTGCTACGGAGTATCGGCGGGAGTCTGTCACCTTGCAAGTTATCTTTCAAATCAGAAAAAAAGAGCATATCGTATCAGCACGGAGTATTTAAAAGATAAAAACTATTGCAGCTTTTACAGTTTATTAAAAACCGGCGATATGTTTGGTGCTGATTTATGTTATAACCGGATTCCCAATGAATTAGATCCTTATGACTACAAAGCGCATAAGCAGTATCCCGGAACCGGCTACGCAGTGGTAACCAATGTGGAAACCGGGGTGGAAGAGTATATTCCATTGTTGGAAATGCATCGTGACATTTGGGCTATTCAGGCGTCAAGTTCTATGCCTCTTGTATCAAAGATGGTAGAGAATGACGGTAAAAAGTATCTGGATGGCGGGGTTACGGATGCTATTCCTATTCAAAAGTCCATAGCTGACGGAAACCATAAGAATTTAATCGTTATGACAAAAGAGGTAGGGTATCGCAGAAAACCGTCCTCGGCTCTAAAACTGATACGGATAAAATATAAAAAATATCCTAATCTTGTGAAAGCTATGGAGCAAAGACACATAAGATATAATGCCACCTTGGATTTTATAGAAAAGGAAGTAGCCGAAGGCAGAGCAATTTTATTACAACCCCAAAAGAAATATGACGTGGGACGTATTGAAAAAGATAAGGCAAAACTGGATATACTGTATCAGGCAGGGATTGAGGATGCAAAAGCGGCAATTCCTACACTAAAAGAGTTTTTCGCAGACTGTATTTAAGACAAGGCGATAACGGGAAAGGTTATATTATGGACATTATCGAAATATTAAAGGTTATATTATTTGGTATTGTGGAAGGAATCACGGAATGGCTTCCTGTGAGCAGTACGGGACATATGATTTTACTGGATGAATTTGTGAAGCTAAATGTATCAGAAGAATTTTGGAATGTTTTTCTGGTAGTAATCCAGCTTGGTGCAATTTTGGCAGTTATTATTTTATTCTGGAAGAAAATTTGGCCGTTTCAGTTTAAGGATAAAAATAAACCCGTGATGGAAAAAGATATCTTTTTTATGTGGGTAAAGATTCTTATTGCCTGCGTTCCTGCAGCTGTTATCGGAATTTTATTTGATGATATTCTGGATAAATACCTGTACCGCTATGAAGTGGTATCTGTTGCATTAATTGTGTTTGGTATAGCGTTTATTATTATTGAGACAAAAAATAAGGGAAAAGAAGCAAAGATTAATTCTCTTGCCGAAATTACCTATACTACGGCTGCTTTAATCGGTATGTTCCAATTGATTGCAGCTATCTTTCCGGGAACATCACGTTCAGGTGCAACGATTGTGGGTGCGCTTTTAATCGGAGTATCCAGAACTGTGGCGGCAGAATTTACATTTTTCCTTGCAATTCCTGTTATGGCAGGGGCAAGCTTACTTAAGATGCTTAAATATGGTTTTTCCTATACCACTACAGAATGGATGATTCTTTTGCTTGGTATGGTAACAGCCTTTATTGTATCCATGGTAGTGATTAAGTTCTTAATGGGATATATTAAAAAGCATGACTTTAAAGTGTTTGGATGGTATCGTATTGTACTTGGAATTGCGGTACTTGGTTATTTTGCATTCATATAAATGAAAGGTGCACTCATTAAAAAGGTGAGTGTGCTTTTATTGCTTTTACGGGGGGATTCAAATGAAAAAGAAATTAATAAGCTTATTAGAAGTAATTATTCCGGTTCTTTTATTTATGGTTCTTGTTATTACGGAACCATTCTATTCACCGGATGCTTTTATGTGCGACAGTTTGTATAGCAAAATGGAAGGCACGGACCGTAGAATTAAGATTATCACAGTGGATGAAGAAACCTTGGAGGCCTATGGTAATTTTGAAGAATGGTCCAGAGAAAAAATTGCTAACCTGATTGAACTGTTGTGTGCAGATAAAGAACATATGCCAAGTGTGATTGCATTGGATTTCTTGTTTACGGGTGAAACAGATAAACCGGGGGATGGGTTATTGGTGCAAGCCTGCAAGAACGGATGCCCTGTGATAGCGGCATCAAATCTTGTATATCGTGGAAAAACGGAAAAAACAGGTTCTGACATCCGCTTTAATAAATGGAATGTGGAATTGGTTGAAACCCCTTATGAAGCATTAGACGAACAGGTGAAAAGCGGATTTACCAATGCGTATTTAGCACAAGACGGAAAAGTACGATATACCAAGTTATACGAAACCATGGGAAAAGAACGAATCGATTCACTGGCTTGGCTTGTGTATGAAGAGTTTTTGACCGGTCAGGGATTAACCCCTAAGATGCCCCGTTTGGATGCAAGGGGACTTATGCATTTTTCTTTTTCAGGAGTTGTGGGAGAATATAGTCATCTTTCTTTGAGTGAAGTATTGAAGGGAAATATTCCTGCAAGTGAATTTGAAGATTGTATCGTTTTTGTAGGGGCTTATGCACCGGGATTTCAAGATGCATATATGACGGCTGCTGAACGTGACAGTCAGATGTACGGTGTGGAAATTCAGGCGAATATTGTTCAGGCACTTTTGGATGGAAAGACAGCTGTTCCTGCAAGCGTATTGTGGTATATACTGATTGCTGGTATGGTGCTTGCAGTATTTTTCTTTGTTGCACGCAAACAGAAACTCCTTCCTGTTGTGATTGAAGCAATTGTATTAATGGTTGGCCATGTGCTTATAGGTAAATTCTTGGCGGGTAAAGGATATACCATTACTCAGATTTATTTCGTATTAATCCTTGTTTTGGGAGTTTTATATCAGATTATCGGCAAATATGTGGCTGAGAAATTACGAAGAAGAAAGCTTCTTTCTACCTTTAAAAAGTATGTGGCGCATCAGGTTGTGGATGAGCTTGCAAAAGATGACAGTTTTAAACTGCGTTTAGGCGGAGAAAAGAGGGATATTGCGGTTCTCTTTGTAGATATCCGTGGATTTACGCCTCTGTCAGAGCGTTTGGCTCCTGAAGAGGTAGTGAAAGTACTGAATGAATATTTGAATCTGACAACTTCCTGTATCTTACGCAACGAAGGTATGTTGGATAAATTCATCGGGGATGCCACCATGGCTGTTTTTAATGCTCCTATTGATTTAGAGGATTATACATATAAAGCAGTAAAGACCGCCCTTGACATGCAGGCCGGAGCTAAAAAATTAAGACAGGATGTAAGCTTTGGAATCGGTGTAAATTGCGGAGAAGCGGTAGTAGGTAATATTGGTTGTGAATTCAGAATGGACTATACAGCCATTGGGGATACCGTAAATACGGCAGCCCGTCTGGAAAGCAGAGCGCCTAAGGGCGAAATCTTGATTAGTGAACAGGTCTACGAAAGAGTGAAGGACAGAGTGGAAGCCGAGTATGTTGGCGAGATGGAACTAAAAGGAAAAAGCAATATTGTTAAAACATATCGGGTTATCAAAGAAAAGGAGTCATAAATGGAAAGACAATATTTGATTATTCCTCAGATTGATGAATTGGAACAATCATTTGCGCTTGCAAAAGAGTATGATGCAGCCTTTGAGTATAATGATTTTTTTGATCCCTTGGTTTATGGGCAGGAAGAAGAATGGCGTAAACGTGTAGAAATCTATAAAAGCCTTCCAAGAGAACGCAGTAAGGATACACTTCATGGTGTGTTTTTGGATATAGCCTTTACAAGCAAGGATACAAAAATCAGGGAATACAGCAGGAAACTGATGAAGCAATCCATGAGTATTGCTGAAAAACTGGGGGTCAAGGGAGTGGTGTTTCACTCCGGTTTAATCGGCTCATTAAACACGCCTGCGTATTTGAACGGATGGGTGCAGGAAGCAGAAGGATTTTACAGGGAATTGGCTATGGAGTTTTCCGGAACGGAGATTTATCTGGAAAATACCTTTGAAAGAAGTCCTGAGACATTGGTACGTTTAAAAGAACGCATGGCTGATGTGGATAATTTTTTCTTATGTCTGGATTATGGGCATGCATGCCTTACCCCTACGGATATTCAATTGTGGGTAGAGGCATTTAGGGGAAAGACCGGTCATATTCATTTGAATGATAATGATTTGGTTGATGATTTGCATGAAGTTCCGGGAGAAGGAAAGATTGATTTTATACAGTGTAAAAAAGAATTGGGGCAGCTTGAAGGAGTTTCAGTTTTGTTAGAGTTAACAGGGATTGAGAAGCAAAAGCGTGCGCTTACATATATGAAAAATCTATAGAGATAAAGGTGAGGGGATATGGAATACAAAAGCAATGAATTAGAGAAGGTACTGGATACGGGAATTGCCTTATCCAAAGAAAAAAACAGAAACAAATTATTGGATATGATTTTAGATGCAGGAATGGAGCTTACTAACTGCGATGCGGGAACGCTGTATATATGTAAGGGAAATAAACTGTATTTTCAGGTGATGAAGACAATTTCCATGGGCGTAGACCAAGGAAAAAACGGGGAAAAGATTGATTTACCACCGGTGGAAATGTCAGAAGCTAATATATGTTCTTATACAGTTATTCATAAGAAGGTTTTAAATATTGAGAATGTGTATGAGAGCGATGAGTTTGACTTTTCAGGCCCTTATCGCTATGACAAAATGACAGGGTATCACACCCGGTCCATGATAACCATTCCTCTTTTGAATCAGGAAGATAATGCAGTGGGAGTTTTACAATTGATTAATGCAAAAGATGCGGATGGCAATATAGTCAAATTCCCCAAACGCATGGAACATATTATTTTGTCTTTGGCATCTCAGGCGGCCATAGCTGTTTCAAACATCAGTTATATGGAAGAAATTAAAACCCAGATGTGGTCATTTACAGAGGCTATGGCGGAAGCCATTGATACAAGAACGCCATATAATGCCAATCATGTCCGTAATGTGGCAAAATACGCAGGTCTTATGGCGGATTATATCAATGAACGTCATAAGGAAGGGCTTACAGAAGATTATTTTGATGAAAACAGAAAGGAACAGTTGGTATTAGGAGCCTTACTCCACGATATCGGAAAAGTATCAACACCGCTTAGTGTTATGAATAAGGCAACAAGATTGGAAACTAAGCTTCATGACATTGAAATGCGATTGAATCTTTTTATGGCAAAGTATAAAGTCCAAGTGCTTGAAGGCACCATTTCACAGGAACAGTATGAAAGAAATGTGGCAAAAACAGAGGAAGCCCTGGCATTAGCATACGCCATCAATGACTGCGGATTTTTGGATGATGAGAAAAAGCAGGCACTTAAGAAGGTGTCAGAATATACCTTTGAGGACGGAACAGAGCAAATTCCTTATTTTACTGAGGAAGAAATAGTACATATGTCTGTTGTGAAAGGTACCTTAACGGATGAAGAACGTATTATTATGGAAAGTCATGTGGAAATGACCGAGAGAATCCTAAGTAAGGTTCATTTTAATTCCCAATATAAGAATGCCATGAAATGGGCAATCGAGCACCATGAATGTTTGGATGGAACGGGGTATCCGAAAAAGATTTCAGGAGACGATTTGTCATTGGAATCACGGATTTTGGCAGTGGCAGATATTTGTGATGCACTGCTTGCCACAGACCGTCCATATAAAAAACCGTTACCAAAAGAAAAAGCCTTTGCCATTATGAAGGATATGGCAGACAAAGGAAAAATAGATGGTGGGTTGGTAGAACTCTTACAAAATTGTATATAAAGTGAAGGACCGGAAGATGAAGGCATTATTAAAGACACTTAAAGGAAAAATCATTGTGGCAGCAGCAACTGTAGGAACAGTGGGAATTGGAGTGACAGCCACTTTGCTCATAATGGGGCAAAAAGGAGAAACCTATTATACCATTGCCGTACAGGAGGTGAATGGTTCCTCAGTTGTAACTGATGACAAGGCAAAAACAATGGATGCTTATGAAGGAATGCATCTTTATTCCGGTTATGATGTTAAAGTACAGGATAATTCTGATTTGACATTACAATTGGATATGGAAAGATATGTGTACGCAGAACCAAATACTCACTTTACGGTTGAGGCAGATGACAGCGGTAAAAAAGTACAGATTAATCTTTTGGCCGGAGCAGAAATTAACAGGATAGACAGACCTTTGCAGGAAGGAGAAAGCTATCAGGTAAATACGCCAAATTCGGTAATGGCTGTCCGCGGTACTATTTTTAGGGTAGTGGTAGAAACGGATGATACAGGTTATGCAACCACCAACCTTGATGTATTTCAGGGTAACGTAAATTTGGGATTAACGGATGCGGAAGGTAATCCAACCGGGGAGACCATCTCTGTGGAAGCCGGAAAAGCGGCAGTCATAGAAGAAAGTGCTTCGGGTGCAGAATTTGTAACGGATGAGTCTGGTAATGTCATAAGGGAAATAGATTATAAATCGATTCCGCAGAATACGGCACTGGAGCTCATTGAGTATATTGAAGCGGGAGAAGAACTCAGCATTACAGCTGATCTTTTAAAAGATTATACGAAGTTAGAAGAACATAAGTATGAAGAAGTAGTAGTTGAGGCAACCTGTTCACAGGAAGGAAAAACGGAAGAAGTATGTACTGTATGTGGTGAAGTTCTAAACTCTGAGATAATTGAAAAACTTCCTCATACCAAAAGCTATCGTTTAGTATCAGAACCTACCTGTACAGAGGATGGCAGTGAAGAGTACTTCTGTGAGGTTTGTGGAGAGATTATTGAAACCGTTATTTTAGAACAAACCGGCCATACTCCGGGAGAATGGCAGACTACCACAGAAGCTACTTGTGAAGAGAAAGGCTTAGAGGAACAGTTTTGTGAAGTGTGCGGTGAATTAGTAGACAGCAAGGATATTAAGAAGCTTCCTTGTGAAGCCGGTGAATGGGAAACGACCTTGGAGCCAACCTGTGTGGATGAAGGAACTCAGGTACAGTATTGTATCAACTGCGATAATCAGGTGAATGAACAGAGTATAGCAGCCCTAGGTCATACGTATGGGAATTGGGCTACTGTAACCGCACCGGGATGTACCACCACCGGAACAGAAGAACACATTTGCGAGGTATGTGGTTATGTAGAATCAAGAAGCATTGCGGCAACCGGTCACAATTATGGCAATTATACGACAACGGTGCAGCCGGGATGTACCACCACGGGTAACCAACAGGGAAGCTGTGCAGTATGCGGAGCAATCAATAACATTGTAATAGCAGCCTTGGGACATAGCTATGGTGAATGGGAGATAACGGAGTATCCATATTGTCCGGACGGAATAACCGGCGAAAAGATGCATGCATGTACTGTATGCGGAGCAGAGGAAACAGCCGTTGTTCCTGCAGAGCACTCAACCGAGGGCTCCCCGATGGAACATGATCCGATGGATATTAGCGGATTAGATCCTGCAGATGTCCAAGCACCACAGGTTCTTGTATATAAGTCATGTAATTACTGCAGTGAACTTGTAGCTACCACAGAATACCATACATTAACCTACGTTGACGGCGCTTGGGAATGTCCGACTTGTGAAACGCGATATGCAAATTAATTCTAATATGTGATTTTTAATAAGAAAGAGCAGATGCACATGAATGAAATGTGTATCTGCTCTTTTTTTGTGAAGTGCACCATTCTCTTTATACTTTTTATATTTTTTTAATTCTTTTTTTGAACAAATGCGGTTGACAAGGAAAAGCTATAGTGATATTTTATGTTATGAAGATGTTAGCACTCCACTTAATTGAGTGCTAACAAAACAAAAACCGGATATAATAATGGTAAGAGAGGAAGTGAGATTCGTGGAATTAGATGAGAGAAAGAAGAAGATTCTTCAGGCGATTATCAGGAATTATCTGGAAACCGGCGAACCGGTGGGCAGCAGAACGATTTCAAAATACACGGATTTAAACTTAAGCTCAGCAACCATCCGTAACGAGATGGCAGATTTGGAGGAAATGGGATATATCATACAGCCCCATACTTCTGCCGGACGTATTCCTTCCGATAAGGGGTACCGCTTTTATGTAGATACCATGATGGAAGAGAAGACAAGAGAAGTTCAGGAAATGAAAGAAATGCTTCTTGAAAAAGAAGATAAGATGGAAGTTTTATTAAAGCAGGTGGCAAAGGTTCTTGCAACAAACACCAATTACGCAACCATGATTTCCGCGCCTCAGATTCACAAGAATAAGTTGAAGTTCATCCAGTTATCTAAGGTAGACAGACATCAGATTTTAGCAGTTATTGTTGTGGAAGGTAATGTGATTAAGAATAACATCTTAGATGTTGACGCTGAGTTAACAGAAGAGACCATGCTTAAGTTAAACATCCTGTTAAACACACATTTGTGCGGTTTGTCCATTGATGAAATCAATCTTGCAATGATTGCAGGGTTAAAACGTCAGGCAGGAATTCACAGTGAGATTATCAGCGAAGTCATTGATGCTGTGGCAGAAGCCATTAAGGCAGATGATGACTTGGAAATCTACACAAGCGGAACCAATAATATTTTCAAATATCCGGAGCTTGCAGATAACGAAAGAGCAAGTCACATCATTAATACCTTTGAAGAGAAGAAAGCGTTAAACCAGCTTGTAACAGAAAATCTTGCGGATGAGAACAATACGGGTATTCAGGTTTATATCGGAGAGGAATCACCGATTCAGAATATGAAGGATTGCAGTATTGTAACGGCAACCTACGAACTGGGCGAAGGTATGAAGGGTACAATCGGTATTATAGGACCGAAGCGAATGGACTATGATAAAGTAGTTGGAACATTAAAAACCATGATGAACCAACTTGATACTTTATATAAGAAAGATGGTAATCATAAAGGAGACGAAGTATAGTGGCAGAAGATATGAAACAGAATGATACAATAGATCAGGAAACGGTAGAAGAAACTGCAACAGACACAAAGGCAGGAATGGAATCAACCGAAGAAGTTGCAGAAGAAAAAGCTACTGAAGAAAAAGCAGCAAAGTCAGACCGCAAATCAAAAAAAGCGGATAAAAAGGCTGATAAGCTTCAGGAGAAGGTTGACGAATTAGAAGATAAAGTAAAGCGTCAGCTTGCTGAATTTGAAAACTATAGAAGAAGAACAGAAACAGAAAAAGCTGCAATGTTTGAAACCGGAGCAAAAAGCGTTTTAGAAAAAATCTTACCGGTTATCGATAACTTTGAAAGAGGTCTTGCAACCGTTCCGGAAGCAGATAAGGGTTCAGCATTTGCTGAAGGAATGAACATGATTTATAAACAGCTTTTGACAGAGCTTGAGAAAATGGAAGTAAAGCCGATTGAAGCGGTTGGCAAGGAATTTGATCCAAACTTCCACAATGCAGTAATGCAGGTTGAAAGTGATGAATACGAAAGTGGTTTTGTGGCACAGGAATTATTAAAAGGATATACATTTAGAAACACTGTAATCCGCCACAGCATGGTTGCGGTAGTGCAATAAATTAGTACAATAAACATTTTATATATTATTAGGAGGACATGAAAAATGGGTAAAATTATTGGTATTGACTTAGGTACAACAAACAGTTGTGTAGCTGTAATGGAAGGTGGTAAACCAACCGTTATCGCAAATACAGAAGGAGCAAGAACAACACCATCCGTTGTTGCTTTCTCAAAAACAGGTGAAAGACTTGTAGGTGAACCTGCAAAACGTCAGGCAGTTACAAATGCAGAAAAAACAATCTCTTCTATTAAGAGACATATGGGTTCTGACTATAAGGTTCAGATTGATGAAAAGAAATATTCTCCACAGGAAATTTCAGCAATGATTCTTCAGAAATTAAAAGCAGACGCTGAAAGCTACCTTGGTGAAAAAGTAACAGAAGCTGTTATTACAGTACCTGCTTACTTTAACAATGCGCAGAAACAGGCTACTCAGGATGCAGGTAAGATTGCAGGTCTTGATGTAAAACGTATTATCAACGAGCCTACAGCAGCAGCACTTGCTTATGGTCTTGACAATGAAAAAGAACAGAAAATCATGGTTTACGACCTTGGTGGTGGTACATTCGACGTATCTATTATCGAAATCGGTGAAGGTGTTATCGAAGTTTTAGCAACAAGCGGTGACAATCACCTTGGTGGAGATGACTTCGACCAGAAGGTTACAGACTGGATGCTTGCAGAATTTAAGAAAGCAGAAGGCGTAGATCTTTCTAACGATAAGATGGCTCTCCAGAGATTAAAAGAAGCAGCTGAAAAAGCTAAAAAAGAACTTTCAAGCGCAACAACAACAAACATTAACCTTCCATTCATCACAGCAACAGCAGAAGGTCCAAAACACTTTGATATCAACCTTACACGTGCTAAATTTGATGAATTAACACATGACCTTGTGGAAAGAACAACAATTCCTGTTCAGACAGCTTTAAAAGACGCAGGAATCAATGCAAGCGAATTAGGTCAGGTATTACTTGTTGGTGGATCAACACGTATTCCAGCAGTACAGGATAAAGTAAGAAAATTAACAGGCAAAGAGCCAAGTAAAGCATTAAATCCGGATGAATGTGTAGCACTCGGTGCTTCTATCCAGGGTGGTAAGCTTGCAGGTGATGCAGGTGCCGGCGAAATCCTTCTTCTTGACGTAACACCATTATCATTATCTATTGAGACGATGGGTGGTATTGCAACTAAGTTGATTGAAAGAAATACAACAATTCCTACTAAGAAGAGCCAGATTTTCTCTACAGCAGCTGACAACCAGACAGCAGTAGACATTAACGTTTTACAGGGTGAAAGACAGTTTGCAAAAGACAACAAGTTACTTGGTACTTTCCGTCTTGACGGTATTGCTCCTGCAAGACGTGGCGTTCCTCAGATTGAAGTTACTTTCGATATCGATGCAAACGGTATTGTAAACGTATCTGCTACAGATAAGGGAACAGGTAAAGAACAGCACATTACCATTACAGCAAGCTCTAACATGTCTGATGCAGATATTGAAAAGGCTGTAAAAGAAGCAGCAGAATTTGAAGCTCAGGATAAGAAGAGAAAAGAGGCTGTTGATACACGTAACGAAGCAGATTCATTCGTATTCCAGACAGAAAAAGCTCTTGCAGACGTTGGTGATAAGATTGATGCAAATGAAAAAGCAGGTCTTGAAGCAGAAATCCAGAGCTTAAAGGATATGCTTGAAAGAACAAAAGATACTGAAATGACAGAAGAACAGGTAGCTGAAATGAAAGCTGCTTACGAAAAACTTCAGGTATCTGCCCAGAATCTTTTCACAAAGATGTATGAAAGCATGCAGGGTGCTCAGGGTGCAGGTCCTGACATGAGTGGAGCCGGTGCAGACATGGGCGGTAATGCCGGTGCAGCAGATGATGTTGTAGACGGAGATTACAGAGAAGTATAATTAGTTGACAGTTAGTTTGAGGGAAAGATAGTCATTTTTGGCTATCTTCCTTCTGCGTGATATGATAATTTAACGGAGACAGTTATGGCAGAACAAAAAAGAGATTATTATGAGGTGCTCGGCGTAGATAAAAATGCCGATGACGCTACGATTAAAAAAGCATACAGAGTATTGGCTAAGAAGTATCATCCTGATGCAAATCCGGGAGATACGGAAGCTGAGGCAAAATTCAAAGAAGCATCGGAAGCTTATGCTATTTTAAGTGATCCTGAAAAGAAGCGTCAGTATGATCAGTTCGGTCACGCTGCATTTGAAGGCGGCGCAGGCGGCTCCGGTTTCGGTGGATTTGACTTTAGCGGCGGAGACTTCTCAGATATTTTCGGAGATATTTTTGGTGATTTATTCGGCGGTGGAAGAAGATCTTCTTCCCGTAGTAATGGTCCTCAAAGAGGGGAAAATATCAGAGCCAGTGTCAGAATTACATTTGAGGAAGCGGTATTTGGTTGCGAGAAAGAATTGGAGTTAACCTTAAAGGAACAGTGTAAGACCTGCGGAGGTAATGGAGCAAAACCGGGTACAACACCTGAAACCTGTACCAAGTGTGGCGGAAAAGGCCAGATTGTATATAAACAACAGTCTTTCTTCGGAACAATCCAAAATGTGCAGACTTGTCCGGATTGTAACGGTACCGGTAAAGTGGTAAAAGAAAAATGTCCGGATTGTCGCGGCAACGGATATATTGCAAGCCGTAAAAAGATTCAGGTATCTATTCCTGCCGGTATTGATAACGGACAGAGCGTAAGAATCCGTGACAAAGGCGAACCGGGAAGAAACGGCGGTCCAAGAGGCGACTTATTGGTTGAAGTAATTGTTTCAAGACATCCGATTTTCCAACGTCAGGATTATAATATTTTTTCTACTGTACCTATTTCCTTTGCGATTGCAGCTTTGGGCGGTGAAGTAGTGATTGACACAGTGGACGGCAGAGTTATCTATGATGTTAAAGCAGGAACACAGACCGAAACCAAAGTGCGCTTAAAGGGAAAAGGTGTGCCTACATTAAGGGATAAAAATATCCGTGGTGACCACTATGTAACACTTGTGATACAGACACCGGAGAGATTAAGCAGTGAAGCCAAAGAGCTTCTTGCAAAATTCGATGCAGCTTCAGGAGATTCCTTAAATGCTGCAAAACGCTTAACCGGTGCAAAGAAGGATTCTGATGAACCAAAGGATCCCAAGGGTGGCAAGAAAAAAGGATTTTTTAGCAAATAATTCAGGAGGAAATTCCTATGAAATGGACTAAAATCACAGTAAAGACAACAACTGAGGCAGAAGATATCATTATCAGTACCCTTTATGATATTGGTTTGGAAGGTGCTCAGATTGAAGATAACATTCCTCTTACTGCTTTGGAAAAAGAGCAGATGTTTGTTGATATTTTACCGGAAACAAAATTTGATGACGGAATTGCCTACTTAAGCTTTTTTGTGGAAGAAAATGAAGATACGGACATTGATGCTATCGTAAATGCAGCAAAGGAAGAACTTGAAGACCTTCGCAATTTTATGGACATCGGAGAAGGAAGTATTACTATTTCAGAAACAGAGGATAAAGACTGGATTAACAACTGGAAGGATTTTTTCCACCAGTTCTATATTGATGATTTATTGGTGATTCCTTCTTGGGAAGAGGTAAAAGAAGAAGATAAGGATAAAAAGATTCTTCATATTGACCCGGGGACAGCTTTTGGAACCGGTATGCATGAAACGACCCAGCTTTGTATCAGACAGCTTAAAAAATATTTAAAAGAAGGCGATGAAATTCTGGATGTGGGATGCGGTAGCGGTATCTTAGGAATTCTTGCTTTAATGTATGGTGCAGGTCATGCGGTTGGTACCGACTTAGACCCTTGCGCTATTGATGCAACCCATGAGAATATGGAAACCAACGGAATTCCTGCAGATAAGTTTGATGTAATGATTGGTAATATTATTACGGAAAAAGAAGTGCAGGATAAAGTCGGATACGAAAAATATGATATTGTATTAGCCAATATTCTGGCAGATGTTTTAGTGCCGTTAACTCCTGTTATTGTAAATCAGATGAAAAAAGGTGCTGTATATATCACTTCAGGAATTATCAATGATAAAGAACAGGTGGTACGTGATGCAGTAGAAGCGGCAGGCTTAAAGATTCTCGATGTAACTTATCAGGGTGAGTGGGTAAACGTTACTGCCATGAAACCATAAAATGGGAGATTAATATGTATCAGTTTTTTGTAAAAGAAGAACAGATTAAGGATAATCGGATTGTGATTCAGGGCAGTGATGTAAATCACATCAAAAATGTGCTTAGAATGCAGCCCGGAGAAGAAATTGCAGTAAGCAATGGTGTGGATGGTAAGGAATACCGTTGTGAAATTGCAGAGTTTACAGAAAATGAAGTCATCTGTACCCTACGTTTTATAAAAGAAGACGGGGTGGAATTACCTTGTAAGGTGTACTTATTTCAAGGACTTCCCAAGGCAGACAAGATGGAGTTAATCATTCAAAAAACCGTGGAACTCGGGATTTTTGAGATTATTCCTGTTGCAACCAAAAGAGCGGTTGTTAAGTTGGATGCAAAAAAAGAAAAGAGTAAGTTAGAGCGTTGGAACAATATATCCGAAGCAGCTGCGAAACAGAGTAAAAGAGCCATTGTACCAAAGGTTAGCGAAGTGATGACCATGAAAGAAGCCATTCACTATGCGAAAGCGTTAGATGTTAAGTTGATTCCTTATGAACTGGCAGAAGGGATGGGTCGCACCCGTGAGCTTATAGATGGCATTAAACCGGGAGAAAGTGTGGCTATTTTTATCGGTCCTGAGGGTGGTTTTTCGGAAGACGAAATAGAACTTGCAAAAAGTAACGGAGTAGAACCTATTACTTTAGGAAAAAGAATTCTTCGCACTGAGACAGCAGGTTTTACTACTTTGGCATTTTTGAACTATCATTTAGAACCATAATCGAATAAACAAAGTGACTCATTTTCATATAATATAGAGTAGAAATAACTAAGGAACAAAGTGCATGGAGGCTAATATGGAAGCATATTTTGATAATTCGGCTACAACACGTTGTCTTGACAGTGTAACTGAATTAATGGTGCAGGTGATGCGGGATGATTACGGTAATCCGTCCAGTATGCACTTGAAGGGCGTAGATGCGGAAAAATATATCCGTTATGCAAAAGAGACCATTGCCAAGAACCTTAAAGTATCAGAAAAAGAGATTTTGTTTACTTCCGGTGGGACTGAGTCGGATAATCTTGCATTAATCGGTGTTGCTATGGCAAATTACCGTGGGGGTAAACATTTAATTACGACCCAGATTGAGCATCCGGCTATTTTGAATACCATGAAGTATTTGGAAACGCAAGGATTTAGTGTTACCTATCTTCCGGTAGATTCAAACGGAAGAATCCGTTTGGATGATTTGGCACATGCTATGACAAGAGATACGATTTTAGTATCCATTATGCATACCAATAATGAAGTGGGTTCTTTACAGCCTGTTTTGGAAGCAGCAAATCTGATTAAAAGTATAAATCCTAAGACCTTATTCCATGTGGATGCGGTTCAGGGATATGGTAAGTTCCGTATTCATCCTAAAAAGATGAAAATAGATTTATTGTCTGTCAGCGGACACAAGATTCACGGTCCAAAAGGAATCGGATTCTTATATGTGAATGAAAAGGTTAAAATCAAACCGATTTTATTTGGCGGCGGACAACAGTCAGGAATGCGTTCCGGAACGGAAAACGTTCCTGCTATTGCAGGTCTTGCCAAGGCGGTGGAAGAAGTTTATGCAAACCTTGAGGAAGATGTGGAAAGACTATATGGGATTAAGCAGTATTTTGTGGATGGCTTAAAGCGTATGGACGGAGTGTATGTCAATGGTCTTACCGGAAAGGACAGTGCTCCCCACGTAGTAAGTGTATCGGTGCGGGGAATTAGAAGTGAAGTACTGTTACACGCTTTGGAAGATAAGGGGATTTATATTTCCGCGGGAAGTGCATGTGCAGCCAGAAAAGCAGAAACCTCAACGACGCTAAAAGCCATGGGAATTGACAAGGATTTGCTGGATTCTACTGTAAGATTCAGCTTTTCTGTTTTTACAACAAAAGAGGAAGTGGAATATGCCCTGAAGGTATTACAGGAGCTGTTGCCATTTTATCGTAGATATCAGAGAAAATAAGGGGAAGGTGTTACCTTCTCCTTTTTGCTTGCATATTTTTTTTCGGTCTGTTATTATCGGTATGTATTTATTATTGTGATTGTTTGAGAAAGAGGAAACAGATGTTTACAGCTTTTTTAATTAAATATGCCGAGATTGGCGTAAAGGGAAAAAACAGATATATATTCGAAGAAAGACTGGTTGACCAGATCCGCTATGCTTTAAGAAGATGTGATGGTCAGTTTAAGGTGCACAGAACTCAGGGAAGAATCTATGTAGATGCCGTAACAGAGTTTGATTATGACGAAACTGTAGCTGAGCTTAAAACAGTGTTCGGTATTTCGGGAATCTGCCCTGTTGTTTATGTAGAGGACAACGGATTTGAAGACCTTAAAAAAGTAGTAACCAATTATATGGACGCAGTATATCCGGATAAAAATATGACTTTCAAGGTAGTGTCCAGACGTGCCAGAAAGAATTATCCTTTAGAATCTATGGACATCAATGCAAAGATTGGCGAAACGCTTCTGGATGCATTTCCTGAATTAAGGGTTGATGTGCATAATCCGGATGTCTTATTAAATATTGAAATCCGTGAAAAGATTTATATTTATTCTATTATCATCCCGGGACCTGGCGGTATGCCTGTTGGAACTGCAGGAAAGGCAATGCTGTTACTTTCCGGTGGTATTGATTCACCAGTGGCAGGATATATGATTTCTAAACGAGGTGTTGTACTGGATGCCTGCTATTTCCATGCACCGCCATACACCAGTGAACGTGCAAAACAGAAGGTGGTAGACCTTGCAAAGTTAATTTCAAGATATACCGGTCCAATCCGCCTGCATGTGATTAATTTTACAGATATTCAGTTGTACATTTATGAAAAGTGTCCACATGAAGAGTTAACCATTATCATGCGCCGTTACATGATGAAGATTGCAGAGAGAATTGCTCTGGAAAGCGAGTGTATCGGACTGATTACCGGTGAAAGTATCGGACAGGTTGCAAGCCAGACCTTACAGAGTATGGCAGTAACCAATGAAGTGTGTACCCTTCCTGTATACAGACCTCTGATTGGATTTGATAAACAGGATATCGTGGATATTTCAGAAAAAATCAACACATACGAAACATCAATCCTTCCTTACGAAGATTGTTGTACAACCTTTGTGGCAAAACATCCGGTAACAAAACCGAATCTTAAAGTGATTAAGCTTCATGAACGCAATTTAGAAGACAGAATTGATGAGATGATTGAAGAAGCGTTACGCACTGATGAAGTAATTGAGATAGTATATTAGAATGTAGTAGAAAGTGCCCGAGCGGTGTTGCTCGCGACAAATTACCGCTCCGCGAGGTGCACATCCACGCGGAGCGTCTTGTTTTTTATAAGCAAAAAACAGGACATCATCTCTGATGTCCTGTTTCAATTCCTGTATAGGATTGTTTTCGATTGATAATGGCAACTAGATAACGTATGGCTTCAATACGTCAAGAACTTCATCTACATTATCTTCTGCATGGATGTTTAAATCAATTGGTTTAGAAAGATCTAAACTGAAAATACCCATAATAGATTTTGCGTCGATAACATATCTGCCTGATACTAAATCGAAGTCATAATCAAATTTTGTGATTTCGTTAACAAAAGATTTAACCTTATCAATTGAGTTTAAAGAAATCTGTACTGTTTTCATTGGAATTACCTCCTTTACTAGTATACCTTCTGTACTTATACTAATCGGTTAACCATAAAATGTCAATCCTAAAACAGTACAAAAAATGTGAGGAATATTATGAAAAAAGTAGCATTACACAACCTTGGATGCAAAGTAAATTCATATGAAATAGACGTTATGCAACAAATTTTACAAGAAAATGGGTACGAAATTGTATCTTTTGATCAAATAGCGGATATTTATATTGTAAACACATGTACAGTAACCAATATTGCGGACAGAAAGAGCCGCCAGATGCTTCATAAAGCAAAGGCAAAAAATCCTGATGCGATTGTGGTGGCAGTAGGGTGTTATGTCCAGACCGGGGAAGAAACTGTCAGAAAAGATGAATGCATTGACCTTGCTATCGGCAATAATCGTAAAAAGGATATTGCTACTATTTTGATGCAATATTTAAAGGAACACGAAGGAGAAAAAGAGCGGGCATTTGCAGAAGATGTAATTGATATTAATCATACGGATGAATATGAGGAAATGCAGTTAACCCATACTGCGGAACATACAAGGGCATATATTAAGATTCAGGACGGATGCAATCAGTTTTGCTCCTACTGCATTATTCCCTATGCAAGAGGCAGGGTAAGAAGCCGTAAACAGGAAGATATTATTAGGGAAGTGGAAGGACTTGCGAAGTCCGGATATTTAGAAATTGTTCTGACAGGAATCCATATCAGTTCTTACGGAACAGATTTTAAGGAAAAAGATGCACTCAAGGAGTTAATTTACAGATTGCATGAAATTGAAGGGATAGAGCGTATCCGTCTTGGCTCGTTGGAACCACGCATTATGACGGAGGATTTTGTGGCTGCAATCAGTAAGCTTCCAAAGATTTGTCCGCATTTTCATCTTTCCTTACAAAGCGGATGTGATGCTACTCTTAAGAGAATGAACAGGCATTATACAACTGCCGACTTTGAGGCGACGGTTGAACGTTTGCGTAAGTACTTTGCAAATTGTGCGGTAACAACTGATGTCATTGTGGGATTTCCGGGAGAAACAGAGGAAGAATTTGAAGAAACAAGAGAGTATCTGGAACGCTTACAGCTATATGAGATGCATATTTTTAAGTATTCTAAGCGTCAGGGAACCAGAGCGGCAGTTATGCCGGAGCAGGTTCCGGATCAGATAAAAGCAAAAAGAAGCGACATTCTTCTTGAGATGGAAGAAAGATTTTCAAAACAGTTCAGAGAGAGCTTTATCGGTAAAGAACTGGAGGTACTTATAGAGGAAGAAAAACAGATTGAAGGAAAAACCTATATGGTTGGACACAGCAAGGAATATATCTGTGTAGCTGTTGCAGGAAATCCTTTACCGGGTACTGTTGTAAAAATCAAACCATCCGGCATTTTTTCTGATGGAAAAAAGTTGTTTTTTTATACAAGATAGAGTAAGATAAAAATAAGACTTAAACGATTGAAAGATAAAGGGCAAAGATATATGCAGGATTTGGGAAAGACACAATTTATTACTCTTACACCGGAAAACATTGTTCCGGATGTAAACGATGTAAAGAGCGTTCTTGCAACGGTCTATGAAGCGTTAACTGAAAAAGGATATAATCCGGTGAATCAGATAGTAGGGTACATTATGTCAGGAGATCCTACTTACATTACCAGTCATAATAACGCCAGAAGTCTGATTATGAAAGTAGAAAGAGACGAATTGGTAGAAGAGTTGTTGATTGAATATATTGCCAGCAACCAGTGGGATTAATCGGATTAGGAGCATAGTATGCGTATTTTGGGCTTGGATTTTGGGTCAAAGACTGTAGGAGTAGCTGTCAGTGATCCATTATTATTAACTGCGCAGGGCGTGGAAATCATCAGGCGTAAGCATGAGGATAAATTGCGCCAGACATTGGCAAGAATTGAAGAACTGGTAGAACAATATGAAGTCAATGAAATTGTATTGGGCTTACCAAAGAATATGAATAATACAGAAGGTGACAGAGTACAAAAGACGACGGAGTTTCGTGATATGCTGGAAAGACGTACCGGTATTTCAGTTACGTTCTGGGATGAAAGACTTACAACCGTTGCAGCTGATAAGGCCATGATGGAGGCGGGCATCCGCAGAGAGCATCGTGGTGATTATGTGGACATGATTGCTGCAACTTTCATTTTGCAGGGATATCTTGACCGCAAAAGATTTATGCAGGGTAAAGAGGATTAGTAAATGGCAGAGAAGATTACATTTCAGCCGGAAGGCGAAGAAAGTGTTGAATTTTATGTTTTGGAACAGACAGTAATTGGTGGAGTAACATATATTCTTGTAACCGAGGAAGAAGAAGGTGACGGGGATGCTTATATCTTAAAGGATTTGTCTGCAACAGGTGACACGGAAGCCGTATATGAAATGGTAACAGATGACGTAGAGATGGACGCTGTTTCAAGTGTATTTGCAAGTATGCTTGAGGATGTGGATTTGGTAAACGATAAAGAATAATCAAGAATAAAAAGAACGATACAAGTACTGCATGAGTCATACTTAATCGATCGAATGAATCCGGATGACCGTTTTGCAACCATGTGACGTGAAGATAGGGAATGCAAACAGGTACATCGTTTGATAGTGTAGAGATATTGGATCATGAAGTAGGACTCTGCTGTAACTGTATGGAAAGTGGAGGAAAACTGATTGAAGAAAAAAATAAATATAAGTGATTCCAAGCTGAAAATCATCCCACTAGGTGGTTTAGAGCAGATTGGAATGAATATTACTGCCTTCGAATACGAAGACGGTATTGTTGTTGTGGATTGCGGATTAAGCTTTCCCCAGGAAGATATGTTGGGCATTGATTTAGTAATTCCTGATGTAACTTATCTGATTGATAATATTGACAGAGTGAAGGCTTTTGTGATTACGCATGGACATGAGGATCATATTGGTGCTTTGCCATATATTTTAAAAGAGATTAATATCCCGGTATATGCCACACGCCTTACCATGGGTATTATTGAAAACAAGCTAAAAGAACATGATTTATTAAATAAGACCAAACGTAAAGTGGTTAAGTTTGGACAGTCCATTAATTTGGGACAATTCAGAATTGAGTTTATTAAGACCAATCACAGTATTGTGGATGCAGCAGCACTTGCTATTCACTCACCTGCCGGAACAGTGATTCATACAGGTGATTTTAAGGTGGATTATACCCCGGTATTCGGAGATGCCATAGATTTGCAAAGATTTGCTGAGCTTGGCAAAAAAGGGGTGCTTGCACTGATGTGTGACAGCACCAATGCAGAACGTCCGGGCTTTACGGCTTCTGAAAAAACATTGGGAAAAACCTTTGATACTCTTTTTGCCGAGCATAAGAATCACAGAATTATTATTGCGACTTTTGCTTCCAACGTAGACCGTGTACAGCAGATTATTAATTCTGCATACCGTTATGAGCGTAAGGTAGTAGTGGAAGGCCGCAGCATGGTTAACATTATTGAAACAGCCGCTAAGTTAGGTTGCCTTGATATTCCTGATAATACATTAATCGATATTGAATCAGTCAAAAATTATCCTGATGAAAAAACGGTTATTATTACCACGGGAAGTCAGGGAGAGAGTATGGCTGCCTTAAGCCGTATGGCTTTGGGAACCCATAGAAAGGTTAGTATTAAGCCGGAGGATACTATTATTTTTTCATCCAGTCCCATTCCGGGAAATGAGAAAGCGGTGTCCAAGGTAATTAATGAGCTTTCTATGAAGGGAGCTAATGTTATCTTCCAGGATACTCATGTTTCGGGACATGCATGTCAGGAAGAAATTAAGTTGATTTATACCTTAACACAGCCTAAGTATGCAATTCCCGTTCACGGGGAGTACAAGCACTTAAAAGCCCAGGCAAAGATTGCGGAAGAACTGGGAATTGACAAAGACGATATTTTCATTTTGTCATCCGGAGATGTGCTTGAATTAAACGAAGAGAGTGCCGAGGTAACCGGTAAAGTTCCGGTGGGTGCTATTTTTGTTGACGGTCTTGGCGTAGGTGATGTGGGTAATGTGGTACTGCGTGACAGACAACACCTTGCGGAAGATGGTATTTTAATTGTGGTTCTTGCCCTTGACAGATATAATAATTATTTGGTGTCAGGACCGGATATTGTATCCAGAGGATTTGTGTATGTGCGGGAATCCGATGAACTTATGGATGAAGCAAGGGAATTAATTGAAGAAAGAATTATGAATTGCCTTGACAGAAAGGTTTCTGATTGGGGTAAGATAAAAATGACAATCAAGGATTCTTTGGGAGATTATCTCTGGAAAAAGACCAAGAGAAGACCTATGATATTACCAATTATTATGGAGGTTTCCTAAGATGTCGAATAAATTAGAAGACACGTCGCAGGAGCTTGTGAAAGTAATAAAAGAAACAGATATTTATCTTAATTACGTACGGGAAAAAGAAAAGATTGCCAAATTTCCGGAAATTAAGGAAGGAATTGACAATTTCCGCCGTAGAAATTATGAGATACAAAATACCAAGGACCCGGATGTACTTTTTGAGTTAGTAGATGTGTTTGAACGAGAGTACTCTGAATTTAGGTCAAATCCGTTAGTGAATGACTTTTTAGAAGCAGAACTTGCTCTTTGCAGAATGATGCAGGGATTGTATATATCAATAACAGAAGCCATTAATTTTGATATGGAACTCACCGGAGGAAGAGACAATGAGTGCTAAGCAGGTTGTTTTTACCCTTTTTGGGTTTATAGTAAAAATTGTTATAGTTGTTGTAGTAGTGGTTGGCGTTTATAAGTTGGCAACTACGGTATATGATTTTGGATATCGTATTTTTGCAGAAGACGCCATTGACGAGGAAGGACAGGGCGTTGATGTGGAAGTATCCATTACTGCAGGTAAGAGCACAATGCAGGTTGCCGAAATGTTGGTTGAGCAGGGGCTCATCAGAGATGCAAAACTGTTTTATGTGCAGGAATTGTTATCAGGAGAAAAAGGTGGAATCCAACCGGGGGTATATATTTTAAACACCAGTATGGCTCCGGAAGAAATGATCAGAATTTTGTGTGCGGGTCCACAGGATACTACAGGAGAAGAGAACAGTGATTATTGATGAAAGAATGTCTGCCTTCATCAATTCCTTAGATGAAGGGAACACACCTTTTTTATATGAACTGGAGCAGTATGCCCTAAAAACCAATGTGCCTATCGTCCGGCCGGAAATGCAGAGCTTGCTTAGATTTCTGATGCAGGAAAGAAAACCTAAGAGAATTCTTGAGGTTGGTACGGCGATTGGTTTTTCTGCGTTATTAATGAGTGAATATGCTCCCAAGGATTGTAAGATTACAACCATTGAAAAATATGAAAAGAGAATTCCCATTGCCCTTGAGAATTTTAAAAAGGCAGGGAAAGAGGAGAGCATTACCCTGATTGAGGGAGATGCAGCAGAGGTTCTTGCAAGTCTTAGGGAACCCTATGATTTTATTTTTATGGATGCAGCCAAAGGACAGTATATTCATTTTATGCCGGATGTATTGCGCCTGTTAAATCCGGGCGGAATGTTAGTGTCTGACAATGTATTGCAGGACGGGGATATTATAGAGTCCAGATTTGCGGTAACCAGAAGAAACAGAACAATTCACGCAAGGATGCGGGAGTATTTGTATGAATTGAAGCATCATCCGGACCTTACTACAGTGATTCTTCCTGTAGGGGATGGGGTAACATTAAGCGTGAAAAGTAAGGAGGCTTAAAAAATGAGTCGTAGACCGGAATTATTAGTGCCGGCAAATAATCTGGAAGTGTTAAAAACGGCAGTTATTTACGGTGCAGATGCAGTATATATCGGTGGAGAAGTCTTTGGTTTACGCGCCAAAGCAAAGAATTTTACCTTGGAAGAAATGAAACAGGGAATTGAGTTTGCTCATGAACGTGGAGTAAAGGTTTATGTGACTGCTAATATTCTTGCCCATAACGATGACCTTTCGGGAGCGAGAGAATATTTTCAGGAGTTAAAGGATATAAAACCGGATGCCCTGATTATTTCGGATCCGGGTATGTTTTCCATAGCCAAGGAAGTTTGTCCTGAAATTGAGATTCATATCTCTACTCAGGCCAATAATACCAATTATGAAACTTACCGCTTTTGGTGGAAATTAGGCGCGAAGCGTGTGGTTTCTGCAAGAGAGCTTTCCTTAAAAGAAATCGGTGAAATCCGTAAGAATATTCCGGAAGAAATGGAAATCGAAAGCTTTATTCACGGCGCTATGTGTATTTCTTATTCGGGCAGATGCCTTCTTAGTAATTATTTTACCGGAAGAGGTGCGAACCAGGGTGCTTGTACACATCCCTGCCGTTGGAAATATGCGGTGGTTGAAGAACAAAGACCGGGCGAATATCTTCCTGTATATGAAAATGAACGGGGAACATATATCTTTAACTCCAAGGATTTATGTATGATAGAGTATATTCCTGAAATCATAGAAGCGGGAATTGACAGTCTTAAAATTGAGGGACGAATGAAAACTGCCCTCTATGTTGCAACGGTAGCCCGTACTTACAGAAAGGCGATTGATGATTATTTGGAATCAGAAGAAAAGTACCGTGCTAATATGGAATGGTATAAGGCTGAGATTGCAAAATGTACCTACCGTCAGTTTACAACAGGTTTCTATTTTGGAAAGCCTGATGAAAATACCCAGATATATGACAGCAATACCTATATTAATGAGTATACTTATTTGGGGACCGTTGAATTGATTGATGACAGAGGTTACGCAAGGATTGAACAGCGTAACAAATTTTCGGTTGGTGATAGTATTGAAATTATGAAACCTAACGGTGACAATATTATTACCAAAGTAAATGCTATGTACAATGATAAAAATGAAGCGGTGGAAAGTGCGCCGCATCCTCAGCAGATTATTTATTTGGATTTATCTGTTGCTCCGGAAAAATATGATATTCTCCGTGTGAAAACGGCAAATTAGGGCAACAACAGTAGGAAGGGAACAACTATTTTGGATATGCGCAGTGTATGGAAATCCTTTTGCAAAATAGGCGGCATCTATTATCTTGCAGGCGCGGTCTGCATTTTAATCTATTATCTGCCTCATATGATTTTAGGTCAGGATATGGCTTTCCGTATTGTGGATTATTTGGATGACGAAATTGTCCAGTATTTATTGAACGGTAAATATTTCTTTGCGCCTGTAGATACAGTGGTAGAGGAATGGTTGTCGGGAGCGCCCCTTTATTCCATACAAACACCAACCTTTTTGTTTATATGGCCATTTAAGTGGATGACATTGTTTGGTGCCGTTATTACTATTGATGTTATTACCAGAAGTCTCTCTTTTGTGGGGATGTTTTTACTCTGTGATAAGTATTTTAACGGAAACAAACGGATTATTTCGTGGATAGCGTCTGTTTTATACATGTTGCTTCCCTTTTATCCTACCTATGCACTTTCCAGCATGGGATTGCCATTATTAATCTGGGCGGTATGGAATTTAACACAGGAAAAAGAAAAAAAGAGTCAGTACGCAGTTTATTATGCAATACTTGCAGTATTTGCCCTGGGTTCCTCTTTTGCCCTGACAGGCTACTTTGTGGTGGGATTTATGGGACTGTATATGATTATTCTTTTTGTAAAAAAGAAAAAATGTGCAGGCTACAGAATTTTGGGCGGTTGCGGTTTAATCACCATATTATACTGCTATGTATTCCGTTCCACTATATATCAGATTTTGTTTGACTCAGCAATCAGTCACAGAAGTGACCCGGACAGAATTTATGAACCTCTTCCCTTTTGGGACAGTTTTATGAATATGTTTAAGTACGGACAATATCATGCACCCAGTGTACATACCTATGTGATGGCATTTGCATTGGGCGTTATTGTACTTGGCTTTTTGTTTTGGGAAAAGCTTGACGATACAACGAAAAAACAGGTTAAGTGTGCGCTGGTACTTTGGCTTGCAGCACTGGGAATTGCCGTATTTAATGCCCTCTACCGAGGTGTGCCGGGAGTTTTATTAAGACAGGTAATGGGTGTGCTAAAAAGCTTTCAATTAGAAAGAATCTTTTGGGCAAATCCGATGATATGGTACTTTGAACTGGCAGTAAGTTCTGCTGTTTTTGTAAAACTGATTTCTGTTGTGATTAAAAATTCAATGTTTTGTAAGATTGTAAGTGCAGGCTTCTTAACTGCAATGGGATTATTCTTAGGACGCCATATTATAACCCACATTGATAACATTGAGTATTTTTCCAGTGTAAAGTCAATTTTTACAAAAGAAAACGATCAACTGACTTACAGGGATTTTTACGATCATGAGGTGTTTGAGGAAATTGAGGAATATATCGGAAGAGACCAGAGTGAATACAGGGTGGCTTCTATCGGTATGGTTCCCGCTATTGCATCTGCCAATGGATTTTATACAGTAGATGGTTATTCCAACAACTATACCTTGGAATATAAAAAGACCTTTCGGAAAGTCATTGAAAAGGAATTAGATAAAAGCGGGGAAATAAAAGCTTACTATGATAATTGGGGAAGCCGCTGCTATATGTTTTGTGCAGAGCTTGGCTTAGATTACCGTTTTGGAAAAGATGAAAATGTAGTAATAGAGCAACTTGATATTGATACAAAGGCACTTGCAGAATTAGGATGTGAATATATTTTTTCTGCGGTACGCATTGAAAATGCAACAGAAATAAATCTGGAATTACTGGATGTTTTTTCCAGGGAAGACGGATTTATGGAAGTCTATTTGTATGAAATTGTTGACGTAAAATAATTCATCATATATTATATAAAATCATTTGAGCTAATCCAAAGAAAGGGAAATATACAATGAGTGAACGTATTAACGTTGAAGAGATTTTTGGAGAAAATCTGTTTACACTGGGGAAGATGAAGGAACGTCTTCCGAAAAAAGTGTATGAAGAAGCAAAGCATGTTATGGAGCATGGCGGTGAATTATCACTTGCGGCTGCCGATGTTATTGCGAAGGTCATGAAGGACTGGGCAGTGGAAAAGGGTGCAACCCATTACACTCATTGGTTCCAACCCTTAACCGGAACAACAGCGGAAAAACATGACGCTTTTGTGACGGTTCCGGATGAAAACGGAAAAATGATTATGGAATTTTCGGGAAAAGAGTTAATTAAGGGAGAACCGGATGCATCTTCTTTCCCGTCGGGAGGTCTTCGTTCTACTTTTGAAGCCCGTGGCTATACAGCATGGGATATTACTTCTCCTGCATTTATTAAAGAGGCTGCTGTTGGTCATATTCTTTGTATCCCTACAGCATTCTGCTCCTATACCGGAGTTGCATTAGATAAAAAAACACCGTTATTACGTTCCATGGAGGCAATTAATACCCAGGCACTCCGTATTATCCGTTTGTTCGGAAATACGACTGCTACCAAGGTGGAAGCTTCTGTCGGTGCGGAACAGGAATATTTCTTAATTGACCAGAAAAAAGCTTTGAAACGTTCGGATATTATTTTTACAGGCCGTACTTTGTTTGGCGCACCTGCCCCGAAAGGACAGGAAATGGATGACCATTATTTTGGTGTTATCAGAGAACGTATCGGTAGTTTTATGAAGGACTTAAATACGGAGCTTTGGAAATTAGGTGTTACTGCCAAAACACAGCATAATGAAGCAGCCCCTGCACAGCATGAGCTTGCGCCAATTTATGAAACAGTAAACAATGCAGTTGACCACAATCAGCTTGTTATGGAATCCATGAAGAGAATTGCAGGATATCATGGTATGCGTTGTTTGTTGCATGAAAAGCCATTTGCCGGCATCAGTGGTTCCGGTAAGCATAATAACTGGTCGTTATGTACGGATACAGGCATCAATCTTTTGGACCCCGGTGCCACTCCTAATGATAATATTCAATTTTTATTAATTCTTGCCTGTGTTATGAAGGCTGTGGATACACATGCGGATTTGCTTCGTCAGAGTGCATCTGTTGTAGGTAATGATTTACGACTTGGAGCCAGCGAGGCACCACCTGCCATTGTGTCCATGTTCCTCGGAGAACAGCTTGAAGACGTGGTAAAACAGCTTGTGGAAACAGGCGTTGCCAATGATTTAAAAGAAGGGGGATACCTGGCAACAGGTGTGTCTACACTTCCTGACTTTAAGAAAGATGCAACAGACCGAAACAGAACATCGCCATTTGCTTTTACAGGTAATAAGTTTGAATTCCGTATGGTGGGTTCTTCCGATTCCGTTGCAAGCCCTAATACAACCATGAACGCCATTGTGGCAGAAGCATTCTGCGAAGCAGCGGATATTTTGGAACAGGCTGAAGATTTTGATTTGGCAGTACATGATCTCATCAAGAAATATATGACAGAACATCAGCGTATTATTTTTAACGGAAACGGATATGCTGATGAATGGGTAGAAGAAGCAAAACGTCGCGGTCTTCCGAATATTAAGACTATGGTGGAAGCGACAGAAACCTTAACTACACCAAAAGCAGTTGCTTTGTTTGAAAAATTTGGTATTTTCACAAAAGCAGAATTAGAGTCCCGTGTAGAAATTTTATATGAAACTTATGCAAAAACAATCAATATTGAAGCACTTACCATGATTGATATGGCTAGTAAGCAGATTATTCCGGCAGTGGTAAAATACACAAAGAGCCTTGCGGATACGGTTAATGCCGTAAGAGAAGCAGGTGCAGATGCATCTGCCCAGATTGAAATTTTAAATGATACTTCTAAACATTTATCCGCAATGAAAGCTGCACTTAAGAAGTTAGAAGAAGTTGATCACACAGCGGCAGCTATGGAACCGGGTAAAGAGCAGGCATTCTATTACAAAGAAGTAGTTACTAAGGCTATGGATGACTTGCGTGCTCCTGCAGATGCGCTCGAGATGATTGTTGATAAGGAAATATGGCCATTCCCTACATACGGCGACTTACTTTTTGAAGTGTAAAAAAAATTTAAAAAAGTTGTTGACAACTCATATTGGATTCGTTATACTGACATGGTGCGAATCCGATATGGGTTTGCAAAGAATATAGGGCTATCGCCAAACGGTAAGGCAACGGACTCTGACTCCGTCATCTCAAGGTTCGAATCCTTGTAGCCCTGCTACTTATTAAGCTCTCGGTTTTCGAGAGCTTTCTTTCGTTTTGGAGGTTATTATGTATTCATTTGAAAGCAGAATCAGATATTCACAAACTGACTTAGAAGGAAAGATTACTCCGGAGGCAATTCTTGACTATTTTCAGGATAGCTCTATTTTTCACTCCGAAGATTTGGGAGTGGGTGTTGAATACCTGAAAAAAGAAGGTCTTGTCTGGGTGTTGTCCGCATGGCAGATAGATATTGTAAGATACCCTAAAATGGGAGAGCGGGTGCTTGTGAAAACAGCACCTTATGATTTTAAGGGCTTTTTGGGTTTCCGTAACTTTGTCATGGAATCTTTGGAGGGTGAATGCTTTGCATGTGCGAACTCCGTTTGGACTTTAATGGATACTGTGAATAAGCGCCCTACAAAACCCAATGAGTTAATGCTTGACCTATATAAACTGGAAGAAAAATATCCCATGGAATATACGGAGAGGAAGATAAAGATTCCAACAGATATGGTTAGTGTCAATAAGGAACCAATTGTAGTGCGTCCACATCACTTGGATACTAATTTGCATGTGAATAATGGGCAATATGTAAGAATGGCTATGGATGCTTTGGATGCGAAAAGGGAAATCAAAAGAATCCGTACTGAATATAAGGTGTCAGCCGTACTGGATGATGTGATTGTTCCGCAAGTGATAGAAAAAGAGGAGTGCGCCTGCATTTTGTTAAATGATGTGAATAACAACCCTTATGCTATTGTAGAGCTTACATGGTAATAAGAGTAAAACGCGTTTTTTGGACGCAGTACATAAATGGACGGAAAGGACGATAAAAATGATTGAAATTGGAAAGAAACAGGAGTTAAAGGTAGTACATCAGGTGGAATTTGGGGTTTATCTGGGGGAGGAAGAATCCACAGACCAGATAAACAGAGTACTTTTGCCCAAAAAGCAAGTGCCTGCCAATACAAAAAAAGGTGATGTGTTAAGCGTTTTTGTATATAGGGATTCTGAAGACAGGCTGATTGCGACTACAAGAGAACCCTTTTTACAAATAGGAGAGCTTGCAAAATTAAAAGTAAAAGAAGTGAATAAATTCGGTGCTTTTTTAGATTGGGGGCTTGAGAAGGATTTGTTTTTACCATACAAAGAGCAGACCGGTAAAGTGTATGCCGGCGATTGGTGTATCGTTACTCTTTACGCAGATAAGAGTAACCGGCTTTGTGCGACCATGAAGGTGTATCATTATTTAAGACAGGACAGCCCTTATAAGAAAGAAGATAAAGTACAGGGAACGGTTTATGAAATCAGTGAACGTTTTGGTGCTTTTGTGGCAGTTGATGATAAATATTCGGCATTGATTCCTAAAAAAGAATTCTTTGACAATGCAAAAGTGGGGGATGAAATATCTGCCCGTGTTACCAGAGTGTTAGAAGACGGAAAATTAGAATTATCCATCAGGGAAAAAGCATATCTGCAGATTGAAAAGGATGCAATTAAGGTTTTAGAGATTATTGCAAGCTATGACGGAGTGCTTCCTTTTACGGATAAAGCAAACCCGGAAGTAATCCGTCGTGAGACCGGAATGAGTAAAAATGAGTTCAAGCGTGCTGTGGGAAACTTACTAAAAAAGGGTGAAATCACCATTCATGATAAGTGTATTCGTAGTACTATGAAATAATTTTTTATCTTTTGTATAGGTTGCATATCTGGAAAAATGTGAGAATTTTGGGGAAAAGCAATAAAAATCACTAAAATATTGTGGAAAACCTATAGATTTTTTTGTTATTATGTAATAAAATGAGACATAGGTGTAGGTTTTTGGGTCAAATGACCCGTTGTATCGTTGTGAATAATGCCTAGAAGCGAAAAGCCGAAGGCGGTCATGGAAATGGGGTTAATGTATGATATCAAATCAAATATTGCAGAACACAATTGATGGAATGAAAACAATTGCCAGAGTAGAGATGTGCGTAGTGGACACGGACGGTGTCATTGTGGCAACTACTTCGGAGAGTATGGATGAGAGCAAAGCAGTGGTTATGGAGTTCGCCAAATCCCCTGCAGACAGCCAGGAAATTCAGGGATATCAGTTTTTTAAGATATTTGATGAACAGCAGCTGGAATACATACTTGTTGTAACCGGTCAGGGAGAAAACCTGTACATGGTAGGTAAAATGGCAGCTTTCCAGATTCAGAATCTTCTTGTTGCCTACAAGGAAAGATTTGATAAGGATAACTTTATCAAAAACCTTTTGCTTGATAACCTGTTACTGGTAGATATTTACAGTCGTGCTAAGAAACTGCATATCCAGACTGATATTAGAAGAGTGGTAATGGTAGTAGAGACAGGACGGGGACGTGATAACAACGTTCTTGAAATGTTGCGTACATTTCTTGGTAATAACGCCAAGGATTTTGTTACTGCCGTTGATGAAAACAGTGTTATTGTTGTCAAAGAACTTACAGACAACGAAAGCGCAAAAGATATTGAAAAAGCAGCTACTTCTTTGATTACTTACCTTGCAAAAGAAGGACTGGCGGGAGTACATATTTCCTACGGTACCGTTATTAGCGAGATTAAGGAAGTGAGCCGTTCATACAAAGAAGCGAAGATGGCATTGGATGTAGGTAAGATTTTCTTTAATGAAAGAGATGTGATTGCTTACAGTGAATTGGGAATCGGCCGTTTGATTTACCAGCTTCCGATTCCGCTTTGCAAAATGTTTATTAAAGAGATTTTTGGTGGAAAGAGCCCTGATGATTTTGATGAGGAAACTCTTACAACAATCCATAAATTCTTTGAAAACAGCCTGAATGTATCTGAGACATCAAGACAGTTATTTATTCACCGTAATACATTGGTGTATCGCCTTGACAAGCTTCAGAAGACAACAGGACTTGACTTACGTGTGTTTGAAGATGCCATTACCTTTAAGATTGCATTAATGGTAGTAAAATACATGAAATACATGGAGAGTTTTGAATACTAATAGAAAGGATACTGGTGATTCGTATTGAAAGACAACGCGGCAAGATCACGTGGAAAGAAAAAAACAGTTAACAGTAAAGAAGTTATTGTTTTTGACAACGTTGTAAAAGCATATTCCACAGGTGCACCTGCCCTGAACGGAATCAGCCTTACAATTAACAGAGGTGAATTTGTATTTATTGTTGGAGACAGTGGTTCGGGTAAATCAACGCTTATCAAACTTTTGTTAAAAGAGTTAAATCCTACGGAAGGTACCATCATCGTAAACGGACAGAATTTGAATAAACTCCGTCGTAGAAAAGTGCCGAAATACCGTAGAAATATCGGCGTTGTATTTCAGGACTTCCGTCTTTTAAAAGATAGAAATGTTTATGAAAATGTGGCTTTTGCACAAAGAATCGTGCAGACGCCTATGCGGGAAATGCGTAAGAATGTACCGTCAACTTTGTCATTGGTCGGATTGGCGGACAAGTATAAGGCGCGACCTATGCAGTTATCCGGTGGAGAACAGCAGAGAGTTGCCTTAGCAAGAGCTTTGGTGAATCATCCGCCGATTATTCTGGCAGACGAGCCTACAGGAAATCTTGACCCCAAAAATTCTTGGGAAATTATGAAATTATTTGAAGAAATCAATGAACAGGGTACAACGGTTGTGGTTGTTACCCATAATAAAGAAATCGTAGATGCCATGCAAAAACGAGTGATTGCTTTAAAGAAGGGCGTTATTGTAAGCGATGAGAAAGAAGGTGGATACGTAGATGAGAATTAGTACTTTATTCTATGTTTTCAGACAGGGTGTCCGCAATATTTTCCGTAACAAGTGGTTTTCACTTGCTTCTGTAGCAACCATGAGTATCTGTCTGTTTTTGTTCGGATTGTTTTTTGCGGTTATCGTCAATTTCCAGAACATCGTAAAAGCAGCGCAGGAAGGGGTCTCCATTGTTGTATTCTTTGATTATGGAATTGAGGATTCAAGGATTGCGGAAATCGGTGATTTACTGGACGCAAGGGAAGAAGTTTCTGATTTTGTGTATGTATCACCGGAAGAGGCATGGGATGGATTTAAGGGAGATTACCTTGGAGACAGCGGTTTGGAATTAACAGAAAATCCTCTTGCGGATTCTGCAAACTATCAAGTGTATATGAGCGATGTGTCAAAACAGGCGGAATTGGTAGAATTTTTGGAATCTGTGGACGGTATCAGATCTGTTATGCGTTCGGAACTGGTGGCCTCTACTTTAACAGGATTTAACTCATTGGTTGCCTACGTTTCCATGGGTATTATTATACTGTTATTGGTGGTATCTGTTTTCTTAATCAGTAATACCATAACGGTTGGTATATCAGTCAGAAAAGAAGAAATCGGAATTATGAAATATGTGGGTGCCACGGACTTTTTTGTAAGATCACCTTTTGTAATTGAAGGTATATTAATTGGTTTTGTGGGCGCGTTAATTCCTTTGGTACTTGTATATTATGTGTATCATGCGGTTATAGATTATATTACCATTAAGTTTTCCGTTCTTTCCGGCTTACTTGCATTTATGCCGGTTGAAGAGTTATTTAAATCATTGGTTCCCGTATGCGTTATTATGGGTGTGGGAATCGGATTTTTGGGAAGCTTTATCACAGTTCGTAAGCATTTGCGCGTTTAGTTGCCACTTATAGGGGAGAGGTAGGACTGGAGGTAAAATGAAAATAAAGAGAATACGTAAGGTGTCGATAATTCTTTGTATGCTCTTACTCGCACTGAGTTTTTCGCCACCTGATATATCAGTTGCTAAAAAAACGAATGATACAATCCGGGATTTGGAAAATCAGATAGCTCAGGCTGAAAGGGAAAAAGAGAATCTGAAAGCTACCCAGAATAATCTTAAGGATAAGCTCGATTCTTTGCAGGATGAAAATGCTGACTTGAAGGTTGATTTGCGTGAACTGGATGATAACATTGTTGAGGTTGAAAATGTTATCGCTGATTTGGATGCCCAGATTGAAGCAAAAGTTGCAGAGATTGACGCCATTAAGGCAGAACTTGCAATTACATCACAGGAGCTTGCGGTTACTACGGAAGAACTTGCGGTGGCAATCGAGATTTCAAATAAGCAGTATGATGACATGGTCCAGAGAATCCGTTTTATGTATGAAAACGGACAGTCTGTGTATATTGAATGCTTTTTACAGAGCGATAGTTTTTCTGATTTTCTTACCAAGGCAGAATATATTGGTCAGATTACCGAATATGATAGAATGAAATTGGATGAATATATTGCTACCCAGGAAGAAGTTGCTCTCAGAAAGAGTTTATTAGAGACCCAGGAAAGCCTGTTAGAAACTCAGGAAAGCTTACTTAAGGCTCAGGAGTCAGCTTTGGAAGAAGCCCGTGCAACCCAGGAAGCAAACAAGGCTACTTTGGATGCGATGAGAGACTTAAAACAACAGGAAATTAATGCGAACCAGAGTAATATTTCTGCGGCAGAACAGGAAATTAAGGCAAACGAAGAAGAACTGGCTGCCATGACAGAAACCATCAAGGCGCTTGAAAAAGCCCTTGAGGAAGAAGAGCAAAAGCTTTTATATGATGGTGGTGCGTTTATTTGGCCTGTGGCAAAGTACACAAGAATTACCAGCCCATTTGGCTGGAGAAACCATCCTACATTACATGTGCCAATGTTCCACAATGGTATTGATATCGGTTCACCATATGGTACAGCAATTTATGCGGCTTATGACGGAAAAGTAATTGCTTCTTCCTATACGTCGGTTATGGGGTACTATATTATGATTGATCATGGCGGTGGAATTATTACTGTTTACATGCATTGTTCTAAATTGCATGTTAAGGCAGGAACCATGGTAACATGCGGACAGAAGATTGCGGCAGTTGGTTCCACAGGAAGATCGACAGGTAACCATTTGCATTTCAGCGTCCGAAAGAACGGGGAGTATGTAAACCCGTTGGATTTTGTCAAAGAACCATAGTAATAGCAGAATGGAGATGGCTGAATGGAGGATAAAGACTTATCTTTAGAAAGCCGGATAAAAGAAAATAAAAGATTTTATTGGAGCGGTATTCTGACAGGCGTCTTATTTGGACTTCTGATTTGTGCGTGCTTGTTTTTGGTTATTAAAATCAGGGAGCTGCGTAATGCGGGAGAGATACAGGTTGATGCCACTTACGAAGAAGCGAATGTTAAAGAAGTTGCCAGCGATGCGGTTCAGGAAAAAATAAGGGTTCTTGCGGAAACCATTAATAATTATTATATGGGTGATGTAACCACAGAGGATCTTGTTAACGGTCTTTATTACGGAATGCTTGATTCTTTGAATGACCCTTATTCCCAGTACTATACCGTGGAGGAACTGGAAGCATTAATGCAGGATACACAAGGTATTTACTATGGTATCGGCGCAGTGATTACCTTGGATACTGAGAAGGAATTATGTTACATTAAACAGGTGATTGAAGATTCTCCTGCTGAAAAAGCCGGACTTTTGGAAGGCGACTATTTTGCAGGAATTAACGGTACCAGTTGTGTCGGAATGGATGCCACAGAGGTTGCTACCACCCTTAGAGGTGAAAAGGGAACCAGTGCGACTATTACCATTCATCGTCCTTCTACCAATGAAACATTTGATGTTAGTGTGACCAGGGACAAAGTAAAACAGATTACCGTGACTTCTCAGATGTTAGAGGATAATATCGGATATATTCAGATTACATCCTTTGATGATGTTACGACAGACCAGTTTAAAGAGGAATATGCGGCTCTGACAGCAGAAAAGATGCAGGCATTGATTATTGATATCCGTTCTAATCCGGGCGGTAATGTAACAACTGTTTGCGATGTTTCAAAGATGTTGCTTCCAAAAGGTCTGATTTTCTATACAGAAGAAAAAGACGGAACCAGAACGGAATATGAGTGCGATGGTGAGAATGAAATTCAGATTCCGCTGGTTGTTTTAGTAGACGGGCACAGTGCCAGCGCTTCGGAAATTTTAGCAGGCGCCGTCAAAGACTACAAAAAAGGAACATTGGTGGGAACCACCACTTTTGGTAAGGGAATTGTGCAGAGATTACTGTCTATCAGTGACGGAACTGCGATAAAACTTACCATTGCCAAGTACTTTACACCAAATGGCAATTATATCCATGGTACGGGAATTGAACCGGATGTTTATATTGAGTTTGATTCCGAGGCATATACAAATGATGGATATGATAACCAGTTACAAAAGGGTATTGAGATTTTAAAACAAGAACTTGGGATAGAATAACGAATATTGTGAAGAAAGAGAATAGGCTCTGATTTCTGCGGAAAAGTAGAAATCGGGGCCTTTTTTGATAAACACTAAATACGAACAAATGTTCTAAGAAAATATAGACAAATTAAAATGTATGTGATATGATGTAACAGTTAAGTTATTGAGAAAGAAGTGGTGATATGAAAGAACAAGGACAATTGCAATCTTCCTTTAAACTTCATAGTGAATTTGCCCCAACCGGCGACCAACCACAGGCTATAAGAGCGCTGGTGGAAGGGTTTCGGGAAGGAAATCAATTCCAGACCTTGCTGGGTGTTACGGGTTCCGGCAAGACCTTTACCATGGCCAATGTTATTGCGGCATTGAATAAGCCTACATTGGTTATTGCTCATAACAAAACTTTAGCGGCACAGCTCTACGGCGAATTTAAGGAGTTTTTCCCTGAGAACGCAGTGGAATATTTTGTGTCCTATTACGACTATTATCAACCGGAGGCGTATATTCCGTCTTCGGATACTTATATTGCAAAAGACTCGTCCATTAATGATGAGATTGATAAATTGCGTCTTTCAGCTACGGCATCCTTGTCAGAACGCCGTGATGTAGTAGTGGTGTCATCCGTATCCTGTATTTATGGTCTTGGTAGCCCTGAGGATTATCAGGAGATGATGGTATCCTTGCGTCCGGGTATGATTAAGGACAGAGATGAAGTAATCCGCGAATTGATTGAGATTAGATATGAGAGAAATGATTTAGACTTGGACAGAGGTTGGTTCAGGGTTCGCGGTGATGTTCTTGAAGTATGTCTTGCGGATGGCGGAGATTATATTATCCGTATAGAATTTTTCGGCGACGAAATTGACAGAATAACAGAAGTAGAACATGTAACAGGACGTGTTCACAGGACTCTTGAGCATATTGCTATTTTTCCGGCTTCTCACTATGTTATTCCCCAAGAGAAGATTAACCGTGCCTGCAAGGATATCGAAGAGGAGCTTGCAGAACGGATTAAGTACTTTAAGAGTGAAGATAAGTTGATTGAAGCCCAGAGAATTTCTGAGAGAACGAATTTTGATGTGGAGATGCTTCGTGAGACCGGATTTTGTTCCGGAATTGAGAATTATTCCAGACATATGAGTGGGATGGAACCCGGAGCAACACCGCATACCCTGATGGATTATTTTAAAGATGATTATTTAATCATTATTGATGAGTCCCATATGACCATACCACAGATTAGGGGTATGTATTTTGGCGACCGTTCGAGAAAAGAGACATTGGTGGAGTTTGGTTTCAGACTTCCATCAGCCCTTGATAACCGTCCGTTGAATTTTGACGAATTTGAACAGAAAATTGATCAGATGCTGTTTGTATCAGCTACTCCGAATGTGTACGAGGAAGAGCATGAGCTGCTTCGTACGGAACAGATTATCCGTCCTACAGGATTGCTGGATCCTGAAGTAGTGGTAAAGCCTGTAGAAGGACAGGTAGACGACCTTGTTACGGAGATTAATAAGGAAGTGGACCGTAAGAACAAAGTTCTTGTTACCACATTGACGAAGAAAATGGCGGAAGATTTAACGGATTATATGAAGGATGTGGGAATCAGGGTGCGTTATCTGCATTCTGATATTGATACACTGGAAAGAGCAGAGATTATACGCGATATGCGTATGGATGTTTTTGACGTATTAGTAGGTATTAATCTGTTGCGAGAAGGACTTGATATACCGGAGATTTCCCTCGTGGCTATTTTGGATGCGGATAAGGAAGGCTTCCTTCGTTCGGAGACCTCGTTGATTCAGACCATTGGACGTGCGGCCCGTAATGCGGACGGACATGTTATTATGTATGCCGATACCATGACGGAATCCATGCGTAATGCAATTGATGAGACTAACAGAAGAAGGGCTATCCAACAGCGATATAATGAGGAAAATGGTATCACTCCTCAGACAATCCGTAAAAAAGTAAGAGATTTAATCAGTATCAGTAAGGAAGTGGTACAGGAAGAACTACGCTTTGAAAAAGACCCTGAATCCATGAGTAAGCCGGAACTTGAGAAGCTGATTGCGGATATTACTAAGAAGATGAAAAAGGCTGCTGCAGACCTTAACTTTGAAGTGGCTGCGGAACTTAGAGACAGTCTGATTGAATTGAAACAAAAATTGAATTCCTTTGATGATTAAACTGAATGGAGGACCCGGAAAAGGGGTGTAATTTATGGCAACACAGAAGAATGAATATGAAAAAATGCGTCCGAGAAAAGAATATATTACAATCCGTGGCGCCAGTGAGCACAATTTAAAAGGAATTGATATAGATATTCCCAGAAATGAATTTGTAGTGTTGACAGGTTTGTCGGGTTCCGGAAAATCTTCCCTTGCTTTTGATACGATTTATGCAGAGGGCCAGAGAAGATATATGGAATCTATTTCAAGCTATGCAAGACAGTTCTTAGGACAGATGGAAAAGCCTAATGTGGAAAGCATAGAGGGACTAAGTCCTGCTATTTCCATTGACCAGAAATCAACAAACCGTAATCCACGTTCTACAGTGGGAACGGTAACAGAGATTTATGATTATTTCCGTTTGCTGTATGCAAGAGTCGGAACGCCTCATTGCCCTAACTGTAATAAGGTGATTCAAAAACAGACCATTGACCAGATGGTGGATGTGATTCTTTCGTTAGAAGAAGGCACTAAGATTCAACTGCTTGCTCCTATTGTACGTGGGCGTAAGGGAGAACATACAAAAGTTTTTGAGCGGGCGAAAAAGAGTGGTTATGTCCGTGTCCGTGTTGACGGTAATATGTATGAATTAACCGAAGAAATAAAGCTTGATAAGAATATTAAGCATAATATTGAAGTGGTGGTTGACCGTCTTGTGGTAAAACCGGGACTTGAACGCCGCCTTACGGACTCCATTGAAAGCGTTATGGATTTATCGGAAGGCTTAATGGAGGTTGATGTGATTGGCGGGGAGACTATGCAATTCAGCCAGAGCTTTGCATGCCCTGATTGCGGAATCAGCATTGAAGAAGTGGAACCGAGAAGCTTTTCTTTTAACAATCCTTTCGGTGCCTGTCCGGGATGTTTCGGACTTGGGTATCACATGGAATTTGATATTGATTTGATGATTCCTGATAAGAGCTTAAGTATTAATGACGGGGCGATTGTGGCAATGGGCTGGCAGTCTGCCAACGACGGAAAGAGCTTTACCAACGCCATACTTACTGCCCTTGCCAGGGAATATAAGTTTAGCCTGGATACCCCTTTTGAACAATTATCCAAGGAAGCACAGGATGTTATTATCCATGGAACAAAAGGCAAAAAAGTAACGGTCTATTATGAAGGTCAAAGGGGCAAGGGGGAATATCCCATTGCGTTTGAAGGCTTGATTGATAATGAAAACAGGCGCTACAGAGAAACCGCTTCGGACATTATGAAGCAGGAATATGAGTCGTATATGAGGATTACACCCTGTAACGAATGTAAAGGGATGAGATTGAAAAAGTCTTCTCTTGCGGTTACTGTGTGTGATAAGAATATCTATGAAGTAACCACCATGTCTATTGGCACTTTGCTTGATTTCCTTGAGAAGATGCAGCTGACACCTACTCAGGAAATGATTGGAAAGCAGGTGATTAAAGAGATTAAGGCAAGAGTAAGCTTTTTGGCAGATGTTGGGCTTGAATACCTAACCCTTGCAAGAGCGACAGCCTCTTTGTCAGGCGGGGAAGCACAACGAATCCGTCTTGCGACCCAAATCGGTTCCGGACTTGTTGGAGTATGCTATATTTTGGATGAACCCAGTATCGGACTCCATCAAAGAGATAATGATAAGCTTCTTAATACCCTGACCAGACTGCGCGACATGGGTAATACTTTGTTGGTTGTTGAGCATGATGAGGATACCATGCGGGCTGCTGACTTTATCGTGGATATCGGACCGGGAGCCGGTGAACAGGGCGGTAAGGTTGTAGCAACGGGAACTGCTGAGGATATTATGCAGGTTCCTGAATCAGTGACGGGACAGTATTTATCCGGTAAGTTATCCATTCCGATTCCTAAACTGCGTAAAAAACCTACCGGTTTTATTAAGGTGCGTGGTGCAAGGGAGAATAACCTTAAAAATATTGATGTGGAATTCCCGTTAGGGGTGATGACCTGTGTTACAGGTGTTTCCGGTTCCGGAAAGAGCTCTTTGGTAAATGAGATTATGTATAAGCGTCTTGCAAAAGAATTAAACAGGGCAAGAACCATACCGGGAGATCATGATGGAATTGATGGTTTGGAACAGCTTGATAAGGTGATTGATATTGACCAGTCTCCTATCGGAAGAACCCCGCGTTCTAATCCTGCAACTTATACAGGGGTGTTTGATCAAATCCGTGATTTGTTTGCGGCAACACAGGATGCCAAGGCAAAGGGATATAAAAAGGGACGTTTTAGTTTTAATGTAAAAGGCGGACGTTGTGAAGCCTGCAGCGGAGACGGAATTATTAAGATTGAAATGCACTTTTTACCGGATGTTTATGTACCGTGTGAGGTTTGTGGCGGTAAGAGATATAACAGAGAAACCCTTGAAGTGAAGTATAAAGGGAAGAGCATTTATGATGTACTTGATATGACTGTGGAGGAAGCCCGTCATTTCTTTGCTCATATTCCGTCTATAGCAAGAAAAATTGATACTCTCTATGATGTGGGCCTTTCCTATATCAGATTGGGACAGCCTTCTACACAATTATCAGGTGGTGAGGCACAGCGAATCAAGCTTGCAACTGAGCTTAGCAAACGCAGTACCGGAAAAACCATTTATATTTTGGATGAGCCTACTACCGGTCTCCATTTTGCGGATGTCCATAAATTAATTGACATTCTGGCTAAGTTAACGGAAGGCGGTAATACTGTGGTGGTAATTGAGCACAATCTGGATGTGATTAAGACCGCAGATTACATTATTGACGTTGGACCTGAGGGAGGCGAACGCGGCGGAACCATTATTGCCAAGGGAACTCCGGAAGAGGTTGCAGCGAATCCAAAATCCTATACCGGATTCTATATTCAGAAGATGATAGAAAAAGAGCAAAATAAAAACTAAAGTTTTTTCACATCCTGCCGATAATATATTTGAAGTCGTAGCTGGATGCGTATAAACGACAAATTGCAAGGAAGCAGTTAACTGCTTCCTTGTTGTGCGTAAAAAGAATTATTAAAAATTCCTTAAAACCCTTTTAAATTAGTGCATTTTAGTCTATAATAGATGCGAATGTTTATTTTGCAAATGTTTGGAAAAAATGAAGATAGATGAAGTATGAAAGGGGACAGTATATGCAGTATACAAATATCGGTATTGACTTAGGAACTGCCAGTATTCTCGTATATATCAGAGGAAAAGGAGTAGTATTAAAAGAGCCGTCCGTAGTGGCTTTTGATAGAGATACGAATAAGATCAAAGCAATTGGTGAGGATGCCCGTCTGATGCTTGGTAGAACACCGGGTAACATTGTGGCGGTAAGACCATTACGTCAGGGCGTTATTTCAGATTATTCCGTTACGGAAAAGATGATGAAATATTTCATCCAGAAAGCATTGGGAAGACGAGGCTTTAGAAAACCACGTATCGCAGTTTGCGTTCCCAGTGGAGTAACAGAAGTAGAAAAGAAAGCGGTAGAAGATGCAACATATCAGGCAGGAGCACGCGAGGTATTCATTATTGAAGAACCCATTGCTGCTGCAATCGGAGCTGGTATCGACATTTCTAAACCATGCGGTAATATGATTGTTGATATCGGTGGCGGTACTTCTGATATTGCAGTTATTTCTTTGGGTGGTACTGTTGTAAGTGCATCCGTAAAAGTGGCAGGTGACGATTTTGACGAAGCAATCGTACGTTACATGCGTAAGAAACATAATCTGCTTATCGGTGAAAGAACAGCAGAAGAAATTAAGATTAAAATCGGTTCTGCATTTAAACGTGCAGAAGTAGATTACGTAGATGTAAGAGGACGTAATCTGGTTACCGGTCTTCCAAGAACCGTTAAGGTATCTTCGGAAGAAACAGAAGAAGCTTTAAGAGAAGCAACTTCCCAGATTATCGAAGCAATTCACAATGTATTGGAAAAAACTCCGCCGGAACTTGCAGCAGATATTGCTGACAGAGGTATTGTATTAACCGGAGGCGGAAGCTTATTACGCGGTTTGGAAGATTTGATTGCAGATCGCACAGGAATTAATACGATTACAGCAGAAGACCCGATGACAGCAGTGGCAATCGGTACCGGTAAATACGTAGAATTCCTTGCAGGATACCGCGAAGACTAAGAAATAGTCGAAAGGAGAAGATGCAATGGTTAGAGGATTATATACTGCATGCACAGGGATGATTAACGAACAAAATCGTATGGACATCCTGACGAACAATCTTGCGAATTCCACAACAAACGGATATAAGAAAGAGGGTTCTACCAGTGAGGCATTTTCTTCTTTGTTAGCTTATAGAATTAAGGACCAGACCGGAATTGGTGTTAATACCCAGAGAATCGGAAGCGTGTCACTTGGAGTTAAAATTGGTGAGGGGTATACGGATTATACCCAAGGATCATTTAAGCAGACGGACAATACTTTTGATTTGGCATTAAGCGGTGACGGATTCTTTTCCGTAGAATTCACCAACAAAGCCGGAGAAACCTCCACTAAGTATACAAGAGACGGTTCCTTTACCATGAATCAGGAGGGGTATCTGGTTAATACAAATGGTGACTATTTGTTAGGAACCAATGAAAACGGAGCAACCGTACGGATTCAGGTTGATCCTAATGCAACCATTACTATTGATAAGAGCGGTCTTATTTTTGAAAATGGTGTTCCTACGGAACAATTATTGATTACTAATTTTGCAGATTATAACTATCTTGAAAAATATGGAGAGAACTATTACCAGGCAGTAGAGGGAGCTGAAATGGCAGAACCTGATGCTCAGGTATATCAGGGGTATTTGGAAGCTTCCAATGTTTCCATTGTTACGGAAATGGTTGATATGATTAGCGTAACAAGAGCGTATGAGACGAATCAAAAGGTGATTCAGACCATGGATACTACTTTGGATATAGCCGTTAATCAGATTGGTAAGGTTCGATAAACGATAATTGGGAATAGACAGATTGCATGATTCATGCAAGAAAGAATCGTAGGAGGAGATATATGGTAAGATCATTATGGACTGCAGCTTCCGGTATGAAAGCACAGCAGACTAACGTAGATACAATAGCCAACAATCTTTCGAATGTAAATACGGTAGGGTATAAGACAACTACCGCAGAATTTAAGTCGTTGTTATATCAGACACTTCAGTCTGAAACAACATCCGCTAACGGTGAGAATAAACCTACAGGTGCTCAGGTTGGTATGGGTGTCAGAAACTCAGCTATTACCACTGTATTTTCGCAGGGTAACCTGAACGCATCCACAAGTGATACGGCATTTGCAATTGATGGAGAAGGTTTCTTTGCTGTTATGGGTAAAGACGGTGATACATATTATACCAGAAATGGTAATTTTACCATATCAGAAGGTGTGGACGGATTAACACTTTGTACCACAGACGGTTTACCGGTGCTTGACTCTGAAGGAAATGCAATTGTCTTTGGGGAAGAGTTAGTTGCAAGCAAGATTACGGTTACCAAGGATGGTGAATTCTGCTATCCGGACGAAAATAATAACCCACAGTCCTTGGGAATGAGAATGGGTGTGTTCCAGTTTAATAATCCGGGTGGTTTGGAAAAAACAGACGGCAGCCTTTATCTGGTTACAGCAGCAAGCGGTCCTGCTATGAATGAGGATACAGATCCTAATTTACAGAGAAGCTCTGTTGTTCAAGGATATTTGGAAGGTTCTAACGTTCAGGTTGTGGATGAAATGGTTAATCTGATTACAGCCCAGCGTGCATATGAATTCAGTTCTAAGGCGATTACGGCTTCTGATGAGATGATGCAGCAGGCTAACAATTTGAGAAGATAGTTCATGAGTAGTATGTAAAGGAGAAGGTTATGGATATTAACGGATTATCATCTGCTTATACGGAATATATTTCGAATACGGTTAACTCTTCTTCAGGCTTAAAGACTTCGGATATTAATTCTAAGAATTATGCCAATATGCAGGATGATGAGTTAATGGAAGCGTGTAAGCAGTTTGAAGCGTATTTCATTGAACAGGTTTATAAGGAAATGGAAAAGACGATTCCTAAGTCTGAGTTTTCTTCCGGATCTACATCTTCCTTGGTTGATTACTATAAAACAGAATTGATTCAGGATATATCTGAACAGACATCAGAGCAGGGTGGAGGCTTAGGTCTTGCTCAGGATTTATACGAACAGATGAAACGTAATTATAATTTGTAGATACGAAAGGCTGCCTGGTGGGGCAGCCTTTTATGTATGGAGGGGTATTGATTGGAAGTATTAAAGGGTTTTATTGACCATATTTTATATCGCAATGAGGATAACGGATACACGGTGCTGAGTCTTACCTTGGAAACGGAAGATGTTATTTGTGTGGGTTTTTTCAGAACAATGGACCAGGGGGAAAACATTGAAGCTGAGGGAGAATTTGTGACACATCCCGTGTATGGGGAGCAATTTAAGATAAAATCATACCGTATTGTTCCGCCCAGTGGTTCTAAAGCCATTGAAAGATATTTAAGCTCCGGTGCTATTAAGGGAATCGGCATGGCCTTGGCAAAACGTATTGTCAAAATGTTTGGAGAGGATACTTTTAGGATTATTGAAGAGGAGCCGGAACGGTTAGCGGAAGTAAAGGGCATCAGTGAAAATAAAGCAAGGGATATTGCGGAACAATTGTTGGAAAAAAGAGATATGCGTGAGATTATGCTATATCTGCAACAGTTTGGAATATCCAATACCATGGCAATTAAAATATATAATACCTATGGAATGAGTGTTTATCATGTACTCAAAGAAAACCCCTATCGTCTGGCAGAGGATGTGGATGGTATCGGGTTTAAAATAGCAGATGAAATCGCTTCTAAAGTAGGAATCCTTGTTGACTCGGATTACCGGATCAGAAGCGGTATTATGTATATACTTCTGATGGCATTAAATGAGGGAAATATTTATCTGTTGCAGGAAACCCTGATATTGAGGACAAAGGCTTTGTTAGAGATACCAGCAGAGGCAATTGAACCTGTGATTCCTAATTTGATGATGGATAGAAAAATAGTGATTAAGCAGGAAGAGGAAGAAATAAGGGTTTATTCCATGACTGCCTATTATGCGGAGCTTAATTGTGCAAGAATGCTTTATGAACTAAAGAGTGTGGCAGAAGAAGTCATGCCGGCTTCAGAAGAAGCAGCGATACGTAAAACCATAGCCGGTTTGGAATCGGAGTTAGGATTAGAGTTAGATGAGCTGCAGACGAAGGCAGTGCTTGAATCTGTAAGAAATGGTGTGTTTATTCTGTCGGGAGGACCAGGAACGGGAAAAACAACAACCATTAATTTAATGTTACGGTATTTTGAACAGGCGGGATATGATTTTTTGTTAGCGGCTCCTACGGGACGTGCAGCAAAAAGAATGTCAGAAACCACAGGATATGAAGCGAGGACTATCCACAGGATGCTTGAGTTAAACGGATTGAGTACACAGGATAAGCGCGGAGGTGCTTTTGAACGTAACGAGGAAAATCCTTTGGAAGCGGATATGATTATCATAGATGAGATGTCTATGGTGGATTTATTTTTGTTTCAGTCATTGTTAAAAGCTGTTACGCCGGGAACAAAACTGATTTTAGTGGGAGATGTGAATCAGTTACCTTCTGTAGGACCGGGGCAGGTGCTTCGTGATTTGATTCAAAGTAAGGCGATACCGGTTGTTATTTTGGAACGTATTTTCAGACAGGCTTCCACCAGTGATATTGTTATGAACGCTCACAGAATTAATGAGGGCAAAGAAATCGTTCTTGATAACAAAAGCAAGGATTTCTTTTTCCTGGAAAGAAGTGATGCAAGGGTTATTTATAAACACATGGTACAGTTAATTACCCAAAAACTTCCGGGATATGTGGGATGCACGCCTTTTGATATTCAGGTTTTAACACCTATGAAAAAAGGGAATCTGGGTGTAGAGGTGTTGAACCGGATTTTACAGGAATACTTAAATCCGCCGGATGAAAAGAAGGCAGAGTATCATGTGGGTGATGATGTTTTCCGTGTGGGTGATAAGGTAATGCAGATAAAAAACAACTATCAATTGGAATGGGAGATTGTCAGCAAGTACAATATTGCCATTGATAAGGGATTGGGAGTATTCAATGGTGATATCGGAAGAATTATCAGTATTAATGATTATGCCCAGACTATTCAAGTTGAGTTTGATGACTTAAGGAGAGTGGAATATCCATATGCCGGCCTTGATGAGTTGGAATTGGCATACGCCATTACGATTCATAAATCCCAAGGAAGTGAATACCCCGCGGTTATCATGCCGCTTTTGTCGGGACCGAGACAGTTGTTTAACCGTAACCTTCTGTACACGGGAGTGACACGTGCTAAAAACTGTGTTACAATTTTAGGGAGTAAAGAGATAATCCGGGACATGGTAGAAAATGCAAGTGAAATCAAAAGATATACCAGTCTGGATTTAAGGATACGGGAAATGGAGAGTCTGTCGTAGGGAGACAGATATGAATATCAGTAATTTAATATTTCCGAAGCGTTGTCCGGTATGTGATGAAATACTTAATCCTATGGGACATTTGATGTGTAAGGAATGTATGCCGTTTATACGGTATATGGAAGAACCCAGGTGTTATTGCTGTAGCAAGCAATTAACCTTTGATGAAGGGGAATTGTGCAAGGATTGTAAGGAAAATCCACATGAATTCGAAAGAGGATGGGCTTTATACGAATATACAGGTATTTCTGATACCTTGTATCGGTTTAAATACCAGAAACGTCCGGAGTATGCCGATTTTTTTGCTAAGGATATTAGAAAGCATTATGGAGAAATGCTCTTAGGACTTAATGTGGACGGTTTGGTTCCGGTACCACTGCATCCGAAACGGCAAAGGAGGCGGGGATACAATCAGGCAGAGGAGCTTGCAAGGGCGCTGGGAAGAGAGCTTGGAATCAGTGTAAGGTCGGATTTGCTTGAGCGTTGTCGGAACACCAGACCACAAAAAGAATTGGACAATGCGCTGAGACAAAATAATTTGAAAAAGGCTTTTAATCTGTTACAAAATGATGTAAAATTAAAGTCAATTATAATTATTGATGATATTTATACAACGGGCAGTACCATTGATGCTGTGGCCCATGAACTTAACAAGATTGTAAGCGGTAAAATTTATTTTTTAACACTGGCAATCGGAGCAGGATTTTGAGTTTTGATGCCGGAAAAAGGGAGGTTTACCTATGAATGTACGTAATTGTAGAAAATGTGGTAAAGTATTTAACTATTTTGCGGGACCACCTATTTGCCAGGTGTGCAGAGCAGCAGCAGAAGAAAAGTTCCAGACTGTAAAGAAATATGTTTATGAGCATCATGGGGCTACCATTAATGAAGTGTCTGAAATATGTGAGGTAGAAGTGCCCCAGATCCAACAGTGGATTAGAGAGGAAAGACTGGCCTTTGCGGAAGATTCTCCTATTAGTATTGCATGTGAAAAATGTGGCATTATGATTAAGACGGGAAGATTTTGCCAAAAATGTAAAAATGATATGACGAATACATTAAGAAACGTATATTCACCAAAACCGGCGGCGCCGGTACAGCGTAAGGACCCACGTGATCCTGCGAAGATGCGTTTCTTATAGGTTATGGAAATGGAATGAAGTTATGCTGAATGAAAAGAAAGTCATACTTATGACAAAAATGGCTTCTTATGAGGACACTGAGGCTAAGAAGAACGGGGCTATCGGTAGATACTTCAGAAGCGATTATATAGGATTTCAGGTGCTGAAGGCAATTATCAGTGCTACGATTGCATGTATGATAGTAGGGGGTATGTTTATCCTTTACGATTTGGAAAATATTTTGGAAAATCTTTATGAAATGGATTTATTATTGATTGCCAAAAGAGCTTTGTTTATTTACATCGTAGTAGTAGTGGTATATGCCTTGATTTCTTATGCTGTGTACTCGCACAGATACAGCCGCGCCAGAAGAAAACAGAAGATATATGCTCATTATTTGAAGCAGCTTGGCGTTATGTATGATAAGAAAAAATAAGATGGAATCGGATTGACTGGAGTTAGTTGTAATGAGAGAATTACTTGTTGTGAGAGAACATATCAAACATTTTTATGCAAAATTTGAAGTGTATGTTACTCCATTGTTAAAATTTATATTGGCCTTTGTGGCGCTTGTGATGATTAAAAACAATGTGGGATATTTTCCAAGACTGAACAGTATGGCAATTGTATTAATCATTGCATTGATGTGCTCATTTTTGCCGCAAAATTTTATTGTGTTCTTTTCGGCAGCTTTTTCTGTACTTCATTTGTATAAGCTATCTTACGAGGTGGCAATTGTAGCAGTTTGCGTTTATTTACTGCTCTTTTTGATGTATTTACGCTTTTCACCAAGAGATACGATTGTGGTGGTATTAACACCTGTGTGCTTTGCGTTAAATATTCCGTATTTGATGCCGCTTGTTGCAGGACTTGTGGGAACACCTACTTCTATTGTTTCCGTGTGTTGCGGTGCAATTGTTTATTATTTGTTGTCTTTTATCAGTGGAAATGCAGGCTCAATGCTTGCTTTGGGCGAGGATGGATCTTTGGCCAAATTAAGATATGTCATTGATGGAATGATGGATCATAAAGAGATGTTAACCATGTTACTTGCTATTTCGGTAACAGTAATTGTTGTATATTTGATCCGCAGACTTTCCATTGATTATGCATGGTCTTTTGCAATCGGAATCGGCGCATTGATGAATATCGTATTACTGCTTTTGGGTGATGTGGTATATTACACAAATGTATCAATTTTCGGTGTGTTCTTTGGAAGTATTGTAGCTGTGCTTTTGGCAATGGTGTTACAGTTCTTCGTGTTTGATGTTGACTATAGCAGAACGGAAAAAGTACAGTTTGAAGATGACGATTATTATTATTATGTGAAGGCAGTGCCTAAGAATAAAGCGGGCGACATAGGCAAAAAAGCGAAAAAGGCGGTTGTAAAACCTAAAATAGATGATGATGAAGACGAGGATGAGGATGACGATGACGAAGATGATGATGTACGCATTGTAAGACGTACACAGACAGCTACCAGAATGCAGACGACGCCAAGAACTACACAAGGTAGCGTACGCCCGGTTGCAGGAAGCACCAGAACACCGGTCTCAAGACCGCAAAGCACTGCAAACAGACAGACAGTACGTCCTACTACGGCAACGAATGCAACTCGTCACAGTTCTTCTTCAAGTACAACAACGCCTCAATAAGGTGAGATAAAATATAAATATATATTAAGAGGGAATGGGTAGGAATGGAGCAATTAAAGTTCTATGTTGACAAATACTTATCAGCATTGCATATTCCTAGCAGCATAAGCTGGACAGACATTGTAGAGATTTTTATTATTTCTTTCCTTGTTTACCAGATTATTGTATGGATAAAAAACACAAAAGCATGGTCTTTATTAAAGGGCATGCTTGTTATTATGTTCTTTCTTCTGCTTGCGGCGGTCTTCAATATGACTACGATTCTATGGATTGCCAATAATGGATTCGGTATAGCAGTTACGGCGATTGTTGTAGTTATGCAACCGGAATTACGGCGGGCATTGGAGCAATTGGGAAATAAGAATTTTATCAGTTCGGTTCTTAAAATTGATACAAGAAGTGCAACGGGAAGATTTACCGATAAAACGGTTAACGAAATTGTAAAAGCGTGTGTTGAGATGGCAAGAGTTAGGACGGGGGCACTTATCGTAGTGGAACAGACTATAAGTCTTGCTGAATATGAAAGAACGGGAATTGAAGTGGATGGTTTGGTTTCAAGCCAGCTTCTTATCAATATATTTGAACATAACACGCCACTCCATGACGGAGCAGCGATTATCAGAGGGGATAGAGTTACCTCGGCTACATGTTATCTTCCGCTTTCCGACAATAGAGGGCTTGGGAAAGAATTGGGAACAAGACACCGTGCAGGTGTGGGAATTTCCGAAGCAACGGATTCCCTAACCATTATTATTTCTGAAGAGACAGGAAAGATAAGTGTAGCGTACATGGGTGAATTGTCCAGGGGACTTGATGCAGATGAATTAAGAGTAAGGCTTGCACAGATTCAGAATAAATCTGAGGATGATGTGAAGAAGCGTAAATTGTGGAAGGGAAGAAAGTAAAGTTGAGTTTGAAGAAGAAACTGACAAATAATCTGGGACTTAAGATTCTGGCACTGGTATTTGCAGTGATTTTATGGCTGATCGTAGTGAACATCAATGATCCGGTAAAGACTACAACTTATTATGGAGTGGAAGTTGAACTCTTAAACACCAATGCAATTACCGATGATGGAAAGACATTTGAAATATTGAATGATTCCAATATTGTCAATGTTACGATTACTGCCAAAAAGTCTGTTTTAAGCCAGCTTAGCAGGGAAAATATTCATGCAACGGCTGATTTGTCTGAAATGACTTTTATGGATACTGTTGGAATTATAGTGCAGACGGATAAATTGAATACTGAAATTGACGCAATTAAGAGTAATATAGTCAATTTAAAGCTTAATATTGATGATGTGGCAGATAAACAGTTGTTTATTGAATTAACTACTACAGGTGAACCCGCTGAGGGTTATATTGTCGGAGATGTAAGTGCTGCCCAGAATATTGTGCGTTTGGAAGGACCAAAGAGGGTAATTGAGTCTATTACAACAGCGAAGGCAGTTGTGGATGTTACCGATATGTCTGCAAATATGGGTACCAGCGTGGAAATTGAACTTTATGATGCAAATGGTAAAAAGATAACCAATGCGGCGGTGGTTAAGAATATTACTGCGCTGGATGTTACAGTAGGTATTCTTGGGACTAAAACAGTTCCTCTCGAATATACTGTAATGGGTACACCGGTAAGTGGTTATGCATTAACGGGCGAGATTACCAGCAGTCCGGAAGAAATCACCATAGCAGCAAACACCTCGTTGTTGCGTACGATTACGGGAATTGAGATTCCGGAAACGGCGTTGAATGTTACAGGTCAGAGCGGTAATATGACGGCTGTCGTAGATGTAACGAAGTTCCTTCCCAACGGAGTGCGCCTGGTAGATGATGATTTCAATGGAAAAGCTACTGTAGTGGTATATATTGAAGAGGAAGTTTCGGTATCTGCTGCTGTAACTCCGCAAAGTATCAGTATGACCAACATTCCTGCAAACACAGAGATTGAAATTGTTCCGTTTGATACCAGAATGGTTACTTTCGTTGGCTTACAGGAAAATGTAGATAAAATTGACAGAAATTCCCTAACGGGATATATCAATATCCAAGAGGTATTAAATGAACTGAATCTTACTGAATTTAGTCCGGGAATCTATTATGATGTTGAAGTAGAGTGGAATGTACCGGATACGGTTCGTCAGAAAAAAGAATTTGAGGTTCAGATTTTTGTTCCGCTCAAAGAAGAACCGGTGATTAATCCGGAAGCGGGACCGGGATTTATACAGTTGATTTAGAATCTGTGATAGAAAGAAAGGTATATAAATTATATGGCTAGATTGTTTGGAACCGATGGTGTGCGTGGTATTGCAAATGAAGAATTAACTCCCCTTCTTGCTATGCAGCTTGGCATGGCGGGAGCGCATGTATTAACAAAGGAAAAGTCTCATAAGCCTACGATTATGGTAGGGTGTGATACCCGTATTTCGGGAGACATGTTGGCAAACGCATTGATGGCAGGTGTTTGTTCTGTTGGTGCAAATGCAGTATATGTAGGAGTGGTGCCTACACCGGCTGTTGCATATTTAACAAGAAAGTACAAAGTGGATGCAGGCGTTGTAATTTCAGCATCTCACAATCCGGTGGAATTCAACGGAATCAAGTTTTTTGACGAAAACGGATATAAGTTACCGGATGCGATGGAAGATGAAATTGAAGAACTAATCCGTTCTGACATGAAGGGAGTAAAGTTTCCAACCGGTTCAGGAGTAGGAAAGATTAAATATAGAACTGATGCAAGAGAAGAATACATTAATCATGCAATTTGTTCAGTTAATGTAAATCTTTCCGGTGTGAAGATTGTGGTAGACTGTGCAGAAGGAGCGGCTCATTATACCTCAGTGGAAGCATTAAAAGAGCTTGGTGCTGAGGTGATTGCAATTCATAACAATCCGGATGGAATCAATATTAATGCTAACTGCGGTTCTACCCATATGGAAGAATTGCAGGCCAGAGTGGTATATGAACATGCTGATTTAGGTCTTGCGTTTGATGGTGATGCAGACCGTTTGCTCGCTGTTGATGAGAACGGAAAAGTAGTAAACGGCGATGAGATTATGGCTATCATCGGTAATCATATGAAGGAACAGGGCAAGTTAAAGGAAGATATGATCGTCGTTACGGTTATGTCAAACCTTGGTTTCATGCTTATGGCAAAAGAAAAAGGCATCAATGTGGTTCAGACTAAGGTGGGTGACAGATACGTATTGGAGTCTATGCAGGAGTTAAAGGCTAACCTAGGTGGTGAACAATCAGGACATATTATCTTTTTGGATGACAACACTACCGGCGATGGTTTATTAAGCGCGTTGCATTTGTTGGAAGTAATGGTACAAACGGGTAAAAAAATGTCGGAGCTTGCTTCTATTATGGAAGTGCTTCCCCAAGCATTAGTTAATGCTAAAGTGCCTACACATAAAAAGAATGATTACATGGAGTATCCTGAAATTGCTACAGCAATTGCAAAATTGACAGAGCAATTTGCCGGAGAAGGAAGAGTGTTAATCAGACCTTCGGGTACGGAACCGCTTGTAAGAGTTATGATTGAAGGAAAGAATCAGGAGTTGATTCAGGAAGAAGCATTGAAATTAGCAAAACTGATTGAAAAGACAATGTTGTAATTAATAATCTTTGCTATTGTTATCAGGTGTGAAAAATGATATAGTATAGGTGGAATAAACAATACGAAGATTTAAAGACGTAAGAAATGGAGGTAAGCTTATGGTAAGTCAGAAGGTAGTAATTAAAAATCCTACAGGGCTACATCTACGACCGGCTGGAATCCTATGTAAGGAAGCTATGCAGTTTAAGTCTTTAATAACTTTTACTTTTAGAGATAATACAGCGAATGCCAAGAGTGTGCTTAGTGTGCTCGGAGCATGTGTAAAATGTGGCGATGAAATTGAGTTTGTTTGCGAAGGCGAAGATGAACAGGAAGCATTAAAAGCTCTTGTGGAAGCTATCGAAAGTGGACTTGGTGAATAAAAGGAAAGCTCATCTGTATTATGGATGAGCTTTTTATGATTCATATAGAACTCTATTTTTTAGAAGATGAGCAAATTGACAGTAAGATGGATGGAGGATGATTTGTCGTGGTGAATTATAAAAGATATCGGAAAAATCCGGTTGTAGATTACCCTGAAAGAGAATGGCCTAACAAAGAAATAGAAAAGGCCCCTATTTGGTGCAGCGTTGACTTAAGAGATGGTAATCAGGCGTTGATTGAGCCAATGGTTGTGCAGGAAAAAATTGAAATGTTCCAGTTCCTTGTGAATATGGGATTTAAGGAAATAGAGATTGGTTTTCCGTCAGCAAGCCAGATTGAGTTTGATTTTTTAAGACAATTAATTGATAGAAAGTTAATTCCGGATGATGTAAGGGTTCAGGTATTGGTACAATGCCGTGAGGAATTAATTGACCGTACTTTCGAAGCAATCGAAGGATGTAAACAGGCGGTTGTACATATTTATAATTCAACATCTACATTACAGAGAGATGTTGTGTTTAATATGAGTCGTGAAGAGATTATTGATATTGCCGTTAAAGGTACACAGATGGTAAAGGAAAGGGCTGCAAAGTTCCCGGGTAAGATTGTTTTAGAGTATTCTCCGGAAAGCTTTACAGGAACAGAACTTGATTTTGCGTTAGAAATTTGTACTGCAGTACAGGATACATGGGGAGCAACCAAGGAAGATCCGATTATTATTAACCTTCCTTCTACTGTTGAAATGAATACTCCTAATGTTTACGCGGATCAGATTGAATGGATGTCAAAACATTTTAAGAACCGTGAGAGTATTATTTTGAGCGTACATCCTCATAACGACAGAGGAACCGGTGTTGCAGCTGCTGAGCTTTCGCTCCTTGCAGGTGCGGACAGAGTAGAGGGTACTTTGTTTGGTAACGGTGAAAGAACCGGTAATGTGGATATTTTGAATATAGCATACAACATGTTCTCACAAGGTATTAATCCTGAGCTTGAAATTGAACATGTGAACGATATTATTGAGATTTATGAGAGATGTTGTAAGATTCCGATTCACCCAAGACATCCTTATGCAGGTAAGTTGGTATTTACAGCCTTTTCCGGTTCTCATCAGGATGCTATTAACAAAGGTGTCAAGGCAATGCGTGACAGAAATAATGAGTTCTGGCAGGTGCCTTACCTTCCAATCGATCCTGCGGATATTGGACGTGAATATGAACCTATTGTACGTATTAACTCCCAGTCAGGTAAGGGCGGTGTAGCCTTTGTTATGGATACCTATTTTGGCTTTAAGCTTCCAAAGGGAATGCATAAAGAGTTTGCAAATGTTATCCAGAAGATTTCTGAAAAACAGGGTGAGGTTTCACCGGAACAGATTATGGAAGAGTTCCGTAAAGAGTATCTTGAACAGAAAGAACCGCTTCACTTTAGAAAGCTTAAGATTGATGATATGAGTGATACAGTAGACAGTCCGTTTGATACCAAGGTTACGGTTACTTATACAGACCATGGTGTTGAAAGAGTGTTTGAGGCTGTAGGTAATGGTCCGATTGATGCTGTGCAGCGTGGACTTCAGGTGGAACTTGGCGTCAAAGTTAAGGTGCTGGATTATGAAGAGCATGCTCTCCAGAGTGGCGCAAGCTCCCAGGCAGCAGCCTATATCCATCTCTTAGATGCAGATGATGGAAGAGTTACTTATGGTGTAGGCGTAAGTTCTAATATTACCAGAGCTTCAGTAAGAGCTATTTTCTCTGCACTGAACAGATTGCATATTGAAAGATAATGATACAATCAATATAAAAATCCGGCGCTTTGATGCGCCGGATTTTTTATGTTTAGTTAGAAGCTAATGATTCGTTAATTTCAAAGCTGGGATATTTTTCTTCCTGAATAATTGCAATATATGTTTTGCCGGTGTTGAGTACGATTTCGTTTCCGTCCATATCGTAGTAACGTGTAGCACCATAGTCAGTTGTCTTTTCCCATCTTACAGGAATCGCTTTACCCTGTGTCACAAAGTAGCCGGTACGTGTGGTATCGTGCATTTTAAAAGCCAGATATTTTGAAACGGAACCATCACCGTCAATACGCTTTTCGCTGTATGTTGTTTGAATAATAACATTTGCAAAGGTTAACTGTTCGCCGGTTGTGGCATCAATCTGTGCTTCGCCATGTAAGTATTTGTAATACAGACCGTCTTCTTCGTTATATTCAAGATAAGATTCAGAATATGGATAAGGGTCTGATAAATCAATTGCGGGAGCGTCCATAACGTCCGGCGCATCTTCTAAAGTATTTGTATCTTCTGCAAACTGGAAATGATCCGGTTCGTAGTATTCTTCTCTGTGCTCCAAAGGATAATCAAGTCTGTCCATTGCTGTCAGAATGCCTTCTGCACTTACGTAACAGTTGTGAGGGCTCTTTCTGCTCTTGTCGCGGAAAAATGCAACGGTACCTTTGGATGAGGAACCGGCACCTGCTTCAGCGTTTTCGGAAAGATTCTGAATATCACCTAAGCTTAAACGGTCTTGCATATAGTATACACCGCCAACGTGGATTAAGATGGGATCCCATTCACATGCCATGTAGAAATAGTAATCACGGCAGCTACGGATGTTTCCGATTTTGTCAAGGGACTGCCAACCATCGATAACTGCTAACTGACGTGAAATGCCGCCTTCTTCCATACATTCGTACAGGATATCTGCCTGACCGATGCCGTTTTGTGGCTGGGCTGCCTTGTCTGTAGGCATCATAATGGCGATTGGTCTTGCAATTGCCTGTTCCTCGGTAATCCATTCGTTGGTCAATTTGCTTCGAACCATGCCTTCTTCAGGTGGCAAATCTTCTTCGGGTTCGTCTGCCACAGGATTGTCAGTAGGGTCATCCACTACGGGGTCGTCCTTAGGAATTTCGCTTGTTATATTGTCTTCTTCTGCGGGAGGAACGGGCTTGGAAGCCGGCTCATCTTTGCCACATCCTACTAAGAGTAAAGAGGATGTTAAAGTAAGGAGAAGTAACAATTTTAATCGTTTCATTTTTATGTCCTCGCTTTCGTATCACACTTGTCTTAAGTGTATCATAAAACATGTGATACGTCATTAAGAAAATCTTCCAAATGGACAAGAAAAGAACAAAAAAGAGCATATATGGCAGTGCATATATGCTCAATCCATTCTTTGTTATTCTATTGTGATAGGGTCACCGTCTTCAATGATACAAATCATGGTCTTACCTGTATTTAAGGTGATTTCATTACCGTTTGCATCATAGTATTTAGTAATTGCATAATCATCTTCTTTTTCCCATGTAACAGGGATGGCATATCCGTTGGTGATATAGTAGCCTTCACCGCCTGCCTTAAAGTAGAATTCAAGGTATCCCTTTGTATCCATTACACGGTGAGGTGTAAACTGTACTAAAATGTTTTCGAAGGAAAGCTGTTCCCCATTTACTTCATCCACATGAGCTTCGTTATACTGGAATCTCAAATATTTTCCGGATTCTGCATCATAGGTAAAATAAGTATCGTCTACCGGATAAGTGGTAGTTAAATCCAACTTGTTACAAGGAATTGCATCAGTGGCGGTGCTTAAATCAATTACATTCTCTTCGTCAGCAAACTGATAGTGGGCACCCTTGTACATTCCTGTATAGTTTAAAGAATAACCTCTTGCTTCGATAAAGTTTTCTAAGGATTCTTTGGATAAATATGCGTTGTGAGGAGCTTTACGGTCTGTTGTACGGTACCAATAACATGCTCTTCCGTTTTTATCTACTGTACCAAAGGAGTCTTCTGTTCCTTTGTGTGCATCTCCATCATTACAATCAAGGTCTGCTACAAGACCACTGTTTAAAATATCGTCTACATACCAAGGGTTGCCGTGATGTACATACAACGGATCCCACTCAAGTGCCCAATACACAAAATAAGTACGTGCGCTACGTAAGTTACCTACACGGTCACCTAATGAATCCAAATTGTCAAACAGTGCCATGAGACGTGTCATACTTCCTTCTACCTGACACTGATAGATAACGCCGGCTTCACTTAATCCATAGTGGGGCGGAGCTGATTTATCATTTGGAATCATAATTGCAATGGGACGTAAGCCTTCATAGGATGCTGAAATCCATTCGTTGGTTAAAGCGCTTCTGATAAGTCCTGCATTAGGGTCATCAGGAGTAACCTGACCGGGATTGCTATTATCGTCATTATTATCGTTATCTGAATTGTCGCCGGGAGTATTACTCGGAGTGTTTGGGGAATCTACAGTTCCGTTTCCACCGGGGTTCTCTGTCTTTCCCTCATTACCGCAGCCTGCACATAATGTAACTAACATGGCCGTTGCAAGGAAAAGAGAAACGAGTTTCTTTTTCATGCTATATTCCTCTCCTAAATATACACTTAGTTTTGTATTTTGGTGGGAAAACCCACAAAGTATATTATAACACAATGAGTTGCGCAAGAAAACCATAAAATGAAAAGTTATGAAAAACTTTTTAAAGCACATTGCCATTCTTATTTTATCAATGTATTATAGTATTAGAAAAATCTGACTTTCAGGTGAATAAAGAGAGGATTCAGTGTATGAAGAAATTAATTATTACAGGGTGCAACGGCCAGTTGGGACGTGCAGTCAACGAATTACTGAAGGATAATACGGAATATGAGTGTGTGAATACTGATGTTGCAGAACTTGATATAACCGATATGGATGCGGTGAATGCACTTTTTGAAGAGGTTAAGCCGTATGCGGTAATTAATTGTGCGGCATATACTGCTGTTGATAAATGTGAAACAGATAAAGACAATGCTTATCGCATTAATGCCATTGGTCCCAGAAATTTAAGTATTGCAGCCTCTAAGTATGATGCAAAGATGGTGCATGTTTCTACTGATTATGTGTTCCCCGGTGACGGTACGGTTCCTTATACAGAATTTGATACAACAGGCCCCCAGAGTGCTTATGGTGCAACAAAACTTGCAGGAGAGCATTTTGTACAGCAATTTGCGACAAAGTATTTTATTATTCGTACCGCATGGTTATATGGAGATGGCAATAATTTTGCAAGAACCATGTTAAGACTTTCAGAAACTCATGATAAGGTGCGTGTGGTGAATGACCAGTTTGGAACACCGACCAGCGCAAAAGAGTTGGCAAAGGCTATATTATATCTGCTTCCTACTGAAAATTATGGATTGTTCCACGGAACCTGTGAAGGTTCGTGCAGTTGGGCGGATTTTGCTGCAGAAGTATTCAGACTTGCGGGACTTCCTACCAAGGTAGAGGGAATCAGTACGGAAGAATATGGCTCACCTACGAAACGTCCTGCATATTCCATTTTGGAAAATAAGATGTTTAAACTGACTACTGATTTTATGTTTGCAGACTGGAAGGATGCTATTGCAGAATATATGAAGGATTATCAAAAATAAGAATTGTAATAAAGTTCAGCCGTATGGAACATGGAACCATACGGCTGTTTTAGATTATAAATTTTCTTTTCCTTCTTTGATGGCGAGGTGGAGTTCGGTAAAAAGCTCATTGTATTTTAAATTGCTTTTGCCACATTTGGCTACGAAAGCGTATAAGGTAAGCGGAATCTTTTGTCCTTCAAATTCAAAGGTTTCTCCGTTGTGACTTTTGATCTCGTCAGCAATTTTTTGTGCGTACTCTTCAGAGGTACTGCCTGTTAAGATGCAGAATTCATCTCCGCCGATTCGAAAGGCAATATCTTCTTCGCCGGCTGCACGGTTTAACCGGTTTAAGGCCTCTAAAATAGCCAGGTCCCCGGCCTTCATTGAAATGTTGTTAATAGGAATTAATCCGTTGATATCTGCACAGACAAAATAGCAATCTTTTCTTTCGATAAATAAATCATATAATTGGCTGATATCTACATTTTTTCTTTGCATAATATATTCTTCTCCTTCACTTATGGGTCCCCTTAGTTTGGGATAGAGTTCCGAGAATCTTTTTTTATTACGAAACTCAGATGGGTTACAGTTCCAAATATTTTTGAAGGCGCGCGCAAAGGCTTCATGAGAGCTGTATCCGTATTTTACGGCCAATGACAAAATGGAAACGTCGCAAAAAAGGGTGAGCTCCCTTGCGGCATGCATCATTCTGCGGCGGATAATGTACTCTCTGACAGAAATAGAATTCACACATTGAAATAACTTTTCCAGAGTTGATTTGGAACAAAAACAGGCGTTTGCAATATCAGTGGTTTTGATATCGTCCTGCAAATGGGTTTCGATATATTCAAGGGAAAATATGAGCAATTCTATGTTTTTCATGAATCAATCTCCTTTGAAGTGTGAATATTACGATATCGTAATTGTAGTGTAGCATCCTAAGAAAAAGTTCTTTTGATTTTTTGAGTAAAGTTTTACCATTTGTTGCGATATTCTTTTGGGGATATTCCTTCTGATTTGCGGAATACCTTGGAAAAATACCCGGCATCCTGAAAACCGCAGCCTAGGGCTATATTTTCAATGGAATCCGAAGAAAAACGTAACAGGGATTTGGCTTTTGCGATTCTCTTAAAAGTGATGTCCTGGATAATGGTAACACCGTAAAAACGGTGATATTCCCTTGCAAGATGGAATTTGCTTAAGTAGCACACCTCTGACAATAAATCCAGATTCAGGGGTTTGTCACAATGGTTGATAATATATTCTCTTGCAAGAGAAAGCTTGTGGGTCAATTCACTTTCTGCCTGGTGCGATAAGGTAAGGGTGGCTTTTTGCCCCGCAAGAAAGCACAAGTGGATTAAATGATTTATTAAAAAATGAACATTCAGTTCACTCATGGCATCTGCTTTATTAAGGGAAGAATGTATTTGCAATATGGTATCGGAAAATGCTTCCGGGTTTTCAGGGTGAAAAAGATAAGGAAACCCTGAAGAACAGTAAGCTAAATACCATGACTTGGCCTCTTTTCCTTCAAAATGAACCCAGTCCAGGGTCCAGGGGTTTTCTGCACTGCTTTCGTGGGAATATTCAGAGTGACAGTCTATAAAAACACATGCTCCGGCAGAAAGGTTTCTTTTTTCGTTTCCATAGGTAAAAAAACCGGAACCTTTGGTAACAATCATGATAAGGTAAGAATTCAAGCGCTCTCTTTTACTGATATGTGGGCGTAATGATGTAAGAGTCCCCGCTTCCTGAGCATACAGATAATTGGCCTTTGCGAAAGCGGAAGGCGTTGCCAGTATTCGGTTGGAACTTGATGCAGCTGGTAAGTTTGAAGTATTCATGATTGTCCTTTCCTGCGAATAAAAGTGCAATGAATATTGATTAGCAAGATTTTACCATTTTTACGCAAGATTATCAATTGTAAAAACGGAAAATTGGGACTAAAATGACTGAGAAAAGAAAAAAGAAAAAGCAAAATATTAACATTTTAATAAAAAACAGATTCGAACGGAGGAAAATATGAAAAACGTAGCATTGATTACAGGTATTACAGGACAGGATGGTTCGTACTTGGCTGAATTTTTATTGGAAAAAGGATATGAGGTACACGGACTGTTGAGACGTCATAGTATTTCTAACACAGCAAGAATTGACCATTTAATCCGCTCTGAATATAACAAAGTTAAATTTTTCCTGCATTTTGCAGATACTACGGACTCCAGCAATTTAATGCGATTGATTGGAGAAATCCGTCCTACGGAAGTCTACAATCTTGCGGCACAGTCCCATGTGGGAGTTTCCTTTGAGGTGCCTGAGTATACTGCGGATGCGACGGGAGTATCTACTCTGAAGCTATTAGAAGCTATCCGCGTGAATGGAGGAAATTGCAGATATTATCAGGCATCTACTTCAGAGTTGTTTGGCGGACTGGAAGAAACAGCACCCCAAAGTGAAACAACACCTTTCTATCCTAAGAGCCCGTATGGCGTGGCAAAATTGTATTCTTACTGGATTACCGTAAATTATCGTGAATCTTATAATATGTTTACCTGTAACGGAATTCTTTTTAATCATGAGTCGCCAAGACGAGGGGAGAATTTTGTTACAAGAAAAATTACATTGGCCATTGCCAATATGATGGCAGGTAATCAGAAAAAATTATCTCTCGGCAATATGAATGCTAAGCGTGATTGGGGCTTTGCAGGAGATTATGTAGAGGGTATGTGGTTAATGCTACAACAGGATAAACCCGGTGATTATGTTCTTGCTACCAACGAAACCCATACGGTACGTCAGTTTGTTGAAGCAGCTTTTGGTGAGATCGGTATAGAAATCCGTTGGGAAGGAAGCGGCGTTAACGAAAAGGGATATGATGTTAAGACGGGTGAACTTTTGGTAGATGTAAATCCTGAGTTCTATCGTCCGGCAGAAGTGGAATTTTTGTGGGGGAATCCTGCAAAAGCCCAAAAAGAACTTGGATGGAAACGTAAGTGCGATTTTGCGGCACTTGTAAATATGATGATGGAAGCGGATTTGAAAGAAATTGCGGGCATGACTTTGGAAGAATGCCGTGAAAAAAATATGAAACGCTAATTTGATAAGAGGTCTGTAAAAATGGAAAAGTACCAAATGAATAAACAGGATAAAATATTTGTGGCAGGACACAGGGGGCTTGTGGGTAGCGCAATTGTAAGAAATTTAAAATCCAAAGGATATGAGAATCTTTTACTAAAAATCCACCAAGAGTTGGATTTAATGTCCCAGGCGGATGTGAAACAGTTTTTTGAAGAGAACCGTCCGGATGTGGTGGTGTTAGCAGCTGCTAAGGTGGGTGGTATTCATGCCAACGAAACGGCACCGGCAGATTTTGCATACGAGAATCTTCAGATGGAATGTAATGTGATTCATTATAGTCACATGTACGGAGTGAAAAAATTATTGTTTTTAGGCAGCACCTGTATTTATCCTAAAATGGCACCACAGCCAATCACGGAGGAAGCACTTCTTACAGGACTTTTAGAGCCTACCAATGAGGGGTATGCCATTGCAAAGATAGCCGGCCTTTTAATGTGCAGGTATTATAAAGAACAGTACGGGGATAATTTTATCAGCTGTATGCCAACCAATTTGTATGGTCCCCATGATAACTACGATTTGCAGGGATCCCATGTAATGCCTGCCATGATACGTAAATTCCATGATGCAAAAATCAACCGGTTATCAAGGGTGGAATTATGGGGGACAGGTTCTCCTTTAAGAGAGTTCTTATATGTAGATGATATGGCAGATGCCTGTGTATATCTTTTGGAAAATTATGACGGAAAAATGCACGTTAATATTGGTACAGGAAAAGAGATTACAATTTTTGACCTTGCAGAAAAAATCCGGAAAGTGGTTGGATATGAAGGAGAGATTATCTGGAATAAGGATATGCCTGACGGAACTCCAAGAAAATTAACGGATGTAACAAAACTTCATGAGCTTGGCTGGAAACACAAGGTTGATTTGGACGAGGGCATTAAGCTGGCATATCAGTGGTTTTGTGAAAATGTAGAACAGGCGAGATTGTAACAGATAGTTGTCGGAGGTTATTATGAATATATATGGTGTGATTCTTGCAGGTGGCGGCGGTACCAGATTCTGGCCACTTAGCAGGAAAGATTTACCAAAGCAGTTTTTAAATTTGACAGGAACCGACTTAATGGTAAATGAAACAATTGACCGTATGAGCGGTGTTGTTGATCAGGGGAATATTTTTATTGTTACCAGTAAGGAACAGGCAGAGTTAACCTATCAAGCCACAGAAGGCAGAATTGAAAAAGACCATATATTGTTAGAACCGGCGGCGCGTAATACAGCGGCCTGTATTGCTTATGCTGCTGAAACTATTATGAAAAAATATGGTGACGGAGTTATGTGTGTACTGCCGTCAGATCACTATATTAAAGACAATGACGGCTTTAGAAAAGTTATGTCCCGGGCCATTGATACGGCAAACGAAACAGACGCGCTGATTACGGTAGGAATTCATCCTACTTTTGCGGCGACGGGATATGGATATATCAGATATGACAAGTCATTTCCCGGACCTGTGAAAGAAGTAGCGGAGTTTGTGGAAAAGCCTGATATTAAAACTGCAAAACAGTATTTGCAGGAGGGGTGTTATCTTTGGAACAGCGGAATGTTTTTCTGGAAAGTTGGTGTGATTTTAAAACAATTTCAGACGTTGCTTCCGGATATCTACCAAAAAGTGGAGCAAATTGGTGATGCCATTAATACCCCTATGGAAGAAGCGGTGTTAAATGAAGTGTATCCTGTGATTCCTAAGATATCCATTGATTACGGAATCATGGAGCGGGCGGACAATGTAAAAGTAATTGCCGGAGAATTTGGCTGGAATGATGTTGGAAGCTGGGATGCATTACAGGCCTTATACGAGGAAGATGCTAATGGGAATGTAATATACGGTGAGCAGATTCATGTGGATACCCATAACTGTATTTGCTATGCAAAAACTAAGCTGATTGCGGCACTTGGGGTAGAAGATTTGATTATTGTAGAAGCAGATGATGCTATTTTGGTATGCCATAGGGATAAGGCCCAGGAAGTGCGAAGAGTTGTAGAAGAACTTAAAAATAATGGGAAAGAACATTATTTGTAAATTTTACGAAAAAACGCGATAAATTAATAATTTACATATTAGAACGCAAGTGATAATATAGTTTGGGGTAGAGAGAGGATAATATAGGCGGACTTAGGAGGAAGTTGAGTGGAGGCATCGGGCTTTAATCGGTTTGAACTTGAACGATGCGTGACGGATCTGATGCTGGATGTCGGGGTACCGGCCCATTTAAAGGGTTACCACTATCTGAGGGAAGCAATCGTTATGTCCGAAAGAGATATGGAGGTTGTGAACAGCGTGACTAAACTGCTTTATCCGGAAATTGCTAAAAGATTCAGGACGACGGATCAAAAAGTAGAGCGTGCCATCAGAAATGCCATTGAAGTTTCATGGGAACGTGGCAACCAGCAGACCTTTGAGGTTATTTTCGGCTATTCGCATTGCACGGGAAAGGGCAGACCCACTAACAGTGAATACATAGCAAGAATCGCAGATAGAATTCGATTACAGGAAAGAGGCTTTTAACAGAGGTTAGAAGTCTTTTTTTGTTGTATTCTTTATGATATTTTGATGGAAAAATAGATACGGGTATGATAGAATTAGGAAGTATTGAAAGGGGCTACAGATAATGGCGATATTTTTTTTGGTAGCGATTACAACGTTACTGCCGCTTTACCTGGGCATGTTATACAATAAATTATTTGATAAGAGGGAAAACAGCGGATTCATAACGTATCTGGCAGGAGTGTTCCTTCTTTTTGGCGTGTTTGAATTAGTGTGCGTGATAGGCATTAAATTGGATTTTACGTTGGAAAAGCTTACTGTAATATATGCAGGTGTTATTTCGGTAATGCTGCTTGCGTCGTTATTTGTATGCGCAAAAGAGATGTCAAAGCTTTTGGCATCCCTGCATCCTATGATAACAATCAAAAAAGATTCCTTTGTTTTTGTTATTTTAGCGGCCCTGTTATGTGGGGGGATTTTAGTCTACAACAGTTATGGTTATTATGATACGGTGCTTGAAACCACACGGACTACTTTAGCATCGGATTCCTTGTACATGGTTAATCCTTTGACGGGTGCGGTTATGGAAAACGGCATGTACCCGATTAATCAGCTGTATACACTTCCGCTTTTTTATGCTGTGCTTTCCAATATTTCGGGATTGGATGCCGGCATGGTTGTAGATACGTTTGTTCCGGTTTGGATTTTGTTGGTGCATTTGCTGATTGTGGATAAAATCGGTAAGAAAGCAGGGCTTAATAGGTATTTCATTTGCTACTATGCGGGACTTATATTGTTTAGTAAGAATCTGGTTGATAGTGAAGGTTTTTCGTTGCTGCATCAGGGATATCACGGCAACACCATTATTTTGGCGGTATTAATTCCGGGAGCTGTGATGCTTCTGTACCATGTTTGGAAAGAACGGAGTAGCCTGCTTTCGAAGTTATATGTCATCGGAGTTACAGGACTTAGTGGGGTCATGCTTTTGTATTTACCGGCTTTTAAAGAGCTGATGCATTTTTCTCCGGTATATATTGTGATTGCCACTGTTTATACGTTGGTTGTAAAAAAAGATATGACCCGGAAACAATGGATGTGGTATGGAGCATTTATAGTGCTTTCCCTGGTTTGTGATGCTTCGTTTGCGTTTGCTGCCTACGTTCTGAATGATGTGTGTGTGAGATTTAAAGAGACAAAAAAACGGAAACTGGTTTGTGCACTTACCTGCCTTTTTGTGATTCTTCAGGGAAGCGTGCTTTTATATCCTAAGGGGGATGCTGCATATAAAGGCAAGAGTGGTAAAGACGCGGAAATAGAAGTAATTGAATATTTGCAAACTGTAAAAAAAGAATCGGAAACAATGGTTCTTGCGGCACCCCGTCCAATCATGGAAGAAGTTAGAAAACTGACAGGCGATATTGTACTTGCCTACGGCAGAAATTATTGGGAAGATTCGTTAAATAAGGAAATTGGGGATATTTATGATGATGAAGCCTATTCTTTATATTCTGCACTGGTGGAAATGGAAGTTACGTCTCCGGTTTCTGATGATTTGATGATTGGAGTAAGTAACAGGGCGTTAGATAAAGAGTGTACGATGCTTGTTACTCTTGTAGAACTTCCTGAAGATGCTACGGATTGGGAGCTTTTACGTGAAATAAATGGCTATTATATTTATGCTGTGATATAATTTGATTAACACATTATGGGAGAAACGTTATGAGTTTATTAAGTATTATAGTGCCTTGCTATAACGAGGAGGAAAATGTTCCGTATTTTTATGATGAATTAATGAAGCTTAGTAACTTTTTTGAAGAAAAAGAGTTAGAAGTTGAAGTGATATATGTGAATGACGGATCTAAGGATAAGACTGTAGAAGCTGTCAGGGAATTGCACGAAAAAGATGAGAGGGTTCATTTGATTTCCTTTAGCAGAAATTTTGGTAAGGAAGCGGCAATTTATGCCGGTTTACAGAAAGCAAAAGGAGACTATGCGGTATTAATGGACGCAGATTTGCAGGACCCGCCTGCGTTACTTCCTGATATGTTTGCTTACATTGAGCAGGGCTATGATTCTGTTGCTACAAGACGTGTAAGCAGAAAGGGAGAACCCAAAATCCGTTCTTTTTTTGCCAGAAGATTTTATGGATTAATGCGTCGTATATCTAAAACGGAAATCGTAGACGGAGCCAGAGATTATCGTCTTATGAGCAGACAAGTGGTGGATGCGATTTTATCGTTAAGCGAGTATAACCGGTTTACAAAAGGAATTTTTGGATGGGTAGGATATGAGACCAAATGGTTGGAATATGAGAATGTGGAAAGAGTGAAAGGCGAAACCAAGTGGTCTTTCTGGAAATTGTTAATTTATTCCATGGAAGGTATCATGGCGTTTTCCACAGTGCCATTGGCACTTGCCAGCATATTCGGCATTCTGTTTTGCGTGCTTGCTTTTGTTATGACAGTGTTCATTGTGGTGAGGGCAGCGATTTTTGGAGACCCGGTTGCTGGCTGGCCGTCCTTAGTAAGCGTTATTTTGGTAATCGGTGGCGTTCAGCTGTTCTGCATGGGCGTTCTTGGGCAATATTTGGCTAAGACCTATATGGAAGTGAAAAAACGTCCTATTTATTTGATTAAAGAGGAACTATAAATGAAAAAAATCAGTATCGTGGTGCCGGTCTATAATGCGAGCCGTTTTTTAAAGGAAACCATTAGGAGTGTGCAAGCGCAGACTTATTCTGATTGGGAACTTTTATTGGTGGACGACTGTTCTAAAGATAACAGCAGACAGGTAATCGAAGAGGAGGCCAAGTCGGATTTAAGAATCAGACTGATTGCCCTTACAAAAAACGGCGGTGCCGCCAATGCGAGAAACGAGGGAATCAAACAGGCGAAGGGACGTTACCTTGCATTTATTGATGCGGATGATTTGTGGAAACCGGACAAGCTTGAAAAAGAGCTTCGGTTTATGGAAGAAAAAGAAGCAGCCTTTGTTTTTACCGGATATGAATTTGCGGATGAACAGGGGAATGGTATGGGAAAGATAGTGAATGTACCGGAAACCATAACCTATAAACAGGCACTTGGAAACACTACTATTTTTACTTCTACCGTGTTGATTGATTGGGATAAATTGGACAAAAGTCTTACAATGATGCCTGATGTAAAAAGTGAAGATACAGCCACATGGTGGCAGATTCTTAGAAGCGGGGTAACAGGATACGGTCTTAATGAGAATCTGGTTTTGTATCGACGCAGTGAGAATACGTTATCCTCTAATAAAGTAGAGGCGGTTAAACGTATTTGGTATTTGTATCGCAAAGTAGAGAAGTTAAATCTTTTTTTAAGTATATGGTATTTTCTTCAGTATGCCATGAGAGCTGTACTTCGAAGAATTTAGAAAGAGGACAAAATGAGGCGAGTTGAGTCGTTTAAGAGAATGATATTGTTTTTTATGTCTACGGTCTGTATTGCATTTCAGACAGTAGTATATTCTAAAGTGTGGTTTGGTTTTTACTCGGAACAAATCTGGAAACAGTATTATTCCAAAGGGCATCTTTTGATGATTGCATTCTATGCAGTGTTGTTATTTCTCTTTTCTAAGATTTATGGCGGACTGAAAATAGGATATTTAAAGACCACGGAAGTAATGTTTTCCCAGATTTTTGCAACAATCTGTGTGAATGTCATTACCTATGTACAGATTGTCATGCTGGCGTTAAAAATTGTAGACCCAAAACCAATGCTTGCTATGACGGTAGTGGAGTTTGTGGGTATCGTTGTTTGGACCAACATAGCTGCATGGGTTTATAAAAATATATTCCCACCAAGAGATATGCTGGTTGTCTATGGAGAACGTCCTATCGAGGATATCTTAAGCAAGTTCGCAACAAGAAAAGATAAATACAATATTTGTAAATGTATCAATATAAGCGAAGGAATAGACAGAATTTGTGAAGAAGCCACACAACGATATGATGCGGTGGTATTGTGGGATATTCCTGTAGATGCCCGTAATAAAATTTTGAAATTCTGTTTTGGGAAAAGTATACGAATCTATATGATGCCTAAAATCCCGGATGTGTTGATTAAGGGAGCCGATCAGTTACATTTATTTGACACACCGATTTTGCTGATCCGTGAGTATGAATTAAAATTTGAAGAAAGATTTATCAAGCGATTAATAGATGTTCTTTTTTCGCTGTTGCTGATTATTATAGCTTCTCCTTTTATGCTGCTTACAGCCATTGCCATTAAGATATATGACAGAGGACCTGTATTTTATAAGCAAATCCGTTGTACCAGAGATTGCAAAGAGTTTGCCATCATAAAATTCAGAAGCATGCGTGTAGACGCGGAGAAGGATGGCGTGGCAAGACTTGCGCAGAAAAATGACAACAGAATCACTCCCGTTGGAAAGTTTATCCGCATGACCAGATTAGATGAGTTGCCACAGTTATTTAATATTTTAAAGGGTGACATGTCCTTTATCGGACCAAGACCGGAACGTCCTGAAATCATGCAACAGTATTTACAGGATATGCCGGAATTTATATATCGTACCAAGGTGAAGGCAGGACTTGCAGGATATGCGCAGGTATATGGCAAGTATAATACCACACCATATGATAAGTTAAAGCTGGATTTGTTTTATATAGAGAATTACAGCTTATGGCTGGATTTAAAATTGATGTTATTAACCTTAAAAATTGTATTTAAGCCGGAAAGTACCGAGGGGGTTGAAAGCTCTCAGGTTACAGCACTTAAATCAGAAGAGGATAAGTAATGGAACCAAACAATTTACAGGAAAAAGTGGATTCTTTGAGCGTTTTTATCCGGGTGTTCAGACACTTTAGAGCATTGCTTTTGTCAACCATTATAGGTGCGGCGGTTGCTGCTTTATTATATTATGTGGCGGTTGATGTGATGCCGGGAGAGCCGGATTATACTTCGGAAGCGACTGTGTATTTGGAGTTTGAACCCGGAACGTTAGAAGCATTTCAGTATTTTAATGCATATACGTGGCGTCAGATAGCAAAATCCAATATGATAACAGATTTGGTTATGCCTTTTTTACCGGAGGATTATTCCAAGGAAGAACTGGTTAGTTCCATATGGGTAGAATTAAAGGCGGATGTGCGTGTTATGACGATTCAAATTCGAAGCCCCAAGAAAGAACGCGCGGATGTTATGATGGATGCTATGATTAAGGGACTTGGACAGTTCGGGGAAAACCGGCCTGAGTTTGTAAGCATTTATGAGATTGGCGTTAATGAAGCTGAGCGGATACCGAGAAAATTGTTAACAGAGCGTGCGGCAGGACTGGGCGCAGTATGCGGATTTTTGCTTTGTCTTGCGGTCACATTTGTGAAAGAAATTCTGAATAATGCTATTTATACCCCGACAGAATGCAAGAAAAGATTCGGTTTATTTACGGAAGCAGTATTCTTAAAAGATGGAAAACCGTGGAATGACAATGAGTGGGAATTAAGCAAAGAAAAGGTTGCAAGTGGTGTAATACTTGCACTGAAACCGTGTGAATTGCAGAAAACAATGGAACTTACAGGGACCATAAAAGGTTATGTGTATGATGAGTTGACTGTGGAAACGGTGAATGAACTTAAGAATGCGGATGATGTGTTCTTACACGTTACTTGGGGAGAAACTCCGGGCACACAAGTGGAGTATATAGTCTTTGAGTGTGAAAAAAGAGGAATTAATCTTACGTCTGTTGTCATTACGGAGGCGGATGCAAGATTTTTAAAGAAGTATTATCGTAAGTAAAATACCGGGGAATGAGAGGTGCAACATGAATTTACAGTTGTTGGTAGCTGCAGTTGAAGAAGATGTAATTAAACTGTCTAACAAGATGAATATTGGCTCAGATGCGATTATTGTAAATCAGGGAGATTCCTATGAATTTGTTCAGTATAAGCATCGGGGGGGACGCAATATTGTTGCTTATACCTTCGCTGAAAGAGGCGTGGGATTAAGCAGAAATACTGCTTTAATGCGTGCGGACGCGGATATTGTTCTCTTTTCTGACTGCGATATTGTATATGAAGATGATTATCGGGAAAAAGTGCTTAGTGAATTTGAAAAAAATCCTAAGGCCGACATGATTCTTTTTAATGTAGATGTGGAACCTGACAGAAAAACATACCAGATAGATGATTATGGCAGAGTGCGTTGGTACAACTGCGGAAGGTATCCCACATACAGTATGGCGGTGAGACTGGATAAGCTTCGTAAGCATAATATTTGCTTTTCATTGCTTTTTGGCGGTGGCGCAAAATACAGTAACGGAGAGGACAGTCTATTTATCAGGGATTGTATCAAGAAGGGGCTTAAGGTATATAAAGCACCTGTGTTAATTGGAGCGGAAACACCGGGAGAGTCCACCTGGTTTCGGGGATATACAGAGAAATTTTTTGTGGACAGAGGAGTGTTGTATCACTATTTGTATGGGCGTTTGGCACCGATTATGGCAAGACGCTTTATACATAAGAATAAAGAGACGATGTGCCAATTTATAACAACACGTATGGCATTAAAATTTATGAAGCAGGGAATGAAAGAAGCAAAGAAATGATTTTATATTGTGGATTAGTTCTTGTGACCTGTTGCTTTGCCTATCCCATTGTAACGCGGTATATGTGGCAGACATCAGTAAGAACACGGTTAATTCCATATAGTTATTCGAAACAACAGATGTTGAACGGTGTATGCTTTGCCGTTCTGTTTCTGTTGTTGTTTGCTGTTTCGGCATTCCGATATGGGGTGGGGATTGATTACAACCAATATCGGAACAATTTTGATGCGATTTTTTACGGTGACTTTGTGGTGACGGAGATGGGATATAATGCCCTTGTAAAGCTGGTATACTGGCTTGCCGGAAGCCGCAACTATAAGATTATTTTTGCAATTTTTTCTTTTGTGACAGTGGCTGTATTTTTGAGGGCTATGGCGAAGCAGAGTGAGAAGTTTTTTATAAGCTTCTATCTGTTTATGACTTTGGGATTATATTTCACTTCATTTAATATCATGCGTTATTATTTTACGTTAGGCTTTGCTCTTTTATTAATGAAGGATGTTAATGACAAGAAGTATTTGAAGTTTTTATTGCTAACACTGCTTTTATCCTTGTTTCATAAGTCGGTGTTAATTATTATTCCCATCTATTTTCTGGCAAATCTTAAGTGGAAAAGATGGCAACTTGCAGCCTTGGCGTTATTGGCTTCTACGGGTTTGTTTTTTGATGAATTGTACATGAAACTCTTTGTGGCAATATATTCTTCTTATGAAGGAACTGAGTTTCTGAATGATACGGGAGGAAGTCTGATTGGCATTATCCGATGTGTGGCAGTGATTGCTTTGGCACTTATTTATTATGAGGATGCAATCAAAGATAATCCGAAGAATCAATTCTATTTACGCTTGAATTATTTTGCATTGCTGCTCTATGTTTTTTTTACTTTCGTGCCAATGTTGTCAAGGCTTGGATATTATATGACAGTGAGTCAGATTTTGCTTATACCGTCTATATTGGTTAGGATAAAAGCTGTAAAGCAGAGAAGATTTTTTACGGCGGCTACCATCTGTTTTGGAATTGGTTATTTTGTATTGTTTTTAATGCAGGCGGATGATCCGTCTATTATGTTACTGCCGTATGAAACGTGGTTATTAAAATAACAAAGAAGGATTGAATAGATGAAGTTTTCAATTATTGTAGTATGCTTGAATCCGGGCGACAAACTGTTTGAAACCATAGAGACTATACAGAGCCAGACTTACAAGAATTATGAAGTTGTGGTTAAGGATGGCATGTCTACGGATGGCTCCGTGGATAAGCTTCCGGCAGAAGAACGGATACGTGTATTTAAGGAAAAAGACAAGAGTATTTATGACGCCATGAACCAGGCAGTAAAGTATGCTACGGGAGATTATTATTTTTTCTTAAACTGTGGAGATTTGTTTTATTCCGATACAGTGTTGGAAGAAGTGGCAGGTTTTATAGAAGAGAAAAAGAAACAAGGTGAAAAATGCGATATTGTGTATGGCAATACTTATGAGCAAAAGACGGGAACGGTGGTTACATCAACCCCTAAGATAAACGGGTTTTCCTGTTATCGCAATGTTCCCTGTCATCAGACTTGTTTTTATGCATCAGATATGTTTAAAGAACGCGCCTATCTTCCTGAATACAGAGTGAGAGGGGATTATGAGCACTTTTTATATTGCTTTTACAAGTTGAAGGCTTCCATAAGCTCCATGCCCATTGTGATATCTTATTATGAGGGCGGAGGATTTTCGGAATCAAAAGCTAATAGAAAACGCTCGAAGCGTGAGCATAAAGAGATTGTACGTATTTATATGACTTTTATGGAAAGATTCAGATATAAGACAATACTGCTTCTTACATTGGCACCACTTAGAAAGAAAATTGCTGAAAGTAAGAGCATGTCAGGGGTATATAATAAGCTAAAATCCTACTTATACCACAGGTGATATCGGGAAGGAGCCGGACATGAAATTATTATGGGTTTGCAATATGATACTACCACAATTTGCACAACAATTTGGAGTTCAAGGCTCTAACAAAGAGGGATGGCTTAGCGGACTTGCAAATAAGATTATTGATGGGGAACGTAAAGAAATTGAATTTCATATTGCTTTTCCACATGACACGGATGCTACAAAAATAATCAAATCAGAAGATGATAAGTTGGCAATTGTGGCACATGGATTCCGTGAGAATTCTTCCATGCCTCACATATATTCCGAGACGGCATATGAGGATTTAAAACTGATTTTTCAAGAAATAATGCCCGATGTGGTCCATGTTTTTGGCACAGAATATCCCCACACATTAATGTGTGCTAAAATCGCCGGTGAATTAGGAATAGAGAAACGTCTGCTCATTGGAATACAAGGTGTAATGAAAGAATATGCACCGGTGTATATGGCAGGCTTGCCGCAAAAGGTAATTAAGAAAAGAACATTTCGGGATTGGTTAAAAAAAGATTCGCTTACAGAACAACAGGAAAAATATTATCAGCGTGCGGAATATGAAGTGCAGGCGATTAAATTGGCAAAAAATATAACCGGAAGAACTTTCTTTGATAAAAACGCAATGTTGGAAATTAATTCAGGATTAAACTATTATGAAATGAATGAAACTCTGAGAAAGGATTTTTATTCAGGAAGCTGGGATGTGAATCAGTGTACCTTACATTCTATATTTGTCAGCCAGGGTAATTATCCCATTAAGGGAATTCATATTGCCCTTGAGGCGTTACCCATTATTAGGGAAGAATATCCGGACGTAACGCTTCGGGTTGCAGGAGATAATATCATCAAATATTCCGGTATTAAGAATAAAATAAAAATCAGTAATTACGGAAAATATTTGCGTAAACTGATTTCTAAAAACAAGCTTTGGAACGCGGTTCAATTTATCGGAAATAAAAATGCATGTGAAATGAAAGAAGAGTATTTAAAAACACATGTTTCTTTATGCTGTTCTGTCATTGAAAATTCCCCGAACTCATTGGGAGAAGCCATGATATTAGGTACACCTGTTGTGACAGCGGATGTAGGCGGTATCAGTGATATGGCAGTACGTGAAGAAGAGTGCTTGTTTTATAATTGGTCCGAACCGGCGGAATTGGCATCGCAGATTATCAGGACGTTTAGGGAGACTGAGGAAACGCTCAAAAGGACGATAAAGGCCAGAGAGCATGCCATAATTACCCATTCCGGTGAGAAGAACTGTGAAAGATTGTTTGAAATATATGACGCACTTATGGCAGAAAATGCATAGGAGACCGCTATGAAAATTGTTTTTATTTCAAATTATATAAACCACCATCAAATTCCTTTTTCGGATCATATGTACTCCCGGTTAGGAAGTGACTATTGTTTTGTGCAGACAGAGCCTATGGAAGAAGAAAGAGTACAAATGGGCTGGGGAGTGGATGTGTCAACTATTCCGTATGTACTGGAGCTTTCAGATAACCAAGCGAAAGTCCGTCAGTTGATTGATGAAGCGGACGTAGTAGTATTTGGCGGAAACGAGCATTTTGAGCTGATTCATCAGAGAATGGATGAGAATAAGCTTACTTTTATATATAGCGAACGCATTTATAAAGAGGGGCAATGGAAGTTTATTTCCCCCAGGGGATTAGTGCGTAAATACAAGGATTATATAAAATATCGTGATAAGAATGTATTTCTGCTTTGTTCGGGAGCTTATGTAGCATCTGATTTTAGATTAATTCATGCCTTTAAAAATAAAATGTTAAAATGGGGATACTTTCCTCCGTTTATTTCCCAGGATATTGATAGAATTATCGAGAAAAGAGAAAAGCAAATTGAGAAGGACGGAGTGGTACAACTGCTTTGGGTAGGAAGGATGTTAGAATGGAAACATCCGAAGTGTGCGGTAGATGTGATGTCCAAACTGATAGAAGACGGATACAAGGTACATTTGACCATGCTTGGTTCCGGTCCTTTGCATGAAGAAATGAAACAATATGCAGAAAAGAATAAATTAAAACAAGATATAACTTTTATAGACGGATGCAAACCTATGGAAGTTAGGGAATACATGAATAATGCATCCATTTATTTGTTTACCAGTGATTATTATGAAGGTTGGGGTGCGGTACTCAATGAGGCAATGAACTCCGGATGTGCGGTGGTAGGCAGCTATGCAGCCGGTGCAACCCGATTCTTGATTCGTGACGGATACAATGGAATAACATTTAATTACAAGCGTTATTTTGAAGCGTATCAAGCGGTACGGTATTTATTGGATAATAAAGATGTGCGAATGTATCTTGGAAGAAAGGCTTATGATACCATTGCCTATTCATGGAACGCACATATTGCTGCAGAAAGATTACTTACTTTTTGCGAGCGGTTTCATGAGACGAAAAGAATTGCTTATGAACCGGAAGGAATTATGAGTCCTGCAAAAGCAGTACGCCTTGGAAAACCAGTGAGTTAGTAAGCGTTGGAGGTTGTTATGTCAGAACTGTTGAGTGTGATTGTTCCTGTATATAATACAAAAGCGTATTTGGGTAAATGTGTACAGTCAATATGTAATCAAACCTATGAGAATTTAGAAATAATATTAGTGGATGATGGGTCTACGGATGGATCAGGGATTGCATGTGATACCCTTGCTGCAACAGACAACAGAATCAAGGTTATTCACAAAGAAAACGGAGGACCATCTTCAGCCCGTAATGTGGGTATCCGTGCGGCACGCGGCAAGTATATTGGGTTTGTGGACAGTGATGATTATATAGAGCCCATGATGTACGAAAGGCTTTATGAGGTTATTCATACTTATGGTGTACAGATGGCTCAGGCGGGACGTGACGAGATTAATGAACAAGGAGAAAAATTACCTGATATATGCGCATGCGTTCAGGCAAATTCTGCAGTTTCTTCCAAAGACTTTGTTAAAGAGCTTTTGATGCACCGGGGGGACTGTTCTTTTTGTACAAAATTATTGGATGCGTCCCTGTTAGCAGGGGAGGAGTTCCCGGAAGGAATCTTAAATGAAGATTTCTACCTTCTCTTGAAATTGTTGACAAAGACTGAGGGAATAGTACTCATCCCTTATGTGGGTTATCATGTGTTTTACCGGATTGGAAGTAATACCAGAACACAAGATAAAAACACGTTCTCCAGAGTCTTTAGTGATAATGTGGATAATGCGGATTATGCTGCGAAAGTGGTTGAACAATATTTCCCAGAATTGAAAGAAGAAGTAATCCGTTTCGGGTTTGTGCAACGGATAGATTATCTTTTGCATGTACCGATTGGGAAAATGAACAGAGAGAATATGCAGTATCGGGCGATTATTCGGTATTTGAGAAAGAATAAATCTAAAATGTTAGGTAATAAATTACTCAGCATTAAAAACAAGTGTTATTTATTACTTTTTACCTTGATGCCGGTTTGGACGAGAAAAATCCATGCCACGAAAATGAGGATATCCGGCAATAAATAGATAGTAATGAGAAGAGGAGGCGGACAGATGAGCAGAGCTTATGTGTGCCATACATTTTATCATGTATATGTATCGTATTTGAAAGAATGTGCCTTGAGAGCAAGCGATAAATATGACGGGACTAAAGCGGACGTGCTGCTTAGTACCTTATGTACTGAATACGGGGATTTGCAGGAACGGATGATGAAAACCGGATTTTGGAATCAAGTGTACATGTTTCATGAAAAGTATGACAGAGAATTTCCGGAGCTTAAAAAGTATAAGAAGGACCGCGGAAATATTGTTATTAATATGCTCTACCGCATAAGGTTTACTAAAAAACTTGCCAAGTGTATAGCGCCCTATGTGCCTGTGGATATGAAACAGTATGATGAAATATATGTTTTTTGTGATTCTGATCCTATCGGTTATTATCTTAATGCCAATAAGATATATTACCATGCGATGGAAGACGGATTAAATTGCATGAGAAGGTTTGACGGTGCCAGATATGATAATAGAGGGGCTTTCAAATTAAAGGAATGGATGGCAAAACACAATCTGATTTTTATACAAAACGGACATAGCAAGTATTGTATTGATTATGAAGTGAATGATAAGTCTTTGATTAAGTATGACAGGGATTTTTATATTGAAGTACCAAGAAAGTCCTTGGTTGACAGACTGACGAAAGAGGATAAAGAGGTTATTTTGCGAACCTTTATTCCTAATTTGGATGCTCTTAACGAACTGGTGGAGCAGGCAAATAAGCCGGACGGCACTCCGCTTGCATTAATTCTGACGGAGCCTTTGTGCGCTCACGATATAAGAAAAAAACTATACGATGATATGATAGAGCAGTATTGTCAAGGGTATAAAGTGGTTATTAAGCCTCACCCGAGAGATACCTTTGATTATGTGAACCGGTTTCCGGACGAAATAGTTCTGGATGGAAAATTCCCTATGGAATTGATGAATTTTATCGAAGGACTGTGGTTTGAAAAGACTTTTTCCGTTCTGACGGAAGTTACCGGGATTGAGTTTTCGAAAGAGACGAAACGTTTGGGTGTAAGCTACCTTGATTTATATGAGGATCCGATGCAACACCGGTATAACGACTTTATATAAGGATGATGAGATATGAGTGTGTTAAAAAAAGTAATGGTTTTACTGGATAAAAAACAGAAAAGAACAATGATTGGTCTGATATTTATCATGTTAATCGGAGCAATTTTGGAAGCTGCCAGTATTACGGTTATTTTCCCTGCTATTCAGGCGATTATTGAACCGGAAGCAGTAGAAAGCGGGATTACCGGAAGTATATACAGATTTCTGGGAATGAAGAGCGTGGACCAGTTTATTGTTGTGGTACTGATAGGAATGATTGTGGCGTTTATTCTAAAGAATGTTTTTCTGTTCTTTCAGATGAAGGCTTTATTCCGCTTTATTTACAGCAATCAGTTTAGAACCAGTGAACGTATGATGAAAAACTTTTTAAGTAAGGATTATGAATTCTATCTTAACGCAGATACTGCAGTAATCCAAAGAAGTATCACTTCGGATGTAAATAATATGTATGCATATATTCTGGCGTTGTTACAGATTGCTTCTGAAGCCATTGTTTTTGTAACCCTGACTACAGTACTTTTGATTTCAGATTTTGTTATGACCCTGGTTATTGCGGTGGTAATGGTTTTGACTCTTTATCTGATTAAGATAGTGATTAAACCTATTATGAAAAAATCGGGCAAAGAGAATCAGGATTTTTATAGTGGCTTATTTAAATGGATTAGCCAGACGGTAATCGGTATCAAAGAAGTTAAAATTGGTGGCAAAGAGAATTATTTTATAGATGAGTATTTGAAATGTGGTTACGGATATGTAAATGCAGTCCAAAAATACAGTCTTTATAACAATACGCCCCGTTTGCTGATTGAAACAATCTGTATTATCTGCATGGTGGGATACTTGGCTGCAGTTGTGATTGCGGGCGGTGATGTGGCTACACTTACCCCAATTATTTCTGTTTTTGCACTTGCAGCGATGAGATTAATGCCTTGTGCTAACAGAATTAATAATCAGCTTACTAATTTAGCGTATTTTGAACCATTTGTGCTGGGAATCAGTGATAATTTACAGGATGAAATTAATAATCCTGATTATGTCAAAGAATTTTCGTCTAAGGAAGTGAAAAAACTTCCGGTTGAAAAAGAGATTGTTCTTAAGGATATTACCTATGCTTATCCTAATACGGAAGTGCTAATTTTTAATAAGGCCAATATGACAATTCCCGTGGGTTCTGCAGTTGGTATTGTAGGAAGCTCGGGTGCAGGAAAAACCACCATAGTGGACATTCTTTTAGGACTTTTAAATTTGCGTGACGGTAAGATTCTTGCAGATGGCGTGGATGTGCAGACACAGTATTATGGTTGGCTTAAAAATATCGGGTATATTCCTCAGATGATTTTTATGTTGGACGATACTATACGTAAAAATGTGGCTTTCGGTATTCCGGAAGAAGAGATTGATGATGAAAGAGTAATGCAGGCTTTAAAAGAAGCCCAGCTTGATGAGTTTGTCAAAGGATTACCGGACGGACTTGATACAACTATCGGAGAACGGGGAATCCGTTTATCGGGAGGACAACGTCAGAGAATCGGTATTGCCAGAGCACTGTATGAGGACCCTGAGATACTGATTTTGGATGAAGCAACATCGGCATTGGATAATGACACAGAGGCTGCCATTATGGAGTCGATTAACCATTTTCAAGGTAAAAAAACACTTGTTATTATTGCACACCGTTTGCAGACTATTGAAAAATGCGACATGGTGTTTAGAGTGGAAAATGCACAGATTTTGCGTGAGAGATAGATTTACCCATTCGTGAAAGGAATTGTATGAGATTAAGTATAATAGTACCCATTTATAACATGGCGGCAGATGAAAAATTAACATTTTGTGTCAATTCTTTATTGAATCAGGAATTGGATGATTATGAAATTATTCTCGTGGATGATTGTTCAACGGATAATTCCTATGAAATTGCCAAGGACTATGCCGCACGTTTCCCGGAACGCGTCAGCGTGTATCAGACTCCTTATAACAATAAGCAGGGAGCTGCCAGAAACATTGGATTAAAACACGCCAAGGGGGATTGGGTTGGGTTTATTGACAGTGATGACTGGGCACATCCGAAAATGTATGCAGATATGTTAAAAAAAGCAGATGAAACGGGAGCTGACCTGGTAAGCTGCGGATGTAATCTTGTATCAGAGCATACTTTTGAAGTGGGACAGGTAATCGAAAACACAAGACAGGACCAGACGGGAGTGCTTGATGATGAGAAGTATCGTTCATTGATTATGCATTCGGGAAGTGTTGTAATTAAGATATATAAGACAGAAGTCTTGAAAGATAACAATCTTACTTTCCCGGAAGGCATGTTTTATGAGGACAATGCTGTAGCTTCTTTTTGGATTATGCATTTTAAACACTTTGAAAAAGTGGATGAGCCTTATTATTACTATTATCAGCATGAAAGTTCAACAGTTCACCATATTTCGGAAGCAAAATGCCGGGACAGATTAAAAGCCGGTGAGTTGATGTATGACTTTTTTAAAGAGGCGGATTTGTTAAATCGTTTTAAACCGGAATTAGAATTCCGGTTTACGGAATTATATTATACAAACACTCTATTTACTTATGTGCGGATGAACCGTGCCAAGCTTTCTTTTTTACGTGAAATGAAAAGAGGTATGAAAAAAAGGTTTCCTTCTTTTGAAGAAAACCCTTATTATCAAAAAACATTTGATGCAGAACAGAAGAAGCTAATGCATATGCATATGAAATCAAGCATTCTCTTCCTGCTCTACTACAGGAGTCTCACTCTCTTTAGAAGACTCTTTCGATAAACGTCTTAAGGCAGGAACCATAATTACAAGGTTAATGCAGACGAAACCAACGGCCAGAGCTAATACCGCAGTCACAATAAATATGTTGCTTACGGGGGCGATGATACTGGAAATCAGGCTCGCACCCATTTGAATGCGGACAGCAACCTGAGTCAGTATTTTTTCTAATACAAAATAAAGAATCAGGAATAAGAAGCCGGTTATAAATGAGTTAATTCCTACGGTCAGAAGAGGAATGATTCTTCTTCTTGCAAGCAACATGATGAAAAATGTGGAAACAATAAACAGAGTAATAAATAAAAACAAAGTAGAACGTTCCAAAAAGGACTGAAGCGTGGTAAGCTTAAAGCCTATTTTTTCACAGATGCTTTCTAAGGAAATATCAAGGAACATGTCCATGTTTCTGAAATAATTACGGATTTCCTCCAATTCGGCATCACCATAAGCACGTGAGCCGGTTTCGATTACTTCACGGTTTTCTTCAATGAAGTCCATGAATTCATCACTGGTCATAATACCGGTGCCTGAATTGTGCAGGATGTCTGAGGTATAATCCTTTAACTTTTGACGCATAAAATCGGCAAAGTTTGAGTAGTCCAGACAGTAGGAAACACCTTCCTGTGTAATGTGAAAATCATCCAGATAATCAGGATAATTATTTGCAAAATATAGATATACCCATTCATCGATGGTATTCTTTTCGCTGTCAACTTCGATGGTTGACACTATTTTATCCATGGTCTCTTCGCTAAGAGTTTTTCGGGCAACCATAATTGAGGCACTGGCAACGAGTGAAACCAGTGAAACCACCGCAAGCAGTACAATTATTACTCTGCGGATGATATCGATAGCCGGGCCCAGTTTTTCCTTTGGTATATTAAGCATAATCTTGCTGTATCCTCCGTAAAAAGCCTTGTAGGTTGCATGATACACCTTTTTGGGGATTTAGGCAAGTGTTCTTTACTTATTTAAGTTTTTATTAAGCCAGTGGTCATAGATTGCATAAAAAGTAAAAATGTGCTAACATAAATTAGTTAAGTAGAATGATATTAAATATTGGAGGAACAATATGATTTTAGATAATAAAACAATATTGATTACCGGAGGAACAGGGTCTTTTGGTAAATGCTTTACAGAGTATGTCTTGAAGAATTATAACCCACAGAAGATTATTATTTATTCCAGGGATGAGTTTAAACAATTCATGATGGCAAACGCGTTTAAGGAATATAGTGATAAACTCAGATTTTTTATCGGAGATGTAAGAGATAAGGAAAGATTACAGAGAGCTTTTGAAGGGGTTGATTATGTTATTCATGCAGCGGCTATGAAGCAGGTTCCGGCATGTGAATATAATCCGAATGAAGCGATTAAGACTAATATCCATGGGGCACAGAATATTATTGATGCGGCATTGGATAGCGGAGTTAAAAAGGTAGTGGCTTTGTCGACGGATAAAGCGGTAAATCCTGTAAACCTTTATGGCGGAACTAAGTTAGTGTCTGATAAGCTTTTTATTGCAGCGAATGCATATGCGGGACATAAAGATATTAGTTTTTCGATTGTGCGTTATGGAAACGTGGCAGGAAGCAGAGGATCGGTTATTCCGTTCTTTGCTAATATCATTAAAAACGGCGGTACTGAGTTGCCGATTACTGATTATCGTATGACCCGTTTTTGGATTAGCTTGGAAGAAGGCGTACAATTAGTGATTAAGGCTTTGGAAGAAGCTAAAGGTGGTGAAACATTTATTAGTAAGATTCCATCCTTTAAGATTACTGATTTGGCACAGGCTATGCTTCCGGGCTGTAAGATGCCGGAGGTTGGTATTCGTGAAGGTGAAAAGCTTCATGAGATTATGGTAACTGTTGAGGATTCCATGAATACTTACGAATATGACAAGCACTATATCATATATCCACAGATGAAGTTTAATGAACGTCAAAGATTTGAGCCAACCGGTAAACGGGTTGCGGATGGCTTCTCATATAGCTCAGGAAATAATACAGAATGGCTTAGTGTTGAGGAGATAAAAGAACTGTTAAAAACAGTTCATTATGAAGTATAGAAATAACAATAGTTATGTAGCAGATGTTACGGATGATGAATCGTCATTGGTAGCATCTGCTTATTGTACTTATAGAATGAAAGGCAATATATGAAGCAAAAAACCAATCGCGCAGCTAATTTTGAATTATTAAAGATATTTGCAATTTTTCTTGTGGTGTCAGCCCATTACATGGATAAAGGGGGAGTGTTACCCCATACTACCGGGGCTATTTCCGTAACGGGGAACATTGCCTGGCTTATGGAGGCAGTGTGTTTTTGCAGTATTAATGCATTTGTGCTGGTGTCGGGATATTTTGCGCCAAAGCAGGAAGGCTTTAAGCTTGGAAAAGTAATTTCATTTTACCTAGAGTTACTGTTTTATTCCGTACTTGTTGGTGTAATCGCTATTATAGCGGGGGTTGTTCCGAGAGAGACTTTATCATTATATGAATTGCTTAAAATTGTATTTCCGATTTCTACGGAACAGTATTGGTTTGCCAATGCCTATTTGATTGTTCTTTGTATTTCGCCGTTTTTAAATGCCGGAATCAGAAGTCTGACGCAGAAACAATTTAGGAATGTGTTATTTGTTTTATTATTCTTTTTCAGTGTGGTTAAGACAGTTGTGCCTATTAAGATGAATTATGATAATGGAGGGAACAATGCCCTCTGGCTTATTATTGTATATTTGGTTGGGGCATATATTGCCATGTATTGGCAGGATAAATTTAAAAGTAAAAAGTTATGTTTTTTGTTATATGCAGGATTTACGGTGCTTATTTTTTTAACAAATGTAGCTTTACGCGCTTTTAATATGGCTACGGGAAAATTGGGGGATTCCTTATCCTATGCATATTCCCACAACCATTTGTTTACCCTGATGGCGGCAGTGATGATATTCTGTTTTTTCAGGAATCTGAATATTCCTGACGGGAAACTTGCTAAAATAATCAAAGTGTTATCCGGTGGAACTCTCGGAGTGTACTTGATTCATGAGCATTGCTATATCAGATACGAGTGGCAGGAATGGTTAGGAGTACAAAAATTTGCGGATACTCCGTTATTCTTTGTTCACATGTTACTTTGCGTTACGATGATTTTTCTTGTTTGTACAGGAATTGATATAATAAGACAGAAGCTGTTTGGGATACCGGAAAAATGGTATGCAAACAGAAAGCAAAAGAAAGAGAATTAATACTATGATTTGTTTTAATGTTCCTCCTTTTACCGGAAAAGAAATGGAATATATCAGACAGGCTGTAGAAAATCAAAAGATTTGCGGAGACGGTCCTTACACTAAGTTATGTAATGAGTGGATAGAAGACAGAACCGGTACCGCTAAAGCGTTGCTTACTACTTCCTGTACCCATGCGTTAGAAATGGCAGCACTCCTATCGGATATCAAAGAAGGGGATGAGGTAATCATGCCCTCTTATACCTTTGTGTCTACAGCGGATGCCTTTGTGTTACGTGGAGCAAGAATCGTATTTGTGGATATCAGACCTGATACCATGAATATTGATGAGAAGAAAATAAGGGCAGCCATTACGGAAAAAACAAAAGGGATTGTTGTGGTTCATTATGCAGGGGTAGGATGCGAAATGGACGAAATTATGGCCATTGCAAAAGAGTACAATCTGTTTGTGGTGGAAGATGCTGCACAGGCAATTATGGCTGAATACAAGGGAAAAGCACTAGGGACTTTTGGAGAGTTTGGCTGCTTTAGTTTCCATGAAACGAAGAATTACAGTATGGGAGAGGGCGGAGCCCTGTTAATCCGTGATGAGAAGTATGTAGAAGCGGCTGAAATTATCCGCGAAAAAGGAACGGACAGAAGCAAATACTGGAGAGGGCAAATAGATAAGTATACATGGCAGGATTATGGTTCTTCCTATCTGCCAAGCGATATGAATGCAGCATATCTGTGGGCGCAGTTGGAACTTGCGGATGAGATTAATGAAAAACGTCTGTCAATATGGAACCGTTACGATGAAGCATTGAGACCACTTGAAAAGAAGGGGATTTTAGAGCTTCCGGTTGTCCCGGATTATTGTAAGCATAATGCACACATGTATTATATTAAAGCAAAAGATTTAGAGGAAAGAACTGCATTAATTGAATTCTTAAAGGAGAATGGAATTGTTGCGCCTTTCCATTATGTTCCGTTACATTCATCTCCTGCCGGGAAAAAGTTTGGACGCTTTTACGGGGAAGATGAATTCACTACTAAGGAAAGCGAACGATTATTGCGTTTGCCGATGTATCACACACTTTTAGATGAACAGGTAGAGTATGTAATTGGAAAAGTGAAGGAGTTTTATGGGGTATGATGCCTAATCAAAAAGGAAAGCAATGGGTTAATATTGCAGTTGCACTGACCGGCACCATTTTGGTGACGGTTTTGTTGGCGTTCTTTTTTGATAGTTATTATGACATTAACGATGATGTTTTAATGAAGGATATTTTGTCAGGGGTATATTTGGGAGAACCTTCTGCTTATAACATTCAAATGTTATATCCTCTCAGTGCGGCTTTAGCCGGCTTATACTCTTTGGCTCCCCATCTTCCGTGGTATGGATTGTTTTTACAGGCGTGTCATGTATTATGCTGTTATTTGTTGCTGGTGCGTTTATGTAAAATGGCGGACCGTGTTTGGAAAAAACTAGTATTGACTGTGTTTTGCATAGGGCTAATCATTTCTGTGCTACTGTGGCAACTTATCTATGTCCAATACACGGTTACCAGCGGTCTTCTAATGGCGACGGCAGCATTTTGGTTTTACACAACGGATTCAGAGTTATCCGTAAAACAATTTATTGGGAAAAATATAGTCAGCCTTGTACTTATGGTTTTGGCTTTCTGCCTTCGTTCTGAGATGGGATTGTTATTACTTCCGTTGTTTGCAGTACTTGGAATTATGAAATGGTATGATGCGGCTTCTATCATGGAAAAAAGCATCAAAGTAATTGACGGCAAGAAAAGATCCCATGTGAGCAGATTCTTTTCCCAGGAAAATTTATTAAAATATCTGACTTTAATCTGCACGGCAGGTGTTATGTTTTTAATGGCTTATTTTGGAAATAAATTAGCTTATGGTTCTAAAGGGTGGACAGAATTTACAACTTTGTTCGATAGTAGAACAGAAGTCTATGATTTTTTGGGATTACCGCAGGATTACGAGACCAGTGCAGAGGTACTTGAGACAGTCGGAATATCCAAAGCCCAGCATGAACTTTTGTTAAATTATAATTATATTTTTGACGAACAGATTAACGCAGACTTGCTGGAACGTTTGGAAATCATTTTGGGTGATGACGGAAACAGGTATTATAAAAAAGGTTTGTGGGAATCTCTCAGAGAGTATATATATCGGGCGTCCCATATGGAAGATGCGCCATTTGTGTATCTTGTGTGGGTTTGCTATGGCTGTTTAATAATAACGAGCGTTATGATTAAAAACCGTACTTATTTATGGAAGATTCCTCTGCTTATAGCCACCAGATCGGCGTTATGGGTTTTCTTGATTTCACGTGGACGGATGCCTGCAAGAATAACAGTTCCCCTGCTCATTATGGAGTTTGTGGTATTATTAGCACTGTTGGTGGTAGAAATTGCAAAGTTAAAAGACAAAGAACGCTGGTTATACCGACGGTTTTGGGCGGCTACGGTTATGGCATTTATTGGTCTGATAGGTATCGGCTCGGCAAGAACGCTGATTTATGAAGTGAATGATGAACAGACAAGACGGGAGGAAGAAAATGCAGAGTGGCAGGCAATGCAGGAGTATTGTAAGGAACATTCTGACAATCTGTACTTATTAGACATTTATTCTACGGTGGAATACTCTGAAATGATGTTTAAAGGTGTAGATAATTCATTGGCTAATTATACTTATGCAGGAGGTTGGGCATGTAAGAGCCCTATTGAAGAAGAAAAACTTGCATTGTTTGGAATAGAAAATGTAGAAAAGGATTATTTGCTTGGAAAGAATATTTTCTTTATTGCAAAGGCGGATAGTGACGTAAGGTGGATATCGGATTATTATGCTTCGAAAGGAACGAAGGCGGCACCTGTGCGTATTGATACAATACCGTTTAGTGAAGAAGGGGCTTTTGTTGTATATCGTCTTTTGAATTTAGAACCATAGGAGGAATTATGAAAAAGATTAGTTTTTGTATCCCATGTTATCGTTCAGCCTTAAGTATTCAAGGGGTTGTGCAGGAAATTGATGATACCATGGAAAAACTTTCTGAATATGAATATGAGATTATTTTGGTGAACGACTATTCTCCGGATGATACGCTTAGTGTGATTCGTGAAATCTGTGCCAATAATCCACGCGTAACCGGAATACATCTGTCACGCAATTTTGGACAGCATGCTGCTTTAATGGCAGGGATGCAGCAATCAAGCGGAGATGTGGTGGTATGCCTTGACGATGACGGGCAGACACCGGCATGTGAGGTTCATAAGCTTCTTGAAAAAATTGAAGAAGGTTATGATGTGGTTTATGCAAAATATTCTAATAAGCTTCATTCTAAATTCCGTAATTTTGGAACAAAGATTAATGAGTTAATGACAAGATTTATGCTTGGAAAACCAAAGGATTTACAGGTGACCAGCTATTTTGCTGCAAGAAGATTTGTAGTAGATAATATGCTTACTTATCAAAATTCTTTTCCTTATGTAATCGGTCTTGTGCTTCGGGCAACAAAGAATATTGCCAATGTGGAAGTGACCCATAGGGAAAGAACCACAGGAAGCTCGGGTTATACTATCAGTAAATTGTTTGGATTATGGTTTAACGGATTTACTGCGTTTTCAATTAAACCGTTGCGAATAGCTACCTTTGTTGGCTGTTTCAGTGCGGTTATGGGATTTATGTATGGGATTTATATTATTATCCGTAAGCTTGTAGATCCGCGGGTGGTATTGGGATTCAGTTCCATTATGGCTGCAATCTTATTTTTCTGCGGAATGATTATGATTATGTTAGGCTTAATCGGGGAATACATTGGAAGAATGTATATCAGTATGAATAATTCACCACAGTATTTGGTGAAAGAAGTAATTGAACCGGTGAAAGAGGAAGAGTATGGTACAAAGAATTGACGGTGACAAGGGAATAAGACGGATTACCATCCTGGCAACACTCATGATTATTTGCGTAGTGTTTGCCTGTCTTTGTGCTTGGAAATTATCAGATCATGTGATTGTCAGACAGAATGAAAACATAGGAAATGAACTTACTGTATCCAATCCTTTGGATGGATATATGCTGATTAAGCAGCCTTTCATGGCAAAACATGAGCACCTTAATTCGCTGGGTATTAAGATTAGCCAGGCATTCCCGGAAGCGGGAAATGCCGGAGTGTTCTTAACTCTTTATGATGAGGAGTATAACGAAATCACAAAGGCAAGTACATTAGTATCCATGATGCCGGAAAATGAGTACTATTACTTTTTGTTAAATGTAGATTTAAAAATCGGAGAAATCTATACTTATGTACTTGAGTATGCAGGAACAGAAAATACCATTCCTGAATTTGTAGCTTATACAGTTGATAATGAGTACGGGGATGAAAACGGATATTATCTCTATGACGGTGATACAGTGGGGGCTTTGGCACTTGCTACGGATTATCAGTATGTGACTATTTTAGGCGGTACAGTTTCTTTCTTGTTGGGGGTTATTGTTGTATTCGGTGGCCTCGTGTTCTTTTTGATTTTAAGAAAATTCATAAAAAAAGAGTGGCTTAATAAAAAAGTATATCCGCTTTCGTGGCTGGTACACCACGAAACAGCTATGATGTACGCGCTTTGCGGATTCATTGGTCTTGTGTATTTAAGTCTTATCTGGAATCACAATATATGGACGGATGAGGCGTTTACGGTTGACTTACTAAGGAACTGTAAGACAGTATCTGAAGTGTGGGAATTTACGGCGGGAGATGTGCATCCGCCGCTTTACTATATGATTTTACTTCCGTTTTCTAATTTGTTTGGAATCAGATTATGGATGTTAAAGTTATTATCCATCATTCCAATGGTACTTACTTTATTATTAGGTCCCACATATATTAAGAAGCGCTTTGGAAATAAAGTGGCGTGGTTATATGTGGTTATTTTAACTGCGCTTCCCATTACCATGGAATATGCGGTTCAGGTTAGAATGTATTCCTGGGCAATGTGGTTTTTAACCCTTTGTGCGCTTATGGCATTTCATGCTTATGAAACCGGAAAAATAAAATATTATGTGATTGTGGCGCTTTCGGGAACTGCCTGTGCGTATACGCATTATTTTACATTTATATCAGCGATTTGGGTTTACGGATTCTTTTTCCTTGCTTTGGTGTTTACAAAAGAAAAGAGAAAAGATCTGTTAAAATGGCTGGGAATGGCAGCAGGCTCCGTAGTTCTCTTTTTACCATGGCTTCCAAGTATGATACGTCAGGTAACGGGAGTCAGCGGAAGTTATTGGATTTCTGAAATTACCAAAAAAGTGTTAAGGGAATATCTGGATTGGTTCTTTGAAACAGATTTACCTTATGCACCTGTGATGATTCAGACGGTATGCCTGATTGCATTTGTTCTTTTTGTGGCTGCTATAATTCAAAATCGCAAAGCCGGTGACGAAGAAAAAATTCAGAAACGAAGAGAATTGATTGCTGTTTTATTGGCTCCAACGGTGTTAATCGGGACAGTTTTTATGGGAGTCTTGTTATCAGAGTTGATTCGTCCCATTTTTATTATCCGGTACGCAATTCCTTGTATGGGGTTACTTGCTTTGTTTTTAGCCTATACTTTGTCAAAGCTTGATAAGAAGCTGTATGCCCTTGTGATTGCCTTCTGGGTAACCATGGGAATCGTAGAATATACGGATACTCATTATACGGAGTATGATTCTACCTTAGCACCGGAAATGATTGCTTTCTTTGATGAACATTTAGGTGAGAATGATTATGTAATGTACAATTACGAAATGTTTGACTTTATCTATATGTACTATTTCGATGCTGAGGATATGGTCTATGTAGAAGATTTTGATTGGAACAGTGACTTTGATGATGTGTGGTTTTTATGTACTACCTTCCAACCAGAAATTCCGGGAGAAATCATGCAGAGTCATGGACTAACCCGTACTTTTGTGGGTAATTACAGTATTGAACATAATCAGTTTGCGTTGTATCAGATACGTAAAAACTAAAATAACCTGGCAAGGGGATAATTGTAATGTTAAGCGAAAAAAGAATATCTTTCAAAAATATAATATGTGCACTGATTATTTTCCTTGCAGTGGGTGCTTTTGCGTGGATTTGGCTTTTAGGTGGAGTGCGCAATGAAGTGCATTCCAATTCCCTTGGAGGAAATAACAGACAGACGGATGCGTTAGACGGCAACAATATGGTGTCCCAGGTGTTTACGCCTCAAAATGATTATCTCCATAAGCTTGGGGTTATTATCAGTCTTCCTGAATACTATTCGTCAGATGCAACCTTTCATGTTGCGGTATTAGATTCTAAGGGCGGAACGCTTAAGAGTGCAAGCAGAAACTATGGTGAAATCTTAACCGGTACTTATGATTATTATGTTTTAGATGTAGAACTTGTTCCCGGGGCAACCTATCAGTTTAATTTTTCCGTAAGTGGTGAGATGGCAGGAGGACTTAAGCTTGCATACCGTGATATGCAGCTTGCGGGACCTGTGGAAAATCTTGGGTTAAATTATAATCAGACGAACTATGCCAATGGCTCTCTTGCCTGCAGCTATGTTTATAAAACAGACCTTTCAATGACACAGGTATTGGTGTATGGCTTATTTCTTGCCTTTATTGCAGGTGTGTTAATTACGCTTGTTTATAGGTTTATGCCTGAAAAGATGGCAGTAAAAACGGTGAAGGCAGATGTTCTCGCACGCGTTATATTGACAGCAGGGATAGTGTTGGTTGTTTTGGGACTGCTGTATTTATCATTGGTTCAAAAAAGGTTTGGTACTAAAACTCTGGATTTGAGTTTTTATGGAGTTGGATTAGCGTCTTTGGCAGTTTTTTCCTTAACCGTTGTTTGGAAGGTTCAGTCTATTCTTCCCCGGTTAGAAGCAGGCAAATGGAAGGAATATGCATTGTCCGCAATCCGTGTTATTACTGCTGGCATTTATATTATCCTGTATGTATACTATTTCAATTCAGGCCTTAACTATGGTCATTGGTTGGGATATAGCTACATGTATGTGGCATTTGGTGTTTTTACATTAACCTTTTTTAGTAAAAAAGAGATATTTTCTTATGTAAGCCTTGTGTTCAGTGGGGTGTATTGGCTGTTTTGCGCAGGCTGGATGGCAACCCATACTTATGCAGCGGACATGACCACTTTGTATTACGTGGCAATTACTTTCGGATGGCTGTGGGGAATTATTCTTGTAAGGACCGTTATTAATCTGGTCAGAAGAAAAATGTCCCGATTGAATATTTTATATACCATTGTTTTCTTTGGTTTCCTTGTAATGCAGGTTATTTTTAATAATGGTAGGGCATGGACGTGGTGGACCTTGATTTTCTTTGGGATTTTCTTTTTACAAAAGAGAATTGGTGAAATGTGGAATAAAATTGCCAATGAGTTGTGTTGGGCGGTATTATTGTCATTTTGGGTTTTAGTTATTAGGGCTGTATTGGTAAGACCATATCATAAATATATATATACCAGATATCCCGGGGTATTTACTTCAGTGGCAATCTGGGGTGTGTATCTTTCCATGGTGTTGGCGGTATGCCTTGTAAAATTAGTAATTGAGTATAAGAAGGATTCGAGATTTACACATAATTGGTTTTATTATATGACGATTGCGGCATGCAATGCGTATATTGTATTTTCTGTTTCAAGAACTGCAATGTTAACAGGAATTGTTGTATTGGTATCGTTAGTCATTTTACTTTCCTTTACCATGTATCGAAAACAGATAAAGAAATTAGTATATATGTTGCTCACAGGTGTTGGGATTACGGTTTTATTGTTTCCGGGATTCTATTCCGTTACAAGAATTGTGCCTGCAATTGTAAAACGGCCTTACATCGGAATATACGAGGAATTATGGAACGGAATGTCCATTTATAATGCAGATTCGTCGGATTCTTACAAATATATTGATGTTGAAAAAATGTTAGAGACTTGTTTTGACAGAATCGTATCCACATTCCATGATGGAGATATTGTTGAGACAGACCATTTAACCTATGAAGAGTATTATAATCTTTTACTGGAAATCGGTAATGTGGCAGCAGAAGATTCTTCCGGCGGAAGAACAACTATCTGGAAATATTATTTACAAAATCTTACATGGGAGGGACATGATAAGATTTGGTTAAAAAATGGCCATGAAGATTATGCACATGCCCATAATGTATTTATTCAGGTGGCCCATGACAGCGGAATCCTTACAGGAATTTGGTTTCTTATTTTAGGAGTAACGGGAGTTATCAGAAGCCTCCGATATTACCTGAAAAAAAGGGAGTGGGAAGTCTTTACCTTGCTTCCGCTAATTGTTATAATTACCTTTGGGGCAGCGGGAATGACGGAAATGGTATATCATCCCACCATTCCTATGACATTTATATTGTTTTTATCCCAAATACCATTGTTATCGACTTTCAAAGTAAAGACAGAAGTGATAAAGGAGCCCGATGATGAAAAAGAGGGTATTAAATTCTAAGTTAATTACAAGAAGAGTGTTTCTGATTATATTTGATATATTGGCAATCTTTCTTTCGGCATTTGCACCCCTTGTTTTAAGGTATGAGTTTAACCTTAGTGAGATTCCGAATGTGTTCATCGATTCGGTGTGGTGGATATTGCCCATAGCACTGGTTACGACTTTGATTGTCTTTTATGTTTTGCGTCTGTATCATAGCCTTTGGGCTTATGCCGGAGTGACGGAGATGCAGAATATTCTGGTGGCAGGTGTTGTTAGTGCAGCCATTCAGGCGGTAGTGTTACTTGTGTCTAAGCACCATGTGCCGAGAAGCTATTATTTTATCTATGCACTGTGCCTGATTGCAGCAACGATGTTAAGCCGTTTTTCCTACAGGTTTGCAAGGGATTATAAGCACCGTAGCCATAATAAGAAAAATGGTACGGCTGTTATGGTCATTGGTGCAGGAGATGCCGGTAACGTTATCATTAAGGAAATCAACAACAGTTACTATAGTACAATGTCCATTAAGTGTATTATAGACGACAATCAGGATAAATGGGGGCGTTACGTCCAGGGAATCAAGGTTGTCGGCGGAAGAGATAAAATTGTAGAGTACTGTGCTTTATATCAGATTGATGAGATTATTATTGCCATTCCTTCTGCACCAAGACGAGTTATCAAAGAAATTATTGATATCTGTCAGGTGACAAGCTGTAAATTAAAAACTTTACCGGGTATGTATCAGCTTGTAAACGGTGAAGTGGATATCAGTAAACTCCGTGACGTTGACGTGGAAGATTTATTGGGAAGAGATCCAATCAGGGTTGATTTAGATTCCATTCTTACCTATGTGAAGAATCAGGTTGTAGTAGTAACCGGTGGCGGCGGCTCCATTGGCAGTGAATTGTGCCGTCAGATTGCGACCCACCAGCCAAAGCAATTAATTATTGTTGATATTTATGAAAACAATGCATACGATGTACAGCAGGAATTAAAGATTAAGCATCCGGAATTAGACCTTGTGGTGTTGATTGCTTCAGTGCGTAATACCAATCGTATGAATAAGATATTTGAAGAATACAAACCGGACATTGTGTACCATGCGGCAGCACACAAGCATGTTCCGCTTATGGAGACAAGCCCTAACGAAGCGGTTAAGAATAATGTATTCGGAACTTGGAAAACTGCACAGGCAGCAGCTTATGCAGGCGTTAAAAAATTTGTCATGATTTCTACGGATAAGGCGGTCAATCCTACGAATATTATGGGAGCTACCAAACGTATCTGCGAGATGATTATTCAAACCTTTAACAGACATTATGATACGGAATTTGTTGCAGTACGTTTCGGTAATGTTTTAGGCAGTAACGGCAGCGTTATTCCGTTATTCCGTAAGCAGATTGAGGCGGGGGGACCTGTAACGGTTACCCATCCTGATATTATCAGATACTTTATGACAATCCCTGAAGCGGTATCTTTGGTATTGCAGGCAGGGGCATATGCAAAGGGCGGAGAAATTTTTGTTCTTGATATGGGTGAGCCGGTAAAGATTCTTGACCTTGCAAGAAATCTTATCCGTTTGTCAGGTTATAAGGTTGACGAAGATATTAAGATAGTATTTACCGGACTAAGACCGGGAGAAAAATTATATGAAGAGCTTCTGATGGAAGAAGAGGGTATGAAGGATACTGCCAATAAGTTAATTCATATCGGAAAGCCTATTGAAATCGATGAAGAAAAATTCTTCGTACAGTTAAAACAGTTAAAAGAAGCTACCATTCATGAAGAGGATGACATCCGCGAGATGATTCGTGAGATTGTTCCGACCTATGTGCCGAAACAACAGGTATAGAAAGAAGGTATATAGAAGTATGAGAGACAGAGTATTCTTATCTTGTCCGACTATGCACGGAGAAGAACAGGAATTCATTAAAGAAGCATTTGATACAAACTGGGTGGCTCCATTAGGGCCGAATGTAGATAATTTTGAAAAAGAGATGAGCGCATATACAGGAGCAGCCCATGCGGCGGCATTGAGTGCAGGTACAGCAGCAATTCATCTTGCAGCAATTCTTGCCGATGTGAAACAGGGTGACACCGTATTTGTGCAGGATTTAACTTTCTCTGCTACGTGCAACCCATTTGCTTATGAAAAGGCCAATATTGTATTTATTGATTCTGAATATGATACGTGGAATATGTCACCGGAAGCGTTAAAAAAGGCCTTTGAAAAATATCCGAATCCCAAAGCGGTTGTAGTGGTTCACTTATACGGAACTCCTGCAAAGCTTGATGAGATTATGGCAATATGTAACGAACACAATGTTCCTTTGATTGAAGATGCGGCAGAATCCTTAAGCTCTACTTATAAAGGGAAACAGACGGGAACCTTTGGTAAGTTTGGTATTTATTCTTTTAACGGGAATAAGATTATTACAACCTCAGGTGGAGGAATGTTGATATCAGATGATGAAGAGATGATTAAAAAGGCCAGATTCTTAGCTACCCAGGCAAGGGATCCTTATCCTTATTATCATCATACCCATATCGGATATAATTACCGTATGAGTAATATCACTGCAGGAATCGGAAGAGGACAGCTTATACATTTAGATGAGCATAAGGCGATTAAAAAAGCAATCTATGCCCAATATAGCAAAGCCTTTGCAGATATACCGGAAATTACCATGAATCCTCTGAATCCGGATGGTGATTCCAATTGTTGGTTAAGCTGTATTACCATTGATGATTCAAGTAATGTAAAACCAATGGATATAGTGAATGCCCTTGCGGCAGAAAATATTGAATCCAGACCTATCTGGAAACCTATGCATTTACAACCAATATTTGAAAACAGCGATTTTATTTCTGTGAAAGATGGAATTAGTGTAGGTGAAGATATCTTTAACAGAGGTGTGTGTCTTCCGAGTGATGTGAAAAATACCAAGGAAGATATGGAATTAATTATTAGTATTGTACGAAGTTTATTTGGAAAATAAATGAATGCCCGGACCACTTGGCAGGAAAGGGGTCATATGTATCGAAAGATAGTAAAAAGATTATTGGATATATTGTTATCACTTACCGGACTTATTGTTTTAAGTCCGGTTATTCTCGTTGTAGCCATCTTAGTGCGCACGAAGCTTGGAAGTCCTGTCATTTTTAAACAGAAACGTCCGGGATATAAGGAAAAAATCTTTACGTTACGTAAATTCAGAACCATGACGGATGAACGGGATGAAAACGGAGAACTATTACCGGATTCGGTACGCCTTACCAAGTTTGGTAATTTTTTGAGAAAAAGCAGTTTGGATGAGCTTCCTGAATTATGGAATATATTAAAGGGTGATATGAGTGTGGTGGGGCCGCGCCCATTGTTGGTAAGTTATCTTCCTTATTATACCAAACGGGAACAATTAAGACATACGGTAAGACCCGGTCTTACGGGGCTTGCCCAAGTGAGTGGTCGTAACTATATTGCGTGGGATGACAGACTTGAAAAGGATGTTGAGTATGTAGAGAACATTGGTTTTTTAATGGATTTAAAAGTGTTCTTTTGGACCATAAAGGCTGTTTTTGTAAAAGATGATGTTGCGGTGGATACAGATGCCATAGAAGGAAATCTGGCAGAAATCAGAGCCGCTAAGAATGAGGAATTAAATGGGACAGTTTAGTATTTATACTTTAAAAACCAGGGAAAAGTGGATAGAAGCTTTACAGTATTTTCCGAAGGCGGACGTATATTATCTGCCGGAATATGTGGAAAGCTTTGTAAAAAACGGAGACGGAGAAGCGTGGTGTCTGTTTTACGAAGGTGATTGCGGTGATTCAAACGGCAGGGATGGCTGTGAGAGATTCCGTGCCCTTAACGTGGTAATGGTGCGTCCTGTGCCTAATCCCAATAATTGTGAAGATTTAAAACAGTATATTGATTTTGTAACACCTTATGGTTATGGCGGTTTTTTATTAAGCGATGTTTCAGTTGAGGAAAAACTTGAGGAATGTGTCTGCAAGTTAAAGGAAGATTATGAGCGGTTTGCCTTAGAACATAATGTGGTAGCCGAGTTTGTCCGCTTTCATCCGGTACTTAATAATGCCCACAAGGTGGAATCCCTTTATCAGGTTATTGATTTGGGACATACGGTATGTTTGGACACCACATCGGATGAGGTGATTTGGCAGAATATTACCAGTAAAAACCGTAATATGATTCGAAAAGCTGAGAAAAACGGTGTAACCATTCATATGGGGAATACCCCTGAATTATATGAGAAATTTGAAGAAATCTATAATGCAACCATGGATAAGGTGCAGGCAGATTCTTATTATTATTTTAATAAAGCTTTTTATGACAGTGTAAGACAAGATTTAAATGGGCACGTGCAATGTTTCTATGCCATGAAGGATGATATTATTATTGCAATGTCCCTGATTCTTTATTCCGAGGGCGCTATGCATTATCATCTGTCCGCATCTGTCCGTGAATACCAGACTTATGCGCCGACTAATTTATTATTATACAAAGCGGCGTGCTGGGGAAGCGAAAACGGTATGAAAACCTTCCATCTGGGTGGCGGACTTGGCAGCAGGGAAGATAGATTGTACCATTTTAAAAAGGAATTTAACCGTAAAGAAGATACACAGTTTAGCATTGGAAAGAAAATGTTTATGCCTGATGTTTATGAACGCTTGTGTGAGGAAGTAAACGCGGACCCGGAAACGGGATTCTTTCCAAGGTATAGGGCGTAGAGATGAAAAAAGTATTGATTATTGCCAACCTTGATGTTGGATTATATAATTTCAGACGGGAATTATTGGAAGCGTTACTGGCGGTTCCTTATGAAGTGCATATTGCGCTTCCAGATGGAGAATTTGTGCCTAAGATGGTGGAAATGGGATGTATTTTCCATGAGACCAAGTTAGAGCGGCGCGGTATGAATCCTTTTCAAGAGTTAAAGCTAATGAAACGTTATAAGCGGATTATTAAAGAGGTACAACCTGACGTGGCATTAACTTATACCATTAAGCCTAATATTTATGGTGGTTCGGCGCTTGCAAAGGCAAAAGTTCCTTATATTACCAATATTACCGGACTTGGAACAGCGGTAGAAGGTGATGGTTTGTTGCAGAAATTAACCATCCGTATGTATCGTCATGCCATGAGGGGAGTTTCGGCACTCTTTTTCCAGAATGATACAAACCGTAAGTATTTCGAAGATAAGGGAATAGCGGTAGATAAACATAAGAGAATCCCGGGTTCCGGAGTGAATCTTGATAGATTCAAATATCTTGAGTATCCTGCAGCGGATGCACCTGTATCCATGTTATTTATTTCAAGGGTATTAAAGGAAAAAGGTATTGACCAGTTTATGGGAATGGCAGAGGTTATCAAACGGGAATATCCTAATACGGAGTTTCATATTTTAGGATTCTGTGAGGATAATGATGACGAACCGGATTCCTATCGTAATAAGATTAGAAAACTGGAAGAAGCAGGTGTGCTTAAATTTGAAGGAATGCAAAAGGATATCACTCCTTTTGTAAGAGAAAGCTTTTGTACTATTCATCCTTCTTTTTATCCGGAAGGCATGTCAAATGTATGTTTGGAAAGTGCCGCAAGCGGAAGGCCTGTAATCACCACGGACAGACCGGGGTGTAGAGACACCATTAATGATGGAGTAACGGGACTTTTGGTAAAAGAGCAGGATACAGAGGATTTGATTCGTGCAGTGAGACAGTTCTTAGAGATGTCTTATGAGCAAAAGAAGCAGATGGGTATGGCTGCAAGAGCAAAGATGGAACGGGAGTTTGACCGTAAAATTGTGGTGGATGCATATCTGAAAACCATAGAAGAAAACATAAAATGATGAAAAACATCCCGACTACCTTTTAAGGCGGTCGGGATGTTTTTGGTTTGACAGTTATTTTTTTCTATCCTCGAGTTCGGCGATTTTAGCTTGTAATTCGCTAATAATAGAATCTTTTTCAGCAATCACGTTTTCCTTCTCTTTTAACAAATCCTGATAGGACGCAATAGAAGCCAGATAATCTTCTCTGTCATAGCAGCATTTTTGTACCCATTCATCAGCGGTCATTTTAAAGATGGTTTGACATGCTTCATCCATAAATACATTGGTATTAGCCATAGCTTTCAATTCCTCCCATGTTTTTGCTTTGAAAAGAGCGGCCCAATAGTCAAGCTGCCACTTTTTGTCGGTTTCAGTTGCTAAATCCATCTTAGTTAAGTCTAACACACGCAGGTCGAAATTGTCACTATAAATCTGATGTGTTTCAGTTTCCATAAGCTTATAAGTGGAATAGAATCTGGGAGAATTTTTAAAGAGGGTAAAATCAAGGAAGCCGATATGTATGACAGGGCAAATCTCATTATATTTTTGACCATGGTTTGTCTGGTCAAAGGAACGGGAAAGATAAGATATGGAACGATTCTGCCAGTTGAGTTCGTCTTTTACCTGCATTTCAAGGTTTAGAATTTTAGAACGGTTCACAATGACCTTGATATCCAGAATAAATTCTTTGTTTTCAACAGATCGTCCCAGTATAATGGGATTTTGGATTTCGGCGGTAATCTCGTACTCTTTTGGAAAATGAAGAAGGGAGCGTATCAGCTCGCATAATACATGATTGTTTTCCTGAAGTACCACCTTAAACAGATAGTCATTGGTCATGGTAAAGGGAAGAGCGCCGGTTGCTTCTTCGAGAGATGAAAAGGGTACAAGATTTGTGTGTTTTTTTGACATAGAATGTCCTCCTTTGAAATGAATGTAGATTTGAAAACATATCGGAAGAATCCGATAGAAACGATGTTTGTTGAGTATAGCATATTTCAAGTATATTTGCAAATATCTTTGCCACGTTCTTTGGTTGAAAAAAATGCCTATAAATGGTATGATAATATGATGTTAAAATGTTGAAAGAATAAACATTATTGATGATAGAAAGAAGTGAGAGTTATGGGCTATAAACACTTACAGTTTCCAAAAGAATCAGTTTTTTTAGTAACAGGCGGGGCAGGATTTATCGGCTCTAACTTGTGTGAAGCGATTTTGGATATGGGATATAAAGTAAAATGTCTTGATAATCTGTCAACAGGTAAGCAGGCAAATGTTGATTTTCTGATGGATAGGGAGAATTATACCTTTATCAAAGGCGACATCAGGGATTTAGATACCTGCATATCTGCTTGCGAAGGAGTGGATTATGTATTAAATCAGGCGGCTTGGGGAAGTGTGCCCAGAAGTATTGAAATGCCTCTTCTCTATGAAGAAATTAATATCCGTGGAACCCTTAACATGATGGAAGCGGCAAGAATCCAGGGTGTTAAGAAATTCGTGTATGCATCCAGTTCATCTGTTTACGGAGATCATCCTGTATTACCCAAAAAAGAAGGTCAGGAAGGAAATCTTTTGTCTCCTTATGCTCTTACGAAGCATGTTTGTGAAGAATACGGTAAATTATATAAAAAATTATATGGATTAGATACGTATGGAATGCGTTATTTTAATGTGTTTGGCAGAAGACAGGACCCGGATGGTGTGTATGCGGCGGTAATTCCTAAGTTTATCAGAATGTTGTTGAATGATGAAGTGCCAACCATTAACGGTGATGGTAAACAGTCCAGGGATTTTACTTATATTGACAATGTAATTGAGGCAAATTTAAAGGCTTGCCTTGCAAGCAGTGAGGCAGCAGGCAATGCATTTAATATTGCTTATGGCGGCAGGGAATATCTGATAGATATTTATTATGATTTGTGTAAGGCTCTTGGTAAGGATGTGGAGCCTAACTTTGGCCCTGACAGAGCAGGAGATATTAAACATTCCAATGCCGATATTTCTAAGGCAAAAGAATTATTAGGGTATGATCCTGATTATGATTTTGAAAAAGGGATTGCTCTTGCAATTGATTGGTATAAAGCGAATTTGTAGAAAGGTAATGAATCAATGATTCGAGTACTTCATATCGTAGGCTCTATGCACCCCGGCGGAATGGAAAACTTCATTATGAATCTATATCGGAATATAGACAGAGACAAAATCCAATTTGACTTTGTGGTTCATATGAAATTAGAAAATGATTATACAAGACAAATCCGTGAAATGGGTGGTAGAATTTATGAACTTCCGCGATTGACATCTAAACCGTTTGCGAATCTTAGAAAGCTTTATAAGTTAGTAAAAGAAAAACAGTATAAGGTGGTAGTGCGCCATACTCCGAATGCATTAATTGCACCGCAAATATATGCTGCCAGATGGGCGGGAGCAACGGTAATCTGCCATTCTCATAATACTACTGATCCCCAGAAATTAATGCATAAAATAGGACGGGTAATGTTAAAGTTAGGGAAGGTAGAATATTTTGCCTGTTCTCAAGAAGCCGGAAAATGGATGTTTGGTAAGAATAAGAAATTTCGTGTGGTACACAATGCAATCGATATAGAAGCATATAGCTATCATGTTTCGGGCAGAGAACGGATCCGTAAAGAGTTTTCGCTGGACGATTGCCATGTTTACGGTCATGTGGCTAATTTTATTGAATCAAAAAACCATTCATTCTTATTGAAGGTTTATAAGGATATTAGTAAGCTGGATGAGGCTGCCCGATTCTTGTGCATAGGTGACGGAAAGCTTAGAGAACAGATAGAAAAAGAAGCGGAAGCATTAGGAATTCATGATAAAGTAATTTTTACGGGTGTGCGATATGATGTGGCTGACTTTATGTCGTGTATGGATGTATTAGTATTTCCTTCCTTGTTTGAGGGATTGCCGTTAACTCTTATAGAAGCACAAGCTGCCGGATTACCGTGTCTTGTATCTGATACTATTACAAGAGATGTTAAGGTGACAGATGGATTAGTGTATTTTTATTCACTGAATAGTTCGTCTTCTGAATGGGCAAAGAAAGCTTATGATTTAGCGCTACAAGCAGATTCAGACCATTCCGGACGCACATGCCAACGTGAGAATATTGCAAAAGCAGGATATGATATAGAAAAGTTAAAAGAATGGTATGAAACATATTTTATGGAGTGTGCAAATCGATGAAAAAGATTGCGTTTTATATCAATAGTCTGTCAAAAGGTGGGGCAGAAAGAGTGCTACTTAATCTGGCACACTATTTTAAGGAGCAGGGTTATGAGGTAATAATGGTTACCTCGCGTGTTGCCGAAGAAGAGTATGAGCTGTCACCTTCCATTAAGAGATATATAACAGACGATATTAAGAAGAATTCGTTAATGGGAAGAATACGTTATGTATTCCAAAGACATAAATTTTTACAAAAGATTTGGGAAAACGAGAAACCTGACTATATCGTTTCGTTTATAGGAAAGATGAATATCTTTGCGTTGATGACAGCAAAAAAATTTAAGATACCTGTGTATGTATCTGTGCGTAATGATCCTAAAACAGAATATGCAACACGCTCAATGAGAGTGTTGATGAAACATTATTTCAAATATGCTAAGAAAATTATTGTTCAAACGGGGGAAGCAAAGCAGTATTTTTCGTCACGGTTACAAGAGAAAATAGTAATTTTACCAAACTCACTGTCAGAACAGTTTATGGTCGAACGATATGAAGGGGAACGAGCGAATGAAATTGTTACGGTGGGGCGTATCGATGGACAAAAAAATCACGCTTTGCTTATAAAAGCGTTTGCGAAGATTCATTGTAATCATCCAGAAACGGTCCTTCGCATTTATGGAGGATGTCCTAAAGGAAATGATACGTTGGAAAAGCTTAAAGCCCTAAGTGAAGAATTAAATATTTCTGATTGTGTTTTCTTTGAGGGAAAACAGAGTCATATTGAAGAGAAAATATATAAATCAAGATTATTTGTGTTATCTTCTGATTTTGAAGGAATGCCCAATGCATTGTTAGAGGCTATGTCTCTGGGGCTTGCGGTGATTTCTACGGACTGCCCCTGTGGAGGGCCGCGCGAGATAATCAGGGATGAAGAAAATGGATTATTAGTACCGGTGGGAGAAGTAGATTCTTTGGCGATGGCTATGGACAGGGTGTTAGCTTCACCTGAAATGGCAGAAGAAATGGGGCGCAATGCAGCAAAGATTCAAGATATATTAAATCCACAAGAGGTTAATAAAATGTGGCTAAATACCATTGAAAAACGAAAAATCGTACTCTATTTAGGAAGTCTTATAAAAGGTGGTACAGAACATGTAGCAGTTAATTTGGCAGAATATTTTTCTTCTATTGGTTGGGAAGTTACTATTGTGACAAAGCTTAAGGGAGAAGAAGAGTATGAAATATCGGATTCCATCTTACGTATACTTGCGGATATTGAAGGAGATGAAATAACACATAGTAGAGTGCGTAATCTTTTGCGAAGAATCAAAAAACTTCGTAGAATTTTTGGAGAACTGAATCCGGATATTGTACTGTCACTGAATGGGAAAAACAATTTTATGGCAATCCGCGCGGCAAAGAAACTTAAGATTCCGGTAGTGGTATCCGTAAGAAGTGCTCCGGAACGTGAATATAAGAGCCGTAGTATGTCACTCCTTGTAAATCCTATGTTTAAGAGGGCAGCAGGAGTGGTGTTACAGACACAGGACGCTAAGGCATATTTTAAGCCTGCGGTTCAAAAGAAAGCTGTGATTCTCCCGAATTCTTTAAAAACACAGTTTATCAAACCTTATTATGACGGAGTGCGTAATAACAGAATCGTAACGGTAGGAAGACTGGATGATAATAAGAATCAAATTATGCTGATTAAAGCATTTGAGAAGGTTGCAGAGGAATTCCCACAGATGGAACTTGCCCTTTATGGAGATGGTCCAAGCCGTAAAAAATGGGAAGACTATGTGCAGGAAAGCCCTTTTGCGCAGCGCATCCATTTTATGGGACTTTCAGATGAAATATACAATAAGATTGACCGTGATAGAATTTTTGTACTGCCCTCCATTATGGAAGGAATGCCTAATGCCTTGATTGAAGCTATGGCATTAGGATTAGCAGTTGTTTCTACTGATTGTCCGTGTGGCGGACCGAAAGATTTGTTGGGGCAGAATGAAAACGGTCTGTTGGTTCCTGTGAATGATGTGGATGCCACGGCAGACGCACTTCGTAAGATATTAACAGATTCGGAACTTGAAAAGCAGCTTGGCAGAAAGGCTTACGAAAAAGCACAGGAGATGGATCCGGATAAAGTAAATCTTATGTGGCAGGAATATTTAGAGTCTAAGATGAAATAAGGAAAAAGACATTGGGTTTGCAGATGGTTCCATAAAAGTGTTTTATAATACGAAGGGAACAAAGTGTAATGTATCAGATGATACAAAGCAACTTCTTAATCATCTCAACAGCCGGCTGGCAGAGCTGGGCAGAACAGAAGATATATTGAAAGAAGCGAATGACAAGGAGTATCAGGAGTTGTTGTTTGATGAGTTTTCTTTGTAATATTTTGGGAGTGAAAGGTGACGTATGCTTACAATAAGTCGAAAAAAGCATGGAATTGAGTTTATTGACTGTTGGTATGCCGATGAAACATTGAAGAAAAAGGGCATTATACGGTATTATCAGTCCATAAAACCAATTGGGAAAAAAACAGAATCCTTTGATACTTTACTTACAGATTTGACAGAGTGTGAGGAAGAAATCATTGCCCGATTTGCCAAAAACTGTAAGTACAAGGTAAATCGTGCTCCCAGAGAGGGGGTAACGGTTACTTGTATCCAGAAACAGGATATTACGGATGAAAAGATACAGGAATTTGTTATTTTTTATTCTGAGTTTTATGCAAGTAAGGGTTATGAATCAGTCAATCAGGAAAAACTTTCAGAAGAATTAAAAAGATACCGTGATGCAGGGGCATTGTCGATTCATGTGGCGTATTTAAATGATATTCCGGTGGTATATCATACCCACGTGATTACAGATAAATATGCAAGGCTTTTTCATTCAGCGTCTTTGTATCGCGTGATTGAAGGAGTTAATCCCAATGTTGTGGGAATGGCAAACCGCTATCTACATAAGGTGGACATGCTTCAGTATAAAGATATGGGAATAGATACCTATGACTGGGGTGGTGCGGGAAAAGGTGAGGAGGTTGCCAATATTACCGAGTTTAAGGAGTCTTTCGGAGGGACTCCGGCAGTGTTCTATCATGGAGAAGAAGTGAGAGGATTGAAAGCTAAGTTATTTAAGATACTGATAAGCTTTATGTAATCAGGAAAGGAGTAATATGTGCGGTATTGCAGGAATTGTGCGGTGTGATGAGCATGCAGTCGATAATATTTTACAAATGAATAAAGCCATGCACCATAGAGGCCCTGACGCCGGTGACTATTACTTGGATAAAGAGCATGGAGTTATTTTCGGTCATAGAAGATTGTCTATTGTAGACTTAAGTGAGAATGGGGCTCAGCCCATGAAATCCCATAGTGAACGGTTTGTTATCTGTTACAATGGGGAAATTTATAATTATCAGAAATTGCAGGCCAAGATGGCAGCAGAAGGTGTGCTGTCAACGTTACGCGGAACCTCTGACACAGAGGTTATCTTAGAGGCCTTTGAACATTATGGCGTAAAAGAAGCCCTTTCCTATATGAAGGGTATGTTTGCATTAGCTCTTTACGACAGAAAAGAGAAAAAAATATATCTGACAAGAGATAGAGTGGGAGAGAAACCACTCTATTTTGGCATGGTAAACGGCAGCTTTGTTTTTGCATCTGATCTTGCGTGTATTAAGGCATTAAAAGGCTTTGATGCTCCGATTTATAAGGAAGTATTGGGACTATATTTTCAATATGGATATATTCCTGCCCCCTATTCCATTTATGAGGGGATTTATAAATTGGAACCGGGTAAAATCCTGACTTTAGATGTTGCAACTTTGCAATATGACATAGAAGCTTACTGGGATATGAAAGAGGTGGCATTGCGTGGCCAAAAGAACCTGTTTACAGGAAGTGAAGAAGAGGCTTCGGATGAACTGGAACGTTTGTTAAAGGGTGCTATTAAGGAGCAAATGATTGCGGATGTTCCCCTTGGTGCCTTTTTGTCAGGCGGAATTGACAGCTCTCTTATTGTAAGTCTTATGCAGAGTCAGAGCGAACGCCCCGTGAAAACCTTTACCATTGGTTTTGAGGTGGCAGGGTATAATGAAGCAGAATTTGCCGGTGAGATAGCCAAGCATTTAGGTACGGAGCATACAGAATTATATGTTGGCAAAAAAGAAGCAATGGAAGTTTTGCAACATATGCCTATAGCTTATACAGAACCATTTGCTGATTCTTCCCAGATACCTACCATGTTGGTAAGTAAGCTAACAAGACAACATGTAACGGTAAGTCTTAGCGGTGACGCCGGAGATGAATTGTTCTGCGGTTACAATGCATATGGTGTTGCAAGAAGTGAAATGGAAAAACTTAAGAACCGCTTTGGAAAGATACCGAAAGCCATAAGGAAACTGTCCGGTACAGTGGCAGGACAACTTGCGGGACCGAATTCAGATACACTTTATAAGATGGCCAACTTTTTTACCATCAAAAGTGAAGAAAAAGAACATGCAAGAAAAGGATTAGAGGACTCCAAAACTCTTTACCTTGCTAAGCATGAACCCAAAAGCGGATACCAATTTGGAAAGCATCACATTTTAACTTGTATGAATTCCGCATATCAAACGGGGTATTTGGAAGGTGTAGAGAACAATCTGATGCTCATGGACTTATTACAGTATCACCCGGACGATATTTTGGTCAAAGTGGACAGAGCAGGAATGTTTTATTCTTTGGAAACAAGAATTCCGTTACTGGATAAGGATGTGGTGGAATATGCATGGACATTACCTCTTGCATATAAATATGCAGAGGGTGTTACCAAGCGGGCTATGCGGAATGTGTTATACCGCTATGTTCCAAAAGAAATGATGGAACGTCCTAAAAAGGGCTTTAGTGTGCCAATGGCAGAATGGTTAAAACAAGGCGAAATGCATGTTTGGGCAGAAGATATTTTGCATGACGGAAAACAATATCTGTCAGAATATCTGAATGTAAAACTAATTGAGCAAATGTGGCGCGATTTTAACGATAAAGGCATTTTTACAGAAAAACTTTGGAACGTATTAATGTTAGAGCAATGGATGCTTGCAAATCGCAAGTAAGGTGTTGGAGATAAAAAATGGGTAAATCAGTGCTTACCATACGCCTGGATGATATTACCCCCGATATGGATTGGGGTAAATTTGAAAGGCTGAAAGCAATATTTGATAAATATGGAATAAAACCTTTGATAGGTGTGGTGCCTGATAATCAGGATCCCAAATTAAAGGTGGGAAAGGCACGCGCTGACTTCTGGGAGTATATCTTAGAACTGCAAAAAGACGGGTGGAGTATTTCACAACATGGGTATACTCATGTGTATGATTCCCAAAACGGCGGATTACTGGGTTTGCATCGTTTTTCGGAGTTTGCCGGATTACCGTACGAAGTTCAGTTTGACCGGTTAAAAAGGGGACAGGAAATTTTGCAAAGTCATGGCATCTATGCTACAATATTCATGGCTCCGGGACATACCTTTGATGAGAATACATTGAAGGCACTAAAAGAACTGGATTTTCAGTATGTAACAGATGGTTATGCAAGCGAGCCGTACAAAAGAAGCGGTCTTACATTTATTCCGTGTAAGATATCAAGTCCCAAAGCAGTAACGGGTTATGATACCTTATGCCTTCATTTGAATCATATGTCAGAGGCAGAAATGGAAGAGCTTCATAAGTTCCTTGGAAATAATAAAGATTTAGTGGTGTCTTATGCAAAAGTTCTGGATGAAGACTTTCATAAGGAGTATAATGATAAGATAGCCTCAGAGGAAGAAAAAGCCTTGAGGGCACGCAATAAGCGTAAGAATGTGGCTAATGATACTGTGATGCAACGTTATTTACAGCGTACCTACAGTGAGAAAAAGTGGCTAAAACAAATCAAAAGAATCCTTGGACTTCCAAGACTTATGGTAGAACTTCTGATTCGTAAGATAAAAAAATAAGAAACTCTTATTGGGAGAGATATGTTAGAAACAATTAAGAAATTAGGCAAAGTTTTAAATAAAAAACAGAAAAGCCGTGTGGCTATTTTAGCGGTAATGATAGTAATAGGCGGTTTATTAGAGACCTTCAGCGTGTCTTTGATATTCCCTCTTGTTACAGCCATTACGGAAGAAAATGCATTTACAGAGAATGGATTAGTAGTATTTATCAGTGACCTTTTTAACATTCCTGACTTGCGTACTTTTGTAATTATCATGCTGTTTGCATTAGCAGCCATGTTTATCCTTAAAAATGTATACATGTTAGTGCTTTACTATGTACAGCACAGCTTTATCACAAATAGTCAGTACCGTACATCAAGAGATTTGTTACAGATGTATTTGAATAAACCCTATTCCTTCTTTTTGACGGCCAACACATCGGATTTACTCCGTACCATTTACGGAGACTCTTCCAGTGTATTTTCACTGTTATTACAGTATTTGCAGATTCTTACAGAAGTTGTGGTGGCGTTATGCTTGGGAATGGTTATCTTAATATCGGATGTTTTGATGACCGTTGTTGTAGTGGGGGTTATGGGCTTCTTTATGTTTGGAAGCAATTTTGTCCTAAAAAAGAGAATCCGCAAGATTGGGGAAAACAGCAGAATTAAGCAGAGCCTTATGTATAAGAGTATTCTGCAATCCGTTACAAGTATTAAGGATGTTAAGGTTTTTGCAAAAGAGGATTCTTTTATGAAATCCTATAAGCTTCATGGGAAAGAGTATTATCATCTGGTAAGGGATAACAATGTGTTTAGCTCTATTCCCAAGTTAGTCGTGGAAGCAGCATGCATGAGCGGTATTCTTGTATATATGGCGGTGATGATTATGGCAGGTGGTGAGCTTACGGCAATGTTACCACAGCTTACGGCGTTTGCTCTTGTGGCTATGCGATTGATGCCTTGTGCCAGCAGAGTAAGTACCTATCTTGCTAATGCAGAGTATTATAAACCGGCGTTAGAGTATATTGCGGCAAATGCAGATTTTGCCCAGTTTATGAAAATGAATGAAGCAGGCGTGAAGGATGCTGATTCAAAGCAGGTTCCTATGCCTTTAAAAGAAAAGATTACATTAAAGGGTATTACCTTTAAGTATGAAAATACAGATAAGTATATTTTTGAAAATGCAGACATGGAAGTGAAGGTAGGAGAATCCGTAGGAATCGTAGGTTCTTCCGGAGCTGGAAAAACCACTATCGTGGACATCCTGTTAGGCTTACTCCAAGCAGAATCAGGGACTATTTTATGCGATGGTAAAGATGTTAAGGCGGATTATGCTTCGTGGCTTGCTAACATCGGATATATTCCTCAGACCATCAGCCTGATTGATGATACCATCCGTGCTAATGTAGCCTTTGGTTATATGGAAGGAACTTTTGAAGATGAGCGCGTATGGAAAGTGTTAGAGGAAGCTCAGTTAAGAGAGTTTGTGGAACAGTTACCGGATGGCTTGGATACCAAGGTTGGTGAACGCGGTGTCAGATTATCAGGTGGTCAGCGTCAGCGTATCGGAATTGCAAGAGCGTTATTCCATAATCCGGAATTGTTGATTCTTGATGAAGCAACTTCTGCCCTTGATAATGACACGGAAGCTGCCATTATGGAAGCAATTAATCATTTTCATGGTAAGAAAACCATGCTTATTATAGCACACAGACTTAAAACTATTGAGAATTGTGATGTGATATATAGAGTTGAAAATGGAAAGATTACCAGAGAAAGCAGGTAATAAGATGGAACTGAATTTATTTTTTGAGGGTGTTGACTCTATTGGCGGATACCAGTCGAGACTATTACAAGCCATTGATGATGAAGTTCATTTTAATAAATGTATTTGTACAGTAAAAGCAGCAGATGATTTGGATGTATATGATGAGGACAAGTATATTCCCATTAATTATGATATCTGCGAACGTAACCGTTATGAAGAATATTATGATATGAATTCTTTGTTACCTTTGGATAAAGAGATTTTAGAAAAGATGCTTCCTTATGAATCTACGGCAATGAAAATGCTTGTAAGAAATATGGAACGTGATATCTATACTTATGATGAGAGTAAGCGATTATACTTAAATCATTTGCGATTTTGGAATCACATGTTTGTGAGCCATCAGATTAACTATGTGGTGCAGGTATGTGTGCCGCATCATTGTCATGATTATATCATTTATGCCTTAGCAAAGATTTATGGGTGCGGATTAATGGTGCTTGAAATGACCAGCATCAGGCATCATTACATATCAGCTCCTGATATGTATAAAATCAATGAAGAGTTACAGGCTAAATATGAAGAATGCCGTAAAGGAACTGATTTTTCTTTATCAGAGCCTGTTGAAAAATATTATCAGGCCCTTTTGTTAGAAAACAGAAATGTAGACAAGAGTTTTTTGCATGGAAATACCAAAAAAGAAAAACATGTAAAGAACATGCAAAATATTTATTATCAGTACTTTACCAAGAAGAGTATCTGGAAACGTAATAAGAGTAAAATTAAAAAGCTTGTATTAAATGGAATCTTAAAATTTAATGGAGCAGAAATAAAGAAACAAAAGGCAATTATCAGACAAGATTTGGATTATGTGAAAAGAGCCCGTATTAAGCAGAGACAGATGCGGGATATCAACTATTTTAATTCATTAACTGAGGAAGCAGATTATTCTAAGCCATATGTTATATATTTCCTTCATTATCAACCGGAAGCTACAACGCTTCCTTTGGCAGGTGTATTTGTAGAGCAGGAATTGGTAATCGCATTACTTGCAGAAGAGTTAGAAAAGCAAGGAATTGAACTGTGGGTAAAAGATCATTATGTTCAGGCTTGTAGAACCAAAAACTTTTATGACACTCTTAAGAATACCAAAAATGTACGACTTATTCATACTTCAATGAATTCGTTGGAATTAATGGAGAAGAGCTTGGCAACAGCTACCTGTAACGGAAGTATTATTCAGGAGTCCATTTTTAACTTAAAACCTGTTTTTGCATTTGGAAACGGTCCCTTTGTCGGAGCACCGGGTACTTTTGTGTGTGGAAGCAGAGAGGATGTCAGAAAAGCAGTAGAACAGCTTAAAGAAGATTATAAGATAGATAAACAAGATGTCAGGGCGTATTTAAAAGCATTTGATGAACTGAAGGTTTATACAAATATCTATGTTTCTTATAGTAATTTACCATGCGATTTAAGTGAAGAGGAAAGTATAAGAAATATGAAAGAGGCAGTTGTTCCGAGAATAAATAAGCATCTGTCTACACTAGAGTAACAAGTGTTGTATTAAAGAGTGATTGGAGTTAAGCATGGCTAAAGTTCCATACATTGACGACCTCTTTTTAATGGGAGAGGCCTTTGGTAACAGAAGATATGAAAAATTGCATGATGAGATTATAAACCGCAAAGCTTCTATGACGGAGTATGTGGAATGGAACGGAGAAGTTTTTGGTTTCCTAATTCATGATAATGGGGTTTTAGTTAAGCTATATGATATGCCTGTTAAGGTGGTTCGTTTTTTCTTTAGCTGTGTTGATACTTTGCATGAGGAAAAGCAACAGCAGATAATGGAAGAGTTATTTGCAAAGTTAGAAACAAGGCTTAAGTCAGAAAAGGTGTATTATCAGTTGAGATTGCCGGGGCATGTGGTGGATGCTATGAAAGCATTCCAAAAAATAACGGACAAGGGTATTTTTTGTGGTGGAACAACCTATTATTCTGATGAGGGCGTTCGTACCATTCTTCCGGAAGTGCCGGAATATCTACAGATTTACTTTGCAAATAAAGAGGAACTTCTTGCGAACAGAGAAGAAGTGTTAGCTCTTGCAAGAGATTCCTTTAGAGAGTATCAGGGGCAGTATCATATTTCAGGTGTTACGGATATGAAAGCCGGAGATATTTACGAGAATTGGATTCAATCAGAATTGACAGAAGAAAGCGAGAAGAAAATTCTTCTTGCAAGAAAAGATAATAAGATAGTAGGATTTTGTATTCTTCACGAAGAAGAAACAGGGATGGATTGGGAGTTATCAGCGGTTTCGGATAAGTGCCGCGGATACGGAATTTATAAACTTATGGCATCAGAGTTAATCCGTTATGCTAATAAGAGAAATAAATTCTTTTATTCCAGTACACAGTTAGATAATTATATTTCACAAAGAACATGGGCTTCTCTTGGTATGAAGCCGTTTTATACAATTTACAATATTCATTATGATATGCGCTAAAAGCGCATGAAAGGACAAGAATGCCAACAGTTGCGATTAGTAATTGGTTCAAAAAAGTGAATAAGAATGCACTCCATGCCATGGTTGTGGCAATGGTTGTAGGAATTATTACCCATCTTTTTGTTTTGACGAACAAAGTGTTTAATTACAATGAGTTTTCGGTGTTGTTTTTAGACAAGGAAGAGATGACCTTGGGAAGAATGGCAGAAGGACGTTGGTTTGTGGGTTTTATCGGTCAGCTGGTGGGTGATAACTACAGTATGCAGATGGTAACCGGCATCATAGGTATTGTCTTGATTGCACTGGCAGCAGGAATGATAGTAAGTGTTTTAGATATTACTAATAAACTGTATGCTATTTTGACAGGATGTGTGTTGGTAGTTTTTCCTGCTATTACAAGCTTTATGACATTTACCCAGCTTGGAGATGCGTGGTTTTTGTCCGTTTTTCTTGCTGTCTTGGCAGTATATCTGACAGAAAAAAAGAAATGGGGGCATTTTGCAGGACTTGTGATGGTAGGTCTGTCTTTGGCAATCCATCAGGCTTATGTGTCTGTTACGATTGCTTTTATGTTCCTTGTGATTTTTAGAGACGTATATGAACAGGGTAAATCATGGAAGGATTTATTTCCTAAAATCGGAAAATATTTAATCATTCTTGTGGGCGGATTTATCTTTTATTATATTGGTGTTAAAGTAAGCGCCGCTTTGTTTGATTATAGTTTGTCCTCTTATCATGGTATTAATGAGATGACAAGTTTTACACCAAAGGGAATTGCCAAAGGAATGGTATATTCCTATATCTATTTCCTTGAGTATTTCTTTACGACCAAATACCTTTTTTCTTATGTGTGGGTGGTAATTGATATATTGTTGGCAATCAGTCTGATTTATTACATTCTGTGTTCGGTTATAAAGAGCTTTAAGGGTGGCGTAAAAAGTCAGGGAATATTAAAAATTCTGTTATTTGTGCTGCTTCCCCTTGGAATGAACGGATTACCTGTTTTGCTTGCAGACAGAGTGGGAGCAGGTGTAGACCGGTATATGATGTATTCTTTGGTACTTTTGTGGGTGTTAGTCCTATTTATAGCTGACCGCATGGAAGGAAAGGATACAGAACCATGTATAGGTAAAAAAATATGTTTATGGGTGATTACCATAGGAATTGCCCTTCACATCGGACATGATTATGTGATAGACAATCAGGCATATTATAGAGCCCATGCTGCGACTGAACAGACTACCTCGTATTTGAATCGTGTGGCGGCAAAAATGGAAGCTACAGAGGGGTGGAGTGCTGAAACTCCGGTATATTTTGTGACAGACGGAGAATTGTTTGGTAATTATGAAGTAGTGCTGAAAGAGTTTGAAGATCTCGCCGAAATGCGGGGAACAGCTTATGAGCCCAATTATAATGCACCGGGAATTGCCCGTTTTATGCAGTATTATTTCCATTTTCCGGTAACCCTTGCGTCGGAAGAACAGATTGAACAAATACAGTCCGACGAGGCATATCAGAAGATGGGTATGTATCCCGCAGCAGATTCCGTGCAGATGATTAACGGGGTTTTGGTAGTAAAGCTTTCGGATGTGGAAATACAATAACCTAAGGAGGTTTGTCATGGAAAAGATATCATTTGTGATTCCATGTTATCGTTCTGAAAATACCATTGAAAAGGTAATACAGGATATTTATAATTTTGAAAAAAGCTATACAGGGTATGAGATAGAGATTGTTCTTGTGAATGATAATTCTCCGGACAATGTATGGGATGTTATTACAGCATTAACCAATAAGGACAGCAGAATTAAGGCAGTACGATTGCTTCGTAATTTTGGACAGCATGCCGCCCTTATGGCAGGTTATAATGTATGTACCGGCGATTATGTGGCGACCATTGATGATGACGGACAGACTCCTGTAGACCAGACAAGCATTCTTATGGATAAGCTGTTAGAAGGCTTCGATGTAGTATATGGAAAATATGAAGAAAGAAAAGACAGTATTTTCCGTAAATTAGGTACAAAGTTAAATAATATGATGTCTAAGTCCTTACTTGGAAAACCTAAGGATTTGCAGCTTACAAGCTTCTTTGTGGCAAGAAAAGCCGTTATTAAGGAAATCTGTCAGTATAAAAATGCTTTTCCGTATATCTGGGGATTGGTGCTTAGGACAACAAAAAGTATTACCAATGCAACCATTAAACATAATAACCGTTTAGAAGGGGAATCAGGATATACATTAGGTAAGCTTATTAACCTTTGGATGAACGGATTTACAGCCTTTTCCGTAAAACCCCTTCGTATTTCGGCTGGGATTGGTGTGCTTTTTTCGGGAATCGGATTGATAGGAATTATCTATGTTATCGTAGATAAGCTACTCCATCCGTCCATTTCTGCAGGTTATAGTTCATTGATGGCGGTACTGTTAATTATTGGAGGACTACTCTTATTGTCATTAGGATTAATAGGGGAATATGTAGGACGTATCTATATGTGTATTAATGCAACACCACAGTTCATCGTGCGTGATACCCTTAATGTGGAAAAAGAGGAAAGCAAATGAATCAGATAATGCTTAAATTGTTAGATTCCTGGAGTAATAGGGAAGGGAATGTAAATTCTACCAAGGAGTTACTTGACTGGATTCAACAATTAAATGAAACAACCAAAGTGGAGATTAATGAAACCAGTGTAAACGAGGATTCTTTCTGGTTTTATGATGATTACCGTGGTGAGATTTTAAACAGAAAGAGAAGTTTTTTCTCCATTGTTGGAGTCCGCTATTTTGAAAATGAAGAATTTGTAACAGAACAGCCAATCATCCTGCAAAAGGAGATTGGCTATCTTGGCATTATTGCAAAAGAGATAAATGGGGTTTTAAATTTCCTCATGCAGGCAAAAATTGAGCCGGGGAATGTGAATTGTGTGCAGATTTCCCCGACCATTCAGGCGACAAAAAGTAACTTTACAAGAGCCCATGGGGGAAGATTGCCATTTTATTTTGAATATTTTGAAAAAGCTTCTCAGAATGGAAAAGTTTTGTATGATCAGATCCAATCAGAGCAGGGGAGCCGTTTTGACGGAAAGAGAAACCGTAATATTATATTACTGATTGATAAAGAGATTCCGGTTTATGATAACTATCGCTGGATGACCTTGGGACAGATTAAAGAGCTTATGGCAATTGACAACCTGGTAAATATGGATACCAGAACTGTGTTATCCGGAATTCCTTTTGTTACATATCATGTGAATGATGAGACGTGTAAAGAAATGGAAGACTTTTTTAAGGATAAGGCTTTGATGAAGTCGATTTTTGTAACCAATGTGAGTGATTCTTTATCGAAGATTACACCAATAATCAATGATTATAAAATGTTTTGCGATGTGGAGCGGATTATGGTTCCGTTAAACCAGTTAGTGGACTGGAAGGTAACAGATTACGGTATCCATTGTAAAAAAGATGCTGACTTTAGTGTAGGATACTATGATATTCATATTAACGGCCGTGAAGTACAGCATTGGTTACAGCCATTGTTTAAGGCAAATAAAGAGGCAATGTTTGCGTTGTTTACCTGTGTTGAAGAGGGTGTCCGTAAATTCTTAATTACCGTAAAGCCTGAAATCGGTTGTTTTGATAAGGCAGAGTTTGGGCCTACCATTCAAGAGGGGATTACCCTTGGACGTAAAGATGATATTGAACTTGCACTTTATAAGGTGATAAATAACCATCTACAGAATAAACGGGGAATTATGAAGGATGTGATTCTCTCGGAAGAGGGGGGACGATTCTATCATGAACAGAACAGAAATGTGATTATTGAGATTGAAAAGTCTGAATTGCCTGAATTGCCGGCAAATTACGTTTGGGTAGATTACTGTTGCCTGAATTATCTGGTGCAGGTAAATAATGTGTTAAATATTCAGCTTAGGAATCTCATGTCCTTAATTGATTTATAATATGTAATGGAGTGGAATTTATGCGTATTGGAATTATTTGTCCTTCGGAGATCGCTTTCAGACGATTTCTGCCGGCTTTACAGAAAATAGAAGAAATCGAATATGTAGGTGTAGCGTATGCTACCTTACCGGAATGGTATGGTAAAGATACTGAGATAAAACCGGGGATGGAGAAGATCTTAGAGGTAGAAAAGGAAAAGGCGGATAAGTTTGTAGAAGCTTACGGCGGCAAGGTATTTTCCGGTTATGAAGCAATGCTTTCGTCAGGAGAAATTGATGCAGTCTACTTGCCGTTGCCACCGGCACTTCACTATGCTTGGGCTAAGCTTGCATTAGAGAAAGGACTTCATGTGCTGGTTGAAAAACCATCTACCACGAAGCTTTCTGATACGGAAGAATTGGTGCGGCTTGCCATAGAAAAAGGGCTTGCGCTCCATGAAAACTATATGTTTGCGTATCATACACAACTTGATACCGTTAGAGAAGTAATGGATAAGGGTGAACTGGGTACAGTGAGACTTATTCGTGTGGATTTTGGATTCCCAAGAAGAGCGGCAGGAGATTTCAGATACAATAAAAAGTTAGGCGGAGGCGCTTTGCTTGATTGTGGTGGTTATACCTTAAAATATGCAGATATGCTGTTAGATAAAAAGGCAGTCATTGATTCTGCAAAGGTGGTATATGATAAAGACGTGGAAGTTGAGATGTTTGGTACGGCCATGTTATCTAATGATGCAGGAAAAATTGTTCAGGTTGCATTTGGCATGGACAATGATTACCGTTGCAGCATTAACGTATGGGGTAGTACAGGAACTCTTACCAGCAACCGTATTTTAACTGCACCGGATGGTTTTGCACCAACATATATGATTAGCCGTAACGGAAAAGAAGAAGTCTTTACCATGGAAGCGGATGATACATTTACTAAGTCAATCAGACATTTTTGTGAATGTGTTAATAATTCTAAAGTGCGTACAGAAACCTACGAGGCTTTGTTACATCAGGAAAGACTTGTGGAAGAGTTTATGAAGCTTGCGGGAATGAAGTAATGTGAGGAATAGAAGGATGGCAAAGAGAAAGATATGGATTGATTGTGCCAAGGTAGTAGCAATCATATCGGTCATACTGTGTCATGTAAAAGGAACAGTTTATACAAGTGATATAGTTCGTGCTCTTGGTAATTTTTCGGTGAGTCTTTTTGTATTATTGTCAGGAGTGACAGCATGGTATTCATTGAAAAAAGTGCAGACAAAAAATCCGTTTGTTATTCAAATCGTTCGAATCCTTAAATTATTTGGTGCATATGCCCTTGCAACTTTGATGTATCATATATACCATGAACGTACTATTGTACCGAAAGAGTATTTTGAGCGTTTGATTGATTTTGATATAACAGGGCCTTTTTATTTCTTTGTGTTCTTTTTTCAACTTATGATTATTGCACCATTGCTTGTAGGGTGGATACAGTTTTGCAAGAATAAGAAACATCAGGTTTTATGGCATGTTTTATCTGTAGTGGGTATTACAATCATTGCGACATTGAGCATACAGTTTACTTCAATCAGAGATTACTTTGGAGGGAGCAGATATTTGTTTGGAGGAACTTATCTGATTCTGTATTATGTAGGAATGTTATTGTCTGCTGTTGGTTGCTTAGAGAATGGTGAGCGAAGAAAAAAGTACTGTTTTTGGGTAGCTTTACCGATGTGGATTGTATGGTGGGTTTTAAGTGGACTTAATTTACTACCGTTTGATAAATGGTTACGTGATTTATGGGGAAATGGAGTAAATCCGCCAAGCTTCAATGTTATTCTATTTGCAATTATCACATTGTTCCTGGCGTATTCAGTTTTTGATTCATTGTCCTTGCATCAATCAAAATGGATACAGAGCGTATTAAAGGCGTTTAGTGTAATCGGAAAGGCAACACTTTATATTTTTATGTATCATATGTTGGTTCTTGATATTTTATGGGATAGGGCATTTTATGAGGAGTCACTGTTGATACGTCGGACAATTACGATACCATTGTTAATTGTAACTCCTGTCATAATACAGTGGGTGATTCATAAGAGTGTAGGTTTTCTGGGAAAGGTGTTTAAGAAAAATGAGTAATATTGCAATCATTACCGCACGCGGCGGTAGCAAGCGAATACCAAGAAAGAATATTAAGGAGTTTTGTGGAAAACCGATTATTGCATATTCTATTGAAGCGGCATTACAAAGTGGAGTGTTTGATGAGGTAATGGTATCCACAGATGATGAAGAAATTAAAGAGATTGCTCTAAAACATGGAGCAAAGGTTCCGTTTATGCGTTCAGAGGCAACTGCGAATGATTATGCCAGCACGTATGAAGTATTGTTGGAAGTGTTAAATGAATATGAGAAGTTGGGTAAAAAATTTGAGCGCATGTGTTGTGTTTATCCGACAGCCCCCTTTGTTACAGCAGATATATTAAAGGAATCCATGCTGACCTTAGAAACGAAGAATGCAGAGACAGTTATGCCCGTTGTGGCATTTTCTTTTCCACCGCAACGGGGACTTATTATTGAGAGCGGACAAGTGAAATTTAAATGGGAAGAAAATGCATTGAAACGTTCTCAGGATTTGGAAAAGATGTATCACGATTGTGGACAGTTCTATGCAGTAAATGTTAAGAGCTTTTTAGAAAAGAAAAAGTTGATTATGGAAAAAACCTTACCCATTATTATGGATGAAGTAAGGGTACAGGATATTGATAATGAGGACGACTGGAAGCTTGCGGAAATTAAGTTCCGATATCTTAAGGAAAAAGGCGAGTAACAGAAGGTAATGAGGAAAACGCAATGAAGTATATGCAAAATGATTCAACATATATTATAGCAGAGATGTCAGGAAATCATGCGGGTTCTTTGGCAAACGCCAAGGAGATTGTGCATGCTGCAAAAGAAGCCGGAGCGGATTGTATTAAGATGCAGACTTACACGGCAGATACATTGACAATTAACTGTGATAATAAGTATTTTCATATTGGGAATGGTACATGGCAGGGAGAGAACTTATATCATCTTTACGAGAAAGCTTATACACCATGGGAATGGCAGGCTGAATTAAAGGAACTTGCTGATAAAATAGGGATTGATATGTTTTCGACGCCTTTTGATAAGACTTCGGTGGATTTTTTGGAAGAAATCGGAATGGAATTCTATAAAATTGCTTCTTTTGAAATGGTGGATATTCCTCTCCTTGATTATGTGGCTAGTAAGCATAAACCAATTATTGTATCTACAGGATTAGGGACAGTGGAAGACATTGAGGATGCGTTAAAAACGGTCAGAAAGTATCATAATAATGTGGCACTTTTGAAGTGTTCCAGCGCGTATCCAGCCATTACGGATCAGATGAATTTGAATACCATGATAGATATGAAAGAAAGATTTCATGTGCCTGTGGGTCTTTCAGATCACTCAATGGGGTCGCTTGCAGCGGTAACAGCAGTTGCTATGGGGGCATCTATTATTGAGAAACATTTTTGCCTAAGCAGAAGCATTGAGAATCCTGATGCTTCATTTTCTATGGAGCCCAAGGAATTCGCTGATATGGTAAGAGATATTAGGGCTGTTGAGCTTGCTAAAGGTAAGGTTAAATATGGAGCCGAGAAGCAGGAAGAAAGCAGTATTGTATTTAGAAAATCTATTTTTGTAACCTCTGATATTAAAGCAGGGGAGATTTTTACAGAAAATAATATTCGTGTCATCAGACCGGGGTATGGGCTGAAACCAAAATATTACAAGGACATTCTGGGAAAAACAGCGACTTGCGATATTGAGAGAGGAATGCCCCTGGAATGGAAAATGGTTAATGAGGGTAAAGATGAAGATATTATATTTAAGTAATAATTCGGAAACGGACTCGTTATATACGTGGCTTTCAGAAAAAGAGGAAAGCGTATTGAAAATGGAACACCCCCTCACCTTGGATTGGGTGAAAGAAATGAATCCGGATTTAATAGTGAGTTATAATTACAGACATATCATTAAAAAAGATGTGATTCAGTATATGGATGGTAGAATCATTAATCTTCACATTTCGTTGCTTCCCTGGAATAGAGGAGCCAGTCCGAATGTATGGAGTTTTCTTGAGGATTCGCCGAAAGGGGTTACCATTCATCTCATTGACGAGGGTCTTGATACCGGAGATATTCTGGTGCAGCAGGAAGTGTACTTTGATGAAAGTGCAGAAACTTTTAAAACCAGTTATTCGTATTTACACAAAGTAATACAACAATTGTTTATAGATAATTGGGAAGCAATCAAGCAGGGTAAGATTGTCGCAAAGAAACAGGAAGCGGGATGTGGAAGCTATCATACAATGAAAGACTTGGAAAAGCTTAGGGAGAAATGTCCGTTTAGTTTTGATGATAATATTGCCGGGGTAAAGAGAAACATTAAGAGGGAATAGTATGATACTGATACGAACAGACGCCAACGAAACCATTGCAACAGGGCATGTAATGCGTTGTCTGTCCATCGCCAAAGCATTGGTGAAACAGGGCAATGCAGTGAAATTCGTTGTGGCGGATCATCATCCGGAACAACTAATTATAGAAAATGGATTTGAGGTAATTTGCTTAAACTCTGTGTGGGATAATTTAGAGGTGGAGCTTGAGCGTTTAGTTGAAGTGATAAAATCTGAAAAAGTATCCATGCTGTTAATTGACACTTACTATGTCACAGAGTTCTATTTAGAACAGTTAAGAGAATATGCAAAGGTAGCTTATATTGATGATATTGCAACTTTTGTTTATCCTGTGGATTTGTTGATAAACTATAATATGTATGCTACAGAATGTGGATACGAGCCTCAATATGAAGCAAAGGGACTTAAAACACAGTTTGCATTGGGAAGTTCTTATGCGCCTTTACGTGATGAGTTTTTGAATGTTTATAAACAGATTAGCAATAACGTGTCGAAGATTATGATTACTTCAGGCGGTACGGATAATTATAATGTATCCGGGAATCTGCTGGATAGGCTGGTCAGGGAACCATGGTTTTCTAACATGGATTATTATGTTATTGTGGGTAAGTTCAACACTAATAGGGAGATACTGCTGGAGAAATGGGGGGAGTATAAAAATGTTCATTTCCTGACTGCAATTAATAATGTTTCGGATTATATGAAGCTTTGTGATATTGCTATTACAGCGGGCGGAGTCACAACTTATGAATTGTGTGCTTGCGGAATTCCATCGATTATGTATACAATGGCAGATAATCAGTTAGAGATTGCAAGGTCGGTATCAGAAAGGCAACTAATTACCTGGGTCGGCGATATTCGTGATAATATGCAACGATGCATGGATAAAATTGTAGAGAATATCCGGACATTAAAAGATGATGTGCAAAAGAGAAAAGAATTAAGTATAAAAATGCAAGATTGTGTGGATGGGCAAGGTGCTGACAGAATCGCTGAAGCTATCATACGAATCATTTGAAAATGCGAAAATGCGGAGCCAAATTTGAAAGGGAAAAAATTATGTATATACCATATGGAAGACAGTCAATTAATGAAGAAGATATTCAGGCAGTAGTAGATGTGTTACGCTCTGATTATGTCACTACCGGACCAAGTGTGCAGGAATTTGAAAAGGTGGTTGCAGAATATGTAGGGGCAAAATATGCAGTTGCCATTTCAAATGGTACAGCTGCATTGCATGCAGCTTGTTATGCAGCAGGCATTGGTGAGGGAGATGAGGTTATTACGACACCTATTACCTTTGCGGCATCTGCAAATTGCGCATTGTATTGCGGAGCAAAGCCTGTTTTTGCGGATATTAAGCCGGATACCTATAATATTGATCCCGAGGATATTAAGCGTAAAATAACAGATAAGACAAAGGCAATCATTGCTGTTCACTTTACGGGACAACCATGTGAAATGGATGAGATTCATGAAATTGCAAAAGCACATAACCTGATTGTGATAGAAGATGCAGCTCATGCGTTGGGTGCAGACTATAAAGGCAAAAAAGTGGGTAGTATTTCTGATATGACAACCTTTAGCTTTCATCCGGTAAAACATATTACCACCGGAGAGGGCGGAATGATTACAACCAATGATGAAAAGCTGTATCAAAGGTTAGCACTTTTCAGAACACATGGCATTACAAGAGATGCCGGCATGATGACTTATGACGAAGGAGCGTGGTATTATCAGCAGTTAGATTTGGGATATAATTATCGTATTACTGATATCCAGTGCGCTTTAGGTGTATCACAGATGAAACGTCTGGACCAGTTCGTAGAAAAGAGACGTGCACTGGTAGAACGTTATAACAAGGCATTTGCGGATAATGCTAATATTATGACACCGTTCCAACAGGAAGGCTGCAATAACAGTTACCATCTTTATGTAATCCAGTGCTTGAAACATGGCAGGAAAGAAGTGTTTGATGCGCTGCGGGCAGCAGGCATTGGTGTGAATGTGCATTATATTCCTGTATACAGTCATCCGTATTACAGAAACAATGGTTATGCTGATGTTTGCTGTAAGAATGCTGAAGAATATTATTCGAGAGCGATTAGTTTACCACTATATCCTGATTTGACTTTTGAACAGCAGGATTATGTGATTGAAAAGGTTCTTGAGATTATGAAATAAAAAGACATAACAAAGGTCAGCGTTAATCCCGCTGACCTTCATTTTCTTGCATATGGCCGGCTGGTGTGATATTATGTCGTTATCTGAATTTCTATAATTCTTTTTTTCTATTTTCTTTTGATTTATCTATCAACAATTCAGAGGTTTGATTATTGAACAGGGGTGATGATATATATGATTGTTCAAAGATGAAATTAATTTTGACATATCTAATATTTCTACAAAAGGAGCATTTCTATGGATAGTAAAATATACCATATCTATGACAGCGCATTTAAAAGGATATTAACGCTGTCTTCTAAAGCAGTCGTTAATTTGATTAATGGCTTATTCGGTACGGAATACTCAACAGATAGTAAAATTACATATAATTGGACTGAACATGAAAATAAAGATTTAAAATGGACTTTGGCTGACGCAATACTTACCATTAACAATAAATTCAGCTATCATATGGAAGCGCAGATGACGGAGGATGAAGAGATAGTTTTTCGGGTTTTTGAGTATGGATTTGGCCATGCATATCAAAATCGCATCGTAGATAAAGGTGAGGAAACATTATTTTTTCCACAACCACGGATAATTTATCTAAGCGAAAAAGAAGCTGACAAAGTGCAAGATGAGTATGTATTGAAATTGAATTTTGGTGAGCAGGGGACGTTCTGTTATCGGGTTCCGGTGGTGAAACTACAGCGCATATCAACTGAGGAATTGGATAAAAGAAAAATGGTTATCCTAATACCATTCTTCTTGCTGAAATTGCGGAGTAAGATCCAAAAATCAAGAACAAAAGATAATATTGAGGAGTTGCAGTACTTGATATTGAATGATATAATCGGTAGTATCAACAGAAATGAAGAGGTAGGAAATATCTCAAAGATTGACGCATATAATCTTAAAGATTTAACGCTAAAGCTTTATTGGGATATTTATGCTCAATATAACGAATTGGAGGAGTTCACTATGCGATATGATCAATCCATGAGACTGGAAAGTGATAAGTATGATAAGTCACTTGATGAATTGGAAGAAGAAGTAAGAGAGAAGAATGATATTATAAGTGAACTTCAGGATACGATTGCAAGTTTAAAGCAGCAACTGCAAGAAGTAACTTCCCAAACTGCCAACTAATATCAATGATAAAAAGACAAAGGTCAGCGGTAATTCCGCTGACCTTCATTTTTTATTCTGTCACAGTATTTACTTTTCTTTTCTTAAGTAAACTTATTACAATCCACCCGATTACTGTTCCTATAGATACAAGGGTTGCACCTGTAAACAGGAAGCTTCCTTTGTATTCAACGGTATAGGTGTGTTCGATGCCATCATTTAATAAGTCTAACTGAATCAGTCCTGTACTGCTCATTTCAAATGGCACTTCATTACCTTTTTCGTCTACAATATCATAACCGTAATAATAGGTGATAGGAAGGAGCATGAACATATCTTCTTCGCTGTTGCGGTAAGTAACAGTAGTTTTTGTGCCGCTTCTTTCATGAGAGAGAATTTCAACACAGGAATCCGGAACCAGAATATCATGAATAGCCACCACAGAATCTGTCATACCAGCCGGTCTCCATTCCCAAGGATACACAATGGTATTTTCCCCTTTTTGAATTCCGATTACCTTAGATTCATGTCCTGAGGTATAAGTATCCGTGTATACCGGATAAGGCATATTTTCTGAGTAGGATTGGGTGGAAGCTAATAACACCACCACCATAAGAACTATGGTAATTATATTTTTATGCTGTGTTAATAATGCACTTTTTGCCATTGCAATACTTCCGATTAATATGCCAAGAGCGGTTACAATTCCAAGGAGTCTCCATGGGAACTGAACGTTCTTTAAGAAGAAATTGAATGGTGCTATGCTTAATAAATCTTTTCCCGCAAAGTGGCAGGTGGTCATAAATAATACAATGCCTGTCACAACTGTAAGTAATAGGAGAAATCCTGATTCGTTGGCATCTTCGCGCTTTTTCTTTTCCACAAGATATACTATGGATAAAATAAACATAATTGCTACCGGTACACCGAGAGTCATAGCGCGGTAATGGCTGTTTGCAGCATTTCCCAATATCTCAGAGAAATAGATGCTGTATTCGTAGAAGCTGCTCCATCCTAAAGCCTGGTCATACAGGTTTCCGTTCATGTAATAGTATAAGAACGGGACAATAAATCCTAAATTTAATAGGATTGTAAGTCCGGCTGCTTTTAATATGGTGAAAATTCTCTTTTCACGGCATAACGGAACAATATATATGATTCCTGCAATTACGCAAAGAAGAATTCCTAAGAAGGCACTTAGGATATGGGATTCTAACAGTCCGGTAAGTCCGATTGCTAACATCCACCAGTATTTTTTCTGACCGATGATTACGTGATAGAGACCTGCAATCATAAGTGGTAAAAATGCCATTGCAAGGGCTTCTCCCAAAGCGGCTCTTGCGTACAAATTAGTAAAGTGATATGGGGCAAGAGCGTAAACCGTCGCTGCTAAAATGGCTGTTTTTCGTTCCTTTGTAATAGAGCGGATTGCATAATAGGTTAAGTAAACGGTGGCAACATTGGACAAAATTAATAATGCCTTATAACTGTTTACGATGGATACACCCATGAGACGTAACACGGCAGGAATATACAGGAATAAATTAGGATACATGGCATTTAAGTAACCATGTCCATCCATGCCTTCGGGGTATATCATAACAGGGAACTGTCCATCCCTTAATCCGTCTTTAATACCTTCAATCCTCACTAAATGGTACGCAATATCATCGCCCCAGTTAAGAGCGGTGGTCATTAACGGTAAGGAAGCGGCAAAGCTTACGAGCAACAGGATAATGTGAGTCTGCTTTGCTTTTACTTCCATCCGGTAATTTTTCTTTTTACAGTAGAATGCATATCCATAAAATGCTACAAATCCAAGGATTACAAGTCCTATATATAAATAGACATCCTGATAAAATCCATTGTCGGCAGCTAATGTATAGTTTGTTAAAGTACAAGTTCCCTTGCCACCATAGTTAAAGGTGAATTTGACTTCTTCTGTATCTTTATCAAGACTAAAACGGAAAGTCTGATATCTGATGGAAGGGTCCAAAGTATAAGTCACTAATTCTTCATGATTGGTCCAGATGGTAAAGGTATCATTTCCGCTACTTTGATATTCCAATCCAAAGGTATATTCTCCTTTAGGAAGAGCGTAAGTATCACTTGTTGCTAAAAGTCCTGCATATCCGGTGTCTTCGGTAATATAGATAGTTCCATAAGCTCTGGTTCCATATTCCTTGTCCATGTTTTCGCCGGCCACGACAAGGGGCTTGTTGCTTTCATCCCCAAGGAAGATGAGGCTTATGAAAAGAATCAATGCAAATAGTCCGATACAGACTCCGGATGTACTTGTAATTGATTTTTTATGGGAATCATCATCCTTATGGCGCTTGCGAAGAGCAAGTAAAGTGAGAAGTCCAATCAGGCTGACCCCAATGATTGCAGGCAACATATCGCTAAGGGGCGGCGCAGCATAATAATTATAAATACAATCAGGTGCAAGGTTTATAACAGTTCCGTCAATACATAAAGAACGGTATTCCGGAGAGCCTGTAAACTGGGAACCGGAGTAGAGAATGGCAGGATATTCGCCATAGTCTTTGCTTTCCAGTGTGTAGTAATAGGTCTTGCCCGGGGTTACAGAAGTGTTCAAATAAAAGTATTGATAAGTTCTGTCCTGAATGCTTCCTATGGACATTTGGGAAGAAGCTATTTCCTTCATGGAATCGTCATATACTTTTAACTCCACAGAACCGTTTTCGTCACTCTGTCCCCCGTTAGAATCAAGCTTAAAGGAGAGACCGTTTAAAAGGTCATAGGTTGGAACGAATTCAGCAATTACAGTGGAGCCTTCCGTCAAAGGAATATTACCTGACATCTGCTTTTCAACAGATGCAGATTCTATTGTGGTCCGATATAATATTTTTCCCGGCCAGATAGCAAGAATGACCAATAAAAAAAGCACTGTTATAATAATTTCCAAGGGAAAAGATAGTTTCTTTTTCATGAATTTCCTCCATAGAAAAGTGATTAATCAGATAATACCACAAATGACCAAGGATTGCACATATTATTGCAATAAAATGTGCAGGTGTGCTACAATAAATCGATACTTCGTACGAAATGTAAGGAATGGAGAATAACGTGAAGAAAAATTATCCAGAGATTACAAGGTTACGTGGTATGGCTATCATAATGGTATTGCTGTATCACTCCATTTTGGTTTTTCCGATTAATTTACATGAAATTGAATGGTGTAAGAACCTGCACACCCTTTTGTGGTATGTTCAAATGCCATTATTCTTTTTGGTGTCCGGTTTTTGCTATTCCTATACAGGAAGCTATTTTAAGTATTTCCTTAAAAAGGCAAAACGTATTCTGATTCCCCATCTTATCTTCGGATTGGCGGACATGACGCTTAGGGTGTTGCCATCTTATATTCCGGAACTTGCCGGAATGGTGAATCAAAAGGTGACATTTAAGGAAGCTATTGTCAGCTTTTTCTTATATGGTGGAGAAGATCCGTTTTTACGTTCCTTGTTTATTATGTCAGTGGCCTTTCCGCTTGTGGCATGGATTATGAATCATGGAATGTTAGGAAAAACTGTCGCATTTACAGGCGCAGGTCTGGCATTTTTATTCCAGAATAGTATTACAAGCATACAGTGCCTTGATTATATCAGTTCATTTTTAATTTATTATGTCATTGGATACTGGTGTAAAAACGCACATTACGAAACCATTAAGAAAAAGCTTCTGTCAACGAATGCACTGCTTGGAGGAATTGTACTGTTGGCAGTAGGAAGTATCCTTGTTTGCAACTATGTTGCAACAGGTATAAGTCTGCCTTATGGTATGATTTCCGTGCTTAAGTTATGGGGTGTATTGATAGCCTTGGGCGGAGCTTTGATTGCGTACAGGTTCTGCGTACACATGGGAGGTTTTGTGGATAATATTTTTACCGCTGCGGGAAAATATTCACTGACAATGTATTTGTTGTGTGGATATGCACTGGTGGTTTCGAGAACGATAATTGTGGGAAAACTTGGAATTACCACTCCGGTTATGGTTATTGTATTTAATTTCCTTGTGGATTTTGTGGTGCTATGGTTTATAAGCCGTTATGTAATTAAGCCATGCCGGTTCTTGTGTTTTATCTGCGGCATGAATTACGAAAAGAAAAATAAGAAGAGGTAAACATATGGGAGTTGCTCTTTTACTCATAGTGATAACATTGGTTCCCTTATTATGCGGAACCGTCATAATGCGGTTTATGCATACCCAAAACAGAAGCGTGGCAGGAATGTACGCTTCCGGCTGGTTTGTGATGTTTGCTCTTTTTGAAGTAGTTGCAGTTCCGTTTATCATTACTAAACGAAGCTTTCATTTGATGGCAGATGTGTATACCGTAGTAGTGCTTTTGGTTGCATTGGTAGGTGCTTTTTTTGTAAAGCGTGTCTGGGTATCCTTGCGTGAGCAGGCAGCAAATCAGGAAAAAAGCAGCAGACTTTGTAAGATAGGATATTTGGTAGTAGGTGTACTGGTTATTGCCCAAATGGTCTTTTTAATGTTCCATCAGTATTATGACGGGGATGACGCTTATTACGTGGCAGTGGCACTGGATTCTTTTGAAAAAGATGTCATGTACATGCACAGTGCTTATACAGGATATCCGTATCCGGAAGTAGAGATGCGTCATGCCTTATCTCCGGTGCCGGTATGGATTGCATGGCTTTCAAAGCTTTCAGAGATACATCCGACTATCATTGCACATACTGTGTTGGGTCCTGTATTTATCGGACTTATGTATTTGATTTATGGTTTGATAGGAAGAAGATTATTACATGACAGAAAAAACTGGGTTCCGGTATTTATTCTGTTTGTTATGTTGTTTTATGTGTTTGGGCATGTAACCATTTATACGGCAGAAACCTTTGCCTATACAAGAACCTGGCAGGGAAAATCCATGTATGCCAACTTGGTCATACCCATGATGTATTTAGCATTGTTATACGTGTCTGATAAAAAATGGGGGCTTGGTGAGTGGGCACTTATGTGGGTTGCCATAGTGTCAGGCGCATTTTGCACCAGTGTTTCCATCTTCTTTGGCGCGGTGTTTATTGTGATTTTTGGTATCTGTTTATCATTTTACAGAAAAGAAAAAAGAGATATTCCGGGGATGCTTGCCTGTCTTTTGCCATGCCTGGTACTTGGTCTATTGTATATCAGAGGATAAAGAGAAAGGAATGCTATGTTAGAAACCATTCAATCAGTTGTAGATATCTATAAAAACTATAGTGGTACAAGCGTTCTTATGCTGTTAGTCCTGATTGCGCTTTTGTATCTTTGGGTGACTCAAAAGGAAAAGTCCCCCTTAACCATTTTACTCTATGTGGTAACAACTTTATATGCGTTATTTTTTATCCCCGTGTATTCGTATGTGGTTATCCATTTCTTGTTGGAAGAAGAGGTATATTACCGCATGCTTTGGCTTGTTCCGTCAGCAATGCTTTTTGCTTATGTAAGCGTACAGGCTTTGATTCATGCAGGCTCAGTGCAAAGACGTATTGTGACAGCCGGAATGATTGTTGGTATTGTAGCAGGAGCCGGAAGTATGGTGTTTACGGACGGGACATATACTAAGGCGGAAAATGTATATCATTTGCCCCAGGATGTGATAGATGTTGTGGATATTATTAATTCGGGGGATGCAAGAATCATTGCAGCCTTTCCGCCGGAACTTGTACAGTATGTGCGCCAGTACAGTAGTGATATTACGCTTTGTTACGGCCGTGAAATGCTGGTGGAAAGATGGGGATATGAAAGTCCCTTATATGATGCGATTGCAGCACCGATACTGGATGTGTGGACCATACAGAGTGAAGCAAGACGTGCATATTGTAATTGTATCGTTCTTGATAACAGAAAAGCCATCGTGGGAGATTTGGAAAATGAATACTATCTAAAAATTGCCACAGTTGGTAATTATGATATTTATATTGATGAACAGACGGCTTATGAACATTACAACGAATATTTAGACAAATAAAGAGTCCGTGGAATTGCTCCACGGACTATATTATTTTTTGAGCTCATAAAAACGGTCTTGGGTATGGATTAAATCAAGTTCAAACTGTCTGCGGTTATTTTGGGCCATGTTGCTTAAAATCATTCCTGCAAATAAGGATTGAATGGCAGCAAGAGCGGTGAAACCACAGGTAATCAGTGTTGGGAAGTTAGGAACCAAATGGGTTTTAAAGTAGGTTACCAACACCGGAATCATAAACCCGATTGAAAGTGCAAAAAGAATCAGACTTATGGTAGTGAAAAAAGCAAAGGGTTTATAGTTCTTGAACAGTTTCATAATGGTTTTCAGAACCTTAAAACCATCAGAATAAGTGTTAAGCTTGGATTCGCTGCCTTCCGGTCTGTCCCGGTATTCTACAATCACATTATCAATTTGCATATTGTTATTAACCGCATGAATAGTCATCTCGGTTTCTATTTCAAAGCCTTTAGAGAGAACGGGAAATGTCTTTACAAACTGATAACTGAAGGCACGGTATCCTGTCATAATATCTTTGATCTTAGTATGAAACAGATGGTTAATACTAAAACGTACAAGACTGTTTCCAAAATTGTGGAATGGTCTTTTGTTTTCTGTAAAATATGTGGATGACAAACGGTCACCTATGACCATATCACTTTGCTTAACAAGTACACTGTCTACCATTTGTGGGGCAAACTCCAAAGGATATGTGTCATCGCCGTCAATCATCAGATAACATTCTGCATCAATTTCACGAAACATTCTGCGGATTACATTACCTTTTCCCTGCATATGCTCACGACGCACAATAGCCCCCTCTAAAGCAGCTATTTCAGAGGTGCGGTCTGTTGAATTATTATCATAAACATAGATAGTAGATTCGGGTAAATATTTTTTTGTGTCTTTAATTACCTTTGCAATAGTCTGTTCTTCATTATAGCAAGGAATCAATACGGCAATTTTATCCATAAAATTTCTCCTGATGTTTCGTAATATTACCAACTAATTATCATATAAATCCCATGAATTGTCAAACCGGACATTATTCGATTACGTAGTTGTTAAGAACATAAGAAATATGGTCAGCAACCAATTGTCTTCCTGCTTCGTTCAGATGAATGGGACTGTCTGCTAAATACTTGTCTGCATTGTGTGAGAAGATATCTACTCCGTAGTAATTATCAATAAAGGTGACATTTTCTTCTACTGCAGTATTTTTCATGTTAACCATATATCCGCCCAGATTTTCGTCGGTCTGGAAACCGGTTCTTCTGGTATCCCCTCCGGAGAGCGTTCCGTCTTCTTCTATATAGTAAGCAAAAGTAGGGGAATTAATTACTATTTTAATGTGCGGATATTTCTCACGCAAAACGCGGATGGAAGTGGTGAGACTTCCGGAAACACTGTTTACAACAGTGTTGGTAGGGTCATTTACATCAGTGGTAATGGAACCTGTAAGATAGTCATTAATACCATAGCTTAAAATTACGATATCAATGGTATCAAAATCGATGCTTCCCAAAAGAGCAACGGTTTCTTCAAAGTGTTCCGGTACGGTTTCCATATAGGTCATGGAATCTTCAAGTAATAAGACACTTTCGTACTGGATACAGGACATGATTCTGTATAGTGAAAAAGAATCAATGGGTTTCGTCATGTAATCAAGTGCCTTTGGGGAAGAAATTGTAGTTCCTAAAAAAGAACAGTTATATACCGTGGCACCTGTCTGTTTTGCTACTAAAGCGGCAAGACCTGTGGAACCTCTGTCTGCTGCAAAGCTATCGTCCCCAAGAACCAGAATTGTGGTAACGCCGTCGTCCACATAGTCATCAGGATACACGGTGGTATCTGCAACAAAATAGTCTTCACTTTCATTGGATAAATCTTCAGGGTCCTTTGGTGTAAAATCCCTTTTTACAGGTTCAAAAAAACTAAGTACCCGCATAACGGCAAGTATGATGATTATAACGATTGCTATAAGAAAAGCTAATTTAGCAATTCTTGTGGGGGTCCATTCTTTTTTCATAAAGATTCTCCTTGATTTTATTCTCTTTTACTTTAAAAAAAGTAAGTTGCAATAGCAAGAGAAAATTTCTTAATTTTTTGTTAAGATGCTTGTCCTTAAGGTTAGTATAAAGGTATACTGTATATATCAATTGTTTGACAATATCATTGCTAAGGAAGTAGTACCGGCATGAAAAAGATTACCGTGAAGGATATATGTCTTCTTCAACTTATTATAATAATATACACTTTTTCTACAGTGTTTGCAAAAATGGCCAGCGGGTATGAAGTGATGAGCTGGAAATTTTTGCTTTATTTTGGCATGGAATTTGTGATACTTGCTCTTTATGCCCTGTTATGGCAGCAGATGATTAAGAAGTTTGAACTGTCGGTAGCCTATATTAACAGGTCCATGGCGCTTTTGTGGTCCATGGTCTGGTCAGTAGTGTTTTTTAAAGAGCGGATTACAGTACAAAACGTTGTGGGAATTGTGATTGTAATGGCAGGAATTGTGCTGATTAATCAGGATGCCGTAAATGGGAAGGAGGATTCTTATGAATGATTTTTTACCGTTTGCGCTTTTGGTTTTATCGGTTATTATAGCTTCTTTTTCTCAGATTTTATTAAAAAAGAGTGCTTTAAAAGAGCATAAGAGCATTCTGTTTGAGTATTTGAATCCGTATGTTATTGTGGGATACGGGATGACATTTACTTCTATGGTTTTATCAGTGCTTGCATACAGTATGGTGGAATATAAAAATGGTCCACTGATAGAATCCTTGGGATTTGTCATAGTAATGCTGTTGAGTTTTTTCTTCTTTGGGGAAAAACTTACAAAGAAAAAGCTGGTGGGGAGCCTTCTTATTGTTGGTGGGATTGTGATTTTTTATTTGTAAAATGAAATAAAAAAGCTGTGCCCTTGATAGTGGCGCAGCAGCTTTTTGATGCAGAAGGTTATGTGCCTGATACAGCTTCCTGTAATTTGCGATACCACTTGCTGTATTTATGCAAGCGATAGGTTGTGCTTAAGCTAGCAAGCTGTTCTTCGTCAGAACATTTTAGTAAATACTCTTCTCTTTGTTTGATGTCCATGTCCACAAAGTCAAGATAAGAAATACTTAACTCGACCAGAGTGGTGTCACACTTTGGACAAGCGTGTTTGTGACCGTTCAGCATATGTATCCTCCGGCAAAGTTTGCAGTAGTGCATATACATCATTTGATACCCCATTCTAAATTGATGCAAATTGTACCGACTTTTCAATTTTTGCACTTTTAATAATGATAGTCAAGAAAAAGATGGATTAATCCATCGACAAAAAACAATATTTCCCAAACAGGACGGGATAAATAATTTCTTGTGTTATGTAGGGCAAAATGTTATAATATTTTCTGTATGTGTACTTAATTGGTATATTATGTGGAAACATTAAGTAGGAGACAAAAATGCGAGAGTTAAATGAATTTACTTCTAAAGATGAGGAAATAGAAATGTACGAAAATGAAGAAGAAATATTAAAGGACTCTGAATCGGAAGAATATGATGAATACGAAGACGAAGAGTACGATGAAGATGAAGAATACGACGATGAATTTGAGGATGAAGAGTACGAAGATGATTACGAAGAGTATGATGAGTACGATGATGACGATGAATTTGATGAAGTCCCTGTAACGCCTGTGAGAAAGAAAAAGCAGTCGCGCTTTGGACTGATGGAAGCGATGGTGGCATTAGCCGGTGTTGCTATTTTGGTGATTGCCATTGTGCTTTTTTCAAAATATCAGGGGATGCGTTCGGAACAGGGAAGCGTTGACGTGCTTGCAAGTATCGGGACGAATCTTACCGGTGTAAACGGCATTGGTACCGAAGGTATGAGCGCTATTCAGAATGCAGCAATGGAACAGCTTAGAAATGAGCTTATGGAAGAAGCCAATAAGCCTGAAGAAGATGACAAAGATGATAAAGAAGATAATGATATTCAGGAAGTAAAACCGATTGTAACGGCTACTGTCCACGGAACATCTATTGAAGAAGATTTGAAGATTAAGTTTGTGGATAAGAAAACCAATAAACTGATTGCCAGCATAGCATTTGAAGTGGAAATCACAGATTCTTCTGACAAGACAAGCACTTATACGGATGATGATAAAGACGGAATGATTTATCTGTCAGACATCAAAGCAGGAACTTATAAGCTTGCGGTAAAAGATGTGGATGGTTATGTATTTGACAAGAGCAAATATACAGTAACCGTCAAAGGAGAAATCGAATACGTTAAGGTTGACGTCTCAGATGAAATCAAAGAAGAATCTGACGTCAATGTAAAAGAAGAAGATACAGAACAGGAAGTAGAAACAGAATTTGAAGAAATTCTTCCGGATACTGTGGAGTGGGTAGCTTCTTCTAAGACAGCGGTTGGAAATACAGACGGATACCAGAAGGTTGATAAGAGTACCCTGGTAAATCCTGATACGGTAAGTACTGTGGCATCAGCAAGTGTTGGAGGCTTTGTACTTTTATCCGGTGATATTCAGGATTTAGAGGGAGAAGGAACCGGAGAGCCGCAAGACCCATCCACAGACCCAACTCCTGATCCGACTCCGGACCCAACACCGGTTGTAATAACGGTAGACGTGCAGCCTGAGACAGCTACTTTGAACAAAGGCGAAACAACACAGCTTTCTGCCAATGTTACAGGGGGAACTGACAGCACTGTGACGTGGTCAAGCTCAAATCCAAGCGCAGCCACTGTGGATGCTAACGGATTGGTAACAGCTTTAGAAGTAAATGCAGATACAACAGTAACCATTACAGCAACTTCTAATGCAACGGGAACAGATGGTGCAGCCGGTACGGATACTTGTACCATCACTGTAAAAGCACCTGTTGTAGAAACAGTAGTAGTGAGTGTAGAGGTAACACCGGAAAGTGCAACCTTAAATGAAGGCGAAACAGCCCAATTATCAGCAAGTGTAACAGGAAGCGCTGATACTGCAGTAACATGGTCAAGCTCTGATACAAATGCAGCAACTGTAGATGCCACAGGAAAGGTAACTGCACTTGCGGTAACGGTAGATACAACGGTAACCATTACGGCAACCTCTAATGCAACGGGAACAGACGGAACACCGGGCACAGATACATGTACCATTACAGTAAAAGCACCTGTAGAAGCAAAGCTTACTAAGATGGAACTTGATGCAACTGCCGAGATGAAAGTTGGTGAAGAACTTACTCTGATTGCAAAGCTTACTTATAGCGACGGATCTTCAGAAGTGGTGAAAGCATCTAATCTTGAAACCGGTCTTGTTACTTGGGAAAGCGCTGATGCTAAGATTGCAACCGTAGATGCAGCAACCGGAAAAATCGTTCCTGTAAAAGCCGGAACAGTTAAGATTAAGGCAAGAACTGTAGATAAGGATGCCAATAATAAAATTATTGTAAAAGAATGTGAAGTAACCATTACCAATGCCAAGGTAACCCTGACAGTTCCTGCATCAGCAGTTACCATGTATGTTGGTAAGGAAGAGTTTATCAAGGCTACGGTTGAGTTAAACGATAAAAAGATAGAAACAGACGGAACCGAAAAGACAAAAGGATATGTGTTATGGTTTAGCGCAGACCCTACAGTTGCCAAGGTTGACAGGGAAACCGGTCTTATTACTCCGTTAAAAGAGGGAACCGTTATTATTCAGGCAAGCACAGCCGATTCTGATGCAAGTGGACAAAGAACTGTATATATTACATTGACAGTAAAGAAGAATCCGAATCAGGATGCAACAACTGCACTGAAGAATAAAGACGGAAAGCAGGTATATATTAAAAAGAATGGCTCGTATGTAGCTGCTACATGGGCAGATTACTATACAGCAACAGAATTCTATATCCCTGCAAATGTTGTGTATAAATACACAGGATGGCAGACCATCGACGGAAAGACCTATTACTTTGATAAGAACGGTAACTACGTAACAGGTGAACACATTATCTTAGGATCTAAATATGTATTTGGTTCTAACGGTGTACTGAATCTTGGTAATGCGATTCAGGGTATTGATGTATCCCGTTGGAATGAAACTATTGACTGGAAGAAGGTTAAAGAATCAGGTATCTCTTTTGTTATTATCCGTGCAGGATACCGTGGTTCTACCCAGGGTGCATTGATTGAAGATAAATACTTTAAGACCAATATTAAGGGTGCAAATGATGCCGGACTTAAAGTGGGTGTATATTTCTTCTCTCAGGCAATCAGTGAAGCGGAAGCTGTTGAAGAAGCATCCATGGTGATAGACCTTGTGAAAGATTATAAGATATCATATCCGATTTTCATTGATACGGAAGCAAGCGGCGGACGTGCTGACGGACTTACTAAGGCACAGAGAACAGCGGTATGTAATGCGTTCTGCAAGACTATTGAAAACGCAGGATATGATGCAGGTGTTTATACTTCTAAGAGCTGGTTTACAAGCAAGTTAAATACCAGTGAATTGGAAAAATATAAGATATGGGTTGCCCAGTATGCATCTGAGTGTACCTATACAGGAAAATATGATATCTGGCAGTACTCCGATAAGGGAAGTATTTCCGGTATTCAGACCAAGGTAGACTTGAATTACAGCTACATGGGTTATTAATTTTACAGTCTTAAAGAAGACGGAAAGGTGTATCAAATGAGAACTTATCTGGTAACAGGAGGAGCAGGCTTTATCGGCTCTAACTATATTCATTACATGTTCAAAAAATATGATAATGAAATCCGTATTATTAATGTGGATGCATTAACTTATGCGGGAAACCTTGAAAACTTAAAGGACATTGAAAAACGTGACAACTATTCATTTGTTCATGCAAACATTTGTGACAAAGAAGCAATCAGCAAGATTTTTGCGGAAAATGACATTGACAGAGTGGTGCATTTTGCGGCAGAGAGTCATGTAGACAGAAGTATCCGTAATCCTGAAGTGTTTGTGCAGACCAACGTATTAGGAACAGCGGTTATGCTTAACTGTGCAAAAGCAGCGTGGGAGCTTCCTGACGGAACCTTTAAGGAAGGGAAACGTTTCCTTCATGTATCTACAGATGAGGTATACGGCTCTTTGGAAAATGAAGATGAGTTTTTCTATGAGACAACACCTTACGACCCACATTCTCCATACTCTGCCAGCAAGGCAAGTTCGGATATGTTGGTAAAGGCATATATGGACACTTATAAATTCCCGGCGAACATTACCAATTGTTCTAACAACTATGGACCATATCAGTTCCCGGAGAAGTTGATTCCGCTTATTATTAACAATGCTTTGCAAGGGAAAAAATTACCGGTATACGGTGACGGTAAAAATGTCCGTGACTGGTTATATGTAATGGACCATGCAAAAGCAATCGATATGGTACAGGAACAGGGAAGACTGTTTGAAACCTATAATATCGGTGGTCATAACGAAAAACAGAATATTGAAATTATCAATATTATTATTGACACTTTACAGGAAATGCTTCCGGATGGCGATCCGAGAAAAGCACTGGTAAGTAAAGACCTGATTACTTACGTTGAAGACCGCAAGGGTCATGACAGACGTTACGCAATCGCTCCTGACAAGATTAAAGCAGAAATCGGATGGGAGCCTGAAACTTATTTCAAAGAAGGTATTAAACTTACCATTAAGTGGTTCTTTGAAAATGAAGAATGGATGAAAAACGTAACAAGCGGAGAATATCAGAAATATTACGAACAGATGTATAAATAAGCACAAATGGGGACGGTTATTACCGTTCCCATTCGGTGCGTAAAAAAGAGAGGTATTTTTATGAAAGGAATTATACTTGCCGGAGGCTCCGGAACAAGACTTTATCCGTTAACAAAAGCAATTTCAAAACAGATTATGCCGGTTTATGATAAGCCGATGATTTATTACCCTTTATCAACACTGATGCTTGCTGGAATCAGGGAGATTTTGATTATTTCAACTCCAAGAGATTTGCCGGTATTTAAAGAATTGTTCGGAACAGGAGAACAGCTTGGACTTCGAATGGAATATGCAGTGCAGGAATACCCGAGGGGACTTGCGGATGCCTTTATTATTGGTGCTGATTTTATCGGTGATGACAGTGTGGCTTTGGTTTTGGGAGATAATATTTTCTATGGACAGAGCTTTTCTAAGGTGCTCCAAAGAGCAGCATCTTTAGAAAAAGGCGCTACGATTTTTGGTTACTATGTACGTGACCCGAGAGAATATGGGGTTGTAGAGTTTGATGAAAACGGCATGGCAATTTCCATCGAAGAAAAGCCGGAAAATCCTAAGAGTAATTATGCGGTTCCGGGCTTGTATTTTTATGATAATGATGTTGTGGAAATTGCAAAAAATGTAAAACCAAGTGCCCGTGGGGAAATTGAAATTACAAGTATTAATAATGAATACCTGAATAGGGGAACCCTTCATGTAGAAACACTGGGACGTGGTTTTGCATGGCTTGATACAGGAAATCATGATTCCTTGTTGGAGGCTGCTGATTTTGTAGCAGCATTCCAGAAACGTCAGGGATTATATATTTCATGTATCGAAGAAATTGCGTATAAACGTGGATTTATTACCAAAGAGCAGTTATTAGAATTGGCAAAACCTTTATTAAAAACTGCTTACGGACAATATTTAACTGAGGTTGCAAATGGACTCTAAGCTAAAGAAGATTACGGTGGCAGTATGTGTAAGTGCTATGCTGCTACTGCTTACTCTTGTTATTGGAATAAATTACATACAAGGTAATTATGGGAAGAACAAGGGGATAAGTGCTGCAAAAGATAAGGAGACAAACACTACTTACGGCGATGAGCTTTCCGAAGAAGAATTAAGGGAGTTTATGGATGATCCTTTTTTCTTTAACGAGGAACAAAAAGAACCGGTATTGGTGGATACCTCCCATTATGTACGTGTCACCATGTCTCTTAATTCTGTGCTAAACGATATCCGTGTACAGATTCTTGATTCCAATGAAGAAAGAGTTACCGGGGAAGAATTTAAAATCAGCATTGACGGCATAGGTGAATACGCAGATGAAGATAGGGATGGCATTATCTATGTAGATGGATTAGAAGGCGGCGAATATAGCGTTGATTTTGTAGAAAAGGAAGGCTATAAGGGTCCAAATGCTTCCATGAAAATTAAGGTGCCGGATGTGCTTGCTTATGAATATATTGACGATATTGAACTGTTAATCCGTGACGAAGGCTCCTATGCCATGGAAAATGATGACATGGGACGACACTACACGGATGGGGACGGTACAGCAAATACGCAGATTCTTGAGGAAGGTGTTGACATTGAAATAGGATGTAACTTAGGAATTGATGTCAGCAGCTTTAATGAAAAGATAGACTGGACTAAGGTTCAGGAGAGTGGTATAGAGTTTGCCATGATACGATGCGGTTATCGCGGCAGAGTCAGCGGAGAACTTATTGAGGATGCGTATTTCAGACAAAATGTAGAGGATGCCATTGCAGTAGGAATGAAAGTTGGTGTTTACTTTACCAGTGCTGCGGTAGATGAAAAAGAAGCTGTGGAAGAAGCCAGTATGGCGGTGAAACTATGCAAGGAATATGCCATTTCATATCCGATTTTTATCTTGCAGGAAAGCTCACGTGGTGAGGATGGCGTAGACGGACGGGCCGATTCCTTAGATGCCTTTGACAGAACGGTTATCTGTCAGGCTTTTTGCGAAACGGTAGAACATGAAGGCTATCGGGCAGGTGTCCATGCATCTAAGTCTTGGCTTGAAGAAGAGCTTAGAATGAATGCCCTGACAAAATATTATACGTATTTGGCGGAATACCGTAAGGCGCCGGATTATCAGTCTGCCTATACTTTTTGGAAGTATACACAGGACGGATGGATAGAAGGTGTAACCGGACGGGTTGATTTAGTAGTTGGTTATTACGAATTCAAAGAATAAGAAATCTTGGAGGCAGGAGATAATGGGTAAAATTACTGTTGAAACATGTGAAATTGAAGGATTAAAAGTCATTACACCCCAGGTGTTTGGCGATGAAAGAGGATATTTCTTTGAGGTATATAATTATAACGATTATAAGGCGGCTGGCATAGACCAGGTATTTGTGCAGGATAATCAGTCTGCATCAAAGAAAGGGGTTTTAAGAGGACTTCATTTTCAAATTAACTATCCGCAGGATAAGCTGGTGCGTGTGGCTTCCGGAGAAGTATTTGACGTAGCAGTGGATTTAAGAGAAGGTTCTAAGACTTTTGGAAAGTGGTTTGGAGTTGTTTTAAGCGCAGAAAATAAAAAACAATTCTTCATTCCAAAGGGATTTGCCCATGGATTTGTAGTGCTTTCGGATTATGCGGAGTTTGCATATAAATGTACCGATTTTTACCATCCTAATGATGAGGGCGGATTATTGTGGTGCGACCCTGAAATTGGCATTGAGTGGCCCATTCCAAAGGATATGGAATTAACTCTTTCCGAAAAAGATAAAAATTGGGAAGGTATTGCAGAATATTGTGCTAAAAGAGGCTTAAAATAATGAAAAAGACAAGTCGGATGGCAAAGTCTAAGAGAATAACAATCACAATCGTATTGCTGTGTCTGTTCGTTATGGCGGTATTGATTGTGTGTCATACGAATCCACTTGCAAACCCAAAAGAAGAATTTGTGAAAAAGGTAATTGCCTGTGCATTAATTCTGATTGGTTCTGTGGCTTTTGTGGCGTTGTATGATAAAATCATAACTTTGCCCATTGAATTATATCAAAACAGAAGATTGATTTTTAAGCTTGCCAAGAATGATTTTAAGACAAGATATGCGGGAAGCTATATGGGAATGGTATGGGCATTTGTGCAGCCTGTTGTTACCATTGTGCTTTACTATTTTGTCTTTGAGGTGGTATTTACATCAAGGGCCCAACTGGTATCGGGAGGGATTGAAACGCCTTATGTATTGTGGCTAACAGCAGGTCTTGTTCCGTGGTTCTTCTTTTCGGAAGCATTAAACAACGGAACCAATGCACTTTTAGAATACAATTATCTGGTAAAAAAAGTAGTATTTAAGATTAGCATATTGCCTATTATTAAGATTATAGCTGCAAGCTTTATTCATTGCTTCTTTGTATGCTTTATGTTAGTCATGTATTTTATTTATGGCAATCCAGTTGATTTATACCTTTTACAGATTATTTACTACAGCATATGTATGTTTGTATTTGTATTGGCATTATGCTATTCCACATGTGCCATTGTTGTATTTTTCAGGGATTTATCCCAGATTATTAACATTGTATTACAGGTGGGAATGTGGGCAACACCGATTCTTTGGAACATCAATACATTCCAGGGAAGCATCCAGATGGTGTTTAAGTTAAACCCTATTTATTACATTGTGAACGGTTACCGAAGTGCCTTGTTTGAAAAGACCTGGTTCTGGCAGGATTTCTATTCTACCATGTATTTCTGGATTGTAACCATTGCGATTTTTGGTATCGGAGCTTTAATCTTTAAAAAATTAAAAGTGCATTTTGCGGATGTACTGTAAGCTTGTAACCTGTGCAATGTCATGAAAATGGCATTGCAAGAAAGGAAACGTTATATGCAAAAGAAAGATAACGATATTGCTATTCAGGTTGAGAATTTAAGAAAAATATATAAATTATATGATAAACCGTCTGACAGGTTAAAGGATGCTTTGGGATTAACTAAGGTAAAACCGAAGGAACACCATGCTCTGAAAGATGTGAGTTTAACCATCAAAAACGGAGAGTGTGTGGGAATTATAGGTACCAACGGTTCGGGAAAATCCACAATTCTAAAGATTATAACCGGAGTACTCAATCCTACCATGGGAACGGTAACGGTAAACGGCAGAATTTCAGCTCTTTTGGAGCTGGGTGCCGGATTTAACATGGAATATACCGGAATTGAAAATATCTATTTAAATGGTACGATGATAGGATTTTCTAAGGAAGAAATCGATGCCAAATTGCAGGATATCCTTGATTTTGCTGATATCGGAGAATTTGCAAACCAACCGGTTAAAACCTATTCCAGCGGTATGTTTGTGCGTCTGGCTTTTGCTGTAGCCATAAATATTGAACCGGAGATTCTGATTGTGGATGAAGCATTAAGTGTTGGTGACGTATTCTTCCAATCCAAATGTTACCGCAAGTTTGAAGAGTTTAAGGAACAGGGTAAGACCATTCTCTTTGTAAGCCATGATTTGGGCAGTATTACCAAGTATTGCGACAGGGTAATTCTTCTTGACCAGGGTACCAAGCTTGGGGAAGGTGCACCTAAGCAGATGATAGATATCTATAAGCAGGTGTTGGTAGGACAATATAATATGTCTGCCGGTCAAGAGATGATGGAGAACGGGGACACAGTCGTTCAAACAGGCAAAGAGCAGCAGAACAGTGTTTCTGTAGAAGATGTAGAAGCTTTAGAATACGGAACGAAACAGGCCCGCATTACGGAATACTATGTAGAGGATTCTAAGGGTAAGCATACCAATGCCCTGATTAAAGGGGACGAGTTTACCGTTCATATGAAAGTAGAATTCATGGAGGATTTACCGGCTCCGATTTTTGCGTTATCCATTAAGGATGTGCGGGGAATCGAGATTACAGGTACCAACACCATGATTGAAAAAGCGTTTTTAGAACCGGTACGCGCCGGTGAGAAAAAAGAAATTACATTCCGCCAGAAGATGAGTCTTCAGGGGGGAGATTATCTGATTTCTCTTGGATTAACAGGATTTGAGGGAAATGATTTTAAAGTATATCACAGATTGTATGATATCATGAGTATTTCCGTTATTTCAGATAAGAATACAGTGGGATATTATGATATGGATTCAACAATTACAGTCCGTGATGTCAAAAAGACACAGGAAAAAATTATTCAATATCGTAACGCATAATGGAGAAATTTATGACAGAGCAAATCGGAAAAGTAGTACTGGATAAGACTTTTTATCCGGGAAAAGATTTATACTGTGACGGAAGTGTTGAAGATGAGCTTCTTAAAATCGTAAAAGAATATGATGCTTCGGACTATGACAAGGTAATCGAGGATAGGGGAAGCTGGCCTGTCTTATACCATTTATCTGAAAAAAGAGCCAATATTATTGAGTGGCTCCCTATAGATAAATCCATGAAAGTATTGGAAGTGGGAAGCGGCTGTGGCGCAATCACAAGTACCCTTGTAAAAAAAGCGGGAAGTGTCACAGGCATTGATTTGTCCTTAAAGAGAAGCTCCATTAATGCGTATCGCAACAAGGACGCAGACAACCTGCTCATTCATGTGGGAAATTTTAAAGATGTTGAAAAAACACTTCCCAATGACTATGATTACATTTTCTTAATTGGTGTATTTGAGTATGCGAAAGGGTATATGGGTTCGGATACACCCTATGAAGACTTTATGAATATATTAAAAGCTCATTTAAAACCGCAGGGGCGCATGGTAATTGCCATTGAGAATCTCTGGGGCTTAAAGTATTGGGCAGGATGCAGGGAAGACCATCTGGGAACTTATTTTTCCGGTCTGGAAGGATATCCTGCGGAATGCGGAGTGAGAACTTTTACAAGACGTGGGCTTGAAGAAATCTGTAAAAATACCGGGGTAGAGGATTACCATTTCTATTATCCGTATCCGGATTATAAATTTATGACTACCATTTATTCAGATGACAGACTTCCGAATGTGGGAGAGTTATCTAATAATTTGCGTAATTTTGACAGAGAACGTTTATTGCTTTTTGATGAGAAGCATGTTTTTGACAGTGTAATAAAAGAGGACTTATTCCCTCTTTACTCGAATTCCTATTTTCTTTTAATAGGACCTAAGGTAGAACCTGTTTACGTGAAATATTCTAATGACAGGGCGGCAGAGTATGCCATTAAAACAGAGATATGTAAGGACAGCGTAAGCGGAGAATTATATGTTACCAAAAAGCCTATGTCTTATAGTGCTATGGAACATATGAAGGCTATTAAAGCGGCGTCCGATTCCCTTAAGGAAACATTTGGGGACTGCGGCGCGTTCGTGAATGTCTGTGAGGAAAAAGAAGACGGATTGTATTTTGAATATTTAGATGGCGTAACACTGGAAGAATTGTTGGATTCTTATATGGAACGCAAGGATGAAACCAACTTTTTGGGACTATTGGATACTTATTATAAGCTTCTTTGTAAGAATGAAGCAGCGCCTATCAAAGACAAGGATTTGATTTTTGCCAATATTCTTGTAAATGACGGAAAATGGCATGTAATTGATTATGAGTGGAGTTCTGAAGCACCTTGTCCGGCAGGGGAATTGTTTACCAGAGCTTTGTATTGCTATACCTTAGGTTCCCACAGAAGAAAACTGTATATTACAGAGCTTTCGGATAAATTGGGACAGTATGGGTATTCGAAAGAGCTTTTAGACACCATTATGGAAGAGGAAGCAGCGTTCCAGAAAAAAGTAACGGGGCAACGCTTATCCATGGTGGAAATCAGAAATAAGATAGGTATGCCTATCGTAAATCCTTTGGACCTTGCATCTATGAACAAGGTGGAACCCCGTGTGCAGGTATATGTGGATAATGGAGCGGGTTTTTCGGAAGATAATTCCTATTTTATACCTATGAATAATACGGATGCGGTACAAAAGCTTACCATTGATTTTCCAAAGGGCGCAGTTGCACTTCGTGTTGATCCATGTATGGAACCGGTTATGCTGTATATAAAAGAAGTAGCTGTGGTTATGGGAACGAACCGGGTGGACGTACAGGAATTAAAGCCGAACCGCAAGGGACAGTACAAGCGTGGAAAAACCGGTTATTTTACCAATGGTGAAGCAATCGGACAGGGATTCTATGCCCTTGATACGGCAGATCCTAATGTGACTGTTCAATATCATGTGAGTGAGGATAATGCCAAATTGGTTCTTTGGGTAGAACTAATGAAGTTACCAAAGAGTATATAAATAAATGGGACAGAATGTATAGAAAGCAGGGAATTAAGTGCTTAACGGACTAAAACAAAAGGTACAGGCGCATCGTCTTGTCAAAGAAGATGCTAAGTACAAGGAAAGACTTTTAGATAAACAAAATAAATATAGGGAATTGCTCCAATATTTGGGAGATACAGAGGGAATCAACGGTGTAACACAGGAAGAAATGATTCCCCTTTCTTCTACGGACGATATCATCGTGATAGAAGATTTTGTTGCCGGAAAAATAGAGGGAACAGTCGGAAAAAATGCAGAAGGATTTACGGTTTTTGCTTCTAAGAACGGTATGTTGTCTAAGAATGCAAAAGAAGTATTCAGTAAAGAATTTGAAAACCCGGTTATAAAACTTATTTATGCAAATGAAGATGTCATAACACAAAGCGGTAGAATATCGCCTGTATTAAAACCGGATTATGCGCCGGATACACTTATGTCACATATGTATATGGGAAGCCCTGTGGCAGTAAATAATGAAATTCTTGGTGAAGTTCTTGGACAAATGAGTTTAGGGACAGAGGGATATGTGAATTATTATGACTTGTTACTTAGAGTAAGTGAGAAGCTTGGCGATAATCAGATTCATCATATTGACAGGGTTTTATATTCGGGTTATGTGCCGGATGAAACGGATAGCACGAATTCTCACCTTGGGTTAATGGGAAGTGAAGATAAGTACGACGAAATTAAGGAACAGGCTAAAAAACGTCTCACACCCCAAAATGAATTTACAGATGATCATAAGCCACTTGTCAGTATTATTATTCCGTCTAAAGATCAGCCGGAGCTTATGAAAGAATGTGTTGCATCTGTTTATGAGAAGAATCCGGATTTCCCTTTTGAGATTATTGTGATTGACAACGGAAGTGTGGGTGCAAACAGAATCAGAATCACCAATTTGAAAGATGAGTTGGGATTTCGATATTATTATGAACCCGGAGAATTCCATTTTTCTAAGATGTGTAATTCGGGTGCAAAAAAAGCTCAGGGTGAATACCTTCTCTTTTTAAATGATGATACAAAGATGATAGAGCAGGATACCTTAAAGAAGCTGACGGAACAATGTGCATTCAAGCATGTGGGTGCGGTAGGCGTAAAACTTTTGTATAAGGATGAAAAAACAATCCAGCATGTTGGCGTTATCAACACACAGATTGGACCTGTGCATATTGCAATTGGTAAAAAAGATGACGAGTCTTGGTATGGCGGATGCAATGTAATCAATAAGAATGTACTGGCTGTAACCGGTGCATGCATGATGATAAAGGCAAAAACCTTTGAAGAGGTAGGCGGATTTGACGAAGCCTTTCGGGTGTCTTATAACGACGTGGAACTTTGCTTTAAGCTGTATAAAGCGGGTTATCACAATGTGATTTGTAATGATATCAGTGTAATACATTATGAGTCTTTGAGCCGTGGGGATGATGCAGACAATGCCTGTAAGATGGAGCGGTTATTATCAGAGCGTAAGGAATTGTTTGAAAAACACCCTGATATGGCAGATAAAGATCCGTATTTTAGCAGATTCTTAGATGGAACAGGGGACGAAATTGGGATACGGATTCCTGATTTAAACTGTCGGTATAAGATACAAAACATGGATAAGAAAAAGCTGCCTGCTTGTGAAAATGAAGCATTGTGGGTGCAGATAGACCATGCGGGAATAAGTGATGGCTTGTATGAAGATGCCTCCCATTATTTCATAGAAGGCTGGTGGTATGTAATCGGTCAGGATAATGCCAGATATGAGGCTGCTCTTATTTTTCAAAACAAAGCAGATGAGCAGATTTACACCTGTGAGTTTGAGTCCGTTCTTCGTATGGATGTAAGCGAAGTGTTACAGAAAGAGTGTAATGTGGAATTATCAGGATTTTCTGTTTTACTTAAGAAAATTGATTTGCCAAAGGGTGAATATGAGATTGGACTATTGGTAAAAGACAAATGTTCCAGACAACAACTGTTGAGAATGGTTGGAAAATATGCCGATTTATGGTAAAATAATATGATTAACCAATTATGGCGTATTGGACCAATGCCGGAAAAGAGTGAAAATATGCAGATTGAAAAATTTATTGTATCAGAAACAGCATCCATCATTGAAGTTATGCAGTCTATCGAGCAAAACGGTAGGGGCATTGTTTTTGTGTGCGATGAGAATAAAAAGATTCTGGCAGCAGTATCCGACGGCGATATCCGACGTTATATTTTAAAGAACGGTCAGTTATCCAATCCGATTTCGGAAATAGCCAATTATGACTGCATCTATCTGCATGTTGGGCAAGAGGATAAAGCTCCCGGCCTTATGAAGCAAAAAGGAATCACCTGTATTCCTGTGGTAGATGAGAATGATGTTTTCTGCGATATGCTCTTTTTACTGAAAAAAGAGGGAGCACCGAAGGAGCAGATTAACGTTCCTGTGGTTATAATGGCAGGCGGTAAGGGGACAAGATTAAAACCCTATACGGATATTCTTCCAAAGCCCTTGATTCCTATCGGCCATCAGACCATTACAGAACATATCATGGACAGGTTTTCTAAGTTTGGATGTAATTCTTTTTATGTGATTGTGAATTATATGAAGGGATTTATCAAAGCATATTTTGCAGAGCATGACGCGGGAAAAGAGATTAGCTTTGTGGATGAAACAGAGTTTTTGGGAACCGGTGGCGGATTAAAGCTTTTACAGGGTAAGATGAAGGAAACCTTCTTTATGTCTAACTGCGATATTCTCATTGATGCGGACTATGCCGAGGCTTATCATTATCATAAGGAACAGAAGAATCTGTTGACCCTTGTATGTGTGCAAAAAGAGTATGTGATTCCATACGGTGTTATGGAAGTTTCAGGGGAAGGACAGATTACGGGACTTAAGGAAAAACCCAAGATTCCTGTAAATGCCAATACAGGAATGTATATTATTGAACCAAAGCTTATTGATATGATACCGGATAATACCCATCTTGATATTACGGATATTATTGAGATGTGCCTTGAAAAGGGCGAAAGAGTCGGAGCTTATCTCATTAGCGATGAACAGTGGATGGATATGGGACAGATGAGTGAGCTTCAGAAAATGAAAGAAAAACTTGGCTTCGAATAACGGAGAAAGAATATGATATTAGCAATTTGCGGACTTGGGGGAGCAGGCCTTGATGTGTTAGAGCTTGCCCAAGTGATAAATGAAACATCGAATCGTTATACAGACTTTATCTTTATTGATAAGAATTCCGATATTACGGAATTTAGGGGATATCCCTCTATGGCAGTGGAAGATGCCCTGGCAAAGTATGGCAAGGATGAAATCGAGTTTGTTGTAGCGGTTGGGGAACCATATTTAAGAGAAAAAATATATCATGATGTAATAGATGCAGGATATTCTTTGGCAACCCTTGTGTATCCTACAGTACATGTGCCAAAGTCAACCACTTTGGGACAGGGAACTGTCATTTACAGTGGGGCATTTATTTCTGTGGATTGCAAATTAGATGAAAACGTAATGATACAGGCAAATTCCTCCATCGGTCATGGGGTGACAATCGGAAAACACAGTGTAGTATCCACCTGCGCTGCAGTGGCCGGTGATTGCTCTATCGGAGAGAAAACCTACGTTGCAATTCAGACTGCCATGAAACAGGGAGTGAGCCTGGGGGATTGGGTGATTTTGGGAATGGGCTCCGTTGTCCACGAAGACATTCCTGATGAAGTGATTGTAAGCGGAAACCCGGCACAGGTTGTATGCAAAAACCGTTTCCACAGAGTATTCGGGCTCTCACCCAAAAGATAGGAGAAATCATGAACAAAGTTTTAATTATTGCCGAAGCCGGAGTGAATCACAACGGCGACATGGAAATTGCAAAGAAACTGATTGATGTTGCCAAAGAAAGCGGAGCTGACATTGTAAAATTCCAAACAGGAATGCCGCATAAGGTTACTTCAAAATATGCAAAGCAGGCAGAATATCAGACAGTGAATACAAAAATTGAGGAAAGTCAGCTTGATATGTTAAAAAAGCTTCATTTTCCAACTTATGAAGCATTTGAAGAAATCAGTGATTATTGTAAAGAAGTAGGGATTGAATTTTTGTCCACTCCCTTTGAGGTGGAAAGCGTTCAGTATTTATCAGGATTAGATATGAATTATTGGAAGATTCCTTCGGGAGAAATTACCAATTTACCTTACCTTCTTGAAATAGCAAAGACTCCAAAGCCTGTTATTCTTTCTACAGGAATGAGTACCATGGAAGAAGTAGAAACAGCGGTAGCATTCTTAAAAGAACATGGCTTAAATGATATCAGCTTATTACAGTGTACTACGGAATATCCGGCACCTTATGAAGATGTGAATTTAAGAGTTATTCCGGAAATGGCTAAGAAATTCGGCGTAAAGGTAGGTTTATCAGACCATACACCGGGGATTGCTGTTTCAACAGCAGCAGTTGCCATGGGAGCAAGTATTATTGAGAAGCATTTTACATTGGATAAGGAGCTTCCGGGACCGGATCACAAAGCGAGCTTAGAACCACAGGAGTTAAAAGACCTTGTAACAGCCATCCGACAGGTTGAAATGGCAATGGGTAACGGGATTAAGGAAGTGAGCGCTTCAGAGCGTAAGAATATTGCCATTGCAAGAAAGAGCATTATTGCAAAAAGAGATATTAAGAAGGGTGAAATCTTATCGGAAGATAACCTGACCACAAAGCGTCCGGGGAATGGTGTTTCACCTATGAAATGGTTTGATGTAATCGGAACCAAAGCAATCAGAGATTTTAAAGAGGATGAATTAATTGAAATTAACAATGACTGATAAACACAGAGTATGTGTTGTGACCTCTACCCGTGCTGATTACGGATTGTTATCACCCCTAATCAAGGCCTTAATGAGAAAAGAAAAGATTCAGGTAGAAGTAGTGGCAACCGGTATGCATTTAGAAGAAGCATACGGCAATACTTATAGAGAAATTGAAGAAGACGGAATCGCCTTTCATAAAATACCGATTCAGGAAAAAGAAACAAGTGAAAACGCAGTATCTGTAACCATGGCCAATGCCATTACCCGTTTTTCTGAATTTTTTAGCAAAAACCCGTATGAGTTAATGATTGTCCTTGGGGATAGATATGAGATCTTGGCAGTGTCCATTGCTGCGGTAAATGCCCACATTCCCATTGCCCATTTATATGGCGGAGATACCACGGAAGGGGCTATGGACGAGTATTACAGACATGCCATTACAAAGATGAGTTATTTACACTTTACAAGTACCAAAGTTGCCCATGACAGAGTAGTACAGATGGGAGAGAGTCCTTCCCGCGTATTTAAAGTGGGTTCCTTGGGGGTGGATAATGCCCTGAAAGTGCCGCTTTTGTCTAAAAATGAATTGGCAGCTGAACTTGACTTTCCTTTAGGGGAAAAATACGGTGTGGTTACTTTCCATCCTGTTACAATGGAACATGATGCGATAGAAGAACAGATGCAACAGCTTTTAGCGGCATTAGATCAGTTTCCTGATATGCAATTCATTATTTCTAAGGGAAATTCCGATGTGGGTGGTAATGTGATAAACCGTGCATGGGAAGAATATGCAGCAAAGCATGAAAATGTATATTTGACAGCTTCCTTAGGGATGAAGAAATATTTCAGTGCCTTAAAATATGCTACCATGTGCATAGGTAATTCTTCCAGCGGTCTTGTGGAGGTTCCTTCTTTTGGAATTCCTACCGTCAATATCGGAAACCGTCAAAAAGGAAGAGAACAGGGAAATACAGTGTTTAACTGTGAACCGAAGGCAGAAGAAATAGCACGTACCATGCGGATTGCCATGATGCCTGAAAACAGGGAAAAATGCGCATTATGTGAGAATCCTTATGGGGACGGTAATGCAGTGGGAAGAATTGTAAATCAGATTGCAGACTATTTGTATAATGATAAATTAATGTTACAGAAGGAGTTCTACCTGTTTTCAGGTCAGAACATTTTGTAAAAAGAAAAGAGAGAAGAATCTTATGAAGATTATGGTAGTTGGCCTTGGCTCAATGGGAAAGAGAAGAATCCGCCTGATTCAGGCAATGCATCCGGAGGATATATTGGTGGGAGTTGACAAGAACCCTGCAAGAATACAGGATGTAAAAGATACTTATCATATTGAGTGCTATGATTCCATAGAAGGAGCAATTACCAAGGAAGCACCGGAATGTGCTTTTGTATGTACGGCACCCATCAGTCACGGACCGATTATCAAAGAATGTTTGCAAAGCGGATTGCATATTTTTACAGAAATCAATTTGTTAAATGACCATTATGAAGAGAATATGCGTCTGGCAAAAGAAAAGAATTGTTTTCTCTTTTTATCGTCTACTCCTGTTTATCGCGGAGAGATTAAAAAGATTAAAGAAACAGTGCAAAGCAATCAAAAACCGGTTCACTACATATATCATGTGGGACAGTATTTGCCGGATTGGCACCCTTGGGAAAATTACAAGGACTTTTTTGTGGGAGATGTAAGAACCAATGGCTGCCGTGAGATTTTTGCCATAGAAATGCCTTGGATGATAGGAACCTTTGGTAAGGTAAAGAGTTTTCATGTTTTATCCCGTAAATTGACGGGCCTTGAATTAAAATGTGATGACAGTTATCTTGTGCAGCTGGAACATGAGAACGGTACTCAGGGTATTTTTGCAGTAGATATTACCTGCCGTGAAGCAGTGCGTAAGTTGGAAATTTACAATGAAGACCTGTATCTTGAATGGAAAGGCAAACCGGACACTCTTATGATAAAAGATTTAGAGTCAGGTGAGCTTAAACAGATTCCTACGGATGAGTACCAAAATGTAAGCGGTTATAGTCAGTTTGTAAATGAATACGCTTATGTAAATGAGCTTAATTACTTTTTTGAAAAGCTTAAGGAGTATCAGGTAAACGGGGAAGAAGCGTTACGGGATACTTATGGATTTAAAGAAGATTTTGATACCTTAGAGTTGATTGATAAAATAGAAAACAGATATTAGGAAACAGGCATGTATAAAATTGTATTTGTTGGATTGGGAAGTATCGGAAAAAGACATATTAAGAACTTAACTTCCTTACTGAAAAAAAGACAAATCGAATACAGAATTGATGCGGTAAGAAGCTCTGACAGGGAACTTCCGATGGAAGTAAAAGAGCTTATTACAAAAGAGTATCATGGGATTACGGAACTTAAGGATGATTATGATATAGCCTTTATTACAAATCCCACCTCTTTGCATTATCAGGCTTTATGTGAAATACAGGGTAAGGCTAAGCATCTTTTTGTGGAAAAACCTTTGTTTGCCAATGGGGATGTATCAGGGGAAGACTTTATCAAGCTTAAAGAAGGTTTATCAAAAGGGGTTACTTATATTGCATGTCCTTTGCGTTATAAGGAATGTATGCAGTATGTAAAGGCTCAGATTGATGAAGGCCTTCAAGTGATTTCAGCCCGGGCCATATCGTCCTCTTATTTACCGGATTGGCGAAAGGGTGTGGATTATAGAGAGGTTTACAGTGCAAAGAGCGCACTGGGAGGCGGCGTAACCCTTGATTTAATTCATGAATGGGATTATTTAACATATTTTTGGGGATTCCCTGAAAAAATGTATCATATAAAGGACAAGGTTTCTGACCTTTCCATTGATGCGGATGACTTATCTGTTTATATAGCAAAATATCAGGACAAAGTGGTGGAAGTACATCTTGACTATTTTGGCAGAAAGTCAGTAAGAACCTTAGAGCTATATACAGACAAGAACCGGATTGATGTGGATATTATTGCAAACACAGTGACTGTTTTTGAAAATGGAGCAGAACAAAAGATTACTTTTGAGACCAATGATTTTTATGTAAGCGAAATGGAGTATTTCTTAGACCTTTTGGAAGGTAAGGAAGAAAACCATAATTCCTTAACGCACGCATTTGAAGTGTTAAAGCTTGTGTTACAGTAGGTGAGAAAGGAAAGAAGAATATGAAAGTATTATTTACCATATGTGCCAGAGCCGGTTCAAAGGGCGTGAAAGGCAAAAATGTCAGTATGTTTTGTGGAAAGCCTTTGGTATATTATACATGGAAGGCATATTGTCTTTTTAAAGAACAGTACGGCAAAAAGTATGCTGATATTGATTTGGCAGTCAATACGGACAGTGAAGAACTGGTGCGTCAGTTAGATGAACTCGGAGCAGAATATATCTATATTCCAAGGGAAGAGAATCTTGCCGGTGATGTGGTATCCAAGATGGATGTCATCAAGGATACTTTGAAAAAAACGGAAGAAAAGAATGGTAAGGTCTATGATACGGTTATGGACTTGGACCTGACTTCTCCTTTTAGAACCGTAAAAGATGTGGAAGGGGTCTTAAATGCATTATTAGAAAGTGCTGATGCAGATATTTCCTTCAGTGTTACGGATTCCAGACGTTCTCCGTATTTTAACATGGTATGTAAAAAAGAAGACGGCTTTTACCATGTGGTAACACCATCGGGCTTTGTATCAAGACAACAGGTTCCGGTATGTTACGATATGAATGCTTCTATCTATGCATATCGCAGGGAGTATTTATTAAATGGTACTGCAAGAGATAGAAAGAGTGCGGTATGGATTATGAGAGATACGGCAGTGCTTGATATTGACAGCGAGTCGGATAAAGAATTAATGGAGTACTTAGCTCCCTATTTCTTTAAGAAATATAGTGATTATGTTCAGTAAGAATGGAGTAAAACTATGAAAAAAGTATTGGTAACCGGAGCTGACGGATTTATCGGAAGTCATCTTACGGAAACTTTGGTAAAAGAAGGATACGACGTAAAGGCGTTTACTTATTATAATTCTTTTAATAACTGGGGATGGCTTGATACCCTTCCTAAGGATGTATTAAGTCAGATTGAGATTTTTAGCGGTGATATCCGTGACCCTAACGGAGTACGTACCGCAATGAAGGGACAGGAACTGGTATTCCATCTTGCAGCATTAATTGCCATTCCTTTTAGCTATCATTCACCGGATTCTTATGTGGATACTAACATTAAAGGAACATTGAATGTTTTGCAGGCAGCAAGGGATTTGGATACCCAAAGACTTCTTGTTACTTCTACTTCAGAGGTGTACGGAACGGCACAGTATGTACCCATTGATGAAAAACATCCCTATCAGGGACAGTCACCTTATTCGGCAACGAAAATCGGTGCAGACAGACTGGCAGAGAGCTTCTATCGAAGCTTTGAACTTCCTGTAACCATTGTAAGACCATTTAATACCTATGGTCCGAGACAATCGGCAAGAGCGGTTATTCCTACTATTATTACCCAGCTTCTTGCAGGTGCAAAGGAGATTAAGCTCGGTTCATTAACACCTACAAGAGACTTTAACTATGTAAAAGATACCGTTGCAGGATTTATAGCTCTTTCAAAAGCAAAAGAAGCCATCGGACAGGAAATCAATATTGCTACCATGCAGGAGATTTCCATCGGAGAACTGGCACAGACCATTATCGACCAGATTAATCCTGATGCAAAGATTCTGTGCGATGAAGAGAGACTTCGCCCTGTAAACAGTGAAGTCAACAGACTGCTTGGAGATAATACCAAGATTAAGTCTATGACAGACTGGGCACCGAAGTATACCTTAAAAGAAGGTATTGCCGAGACAATTGAGTGGATGAAAGAGAATCTTAATTCATACAAAACAGATATTTACAATATTTAAATAAATGCCAGACCCGGAAGCGTTTATATATACGTTAGACGGGGCGCATGGAGACAAAACATGGAACAAGAAAACTTAGAATATTATAAAGCGGCTTATGAAGCGGAAAAAAGAAGACGTGTGGAGTTAACAGCAAAGCTTTCTGAAGCAAATATGCAGATTGAAGATTTGGAAATGAAGCTTAACCGTATTAAAAACAATCCCTTCTGGAAAATATCCAAGCCCTTTAGAAGTGTGATGCACGCAATTATCCGTACTAAGGACAGACTTAAAAGACTTGGTTCTTTGCGTGGACTTCGTATCAAATTAAAACAGAAAAAAGCGGAAAAGAAGGCCCGCTATCTTCATGGATTAGCAAGCTTTCCGGATGCCGCAAGAAGACAATCAGAAGAGAATACCAAGTTTTCTAAAGAGATTACCATCAGTATTTTAGTGCCTCTTTTTAATACACCGAAGAAGTTTTTGATAGAGATGATTGATTCGGTGGTTAATCAGACTTACGGTGGTTGGGAATTGTGTCTTGCGGACGGCTCTGATGCAGAACATGCTTATGTAGGAGAAATATGTAAAGAGTATGTAAGTAAGGATGCAAGAATCAAATACGAGAAACTGGAAAAGAACGAGGGAATCTCAGGAAATACCAATGCCTGTTACAAAATGGCAACCGGAAATTATATCGGATTATTTGACCATGATGACTTGCTTCATCCAAGTGCTTTGTATGAATATATGAAAGTAATTTGCGATGAGGATGCAGATTATATTTATTGCGACGAATTAACCTTTGAAGGTAAGAATGTGGATAATATGGTAACACTCCACTTTAAACCTGATTTCGCACCGGATAATCTTCGTGCCAATAACTATATCTGCCACTTTAGCGTTTTCTCAAGAGAACTGTTAGAGGGAACAGAATTATTCAGAAGTCAGTATAACGGAAGTCAGGATCACGATATGATTTTACGTCTGACCTCAAATGCAAAGCACATTGTGCATGTACCTAAGATTTTGTATTACTGGCGTTCCCATAAGGCAAGTGTGGCAAGCGGTATTGAAGCAAAACCCTATGCCATTCAGGCAGCCAAAGGGGCAGTCTCCGCGCACCTTGAAAAAGCGGGATTTGAAGATTTTACAGTGGAAAGTACCCGTGCATATGCAACTATTTTCAGGGTACGCTATGCATTAAAAGGGACACCAAAGATTTCCATTATTATTCCGAATAAGGATCATGAAGATGATTTGAGACGTTGTATTGAATCTATTATTACAGTGTCTACTTACGAAGAGTATGAAATTATCGTGGTGGAGAATAACAGTACAGAAGACAGCATTTTCAGATACTATAAAGAGTTGGAACGCGAACCTAAGGTAAAAGTGGTAACCTATGAAGGCGATTTTAATTATTCAGCCATCAATAACCTGGGGGCTTCTTATGCAACCGGTGAATACCTGCTTCTTTTAAATAATGATACCCAGGTAATTACGCCCAACTGGTTAGAAGAAATGTTAATGTACGCACAACGTGAGGATGTGGCCTGCGTTGGAGCTAAGCTTTATTACGAGGATAACACAATACAGCATGCCGGTGTCATTATCGGTATGGGAGCTCACAGAAGTGCAGGACATGGTCACTACCGTGTAAGTAAAGAAAATCTTGGCTACATGGGAAGATTATGTTATGCTCAGAATGTCTCAGCGGTGACAGGTGCGTGTCTCATGGTACGCAAGGAAATTTACGACAGATTAAAGGGACTTGATGAAGAATTCAAGGTAGCTTTAAATGATGTGGACTTCTGCCTTAGAGCCAGAGAACTGGGTTACCTTAATGTATTTACACCCTTTGCAGAGCTTTATCATTATGAATCTAAATCAAGGGGAATGGATGAAGCACCTGCCAAGGCAGAACGTTATCAGAAAGAATGTGATACGTTTAAAGAACGCTATAAAGCGTTAATTGAAAAAGGAGATCCTTATTTTAACCCAAATTTCTCTTTAGATAGCAGCAGTTTTGAGTTAAAATATTAATTGGTCTTATAAATGAATGGAGGAAAACACAATGAGCTATATGGATCAGTACAATTTTTGGAGAACTAATCCGTACTTCGATGAGGCTACAAGAGCTGAACTCGAATCAATCAAAGATAATGAAAAGGAAATTGAAGATCGTTTTTACCGTGACCTTGCATTTGGTACCGGTGGATTACGTGGTGTAATCGGAGCGGGAACAAACCGCATGAATCTTTACACAGTAAGAAAAGCAACACAGGGACTTGCTAATTACATTATTAAGAATAACGGACAGGATAAGGGAATCGCAGTTGCATATGATTCACGTTTCATGTCTCCTGAATTTGCTGATGAAACAGCACTTTGCATGGCAGCAAACGGAATTAAAGCATATGTTTTTGATGCATTAAGACCAACCCCTGAATTGTCTTTTGCCTTAAGAAAATTAGGATGTATCTCAGGTGTAGTTATTACAGCGAGCCATAATCCGCCTGAATATAACGGATACAAGGTATATTGGGAAGACGGCGCACAGATTACAGCTCCAAGAGATGCTGAAATTATTGCAGAAGTAAACAATGTAACAGATTATAATACTGTAAAGACCATGGCAAAAGAAGATGCTATGAAAGCAGGTCTTTACAATGTAATCGGAGCAGAAATTGATGATGCATACATGGTAGAATTAAAGAAACAGATTATTCATCCCGAAATCATCAAAGAAGTAGCGGAAGATATTAAAATCGTATATACACCATTACACGGAACAGGTAACATCCCGGTTCGCCGTGTATTAAAAGAACTTGGATTTAAGAATGTATATGTAGTACCTGAACAGGAGCTTCCTGATTCAAAATTCTCTACAGTAGATTATCCAAATCCTGAAGATCCAAAGGCATTTACCCTTGCATTAAAGCTTGCAAAAGAAGTTGGAGCAGATATTGTACTTGCAACTGACCCTGATGCAGACCGTCTTGGTATTTATGCTCTTGATACAAAATCAGGCGAGTATATTCCTTTTACAGGAAATATGTCAGGTATGTTAATTGCAGATTATATTATGCGCGAACGTGTTGCAACAAACACAATGCCTGAAAATCCTGCTCTTGTTAAGACAATTGTTACAACCAACATGGCAGATGCTTTAACAGCAAAATATGGTGTTAAGTTAATCGAAGTATTAACAGGATTTAAATATATCGGTGAGCAGATTAAATTCTTTGAACAGACCGGTTCTAACAACTATGTATTCGGTTTGGAAGAAAGCTATGGCTGTCTTGCAGGAACACACGCAAGAGATAAGGATGCCTGCGTTGCGGTTATGTGCTTATGCGAGGTTGCTGCATGGTGCAAGAAGAACGGAATTACTGTTTGGGATCAGATGGTGAAGATGTATGAAGAATACGGATTCTACAAAGAAGACCTTTACACAATTACATTAAAAGGTATTGACGGTTCAAAACAGATTGCAGCTATCATGGATAAATTAAGAAGCAATCCTCCAAAGGAATTTGGTGATTTACAGGTGCTTAAGATGCGTGATTATGAAAATGATACCATTCTTGACCTTGCAACAGGAGCAGTTACACCTACAGGACTTCCAAAATCAAATGTACTTTATTTTGATTTGACCAATGACTCATGGTGCTGTGCAAGACCTTCCGGAACAGAGCCTAAGATTAAATTCTACATGGGTGTTAAGGGTAACAACTTAGAAGATGCTAAGAAAAAAGTAGACGCGTTAACAGAACAGTTAAAGAGTCAGATTTAATAAATATAATGATCAGCCGGGCCAAATTGCTTTGCAACTTGGCTTGGCTTAAGTTATATAGTCCCCTTAAGGAATGAAGAGCATATGAAAAAATTAATGGAACAAATCATTAAATTCGGGCTTGTGGGAGGCTTAAGCTTCTGCATCGATTATGGACTTTATACAGTATTATTGTTTATGAATGTCCATTATATGATAGCGGCCCTTATAGGTTTCCTGGTTTCCGTAGTTGTGAATTACCTGTTAAGCATGAAATTTGTGTTTGAACGAAGGCAAGATATAGGAAGAAAAAGGGAATTTACCGTATTTTTGGTTTTAAGCGTGTTTGGACTTATTTTGAATGAGGTCTTAATATGGACATGCTATGATGTGATTTATTTGAATACAGAGTCCCTTATTACGATGATGAGTGATAAGACGGCACAGCTAATCGGAAAGCTGATTGCGACTTTTATTGTGATGATTTTCAATTTTGTAACACGTAAGATTTTCCTGGAGAAAAAGGGGTAAGTTATGTCACTGTATGAGAAATTGGTTAATGGAGAAGAAAAGTTATCCTTGGTAGGTCTTGGCTATGTGGGAATGCCTATTGCAGTTGCATTTTCTAAGAAGGTTAAGGTCGTTGGATTTGACTTAAATGAGAAAAAGATTGGTTTGTATAAGCAGGGAATTGATCCTACCAAAGAGGTTGGAAATGAAGCAATTAAAGCTTGTACAGTTGATTTTACCTGTGATGAGGCAAGGCTTAGAGAAGCGAAATTCCATATTGTGGCAGTTCCTACGCCGGTAAATCCTGATCATACACCGGATTTAAGCCCTGTAGAAGGAGCAAGTACTATTTTGGGAAGAAATCTTGTAAAAGGCTCCATTGTGGTGTTTGAATCTACCGTATATCCCGGCGTAACGGAAGAAGTATGTGTTCCGATTTTAGAAAGAGAATCGGGATTAAAATGCGGCGTAGACTTTAAAGTGGGTTATTCACCGGAAAGAATCAATCCGGGGGATAAGGTGCACCGCCTTGAAACAATTGTAAAAATTGTTTCCGGTATGGATGAAGAGACTTTGGATACCGTTGCTAAGGTTTACGAGCTTGTGGTGGATGCAGGAGTTCACCGTGCAGAATCTATTAAAGTGGCAGAAGCCGCCAAGGTAATTGAAAACAGCCAGAGAGACATTAATATTGCATTTATGAATGAGCTCTCGATTATTTTTAATAAAATGGGTATTGATACAAAGGCAGTATTAGAGGCAGCAGGTACTAAGTGGAATTTCTTAAAATTCTTCCCGGGACTTGTAGGCGGTCATTGCATTGGAGTAGACCCGTATTACTTAACATATAAGGCAGAGCAGATTGGATATCATTCCCAGATTATTCTGTCAGGACGAAGAATCAATGATGATATGGGAAGATATGTTGCAGAAAGCCTTGTTAAGAATCTGATTAAAGCAGGAAATTCCGTGGCAGATGCAAGAGTGGGTATTTTAGGATTTACCTTTAAGGAAAACTGTCCTGACACCAGAAATACCAAGATTATTGACATTGTAAATGAGCTTCGTGAATACGGAATTGAACCGGTGATTTCCGACCCTACAGCAGACAGGGACGAAGCAAAGCATGAATATGATATTGAGTTTGTAGATATGAGTGAGATGAAAGATATGGATGCCGTTGTACTTGCTGTGGCACATGACGAATTTTCATCCCTTACAGAGCCGGATATTGGGGCTATGTTTAATCCTGCAAATGATAAAAAAGTATTCCTTGATATTAAGGGAATGAAAAGCAGAAAAGAGTTTGAAGAAAAGGGATATCTGTATTGGAGACTGTAAAGAATTTCAAACTGAAAACTTTATATTATGTGGCTATCATCTTATTTTTCTTAGGGTTAGGAATATTGGGACCTGTGGGAATTTATGATGATACTCCTACCTATCAGGCCCTGTCTAGCGACAGGGACCCTTTTTATGGGATTTTTTTGTGGCTTTTTAGTTTCCTAAGAACCTTCGGTGATGATTTCTATTTCCGTGTGATTGTATTGATACAAAACGGATTGATGGCATACGCAGGTATTCGTTTATTAAGATTTTTAGAAAAGAAATATAATCTGAATTGGGTATGGAGTCTTTTGATTACCGGATGCCTTATTGCGCCCCATCTTTTGATTCCTGTTGCCACAACCTCCGGAATGATATTATGTAACAGCATATTAAGTGAAGGAATCTGTATTCCTGTATATCTGTTGTTTTTTACCGGTCTGTTAAAGGCTGTATTTGCATTTGAAAGTATAAAGGAAACTGTAAAACATGGACTTATATCCTTTGTACTTGCTTTGGTTTTATGTATGTCCCGTGGGCAATTGCAGGCTGTGCTCATTGCATGGTTCATTGTCATGGGCTTTTTGTGTTTTGTAAGAAAAAAGAAAAAATGGCTTATTGGAGTTGCGTTGTTGTTTGTGGCAGGCTTTTTCATGAAATCTGCCGTAAACGGTCTGTATAATCTGGGGGCAAACGGAGTGTATACAGGAAATACTTCAGAATCTGCAACCATGCTTGCCCATGCCTTCTTTAATGCTGATTTAGAAAAAGAGGTTGCCTTTGAAAATCCGGATTTGCAGGCAGTTTATGAAGAAATCCGGGAGTTGCTGGTGGAGTATGAGCTGAATCAGGCGTACGCGCCAAAAGGTCTGATAGATTTTGTACTGTATTATGAGGATTGCCATGATGAGATTAAATTTAATCATATGGTGGTGCCCATTCATATGTATGCAAGAAATAACGGAGCAAAGCCGGGAGTGGAAACATCCATCCGTTGTAATGAGATTTCAAAAGAATTGTGTAATGAATTATATTTACAAAATCCCGGTGCGCTGATTACCACCTATGTGAAATTAGCCTTTGCAGGCCTTGTAAGAACGGTTGCCTATTTACATCCTGTTTTTATTCTGTTTTCCGTATTGATTTTTTCTTTTGCCGCTTTGTTGGTTATACGGCAATTTGTTAGAACTAAGAGAGGAAAAAGCAGGGAGTGTTCAGCGGCTGTTGTTATGACATTAACATTATTACTGATTGCGGGACTTGTATTTTCTACATCCTTTGTGACAGCCTGTATTTCCAGATATGTGATTTATAACATGTCCATTTTTTATATCGCTTTCATTGTATTGTTTAAGGAGAGTGTATGGACGTCCTTTGTTGAAAAGAATGCAGTAAAATGTTAAAATATGGGAGGTTTTATGAAAGAGAAAAAGAAAATAGTATTTTTCATATTGTCCCTAACAAAAGGGGGAGCAGAACACGTTATTTCCAACATGGCAAATGACTATTTTGCTGACCGCTATGATGTTACCATAATAACCTGTATGAAAGCGCCCGTGGAGTATAGTATCCGGGATGACGTAACCATCCTTACCCTTGATGATAAGGAAGCAGAAGCCAAAGAAGGAATGGGAAAAAGGTTTTTAAGAAGAAGAAGAAGGCTTTGTAAAGTGCTTTGTGAGTTAAAACCTGAAATTGTCATAAGCTTTTTGCCGGAGCCGAATTTTATTTGCTTAAGTCTTCGTAAGAAGCTTAAGATTCCCATGATTATTTCAGTCAGAAATGACCCGAAAAAAGAATATGCCGGAAAAGTAAGAACGATATTGATGAAGCATTTTTACCCTAAGGCGGACGGGTATGTATTTCAGACAGGTCAGGCGAAGGAATACTTCAATTTTTCAAAGCATATTCAGGAAAAAAGTACGATTATTATGAATCCGTTGGCAAACGAGTATCTGAAAGCAGAGCCTGATTTTGAGACAAAGCGTAATAGTCATACTATAATTAATGTGGGGCGTCTGGAAAATCAGAAAGACCAGAAAACATTAATTCAAGCTTTTAGTAACGTAGCAGATAAGTATCCGGAATGGAAGTTAAACATATACGGTGAAGGAACACTACGAAATGATTTGCAAAAGCAGATTGATGAATGCGGCTGCACCGGAAAAATTACTTTATGCGGTAATACCAATGAGATGCGTGAGGTGATGCAAAACAGTGCAGTATTTGTGCTTTCTTCTTTATATGAGGGCATGCCCAATGTAATGTTAGAAGCCATGTCCATGGGGATGGCAGTGGTTGCCACAGATTGTCCCTGTGGGGGACCTGCGACTTTGTTAGCAAATAAGGAAGCAGGATTATTGGTTCCTGTTAGGGATGTGGAAGCATTGGAACAGGCACTTTGCAAGGTTCTTGGTAATCAGGAATTAAGAGAGCAATACGGCAGAAATGCTGTGAACATAAAAGAGGAACACATACCTGAAAAAATCTATGGTGTGTGGGATGAATTGGTAATTAAGACAATTGGCATAGGAAAAAGGTAGAATGTGTGGTATCTGTGGATTCCTGACAAAGGATACAGTCAGGCTGGAACAATTACAAGAAATGAATAATACGATGTACCATCGCGGTCCCGATGATGCCGGAGCTGAAATCTTTTCTCTTTCGGAAGGATACTTACTTGGACTTGCCCAGAGAAGACTGTCTATATTGGACTTATCAGAACTGGGACATCAGCCCATGCATTCAAAGGATGGTGCGGTAAGCATTGTTTTTAATGGGGAGATTTATAATTTCCTGGAACTTAAGGAAGAGTTAAAGGATTATCCATTTACTTCCCATTGTGATACGGAAGTAATCCTTGCTGCTTATTTAAAATGGGGTATTAAATGCATTGATAGATTAAACGGTATGTTTGCCATTGCGCTTTTTGACAGAAAGACAGATGAACTGTTTTTGGTGCGTGACAGAGTGGGGAAGAAACCTCTTTATTATTCACTGGAAAATGATGGTATTGTATTTGCTTCTGAGTTAAAACCCATTATGGCTTATCCGGGATTTCATAAGAAGATTAATCAACAGGTTTTAGTCCGTTATCTGTATCAGCAGTACATTGCTTCGCCGGATTCCATTTATGAAAATGTGAATAAATTGGCGCCCGGCTCCATCTTGCGTTTTTGCAAAGGGGATGTGAAGCAGTGGAAGTATTGGGATGTGGCAGAAGTTTATCAAAGTAAACGTAAGAGCAGCAATGCAGGCTTAGGATATGGGGATGCAAAGGCAGAATTAAAGGAGTTACTTACAAAGGCTACAAAGCAGCGAATGATTGCGGATGTACCTTTGGGAGCTTTTTTGAGTGGTGGTTATGATTCTTCCCTGATAACGGGAATTGCCCAAAGCATCAGTGGTGATCCTGTAAAAACCTATTCCATCGGCTTTAATGATGAAAAATATAATGAGGCAGTTTATGCTAAGGCAGTTGCCGACCATCTTGGAACAAAACACACAGAGGTTTATATTGATGAAAATGATATGTTCCGTCTGGTGGAAAGCATTCCGAAGTATTATGATGAGCCTTTTGCAGACAGTTCCCAGATTCCGTCCATGTTAGTATCCGAGGTGGCAAAAAAAGATGTAACGGTTGCCTTATCCGGGGATGGCGGAGATGAATTATTCTGCGGATATAATGTATATGAAAAAGTGGCAAGTGCACAAAAATTAGATAAGCTTGGTGCTTTTGTTCATGGTGTGTGTTCTGTACCGGGTATCAGAAGTCTTAAATTAGAATCAAAGCTTCCCTATGCGGTTCGAACCATTGCAGCCAATCGGGATAAGCTTACCAAGACCCAGTTTGGTGGGGAAAACTATATTGGCGTGGCACAAAGTTTATTGTTACACCAAGAAGATATGTTACCGGGTAAATTCCCTATGGAAGACCGTTATCATGAGAAAAACTGGCAGGAAATCAGAATGCTTGTGGATATAGAAACTTATTTGCCGGACGACATTCTGTGTAAGGTGGACAGGGCAAGTATGATGTATTCTTTGGAAGCCCGTTGCCCGATTCTTGATAAAAATGTTATAGAATTTGCATTTGCTTTAGAACATAAATACAAATTTGATAAGGGTATAAAAAAGAGAATCTTAAAGGAGCTTGCTTATGAGTACGTTCCTAAGGAATTGTTAGAACGGCCTAAGGTAGGCTTTGCAGTACCATTAGATAAGTGGTTACATGGTCCGTTAAGAGAACAACTTTTAGATATGAGTAGTAAGGACTTCTTAGTAAGACAGGGCATTTTTGATCCTTTAGTTACAAGAAAATTTATAGAAGCTTATTTGCAAAGCGAAGATGGAAAAGCGGGTTATAAGTATTCTAAAGTAGTATGGCCGTTTTTCGTATTCCAGCAGTGGTATCAGCATTACTTTAAATAATGTCGTAAAGAATATAATGCGGCATTTGTCGAAAGGATTTATCATGAAATTAACAAAGCAGATTTTGGCAGATAAATGGTATTGGTTTGTATTATTAATCATGTATGGATTTTTCTTTACAACCATGATATATGCGGATTTTGCCGTTACATTTGAACACGGAGTTATCTTGTGTGAAGCAATTTTTAGCGGCAGATTTTTCGAATTTTACGATATGGCAGTAGAAGGAGTCTACAATAATCCGGCAGTATATGATATCGGGATTTATCTTTTGTGGGCAATTTGGTGTATTCCGGTTTATGTTGTTACCAGATTCTGGCATGTAGCAGCAGCTGAAACACCGGTACTTATGCTGTATGGTAAAGTGTTCGTAGTGTTATTCCATTTTTTAACAGTCAATCTTTTGGTAAAAATGGCAGATGTATTGTCTTTTGATGAAAAGAAAAAGAGAATGTTGGTATTACTGTTTTGTTCTTCGGTTTGTATGGTTATCCCAACCATTGGTAACGGGCAGTTTGATATTATCCCCACATACTTCATGATGCTTGGTGTGTATATGTTTATGAAAGGGGACTATGGCAAATTTCTCATTGTCATGAGCTTTGCGGTTTCCTTTAAGATATTTGCTATCTTTATTGCAGTGCCGTTAGTGCTTTATAAGCAGAAGAAAATACTTTATATTATCCGTGACTGCATTGCTATTTTAGTAGCATCTGTATTTTTTAATGTGCTATTCTGGGGAAAAACAACAGATTATTATGACAAGCTTTATTTCCATTCACCGGACCAGTATACAACCGGCTGGATTCAGAAAATGATGGAAGCGGAGTTACCGGCAGGAATTGGGAATATTTCCTGGTTTGTTTTGTTTTTTGTACTCTTATGCGGATATGCTTATTTTGGGAAAAGAAGACAAGAATCAGATGGGGAAACAGCAGTATTGTTTTCGTTTTTGACATTCTTTAATTTCTTTTTGTTTATTGGTGCACATCCACAGTGGATTGTATTGTTAATACCTTTTGTGTATCTCATAGCAATGAAAAGAGAATCACATTATAGATTCAATTTGGTGTTGGCTACATTGGTTGATGTTATGTTTTTTGTATGCTTAAGTTACCGCTGGTATAATGTATTTTGGAGCAGTAATGAGTTTAAAGGGCTTCAAATGATTTTCCCGTTCCCTGAAACACAAAGACTGGGAGGCTCTTTAAAAGGCTTCATTGATGGTATGGGCTTTGAATATGCATATCCCGGACTTGTAGCCGTGCTTTTTGCAATATGTTTGGTATTCTTATATCAGGTTGTGAGTAACAAAGATACCTTCCGCGAGATTGAAGAGAAGAATTTTGAAAAGAGAATGATGGTGTCACGTCTGGTATTTATGGGTGTGCATATATTGTCATTGCTTTTATTAGCTTATGTGTAATGAAGTATACGTTCAAATGGAGTAGATAGCTATGAAAATAACCATACTTGGGGCTAACAGTTATATTGCCCGTAATATGATATATCTGTTAAAAGAAAAAGATGATATCGAGTTAAGCTTATATGATTATCAAGAGGCTCATCTGGATGGAGAGGCATCTTATCAGGCTTTAAACATTTTGGATAAGAACGCAGTGGCTTCCGTTGATTTAAAGTGCGACATCATTTTTATGTTTATTGGGAAAACAGGGACTTTACAAGGGTTTGATGATTTTGAAACATATATTAATATTAATGAAAAAGCACTGTTAAATGTGTTATCGGCTTATCGTGAACAGAAATCCGATGCGAAGCTTGTATTTCCGTCTACCCGTTTGGTATACAAGGGAAGTGATGTCCCTCAGACAGAGGACGCCGAGAAAGAATTTAAAACCTTGTACGCTATTAACAAGTATGCCTGTGAACAGTATTTAGAAATGTATCACAGAATGTTTGATGTTAAGTATCTTATTTTAAGAATCTGTGTTCCTTACGGGACCATGATTCCCAATGCTTCTTCCTACGGAACTGCGGAGTTTATGTTAGGAAAGGCTATGAAAAAAGAAAATATCAGTCTCTATGGTGATGGACAGGTTCGAAGAACTCTTGTGCACATGGAAGACTTATGCAATGTTTTATATGAAGCTGCAATTCACGCGGAATGTGTCAATGATGTATTTAACATAGGCGGTGAAGATTACAGCTTAAAAGAGATGGCAAATCTGATTGCCACTCAGTATGGTGTAGGTGTTGATTATGTGGATTGGCCTGAGGCTGCACTAAAGATTGAATCAGGCAGTACAGTGTTTGATGCCGGCAAGTTACAGAGTATCTTGCATTATGAATTTAGGAACAGTTTTGAAGGATGGATTGTTAAACAATAAGAATCAGGGGGAAGGAATGAAGGAACGTCTATATTATCTGGATGGAATCAAAGGAATTGCGTGTCTGATGGTAGCGGCCCATCATTTTTGCGCCCTGTTTGGTTATGTATTTTGGGGAACGGATACCCTTGCAGACAAGACGGAGCTTTTCTATAATGGAACCTGGTGTGTCAGATTATTCTTTATGATTAGTGCATTTTTGCTTGCAAGCTCCGTTTATCGTACTTGTAGCGTAAAGTCAGTAAGGAATACGGTTATCAAGCGTTACTTACGACTGGCATTCCCTGTATTTGGGGTGACCTTACTTATTTGGATTATGAGCCAGTTTGGGCTCTTTTATAACATGGAGCTTACCCATATTTGTAAAGACCCTGACTATACCGGCGGATATGATGTAAAAAGACCGTTCCTACAGGTTTTTACAACTTCCTTTGGAACTACGATTTTTGCAGGAAACAGTGATTTTAATAATAAATTTTGGATGATTACACCCTTGTTTTGGGGAAATATGCTGGCACTGGGATTATCAGTGTTAACGAATTTAAGTAGGAAAAAATCCCATGTAGTATCAGGAGTTCTTTTTACATTAGGAACTGTGTTGGTATTGTTTTTTATTCCGAAATACTTTTCTTTTGTTTTAGGAACAGTTCTGGCATATTGGTATGTGAATGCCCGGGAAACAAGAACGGGAAGCGTATGGATATGTGTATATACAGTGATTTTACTGACAGGGCTTGGACTTTCGGAATTCCACTTAATTCCTAAGGGAATGATGGTAAATTTGGGGATAACCAAACTGGAAGGTTTCTCTTTTTTGGAAGACCACAATTTTTACTATGCAATAGGAATTTTCCTGATTCTTTTTGCAATAATCAGATTAAAATGGGCACAGAAAATATTGGCAATCAAACCTCTGCGGTTTTTGGGAGATTGCTCTTATTATGTATTTTTGGTGCATTGGCCCATTATGTGTTCTTTATCAGCGTGGCTCTACCTTACATTTGAAAATAGGTTAAGTGGGGCTTTGCTTGCCAGATTAATCTTTTTACTGACAATACTTTTCATTGTTATGGTATCCTGGTTATTCACCCGTACTTATGAAAAAGGATGTAACCGGATAACGAAGTGGATTGTAGATAAATTACCGTAGAATAAAGAAAAAATAACATAGAAGCGTGTAGAATGGAGAATGTAATGAACGAACTAAAAAAAGAACAGACAATATTAATTACCGGTGGCGCAGGATTCATCGGATATCACCTGGCACTTCGCTTAATGAAAGAAGGTGTTAGCCGAGTAATTGGATTTGATAACATGAATGATTATTATGATACCTCTTTAAAGGCAGACAGAGTGAAATTATTGAAAGAGCACTCACAGTTTACTTTTATAGAAGGTGATTTGGCGGATGCGGAGACTGTAAATAAGATTTTTGCCGAAGAAAAACCGGATGTTGTGATTAACCTTGGCGGACAGGCAGGGGTGCGTTACAGTATCGACAACCCACAGTCTTACATTGAATCTAATATCATAGGCTTTTTTAATATTTTAGAGGCTTGTCGTCATATGCCGGTGAAGCATTTGCTCTACGCTTCATCAAGCTCCGTATATGGTGGGAATGAGAAGGTTCCTTTTTCAACAGAGGATAAGGTAGACAGACCGGTCAGTTTATACGCTGCAACAAAAAAATCTAATGAGCTTATGGCATATTCCTATTCCAAATTATACGGAATCAAGTCTACAGGTCTTCGTTTCTTTACGGTTTACGGACCTATGGGAAGACCGGATATGGCATATTTTAAGTTTGCCAAAAAGATTATGAAGGGTGAACCCATTCAGATTTATAACAATGGTGATATGATGAGGGATTTCACCTATGTAGATGATATTGTAACCGGAATTGTGAACATTATTGATAATCCGCCAACAGAGGATTCTCTTGGAGCTGCTTATAAGGTATATAACATTGGTAATAACAAACCACAGAAATTAATGGATTTTATTACTATATTAGAAAAATGTCTTGGAAAAGAAGCTGTGAAAGAATATTATCCGATGCAACCGGGAGATGTATATCAGACTTATGCGGATGTAACAGATTTAATGAATGATTTTGGCTTTAAACCGGATACTTCTTTGGAGGAAGGTTTAGGTAAGTTTGCTGAGTGGTTTAAGGAGTATTATCAGTACGAGTAAAGAATAAAGTGGAGTATGGAAATGAAACAACGAAAAACAGGGATTGAGTTATTGCGTATATTTGCGATGCTTTTAATAGTGATGCATCATTATGCACAAATCGGGTGTGAAGCATTAATGGAAACCAATGTTGTATCCGGTGAAAAGATATATATGCAGTTTTTCTTTCTCGGTGGAAAACTGGGGCAGAACTTGTTTATTCTCATAACCGGATACTTTTTGTGTATGAGTCAACGCAGGTGGGGAAAGGTGTTATCCCTTGTAGTGCAGGTGACAACGTATTCTGTTTTGAGTATGTTGATTGTTGCGTATTGCTTCGGCGGCTCACTTAATATATTAACTATTGTGCGCCATTGTTTTCCGTTGGTTTTTCTAATATATCCTTTTGCAACATATTATGTGTTACTTTATATTTTTAGTCCATATTTGAATGCGATGATTGAAGGTATGGGACAAAAAAAACACAAAGAACTTTTGTTGATAGGAGCTGTTGTTTGGATTGTAATTCCTACATTAACATCAGAGAATGTGGGAATGTCAGATTTGATTTGGTATGTTTACCTTTACCTTGTGTCAGCATACATTCGTAAGTACCCGATTGAAAAAGAAGGATGGAATAGGGCAGGTAAATGGATTTTGTTAGGAATAGGCATGTATGGCCTTACCTTTTTATCCGTTATCGTTTTTGATTTTATTGGTCTTAAAATTCCTGCGGTAGGAATGAAGGCAACCTATTTTGTAAGTCAGAATAAGATTCCTATTTTTATGACGTCAGTATTTCTATTTATGGGATTTATCCGTTTGGAATTAAAAGCAAATAAATTGATTTGCAAAATTGCTTCGGGAACTTTTGGCGTGTTTTTGATACACATGGCGCCTTTATTGATTCCCTATTTATGGAACCGTGTATTGAAAGTACCGGAATATATGGGAACTAATCAGATATATATACATGCATTGATTTCTGTTCTTATGATTTTTACTGTGGGTGTTATTGTAGAACTCATAAGGCAGTGGGTGATGAGCATTATTCATAAGGGCATTGCAATGGTAGCAACGAAAAAGCAGGAATAGAGTATTCTTTGAAAGGAGGCGTTTCATGAGTAAATTAAATATGACCAATCTTAAGAAAGTCCTCCGCTATTTAAAGAAAAATGGAGTTTCAAATACTTATTATTCGGTGAAAGAACGTCTTTGTGATGCACCTTTTGCAAACTATACTTATGAAGAGATTTCAGAGGAAGAAGAAAAACGTCAAAGGGAATTATCCCAAAGCTTTTCCCATGGGATTAAGTTTAGTATTGCAGTACCCTGTTATGAAACAAATGAGGCTTATCTTTGCGAATTAATGGATTCGGTGTTAGCTCAGACATATGAAAACTGGGAACTGATTCTTGCGGATGCAAGTACAAGTGATAAAGTAAAAGATACGGTATCAAAGTATGTTGCCTCTTATTCGGAAGAAAATAATCGCATTGTTTATGTAAGACTTACTGAGAATAAGGGAATTGCCGAGAATACCAATGAAGCAATCCAGCATGCTACCGGTGAATACACTGCACTATTAGATCATGATGATTTGCTTACGAAGGATGCTTTGTTTTGCATGGCAAAAGCCATAGAAGAATCAAAGGAACAGCCCCTTTTCTTATATTCGGATGAAGATAAGCTTGACGAAAACGGTAAGTATTTTGAACCGAATTTTAAATTAGATTTTAATTTGGAATATTTATTGTCCAATAATTATATATGCCATTTACTGGTGGCTAAAACAGATGCTCTTAAGAACCTAAACTATAGGGGAGAGTTTGACGGGGCTCAGGATTATGATGTAATCCTGCGACTGGTGCAAAAAAGTTATAAGGAAAAGACACCGATTTGTCACATTTCTAAGGTATTATACCATTGGAGATGCCATATAGGTTCCACTGCAGCTAATCCTGAAAGTAAGTTGTATGCGTATGAGGCCGGAAAACGTGCAGTAGAAAGCTTTGTGAAAGATATGGGGTGGAGCGGGACTGTAGACCATGCAGAACATCTTGGATATTATCGGGTGAATTATGATATGGATAAAATCTGGGAGGAGCGCCCATCGTTAGGCGCAGTTGGTGGTCCTGTTTATAAAGGAAGTAAGATTTGCGGCGGAGCCATGGATAAAGACGGTAAGGTGCTGTATGCAGGTGAGAACCGTCATGCTTTTGGATATATGAACCGGTTACGCATGAAACAAAATGTGCAGGCCCTTGATATGAGAAACATCATGGTAAGGCCTGAAGTACTTGAAAATTATCAGAAGACGGTTAATGCTCAAAACGCAGATAAGCTGACTGAAATAGAGAAATCCATAGCAATTTCCACATATTTACGGGATAACGGATATGAACTGATTTATGATCCTGAATGGAAGGAGTAAGACATATCATGCAGGCAAGCGTTGTAATACCAAACTATAATGGAATGCAATATATCGAAGAATGTCTGAAATCTCTCCAGTTACAGGAGAGTATGGAAGAGATTATTGTTATTGATAATGCTTCTACGGACGGAAGCGTACAACTAATCAAAGACAAGTTTCCTCAGGTTAAGCTAATTGAGATGGAAACCAATACCGGATTCAGTGCTGCGGTAAATGAAGGACTTTATGCAGCAAAAAGCCGCTACGTTATTTTATTAAATAATGACACTACCGTGGAACCGGGCTTTGTGGATGCCCTGGTAAAACGGATTGAAAACAAGAAGAAGTGTTTTTCCGTCAGTGCCATGTTGGTGAGTATGCATAATCCTGAACTTATTGACGATGCGGGAGATTATTACAATGCATTGGGATGGGCCTTTACAGTAGGAAAAGGTAAGTCAAGATATGATTATGAAAAACCCCGTAAAATTTTTGCAAGTTGTGCGGGAGCCGCTATTTACGATAAAGAGATACTTGATAAAATCGGTTATTTTGATGAAAATCATTTTGCATATTTAGAAGATATTGATATCGGTATGAGAGCGAAGCTTTATGGATATTATAATGCGTATGAACCTCTTGCGGTTTGTAACCATGCCGGCAGTGCCAGCAGCGGTTCACGTTACAATGCTTTTAAAACGGGCCTTGCTGCAAAAAACAGTGTATATATTATTTATAAGAACATGCCCATTGTCATGATTCTTTTGAATCTGCCCTTTTTACTGGCTGGTTTTACCATTAAAACAGTTTTCTTTGTAAAAAAAGGATATGTTAAAGAATATTTATCGGGCCTTATAAAAGGGATTAAACTGTCCTGTTCTAAAGACGGAAAACAGCATAAAGTGCCGTTTTCCGGGAAACGATGGAAGCATTATGTTAAAGTACAAATGGAATTGTGGGAGAATCTGATTCGCTTTTTCATAAATTCTTAAGTTGTCTTTTTAGGCTAAATATTGTATTATTATCCATGTATATGGAGGGTGGACAGGTTGATTAAGGATAATCAGAAGTATTTCAACCGTTTGCATGTACTTATTGATGCGATTGTCATAGCTATGAGCTACGCATTTGCATTCTATCTTAAGTTCATGAGCGGATTGTTAGAAAGTTACCTGGTTCTGTCAATTAGTGAGTATTTCGAAGCGTTACTTTTTATCATACCGGGTTACTTGATATTATATTCATTATTTAATTTGTATACATCCAAGCGTGTTTCCAGCCGTAGTGATGAGCTTTTAAATATTATAAAAGCGAATACGGTTGGTTTGTTGTGCGTTATGGTTGCGTTATATATTTTTAAACTGACACATTATTCCCGTTCCATGATTTTGATTTTTTACATGGTAAATATTGTGTTTGAAACTTTTGTGCGTAATATTATCCGTTATTTATTACGTTACATGAGAAAAAAAGGATATAACAAAAAATATGTACTCTTAGTAGGTTATTCCAGAGCGGCAGAGGAATACATTGACAGAATTCATGCCAATCCCCAATGGGGATATGTGGTCAGAGGAATTCTTGATGACAAGATTCCAAGCGGAACCATGTATCGTGGAGTTAAGGTTGTGGGAAGAATTGATAATCTGCTAATCATTCTTCCGGAAAATAAGATGGATGAAATTGCGATTACACTGTCACTGGAAAACTACGGCAGATTGGAAGAAATTGTAGGCTTATGTGAGAAGTCCGGCGTACATACTAAGTTTATACCGGACTATAACAGTGTGATTCCTAGTAAGCCTTATACAGAAGATTTATTGGGATTACCGGTCATTAATATCCGGCATGTTCCGTTATCCAACACATTGAATGCAATAATAAAGCGTACCATGGATATTGTGGGTTCTTTGTTGGCAATTGTGATTTTTTCACCTGTTATGCTTGTTTCAGCCCTAGCAGTCAGGTTTTCAGGGAAAGGTCCTGTTATTTATAAGCAGGAAAGAATCGGACTTCACAACAAATCTTTTAAAATATATAAATTCAGAACCATGGTTGTGGACAGGCCGGTAAAAGCAGATAAAGAATGGACAGTCAAGGATGACCCACGTGTAACGAAGGTGGGTAAATTCTTAAGGAAGACCAGTATCGATGAATTGCCGCAGCTTTTTAATATTTTAAAAGGCGACATGAGTATGGTTGGACCAAGACCGGAACAACCGCAGTTTGTAGAGCAGTTTAAGGAAGAAATTCCAAGGTATATGATTAAGCATCAGGTTCGTCCGGGGCTTACAGGTTGGGCACAGGTGAATGGATACCGTGGAGATACTTCTATCCGTAAAAGAATCGAGCATGATCTCTTTTATATTGAAAATTGGACGTTAGGTCTTGACATAAAGATTTTATTTTTAACAATATTTAAAGGCTTTGTAAATAAGAATGCTTATTAATCATAATGAAATAAGCAGGGGAAAGAAGAGGTTTATATGGGTAATACAAGAGATAGAAAAAAACAGTTAACACCAAGAGAACGTGCTAAAAAGCAGAGAAGAAATTTGATTCTCATTGCTTTGGAAGTAATCGTACTTGGCGCCTTATTAGTGGTATGCTTTATGCCGGGTGGTCTTTTTGATACTTTTGATAAGGAGAAGACTCCTTTTACTCCGCCACCACAGGACGAAGACGGTAAGATTGCCGGTGTTACGGAAAAAATCGAAAATATTATGACGGATGAAACAGTAGAAGATCCGATGAAGGACTATAACTTGATTGCTTTGTTTGGTGTAGACTCAAGAAATGAGAACCTTTCCAAAGGTGATAACCGTTCCGATACCATTATGATTGCAGCAATTCATAAGGAAACCAAAGATGTTAAGCTTGTGTCAGTATATCGTGATACTTTGTTAAATGTAAATGTGAATAAGCCTTCTTATAAGAAGTGTAACTCTGCATATGCATTGGGCAGCTATACCCAGGCCGTTGCTATGTTAAATGCTAACTTAGATCTTTATATTGAAGACTATATTACCATTGGTTTCAAGGGCTTGACAGATACTGTTGATGCTTTGGGAGGTATTTATCTAACCATTGAAGAGGCGGAAATCCAGCATTTGAATAACTATCAGAAGATGATGTCACAAGAACTGGGTGAGGATGATTATCCATATATCCCTGTTGAAGAGCCGGGATATCAGAAAGTGACAGGACTTCAGGCTACAGCATATTGCCGAATCCGTGCTACCAAGGGTAGTGACTTTAGAAGAACCGAGAGACAGAGAGACACATTGGAAGCGATTTTGGAAAGAGCTAAGTCGGCATCTGTTTCTGAATTGACGGATGCAGCTAAGAGTCTTGTATATGAAGTATCTACTTCCTTAACCATGGATGAAATTCTTGCAATGGTAGAATCGGTTTCAGAATATAACATTACAGAAACCGGTGGCTTCCCTGAGGCAAGCATGAGATCGGCAGGTACTTTAGGAAACTCTTTGGGAAGTTGTGTAGTGCCTGATGATTTAGCGGCTAATGTTGTATGGCTTCATGAATTTATCTTTGAAGATACAGAATATGAAGTATCAGACACAGTACTTGAATATGGAAGAGAAATATATAATATTGCGTCTCCATATTTGGGAGATTATTTAAAGAATAAAGTTGAGTAATGAAAATGATATGGGCGGAATCCACGGATTCCGCTCTTTTGGCAAAGAAGGATTGAGGAGGTGATTGTGTGAGTCAGGTGGATGTTATTATTCCTACATATAGACCCGGGAAAAAGTTAATAAAGATACTGAAGGCTTTATGCAATCAGACCATCATTCCTGAGAATATTATTCTGATGAACACAGAGCAGCCTGAATTTGACAAAAACACAGAGCTTTTAAGTTGGTTAAGTGAGCATGAACAAAAAGGAGTGAAGCCTAAGGTGCAGACTCATCATGTGACGAAGGATGAGTTTGACCATGGCTTAACCAGAAAGCAGGGCGTAAGTCATTCAGATGCTGAGTTTTTTGTCTGCATGACGGATGATGCCATTCCTATGGGAGACAATGTGTTAGAAATGCTGTTACAGCCTTTTAGGGATTCAAAAGTGGCAGTGTCTTACGCCCGTCAGCTTCCCGGAAAAGAAAGCAGCATATTGGAACGTTATACCAGAGGTTATAATTATCCTGAGCAGTCTGTGGTGAAAACTAAGGAAAATTTGGAAGAATATGGTATTAAAACTTACTTTTGCTCTAATGCATGTGCAGCATACAGAAGAAGCGTTTTTGATGAATTAGGCGGATTTATTGAAAAGACAATTTTTAATGAGGATATGATTTATGCGGCAAGTGTTATAAAGGCAGGATATGCAATTGCTTATGAGGCAAAAGCAGAAGTGCTGCATGCCCATCGCTATGGCTGTATGGACCAGTTACATCGAAATTTTGATTTAGGCGTGTCACAAGCGGACCATCCTGAGGTCTTTGCCGGAATTTCTTCGGAAAGTGAAGGTGTTAAGATGGTTACCCAAGTGATAAAACAACTCTGCAGGGATAAAAAATGGTACCGTGTTCCCGGCTTTTGTATGAATTGCGGCTTTAAACTGATAGGATATCGTTTGGGGAAGGCTTACAAAAAGCTTCCGAAAGGGATTGTGAAAAAACTCAGTATGAACCGCAATTATTGGAAAGTATAAATGATATATTTTTTTCAAGGTTTCATCACAGTTTGAACACAAATAAAGACTATACTGACATCATAAAATGATTAGCAGATAGCGGAATGCTGAAAGGAAGGATGGAATGGAAGAACAAAGACAGCAAAACCAGAATAACAATCAGAATCAAAATGCGGCATATTCTTATTATCAGCCTCAATATTATTCTGTTTATAATAATCCGGAGAATGAAAGGCTTATGCAGGAGCTTCGGGAGAAAAAAGAAAAAGAGTTAAGAAAGCAGGAAAAGAAAGAACAGAAGAAAGCCAAAAAGGCAGCAGGTAAAAATGGCGGATTTATGAAACGCTTAGGTACGCTTGTGCTAAGTGCCATCGTGTTTGGTGTTGTTGCCGGAGGAACTATGTATGGCATCAATTACGCGGGCATTAAGCTGTTTGGTGAAAAAGAGACTGTAAAGAGTGAAGCACAGGCGGACGTAGATTTGGATAAGATAGAAGATATTCTTGATGAATCCAATAGTGGGAAGCCTGAACATATTATTTCATCTACATCGGATTCAGTTGTAAATGAAGCTGATATGGAAGAATATTCCAATATTTATGATGTCCGCGGCGTTGTAAAAAGATGTATGCCATCTGTTGTGACAATCGTGAATACTTATACTGCAGAGTATAGTTATTGGGGTCAGTCATATGAGCAGGAGGAACAGTCCTCCGGAACCGGTATTATCATCGGTCAGAGTGATACAGAATTATTGTTAGTTAGTAATCATCACGTGGTTGCAGATGCAGACGAATTGATTATTACTTTTATTGACGGAACAACAGCAGAAGCCCATATTAAGGGTTCTGACGCAGATATGGATATTGCGGTAATTGCAATTTCCCTTAACACATTAACACAGGAAACAATGGAGGCAATTGCCATTGCTGTGTTAGGTGATTCAGACGCATTGGAGGTTGGAGAGCCGGCAATTGCCATCGGAAATGCATTAGGTTACGGACAGTCAGTAACAACCGGCGTAATCAGCGCAGTAAACCGTGAACTGGAAATTGAAGGGGTAATGCATACTCTCGTACAGACGGATGCAGCCATCAACCCCGGTAATTCAGGTGGTGCCTTATTAAACCTTAACGGTGAAGTTGTAGGTATTAATTCTAACAAAATCGGCGGAACCACAATCGAAGGAATGGGATATGCAATTCCAATCAGCCTTGTAAAAGAATTAATTGAAGAATTATCTTTAAAGGAAACTTTGATTAAAGTAGAAGAAGGCAAGGAAGGTTACTTAGGAATCTACGGACAGAATGTAACAGACGATGTATCTTCAATGTATGAGATTCCTATTGGTGTATATATTTCTCAGGTAATAGAAGATTCAGGTGCCGAAGATGCAGGATTAAGACGTGGAGATATTATTGTTAAGTTAAATGATACAACTATAAAATCCATGGATGATTTAACAGGAATCTTACAGTACTATGAAGCAGGAACTACCGTTCAGATTACCATCCAGAGAAAGAAAGCAGGAATCTATCAGGAAAAGGTAGTAGACCTTGTTCTTGGAAAGAGAAGTGAATAGAGAGTACGATTGAGATGACAAACTCCCCCGGCATGTGCCGGGGGAGTTTTGTGCTATAGAATTTCAATCATCTTAATTATTTTTTCTTTTTTCTCAGTATCACATCTGCTAATCAATCGCAACAGTTCATTGTCTAATGCAAGTGAATGATTATCATATTGGTCGAATAAAAGATAATCAATACTGGTGTCTAGCGAGTTGGAAATGGCCAGTAATACATTTAGAGATAGACCAACCTTGAATAAGATTATGAAAGAGAAACATTAGAATTATCAAAGTAGCTAATTTCATTGAATTATGATACCATAAATCAAAAGAAAGGAGGATTATTTGATGACGAATGAAAGCATATATGAATGGGATGATACAAAAAATGAGTTGCAGGTGTTGAATACTCAACTTGCTATGGCATCAGAGCTAACGAATCCTCTTACATACTATGGTGAGGGTGGGCGTTTTGATTCATTAAGAATCGCATACATATCTGATATTCACTTATCTAGTGTTATAACAGAAGCTTTTCAACAACTTTATTCTGATATAGGTCGTAATGTAGATATTCATAAAGTAAAACCAATCGTGAGAAAATTATATCCTACAAATAAGTCAGCAAATATTACTATCTTTTGTGGAGATATAGCAGATAAAAAAACTACTACAGTAGACTTTTTTAAACACTATAAATATAGACACAACTTTAGTATATTTCAAAAATTCAAAGCAAAACTAAATCGTTGTAAAAATAATAAGAAAAAATTATCAGAAGGCGTTCAATCTCAATATTCGAAGTGCTTGAACAATACTAACAGATATATTGAAATAAAAATGGATGCAGTCAAAAAGAACTTTGATTTTGCTAGATTCGAGAAGTATAAAAAAACCTACCACTCTAACATAGGATACGAAGATGCTTATGCTTATTTTAAAAAGACAAATAGCTTTAAAAAATGTAAATTAACTAAAAAAATGAATCTCAAATCATTGAAATATTGAAGTTATTGAATAAAAAAGCAGAATATATCTTTTGTATTGAAAATGAAAAACAGGATTGGGAGAGAAAAAGGTTAGAAATACTAGAATGGGAAGAAAAATATTCTAAGCCGATAGAAGATATATCGGTAAGCGATTTTGAAAGTATTAAGTTAAGTAATGTATATTTTATACTTGGTAATCACGACTATATAGGGTTTCCCAATGTTCAATCTTGTGTAGAGTATTATAAACAAGAATTGTCTAAATATGGCGTTATCGTGCTTCATAATGAATATGTAGAAACCAACAAATATTTGATTTATGGCGGAACAGGCTTTGCAAAATATGATAATGAGTGGAATGCGCACAAACTTATATGTTGTGACAATTTTACGAGAGAAGATGAAATAAAAGAAACCACCTTTTTTGAAGAAGGTTATAAGAACGCATTAGCTTATGCAAAAGAAAAAGGCTTGTGTTTTATATGTGCAGCACATTATCCTATCTCGGCTTGCCTTAATAATTTATATGATAGAGAAACAATTTATTTTACCGGACATAATCATCGTAACGAATATTTGAAAACCAATGATAAAGTTTTATATGCAGATAATCAAATAGGTTACGAAAACAATAATGTCTTTTTCAAGATAGCAACTACGGGGGTAGAAATCAATCCTTATAATATGTTAAAAGATGGACTGTATCAAACTACGGTTGAAGAATATTTGCAGTTTTATCGTTACTTAGGAGAAGGGATTGGAGAAGGCCGATTATTATATCAAAGATGCCAAAATGGAAATCTTTATGTAGTGAAGCGTAAAGGATACTATGGGTTCTTTATTATTTCGAAAAGCAAAAGATCAAAGGGAATTTCTATTGTAGATGGAGGAAAAACGAAAAAACTTACTACTTCCACTGACATATCGTGGATATGCGAGAACTTTGACATAGTCGTATCAAAGTATCTACAAATATTGTTGCCTTTGAGAAGAGCTCAAGATAAATTGTCAAAGGAATTAAAAGAACTTGGATTAGACGGAACTATTCACGGTCTTATAGTAGATATCGATTTTACTCATCATATAGCAATCAATCCGATGAATGGAACAATGCAATTCTATTATTCCTCAATATGGGGAATGGTAATGAATTTGAATTCTTTTGATGAAGTTATCCAATCATTAGAATATCACAAATCTAGTTGGGACGATACAGATTACAAATTGATACAAACGAAATACATAGAAAAGTCCCAAAGCAATGGTTATTTGCTAAGTATTAACTCTAATAATTATTTGCTTGAATCAGAAACATATGAAGTTGATAACATATCTCAAAGAATGGAACAAGTTGTTAGTCGAACAGATGGAATGTATGGAGTATCAAGGAAGATAAGTCCTTTGCAAAGGTTATTTACAGGACGAGTGTTGCGTGACTTTGATTTGAGATTAACAGAAACCAAGCAACAAGCGTCTCATCGAAAAAAATTGTACATAGGTCGTGTTTTCAATTACGAGGGTATAAGATACCAAATTATAGAGGACGATGGTGGAGACATTGTTATAGCAGAAGAACTTCAAAAGGGGTCCAGGTCAAAATGTAAAGGAGTCGTGCTCTCAGGCAAAAGAAGGAAATTTGCTATTGAAAATCTTAAAGCTAAAATAAAGAAGTATGAAGCATATTGGCTCGATGAGTGAAAATACTGTTTAATTCTATACAGAATAATCAAGAGCAAACGTGCATAAAATATCAATACCACTAAAATTCCATTTGACAGGTTTAGTCATCAAGGGTATATTATATTTAGTGGTTGTGCTGCGGAAACTCGAGATGCCCGCGGCCCGAGGAGTCCATGCGTGGGCTCCTTTTAATATTTATATGGGAGGAGAATGATAGATGGCACAAACATTTTTAACGTATGAGCAACAAGTTAATCTTTTGCAAAATGACAAAGAATTATGTATATCTGATTCCGATTTTGCAAAGACCATACTGCAAAAAATCAGCTATTATTCTCTCATTGATGGTTATAAAGAACCATTTAAGCCATTCCGATCCGGAAAGTATTATTATGGTGTTACTTTTGAAGAGATTTTTTCTTTTTATACATTTGACGAGGAATTACGTTCTCTTTTTCTCAAATATATACTTAAAGTGGAACAACATATGAAGTCTATGATATCCTATCACTTTTGTGAAAAATACGGAGAACATCAGTCAGCTTATCTTACGGATACTAATTACAATATCAATCGTAAAAACAATGGACAAATACAACGGCTTGTTAATTCATTGTCGCAAGCCATTGCAACCCCAAGTCAATATAGATATATCAATCATCATACTGTTACTTATGGTAATGTACCATTATGGGTAGCTACGAATGCTTTAACCTTTGGGCAGATATCTAAAATGTACCAGTATGCTACATCCGACATCCGAACTAAAATCAGTAAACACTTCGACAATATATCAGAAGTTCAGCTACATCAGCTTGTCACTGTGCTTGCACGTTGCAGAAATGTATGCGCACACGGTGAACGTCTTTATGATTTTCATATTCGTGAAACGATTCCTAATATGCCACTACATCAAAAACTTCAGTTGCCTATAAAGAATAACCAATACATAATGGGAAAACAAGATTTATTCGCAGTTGTTATAGCCTTACGCTATCTTATCAGCTCTGAGGAGTTTAAAGTATTCAAATCCAGCTTAAGTAAACTTATTAAAAAGGTACTTAAACAATGCTCACATCTTACTTGCGGGCAATTGTTAAAGAAAATGGGATTTCCAGGAAACTGGGAAAAAATTACCCGCTATAAAATATAACAGCAGAACACGAACACTTGTTCTTTTTCTGCAAATAGTGTATACTCATTGTACTAAGTACATACAGGGGTATTATTATGGGTAAAACAGCAACTAAGGAACAACAGGATATTATTATAAATACAGAAGGCTACATTCGTTGCGGGGCAGTTCCTGGCTCCGGAAAGACCTTTTGTATCACGCATCGTATTGCCTATTTGATTACTCAGTTGTATGTAGACCCCGCTTCCATTGTGGCACTTACTTTTACCAATAAGGCAGCAGATTCCATGACTAAGCGGCTAAAGTCGATGATAGGAGATGAAGCAACCTGTTTTACAGGAACCTTTCATGGATACTGTAATAAGATTTTAAAAGAGGAGATACATCGTCTTTCCTACCCCAAGACATTTGTTATTTTGGATAAAAAAGATCAGATAGATTTAATCAGAGAGGTTGCAGAGGAATTAGGATTATCCCTAAAGGATTTTACAGCCAAAGACTATATGGAGCAGATAGCAGGATATAAATGTGATGGCGAGTATGTAGGTTATATGATTGGTTCAGATAAATCTCCATTGCTTCAAAAGATAGACGAAGTTGTTGAAGTAGAAGAAATCGTTTATTATCATTATCTTTTAAAGCAGAGAGACAATTATGTGTTGGATTTTGATGACATCATTAACTTTGCGATTTACATTTTGGTTCATTATCCGGATGTCCTTAAGACATGGCAGGAAAGGTGTCAATATATTCTGTGTGATGAGTATCAGGATGTCAATGATAAGCAGGAAAAACTCTTGGATTTATTAAGTGGTAAGTACCATAACCTGACTGTTGTGGGAGACGATGACCAGTGTATCTATGGTTGGCGTGGCTCCAAAGTAGATTATATGGTGAACTTTGATAAGAAGTATCCTAATGTAAAAGATTTTTATCTGAGTGAGAATTTCCGTAGTACCCCTCAGATTGTAAATGTTGCTAATTCATTGATTGAAGCTAATCAAAACAGATTGTCTAAGAAAATGTTTACCAATAATCAGTCCGGCAACAAACCGGTTTATCATAATTTAAAAACGGAGGCAGAGGAAGCCACGTGGATTGCCGAGACTATCCAAAAAGGAAATATGCAAGGTAAGAAGTATTCTGACCATGCCGTACTTGTGCGTGCGTCTTCACAGACAAGAGCATTAGAAGAAGCATTCATTAGAAAAAAAGTTCCATATAAGATTTTAAATGGTGCTCAGTTTTACGGTTCCGAAGAGATAAAAACGGTACTGTCATACCTGCGCATGATATATGCCATGAGCGATTTGGATTTTGGATGGACGATACAAAGACCAAGGCGGGGATTTGGGAAAAAATCAGTCCAGACATTAAAGAGTTATGCAGATGCACATGGTATTACTTTGTTCGAGGCATTTGGGGAACAAATTGATTGTGGCCTTATTAAAAAGAAGTCCTTAATTGATTATTATAATGGGATACAAAAGCTTCATCAGACATATGGGAATCATTCTGCCAAAGAATTGGTTCATCTGGTTCTTGATATGGGATATAGAGAGGAATTAGAGCAGGATGTTGACCAAAATAAGATTGATAATGTAACTGAATTTATTACCACGGTAGCAGCCATGGAGGAGGATAATCAGGATAGCATATCTTTGGAAGAACTACTTGCTCACTTTGCTCTTTTTTCAGGTCAGGATGATGATACTGATAAAGATGTGGTAAAGGTAATGACAATACATACAGCTAAGGGATTAGAGTTTGATACTGTCTTTGTTAATGGCATGGTAGAAGGTCAGTTTCCAAGTAAAAAGCTTCGCAATCAGGATGAACTGGAAGAAGAACGAAGGTTGTTTTATGTGGCTGTAACCAGAGCTAAGAAGATGTTATACATCAGTAGCTATGATGTAAAAGCGGCTGATTATGAAGTGAGAAAGTCGGGATTTTTAAAGGATATAGATGTGAGTTTTTTGGATTGTATCAATGGTAGTGTGATAGATGGTGAGAAATATAGTTCCAACATGCTGCCGAAGAAACAATTCGACGTTGGGGATACTGTGATTCATAATATCTTGGGAGAAGGAACTGTAGTAAGCATAGATGAAAAGGCGCAAGTCTACGAAATAGATTTTAAGGTTTTAGAAGGAACAAGAAAAATTCAATTCCGTGCTCCGATAGAAAAATTAAAGGAATAAACATAGGGATAGATGAGCCTGATTCCGTGAGGGAGTCAGGCTCATATTTATGTCACTCTGGCTTATGTCAGGTTCACGTTCACTTGTTTATCCAACACAATAGAATCCTCTGTCACAATGCAGTCAAAGGCTAAAATTTGCACGCCGGCATTTTTTGCAATGCGTAAAGCATTTCCGAATGCGGCATGGGTGGCATCGTTGGGACAAAAGGATGTAATATCCTTCATCTGAATTACGAATACAATATATGCATCATAACCATCCTTAGTACAAGCGATTAATTCTTCGATATGCTTAATGCCACGCTCAGTAGGTGCATCAGGAAACATGGCAATGCCGTCCTTTTCCAGTGTGACTCCTTTTACTTCGAGAAATGCTTTGGTACTGCCGTCTTCAATGTAAAAATCAAAGCGTGAATTATGGTATGTTACCTCACGCCTGATAGTAGCGTCTTTTGAAAAGAGATTTCCCTTTTGTAACCATTCAGCAACCACATCATTGGGAATTTGCGAATCCATATTAATCATAAGTGGCAATTTGCCCTCGCGTTCTTTGATGACACCAATCAGATCATATTTAGTTTTACGCAAAGGATTGTCTGATACTGATAAAAAGACTGTGCAACCGGAAATCAACAGTTCCTTACAACGTCCTGTATTTTTAACATGCACGGTTTCTTCCGTGGTGACGCCTGAGTTTGATTCTTGTACCAAAACTTTAGCAATAAAGCGGTTAGGGCGGCATAAAAAGGTGCCGGGGATAATGTTTTTGTATTTCATGATGAAAACTCTCCAAACGTTGAAATCCATATTATTATAACACTATTTTATAAAAAGTTCACATGGGTTATTTTACGAAACGAATCATTTGAAGAAGATAGTTGGGACGTGTATTAGAAGGAAAAGTAGTATATCGTTTCCCGACGGAAATAAAATTGTTCTGTGTGTAGAAAGCTACAAGGTTTGGAATATCTTTACATTCAAGATATACAATGTTACCACCTATTATTTCCAGCGCAGAACGCAACTTTTGTATTGCTAGTTCTAACAAGTCGCATCCATTTATAACAAGATTATGGTCTTGATAATAATTTTTTCCTAATTGGGCAATTAATGGCGTGGAGAGAGAGAATTTATCAGAAAAGGGATCATAGGTGGAAAATTTTGAAATACGTTTTTTTATATTAGTGCTAGCGAGAGATTTTCCATAGATGGATAAAATTTTATTTGCGAGGGTGAAGTATCCACACAATATCTGTTGGCTCTGGTGATTCGTAAAGACAAGATAAGTACTTGAAATGTGTTGCTTTTCAAAAGTGATTGCATTATGGAGTAGAAAATGTTCAATATCAGAATTGAGAGGATTCCGAAAGGTGGATAAGATAGAATTTGTTTCGTTCTCCCCAATGTTTTTCAGTAAATCATTGAGTTTAATTAATTTGTATTCGCGCATTAGTTCTTACCAAACATTTCCTGTATTTCTTTATCTGTAGGCTCAGAATAATGACAAGATATAGGTTTTGTGTTTTGCTTGCTGGACTTTTCAAGAGCGCGTATAAAACGCTTTGCGGCGCGTTTATCTGTAATTTCAAAATTGGCAAAAATACTTTCAGTAGCCATTGTATCATCTCCTTTGTAAATAATGTTGAGGAGAGAACGAAATTATTTTCTAAGGAATAATTTTCCGTAATCCAAAGCTAACACATATAGAGGGAATATTCAAGATATTCTTAACACTATTTTATAAAAAGTTCACTTGTTTTGAGTACCTCTATGCTTTATACTGATACATGTGATAAATGATAAATTAACACTTACGTCGTGTACGTTGAAAGGATTAAGATGATTAAAGATTTTAGTGAAATAGATGAACAGGAAATAACGGAGCGCAGAGAAAAGCGATTGGAAGAGAAAGCGAACGAAAACATTAATTCAGATGATATGGAAGAACTTGCCAAAGTAGCCGAAGAAGTAACTAAGGAAGTGTCTGATAAAAAAGAAGATAAGAATGAATCTGACGAACTAAAAAAGGATTACGAAGACGTATGCTTTATTTGCAGAAGACCGGAGAGTAAGGCAGGGAAGATGTTTAAGCTTCCTAACAATATTACGGTATGTAATGATTGCATGCATAAAACCATGGATACGGTCAGTCAGTTTGATTATCAGGGAATGTTAAATCCGCAGGATTCTTTCCCCAATATCCGATTTCTCAATATTTCTGACTTACAGGGAGAAGGTGGCATTCCAAACCGTCAGAAGATTAAGAAAAAGAAAGCAAAAGACCCTAATGCGGCTCCTGCCATAGATATTAAAAAGATACCTGCACCACACAAGATTAAGGCAAGCCTTGATGAGTACGTGGTAGGACAGGAACATGCCAAAAAGGTTATTTCTGTTGCGGTATACAATCATTATAAGCGTGTGGCAACCGGTACAATGGACGATATAGAGATTGAAAAGTCCAACATGCTTATGATTGGTCCTACAGGATGTGGTAAGACCTATCTTGTAAAAACATTAGCAAGACTTTTGGATGTTCCCCTTGCAATTGCAGATGCAACAAGCTTAACCGAAGCAGGTTATATCGGTGATGATATTGAAAGCGTTGTAAGTAAATTGCTTGCAGCAGCGGATAACGATGTGGAAAAAGCAGAACGCGGTATTATCTTCATAGATGAGATTGATAAAATTGCCAAGAAGAAAAACACCAACAGCCGTGATGTGAGTGGTGAGTCTGTACAGCAGGGTATGTTAAAGCTGTTAGAAGGCGCAGAGATTGAAGTGCCTGTAGGAGCAAACAGCAAGAATGCCATGGTTCCTCTTACCACAGTTAACACCAGAAACATTTTGTTTATTTGTGGTGGCGCATTCCCTGATTTAGAAGATATTATCAAAGAGAGAATCAACAAAAAGGCTTCCATCGGATATGGGGCTGTTTTAAAGGATGAGGCAGATAAGGATAAAAATATTCTGTCAAAAGTTACGGTAGAAGATTTGAAGAAATTCGGTATGATTCCTGAGTTCCTTGGACGACTTCCGATTATCTATTCTTTACAGAGTCTTGATCAGGATATGATGATGAAGATTCTTACGGAACCTAAGAATGCTATCTTAAAACAGTACCAAAAATTATTGTTATTGGATGAAGTTAAATTGGAATTTGATGATGGAGCCATTGAGGCACTTGCAAAGCGTGCCATGGAAAATGAAACGGGAGCCAGAGCACTCCGTTCTATCATTGAAGAGATTATGTTGGATATCATGTATGAAATTCCAAAGGATGATAATATTGGTAAGGTAACCATCACGAAGGAGTATATTGAAGGAACCGGGGGACCGGTTATTGCAATCCGTGAAATTTCACAGGTTAAAGCACTTCCGGACGCCCAAGGTGAACCGGCAAAGGCAGAAAATGCAGAAAGTGCAGAGTAAAGTTATAGGTGTTAAGGCATATCATAGATAATAAGGATGATATGGAGCATGATATGACTTGCAATGAAAGGATAAATTCAGAACAATATGGAGAATTCTTGCTAAACCGGCCGTTTACCCCATTGGTGAGGCAGGAATATCCAGAATTACAGCAGGATACAACAGATTATTGCTATGTAAAAATAGATGGTGATATTGGAGTTGTGTATTTAAACAGGGCGGAAATTGGAAGCTTAACCATTCCGCCCTTTTCTTATCAGGGGATTCCAAAAGTATACGGGCTGATGCAACAATCAGTGGTGTCAGGCATTACATTTGACCCGTTGAGCCTCATAAACTCAGGGATTACATCAGTTCAGCAAGAACCTTTATCTTTGACGGGTAAGGGGGTAGTGGTGGCATTTTTGGATACGGGGATTAACTATACCTCAGAAGTGTTTAAAAAGCCTGACGGAACCAGCAGAATCCTAGCCATATGGGATCAGACAATAACAAATGGAGATGCACCGGAAGGATTTTTATACGGTGCAGAATATACAAGAGATAATATTAACGAAGCACTGAGAGCTGCAGAACCTTTGCAGGTGGTTCCTTCTGTAGATGAAAACGGCCATGGTACGGCTATGGCAAGTGTGGCAGCAGGTAGTCGGTTAGAGGAAGGTAATACATTTTTAGGAGCCGCACCCGAAGCGGATATTCTGGTGGTAAAGCTACGGGAATGCAAGCAGTATCTTCGGGATTATTACCTGATTCCTGAAGAGGTTCCATGCTATAGCGAAGTAGATATTTTATTTGCCCTTAAGTATATTTCAAATTTTCTTATTCCGTATGAAAGACCGGTTGTTATTTGCATTGGTTTTGGAACAAATATGGGTTCCCATAGGGGAACCTCGTTATTATCCGATTACTTAAATACTCTTTCGGAAAAAAGAAATATGAGCGTAGTGGTTTGCGGCGGTAATGAAGGAAATATGGCCAGACATTATGAAAACACATTGGATACTGGGGGAGAAAGACGTATTGATGAGGTTGAAATCAGAGTGGGGGAAAGAAATGAAAACACCAGAGGCTTCGTTATGGAAATATGGGGAACGGTACCGGCAATTTTTACCATGTCGGTAAGAAGCCCCGGAGGAGAAAGAACCCCGGTGGTGAATTATCGGATTCCACAGTCAGTGGTGTACCGTTTTGTATATGATAAAACCATATTAAGAGTTGATTATGTTTTGGTTGAGCAAGGCTCAGGAGAACAGTTGATTATTTTGCGGTTTCAGGATCCTACACCGGGGATATGGACGGTTACATTGACCAATGAGTCTGAGACCATAGAAGCACCGGTTCATATTTGGCTTCCAATTGAAGATTTCTTGCCAAATACAACCAACTTTTTACGGCCGTCCCCCTACACTACCATTACCGAGCCCGGTTTTACAGGCAAGGTGATTACTACTTCCACGTATAACGATAGAGATGACAGTTTTTACATTGCTTCCGGAAGAGGATGGGGCAGGGGAAGAGAATTAAAGCCCGATTTTGCAGCACCGGGGGTTATGGTGTCTACGGTTTTGGGTGACAGAACCGGTGCCAGTATTGCGTCTGCCATAACAGCAGGTGCCGTAGCACAATTTATGCAATGGGCAGTATTGCAGAATAACGACCCATGGGTTAATAATGAGAATGTAAAGAGTTATTTTATAAGAGGAGCGTCAAGAAAAGATGATGTTACTTATCCGAACCGTGAAACCGGTTTTGGACTGTTAAATTTGCAGGGAGTGTTTGACAGTCTGGCAGAGCAATAATCTTAAGAAAATTGTAAGAAATATATACTTTTTTTGTAAGAATTCTATACTATAATACATTTAGAAACGTGAGGGAAAGTACATGGCAGAAGAAATGGGACAGAATATTCTGGTGGTAGATGATGATGTGGATATTGTAGATACCATCCGGATTCAATTGGAAAAAGAAGGATACAAGGTATTTGTGGCATATGATGGGCAACAGGCCATAGAAATGCTAAATAAAGAGGCCATCCATTTAATGTTAATAGATGTGATGATGCCCCGTATGGATGGTTTTTCTGCTATTTTAAAAATCCGTGAAGGTAAAAATCTTCCAATCATTGTCATGTCGGCTAAGACAGAGGATTCTGACAAGATACTGGGTCTTTCCATAGGGGCTGACGATTACGTGACAAAGCCCTTTAACAGCAAGGAACTTTTGGCAAGGATAAAGAGTCAGTTAAGACGTTACTTTAGTTTGGGAGATGCCAGTGCTGGGGTTCAAAGCGTGCAGATTGGAAGATTGTCCTATGATTTTGCAAGACACGAGCTATGTGTGGATGGGGAGCCTGTGAAGCTTACTCAAACGGAAATGAGAATATTGGAACTGTTAATGCGTTCACCGGGAAGAATCTTTTCCGCAGAAGAGATTTACGCAAGAGTCTGGGATGATCCCATTTCTTTTTCAGGGGAGAGTACGGTTATGGTACATATCCGAAGAATCCGTGAAAAGATTGAGATTAATCCGAAAGAACCGGAATACTTAAAGGTGGTGTGGGGAGTTGGATACAAAATTGAAAAAAGGTAAGATGGTAAGAGCTGTCATATATAGAATTCTGGCATTTGCTATTTTTATTAATATGATTGTAATCGTAATCAGTAATCATGATTTATTTGATGATTGGACGGAAATTGATTACGAATACTTGCTGGAAGGAAATCCCAATGCTCTTCCTGAATATCGTGAGTACATAGACACATTTTATAGAAATCTTATGCTAAAGGAAGCAGGAATCGGTGATGAAGAAGGATATCAGCTTAAAAATTCCGAGGATATCATGGCGAAGATTAAGCAGGAATTCCAATGGGTAAAAGCATATAACTATAATGATTTATTATACGGCGTATATGACACTTATACATGGCGGGATGAGGCCATTGAATCCAATGTAAGCTATCCTATGTTATCATCCACAGGTCAGCCTCTGCTTCCTGATGGAGTGGAACTGTGTTATTTTTGGAATGGCAGTACGGAAATAGAAGGAGAATACTACTATTACCCCCAGTGGACGAATTACCGTCCATATCAATATGGTGCGTCAAGGATAATGGTGGTGGTGGCAGTAGATACCGATATTACAGATAAGATTATTTCACCCATTGATGCGTTCCAGGCTCAGGCTAAGCAGACACAGATTCTTTTCTTTGCTTTCTTAATAAGCTTTATGCTGTGGATTCTTTGCCTGATTGCAAGCCTGTTATCCATGAAAGCCTATAAAAGAGCAAAAGAAAGCTTTGCGGCCGTATCAGGCAGAGTGTTTTTGGAGATTAAGCTTTTAGTGCTTATTTTAATAGGGGTTGCAGCTTTTGCTGCTACCGAGAATTGGATGCGATATATGTCCTATGAATTGTTGGAAGGCTCGACAATATATTCTTTGATATTAATGGGATTAAGTATTCCGTTATATCTGTTATGGCTTGACTGGAAAGGAAATTCGCTTGATGTTTTCAAACAGTGCATTCCTGCTGTCTTATATCGGGAATTGCGGGACGTAATGGATGGAAAACCATGGGAAAAGAAGTATTTTGTCTTTTCAACGCTTCCGCAAATCCTAGGTATTATTGCAGTGGTAATAGCGGTAATTATGTCCACTTTTGTACCGGATTGGGAGAGAATAGCGCAGGAAATCTATCTTAACACACATTTCTATTATTATGTGATATTTGAACGTGTTGCCTTGCAGTTGATGACTCCTTTCTATGTAGCGGCAGCGATGCTTGCTATAGGCGTAGTATTGCTGATTTTTGCCCAGATTCAAAAGGTCAGGCTGTATCGTGAAGTGCGAAATCTGACACAGGCAGTTTCCTTAATCCATAAAGGAAATGTATCAGGAGTTGTAGGAAATAAGCCATATGCATATTTAGAAAAGGCCGCTTCAGAGTTAAATGAGTTGGAACGTGGTATTTCATCAGCCGTAGAGGTAAGAAGTCGTGCGGAACGTATGAAGGTAGAGCTGATTACAAATGTGTCTCATGATCTAAAGACACCGTTAACATCGCTTATTAATTATGCAGACCTTCTCTGTGAAGAGGATTTAAATGAGCAGGCAGCAGGTTACGCTCTGAACATGCGTGAAAAGCTGTATAAATTAAAAAATATGGTCCAGGATGTTTTTGAAATATCTAAGGCAAGTACGGGGAATCTTCCTTTGGAAATAAGAACACTTGAATTAAATAAACTGATATTACAGACACAGGCAGATATGGATGAAAAAATCAATGAAAGTACTTTGACATTAAAAAACCGTTTGTGTGAAGAGCCGGTATACTTAAATGCAGATGCCGACAAGTTGTATCGGGTATTTTTAAATCTGTATTCCAATGCATTAAAATATTCTTTGGAACATTCACGGGTATATACTACAGTAAATGCTACCACAGAGGAAATCGAAGTGAGTATTAAAAATACATCAAGATATGAGATGAATTTTGATGAAACAGAGATTGTGGAAAGATTTGTACGTGCAGATGAATCCAGGACATCGGAAGGAAGCGGTTTGGGCTTATCCATTGTGCAAAGCTTTGTGGAAGCCATTGACGGTTCTTTTGATATTTTCATTGATGCCGATATGTTTACAGCCGTTTTAAGGTTCCCACGTGTACCTGCACCTAAGGAAGAGAGCATACAGGAAACTGCGCCAACGGAGAATTTTCCTGCAGAAATTGAATAGCCCTTTGGATAGAAAAGATAAGTGCTTTTCTATTTAAAAATCAGCAGAAGGTGAAATGATGTAACCTTCTGCTTTTTTCTTGACAGAAACCATATTCTTTGCCATCATATTAGTATTGGCAAAAGTACAATATAGGGGTAAATGAAATGAAAAAAATATGTGTGTTTCTATTGAGCGTGCTGTTGTTATTGACAGGGTGTGCGCCTATGTGGGATTCCTCATATCATACGGGCCGTCATGAAGATTTTGGCAAGGAAGAGAACGAAATGTCAGAAGGAAACGGTGCACAAACAGGTACAACCGGCACCGAGGCATTGGAGTTTGTTGCTAATATGGGTGTTGGCTGGAATCTGGGTAATACCATGGATGCGTATGATAATGGCTTTGGCTTTAATTCAGAGTTAAGCTATGAAACCATGTGGAGTGGTGCTGTCACCACACAGGAATTGGTAGATGCAGTAAAAGCGGCAGGATTTAATATTTTACGAATTCCGATTTCGTGGAACAATCATTTATCAAAAGGCGACAGGAAGATAAATGAAGAATGGATTAACAGAGTCCGCGAAATTGTAGATTATGCGTACAATCAGGATATGTATGTGATTATTAATACGCACCATGATCTTCATATTGCGTATTATTATCCGTCAAAAGAGTACGAGGAGAGAAGCGTTGCCTTTGTGGAAACCGTTTGGTCGCAGATTGCAGAGTACTTTAAGGATTATGGTGACAGGCTGATTTTTGAAGGAATCAATGAGCCCAGGTTAAAAGATACAAAATACGAATGGAATTTTGATTCAAACGCTACAGAATGTGTGGAAGCCATGGAAGTCATTAATAAAATGAATCAGGCATTTGTGGATACCGTACGTAATGCAGGCGGTAATAATGCAACCCGTTATCTGATGGTTCCGGGATATGCGGCATCCTTACATGGTTGTACCAATGAATATTTTGTATTGCCTGCGGATGCACAAAATCGTGTTATTGTCTCAATTCATGCCTATGTGCCATATAATTTTGCGTTGCAGGCGGAAACGGAATCCGGTAGTGTTAAGAAGTTTAATACTGCCAATATATCCTCCACAAGGGATATTGACTGGATGATGGATAGTATTCAGGAAACCTTCTTGTCAAAAGGGGTTCCGGTAATCATCGGTGAATTCGGTGCCAGAGACAAGGATAATGAAGAAGACCGAGCTGCCTATGTAAAATATTATTTGGACGCAGCAAAAGAGGTTGGAGTACCTTGTCTTTTATGGGATAATCACAATTTTTCCGATAGTGGGGAAGCATTTGGATTAATTGACAGAGAAACCTATGAATGGAAATTCCCGTTGATTATGGATGCCATTTCTGAGGTGGCAGGTAAATAATACAGTGATATAAGTAATAAGGGTTCATGAGATTATTCATGAACCCTTAAGTATTTTGTATGATATTTTAGAGTAATTTTTCAATACGTGCTACAGCTTCTAATGTGTTTTCACGGCTTCCGAATCCTGTCAGACGGAAGAAATATTTTCCGTTTTCACCGAATCCTGCACCCGGAGTTCCTACAACCTGAACTTCATTTAACAGGTAATCAAAGAATTCCCAGCTTTCCATGCCATTAGGACATTCAAACCAGATATATGGTGAATTTACACCGCCATAATAACGGATGCCCTTTTTAGCGAAGCATTCTGCAATAATCTTTGCATTTTCCTGATAGTAAGCCACATTAGCCTTGCATTGAGCCATACCTTCTTCAGTAAATACGGCAGCAGCACCGCTTTGAACAATATAAGAAACCCCGTTGAATTTAGTTGACTGTCTGCGGTTCCACATAGCGTTAAGACTCATTTCCACGCCACGGCTTGTCATAACCTTTAAATCCATAGGAACAATGGTGTATCCGCATCTTGTACCTGTAAATCCTGCAGTTTTTGAAAGAGAACAGAATTCAATGGCACATTTTTTTGCTCCCTCAATTGCAAAAATGCTCTTTGGTAATTCAGGATCTGTAATGAAGCATTCATACGCAGAGTCATAAAGAATGATAGCGTCATTCGCCAGTGCGTAATCTACCCATACCTTTAACTGTTCTTTGTTATATGCAGCACCTGTTGGGTTATTCGGTGAACAAATGTAAATAATATCTGCATGTACATTAGGATCAGGCATTGGTAAAAAGTTGTTTTCTGCATTGGCATTAATATATGTGATTTTTCTTCCGTTCATGGTATTGGTATCCACATAAACAGGATATACCGGATCCGGAATTAAGATAACATTGTCTTTGTCAAATAAGTCTGTAATATTACCGGTATCACTTTTTGCGCCATCGGAAATAAATACTTCTTTGGCATCAATGTTCACACAATTTCTGTTATAGTAATCAACGATAGCATTTCTTAAAAATTCGTATCCCTGTTCAGGTCCATATCCCTTAAAGGTATCACTGCTTGCCATGTCGTCAACACCTTTATGAAGTCCTTCAATTACTTCGGGACTTAATGGACGTGTAACATCACCGATTCCTAAACGGATTATTTTTTTATCAGGATTAGCTGCACTGTATGCGTTAACACGGTGTGCAATCTCACTGAAAAGATAACTGTCTTTTAAATCAAGGTAGTTTTCGTTTAATTTTGCCATAATATCTATATCCTCCATCAATAAAATAAACATAGTAGTACTTTGTAGGAACACTATAATTCAGTACTGTAAAAAAGTCAATAGTTTTACTGGAAAAAGTAATGTTTTTCATATGTATTGCAATATGCTATAATCTAATGAAAACATAGAAAGTTCCATTTTTGTTCACGGATAATTCACTTTTTCATAGTAGTATGGAGCTTGTAAGAGAAAAGGGGGTGTCCTGATGGCACCGATACAGGGAGTCTTTAAAAGATACGAAAAAAAATATCTTTTAACGCCTGAAAAATACCAAGCGGTTAAGACGGCAATAGAAGCACATATGACTCAGGATATCTACGGTCTACATACAATTTGTAATATTTACTATGATACGGATACCTATGAGTTAATCAGAGCGTCGATAGAACGTCCGGTATACAAAGAGAAGTTCAGGGTCAGAAGCTACGGAATTCCCATGACGGATTCACAAGTCTTTTTGGAAATAAAAAAGAAGTTTAAGGGTGTTGTATACAAGAGAAGGATTGCAGCCCCTCTTTCGGATGCAAAAGCATATCTTGCAAAAACTGATGTAAGTGCTTTGCCCCGTTCACAGATATTAAATGAAATTGATTATATGTTAGACAGGGTTAAGCCGGAACCTAAGGTCTATATTGCTTATGACAGGATTGCCTACTACGGCAATGAAGACCCTAATCTGCGCGTCACCTTTGATACCAATATGCGGTACAGAGATTATGATCTGGAGCTTGATAAGGGAGATTACGGGAAACCTATATTGGATGAACCGTTTTATTTGATGGAAATTAAGATTCCCCAAGTTATGCCATTGTGGATGACAGGGATTTTAACACAATATCAGATTTATCCGACTTCTTTTTCTAAGTACGGTACCTGTTACAAAAAGGATATGTTACATAAGTTGGATGAAAAGCTGCGGCAACGTGTGGAGGCTTACAATCCGAAAGAAACAATAAATAATGAGGATATGGGAGATATAAATTATGCTTGATAATATTTTTGGAAGTGTTTTGAATTTGACATCAAACGGAACAACAACATTAACCATCGAAGGAGCAATTGTATGTACACTGGCATCCCTTGTGATGGGTATGGTGATTGCCTTTGTGTATATGTATAAGAATACATATCGCAAAAGCTTTGTTATGACATTGGCTTTACTGCCTGCGATTGTACAGATTGTTATTATGCTCGTAAACGGTAATCTGGGTGTGGGCGTGGCTGTAATGGGTGCCTTTAACCTGGTACGTTTCCGTTCAATACCGGGAAGTGCCCGCGAAATCGGAACCATTTTTATGGCTATGGCAATTGGTCTTACAACCGGAATGGGATACATAGGATATGGATTTGTGTTCCTGTTTATCCTTGCTATTGCTAATATTCTGCTTACAACATTCTCCTTTGGCGAAGGCTCTTTAGAAGAAAAAGAATTAAAAATTACAATTCCGGAAAACCTTGATTATGCAGATATTTTTGATGACTTGTTTGAAAAATATGCAAAAAAAGTAAGTCTTGTACAAGTAAGAACCGTAAATATGGGAAGCATGTTTGAGTTAAAATATATGGTACGTATGAAGTCGGATGTAAATGAAAAAGAATTTATAGATGCAATACGTTGCAGAAACGGGAATTTGAATATTTCCATAGGAAGACCCCTTGTAAATTCTGCAGAAGTATTATAAAAGAGGTTATTTAAATGAGAGAATTAAAACAGCGCAGCAGTTACCTGCTTCTTGGGATGATGCTAACGATGTCACTTTGTGCATGTTCATTAACACAAGAGAAAAATGGGAAACCAGACACTCAGAATAATGCCGGAGTAACGGAACTTGCTACTTGGGTGAATGAAAACACTTTATTAAGCGAAGCAAGTAATTCGTCTTACAAAGAAGATACCGCTATAAAGATTACGGCAGAAGGAGATCAGTTTTCTTCTACCGGACGAGGAGTGGTGGTTTCGGGAAATACGGTTACCATTAATGCGGAGGGCTGCTATCTGTTAAGTGGCATTATGAATAATGGTCAGGTAATTGTGGATGCAGACAATGGAACAGATATCCGTTTGGTGTTGGATGATTTTGAAATACACAATGACGCAGGTGCTGCCATTTATGTTGCTAACGCTGGAACCATAACCATTACGTTAAAAGAGGGGACCAAGAATCTGTTAGAACAGACTGGAACAAATGCTTCCGGACAAGAAGTACAGGATGCGGCCCTTTATTCTACGGATGACTTAATCATAAACGGAACCGGTACATTAAACATACTGGGTAATTACTGTCATGGAATTAAAGCAAAAGATACCTTGTTACTTACAGAGGCAACAATGGAAGTGAGTTCCAAAGAAGATGCCGTTAACGCCAATATGGATATATTGATGAAGTCCGGAACCTATAAAGTATCAGCAGGTGATGATGGTGTCCACACGGATACAAATTTCACCGTACAGGGTGGAACCCTTGAAGTGATAAAGAGTTATGAAGGCTTAGAGGGAATGCAGGTTTGGATAGAAGGCGGAGAGATTACCGTTACTGCAAATGATGATGCTGTCAATATTGCATCCAATACAACTTCGGGGAATGGATTTGTGCTGGTAGTCAGTGGGGGAAAGACTAAAATCTTAGCCGGAGGCGATGGTATTGATTCGAACGGAAGTATCTATATGTCTGGCGGAGAGTTAGAAATATCAGGTCCAACCAATAGCGGAAACGGTTCTCTTGATTATACGGGAAGTTGTACTGTGCAGGGTGGAGTGTTTACTATGGCAGGAGCAGCAGGAATGGCTCAGACACCGGATAATAATTCCACGCAGGTGGGAGTTATGGTTTATTTTAACGCTACTGTGGCAAAAGGAACTACGGTTAGCTTAAAGGACGAGAATAGTAATGAAGTAATCAGTATAACACCGGAGGTTTCGTATCAATGTGCATATTTCAGCACACCGGAATTAAAACAGGGTGCGACCTATTCCTTGTGGCAGGGTGACACGAAAGCTTGTGATATGGTCATGAATGGCACTATTAATTATTATTCTTCTGACGGAACGGAAAGACAGGGTGGCTTTGGCGGTTTCGGAGGCGGGATGCACCAGGGCGGCTTTGACGGCGGAAAGGGTCCCGGAGGAAGAGGGCAAGGTGAATTTGACGACAGAGAGCAAGGAAGAGGCAAGATGCAACAGGACATGGAGCCACTGGAAGGAATGACTCCGCCGGAAGGCATGACGCCACCGGACGGATTATAAAATATAGAGATGCGATAGGGCAAAGTGACAAAAACTTTGCCCTTTTTTTGATGAAAATTTACTCATTGACACTTGAAACAGACTGTGATAACTTTATGTTAAGCGCAACCGATTGCGCAAAAACTTGTACAATTTACGTCAATGGGTGGCAACGTTGAAAAGTTTAGGGTACATATTTTAGGAGGTTTTTTATGAAAGGAAAAAAGCTTGTTAGTCTTATTCTTTCAACAGTTCTTGCATTTTCTTTGGTAGGATGCGGCGATAAAAAAGAAGACGGTCCATATAAAGCAAAGATGCCTACAGGTGTTGAAAAAGCGGAAATTTTTGTAGAGCCGATTGAAGGCATTTCAGATGATTTTATCAGAGGTGTAGATATCTCAAGTATTATTTCTGAAGAACAGAGTGGTGTAAAATATTATAATGAAGCAGGCGAGGAAGAAGATATCTTTAAAATTCTCGCAGATGCAGGTGTTAACTATATCCGTGTACGTGTATGGAATGATCCGTATAATAAGCAGGATATGGGATACGGTGGTGGAACAAACGATACAGCAAAAGCTGCTGAAATCGGAAAACGTGCCGCAGAGTATGGTATGAAATTATTGGTTGACTACCATTATTCTGATTTCTGGGCTGACCCGGGTAAACAGAAGTCTCCAAAAGACTGGGCACATAAGACATATGCAGACAAGGTTCAGGCTTGTTACGATTTTACTTATGAGAGTCTTAAGACTATCATCGATGCAGGTGCAGATGTAGGAATGGTTCAGGTTGGTAACGAAACCAACAATGGTATGGCAGGTGAAACTGATTTTACAAGAATTGCTGAACTTATGAATCAGGGAAGCAAGGCAATCAGACAGCTTGCTACAGAATATAACAAGGACATTCAGGTAGCAGTACACTATACAAATATTTCTGATTACAACGGAATTGACGGTGTTCTTAAAAAACTGGAAGAACATCAGGTAGATTATGATATTTTCGGAATCTCATATTATATTTTCTGGCATGGTACATTTGAAAACCTTGAAGCAGTAATGCGCAATGTTGTTGATAACTATGGCAAAAAAGTTATGGTAGCAGAAACATCTTATGCTTACACATTGGAAGAAGGCGATGGACATGGTAACAGTGTTGGTGAAGCTGACTTAAATAAGAACTATGCTGCAACAGTACAGAGCCAGGCAACAGCTATTAGAGACGTAATGGCTACAGTTGCTAAGGTTGGTGAAAATGCACTTGGTGTATTCTATTGGGAGCCTGCATGGATTCCTGTAGAGGTAGTAGACTGGAATTCTGACAATTGGCAGGCAACAGTTGATTCTAACAAATTGAAATGGGAAGAATTCGGCTCAGGTTGGGCAAGCAGTTATGCATCAACTTTTGATAAAGATGATGCCGGACAGTATTATGGTGGTTCTTCGTGGGATAACCAGGCTATGTTTGACTTCTGGGGACATCCGCTTCCATCTTTGAATGTGTTTAAATGGGTTAAATACGGAACAGAATGTGATTTAAAAGTTGACTTTGTAAATGATATTGAATTAAAGGTTAACGTTGGTACAGAACTTGTAATGCCGGAAACAGTTGATGTTGTATACAATGACAGATCTAAAAACGGTCCTGCCAAAGTTACATGGGATGCAGCACAGGTTGCAGCTATTGATACAAGCGTTATGGCAGAACATAATGTTGTAGGTACCTTAGAAGACGGTTCTATCGTAAATTGCCATGTGGCTGTAGAATTTGTTAACTATGTGGAAAACGGAAGCTTTGAAGAAAAAGATACCAGTATGTGGAATGTTATCTATGAGACTGCTAATCCAACCGATTATCAGGTAAAAGAAACAGATGCATATACAGGAACGACAGCTCTTCACTTCTATAGTACAGAAGAAGTGTACTTCCAGTTAGAGCAGACTATTACAGGCCTTGAAGATGGTAACTATTACTTTAGCTTAAAAGCACAGGGTGGCGATGTTGGTAAACAGGCAGTTACTTATGGTTATGTAAAAGTAGGAGATCAGGTTTATCAGGCAGACTTCAGCTTAACAGGCTGGTGTGTGTGGGATGAAGCAGTTATTGAAGAAATCCCTGTTACAGGCGGAGAAGTTACAGTTGGTGTATATTGCAAGACAGCAGCAAAAGGATGGGGAACCATCGATGACTTCTACTTTGCACTTGTACAGTAGGATGAATATGTTGTAAACTAAGCTATGAAATAAAAAGAGAATGTACTTTTTCAATGGGAAAAAGTACATTCTTTTTTTGTTGAGAGTGCTTGGACTTTGCCGGGACGGGGTCTGTACAGCGAAAAAATGTGAAAAGACCCCGTGAGGTGATTAATTAGAACAAAAAAGTGACATTTTGATGGCTATAGGGGTCTTTTTTGGTGATGATAAAGAATCATACCCCGCAAAATAGGTATATGCGGGGGCTGGAAAACAAGAATAAAATGTAGGACCCCAGCAGTGAGAATGACTAAAAGCCATACTGCCAAAGTCCTACACAAAGTACTGAAAAATCAGAGGTTAATTCTGTTCGATAATAATGAAATCCCATTCCTTTAAATAAATCTCTTTTCCGGCCTGAATGTTTTTTCCGGTAAGCACGTTGGTGCCGGATACATTAGGAACGAAAGAAACTTCTTCGTCGGAATAGTTAAAGTAATAGGTGAGCTGTTTATTATTCTCATTGACGCCTGACTTAACAATGATAGGGAACTGTACTTCAGGAAGTATCAGTCCGATAGCGTTGCAGTAGCGTTCGATTAAGGCTTCCATATCCTGGGGATTCAGTGCGCATCCAAGATAACAGGTATCACCTTTTTGGTATTTATGATAAGTTGCTGCAGCATATTTTGAATAGTGTTTATTGTCATAGCCAATCCAGGTTTCGCAACCGTCAGGGATGAGCAATTCTATAAAGTGTTCTGCATTAGAACCCGTTGAAAGCATAACATTGGATGGTACGGTAAATTGCTGATAATACATTCCGAAGCATTCGTGCAATAAATGTGGCTGCTTGTCATGGTAGATTTTTAAGTGCTCATTGGAAAATCCGGTTTTGAATGTGGATAACAAATGTCCACCGGCTGCAACATAGTTCTTTAATGCGTAGAGCAATTGTGCCGGAGCACTGTACATTGCAGGAGTAATAATTAATTCATATTTTTCCAACAAGGAACAAACAGAAGATTGAGGATGCAGTGAGCTTCCTAACATATGTTCCATTAAATCATCAGCATGGAGTACATCGCATTCAAGGTTCAGACGGTAACATGCATCAAAAATCATTCTGAATATATCATTATAATCAAAACCGCCCGGATTTGGAGTTCCTGTTTCTAAAGAGAATTCCTGTAAACCAACAAGGGATTGATTGTCTAAAATAATGGCTGCTTTGCAGTTTTTCTTTAAGTTCTTTAATCTGTTTCCATGTGTGGCCAAGTCTTGTCCGATAGTGCAGGCCTCTAAGTAAGTGGCGTTTTCTGTAAGGTCATGACTTAACACACCCTTCCAATAGGATTCGATGGCATTGTGGATAGAATGCCAGTTCCAGTATAAAACTGAATTTGCACCGCTTGAAAAGTGGCTGAAGGCTTGTAAACGTAACTGCCCTTCATAAGGAAGCCATGTAATATTTCCTTGGGATTGTGTTTCTAATACGAAATAGTTATCACGCTTGATGGAACGTGCAATGGCGCCGCCCATGGCAATTTCTGCGCCTGTCAGCTTATCCTGGCTTAGGTGATAGATATCGCATCCTGCAACTGTCATGCATTTTGCTGCCTGATATTGATTTACTTCAGGCTGAAGACCATAAGAATAATCTTTCCATCCGTAATCGAAGTTTTGGGTAATAAACTGATCATCGGTTGCATATTCTCTTACAATACTTGCCTGCCACCATAAAAACTCTGTTACTAACATACGTTGGAATTTACGGAATTCTGCATTTAAGCTTGCATTAATGGTTCCGCGTACATCCGGAAGATGATCCCAATCTGTAATTCTGTTGCTCCAATAATTCAAACCAAATTCAAGGTTTAAAGCATCCAGATTACCAAATTTTTGCTTCAGATATTCTGCGAAACGTTTCTGTACGCGTTCACCGCAGGTGTCATAGGATTTTGTTTCATTATCTAACTGGTATCCTATGATGGTTTTTCTGCCTTTAATATGTTCTAACATGGCACGGATTATTTTTTCACAATGCTCCCTATAACCGGGATGGGTAATATCCATGTTTTGCCGGTGACCATATCTGCCGGGGCCGTCGTGGGTATCCGCAAGAATGTCAGGGTACTTCACGGTAAGCCAGTCCGGAATCGCATAAGTGGGCGTACCGATAATAACATCTAATTCGTATTTTTCACTGGCATCTAACATGGCATCCAAAAGTGAAAAGTCAAACCGGCCCTCCTTAGGCTCCCACGTACTCCATGTGGACTCACCGATTCTGATTACATTCATGCCGGCCTTCTTCATAAGTTTAAAGTCTTCGTCTACCCGGTTGTATGGCATGTATTCCAAGTAGTAGGCACTTCCGTATAAGATTTTATCTGTTCTCATAAAAACCTCCGTGTCTGTGAAAAATTAACAAAAACTATTGACGAGCGGAAGAATTATCTGTTAATATGCAAATAGGACAACCGCTTGCGCAAGTATTATAGCATGATTTTTGGGGTTGGTAAAGCGCGAACGGAAAAGTTTTATTATGAAGGGTTTACCAGGAAGGTTTGAAGTACAATGGGAACAATAAATAGTGAGAAGAAAATCACAATCGGAGATATAGCGGATGCACTTGGAGTTTCTAAGACTACAGTATCCAGAGCGATTTCTGGAAAGGGAAGAATCGGTGGCGAAACAAGGGACAAGATTATGCAATATATTGAAGAGCATAATTATCGCCCTAATGTTATTGCTAAGGGACTTGCAACCAGCAGAACATACAATATCGGCCTTACTATGCCGGGTGATTATGATTTGATTGATTTGCCGTTCTTCCAAAAATGTATGATGGGTGTTAGTGAGATGGCGTCTTCCATGGATTATGATGTTATTATTTCAATGGTTTCTGCTAATGATATTTCACAGTTGGAAAGAATGATTAACAATCATAAAGTAGACGGAATCATATTAACAAGAACATTGGTATCTGACCCGCCGGCAGAATTTTTAAAAGAGCATGATATTCCCTTTGTAGCCATTGGTACATCAAGTGACAAGCAGATTACCCAGATTGACAATGATCACAGAGGTGCATGCAAGGAGCTTACTTCTATTTTATTAAGCCGCGGTGTGGGTAAGATGGCATTGATCGGAGGCAACCGTTCACATGTGGTAACCCAGAAACGTCTCCAAGGATATTTTGATGCATTTGTAGACCGTGGAATGACAGTGGATAACGACTTAATCTATCTTGATATCGAAAGTAAGATTATGACGGATAAAATAGTAGAAGAACTTTTGGATAAAAAAGTGGAATGCATTCTTTGCATGGATGATTCGATTTGCAGAAATGTTTTGAATAAATTAAAGAAATCACAAATCCGGGTTCCGCAAGATGTAAAAATCGCTTCATTCTATAATAGTAGCATGCTTGAGAATAACATTCCTGCAATTACATCTCTTCAGTTTGATGTAATGCGTTTGGGTGTAGTATCGTGCAGACTACTTTTGGAAAAGTTAGAAGGAAAAGAAGTTCCTCAGAGAACTCTTTTAGGATATGAAGTCAGCATGAAAGAGTCTACCCAGGTATAAAAATACGAAAAAGTACGAAAAAGGACAACAATATATTGAAATGTCCGATAAAACAAACAAAAGTTGCGCAAAAAGGCAGAAAGCTATGTATGAATGTTACAAAAAGTGTACATAATACCAATTGTATTATGTACACTTATTTAAATGATAAGTACCCGCCGGAGTACTAAAAAAAGCGTCGAAAAGCTAATAAAAACGCGGTGTGCAACCGTGTGCGCAACCGAAAAACAGGCAAAAAAAGGAAACGTTTTCCGAAAAATGTTTACAAAAACGTTTAAGTAAAAATGCACAAAAATGATAAGTAGTTATCAGTAAAAACATACATTGACAATAAAAAGTTTAACTGATAATCTGTTTATACAGGACAACCGATTGCGCAAAAAGTTGCAATGCCACTTGCAAAAATCAAAACATATTTGAGCAAGAAGTTGTCAAAAAACAAATAAACTAATCGTTAATATTTTCAAAGGGAGGAAAATACGATGAAGAAAAAACTTTTAGCAACATTACTTGCAGTTGCTTTGATGGCTACTTCACTTGTTGGATGTGGCGGCAAAGACGACGAAGGTAGCAAAGACAGCGGAAACGCTGGCAACACAACAAATGATGGTGGTTCATCTGACGCAGGTGACACAACACCTTCAGGAGAAAAGGAAGATGTAGCATTAGTTATGTGGGGTGCTGAAGAGCATCAGACAATGCTTCGTACAATGGCTGACGAATTTATCGCAGCTTACGCTGATCAGGCTAACATCACAATCGACCTTGGTGTTCAGTCAGAAGCAGGAACAAAAGATACTATTTTAACTGACCCAACAGCAGCAGCTGACGTATTCGCTTTTGCTGATGACCAGATTAATGAATTAGTAGCTAACAAATGTTTACAGCCTGTAGTAGAAAACACAGATGCTATTATCGCAGCTAACTCTGCAGCATCTATCGACGCAGCTACAGTTGATGGAACATTATATGCATACCCAATGACAGCTTCTAACGGTTACTTCATGTACTACAACAAAGAGTACTTCACAGAAGAAGACGTTAAGACATTAGATGGTATGATCGCAGCAGCTGAAGCAGCTGGAAAACAGATTTCTATGACAGTTAACGATGGTTGGTATCTCTACTCATTCTTCGCAGGCGCTGGTCTTACAGTTGGTCTTGAAGCTGATGGTGTTACAAACTACTGTACATGGAATGCAACAGATACAGCAATCACAGGTGTAGATGTAGCTAACGCTCTTCTTGATATCTGTGCAAAACCTGGATTCGCAGTATTATCAGATGCTGAATTTGCTACAGGTGTTAAAGATGGTTCTATCATCGCTGGTGTAAATGGTACATGGAATGCTACAACAGCTCAGGATGCTTGGGGAGACAACTACGCAGCAGTTAAACTTCCTACTTATACAGTAGCTGGTCAGCAGGCTCAGATGTGCTCATTCGCTGGTTTCAAATTAGTAGGTGTTAGCGCTTACTCTGAACAGCCATACTGGGCAATGATGTTAGCTGAATGGATCACAAATGAAACAAATCAGGCTACACGTTTTGATTTAACAGGTGAAGGTCCTTCAAACGTAAACATTGCAGGAACAGATAAAGTTCTTTCAGCTCCGGCTATCGCAGCTTTAGCTTCTCAGGCTAGCTACGCTACAGCTCAGCGTGTAGGCGGTAACTACTGGTCACCAGCTCAGACATTTGGTCAGAACATGGCAGACGGTAATCCAAACGGTGAAGATTTACAGACATTACTTGATACAATGGTAGAAGGTATTACAGCACCGGTACAGTAAGAAATATGAATTCTTAAGCAGTTAAGAATGGTGAATCCCCCCGCATGGACTGCTCCATGTGGGGGTTTTTAAACGAAAGAAATGTTACTAAGCATTAAATTAAGGTAGTAAACAAGTCATGTAGATGGGAGTAATGGCTATGAAATCTATTAAAAATTTTTTCTGTTCCATCGGACGCTTTTTTAAAGACTTTGGAGTGGCAGTAGTCAAAGGCGATATATGGGTTAAATTGTCTTTGCTCATTATGGGTGCCGGATATTTCGGACGTAAGCAGTACGTTAAAGGTGTTCTTATGACAGCTTTGCAGGCTGTTATTATAGCATTTACTGTTTTATTTGGGCTTCCATACATTGGAAAATTTGATACTTTGGGTGATGTTCAGAGAGAGTCTGTTTATGACCCGGCACTTAGAAAGAATGTGGTAAATGATTATGACCACTCTTTCAAAATTTTATTATTTGGTTTGATTAGTATTATTGTAATTATTGTTGCGGTTGTTATTTGGATCCGCAATGTTGTTAGTGTAAGAAAATTACAAGTGTTAGCAGAGAATGGTAAGCATATTAATACTTTCCGTGAAGATGTAAGAGAATTCAGAAACGGAAAATTCCACATTACATTATTAAGCTTACCTGTATCAGGTATTGTGTGTTTTACTATAGTACCTTTACTCGTTATTATTCTCGTAGCATTTACATCATACAATAAAACACATATGCCGCCGGCTGAATTGTTTACTTGGGTAGGTTTTGATAACTTTGAAAAAATGTTTTCATCATCACTTACTACAACATTTAATTATTCATTCGGTAAGGTATTATCATGGACGTTGATTTGGGCTGTAGCAGCTACTGCTACCACATATATTGGTGGTATCCTGTTATCAATGTTCTTAAACAATTCAAAGACAAAGTTACCTAAGATGTGGAGAACCTTCTTCGTAATCGCAATTGCGGTTCCGCAGTTCGTATCATTATTGTTGGTTCGAAACTTCTTTGCAGATATGGGTATTGTAAATACCATTTGTAATAATTTAGGTATTACTGATTTCTTAAAAGAAATTGGTTGGGTGAGAAGCTCATTGGATCATATACCTTTCTTAACAGATCCAACATGGGCGAAGTTTACAATTATTATTATCAATATCTGGGTAGGTGTTCCTTACCTTATGTTGATTGCAACCGGTGTACTTATGAATATTCCTACTGATCTTACAGAAGCAGCACGTATTGACGGTGCTAACGGCTTCCAGATTTTCAGAAAGATTACAATGCCTTATATGTTATTCGTAACGGGACCGTATCTTGTAACCCAGTTCGTAGGTAATATTAATAACTTTAACGTTATTTACCTGTTAACCAACGATGTATATATTACATTGGATCAGAAGCTTGCAAACTCAACGGCGACGGAGGTTGACCTTTTGGTTACCTGGCTGTTTAAGTTGACACAGAATGATTACAATTACAACATGGCTTCCGTTATCGGTATCATGGTATTCATCATCTGCGCTGTATTTACTTTAGTTGCATTCAACTTCATGATTAAGGGCGATAGAGAGGAGGATTTCCAATAATGAGTAGAAGAGTAATGAAAAGAATTGTTAATCCGATTATCCGCCACGCAGTATTGTTATTTTTATCAGTGGTATGGTTAGTTCCAATCGTATGGTTGGTATGTACCTCTTTTAGTGATTATCCGGGTATTAATATCCGTACCTTCCTTCCGGAAGGCTGGACCTTTAAAAACTATACTTTGTTATTCTCTGATCCTGACTCGGTAGCAAACTTCCCGAAATGGTTCATGAATACATTTATTATTGCGATTTTTACTTGTTTAATTTCATCAAGCTTTGTATTAATGGTAAGTTATGCAACGAGCTGTATGAGATTCAAGATGAGAAAACCTTTGATGAACATTGCAATTATTTTAAATCTCTTCCCGGGATTCCTTACAATGATTGCTATTTACTTCATCTTAAAAGAATTAAATCTGACCAACTCTCACTTAGGACTTATTCTTGTTTATGCAGGAAGTTCCGGTTTGGGTTACCTGGTTGCAAAAGGTTTCTTCGATACGATTCCGTCTTCTCTAAGAGAGTCTGCACGTATTGAAGGTGCTTCCGAAGATCAGATTTTCTTAAAAATTGTTATTCCTATGTCTAAACCGATTATTGTATATACGGTAATTAACTCATTCCTTGCACCTTGGATGGACTTCGTAATGGCAAAATTAGTGCTTAACTCAGGTCTTTCTAAGGACTGGACCGTTGCAATCGGTTTGTATAACATGTTAGGAAAAACATTAATTAACTCATACTTTGCACGTTTCTGTGCCGGTGGTGTATTAGTATCGATTCCGATTTCCGTATTATTCATCATCATGCAGAAGTTCTATGTTGAAGGTATTACAGGTGGGGCTGTTAAGGGTTAATCTGTGAAGAAAGGAAACAATGAAATGAACGAATTTATCGTAAACGTGATCCATCGTCCTGAAATGGTTCCGGAATATGCGGAAAAAGTAACTGGACATGGTAAAGAAGAAGATATCAGCAGAGATTCATTACTTACAGAGTCACTTGATATTTTTAAAACACAGCAGGAAATTGCTCACAAGAACGGAATTAAAACAACAATTCAGATGACATACGCTTCTTTATTTAATGAAGAAGCGGTGTCACTTGCAAAAGAACATCATGAAAAATACGGAGATGAAATCAGTCTTACTCTTTTAGGACTTCCTTGCCAGGAATTCAGAGATAAGTATAAGACAAAAGATTTCTGTATCTGGATGTTCTCTATGGAAGATAAAAAAGAAATCGTAACTGACGTATTTGAAAAGTTCTACGAAATCTTTGGATTCTATCCGGAATCAACAGGTTCTTACTATATTGATGCAGAACTTAACAATTTTATCAAAGAAAAATATCCATCAGTAAAATGTGCTGTTGCAACATGTTGGGAAGAAGGACCCAAAGCATATCATACATGTAACAACTCTTGGTATACATTGTTTGATGGCGGCCCATGGGCACCATGGATTCCTTCAAAACAGAACATTCATGCTCCTGCGGCAAATGAAGCAGAAGACAGTGGTATCGTAGCAATTCCTCACTTATCACGTGACTTAATTGCTTGCTATGATGGTAACGGTTCTAACTTTGGTACACATCCACAGAACGTTCTTAGAGGTATGATTTACAGAGATGGAGAATATCCATATCTTTATAATCTTATTGATCAGTACAGAAAGCTTGCTGATTACAACAACGGATATGCATACAACATGATGTTCGTTGGTCCCGGTTGGATGAACAAAATGGGACGCTGGGAAGCTCCTTATGAATTATTGTTAAAATCTTATGAAGATGGTATGGCTTACTACGGAAAGCTGAAAAAAGAAGGTAAGTTAAAAGACTTAACCATGTCTGAGTTTGCTGATTACTATCGTGAAAAGAAAACATATACAGAACCTGAATGTGCACTTTGGAAAGATATTCTTTATGGTTCTGACAAGCAGGTATTCTGGTACACAGACCCATACATGCGTGCATGTGTAAACATGGATCAGGGTGGTGCTATTGTAGACTTAAGACCTTATGCAGCAAAACTTGAATGGCCGGTTGGTATCGGTACAAAACATGTACAGGATGCTTCTTATCCATTCTTAATCCAGGAGAAATACCGTGCAGGTTACTTCACACATTATGCAGGTGAAGGTACTGTAAGAAGTGCTAAGTTAACATACAAGGGTGAAGAAGTTGACCTTTGCTTATGTAGAACAAAAGCTACATTCTCTCAGGAAGGAAATACAAGAATCTTAACACTTGATCCTGTAGATATTGAATTCTATGGTCTTACTGTTAAGCTTCAGACAAAACTTTACTTTGAAGAAGGAAGCTCTGCAATTAAGATTGAAAGAAAAATCTTAGAAATGAGCGATCCAAATGCAGAAGTAGAATTAAATGAATATATGGTAGCTTGTTATGGTACTACAGAATATCCTGAAGATATGACATGCATTACATTGAATGCTAAGAGTGCTACTGCAAGTGAAACCATTGAGTATGCATATAAGTGTAGAGATGCGGCAGTAGAAGCTGCAACAGAAGTATCTGCAGTTATCCCTGCAATTGAAACAAGAGTTTCTATGACAGCAGACGGAAAAGCAACCGGATATATCAAAGAAGGTTATGCGTTCTCACCTATGTTTACATTAGGATATACAACTAAATTGAAAGATCAGGAGGTATTTGCAACATGGCTCAATCTGGAAAAGGCAAATTAAATTATAGATGTCCATCTTGCTTCATGAGAGATCTGGATATTGATATGTTCTATGATAAAGACAAACAGGAATATTACTGCTTACGTTGCCAGTATACAGGAACAGAAGAAGATGTTCTTGCAAAAAATGAAATGGCACGTTTCCGTTACCGCAGTATGATGACAAGATATGACTTCGGTTTAGATGACTAGGAGGCCATCCATGTTAGATTATATTAAAGGTATGGATATTTCTACACTTCTTGAAGTGGAAGAAAACGGTGGTAAATTTTATGACCATGGTAAAGAAGGCGACTTACTTGATATTTTAAAAGCTTACGATACCAATTATGTTCGCTTACGTCTTTGGAATGATCCTTATTCTGAAGACGGAAAACCATATGGTGCAGGAACCAATGATCTTGAAAAGACCATTATTCTTGCAAAGAGAGCTAAAAAAGCCGGCATGAAAATCCTTTTGGATTATCACTACAGTGATTTTTGGGCTGACCCGGGGAAACAGAATGTTCCTAAGGCTTGGCGTGGAATGAATGCAGAAGAGCTTACACAGGCAGTTTATGATTATACAGTGGAAACCTTGAATGTATTAAAGGAAGAAGGCGTTCTTCCGGATATGGTTCAGGTTGGTAATGAAATCACAAACGGACTTTTGTGGCCATACGGCTTAAAACCGGAATATGACAATATTGCAAAATTTGTTAGTTCCGGAATACGCGCTGTCAAAAGCGTAAGTAAGGACATTGTCATTATGATTCACTTGGATAACGGTGGAAATCATGAAATGTATGTGGATTGGTTTGACAACTATTGCAAACGTGGCGAAGACTTCGATGTAATAGGCTTGTCTTATTATCCATTCTGGCATGGTTCCATGAAACAGCTTTGTGACAATATGAATGACATTGCTATCCGTTATGATAAACAGCTTGTAATTGCTGAAGTTTCTATGGGGCATACCATGGAAGATTATGGCAAATACGAAAAATTAGAGCCTTCTGAAAGAAAAGGCTATGCAACAAGAGCTGAATTAGTTGCTAAGATTGAACATCCTATGACCATCGAAGGCCAAGTTCAGTTTATGAAAGATTTCTTAAAGTGCGTTGAAGAAGTGCCTGAAAACAGAGGTAGAGGCTTCTTCTACTGGGAACCGGCATGGATTCCTGTACCGGGTGTTCATTGGGCAACCTGGGCAGCACTTGAGTATACTCGCGAAGCAGGACCGTTAGGTAATGAATGGGCTAACCAGGCATTATTCGATTATGACGGAAATGCGTTACCTGCATTAGAGGTCATTCGTGATTACGAAAGCCTCGCTTAAAATTGGTTAACAAAAAAGCACTCCTTTTTGTTAATGCTTAGTTTAGGGAAACAGTTCTATATTCCGATGACCCTGTGTCACCAGGGGAGGGGTATAGAACTGTTTCTTTATGTGCATTTCGTTGCAAAATCACTTGTTTTTTGCTAGTATTAAGAATGATGAATATAGTGTTCGGCATTTATAATGCCGGGATGGAGATATGATGAAACAATACTGGAATGATGGCTGGGATTTTATCCCTGAATTTAATGAAGGATTATTGAAGAAGGATTGGAATAGTACGAATTTGCAGCAGGTGCGTTTACCGCACACCGTGGTGGAGACGCCTTTTCACTATTTTGAACCATCTGTTTATGAGATGATAAGCGGTTATAGAAAGGTATTCTTTGCACCCGCAGAATGGAAAAAGAAACATGTATTTTTAACTTTTGAAGGTGCGGCGCAGGAAGCGACCATATATGTCAATGGCGAAGAAGTTATGGTGCATCGTTGCGGATATACTGCGTTTAGCTTTGAACTTTCTAAGTATCTTAAATATGAAACGGATAATGTGCTTACCGTTAAGTTAGACAGTAGAGAGTGTTTAAATCAGCCTCCCTTTGGCGGAGCCGTTGATTATATGACTTATGGTGGTATTTATAGGGATGTATATATCGAAGTGCGTCCGGAATACTATCTTGAAAAAATTGATTTTGAAATCACAAGGGTCATGGAAGCTACTAAAATTATTAATGTTGAGATTAGTCTTACGGAGGGACACCCTGACTATAAGATTAAACAGACCTTGCTTGATATTGATGGCAGGGTAGTGGTTGAGTTTAGCCCTATTTCTACCACAAGTGCTTCTTATGGCGTAACGGATGTTGAGTTATGGAGTCCTAAAAATCCAAAATTATATCAGTTAAAAACAGAACTGTTTTGTGAAGGTGAGCTTGTGGATGAACAGATTGTGCGTCTGGCATTTAGGAAAGCGGAATTTAGAACAGATGGTTTTTATATAAACGGTAAAAAATTCAAAATCCGCGGTATCAACAGACACCAAAGTTTTCCTTATGTAGGATATGCTATGCCGGAAAGAGTGCAAAAGAGAGATGTTGATATTCTCATGGATGAATTGGGGGTAAATGCAGTAAGAACCTCTCATTATCCCCAGTCTCAGTATTTCTTGGATGCCTGTGATGAAAGAGGACTTCTTGTTTTTACAGAAATTCCGGGATGGCAGCATATAGGTGATGAAGAATGGAAAGAAATTGCTTGTGAAAATGTAAAAGAGATGGTGGAACAGAATAAGCATCATCCTTCCGTAATTCTTTGGGGAGTAAGAATTAACGAATCGGGGGATGATGATAAGTTCTATAAAAAGACCAATAAGATTGCCCATGAAGCAGATGCCACCCGACAAACCGGGGGAGTGCGTAATTTCCCTAAGAGCCGGTTATTGGAGGATGTATATACTTTTAACGATTTCACCCATTACGGAAGAAAAAAAGTAATTTCCGAGCCTAAGAAAGTAATGGGACGCAAACGTGTTCCGTACATGATTACAGAATTTAATGGGCATATGTTTCCAACTAAGACCTATGATGCAGAAAGAATCCGTATCGAACATGCATTAAGAACAGCAAGAGTCATGAATGCTTACTATGCGGATAGTGATATTGCAGGTGGATTTGGATGGTGTATGTTTGATTACAATACCCATAAAAATTTCGGAAGCGGTGATCAAATCTGTTATCACGGCGCTATGGATATGTTCAGAAATCCAAAATTGAATGCAGCTGTATATAAGAGCCAGCAGGATAAGACACCGGTGCTTGAAATCAGTTCTGCAATGGATATCGGCGAGGCACCTGCCTGCTATATGGGAACGGTTTATGCTTTTACAAATGCAGATAGCGTGCGTCTTTATAAAGGAGAACAGTTTGTAAAAGAATTCTTCCCCAAAAAGGACGGAGAATTCTCAGCATTACCACATCCGCCTATCGAAATTGATGACCTTATTGGAGAGGCGTTAGAGAAAGGCGAAAAGATAAGTCATCGCGGGGCAGAAAAATTGAAATCAGTCATGTTTGCCATGATGAAATACGGAATGGTAGAGATGCCTGCCAAATACAAACGTCAGATGAGACGTATTACACTTACTAAGTTTATTACTATGAATAAAGCTCTGGGACTATATTATAAATATATGAACAACTGGGGCGGTAAAGAAGCTTGCTACCGTTTTGAAGCAATTAAAAACGGTGAAGTGGTGCAGACTGTAGTAAAAGAAGTTGTAGGTAAAGTAAATTTGTGTCTGGAAACAGATACGGATGTATTGGTGGAAAGCAATAGTTATGATGTGGCTTCTGTACGCATTGCATTAAGGGATCAAAATGACAACTATTTGCCGTTTGCTAACGACCCGGTTATGTTAGAAGTAGAAGGTGACATCCAACTCATCGGACCTAACATGATTACCTTACAAGGTGGTGTAGGCGGTACATATATCAAATCCTTAGGAAGAAGCGGTGAAGGTACATTGCGCGTTACCATGAATAACGGAATATATCAAGAAATCAGATTTAGTGTTTTGGCGTAAAAAGGCGTCCCAAGAAGATAAGTTCTTGGGACGTTTTTTAATATTTTTATTCCATTGACTTAATATATTTAAGGAGATCATTAAGATTTCCCTGTGGAAAACAAGAAATATCTTTTTCGCTTTTATTAATGAGACACTCGGGCATTAAGAAAGGCTTCATCCCTAAAGTGCCGGCTATCATGTCATCATCAGTATTATTACCAACCATAATACATTCTTTCAAAGAAACGCCGATGCTATTAAGGATTTCCTCATAGTATTTTGGGTTAGGCTTTGCATAATGGGAGTTTTCGTATGTGGTAATATATTCGAAATCTTCCGGTTGTAATCCTGCCCAGCGTATACGGCTATGGGTGGCAATCTTGGGAAACAGAGGATTGGTTGCAAGAACCACACGTAATCCCATCTCTTTTAATTGGCGGATTATCTCATCTACTTTATCTATTTTTCCACAGATAGTACGCACTTCCTGAAATTCAACGCGGTAAAAATCTTCAAATATACCCATATCCTTTATGGATTCTTTACCATAGATTCCTGTAAACGTATTCCAAAATACATTCTCATTTGTGGCGGCCCCATCATTCATTATCATGGCTTTTGTTCCGGTCCAAATTGCCTGTATAAGTTTTTCGGGTTCGTATCCGAAAGGAGCAAGTTTGGCGACCAGTTTGCCAAAATAATTCTTAATAAACACATCTTCGTCCATAGGCAACAATGTTCCGTCAAGGTCAAATAATACAGTGGTTAATTTCATGGTGTGTTCCCTTTCACAAAAACAATATGACCAATTATAGCATGGTTTTTCGAACCGGGCAATGCGGTGATTATGAAAAAACTAATTGTTATGGGATGTGAAATTGCGCAAAGTTGCGCATGGAAAAATGAGAAAAAACAGTAAAAACAAACGTTCACTTAGTAAAAACATATAAAAAAGTAATAAAAATATTGGAGTAATTGTGAATAGATAGAACAAAAGTACTGTGATAAAATGGTATTAGTGAGCAACCGTTTGCGCACGTGTAACGATAGGAATATATGGGAGAATGGAGAGAATTATGAAAAAGGGACTCATGAAGAGAATCTTAGCAACAGCATTAGCATTTGTTTTAGTGCTGGGAGTAGCTGCAGTGAACGTAGAAAAAGTATCTGCAGAAGAAGGAATCCAGGTTGGCGATGATTTAATTGTTGACGGAAGTTTTGAATCCTATGACGATTTCTGGTCAAACGGCAACTGGTCTTTTACGGGAGAGACATGGAGTGTTGTTGGAAGTGGTTCTAATAACATTGAATTGGAGACAGGTGACGGAAAGGTTAGTGATGGTACATATGCGTTAAAATTCTATTTTAATTCGGACGCAGAGGGCGGAACTATTACAGTGGAACAGACCATTGCAAGTCTTCCGGCAGGAACA
>JAFTPP010000002.1 GCA_017463255.1 Lachnospiraceae bacterium
ACTGCCCATTCATAGTGACCATTCCCTATAGCAGTACCCTGTGTTTCTACGTTATCAACATATACTAAATATTCAAGTTTAGTCATCCCATCATCCTCAATATTATGAACCAAAACATCTCCCGGATACAGGATAGTTCCCTCTTCTGCACGCGTTTTATGTCCACCGCCGCTCCAGCCACAAAAATGATATGTAGTACCACCCGCAGCAGCGGCAGTTATCCCGTTACCCACAAACATGCCTGTTATCAGTGCAAATACCAACAAGCCGGTCAATATGCAGTTTCTTTTTCCTTTGTTTTTCATAATGTATTTCTCCTTTACACGATATTTATTACATCAAAATATTACTATAAAACAAAAATACAGTCAATAAAAGAACTCATGTCCACCATGGGAAAACAAAAAGGTTAGTTCTTCATCAAACCACCGCATATTCTCGGAATCTGCCCGTTTTCTGGCTGCGAAATACAGTGCACCACAGCTGATATCTTCCCCTTCTAACACTCTGTTTACTGCCTCTATGGTTTCTTCACTGACCCCTACAGTATAATACCGTCCGCTGTATGCAGGCGAAAACTGCACCGAATTTTCACTTCGCTGGAAAACCATCTCTTTTACGGTGTCAGGGAAATCCTCGCTGGCTACCCGGTTCATTACCACCCCCGCCACAAGCATCTTTCCCTCTATGTCTTCTCCCCCTGCTTCCGCTTCCACAATCCGTAAAAGTACCTCATAATCTTCCTCTGAAATATCATAATAAAATTCTTTTTCTATTACTTCATAGGAAATCACACGTTGCCCCGATGCAACAGCCGGCATAATACCGTTTTTGTTTACTTCACAAAGCGGTGTCAAAGCCATTTCCAATGTTAACTGAAATGCAGGCTTCATGAAGTTTGGACAAAAGACACACCGTCTCACAGTGCGCAGTTCCAGGGAACATATCTACTGCCACAGCCCGCTCCACTTTGTATCCGTTTCCTAAGAATACCTCTAAATCCCTTGCAAGGCTTGTTGGCTTACAGGATATATATACAATCCTGTCTACGCCGTAACGGATTATCTTTTGAAGTGCCTTAGGATGAATTCCGTCACGGGGCGGGTCCAAAATAATAAAGTCCGGCTTCTCTTCGATTTCATCCAAAGCTTTTAACACATCATTAGCAATGAATTCACAATTGGTAAGTCCGTTAAGCTCTGCATTTTTCTTAGCTGCTTCTACAGCTTCCTCTACGATTTCCACCCCAATGACTTTGCCTGCAACAGGCGCCATTAACTGGGCAATGGTTCCCGTACCGCTGTATAAGTCAAATACCACCTTGTCCTTTTTGCCATCCGGGTCAATATCCCCTAAAAACTCACGGGCAGTACTGTATAATACCTCTGCTCCCAAAGAATTGGTCTGGAAAAAAGAAAATTCTGATATTTTAAATTTGAGTCCCAATAATTCCTCATAAAAATAATCCTTGCCATAGAGAATATTGGTTTCATCACTCTTAACCACATCCGCTACGGAATCATTTTTCGTATGAAGAATTCCTGTGATATCACCTTTTAATACGCCGTTTTCTTGTAACGCCACAAGTCCTTTCACAAAGCGTTCCAACATAGCCTTCTCATAAGAAGCATCAATCTGTGTTGAAGTCACAAGGGCTAACAGGATTTCTCCTGTTTTCACTGCTTTTCTCACTAACAGATGACGTAAATATCCCTCATGGCGCATTCTGTGATAATGAGATAAATTCTCACCTGTAGCAGCTTTATAGCTTTCCTGCTCCTTTACAAAAAAATCACGGACATACTTAACAATGGCTCTATAGTCCTCATCTACAATCTGACATTCACTCACTGTCACCAGATCGTAAAAACTGCCCCGCTTATGCATACCAAGTGCTAATGGTCCGTCCTTTACCTCATCCCCAAAAGAAAACTCCATCTTATTGCGGTAAGAAAACTGTACCGGACTCTTTTTTATTCCTTCAAAACGGTAGGTATCTGCACAATCTGATTTTTGAATCACATTCCACAAAAGCTCTTCTACTTGTTTTCCCTTAATTTCAAGTTGTTTTTCGTAAGGAACATTCTGATAAGCACATCCGCCGCACTCGCCAAAATGAGGACACTGGTTTTCAATTTCATAAGATGCGTTTTGAAGTACTTTTAAAAGTCTTCCTTCTCCAGCACCTTTCTTAACCTTTTGAATCTGTACTTCAATTTTTTGTCCCGGCAGAACGTTTTTTACCATACACTCTCTATGTACAACCGTTCCGTCCCCTAACGTTTCGTCAAAATAAATATATCCTTTATTTGGGAAATCATATCTTGTTACAATCCCCTCTACTACCTGTCCTTTTTTCACGAAAGCGACCTCCAAAACTTAATCCATTTACTGCAAAAAGGGATGCCTAAGCATCCCTTTATCAATTTTCTTATAATGTATGTTCCTGCAATTATTCCTCTACAGGTGCTTCTTCAGAAGCTTCTGCACATTCACATTCTTCACATTCCTCTTCTTCAAAGAAATCATCATCGAAATCTTCATCGAAATCATCTTCGAAGTCTTCTAAATAATCCGGTGTGAAATATCTGTATAAAGCATATGCAATTCCTGCGATTGCTACGATCGCACCGATAATAGCAAATACCCATAATACTTTATGGCTTTTCTTTTCTTCAACCGGTTCTTCCTTCTTCAAAAACTCATTTATTTTGATAGCTTTTAATATTTCATCCATTTTTTTTGATTTTTTACAATTACACATACCCTTGACTCCTATCTGCCCATGGGGCTTTTATTTTTGACTTGTAATATATTTTAACACTGTTTTCATAAATTTACTACAACAAAATGATAAATTATATCAAAAATACATCATTCTTTGACTAACTTAGCAAATGCAGCCATCATAACCTTATTACCGTACTCGTCAAAGGTAACCGTTACCTGATAATCCCTTGGTCCCTTTTCGATTTTTAAAACAGTACCGCTTCCGTATTTTACATGTTTTACACGGTCGCCCACTTCATAATCAGGCTTATCTCCTGCCACAGGCATTCCCTTTTGAAGTCCCTGTAATCCTTGAAGTGAACCGAGTCCGCCTCCCATCCCTGTAACACGTCCTGATACATTGGCTTTGGGCATACTCTTTTTCACACCATAGTAGTCCGTAACCTTGTGATTCCCGCCGATTGCATACGGATTGCTTGCAATCTGGGTTTTGGTATAATAATCCGGTTCATAATCATCAAAACGCTGTTTTTGTTTTAAGGGCTTTTGATCCATTAACTCTTCCGGAATTTCTTTGACAAAGCGGCTTAAAGGATTGTACTGGGTCTGACCGTGAAGCATTCTCTGTCTTGCTGCAGTAATGGTCAAATCTTCTTTTGCTCTGGTAATTGCCACATAAGCAAGTCTTCTCTCTTCTTCCAGCTCATTGGTGTCATCTGTAGAAATAGTCATATAGCTTGGAAAAATACCGTCTTCCATTCCTGCAAGGTACACGTTTTTAAACTCAAGTCCTTTTGCGGCATGAATGGTCATAAGAAGCACTCTCTTATCTTCTTCACTTACCTGATCAATATCGGCAACCAAAGCCACTTCCTCTAAGAACTCACTTAAAAGCGGGTCATCATGCGTATCCTCATAAGCTACCACTTTGTTAATGAATTCTTCAATATTTTCTACACGGTCTTTTGCTTCCATGTCGTCATCGGCTTGCAAATTCTCGATATATTCTGTTTTTTCCAAGATATCAGCAACCAATTCACGAAGACTTAGGATTCCAACCTTACTTCGAAACATCTGAATCAGATTCACAAACGGCTCTAATTTCACTGCACTACGTCCCAATTCGTATTTTAACTCATTACTGCATAGTGCATCATAAAAGCTGATCCCTTGTTCATCAGCAAAAGTCTGAACCTTCACAATGGTGGTAGCACCAATTCCTCTTTTGGGAACATTGATAATTCTTTTAACTGCCATATCATCTTTGGCATTATCAATGGTCTTTAAATATGCTAAAAGGTCTTTGATTTCACGTCTGGAATAGAAGTTTACCCCACCTACCACATTGTATGGGATTCCTTCCACTACAAAACGTTCTTCTAAAAGTCTTGACTGGGCATTGGTACGGTACAAAATAGCAGTGTCGCCGTATGTATTCCTATCTTCTCTTGCTTTTTTACGGATATCCGATGCAATAAACTCGGCTTCCTCATAAGCTGTATCAAACTGCTTAAAATGAATGGGATTTCCGGGTTCTTTCTTCGTCCACAAAGCTTTTGCTTTACGTCCCTTATTATTCTTAATCACCGCATTGGCCGCATCAAGTACATTGCCGCAAGAACGGTAATTCTGTTCAAGCTTAATCACCGTAGCTTCCGGATACACCTGCTCAAAATCTAAAATATTGCGGATATTCGCCCCTCTAAACTTATAGATGGACTGGTCATCATCACCAACCACACACAAATTCCTATATTTCATAGCTAAAAGACGGATTAACTCAAATTGTGCCGTATTGGTATCCTGATACTCATCCACCATAATGTATTTAAAGCGGTTCTGATACTGCTCTAACACTTCCGGACAACATTTAAACAATTCCACCGTTTTTACAATAATATCGTCAAAATCAAGGGCATTGTTCTTTCTTAATGTATCCTGATATTCATAATACACCTGGATGTATTTCTTTTTACCATAATCACCCATGTTGCGCATCTCGTACTCTTCCGGAGAAATCAATTCATCCTTGGCAGAAGAAATGGCGCTCATTAAGGAACGCTCCTTAATCATCTTGGTATCAATCTGCAGTTTCTTGCAGATTTCCTTAATCACAGACTTCTGGTCGTCCGTATCGTAAATGGTAAAATTCGTATCGTAGCCAAGTCGGTCAATATATCTTCTTAAAATACGCACACAGGTGGCATGGAAAGTAGCAACCCAGATACTGTCAGCACCATATCCCACAATATCATCCACACGTTCCCGCATCTCGCCTGCTGCCTTATTGGTAAAGGTAATCGCCAAAATATTATACGGATTTACGCCTTCTTCATGGATTAAATATGCAATTCTGTGTACAAGTACTCTGGTCTTACCGCTTCCTGCACCTGCAAGCAAAAGTACCGGTCCGTTTGTTGTAAACACACCTTTTTGTTGCTGTTCATTCAATGAATCATAAATCCCCATAATTGTTTTCCTTCCTTACAACACCGCTATCACTATTCCGCTTACGATGATGCCTGCACATAATAACTTATAGCCTATATTCTTCTCTTTAAATATAAACTTTCCTGCAAGAATTGTCACCACACAACCTGACTGTTTAATCAAAGTCATAATGGTTACTTTGCTCGCCGGGTCTGCATTGGCCACAAACAAAGCCCTGTCTGCTAACACAAATAATAAGCTTAGAACATAAATCCAATAATTTTTCAAAAGACTCTTCACGCGAAGCTTTGTTCTTGTAAAAAGAACATATAACAGATAATAGCTTACCAAAAAGAGCATGTACCAGAATTGCAACTGGCTGCTTGTTACCTCTTTCATCAATATCTTATCCATTAACCCGCTGACTGCATTCAGTATACAGGAAGTAAAGGCCAATATAACGTACTTAGTAGCTATTACTTCTTCTTTCCCACTACTTTTTTTACGGACCTTTAACAGCAGTAGTCCCAGTAATACAAGTACCAGACCTACTGACTGAAAAAGTCCCATGGTTTCTTTTAATACGAATACACCCAGTAAGGTTGCAAACAATACTCTGGATAAATCTAAAATCCCATAGAAACTGATGGGAAGATGTTTGATTGCCCTGAAACTGCAAATCCATGCAACAAAAATAACAAAAGATTTGAATGCAATCCAAAATCCCTGTTCTAAGGTAATGCCACCTGCATTAAGTGCATCCGGCAACACCATTACAAAAGATATAAAGGTGTAAAACACCAACACTTCGATAACCGAATTTTTCTCTATACTTTTCTTTTTTACGATTTCACGAACACCCTTGGCTACACCGTAAAAAAGAACCAATAATATCCACATTTGCTTTTGTACCATCCTATAAAATTACTGAACGAGTATAGCATAAACCCTTGTGCGATTCAAGAGTGCAGACATCACGATAAACATTCTGTGTTCACACTACTTTACAGACTCTGTAGCATACTCCGTAGTAACTAATTTTTCATAAGGTACTCTTTTTTCTAACTCACCTGAATCTTCCAAAATATCCTGTAATAAAGTAAACGCACTTTCCTCAAAAATCAAATTTTCTTTCCATGTGTCCTGATTCTTATAACGTTCTACAATGGTTTCAATGGTACTTACGTCCGTTCCTTCAAACTGTGGAAGAATGATTTGGGCAATTTCCTGTGGTGTATGGGAATTCACGTAATCCATGCCCTTTTGCAATGCATTGGTAAAGCCCTGAATGACGTCAGGATGTTTTTCAATATAAGAATTAAGAGCACAGAATGCCGTATAAGGAACAAATCCAGAGGCTTCACCCAATGAAGCTACAATAAATCCCTGACCCTGTTCTTCTAATAAAGTGGCATGTGGCTCGAACTCAACAGTAAATTCTCCCTGACCTCCGGCAAAGGCAGCCGCCGTAGAACCAAAATCAATACTCTGGTCAATGTTTAAATCAGCCTTAGGGTCAATTCCGTTCTGTCTTAAAATATATTCAAAAACCATTTCCGGCATGCCGCCTGCCCTGCCGCCAAGTACATCGGCTCCCTGTAAATCGGACCATTCAAATCCGGGCATTTCTGTCCTTGCCACTAAGAAGTTACCTGCACGTTGCGTCAACTGTGCAAAGTTAACGGCATAATCCTTTGCCCCGTTTAGATAAGTATAAATGGATGCTTCCGAACCCATAAATCCCACTTCAGCCTCTCCTGACAATAAAGCAGTCATAGTCTTATCTGCTCCATAACCTGTTACTAAGGTAAGGTCGATGCCCTCTTCTTCAAAATACCCCTCCTCAATTGCTACATACATAGGGGCATAAAAAATAGAATGCGCCACTTCATTTAACGTTACCTTAGTAAGACCGTTATCTGTTTCTTCTTTGCCACAGCCCACAAAAGCAGAAATTGCCATAAGGGCTGTCAGTAAAAGTGATACCACTTTTTTACTTTTTTTCATTTTCAGTTGTTTCTCCTCAAAAATACGAATATAATTTATGATATGCCAAATGGAATATGGCGTTCCCAACCATGAACGCTTAAAAAGGAGAACGATATTGTATCAGAATTATATCTTTGATTTATACGGAACCCTTGTGGACATCCGCACCAACGAATCCCTGCCCTCTCTATGGAAACACATGGCAGGTATCTATACCGCTTTGGGGGCCGCTTATACTCCCAAAGAGCTTAAAAATACCTATAAAGTGTTGGTAAAAAAAGAAACCGGACTTGTGTGCATGCAATATGCCGATTTTCCGGAGCCTGAAATCAGAAATGTATTTAAAGCTTTATTCACCCAAAAAGGAATCACTCCTACTGATACTTTGATTGAATACGCAGCAATCACCTTTCGCGTTCTTTCCCGAAAATATATCTGCTGCTATCCCGGAATTATTGAAATGCTTACTGTCATAAAAGAAAAAGGCAAAAAAATATATTTATTAAGCAATGCCCAGGCTGCTTTTACAATGCCTGAGCTTCATGAAACAGGACTCTATCCTTTCTTTGACGGAATCCTTATTTCCTCTGATGCCCATGTAGCCAAACCAAATCCGGCATTTATGGAGCAATTATTGGAACAATATCATTTGCAGATAAGTGAATCGATTATGGTGGGAAATGACCGCACAAGCGACATTACCATTGCTAACCTTGTTGGGATGGATAGTCTCTATATTCACAGCAATATAAGCCCCGCTTATCCCCCGGATAATCCGGAGGATATCCCGCCCTTACAAAAGGCAACCTATGAAGTATTGGATGGTAATATTAAGGACATGACTGATATCCTGTTAAAATAGCAAAAAAGGAAAGTATGTTTTTTCATACTTTCCTTTTATTTTATCCGTCTTATTTTTTAGCTTTTGCTGACGTTTCCGCCTTTGCAGTCTGTTTCTGCGCTGCCTGCTTTTGTGCAGCAGCCTTATTCTGAGAAGCCTTTTTCTCTGCCTTTTTAGCCTCTGCCTTTACGGCATCCTCTCTGATACCGTCAATTATCTTCTCAATCAAAAGTCTCTTTACATACACATCATAACCAAGCATGCAGATAAAAGCAAACTTCTGCAGAAAATCCTTAGAATCCTTCGGTGCATCTGCAAACATGTTCTCTGATATTCCGTACTTGGAAATAACATCCTGCTTTAAGTTCTCCACTTCCGCTTCTTCCATTGAGAATACTTCCGTATAGATTGCTTCTAAATCAAAGTCTTTATCCGTATCAAAATATTTTTCAGTTAAAGGTTTTAACAAAGTATCAATATCATTGATGCTTAATATCCCCTTAAAATAGTAAATAAAAATCAACACAAGAATATGTTCTTTCGAATACTTCTTCTTTACCGGAGGCGGTAACAGATTATTCTTAGCATAATTGTTAATCATAGTCTTGGTTAATATCTTATCTTCATTAGGATCTCTGGTACTCTTTCTCAAACGCTTGTCCATAAAAGTAGTAACCTGATCCATATATAAATCAATATTAGGAATATCCTCTGCGTTAATATGCTCTATACGGTCAAAACTTGCCAATATACTCTTGAGTAAATTATTATTATCGATTGTCATGTCTTCCCCTATCTAAACTGTCATCCTGTACAATTTGAGTCATGCCTATATTATATAGTATTGAAAACTACATAGCAAGCACAAGTTGGTTTTATTTTTGTATGATTTTATTATTTACTTTACCAATTTATTGTGTTAAAATTTTCTTACGTTAAAGAGTAAAAATATTATTGTATATAAACGAAAGGGATTCTTTATGAACAGTAAAATCAAAACTCCGGCAGTGGACCATCTTTTAGATGCTATTCTTTGTCTTGAAACAAAAGAAGAATGTTACAACTTTTTTGAAGATTTATGTACAGTGAACGAATTATTATCTTTATCACAGCGTTTTGATGTTGCTACAATGTTACGTGATAAAAAGACTTATTTGGAAATCGCGGAAAAAACCGGTGCCAGCACCGCTACTATCAGTCGTGTAAACCGTTCCTTAATCTACGGCAGTGACGGATATGAACTGATTTTCAAACGCTTAGAAGCAAAAGAAGCAGAATAACAGACAATAGCAAAGCCCCGTGAACAACCATTCACGAGGCTTTTTCTTTCCTTAATTTGCTCCCATTAAAACATCTGAGTTCATCAGGCAATTTCCCTGAAATACTGCATTTTCATCAATAATCAGGCTTCTTGTTGTAATATCACCCTTAATGGAACCCATCGCTGTAATTTCAATCTTATCTTCTACAGTGATGTTTCCTTCCACAGCACCGCCAACAATTACATTCTTAGCAGTAATGTTTCCGTAAATCTTTCCTTTGTCACTTAAAATTAATGTACCCTCACTTGTTACATCACCTCGGATAGTTCCTTCCACTCTTGTGGTATCCTTGGTTTTAAAGTTTCCTTCCAATACTGTGTCCGGTCCGATAATACTGTTAATTCTCTGCGAACCTGAAGTATCTCTTCTTGCCATATTGACCTCCCTTTCTTTACCCTTTCAAATCCATAAGTTCCGCCGGATTAATATAATCCGCATTTAAGATAATCTGATAACCCAATACTGTGTCTGACTGCGCAGCTTCAAACAACTGCATTCCCTTTGTTACCGTATCACCCACATTAACAACAACATTGCATTTGCATCGGTATACCGATACATATCCGTTTCCATGGTCCACTCTGACCACGTTGGTATAAACAGAATCTTCACTGACCATAATAACCGTTCCATCTGCTGTTGCCATAACTATTCCGTCTTTTTCCAATACGAACTCTACAATCGGATTTTTAGAAGTCATCATCTCATTGGCAACTTCTTCAGAAATAATCGTTTCTCCGTCTGCATTCTGAGTACTGTTTCCGGTAATATCAATATCTGTATTCTGTCCTGCCATTTCGTTCATTGAAACAGCTTTGTTTGCCGGTAAACCGGTCGGTATGTATTTTGCAGCTTCTATGGCATCTTCCTCTGCCTCTAACTGAATTCTCTCTTCTTCAGCCTTAATCTTTTCTTCCAGAGTAGTACCTAAAATGGCATTACGTTCTTCCAGTTCTTCGATGGATTTTAAAAGACTTTCATTCTGTGCGTTTAAATCAAGAATATCCTGCTCAAGTCTTGAAACATCATTCGAAGCACTAATCATATATTCTCTTTCAATGTAGAAACATAATCCCACAACTGCTGTCGTGAACATCAACAAAAATATTATGCCCCAGGTAATTACCACTCCCAAAGCATGTTGCTTCACTTTACCGTCAATGGCATCCGACACTAACATAATCATCCGTTTCGTTTTACGCTTGTGTTTTTTTGATTCAACCAAAATAGTCACCTCCAGTAAATCTTTTCCATTCTACCACAGGTTACCGTAAAAAGACAACGTTTTCCTTAATTTTTATACATTTAACCTCATATCTCCGGTCTGAATCCACTTTTTCTTACGCATAAATGTTGAAATTGCCAGTGTCAAAGCAGCCGGAGCTACAAAATGCATCACTACAATTTCGATGAATACTAACACCGGATTCATCCCTGATGCAGTCATTGTCTGGTATGCGTTAATCTGTCCTACAAGACCTGCTGTACCCATTCCCGAACCGGTTGGATTATTGGTCATCTTAAGCACGATTGTAGATACCGGCCCTAATATAGCACTGGAAAGAATGACCGGAAGCCAGATAATCGGTTTCTTCACAATATTACTAATCTGCAGCATACTGGTTCCAAGTCCTTGAGCCAAGAGACCGTTTACTCTGTTTTCCTTATAAGAAGCAACCGCAAAGCCCACCATATTACAGCAGCATCCCACTGTTGCGGCTCCCGCAGCAATACCGCTTAAGCCCAGGATAATACCTAATGCCGCAGAACTGATTGGCAGGGTCAGAATCATACCCATCAGTACGGATACTATAATTCCCATAAGGAATGGCGCCTGTTCTGTACCCCAGTTAATCAGTGAACCAAGCCATGTCATAAACTTAGAGATACCGGGACCTGCCCAGAGACCTACAAAAGAACCAGCGCAAATACAGGCAAATGGTGTAATTAAGATATCTACCTTGGTTCTTCCTGAAACCAGTCTTCCCATATATATACTGATAATGGCTGCAATAAACGCACCTAATGGTTCTCCCACACCTTGTAGTATCACTTCATTGCCTGCAAGAATCTTACTTGCAAAAGAACCAATCATTCCGGCTGTTGCCGAAGACACAACCACCAACGGACTCGCCTTTAATTTCGTTGCAACACCCACACCGATTCCTGCTCCAGTCATTATGGAAGCAATCTTCCCAATCAATATAAAAAACGCACCTACTGTTCCCGGAATCAGTCCGCCTATCTGACTGATAATAGTGCCGATAATAAGCGTTGCGAACAAACCCGAAGCCATACCACTTAAACCATCAATAAAAATTTCATTTAACAGATTGATTATTTTTTTCATATTCCTCCGTTCCGAAGTGACATATATTCTCAATGGAATTCATTGTATTTCAAGCAATGAATCCAACCTGTGCCCACTCCACAATACTAAATAACATCATAGTAGCCATATATTAACACATTGCATGCCACCTTTACCAGCACTTTTACGCTTTACTTTTGCGACGTATTATGCTATCCTATTTTTGTTGCATATGCAGCATTATATTTTTTTGGAGGTATCTATAATGAACAAAGGTACAGTTAAGTGGTTTAACAACCAAAAAGGTTACGGATTCATCTCTGACGAACAGGGTAACGATGTTTTCGTACATTACTCAGGATTAAACATGGAAGGCTTCAAGTCTCTTGACGAAGGCGCTTCTGTAGAATTCGAAGTAATTCAGGGTGAAAAAGGACCTCAGGCTGTAAACGTTACAAAATGCTAATTTTGTAGTGATTACACATTTTAATCTAAGTTTTCGATGTGCCTTTTCTTAATATAAATCAAACGAAACAGATTTTTCGCAGTACATTTAGTTTTGAAATAAGCAGTATAGTGTTAACAATGGATTAAAACCGGTTTTACCGGAATGAAAAGAGCAAGGATACATTCCTTGCTCTTTTTGTATGTTCTATTTTAACTTATTTACAATATCTTCAAAAGAAAGCTTTCCTCCAAAAATATCTAAAGCACTTCCAATGGTTACATTTACTTTGCCCCTGCCTAATGTACGGATTAAATCCAAATCCTCCATTGCATGTACACCACCGGCATAAGTGACAGGAATCTTGCCCCAGGCACCTAACATTTCCACTAACTCAGTCTCAATTCCTTCTGCTTTTCCTTCCACATCCACTGCATGAATTAAAAACTCATCACAATAATCGCTGAAGAAATCCAAAGTTCTTTCATCCAATATGACATCTGTAAATTTTTGCCAACGGTCTGTTACGATGTAATACTGCCCGTCTTTCTTTCTACAGCTTAAATCCAACACCAGATTTTCTTTTCCCACATAATCCACTAATTTCTGCAGATTTTCATACTGGACTTCTCCATCCTTAAATACATAGGAGGTCACAATAACATGGCTTGCACCGGCATTTAAAAACTCTGCTGCATTTTTAGCATTAATTCCTCCGCCGATTTGCATTCCGCCCGGATAATTTAGTAATGCATTGAAAGCCTGTTCTTTTGTAGCTTCATAATATTCACTGGTAGGCGGATTTAATAAAATAATATGCCCGCCCTTCAAATGATACTTATGATAAAGCTTGGCAAAATAAGCAGCATCCTGTTCACATACAAAATTTTCCACCGCCTGATTGCCCGCATCCCGAAGACTTGAGCCTACTATCTGTTTTACCTTTCCGTTATGAATATCAATACAAGGTCTAAATTCCATTAGAACACTCCTTTATGATTTATAAAATGAATAATTTTAAAGCAATTTCAAATAATATTGTTGAACTGTTATAAGTTCAATTATTCACAGCATTTTTTTGCAGAAGGAGGTTACTGTGAAAAAATTACAAAAAGTAATTACAGTGATGCTTGTTGCTTCCTTGCTTGTCCTTTGTGTAGCATGTGGCCGTAACGATTCAAACGGTGACGCCAACGATATGGCAGATACTAACACAGGCGAAAATACTGATACAAACGGAAACAACAATTCGGGTAACAGTACCAATGGCAACAGCGCCAATGGTAACAACACGAACAACAACTCCGGCGACTCTCTCTTAGAAGATGCCGGTGACGCTGTGGGAGATGTTGTAGATGGTGCAACCGACATGGTAGACGATGTTACGGATGGTGTTGATAACGCTACCGAAGATATGGTAGGCGGCGGCGATACCCGAAGACGTTAACGCATCCACGGCAGTTATTCCTTCCGTTATGGATTTAATGACTGCCTTACATATCCTTTTCTACAATCACACCCTGACGGTAAGCCTCTAACAATTCCTCAAGCTGATAAATACTCTCTTTTAAAGAAGCACCGATATCTGTATCAGCTACGCTCTGTCTCCTTCTTGTGGTCTCAACAGTAATGGTATCTGAAAAAATATCTGATTCATTTTTAATAGCTTCTTCTGAGGAAGTAAAGGGTTCATGACTTACCAAACGCATTCCATAAGAATTTGCTACCAGGGTATATCCCGCTATTCCTGTTTTTTCCTGATAAGCTCTTGAGAATCCGCCGTCAATAACCAATAATTTACCGCCACATTTAATTGGTGTTTCACCCTTCTTTAATTCTACCGGCACATGACCGTTAATAATGTGGGAATACTTGGTATCAAGTCCAAATTCTTCCAATATCTTATTTACCACCGACTCATCCTCCATGAGACGATAGTACGCATTTTTTCTTTCCTCATGACTTTCCTTGTCTTCAATAAAGTATCTCTCAAAGGTTGTCATCTTATCCTTGCCGTATACCGGGGAATTAGGACCTGCCCAGATATACCATAATACATCAAGACCTCTTAATTTTTCTGCATTATCCTGGCTTGAATAATATCCTTTTCTGGCATAAGAATCTAAAACATCATACAATTCCCTGCCTTTATATTCTTTGCCGTATACATTAACAACCTTAAAATTGCCGTCCTCATCCATGGGCACGCATCCGTGATATAAAAGATTAGAGTTGTGAATCTTATACAAGCCACCCTTGGCAAAAAGAAAACGGACATGGGTTTGTAACTTTTCACATCGTACAAATGCCTGTCGCAGTCTTTCCACCACTTCCTCTTCTTCCGGTGTAAGACGGTACGGGTCATTGGGATCAATGGTTGGAAATTCCGTATCCTTAAGAGGATAAGTAACCCCATCAATGGTGATGGTCTTATCTTCATAATTAATCTTATCTAATAACAATCTGTCCTGTAATTCAAACTCAGGACGACGCATAATCAATTGGCCTTCCAACTTAAACTGTATAATGGTAATTGCTTTATGCATTTTCATATCAAGACTTAAATCCTTGGTATTATAGTCCGTGTTGTACTTAATGGCAAAACAATCACAATTCACATTTTTATATGTCTCCAGGGCAAAAGTGGCAAGAGGTATCAGGTTAATACCATAACCTTCCTCCAAAGTATCCAGATTGCCGTAACGTGCCGACATTCTGATTACACTGGCAATACATGCAAGGCTTCCTGCTGCCGCTCCCATCCATACAATATCGTGATTGCCCCACTGAACATCCACTGAATGATAATGTCGCAAGGTTTCAAGAATCATATGGGGACCGGGACCTCTGTCATAAATATCCCCTACAATATGTAAGTGATCAATAACCAATCTCTGAATCAGATTACTTAACGCCACAATAAATTCCGGAGCACGTCCGATTCTGATAATGGTATTGATGATTTCATTATAATAAGCCTCTTTATCCTGAAGCTCTGCTTTTTCCGTAATTAATTCTTCTATAATATATGCAAAATCTTTGGGTAAAGCCTTTCTTACTTTAGACCTTGTGTACTTAGAAGATACTCTTTTGGTAATCTGTACCAGACGATGCAAGGTAATCTTATACCAATCTTCTATATTATCCTCTTCCTTTAATATCAGTTCCAGTTTTTCTTTCGGATAATAGATTAGGGTTGCAAGGCTTTTTTTGTCCTTATTGCTTAACGTATTTCCAAATTCTTCATCAATTTTTCTTCTGACAGAACCGGAACCGTTCTTTAACACATGATTAAACTGTTCGTATTCTCCGTGTATATCAGTTAAAAAATGCTCTGTCCCTTTGGGTAAATTTAAAATTGACTGTAAATTAATAATCTCCGTGGAAGCAGCTGCAATTGTCGGATACTGCTTTGCAAGGCTTTTCAATAATCTAATGTCCATTTCCTGCATCCGTCCTAATACCTCCGGTTAATAAGAATAAAAAACCTGCGGAGATTTTCTCCACAGGTTTTATTATACCATTTAAAAAATAATGCTTCAATGAAATTATGCGTTAATCACATCACTCATTGTATATAATCCCGGCTTTTTGTCTTTTAAAAACTTAGCTGCCTGGATAGCACCTTTCCCGAATACCGCACGTGAATATGCTGTATGTGAAAAAGTAATGACTTCATCGGTTCCTGCAAAAATAACATCATGGTCACCTACAATGGTTCCCCCACGTACTGCCGAAATACCGATTTCTTTCTTTTCACGTTTTTTGCGCTCAGTACTTCTGTCATATTTGTATTCATATTCGTTATCCAGTACTTCATTGATGGAATCAGCAAGGGCTAAAGCCGTACCGCTTGGTGCATCCAACTTCTGGTTATGATGCTTTTCAACAATTTCAATGTCAAAGCCTGCATTAGCAAGAATTGATGTTGCCTCTTTTAATAACTTCATCAACATATTAATTCCCAAAGACATGTTTGCTGAACGAAGAACTGCAGTCTTTTTGGATGCTTCTTCCACCTTTTTTAACTGCTCATCACTTAAACCTGTTGTACATAATACAACACCGATTCCTTTGCTTACCGCATAATCTAAAAGTCCGTCTACTGCACTTGCTGCTGCAAAGTCAATAATAACATCAGCTTCAACATCACATTCTTCAATTGTCTTAAAAACAGGATATGTATTCTGTACTTTATCAAAAGGATCAACGCCTGCAACAATTTCAACAGCTTCATCGTTTGCCACAAGTCCTGAGATTACCTGACCCATTCTTCCGTTACAACCATGCATAATAACTCTTGTACTCATAACTTCCTCCATTCCGAAGCGTTTACGTAAGGAACGCTTCTTAGATCAAACCGTATGCTTTCATTGCTTTAGCCAACTTTTCAGCATTGGCATCTTCCATTTCAGTTAACGGACGACGTAAGTATCCTGTATCAAATCCCATAAGCTCCATACCTTTTTTTACAGGAATTGGATTTACTTCACAGAATAAAGCATCAATTAAATCGATGGAATTAAGCTGCAGCGCACGGCTTCCTTCTACGTCACCTTCAAAGAATTTTGCACAGATATCATGTGTTTCTTTTGGTGCAATGTTAGAAAGAACAGAAATAACACCTTTTCCGCCTAAAGCCAAAAGCGGTACAATCTGGTCGTCATTACCTGAATATAAATCCACACATCCGTCTGCAAGTGCCATTAATTTTGTTACCTGACCGATATTACCTGTTGCATCTTTAACACCTACAATGTTTGGAATGTTCTTACATAATTTAACAACTGTTTCAGGTAAAATATTTAATCCGCCTGTTCTTCCCGGAATATTATAAAGAATAATCGGAATCTTTACAGAGTTTGCTACGATTTCAAAATGTTCGTAAAGCCCCTTCTGTGTACATTTATTATAGTAAGGAGTTACCAATAACAATGCATCTGCTCCGGCCTTTTCAGCCTCTTGTGATAAGTATACTGCTGTTTCTGTTGAGTTACTTCCTGTACCTGCCACAACCGGTACTCTTCCTGCAACCTGCTTTACGCAGTAAGCAATAACATCAATATGTTCTTCATGTGATAAGGTAGAAGCTTCGCCGGTAGTACCGCATACGATGATTGCATCAGTTCCATTTGCAATCTGGTATTCGATATTTGCCGCAAATCTTTCGTAATCAACTTCTCCGTTTTCTTTAAATGGTGTAATAATTGCTACACCTGCTCCTGTAAAAATAGCCATTTTCTTCTCCTCCTTCAATTAGCCATTGTGGGCGGTATATTGTGTGGAAAGAATCTCTTATGAACAAAAAAAGACGACCTTGTAAAAATACAGACGGCCGGCACACATAAAAAATCCTATAATTACAATTTTGATAGCGCCCCATCTTAACGATGACAGTTATACACCTGTTCGATGCATTCCCAAGACTTGACTTTCAGGTCATCTCCTCTTTCGGCGTCGTTCCCTTTTCCGGCTTCTCTTATGTGCCTGTCACATCAAAGACGGTACTGATGAAAAACGCAACCTCTATCCGTTTATATTATTAAAAAAGCAAAATAATCATAGCACGCATGCGAATGACTGTCAATGCACTTGCTATGATTATTTTTTAATTCACCTTATTCTTCCGGAAAAATCTTAAATTTTACTGTATCAATGCGAAAAATATCATCAGCCAGCATGCAAATATCATCACACAGCTGAATTCCTGTCATTATAACGCTCTGATTCTCACCACGGACACTCAGAATCTCTTTTAACTCATCAACTCCGATAATCCCGTTGTCAATAATTCCTAAAAGCTCATCCAGTACCAGTAAATCGCATTCTCCTGTACTTAATACCTTCCTTGCAAAATTAAGTCCGTTCATAATATTTCTGACTTCTTCCTGCTTCTGTTCTTCTGTAAGATTCACAAAATCACTCTCTGACTTTTCAAATCTGAACACTTTGATTTCCGGTTCAAGACGCTTTAATATATCTGACCCGCCGGCACTTTTTAAAAAACGTATTACTACCACGTTTTTACCGCACTCAGCCATTTCAATCGCTCTACCTATAGCGGCGGATGACTTTCCGATTCCTTCCCCGCTATAAATCTGTACTGTCCCTTTTCTCATATAATTCCTTTCTTCTCTGTTATAAAAACACGAAACGAACCTAATCATAACACAGGATTTTGCATCTGGCAAACACAATTATTCTTCATCCGGGTCTAAAAGCTCCAGTTTACTTACAGACACTTCATAAGCCACTCTTTTTTCCACTTCATCTTCACTAAGCTTTTTCATGTACTCACGGCTCTGGATTCTCCCCCAGATTTCACATCTGGTTCCCACTTCAAAACCGGAAGCAAATCTGGCATTTCTTCCCCAGCAAATGCAGGGAATGTAATCTGATTTTCCGTAAGGACGGTTTACTGCAAGCAACAAATCAGCAATTTCCCGCCCCAAAGGAGTTTTTCGATAAATGGGGTCTTTACAGATATAACCGTCCAGATAAATCTGATTTGTTTTAGCATTTTCCACATTGCATCTTTCCGCTTCCTCTTCATCGATAAACTCAAGCTCTCTTACAAATACGGATAATACCAGCCGGTTCTTCCTTTCCTCATGTCTGTTATAAGAGCGGAATTGTCCTTGGGCAGCAATATACTCTCCTATGTAGCTTCCCTTCACATCCACGAGACGTTCTGATACCATTAACGGAATGATATCATTAGAATCGCTTAAACGTACCACTCTCACATCCACCATGTAAAAGCCTTCTCCGAAGATTTCATGACTAAAGGTGAAATCGCTCACAATTTCTCCCATAATAGTCACCTGATTGTTTTCAATAACCTTATCTGTCATTTTGGTTCTCCCTTCTCACATTCAAGAATTTTTTCCTAGTAATGTACTAAATTTATATTCAGTCTTTTTCCATCATATACCGAAAAAAACAAAAAGGAAGTTTAAGGCGTCGCGACAAAATTCCACAAATCGCTATTGCTAAGCATAATATCCGGTGTTATACTGTAAAAGTTTGAAAGTCGACACAGGAATGGAGGCATTGAAAATGAAGCAAACAAGGGAAGATGTTAGAAATATAGCTATCATCGCACACGTAGACCACGGTAAGACAACTCTTGTCGATGAATTACTAAAACAAAGCGGTGTTTTCCGACAAGGCCAGGAAGTTGCAGAACGTGTCATGGACTCCAATGACATTGAGCGTGAGCGTGGCATTACTATTTTAAGTAAGAATACTGCTGTTACCTATAAAGGAACAAAAATTAATATTATTGATACTCCGGGACACGCTGACTTTGGCGGTGAAGTAGAACGTGTACTTAAAATGGTTAACGGCGTTATCCTTGTGGTAGACGCTTTTGAAGGCGTTATGCCCCAGACCAAATTCGTACTCCGTAAAGCTTTAGAATTAAAGCTTCCGGTAATTGTATGCGTGAATAAAATAGACCGTCCGGAAGCACGCCCTGCAGAAGTCATAGATGAAGTCCTTGAATTATTCATAGACTTAGAAGCAAGCGAAGAACAGCTTGACTGCCCCTTTGTTTTTGCTTCTGCAAAAGCAGGAATTGCCTCTTTGGATATGGACACCCTCGGCACAGACATGGTTCCGCTTTTTGAAACCATTTTAGATTATATCCCGGCTCCTACAGGGGACCCTGAAGCAGGCACCCAGGTATTAATCAGTACCATAGATTACAATGAATATGTAGGCCGTATCGGGGTTGGTAAAGTAGATAACGGAACCATCCGCGTAAATCAGGAAGTCATCATTGTAAATCATCATGAACCGGACAAACAACGTAAAGTAAAAATATCAAAGTTATATGAATTTGACGGATTAAATAAAGTAGATGTAACTGAGGCAGGTATTGGTTCCATTGTAGCCATCTCAGGTATTACAGATATTCACATCGGTGATACCCTTTGTGCCACTGACGCAGTAAGCCCGATTCCATTCCAAAAGATTTCAGAGCCTACCATTGCAATGCAGTTTGTGGTAAATGACTCTCCTCTTGCCGGACAGGAAGGAAAATATGTAACCAGCCGCCATTTAAGAGACCGTCTTTTCAGGGAATTAAACACCGACGTATCCCTTCGTGTAGAAGAAACAGAAAGCACCGATTCTTTCAAGGTATCCGGACGTGGTGAGCTTCATTTATCCGTTTTAATTGAAAACATGAGACGTGAAGGATATGAATTTGCCGTAAGTAAAGCCGAAGTACTCTATCATAAGGATGAAAACGGCAAACTGTTAGAACCCATGGAAATTGCCTATGTAGACGTTCCCGATGAATTTTCAGGAACTGTAATTGAAAAGTTAAGTCAGAGAAAGGGCGAATTGCAGAGCATGGGAAGTGCAAGTGGCGGTTACACCAGATTAATCTTTAACATTCCGTCCCGTGGACTGATTGGATATCGTGGTGATTTCTTAACCGACACCAAAGGAAACGGTATCTTAAATACTGTATTTGACTGTTACGGACCTTACAAGGGAGATATCCAGTACCGTAAACAGGGTTCTCTCATTGCTTTTGAAGCAGGAGAATCCATAACCTATGGTCTTTTCAACGCCCAGGAGCGCGGTACCCTTTTTATCGGACCGGGTGAACGTGTTTATTCAGGTATGGTAGTTGGTCAAAGTGCAAAACCGGAGGATATTGAGTTAAACGTATGTAAGAAAAAACAATTAACCAATACCCGATCTTCAAGCGCTGATGAAGCATTACGCTTAACCCCTCCAAGAGTCTTAAGCTTGGAGCAGGCTCTTGACTTTATTGAAACTGACGAGTTATTAGAGGTTACTCCGGAAAGTCTGCGTATCCGTAAGAAAATACTGGACCCCACTCTCCGTAAAAGAGCTTCATTCAAAAAATAAAACACATAAAAAGGAAGTACATATCAAAACTGTACTTCCTTTTATCTTTTACCTAAATCAAATTTAACATCTGTGTTGCAATCATAAAATAAATCATAAGCGAGATTGCATCCACAATTGTTGTAATAAACGGACTCGCCATAACTGCCGGGTCAAATCCGATTTTCTTTGCAAGCATAGGAAACATACACCCTACAATCTTTGCGACTAAAACCGAAATAACCAAAGTAATACATACAACAAGTGCTACCGTAAGGGAAACTCTGTCAAGAAGCATAAGCTTCACAAAATTTGCCGCTGCCAGTGTAACACCGCATAAAAAAGCTACTCTCGATTCTTTCCATACAACACGGAACGCATCCCTAAATTCAATCTCATTTAAGGATAGACCACGGATAATGGTAACGCTTGCCTGACCGCCTGCATTACCGCCTGTATCCATTAACATGGGAATATATACGGTTAAAATACTGCAAAGGCTTAATGCATCCTCAAAGGAAGCAATGATTCCTCCCGTAAAAGTAGCTGAAATCATAAGCAACAATAACCATGGAATTCTCTTTTTATAAGTCTCAAAGACGCCGGTTCTCATATAAGATTTATCCGATGGCACAATCGCCGCCATCTTTTCCATATCTTCCGTAGTCTCTTCCTGCATGATATCCACAACGTCATCGACTGTGATAATACCAACAAGACGGTCTTCATTATCTACAACAGGCATGGCTGTAAAGTCGTATTTCTGGAACTGACGGGCTACCTCTTCCTGGTCCATCATGGTATTAATGGAAATAACATTCTCATGCATGATATCCCCGATTATTTCATCCGGATCACTTAGTAAAAGATATCTGAGTGCAACAGTTCCCAACAACTTACGCTTAACGTCTAAGACATAACAAATATTAATGGTTTCCGAATCAAGACCTACATTACGGATTTTATGAATGGCATCCGCCACCGTAATATTCTCTTTTAAATCGACAAACTCCACCGTCATAATACTTCCGGCAGATTCCTCCGGATAACGAAGCAAATGATTAATATCACGTCTCGTTTCCGAATTTGCATTGGCAAGAATACGCTTTACAATACTTGCAGGCATTTCTTCCAATAAATCCGTAGCATCGTCGGCCATCAGGTTGTTAACAATGTTGGCAGCTTCCCTATCGGATAAGGATGTAATAATCATCTGTTCTTCTTCCAAATCCAAATAAGCAAAAACATCCGCAGCAAGAGATTTTGGAAGGATTCTAAAGATCTTTAACATCTCATCCTCTTCCAATTCCTGTAAGAATGCTGCGATATCCGGTTCGTTTAACTCAGACAATTCCTGACGAAGCACGGTGTATTGCTTGGTCTTTACAAGCTCTAATAATTCTTCCATCGCAATTTTCCTCCAAATATGTGATTTTTATGCTCCGCCGAGGGGAGAGGATTGTCTGTACTTCGTTCTAACGACTGCTTCTTCATAAAAACCACCACCTTTCTTAAGGAAAATTACTCACTTTTTTAATATACAAAAGCATTTTTTCTTTGTCAATGAAGCATTTAAATTTTTACACTGCGGTACTCTTTTCCCATTTCATTCACAACCGCTTTTCCTGCCGTCTCATCAATAATCTTGTCACAAATGTTTTTAGCTGCTTCTTCCCGTAAAAAAATAACAAAGCGGACATTTTCACCATATTCTGATTCTACAATATCCACTTCATAAGAAGAAAGCAGATACTGAAGCTTTCCAACATTGGTATAATCAACGGTTACTTCAACCCTGCTTCCAAAAATTACTTCGGCAAGCTCGCACTGTTCCAAGGCTTCCTTGGTTGCGCTCTGATAAGCCCTGACAAGTCCTCCTGTACCAAGAAGCACACCACCAAAATATCTTGTCACCACAACTGCAATATTTCTTACTCCGCTTCCCAAAAGTACCTCTAACATAGGCCGTCCTGCAGTGCCGCTTGGTTCCCCGTCATCACTGCAACGGGTCAGACCTGCGTTTTCTCCTATGACAAATGCTGAGCAATTATGCCTTGCATCCCAATATTTCTTTTTCATTTCATCGATAAATGCCACTGCTTCTTCTTCCGAATTCACCGGACGCAAAGTAGCTATAAATCTGGACTTTTTTTCAATGATTTCCGCTTGCGATTCCTGCAAAGCCACAACATAATTACCCATCTCTTGCTCTCCGCTGTTTTTCTTTCCTATCCTCACATATTTTACCACAAGCTTCTTTTTCTGCCTATCAAAAAATCATCAAACTGATTAAGCTTGTATGAATTTGTGAACAATTCATGATAGGTCAAAAAAACCTTTATTTGCATGAGGTAATTTGTTATAATAATGTAATCAATGCTTTGAAAAACTTCTTATAAAAGGATGGAATTATATATGAATTATGGAAAAAGGGGAATTGAGAACCGGCTAAAAACGCTGAATTCAAGACCCGAAAAGCTTAAGAAGATGTTTCTCGTATCTTCATTAAAACTGTCATTAATTGGCATAATTGCCGTGTGCATTCTTGTTATGTCCCTTGGACTTGGTGCATTTAAAGGAATTCTTTCCGATGTGCCTGAAGTCTCCTTAGATGACTTAATGCCTAACGGCTATGCAACCATGGTTTATGATACGGAAGGTAACTTAATCCAAAAACTGGTTTCTGAAAATGCCAACCGTACTTATGTACAGATGGAATTGATTCCTGAAAATCTGGCTCATGCTTTCGTTGCTATTGAAGATGCACGATATTACGAACATAACGGTATTGATATCCAAGGTATTATCCGTGCCGGACTTGTTGGTGTCACCAACGGTTTTAACTTTACGGAAGGTGCCAGTACCATTACACAGCAGTTATTAAAGAACAATGTGTTTACTGACTGGATGAGCGAAGATACCTTTATCGACCGTGTAAAACGTAAATTACAGGAACAGTATTTAGCATTAGAGATTTCCAAAGAATATGACAAAGATACACTTTTATGTCTGTATATGAACACCATTAACTTAGGTGCCAATACTCTGGGTGTTCAGGCAGCTTCCATGCGTTACTTTGACAAACATGTAAAAGATTTAACCTTATCAGAATGTGCTGTTATTGCAGCCATTACCCAGAATCCTTCCAGATATAATCCCATTACAAACCCGGAAAACAACAAAGAAAAACGTGGCGTTGTTTTAAAATACATGTGGGAACAGGGATATATCTCAAGAGCTGAATATGAAGATGCTTTGGCAGATGATGTATATGCAAGAATCCAGAATGTAACAGAAAGCTCTTCATCAAGCGGAACCTATTCTTACTTTATTGATGAATTGACAGAACAGGTAACACAAGACTTATTGGACGCAGGATATACTTCAGCGCAAGCCTACAATATCCTTTACAGTAGCGGTGCTAAGCTGTACTCTACCCAGGATTCAAAGATTCAGGCAATCTGCGATGAGATCTTTGCTAACGAAGAGAACTATCCTTCCAACTCAAAATGGTATCTGAATTACCAGCTTACCATTTTAAAGGCAGACGGTACTTACGAGCATCATTCCACACAGATGTTCCGTTCATATTTTAAAGAAAAAAATTCTAAATTCAACCTGATTTATGCAACCCACGAAGATGCCCAGGCTGATATAGACGAATATATTGCCTCTGTATTAGAGGAAGGGGACGAAGTATTTGATGAGACCATTACTTTAACGTTACAGCCTCAGGTTTCCTTCGTCATTCAAGACCAACAAACCGGTCATGTTCTTGCCATGATTGGCGGACGTGGTGAAAAAACAGCCAGCCGTACCTTAAACAGGGCAACCAATACCATGAGACAGCCCGGTTCTACTTTTAAGGTACTTTCCACTTACGCTCCTGCTCTTGACATCAGCGGAATGACATTAGCCACCATTCAAACGGATGCTCCGTTTAACTACGAGGATGGTACTCCGGTATCTAACTGGTGGGACGGCGGAACTTACAAAGGAAACTGTTCAGTGCGTTATGCCATCGAACAATCCTTAAATATTATTGCTGTAAAGACAATGACCATTAACTCTCCGGAGCTTGGCTATACTTATGTAGAAGATTTTGGAATCACCACAATGGTCGATTCTAAAACCACAAGTGACGGACGCGTGTTAACAGATAAAACCCAGTCCCTTTCTCTTGGTGGTGTAACAGATGGTGTTACAAACCTTGAATTAAATGCTGCATACGCTGCCATTGCAAACGGCGGAACTTATATTGAGCCGATTTTATATACCCAGCTGGTAGCTGCTGACGGAACTATTATCCTTGATAATACCATTCCTAAGACTAAGCAGGTAATTAAGCCTACTACCGCTTTCTTATTAACAAGTGCCATGACAGACGTTGTTACCAAAGGTACCGGTACTGCTGCCAACTTCGAAGGAATGACCATTGCAGGAAAAACAGGTACCACTTCAAAGAACAACGACTTCTGGTTCGCAGGATACACACCATACTATACTGCAACCGTTTGGGCAGGTTATGACAATAACGTCAGCATGAATACAAAGGAAGAAAAGAATTTTCACAAGGCTCTTTGGAAGAAGGTTATGCAGGCTGTACACGAAGGTCTACCGGGCAGAACATTCCCTATGCCAAGCGGTATTACAACTGCTACCATTTGTTCCCAGTCAGGAAAGCTTCCGATTGCCGGATTATGTGATGATTGTCTGATTTTAGAATATTTTGAAGAAGGAACAGCTCCTACTACATTCTGCGACCTTCACTTTGAAGGATGGGTATGTCCGATGGATATGTTACCTGCAACCAATGAATGTCCATTCTCTGTTCCGGGACGTACGGTAATCCCTGCTCCTTTGGACCCGATGTTAATCAGTGGTTCTACAATGCTTTTAGAGGATGGAACAACAATATATCCGAATACTACAGGTAAGTGTTCACACACAGCCGGATACCTGATGGATCCTGTGTTATCAGCCAATATCCAGCCTATGTTTAACGGATTAAGTGACGATATTAAAAATGCAATATTACTACACCATCCGGCATTATGGATTGGCGGAGTATATCAGGGATACTCGGGTGTTATTCCACCCATCTCTCCCATAACAACTGAGCCTGCCATTCCGGCATTCTAAACAACAAATAAACGCCCGACATCATGTCGGGCGTTCCTTTTATCCGCATACTCTATTCTGCTATATCCTCTACTACAACCTCTTCTTCCACTTCGAAAATCTCTGAATAGTTGCCTGATACATAACCTGTAATACCATTTAACTCGATTTTATGCCATCCGTCTACGGTTTCAATATAGGTAGCTTTATCTGAATAAGTAAGCTTACCTAACTGTTCCCCTTTTGTACTGGCTTCACTTCTGATATTTACATTGGTATCCGCATCCTTAGAGCGTACATACTGCTTTGTTACGATTTCAGTCTTTACTTCCGGTTCTTCAGGTACTTCGTCCACCGGAGGCTGCACCTCAGGTTCATCCGGCGTTTCATCCTGGGATGGGGTACTATCAGGTGTCTCCTCTTTATTTCCACTGTCTGCAACAGTATTCTTATCATTGGTTGCAAGTTGTGGCTGTTCAGGTCTTGTTGCCAATCTGATTGTCAATATAATAATGGTTATTACGAGACATCCCATGAATGCAAGTAATATCGCTGTTACTCTGTTTTTACTCATGCATATTACCCCTTTCTTTATATGACAATATTATATATAAAAATCCCAAAATAGACAATACCATTAAAGCTTAATCTTTCGTGACATTTTTTTCCGCCAAACGTAACACTGTAATAATGGGCACAATTAAAATACCGCAGAAAAAATTACTGATGCCGTGAATCATATCAAAGGGAAGCCCTGCTATAATCCAGGCAATCATTCCGTCAAAATTCAAGCCAAACATAAGCGCCTGGGCAGGTGCATATAACATTCCATATGCGAATCCATGAAGTGCACACACCACCATATACACAATAGGAGCAACTGCTTTGGGCATATTCTTGGGAAGCAACATGGTTATTCCCCACAAAACCGTCCATAGATATAAGTATGGAATCCACCACATATTAAATCCTGCAAACATGCCGTTTAAAAACACATAAATGTATATGGGATATAATGCTTTTTTACGATACACCACTGTAAATGCTATGGTAAACACTCCCAAAAGATGAATATTGGGTGCAAATTCCATAATCATCTTAGAAGCATACATAACAGCCCCTAACATGGAAAAAATAGTAAGTTCTTTTACAGTAAGCTTCATTATTTTTCAACCTTAAATGTATAAGCTGCACCATCAGTTATTTCTGTAGAGTCAACTCCGGACATGGCATATTCACCGTTAATGTAGAATGCCCAATAGGTCCCATCTACATCATAATCCGCTGTAATTCCGTTAACGCTTTTAACATAAAGACCAAAGTCTCCTGCATCTCCGGCAAGTAAATCATGCTCCATAAGAGCATCTCCTACAATGGTTTTATCTGTGTGGATTTCAAATGCACTTTCATTTCCATCTTTATCCACTACTGTGAAGGTAAATACCGTTTCGCCCTGACCTAAGACTTTGGCTTCAACTTCTGTGTCAGAAGTATTTCCTTCCGGTTTGTCTTTTCCGCATCCTGTTGTAAATAGTGCCATAGCCACAACAAGCACCATGCAAAGGAGCATTGACAATAGTTTTTTACTACGTTTCTTTTGCATAACATTGTTCTCCTTTAAAAATATATTTCCTCCATAAACCGGCACTCGCAGTTATTCGCAGAAGGTTTTTGTATTGCCCGGATATTTCGACTTGGTATCATATCAACCGGCCTTCTCAGATTACTCCAATGACCTGTCCCCAAACGTGGCTACACCGGAATGCTTCCGGAAATTTGAGTAAGATTGATACTTGACTTACATACCTTACGGCGACGGGCTCGTACAGGATTTACACCTGTTTCCCCGGACAACCAAAAAAGAGTATAGCACACAAGTGCCATACTCTTCAATCTTTTATCTTTCAAACTGACTATTATAAAGCTCAGCATAAAATCCGCCTTTTGCTAAAAGTTCTTCATGCTTTCCGCTTTCTACAATGTCTCCGTCGCGCATGACAAGAATTAAATCCGCGTTCTTAATGGTAGATAATCTGTGGGCAATAACAAAGGTTGTTCTGCCTTTGGTTAACCTATCCATTGCCTCCTGAATCAACACCTCCGTTCTGGTATCCACCGAACTTGTAGCTTCATCCAGAATAATTAACGGAGCATTTTCTACCATGGCTCTCGCAATGGTAATTAACTGTTTTTGTCCTGCAGACAGGTTGGCGCTATCGTCCATAATGGTATCATAACCATTGGGAAGTGTTTTTATAAAATGATGGATTCCCACTGCTTTACAGGCTTTTTCAATATCTTCATCGGTTACATCCTTTTTACTGTATACCAGATTGTCCCGGATGGTTCCTTGGAACATCCAAGTATCCTGTAATACCATACCAAACAAATCATGGATATTCTCTCTGGTCAAATCAGTAAGCGTAACGCCGTCTATCTTAATTTCACCTTCATTTAGTTCATAAAACCGCATCAACAGATTTACTAACGTTGTCTTACCCGCACCGGTTGGTCCAACAATCGCAACCTTTTGTCCCGGCAATGCTTTGGCGCTAAAATCCTTAATAATAATTTTTTCAGGATCATAACCAAACTTAACATGGGAAAATTCTACTTCTCCCTTTACATCAGTAAGCACCATTGTCTTGTGACTTTCATCAGATAACTCTTCTTCCCCAAGAAAATCAAATACTCTCTTACTTGCTGCAGATGCAGACTGTAAGCTGGTTGCCGCCTGGGCCATTTGTGACAGTGGCTGGGTAAAAAGACGCACATACATCATAAATGCAACGATAACACCAAAATCGATTACATCATTCATGGTTAGTGCCGCCCCCACCACACAGACTGCTACATAGCCGAAATTACCCACAAAGCCCATAAAAGGCATCATAAGCCCTGATAAAAACTGAGCCTTCCATCCGCTCTCATACAGATTCTGATTAATGGTTTCAAACTGTTCTTTAAACCGTTCTTCCGCATTGTATGCTTTAATAATATTGTGTCCCGAATAAATTTCTTCCACATGACCGTTGATTGCACCAAGTTCCTTTTGTTGACGCATAAAGAACTTCTGGGAACGTCCGATAACAAGACTCATAAAGAAGAAACCGATTAATGAGGATACAATTGCAGTGACTGCCATAATCCAGTTTGTCTTAAACATCATAAACAAACTTCCGAAGAAAAGAGTAACTGCCGTAACCAAGGTTACGATACTCTGATTTAACGTCTGTGATAATGTGTCCACATCATTGGTAACACGGCTTAATACATCGCCAAAGGTTGTGGAGTCAAAATACTTTAATGGCAAACGGTTCATTTTAAAGGATATTTCTCTACGTAATCCCTTTGAAAACTTTAGGGTAACCGTGGCCATAATATAGCTTTGAACGTAGGATAAAACAGCACCCGTCACATAAAAGCCCACCAGGATAAAGCAAATCCGTTCAACACCTTCTAAATCAAACTCTCCCATAAGGCCGGAAGCAATCTTATTGGTAATATCTTTAATATAATCCGGTCCGATAATGGAGAAAACAGCACCAACGGTAGCACACAATAATGCAATTACTATAGCGGGCATATAGGGTTTCAAATAGGAAGTTAACTTTACATCTTTACGCATTGGCTAATTCCTCCTTTGATAACTGTGAATATGCAATTTCCTGATACACACTACAGTTTTTCATAAGCTCTGCATGTGTTCCTTTTCCCACCATTTTACCTTCATCTAATACAAGAATTAGGTCTGCATCCATAATGGTTCCGATTCGCTGGGCTACAATAATATTGGTCACATCTGCTGTTTCTTCTCTTAACGCTTTCCTCAGAATTCTGTCTGTTCTGTAATCCAATGCTGAAAAAGAATCATCAAACAAATAAATCTCCGGCTTTGCACAAACTGCTCTTGCAATGGACAATCGCTGCTTCTGTCCCCCGGAAACATTGGTTCCTCCCTGCGCAATATGTGCTTGATATCCGTCTTCCATTTTTGCAATAAACTCTTCTGCCTGGGCTATTCTTGCCGCATGTTCGATATCCTTTTCAGACGACTTTTCTTCTACCCCATAATCCCCAAAATCAATGTTGTTTTCCACCGTTCCGCTAAAAAGAACCGCTTTTTGCGGCACGTAACCTAATTTATTCCGAAGCTCCTTAAGGTTATAATCTTTTACATTTAAACCGTCAATCAGCACTTCACCCTCTGTTGCATCATAGAATCGGGGAATCAGATTTAACAAAGTACTCTTTCCGCTACCGGTAGAGCCAATAATTGCTACTGTTTCTCCTTGTTTTGCACTAAAACTAATATGTTCCAGTACATAATCTCCGGCATCCGGGTATTTAAAAGAAACGTCCCTAAATTCAATACATCCTTTCACATTAGAATCAGGGGTCTTATCTCCGTCTTTTATGGATTCTTTCATCTCAAATACTTCCAAAATACGCTTTGCAGACACTGCCGCCCTTGGAAGAATAATGAAAATAATGGTTAGCATCATAAAAGACATAACTACCTGCATAGCATATGAGGTAAACACTACCATATCGCTAAATATCGTAATTTTGGAGGTTAACGCTGCTTTATTAATCAAATATGCTCCAATCCAGTAAATGGAAAGGCTCAGTCCATTCATGGCAATGCTCATTCCCGGATTCATAATCGCCATAACCCTATTTGCCACAAGATTATTATGCGTTAACTCTTCATTTGCCTCTTCAAACTTCTTTTCCTGATATTCTTCTGCATTGTAAGCCCTTACCACTCGCATACCAAGAAGATTTTCACGCGTCACATTGTTTAAGTTATCCGTTAACCCCTGAATTTTTCTGAATCTTGGGAGTGCAAATAACGCAACAAACACAAGAATCACTAAAATAAACAGGATTGCAATTCCTGTTGCAAGACTCCATTGCCACTCTTTTCCTGATATCTTTAATATAGCCCATACACCCATGATTGGTGCTTTAATCATAACCTGCATACCCATGGAAATAAACATTTGCACTTGTACCACATCATTAGTAGATCGGGTAATCAGACTTGCTGTAGAAAAATGATTGATTTCTTCCATGGAAAAAGACTGCACCTTATCATACACAAGAGAGCGCAATCTTTTTGAAATTCCTGCCGCTATTCTTGCCACAAAGAATCCCACTACGCAAGAAGACACAAGGCTTCCTAAAGCACATAACAGCATATATCCTCCGGCTTTCCATATTTCCGACATGGCACTGCCCTTCGTTTGAACAAGTACAGTAATCTCTGACATATAATCCGGAAGCTTTAAATCAAGCCATACCTGCATAACAATAAAAATAACACTGACCGCCATGCATATCCATTCTTCACTTTTAAGATATTTAAAAATCTTAATCATCTATCGTTCACCTCAAACACACCCTAAAATCAGTACACGCCGGGATACTATCCCGGCAGTGTACAATCGCTTATTCACTTCTCAATGCTTCTACCGGATTCTTTTTAGCTGCAAATCTTGAAGGAATCAAGCCTGCAATCAATGTAAGAATCATACTGATAGCCACTAAAATAACAGCTCCTCCCACCGGAAGTTTAGCTAAATTGCGAACATCACCAAGTGCATAAATAATTGCGTTAATCGGAATTAATAACAATAACGTTACTATTATACCCATCATACCGGCAACAAATCCCACAATTAAAGTTTCTGCATTGAACACTCTTGAAATATCTTTTTTTGAAGCACCGATACTTCTTAAAATACCGATTTCTTTTGTTCTTTCCAATACTGAAATATATGTGATAATACCAATCATAATGGATGAAACAACCAATGAAATTGCAACAAACGCAATCAATACATAACTGATAAGATCAATAATAGTAGTAATTGAACTCATCATAATACCTACATAATCTGTAAAAGTAATCTTATATTCCTCTTTACCTTCGGCAATCTTATTATCATTATAAGTCTCAATAATATCCATGATACTTTCTTTTGCTTCAAAAGAAACAGGATACAGATTGATGGTTCTGGGACTATCAAGGTCTACCATACCAAGTTTTAAAAGGTTACCGTCATAGGTATTTTCTTCCTCATCCCCATAACCTAAGTAGCTTTGCATTAATAATTCTAATTCAGCCTCACTTAATGTAGATAAATATGCCACTTCTTCGTCAGACAAATTCGTCAGGTCGATTTTACTCATATCCATAAAGCCTTCCGGAACCTGACCTATGCCTTCCATCTGGCTTAAGTCCATACCCGCCATCTGACTCATATCCATGCCTTCCATCTGACTCATATCCATGCCCTCGAACTGGCTCATATCCATGCCCTCGAACTGACTTAAATCCGCTTCTTCGGATACTTCTTCCTCTTCAAATACCTTTCCTGTAAAAATATCTACATTGGGGTTTGCAAGCTGCTCTTTCACAATTTCCTGCTCATTCACAAGATTAATCACATATTCCGTCAAATCAGATGTATATCCGATAACCCCTGTGATGGACGAAGAAACTGCATCAGCAGAAGGTCTTATGATACCTACAATCTTTAAATCGATTCCGTTATTAACGACTTCCTTTAAGAACTCTTCATCCTGACTTCTGTCTACCCACACATTATTGGCTTTTTCATAATATGCCGTATTCAGTACAAGTTTATAAGTAGTATTTAAGATTTCATCATAAGTAAAGCGGCTGACTTCAGACTTTTCTTCCACTACTTCACCCATAATAATATCCTTCATAATGCCTTCTACTTCGCTCACGTCCATAAGACCCAAAGCATATAAGGCAAAATCGGCAATTTCGTTATCATCCGATACAACCACTACCAATTCATCGTAACTTGAAGGCCATCTTCCCGCAATTACATCATACTGGGAATGTAACAGTTCATCATTTCCAAGCATCTCCTGGAATAAAGAAATATTAGCCATAGGGCTCATAGTTGCCATGGCACCACTCATGGTTCCGAATCCCATATCTTCCATAAGAGTTGAAGGATTCACCTGCTGAATATTTTCTGTGGTATCAGAATTAAAAATCTGAAGGTCCAACTGATAACCATACTGAATCGCATTCAGATAATCTTTGATATTCGTTTCATCGCTTTCAATATAACTCTTAAACGCAGCCAAATCATTCTTAGCCACCTGTGCTGTAACCATAGACATCATATCAATCATAATGTCATTAGAGTAAACTGCGTCAAGCTCATGCTTCTCACCCTTAGCACTGCTTGTTCCCATCATGGAATTCATCATGGAAGTCATATCTACTGTTTCGCTCTCAATCATAATCGGATAAGAAGAAAGTGTATCTTCCTGCACCTGATTGATATATAACTGTACACCGTTAGATACGGATAAAATCAACGCAATACCAATAATACCGATACTACCTGCAAACGCAGTCATAATGGTACGTCCCTTCTTAGTCATCAGGTTATTTAAACTAAGGGATAAGGCTGTAAAGAAAGACATAGATGTATTTTTCTTACGTCCTTTAGAAGGTACCTGTTCCGGATTATTTTTAAGCCATTCTTCTTTTTCTTTTAAATCCTGTTCCAACGCTTCATTGGTATAAGGATTTGTATCATCAACGATAGAACCGTCTTTTAAACGGATAATTCGGTTACTGTATTCCTCAGCAAGTTCCGGGTTATGAGTAACCATAATAATCAATCTGTCTTTTGCGATTTCCTTTAACAGTTCCATAATCTGTACACTGGTTTCAGAGTCAAGGGCACCTGTAGGTTCATCTGCCAATAAAATATCAGGATTATTAATGAGTGCTCGTGCAATTGCTACACGCTGCATCTGTCCACCTGACATCTGATTTGGTTTTTTATGCATCTGATCCTTTAATCCGACTTTTTCAAGCACCTCTTTTGCACGGGCTCTTCGCTCCGATTTTGAAATACCGGATAAGGTAAGTGCCAGTTCTACGTTAGATAATACTGTCTGATGAGGAATCAGATTATAACTTTGAAATACGAAACCAATGGAATGGTTACGGTATGTATCCCAATCCTTATCCTTATATTTCTTGGTTGATTTTCCGTTAATCACCAAGTCACCCTTATCATACTGGTCAAGACCACCAATAATATTTAACATGGTCGTCTTACCGGAACCACTCTGACCAAGGATGGTTACAAATTCGCTTTCTCTGAAATTCAGACTTACACCATTTAAGGCATGCTGGGTAAAATCCCCTGTTGTATAAGTCTTTTGAATATCTATTAACTGAAGCATATATTTCTCCTTCCACTTTTATCCATGGTTATTATCATACAGCAAAGAAAAAAACACAAGGAAATATTTATAAAAAAAATATAACCTTGTGTTTATAATTTCTTAATAATATCACCAAATTATATTACGCTAATCATTATGCCCCGTAATCTTGTCCCGTAAACAAATACTGTATCTGTTCCGGCAAAAGTTGATGCATCATTTCAAACCCTTCCCTACCGGTACAGTGTCCGGTATAAAAAACAGTATTTTCATACTTTTTCAAATGCTCTGCAAGTTCTTCCACCAATTCCTGCTTGGGTGGCTGCTTGGTTCTTGGATTGCTGATATGAAGTCCTCCAAAGACAGCTCTTAACTTTTTATCCCCTAAAAATTCTTCCGCTCTTTTCAGAATATTCACCACACCGCAGTGCATACAGCCTGCAATAAGATACGCATCCGTCCCTTGGGTAATTAACAAGCTCTGTTCATGATTAAAAGAATCCTGCACATATTCTCCATTTTGCATTACTTTTAAATGGGAATTAGAATCCGCCATGCATTCCCTCTTTTTCACATCACCAAACAAAAGCAATTCATCATCAATCCTAAGCTCTTTACTAACCCAGTGAATCCTGTCACTCTTCTTTAATTCCGGTTCCATCCCGATATAGACAAAACCGCCTTCTTTCTTAGAATAATAATCCCCTGTTGCTTCTACCCTTAAATATATGTCTGCTTTGGAATTCATTTGCATAAAATGCCGTAACCCTCCCGTATGGTCATAGTGACCATGGGACAGAATCACCGTATCAACGTCTTTTAAATCAATTCCAAGCCGTTTCCCATTCTTAGCAAACAAATCGCTGGCACCCAAATCAAACAATATCTTATGCTTTTTTGTTTCGATATAATAACTCAGTCCGTGCTCGCAAGGTATTAGCGTAGCATCCTGGCTGATATCTTCCACAAGATTTCTTACGTACATATTACTCTCCATTTCCAAACTGTATCCCTAATTAATGCGCTTTCCCCGTAAGATTTCTCCGTCACGCATGGTAATCTTACGAAGATTTTTTGGATTCTCATAGTCCTTGGTAAATCCATCATCCGAATACATTTCATATTCCACCGCCTTAAATTCCCCGTTTAAAATATTCGGATTTACCAGTAAGATGAGATTCTTATCATCCAAGGTATCAGTATTCTTCATTTCCTTACTCATGGCATTTCCTGCACAAGGAATAATGGAACACTGCCGAACAAATACCAACACTTCATTTAAGGCACATTCCACATAATGATGACCTTTTTCCAAAATATCAACATCCACATCCATTGGGCTTCTAAAACGATACATTTTCATTTCTTCCGGCAAATATACATATCTTCCCGTGGCATTCTGGGTGTAGACCGGCGCTATCATCATATTTTCGCCTATCATAAGCTGGTCCTCTACCTGTGTAGCATGCTTATCATCCGGAAATTCCCATGCTAACGGTCTAAAATACATGTCTCCCCGCAATGCAGCCTTCATATACTCACTATACAAATAAGGCAGGAAGAAATATCTTAAACGTATCATATTTTTAAAATCTTCTGTCCGCTCAAAAGCATAGGCTTCCTGTCTTCTGGTTCCTGCCGCACTGTGATTTCTCATAAGAGGCGTAAACATTCCCCACTGGGTAAAACGCAAAGCCAAATCTTCTGTCACATTAGAGCCAAAGCCGCCGATATCCGAACCTACAAATAGGAATCCGCACATATTAAGACCTACCATCTGTTTCATGCTAAGTAAGATATGTGACCACCAGGACTGATTGTCCCCTGTCCAGATTCCACCATAACGGTGCATTCCGATATAAGATGCTCTGGAAAACAATAACATTCTCTTATGGGGCTCTATTTTATCAAGAGCCTCACCTGCTGCCCTTGTCATATTAAATCCGTACAGATTATGCACCAAATCGTGTCTGATTTTTTGTCCATCCATATTATGGTAAAAGGTTTCATAATCCTTGTGTCTGTTGGATAATCCTGCCACCATTCCCGTAAAGGCAAAGAATTCCTCTATATCCAATTCTTTTGACTTATATTCTTCTATCTTTTCAAATACTTCCTTAAGATGTTTTTCAGAATAAAAGATTGCAGGTTCATTCATATCATTCCAAAATCCTTCAATCCCTTTATCTGTTAAGAAACGGTACTTCTGCCCAAACCATTTTCTGACATCGCTGTTTAACACATCCGGAAAATGTACTTTTCCCGGCCACACACCTGCCACATAGTCATTTCCGTCCTCATCCTTACAAAAATAATCATTGGACACACCTTCTTCGTATACGTCGTAGCCCTTTTCTATTTTTACCCCTGCATCAATAATGGGAACCAGTCTGATTCCTCTGTCTTTCATCTTATGGACAAAGTCTTCAAATTCAGGGAAACGCTCCTTATGAAGTGTAAAATCTTTATATGCTTCCATATAATCAATATCAAGGTAAATGGAATCAACCGGAATTCCATTGTTCTGATAACCGTCTGCAACCGCGGTTACTTCGTTTTCATCCATGTAACTCCAACGGCACTGGCCAAATCCCATTCCCCATTTAGGCGGAATATAGCTTCGTCCGATTAACTCACGGAATTCCTTAACAATTTCCATTGGTGTATTTCCTGTAAGGTAATATAAATTTGCATCTTTACTCTCACAGGTAATCTCTAACTTAGAAGATGATGTATACCCTATATCAAAGATAACCTTTCCCGGACAATCTACAAAAAGCCCAAAGTTCTCTTTTCCTTGCACTACCAAAAAATTATGGGCGCCGTAAAGAGACACCTTATCTTCTGTATGGTTTGGGTCATCCGCACATAAGCTGTGATAGATATATCCCCTTTTATTGATTCCCCTCATGGATTCCCCAAGACCATATACAATATCATCCTTATCCATATCATAGGAAATCACAATCTGATTCTTATTTTCATCAATACAAACAGACAGCATTTGCGGCAGCTTATCAGTAACCATAAGCTTATCCCACGCCCGGTATCCGTCCTCGATTACTTTTACCACTGCTTCTGTATTAATTGGTGTACCGATTATTCTTTTTTGAATCATATTGTAAAATCCTCCATGCATATTTATCTACGCTCACTTACAATTGCATAGTAAGCATTTGATGTTATTTTATATACCAGTGCATATACCAGGGCAAACACAAAATAAGTAGCCAATGATACAACAATCATCAATGACAGGTTATTTAGATTAAACAACTGTAACAACCTAAATACAAGCGGAAATGCAAAGGAAAGATGCACTCCTGCCGCCAATAGCGGTAAAAAGAATACTGTTAACACCTGGGAATTAATGCACTTCTTAATATCCCTTTTCATCATACCTACTTTTTGCATGACTTCAAACCGGTTTCTATCCTCATAGCCTTCCGAAATCTGTTTATAATAAATAATCAAAACCGCTGCAAATAAAAAGACAATACTTAACAAAATGCCCACAAAGAACAATCCGCTGTATAAACCGAAAAATTCTGCCTTACCTTCTGCCCTGCTGTCGATAGAAAAATAATAGCTTCCGTCTTCATTATGGATTACGATATCAGACATATTTTTACGTAACACATCATACACGGCAATTTCTTCTTCATCAGATCCGGCTACATCAAATCCATAATTCCAATACAGCTCTGCCAAGTGGTCACCATACTCGCTTTCATATTTCATAAGAGGTGCCATTACGGCTTCAAACTCATCCGTAATAACCGTAACTGCAGGAATCATCTGCATTGCAAGTTCTCCCGAAATCATCATTTTATCTACGACTTTTTTGACCTTAAGAGTATCTGCTCCTTCAATCGTAAAGGTATCTCCATTATACTCCGCATTCAGGCAATGAAGCAAACACTCCCCTTGTCCCAAAGTATAGTCTGTTCCATGCAAGCGATTATACTCTGATAATGGCAGAATCTGAATATATACCAAACTGCTTACTGTATCAAAGGAAAACTGGGCATGTGCCTGCTGATCTACCAAAACTCCTGTTTTGGTAAGTAACCCCGAAATGCCTGCGTTTGCATAATAGGATTCCTTTTCAACGTCTTTTACATACTGCGATATGGTATTTTTATAATGTGAAAATGTTTCTTCCTTAAATTCATCCAGTGTAGGAACCGGAAGCTTTAAAGAAATCTCATTAGGATATCTTCTGTTATAAGAATCCTCTGCCCCGATATATAAGCTTACTGTAGAAGAAAGCATTACCAAAACCATGGTCAGTAGAATACAAATGGATGCAAGTCCTGCCCCGTTTCTCTTCATTCTGTATACCATGGAAGATACTGATACAAAATGATTTGCTTTATAATAGTATTTCTTATTTTTCTGTAATAATTTGCAAAATGCTACGGAGCCTGCCACAAACACCATATATGTTGCAATGATAACCATAATAACAGCAATAAAAAACCAAACCATTGCTGATAACGGATTTTCAATAGATACGGCAATATAATATGCCACTGCCAAAAGAATTACTCCAAGAAGCGCTACCAACCAGTTCGCCTTCGGTGCTTTTTCACCCACCTGACTGCTACGTAACAGTTCTAAGGGATTACTTCTTCTGATTTTAATCAATGAATGAAGAAACAGTACCAAATAGATGCCTGAAAAGTACAGAATTGCATCATAAATAACCCCTGCTTCCAAGCGGAAACTATATTCTATTTCCTGATCCATTAAATTGAGCATTCCAAGTTCGGCAACTTTGGAAAGTGCTCCGCCCAAAAAAAGACCAATTATAATGGCAACCAGTGCCGACATCAGATTTTCAAAAAATACAATACGGCCAAGGTTCTTTTTATCCATTCCAAGAATGTTATATAACCCAAATTCTTTATATCTTTGGCGTACCAAAAATGAATTACTGTAAAAAAGAAAGATTAACGCAAAGACTAAGATGATCTTACTTCCTAAAGGTAGCATCATACGCAAGGTAGCGCCACCCTTCATGTACCTTAGTAACTCCATTTCACTTAAAAAAGTTACAATGTAAAACATCATTACCATAACGATACCGGTAATAAAATACGGCAGATAAAGCCTTTTGTTTTTGCGGATTCCATCCACTGCAAGCTTAGAATAAAACCCTAATCTCATCTTCCCTCACCACCCATCGTAATCATAGTAAGGGCATCGGAAATCATCTGATACATCTGCTGTGCATTATGATTTCCGCGGTAAATCTGATGGAACACCTCTCCATCCTTGATAAATAAAACTCTTCCCGCATGGCTGGCAGCTTTTACAGAATGGGTTACCATTAAGATTGTCTGACCGTTTTCATTAATTTCACCAAATAAGCGTAACAATTCATCCGATGCTTTTGAATCCAATGCTCCCGTAGGTTCATCTGCAAGCACTAACTTAGGATTTGTAATCAAAGCTCTTGCAACTGCCACACGCTGTTTTTGACCGCCTGAAATTTCATAAGGATATTTTTTTAATAACTCCTCAATGCCTAACTGCTTGGCAATCGGGACTAATCTTTCTTTCATCTGCCCATGAGGCTTTCCTGCCAATACCATGGGAAGAAAGATATTATCCTCAACCGAAAATGTATCTAACAGATTAAACTCCTGAAACACAAAACCTAAGTGTTCTCTACGGAACGCAGCCATTTTCTCTTCCTTAATGGTTGATAACTCCATATCCCCTAAGATAACGCTTCCCTCTGTAGGTCTGTCAATAGCCGCCAAAATATTCAATAAGGTAGTTTTTCCCGAACCGGATTCACCCATAATGGCTACATATTCACCCTGTTCTACTTCAAAATTGACATTTTTCAATGCCTCTACCTTGTTTCCTCCAAAACGTGGACTATACACCTTTTTTAATCCACTTACCTTTAAAATACTCATTGTTTGAATCCTCCTTTTGTTTTCTAAAAAAATCATACCAAAAGAAAGATTTGTATCCCATCGATTCCTCTTACAAATCCCCCTTCAAATCTTACGTTTTTGTAAGAAGTCTATTCATAATTCCCTTTTTCTCTTTTTAATTCCAAAATAACGCATGTCCCAACTCCCGGTTGTGACTCTACTTTAATCCCGTGTCCCAGCTTGGTACAAATACGTTTACAAAGATATAAGCCGATACCACTTGCCTTTTTATCCAGGCGTCCGTTATATCCCGTATACCCGTGTTCAAAAATACGGGGAATATCTTCCGGGGCAATTCCGATTCCCGTATCTATAATGCGCAATTGTTTTTCTTTGCCTGCTTCAATGGTAATGCTTCCTGATTTTGTATATTTTAAGGCATTGGATAATATCTGTTCTATAACAAAAAGCAACCATTTTTCATCCGTAAGCACCGTTTCATTTAAGGGCTCATAGATTAATCTGATTTTCCGTTCAATAAACTCGCCTGCAAACCGCTTTATTCCCTGTTTTATAATGCTGTCCAAATCATATTCTTTAAAAAGATAATCTGAATTTTCCGAATCCATCCGCAAAAATGCCATTACCATTTCCACATACTGCTCTATGCGGAATAAATCCGATGAAAGCTTCCTTGACAATTCACTGTCTTCATTTTGCAGATGTAAACCCATTGATGCAATGGGGGTTTTAATCTGGTGTGCCCACACACTGTAATATTCCATCATGTCCGAAAAACGTTGCCCCGTGCGGTTGCGTAATTCACATTCTTCTTCCACAAGCAATTCTATGATTCTTTCATAAGACTTACTAATCACATCTTCGCTAAGGGGCAATTTATTCTCCACAATATCTGCCGCACTGTTAATATCATTTAACTTATTACACTTTTCCTTAACACGGTAATAGTCTATTACAACAAAAACCACGCCTAATATCAAACATAAAAAGCATGGATACCATACTGCTTTTAACGGAAGCCTGTAAAGAATAAAAGAACATAAAAATATGACAAAAAACAGCATTGCCATAATAAATACCCGTAAGCGCAGTCTCAAATATGCTCTCATTTTTATACTCCTACCCCTCTATTATGTATCCGACTCCGAATTTAGTAGTAATAAAATCATTTAGTCCCGCATTTTCAAGTTTTTTACGCAATCGGTTTACATTAACGGATAGCGTATTTTCATCTACAAAGCTGTCAGTCTGCCACAGTTTTTCCATAAGCTTCTCTCTGCTTACCACTTTTCCCTTATTCTCCATTAACACCAGTAAAATACGATACTCATTCTTGGATAATTCAATCTTTTCATCCTGATAAGTCAATGTACTGTCACCGGTATTAAGTAAGGCTCCGCGATGCTCCATAACAGGAACCGCTCCCCCAAAATCATAGGTACGGCGTAATAATGCCTGTACCTTTGCCATCAAAACACTTTGATCAAAGGGCTTGGCAATAAAGTCATCCGCCCCCATATTCATTGCCATAATCATATTCATATTATCCGATGCACTGGACAAAAAAATAATGGGCGTCTTAGAAACTTTACGGATTTCGCTACACCAATGATACCCATTAAAAAACGGCAACCCGATATCCATAATAACCAAATGGGGTTGAATCCCTGCAAATTCAGCCATTACATTTCTAAAATTATCTACAATGTGAGCCTCAATCTCCCACATTCCTGCCTGTTTTTGAATTGCCTCTGCAATTCCCCTATCATCCTCAACAATTAGCAAACGGTACATAGCTTCCTCCCCTTTTCACATTGTCCATTATAGCATGGAATTTAAAAACGGCATAGCCTTAAAGGCTACGCCGTCACATTTTACAAAAATCTATTAAGCGATTTTGCTCTTAGCAAGTTCTGCTAAAGTCTTGAATCCTTCAGCATCATTAACTGCCATTTCAGCAAGCATCTTTCTGTTCATTTCTACACCTGCAAGTTTTAAACCATACATGAATTTGCTGTATGATAATCCGTTTAATCTTGCTGCTGCGTTGATACGTGCAATCCATAACTGTCTGAACTGACGTTTTCTTTCTTTTCTACCTGCATAAGAAGATGTTAAAGCTCTCATTACAGACTGTTTTGCAACTCTGTACTGTTTAGAACGAGCTCCTCTATAACCCTTTGCAAGTTTTAAAACTCTATTGTGTTTTTTTCTAGCGTTCATTCCGCCTTTAATTCTTGCCATTTCTACTTGTCCTCCTTACGCATTATAAATATGGTAAAATCTTCTTCATTGTCTTAACATTTGTTGCATCAACTGTTGTTGCCTTTCTAAGATTTCTCTTAGTCTTAGCTGATTTCTTTGTTAAGATATGTCTCTTATAAGCTTTACTTCTCTTTAATTTACCGGTTCCTGTTACTTTAAAACGTTTAGCAGCTGCTCTGCTTGTTTTCATTTTTGGCATTGTTAATTCCTCCTGTTATTCTTCGTATATTTTAACTGTTCACACGACTAGCGTTTTTCAGTTAAAAACATGGTCATGCTTCTTCCTTCAACTTTTGGTGCCTTTTCAATTGTGCTTACATCAGCAAGTGCTTCAGCAAAATCATCCAAGATATGTTTGCTGTTAGCCATATGTGCCATCTCTCTACCACGGAAACGTAAGGTTACCTTAACCTTATCTCCCTTAGAAAGGAACTTTCTGGCAGCATTGATTTTAGTATTCAGATCGTTCGTATCAATGTTTGGAGAAAGACGAATTTCTTTTACTTCGATAACTTTCTGTTTTTTCTTCGCATCTTTTTCCTTACGTGCCTGCTCATATCTGTATTTACCATAGTCAACAATCTTACATACAGGTGGCTTTGCAGTAGCTACAATCTTCACAAGGTCGAGTTCTGCTTCCTCTGCAAGCTGTAATGCTTCCTTGATTGACATGACACCGAGCTGTTCTCCGTCGGTTCCAATCACACGCACTTCTTTGTCTCTAATCTGTTCGTTAATCAATAATTCGCTAATAGTATGACACCTCCATCAAAAGAAAATAAAAAAAGTGGATAGTAAACTATCCACACTTCACTCCTTCACAACACACTACCGGCATCCGAACAATGCCTTTTCAATATGTTATAAAAAATATGAACGCCTGTAAGCCCCATTGCCACAGGGTGAGAGTGGATACTCTACTTGGATTTCATGTGTTACACACACTAGATAAATCTACCATAGGATTTTGCTAGTGTCAAGTGGTTTTTTGAAAGTTTTTATTCCAACAAATCTTTCATATCGCAAGCAAGCGCTTGCGCCAAAGCATAAACCGTCTCAATCTGTGCTTTATTAATATCCTTACGCCTTTGCTCATATTCCTGAATGCTTCGTAATGGTATCCCCGAAAGTACTGCTAACCTACTTTGACTTATCCCTGCATTTTGGCGTAAGATTTTAAGATTACTTTCATTTTTAGCACTCTTATACATCGCATCCATTTTATCAACGAATTGACTAATGTCCATTTCATGATACGGGGAATATAATGCACGTACATCTTTGATTGGAACGTATCGGTTAATATCACGAAAACTTTTTCCTGTTTTCCACTGATAATATGCTAACACATAACCTGTCCAATATTCAATACTCCTATTTATCATGTATGTGGGTTTTTGAGGCATAAATTCCAATATCCCGATTTTTTCTATCATAATGTCATAAGCAAGTTCTACCCCTGACCTACCGGCCACAACACCCGCATCTCCAGTTTCAAAACGTCCTGCTAACTTAGAATTCAAAAACATTTCGTAAAACACTTCTATATCATAACATAGATCATTTACGGCAAAATCCAGCATCCGTGCTAACACTACACGGGCATTTTCAAGATAATTTCTATCGTAAGCGCAAATCATCAGCCTTCATCTCCTCATCCAATATCTTAGTAATATAAATATCATCCTTTAATCTATGATTCTTAGCCACATCAAGATATTCCCTTCTTGCATTCTTATCCCGCATTTCTCTTCGCACAAACCATTCCTTTGCACTAACCGGTATCGCCTCTAAAAAACGTATTTTTTCAAAGGCAGCTCTACTTTTTAACACAACTTGCCAACCAAGCTTTCCTAAATGCATTGCCTCGGCAAGCTGTCTATAAGAAATCGTACCGTTTAGAAAATCCTGTGCAAAAGAAAAATAACTATCGTCCGCCCGATATCCTATTATTACATCCGCTTTATGGTAATCTACTGCAAATTGTTGTAGCAAATATGTCTTGGCTTCGTTAGCCAATATCGAGGAAACATCAAACTCTCTGTTTTCAAGCAATACCGTAAGCCAATGCAGAATGCCATACTCATTCCCATTCAGATTAAGGATTTGCAAATCCGAAAAGTCCACTTCATAGCAATTGACATATCCGTCTCTGTTATAATTTACGCTCCATTCTTTTGCCATATCAAGATTTTGAGTACAATAAAAACCCAATCCATAATCGTTATATGTTTTTCCGAATCCCCACACCGGCTTCTCAATTATTTTATCTGAACCGTGATATATCATTTTTTTCATAACGCACCTCCGTTTTTATTGTACGCTTCCAAGCGTACTTTGTAAACACAGAAATATATCTATATAGGTCTTAATCTATAGTTTCGGCATATAATATACCAACCACATTATGAGGCGAAGTTATGCACGAAATTCCATATAACAGGGACTTGGCTGTAAGCTATGCCCGTAAATGGGCTATGAGCCGTAATCCTTCCTATTATAATTTTGACAAAGTGGGGGGAGACTGTACCAATTTTGCGTCCCAGTGCATTTTTGCAGGGTCTAAAACCATGAATTACACCCCCGTCACAGGTTGGTACTATAATTCCTCCTATGACCGCACTGCTTCCTGGAGTGGTGTTGAATATCTATATAATTTTCTGATAAACAACCGGTCTGTGGGCCCTTATGCCCATGTAGTATCACAAGACGAAGTCCTTCCCGGAGATATCATTCAATTAGGAACTGATAATGGTCACTTCTACCACTCACCGGTTATTACAGCAATAGAACCTGTTATCTTAGTAGCTGCACACACGGATGATTCACTGGACAGACCCTTAAGTACATATAACTATGACAAGGTTCGTTTTCTGCATATTGATGGAGTAAGAGTATGGTAACCTAACGCCTATGACTCATTCACAAGCTTACCCGTCATATGTTCCGGCGTAATTTCTACCAAAAGAGTTGCGCCGGCATATTTTGCGATTTCGTCTTCTATGTAATCTGCATTTTCAGTGAATTTATAGCTTAATTTACGGCTGATATCTACTATCCTATCCATATCCGTAACAATGACAGCCCTGCCAAACACAATGACACTTCGAATGTTTAGTGCCCACTCCCCATCGTTACGATATCCTTCATCATACACGCAAATGGATACCTTATCACATCTTTTAATAGAATCCAGTTTATGCCCTACTTTTCCGCAATGGAAATACAATTTTCCGTCTTCTTCATTATAAAAATGATTTACAGGAAATCCATAAGGATATCCCTCATCTCCCATAACAGAAAGGACACCCCGTTTTTCTTTTTTCAATATCCCTACACATTCTTCTTTGGTCAGCTGTTGTTTTTTTCTAATCATTTCACGAAACATATTTTTCCTCCCTTTTGCTTCTTACCCTCAAAACACAACAACCGGACGAGGCTCTCCTCATCCGGTCATCGGTATTTGAAAGAATTATTTTGCTTCCCTAAAAGTTCCGCAGGATGTTTCTTTACTTCCATTTGCATGACTGCCACGGATGTCAACGTGGTCTGCGTTGCATTTATAATTTGAGTTATAAATACATTTTACAGCTTCACAATCAATGCTGATTGTCTTGCATGCATGGTCTAAAGAGCTTGTGTAAGAGTCATTTCTTCTATCATGAAAGCTTTCGCAGCAAGTATCATCTTTTTCAGATGCATGCTTTCCGCCAACCATGATATCACCCTTGCAACAATAGCAATCTTTATTGTAACAACAATTTGTAGCACCACAATTCAATTCTGCCATAACCATACCTCCTAAAAATTCTTTCAGAAAGTATTGTTTCCCTGCGTTGCTTTTTTATACAAAAAAATGAAAACAATTTATTTTTTTTCTTCCACCACTTCTTCTTTACGGATTTCTTTTGTTCTGATTTCCTTACAAATCTGTTCAATGAAATCAGCAAGTGGTTTTTGTCCTTCATCACCGGCAAAACGACTTCTTACGGATACTAAGCCCTGTTCTTCTTCCTGCTGACCAACTACCAGCATATAAGGCACCTTGGCAAGTCTTGTTTCACGAATCTTATATCCGATTTTTTCAGAACGGTGATCTGTTGTGCAAAGAATCTTGTTAGCTTTTAATTCAGCTTCTACCTTCTTAGCATAATCAGCATATTTTTCTGAAATAGGAAGTACTCTTACCTGTTCAGGGCAAAGCCATGTCGGGAACTTACCTGCATATTTTTCAATTAACCATGCAAGTGTTCTTTCGTAGCAACCCATTGATGTTCTGTGAATAATGTAAGGACGTACTTTTTCACCTTTCTCATCCACATAATACATATCAAACTGTTCCGCAAGAACTGCATCCCACTGGATTGTAATCATGGTATCTTCTTTACCGTATACGTTCTTTGCCTGAATATCAATCTTAGGACCATAGAAAGCTGCTTCGCCTTCTGCTTCATAGAACTCAATACCAAGTTCATTCATGATATCACGCATGTGTCCCTGTGTTTCTTCCCATACTTCTTCGGAACCAACGTACTTTTCTTTGTTATTCGGGTCCCATTTAGAAAGACGATATGTTACATCTTCCTCAACCCCAAGTACTGTGAGACAGTGTTTTGCAAGCGCAAGACAATTCTTAAACTCGTCAACCATCTGGTCAGGACGCACAATTAAGTGTCCTTCAGAGATTGTAAACTGACGAACACGTGTCAAACCATGCATTTCACCGGAATCTTCGTTACGGAACAAAGTAGATGTTTCACCATAACGGAGTGGTAAATCCCTGTATGATTTCTGGCTTGCTTTGTATACATAGTACTGGAACGGACATGTCATTGGACGAAGGGCAAATACTTCTTTATCCACTTCTTCATCACCCATTACAAACATACCCTCTTTGTAATGATCCCAGTGACCAGAAATCTTATATAAATCACTCTTAGCCATAAGCGGAGTTTTTGTTCTGATGTAACCCCATTCATTATCCTCAAGATCTTCAATCCAACGCTGCATTGTCTGAATCATCTTTGCACCCTTTGGCATTAAGAGTGGAAGTCCCTGGCCGATAACATCAACGGTTGTAAATAATTCCATTTCACGTCCAAGCTTGTTATGGTCACGAAGCTTAATATCTTCTAAGTGCTGTAAATAAGCTTCTAATTCTTCTTTTTTGCTGAATGCAGTTCCGTAAATTCTCTGAAGCATTGCATTTTCAGATTTTCCTCTCCAGTAAGCACCTGAAGAACTGATTAACTTAAATGCTTTAATATTCTTTGTGCTCATTAAGTGAGGTCCTGCACAAAGGTCCACAAATTCTCCCTGGCTGTAGAAAGAAATAATTGCATCTTCCGGAAGGTCACGGATTAATTCAACCTTATACGGTTCTCCTTTTTCTTCCATGAATTTGATTGCTTCTTCTCTTGGCATTGTAAACTTTTCAAGTTTATTGCCTTCTTTGATGATTTTCTTCATCTCAGCTTCTAATTTATCAAGGTCTTCTCTTGAAAATGGTTCTGATTCAAAATCATAATAAAAACCTGTATCAATGGAAGGTCCGATTGCAAGTTTTGCATTTGGGAATACTCTTTTTACTGCTTCTGCAAGAACATGGGATGTTGTATGTCTTAAAGTACGGAGTCCCTGTTCATCATTAGCTGTTAAAATACTAAGAGAGCAATCGCTGTCAACAACCGTTCTTAAATCAACAACTTCACCGTTTACTTCTCCGGCACAAGCTGCTCTTGCAAGTCCTTCACTGATATCCAGTGCTATTTCAAATACTGATTTTGCCTCTGCATATTCTTTTACAGAGCCATCTTTTAATGTAATCTTCATTTTTATCCTGTCCTTTCTATACTTAATCATATATCCTGATTATTCTTCGCAATCACAATCGCAGTCACAATCACATCCGCAACCGCAATCACCTAAATTATTGTTTGTAACACATCCCTTATGGATTCCCTTCTTAATCGGAGCAATGATAAAACCGATGATAATGCCAAGTAACAGACATATGAGTCCGGTCTTATAGTACTCCTTATTGGTAGTGACTTTTTCATCTCCCATTGTAGTGATTATCATGTTCCATTTTTCTTTCATATGCTGTTCCTTCCTTTCTATTCTATATAAATATTGTGTGCAAGCACCCATCAGACAATTCGGCTCTTCCACGCACGGCTCATTGCTCGCACAAAAAAATCCCTCACATCACGTATTGTGATGTAAGGGACGATTACTCGCGGTTCCACCCTAATTGCTGACATAAGTCCATCAACTTATTTTGCCGTCAGCCACTTCATTGCGATGATAACGGAATCACCGGACCGGATTGGGGTCACTCAGAGTTAGTTTTCAAATGTTTCTGCAATCAGGATAATTTCAGCCATGGTTACCCAAGATATCCCTCTCTGTGACGCTCCACACTTTACTCGTCTCGTCAATGCGTTAAAATTATTAACTATTGATATTTTAGTCCAAGAAATTCATTCTGTAAAGACCAAGCATGAATTTTTCCGGAAATTTGGGGTATTCCGACAGAATTTTGGCTGAATATACCCAAAACCGACCGGCAAACTTGAATATTGCCAGTCAACCGGCTTCCAAAACCGACTGGCGCCCAAAAGATTGCCAACCAACTCCATTACGGATTTTTTGTATTCTGCTTTCTAGTTCCATAAAATGCCGCGGATGTGGTCCTATTAAAAAATGAAATAAATGGACCAAGGCCAAAGGCACAGATAATAGTTCCTATGCCAAGAAGTCCTCCCAAAGCAAAACATACGATAACGCACATAACGTCCGTTGCCATTCTGCACCAGAAATACGGAACTTTAGTTTCCCTGTCAAAAATCAAAGAAATACTGTCATAGGGTGCAATTCCGGCTTTGGCCTGTTGATACATCGAACATCCCATAGACGTTATAATCACGCCTAATGCCAGATATATAATTCTCTGCCACATTAGAGTATTGTGTCCGAAATCCACCATAAACGGATACAGGAAATCCACAATATATCCGATTAGAAACCAGTTTACCAAAGTTCCTAACCCGATCATGTCTCTTCCCTTAAATATTTCAAATAAAAACAAAAAGCAATTAAGTGTTATCAGACAAATACTGTATTTCACACCGGTAAATTCGGTGATTGCTACCATCATTCCTGAAAACGGGTCGTTTCCAAGCGCAGCCATTCTAAAAAAACACACACTTACCGCAAGTCCTACATTACCTAAAACCATCCCGATAAAGCGTCTTAAAGTAATCTTAGGAAATATCGCTTTCATACTTAGGATATTCCTCCCGCTTCCCAGTTCTCTTCCACATAATCAGCAGTTTTTACAAAATATTCCTGCAACAAATCGTGTTCCACAAGATATGCCGCCCGCTTCACCAATTTACAACATGGACGTTTTGCGTAATACTCATCCGTACGTGCCTCAGGAGCCGCACTCTTTTCACGGCTTAAAATTCCTAAAAGCTCTCGGCACACAATACTACCCTGGGTATCCTTAAAAGCATCACTCATTCGTCGGACCGTTTCATAAATCGCCGTTTTTGCTTTTTCATCTTTTGGGTCTGTGTTACCTTCCTTTAATCCTGCAAGTAACGCCATGGCGCTTACAGTACCACACACCTCACGCATACGACCGATTCCTGCCCCCATAGGACTTGCAAGCTTTAGCGCAAGCTCTTTTTCTATTCCGAATATATCGGCATAAGTTGCAAAAACCGCCTGACAGCAATTATAACCTTCGCAAAAAACACTTAAAGCTTCGTTAATTCTGCTCTTCATGAATTACTTATTCTTTCCGCAACATTTTTTATACTTTTTCCCTGATCCACATGGACATGGGTCGTTTGGATACACTTTTGCATCCTTAACGATTGTTGTGGAAGATTTCTGTTCTTTATATAATTCTTTCTGCTTTTCTTCGTCAAAAATAGCATTCCATTCTTCAAGACCATATAACCAGTCTGCGCCTGCTGCCACCATGTTCTTATACAGAAGCTCTTTATCAATCGGAAGCTTAACAACTGTATCTTCTTCCATTTCTTCAATTGGATTTGCTTCTTTTAAGCTGTCATTGATTCCATCTAAGAATCCTGTCATAGCCATAATGTCTACATCATATTTTTCTGCAAGTTCTTTTACGGTGCCTGAAACAACTTCATCAGGATTCTTTAATAACTCTGCATAGATTCCTTTTTCAATGTCAAAATATCTGCCCCAGAATTTCTGAAGTTCATTCTTGTCTGCTGTTTCTGAATATGCAATTTTGTGCCATTTTTCTAATAATGCCATAATAGATTTCCTCTTAATTTCATAATAATAAATATTGTACCAAGCGTAGTACTACCGCACATTATACCCCACTTTGCATAAGAAATCAAAACTTTTTTATATCGGATGAATAAACTTAAAATAACCTGTTTATACTATGATTAATCATTGGACCCCCTCCTTTGATTTCCTCCCCCTTTTTGTAACGGGCGGCTGCTAACGGCGGCCGCTTTTTGCTGTTTTTGTTGCTTTCTTTTCATTTTCAAGTTATACTCTTAATCAGCAAACAAAAAAAACGAGAGGATTTATTATGAAAAATAAAGGAAAAAGAATTGCCGCCATATTGGGCGTTATTTTATTAGTAGGACTTGCTGTAGGATCTTTGGTATTTTCACTTCTTGATTTTCCGGGGTCTAAAAGACTTGCAACAGGATGTTTAATCTGTGCCATCTTTATGCCAATCCTAATCTGGATTTGGATTTGGTGCTACGGTGCTTTCTTCGGCAAACGTACCATTGCTTCCGTATGGCCTGAAGAACCTGTTAATGAGGAAACAGAAGAAGAACTGATTTCAGAAGAAGAACTGACCGCTGAAGCTCTTGCTGCAGGCAACGAAGTAAATACCGATAATGAATAAACCTTGAGACCACAAAAGCCCGCATCCACGATGCGGGCTTTGCTATATACTATTATCTCTTTTAAATCAACTCATATTCCATCATTTCATATTTTAAATTACTTCCTTCACAAATAGACACCGGAAGCAACGCACGGGCTACACACTTCTCATCCCCCAAAGGTTCTTCTTTTAACACAAGATATGCATAATCCCCATCCAATCTTTTTACAATATAGTCAATTCGTTCAAACATGTCATTCTCCTTATAAAGACCATTACTTCAACGCTTTTTCATATTCCGATACAATGCTTAGGATTCCTTGCGCATAAATCGGATGACTTTCAATTAATGCCTTTAACTCGCTTTGTGCCGTCACTGCATTTTCGCGGTTATAGTCCATCTGCTTTCTTAAATTCTGTCTTCTGACAATTAATCCATGGCGGATTTCCACCATTTCCTTGTGGTCAACAAGTGCTTCCGCCTGATGACTCCAGATATACGGGTCTCTTAACCGGTAACGCTTTAATGTATTCACCAGTTCTTTCTGATAATAATCCAAATCAGCTATGGTCTTCATATAATGTTCCCGTTCTGCCCGTTCTTTTTGATAACGGTTCCAAGTATCCTCCAGATTAGCTGCACTTGACACCTGATATTTTAAATAAAGATAATCCAAAAGATTCACATTATTTACAAATCTGATTTTTACTCTGTTTTGAAGTAAAATCAGTTTATTGGTTGAAACTTCAATTCTTTCCAGTTCCTTATTGGCATCTGTCTGCCTTACAAACAGAAACGTCAAATAAATCGCCGTAATTCCAACTAAGATCAAGTATCCGATTTTAACCTCCATGGAAAATGCAAACTGCAAAACAGCCAACATGATAAAACAAATAATCAGCGAAATAACACATATCTTTGTAACACCACGCATATTCTGCATACCGGTAAGCACCTCATTCTTCCGGTAATCATAGGCGCGGCGTTCCCCGTCTAATTTCTTTAAATCTCTTTTTACAACCTTCTGATACTTTTCCGCTTCTTTTAACTTTGCAATACCTTCCGTAACCTCTGACTGCATTCTTTCGATACGGCGGTATTCCTCTTCCGTAAGATAAGCAGCCTTTCCCTGAAAAACATCACGTTCCCTGTCAAGTCTTGCAATCTTACCTGCATATTCATCAATCAGCTTTCTCTCACTTTCCGGAAGGGCTTCAATCTCTTCCATATCCGTAAGATAACCCGTAACCAAATTATATTCCGCAGACAGCTCATCCAGATTCTGGCTGGCATCGCGCATTTTTTCCACCAGGGAACGCACATACTTATCCCTGCTCTCTTCTTCCTCAAGGAAATCCTTCTCCTTAACTTCATTTAAGCTTTGGAGTATCTCATCCACTTCATAGGAAGATTCTTCCGGTACAGTCTGTTCTTTTTTCTTTCTACGAAATAAAGCCGTTAAAAAACTCATGCTTCCTGTCTGTTCCTCCGAAATTCCTCTTTCAAACCATACACAAGCTCTTCTTGTTTCTGGTAATAAGCTTTCATTTTTCCGTCTGCTGCAAGTTGCCTGATATCATCAAGCTGCTTCTTTTCCTCTGATACTTTCCACTGCTCCATAACAGCACGCCATATTCCTTCTGCCTTGGAACTGTTTTCTATCATGGAAATATCCGTTAACACCTTATCCCTATATGCTTCCTCAGATAATTCCATTCTTAATGCCACCAGATAAGGAATTAACATTCCCGGTGCCGGATTGCATCTGTATGCCTTTTCCAAATAAGGCAAAGCCTGTCCGAATAAAAACATCTTTGCATAACAGATTCCGATATTGTAATATAACGCGCTTTTAAAATCCTGGCTCAAATCCGAATCCTTTAAGATGGTTTCATACTGACGGATTGCAGCCATATACCGGCCTTCTTTTACAAGAAAATCTGCCCTACGTTTCCCTTTTTCTTTCGGGCTTAATTTGGCATTCTCACGGATTAGCTGCAAGACCTGTTCTTTTTCTTCCGGTAAAAGATAATCAATTTCATCAAAAATCAACGATACAAAGGCGGCCAGTGACGCGCCGCTTTTCATTTGGGCTCTTAATCCTCTTGCTAACTGTGCAAAATCCAGCTCTTCATCAATCCAGTCGACCAATGTCTGATTCATCAGTTCCTTATCAAGGACACAGGCATTCTCTCTGATAAAATAACAAAGCTCCTCAATAGAGTAGAGGTTTTTGCCAATCTGCTTTTCATAATATGGAGTTGTTGCATAAAATCCTCTACATACGACTACTCTTGCCAAGTTATTTCTTCCTTCCACTCAAGTCCGCTTGATGGGAAAAACTCTCCAAATCCCATATCACGTACCGTTACTGTAAATTTTGCTTCCGATGTAAACTCAACGCTTACCCTGATTCTTGTTGTACCATCAGGTCTTTCCGGCATATTTGCAAGGGATATTACTTTTTCTTTTCTATCCCTTCCGTTTAAAGGAGTCAAAAGAAAACTTAAATTCCGGTCTTCTTTTGTATCCATAATCATATCCCATTCTTTTTTTGCATCATACCAGTTCATACCGGCATCCATAACCGGGAAATATACATCCTTCCCCTGTTCATAAACTGCCATGCCCACATTGGCTTTTATCTTATCCTGTCCTAAATAAATATATCTCTTGGATTTTTCCGTGGGTTGCAAACGCTCATAAAGTCCGTAGCATGCACCTTTACTGTAAAGGTTATTTCCCTGGAACACTCTCCTGTTACGGCACAACAACTTTAAAGAATCCTTGCACCAGTCGCCCAAAAAGCCTTCTCCCAACAAATAACAGGTGCTGATGATTTTGTCTTCACATACTTCCTTAACCACATCCAAGAATCTGCCGTCCATGCGGGAACAGATTTCCCCACGTATGGATTCTTCCTCCGGCACCTTTTCAAAAGGCATGGATAAGAATTCTTTTTCTTCTATAAACGCTACCACCGGCGTTGTTCTTCTGTTAGTTTCCAGCCTGTAACTCTTTAATACTTCAGCGCTATAATCAAAAACCACTACCTGTTGGATCCATAATTCTTCCGGCTGATGTATCATAAACTGGAAAAAGCTTTCCATATGACTTTGCACAAAAACTGTATTTTCAGGCAACCCCAAAGTAGGTATAATTTTTTGCAAAACCGAGATTACATCTTTATTTAAATACTCTACCGTAATCATCAGGCCATCCACTTTGTCCACTTCACCTGCCGAAGTAGCTAACGCTAACACTCTCTTAACAAAGAGGCCTAACAAGTCAATGGGATTGTATCTGTCCTTATCAATAAGCACTTCCTCTTTTCTTAGAGCCTTACTTACCAGATTCTCCACTAAGATTCCGTCCCCATCCTCCACATGCTTAATAGCTTCTTTTCCGTAGAACCACTGGTTTACACCAAAACGTTTACAAAGCACTGTGGGAATGTTGAACTGTTCCTTTCCCGTAACGGTAGAAATCGTGACAGGCGCAGCTTGGTCAGTGTTAAAAATACTAATCTGGGTATTTTTATCGCTCAAATCTATTCCGGCAAGGATTCTTCGTTTTCTATCCTTAAACAGCATTCCGCCTGTCTCCTTTCGTTAAAGTAATTTAAAAATCTTATCTACGGCATACTCTTGTTTAAAATATTCATATGCCATCTTATCCACTGTCTGATACTCCTGCAGTGTTAACGCAATCATCATATCGTTAATCTTAAAGAACTTGCTGTGACCGCTTTCCTGAGTAATATCGCTCTTGCAAATCGTAGCACTTTCCGTGAGCCCTTCGTTTCCGTCAATTTCTTCCGTAATGTAATACTGAAGCTTTTCACCAAAGAAAAGAGTAAAGGGCTTCACAAAGCATCCCTCATACATATCATGCATTTCTTCCTTGCAATACTCTGCATTATCCCCTTCTTTACGCTCCAAAATATAATGGATGCATACCTTGGCTTTGGGATTAGCATGATATTCAATCACGGTTTTATCCGAAAGCTCTGCTACCCTTGGAACATATCCCATCAGATTCTGGAAAAATCCAAAATATATTTTACGGTTCATACACTCATCCACAAATTGCGTAAGCAGATTGCCTACACTCTCTGTAATCTGTTCCGTATTTTCTGCAAAATACTTAATGTAAGCATATTTACAAACCGCATGGAACTGTTCTCCGCGATAAAACAACTTGGTTAAGTACTCAAAAACTTTCCCAGACACAATTCTGTCCTTCACAAAATATTCATATGCATTCTGGGTAAGATAAGCCATCTCAACAACCAGTCTTCCGCCACTTGCTACATATTCATCAAAAATAGCTTCCTTCTGACCGACAAAAGAACCACAGAATAACATCTGAAGTATCATCTTTTCACAGATATCATGAGTGTCTACTTTATAATTCTGGGCCGCTTTCCAAATATCACGCATATCCCTTGTAAGTCCTTCATAGAAGCTTACCAGATATTTGATAATATTCTCATCGTACTTACCGCTTCTAAAGGTATGATAAGCAACCCTGACAAGGGATTCATCCTGTTCAAACTCTTTTCTTACAAGAATTCTGCTGCATAACTTTAACAGCGTCTGACCCTCAATCTGAGCAACGCCATACATTTCCACCCATTCATAGGCCTTTTCCAGCATACCTCTGGCAATCATTAACTGCACATAGACCGCCCGTTCTTTTGCGCTCATCCCTTCCGGAACAATCTCAAATAACATGGCATCTAATTCCGCCAACTTATCATTTTCCTGATAATACTGGGCAAGCTTAATACCTGCTTCCCTACGGTAATCATCACGTACCTGGGGCGATTTATATAACCTGCAATAACTGTCCACATTCTTATCCGTGATACTAATTCCCATCTTCTGACCGGAACAGTTGTATAAATCAAGTCCCTGTAACACAGGAGTTAATTCTCCCATTTCCTTCAGATATTTGCCCGGAATCATAAGCTTTTCAATTGAGTATTGCACTCCGTTACAATACCGGTTACCTTTTCCGTCCTGGAATATCAACTGATAATCGTTAGAATAAATCGGAATACAAACACTTCCGTCTGCATCCAAAGGATATACGGTTTCTTCTTTTAATCTGGAATAAATCAATACTACGGATTTTATGTACGAATCCGTTACCTGTATCAGATTCGTAAACAAAAGAGGCACCAGATTCTCTAAATAATCCGAACGGAGTAACACAGGATTCATCACATTCTGATACAGATAAGCAAGATCCCTGTTAATATGACCCTTCTTAATCTGATCCGCTACAAACACATCGATAATATCCCGATATGACTCGGCTATATCCGGGAATTCATCTTTATGCTTTAAAATATTGGCATAAAGCACTGCCTTTCTGACATAATCAAGCTCACTGTGGTATGCAAAATACATCATTACCATCTTCGGCAACTCCCTGCCGTAATCGTTTGGTAATGACATCATATAAAATTCATACAATCTGGTAATTCTAAGCTCTTTTGCCACAGCTTTCTGATACCATGAAAAATACTCACTACCGGTTTTATTACCGCGAATCAAAAGACTGCAGATGCACGAAAGTATTTCATCCGACTCAGATATCTCATAACACTTCTTCAATATGACATACAGTCTGTGTGAATACTCTTTTACTTTGGCCATTAAAAACTGAACCTGAATAATCACATCCTTGGTCAGTAACTGATGCTTTGCTGCATAATTTAAAATCTGAATTTCAAACTCCTCTAACTTATTCAAAAGTGTTGGAGTCTGGTTCATTAAAATAACTGCTTCTATATAAACTGCAGGACTCTTACATTCCTCTATAAACTGACGTTCCAAAAATGCCCATTTTTTATACGGGCTCTTAGAAAATTCTTCCCTAAGATACAATAACAGCCATGCAATTCGCCAATTCCCCGGGTTACGAAGATAAATTGACTCTACTTCCTCCGTAATCTCGTTGACATAGCCTTCTTCTCTGTTATATAGGGTGGTCAGGTACAAATAATAACACCATATTTCCGGGTTACTTCTGTCCGCTCCTATATCACTGTCTAACATATCCAACATCCATTTTGCTTCATTCAAGCGGTCCTGGGTAATTAAAAGCTGCACCTTAAACAATCTTGCCGGGATGCTCTTTTCATCCAGTTCGTTCATCCGCTCCACAATTTCGCCGGTTTCCTTAAGCCAGATAGCATGACTGATTTTCTTAACCCTGAACTTACAGAAAAGCTCCGTTAACTGAATGGATAATTCCTGCATCTTACGCTTATTTCCACGGAACAGACTTCTTACATTGCCATTTACCACAATAAACTCAATTGCTGTAGAAAAATGAGCATTGTAAATCAGAATCTTACCGTAGTTGTTACCTGCATGAAGCTTGGTAGCATCAATACAATAGCTGAAAGAACAGATGTTACCTAAGAAATCATTATCTGTCAAAACATCCTTTTCCACGCTTAAGAAATCCCCGTCCGTTTCAACGGTAAGTCTTGTGTATCCCCAGCCATTTCTAGTAATGGTGGCTTTCCCCTCACTCATACCGTTTGGCGCATCAATGCGGATCAGACTTTCCATAGGGATATATTCTGTTTTGCTCTTTTTATTAATCTGAATCAGGAACTCGTCTACATTCTGTTCGTTTCCGCAAACTCCGGACAATCCCTGATAAATATCAAAATACTGCTTATCGCTTCCGTTGAGAATTTTTGCAAATTCCTTACGGTAGAATAACTTCACCGCTTCTTCCCAATCGGTTTTTGCCAAATTGGCAAAGTGGAATAAATTCTTAATGCTTCCCATGGATGATTCCATGGTTTCATGAATCACAGTTACTATGTAAGGAATATAATATTCGCCGCAATTGGAAATAATATGGAACTCCCCGCGTAAGGTCTCGCCTTCTTCCATATTGGCACTGTCAAAGACATAAGGAACCTTAATATCAGTTCCGCTTAATGCCTTAAGTTCACACACCATTCTGGAATGGGTGGATAGCACATACCCTTCAGCTCTCTTTCCTCCCACACAACGAATCGTAAAGCTTCCTTCCGTTAATTCATTCTTGTTAACATCCAACTCAATCTTTGAGCATGAGAAATCAAGAGAACCGGTTTCATATTCAAATTTTCCACCAATATAACGATCTAAAATAGAATTCACGTTATCAATCTCTCCTTCTTTCCCGTATTTTACCGGTCTCTATTTTATATAAGACCACAGTTGCAATAATTGTACCATAAAACTCAACCAATTTCATCAGTTATTTGTAAAAAATAAACGCTTCGGAAGCACTTTTCCAAAGCGTTTATTTTTCTATTTCTTAACTCTTTCATTCACATAATTAAAAATATCTTCATTGTCTTCCGGCATTCTGCATCCGACTATGTATGTTCCGTTATCGTTAGAAGAACGGATTATGGTTCCCTGTAAGTTTTTTTCTCCTATTAACGGGAAATTACGGATTTTTAACTCAACAAATGAACCAACTGCATCAGCAAATACCCCATCCTTACATGCAAACGCATATCCGCCTGCACTGATGTTTACCATTTTACCTTCATAAGAACTATTCTTTGATTTGAAGACTATGGTACAAAGATTGTTCATGGCAAGTCTTGGATGTTTTCTTCTGTTCATAACTTTTGGATTGCTTTCAATGATAACTTTATTATCAGCGATATGCATCTCTTCCCAAATATAAACAGAATTATTTACAATAATACGGAATTCATATTTCTTTTTCTTACCGCCATCACGTAAAAATGCAGCTAACTGATTTGATTCTTTTAACGTAACCACATCATTTGCCACTTCAAAAACTTCAGTATGGCACTCTGATTTATTCTCTTTATCAATAATCTGAACCTTCATTCCAACAGTTACGTCATCAATACTCATAAATCCGCCGGCACCAAGTTCTTCCACCAGTTGTCCTACTACGCTTTCAATCGCCGCAACATTTCGGGCTGTTTCCTCGTATTTACTAAGCATTGTAACCGTAGTAGTTTCAGAATCTACAACACTATCAGTCATGGTCAACATGATTTCCTGAACCTGTTTCATGTTATCAACCATGTTCTTATTAGAGCTTTCCACTCTCTTCATAGCATCATCCACTACGCGGATTTCTTCACCCATTTGTTTGGAATCATCCGCAATCATGCTAACACTTGCATTAACTGTCTGCATGGTTGTAAGGGTTTCCGAAATAAGAGTAAGAATGGTTGTAATGGATTCTGTCATCTTATCCGATGTTTCCTCTAATAACTTAAGGGCATCCATAATACTGTTAGAAGATGTCTGGGTTCCCATACTTAAGTTTCTGATTTCATCTGCAACAACTGCAAATCCCTTTCCGGCTTCTCCCGCACGGGCTGCTTCAATAGAAGCATTTAAAGCAAGAAGATTAGTCTGGGAAGAAATACTTTCAATGGTTCCTGTTTCTTTTTTCACCTTATGGAACTGGTTACGGAACTCATTGAGAATTACTTCAACTTCTGAAGATAATCTTGCCATTTCATTGGTAGATTCCAGTGCATTCTCCAATTCCTTAGAGCTACTGTCCGCATGTTCCGCAGACTTAGCAGAGGTTTCCACAATATGTTCAATCAATCCGGCAACATTTTCTACCTGATTGTCAATGTCCTGGCTCATCTCCATGGAAGAATCAATCTTACCGCTTAGTACCTGACTGTTTCCTGCAAGCTCTTCCATCGTCTGAACTACTACGTTTGCGCCTTCTTTATTTTCTTCCGCAAGCTCTCTTACAACGGTTACTCCGTCTACTACGGAATTGCTGGCAACTTTAACCTTTTCTACGGTATTTACTACTTTATCAAGGTTTCCTCTTACTGACGCCAGTAAAGAACCGTCCGACATGGACATATGGTTAATGGAAACGATATATCCGATGAAACAGAAAAGAATCATACCTATCTGAATCTCAAAATTAGAAACATCGTTAGGAGTATTCATTCCGTTGAAATAATTTCTGATAATGGTAACAATAAGCACCGTCATACATGCAATACCGCAACGGATAATAAAATTCTTATTTTTATAAATAATTAAGATACTCATCAAAGGCAGAATATATGTAAAAGCTAATGTTCCCGGCGATGTGAGCATGATATACAAGTAAAAAAGACCATATCCGAAACCAACAATGTCCTGGTAAAGTTTGGTATGCCATCCTTTAACTTTCAGAACTATAAGTCCCAAAATAAAAGGAATCCAGCAGATCAATTCCATGAACACAAAATAACTTACACTCTTTAACCCCTTAACGATTTCAATTGCATAAGCTGCTGATAACACAATACCCACAGCAAGCCACATACCCATGGCTTTCTTATTGGCACTTTTCGCAAAATACTTTTCATTATATTCCATCTTCGCGACCCCGCTTTTCTAGATTTTTATTTATTTTATCACACGAGTCACGTAATTTCATCAAAATTTTGAGTTTCAAAACAAAAATTTACTTTTTGTTCACTTGTAATTCATAAAATAATACAGTCTCTATATCTGACGGGCTTGTTCCTGACGTTACTACGGCTCCTGTAGCAGCCGCCACCGCAAAGCGTGCCCTATCCCAAAGCGAAGTGTTCTGTTGCATACTCTTTGCTACAAATCCTGCGGTCATAGCATCTCCTGCCCCCACAGTAGACAATGCCTCCACCTTAATACTGTCTGTCTGAAACATCTCGTCCTTGGTAACAAACCACGCACCCTTTTTACCACAGGAGATAATAATGGTTTCCACTCCATTTTCAAAGAATTGATTTAACGTATCTCTTAACTTATGTTTTTCAGGAATTTCTTTTAGTCCCGTAAGTTCCAAAAATTCCTCTTCATTGGGTTTCATATATCGGGGACCGGCCAGGGTTGCAAGCCGCAGGGCTTCTTTTGATGTATCCAAAAATACTTCTGCCCCCTTAGCCTTTATCATGGGGATTAGTTCAGCGTATACATTACTTTCCACTCCCCGGGGTATACTTCCTGATAAAACAACCAAAATCCCCGGCTTACAATACGAAAGAAGTCTTTTGGTAAAAAGAGCAAGCTCTTCTTTTGTCACCAATGGCCCCGGTGCATTCTGTTCAACAACCTGCCCCGATGCTTCCACACGTTTAACATTTACCCGGGTAGGCTCATGTATCCGCACAAAATCGTGTGGAATTTCCAATTCATCCAGACCTGCTTCGATTTGGCTTCCGCTTTTCCCACCAACAAATCCCATGGCAAGACTTTCAATCCCTAACCTTTTTAAGGTCTTAGAAACATTGATTCCTTTTCCGCCAATATCAAATTGTTCTTTTTTCACTACCTCTTCCTGACCACGTTTTTCCACATATATAGTGTGGTCGATAGCAGGATTTAAGGTTACTGTGATAATCTGTGGTTCCATAAAACACCATCCTTAAGTCTATTTATACGTAGAAGTCATAGCTTTACCTGCCTAGGACCCTTTCAAAACGTCAGTCCTTAGCGAGATTATATCGAGCTTAGTACTGCTACGTTTTGAAGAGAGTGAGAACGCGTCCGTAGTAGGTAAAAACTATGACTTCTTAAATCAAATCGTTTTGTATATATTTACTGAGCAAGTAACATCATAATTTTATTACTTCTTGCTACAAATTTACTCATTGCCTCTCCATCAAGAGGTGCATGCTGTAATAATGCAAGATCATAAAGCTGTTCACAAATAAGACTTACATTTTCGCCTTCTTTGTTCTCTAAAATATACTGGACTAATTTATGGTTCGCATTCAATGTAAGTGTCTGTCCTTCCTTACCAAAACCTCCCATATCCATGCCCGGCATAGCGTACATTTTCATCATATCCTGCATTCTTCTGCTTTCTTCTGAAAGTGTAATCACAGAAGAAATCTCTTTGTTTTTCAGTTTTTCAACTTTTACGGTAATATTATCTTTCTTAATTGCCTTTTTGAAGATTTTTTCCATATCCTCAGTTGCAGCTTTTAATTCTTCCATGGTTTTCTTACTATTCTTAGCCATGAAAGCATCTGTAAGGTCAGCATCAATTCTTTGGAACTTAATGCCGTCATTCTTGGCTTCTAGCTGAGAAATAAACGGCTGGTCAATATTATCAGGAAGGATTACCGCATCCATTCCTGCTTTCTTAAACATGTTGATATACTGACTCTGCTGTTTTTCGTCGGTTACATAGTAAATGACTTTTTCTTTTTTCTCTTCCGTTGTATCTTCGGAATCAGTAGCCGACGTACCATCTTCATTCACTACTTCAACATCAGCATCTTCATCCTCTACATCTACAGGTTTTACTTCAAGACATTCCGGCAATGTCATATAATTGCCGTCAAGATTCTTAAAGAGAATATAATCTGTCATCTTTTCACAGAACTTATCATCCTTTAAGCAACCGAATTTAATAAACGGACTGATATCATTCCAGTATTTTTCATATTCTTCTTTTTCCGTCTTACACATTCCTGATAATTTATCCGCAACCTTTTTACTGATATAATCAGAAATTTTCTTAACAAATCCGTCATTCTGTAAAGCACTTCTTGATACATTAAGCGGAAGATCCGGACAATCAATCACACCCTTTAACAAGAGTAAAAACTCAGGAATAACTTCTTTGATGTTATCTGCAATAAATACCTGGTTATTGTATAACTTAATTGTTCCTTCAATAGATTCATATTCCATATTAATCTTCGGGAAATATAAAATACCTTTTAAATTAAATGGGTAATCCATATTCAGATGAATCCAGAATAATGGTTCTTTGTAGTCATTAAATACCTTACGATAGAAAGCAAGATAGTCTTCCTTGCTACATTCGCTTGGTGATTTAGTCCAAAGTGGTGTAGGGTCATTAATAGCAACCGGTTCACCTTCTTTAGGTTCAGCTCCCACCTTATCAAGATAAATCTTAGTCGGCATAAAAGAACAATACTTCTGTATTACTTCTTTGGCCTTATACTCGTTACAGAACTGTAAACAATCCTCGTTTAAGAAAAGAGTAATCTTGGTTCCCACAGTATCCTTGTCACCGTCTGACATGGTAAATTCTGTTCCGCCGTCACACTCCCAGTGCACTGCCACCGCACCATCCTTATAAGACAAGGTATCAATATGCACTTCGTCTGCTACCATAAACGCAGAATAAAATCCCAAACCGAAATGTCCGATAATCTGGTCATCGTTAGTCTTATCTTTATATTTTTCAATAAAATCTGTTGCTCCGGAAAAAGCAATCTGATTAATGTATTCTTCTACTTCATCTGCAGTCATACCAAGTCCGTTATCAATAAACTGCAATGTCTTTTCTTCAGGGTCTACAAGCACCTGAATCTTTGCCTCATAACCATCCGGCAAAGTGTACTCACCCATCATATCAAGCTTCTTTAATTTGGTAATCGCATCACAACCGTTAGAAATCAATTCTCTGTAAAAAATGTCATGGTCTGAATACAACCATTTCTTAATAATCGGGAAAATATTATCACTGTTAATAGATAAGCTTCCTCTTTTTTCTGCCATAAATAAATCACGTTCCTTTCTTGCTAAAACATTAATATCTCTGCTGATTTGCAGTTGTTTTAAACTCTGAAAATAAGTTTATACTTCCATAATCTAAAAGTCAATATAAAATTAGCACTCATTATAAACGAGTGCTAATAATTTTCTAAAAATAATATAAATTAAAGGTTTCCCAGAAGCTTGAAGTTGCCACTTCAACATTCTCAACTCTTTTTACTTCCTTCCAAAGCTTATCGTTCATGGAAACTTTTAAGGTTGCCACAAATTCTTCATAAATGGCATTAAAGGCCTGTTCTTTTTTCTTTTCTAAAATAGCCTCTTTGTTTACTTCTGTTTCTCCTTGGTTATTAGGTGAAATACACTTAATAATCTGATAACCTTCCTTGGTTTCCACCACACCGCTTACTTCCCCGGTTCCAAGATTATAGGCAGCATCTTCAAATGCCTTTTCCATTTCGCCTCTGCCAAAAGATAAAACAGAAATCTCAGCTTCATTATATTCACTGCTAAGGACATTGAAATCTTCTCCTTCACGGATACGGGTTGCAATATCTATGGCAGTATTATAAACACGTATTTTTTCATCCAGAGTAAGCTCTACTTCTTTACCACTGTCATCTGTTCGGGTTTTCTTTAACAAAATCCGTTCTATTGTAATGGTACGGGCATCATCATCGCTTACTTCAGGAGCAACATCCTGAATAATATAGTCATACAACTTCTTGGCCAAAGCATACTCTTTATACATCTTGTCCAGAATATCCTCCGTAACGCCCATACTGTCAATTTCAACTTGTGTTAATGAAGCATAATAATCCGTTGCCGCGCTCTTCGCTGCTTCTTTTTCTTTTTCCGAAAGCACAAGACCATATTCTTTTGCAAGCAGGTTCATGGTCTTAATTCTTGATAACCTGGCTAAAACCGTGGATTTAATATTCTCCTCCAGTTCCCCTTTCTCGGATACCCTGTCCCAAACTCCCTCGCCGAACACTTTCGTGTACTGATTGGCAGTATTGGTCATATAAACCATAACCTCCGGCAACACACATGAGGTTTCCCCTATTTTAAAAACTTCATTCTTTTTAAATCCGGTTGTTAACACTAATTTAGTATTTCTTGTCAAAAACACACCTGCCACAACCACGACTATAAGCACTAGAATAATGATTAATTTTATCCTGTTCTTTTTACGAGCGCGCAACACTGTTCCCCATTTCTACTACTATTCATTCCCTGTCAAAAGAAGATAATCCCCTCTTGACTTAACAATTCTTCCATAATCATGGATATCATTCCATTTTTCCTTAAATGCCATTCCACCAAGCAACAAGTCAACACCGTGAATATCCGAGCCTGCCGTCATGGGAAGATTATTCTGTTTGGCATATTCCTTCGCTCTTTCGTCAAACTCAGGGTTATTATGTGACATGCTTCTGTGACTTGCATGGGATGCATTTACGCCCTCAACTGCATCCACATGCTTTGGAAATAGGCGGATTTCAGGAATATATGCTTCTTCCCTGTAAGGATGGGCATGCACAATAAAACCACCATCAGCATGTATCAATTCAAATTGTTCCTCAATGGTCGCATCTTTAATCTCGGGGTGGGCTAAAAGCCACTCCGGACTTAATCCATAAATCAAAAACTCAGTTGCATTATAGCAGGATTCCCATCCGAAAAATACCTGTAAATCATTGGCATCTCCGTATTCCTTTGCACTATAATACCCCTTGCAAAATTCATGCACCCAGTCTTCCCAACACAAAGACCTGTCAACCGCTGTATTCCCGTAAAAAAAATGATCTGTTACAACAACTCCCGTATATCCCGCCTTCTTACACGCCTCAGCAATCTCTGCTCCCGTATTACGCGCACAGGCACTGCCCTGACGGGTATGGAAATGAGTTTCATATACATAAGGATATTCCGGATTGATGTTTAAATGTAGCATCTTGACCTCCTACTATCATGATTCGATGCAAAATATTCCGTTCAGACACGCTCCTGCTACACCAAGAACGTAACCGCACTAAACTCCTTCGTCGTTAAGTGCGAACGCTCTTGATAGTGTCTTTCACAGAAATATTTTGCATGAATCAAACATGTCGGATTCAAGATTTTTCCTGTTTAGGACCTTTTCAAAACGTCAGTCCTTGACGAGGTTTTTTCGAGTTTAGGACTGTTACGTTTTGAACAAAGTGAGAACGCGTCCGTAACAGGAAAAACTCTGAATTCGACAATTCATTCTATAATTATTCTGTCTAACATGAACAAGAGAGTGCACTTACGCACACTCTCAAGTATATCTCATTCTTTATTTTACTTCAACAACCCAACCTTTTGGACCTTCAATACGTCCTAACTGGATTCCTGTAATTGTGTCGTAAAGTTTCTGGCTTAATTCACCAATGCCGCCGTCCTTAATCTGAACAACAGTATCTCCTTCACGAAGATGTCCAACCGGTGAAATAACTGCAGCTGTACCTGAACCCCAAACTTCTTCAAGGCTTCCGTCAAGAGCTGCCTTTAACAATTCTTCTGCCGAGATTCTTCTTTCTTCTACCGGATATCCCCACTGTTTACAAAGCTCGATACAACTTCTTCTTGTAACACCCGGTAAAATACTTCCGTTTAACATTGGAGTTACTACAGTTCCGTTAATCTTAAAGAAGATATTCATTGCGCCTACTTCTTCGATATATTTACGTTCAACACCATCTAACCACAATACCTGTGAGTATCCTGCATCATGAGCCTTAACCTGTGCTTTTAAGCTGGCAACATAGTTAGCACCTGCTTTTGCTTCACCAAGTCCGCCACGTACTGCACGTACATATTCATCTTCAATCCAGATTTTAACCGGATTCAATCCTTCCGGATAATATGCGCCTACCGGTGAAAGGATAATGATGAACTTATAAGTATTGGATGGTCTTACACCTAAAAATGGGTCTGTTGCAATAATGAACGGACGGATGTATAAACTGGTTCCCGGTTTTGTAGGAATCCAAGCCTGATCAATCTTAACGATTTCATTCAATGCCTGCATGAAATCTTCTTCCGGAATGGTCGGGATACAAATTCTCTCGTTTGTATCATTTGCTCTCTTGATATTGCAGTCAGGACGGAACAATAATACTCTGCCGTCATCTGCCTTATATGCTTTTAATCCTTCAAACATTTCCTGTCCATAATGGAAAACCATAGCTGAAGGCATTAATTCTAATGGTCCATAAGGCACGATTCTCGGATCAATCCAGCCCTTTCCTTCTTCATAATCCATAATAAACATGTGATCCGTAAAGATGGTTCCAAAAGTCAATGGATTTTCCGGCCCTGGAATAGGTTTAGGATTCGCTGTTTTCTCAATTCTGATATTCAACATAATCTCGCTCCTTATTTTTTCTAAAATGATAAATAAAATTTTCTTCAATTATTATCCTTTTAGCCGAAAAAGTCAATAGACCAAGCCCTGAAAGGGTAGCATTTTTTCATACGAAATGCTATAATTTGTGTAGTAACAGCTTTTAAGCACATTCGTTAGGAGACAAAAGATGGCTACAAAGAGACAAAACGGAATTATTGACTTTATTACCCAGGATGTAAAAAACGAATCTGAAACAAAGGAACTTGCAGTATTAATCCGATGCCTTGCACTGACTCTCGGCATTTATTACTGCTTTATTTCAGTTCTTATTGCATGCTTAGAATTCTATTATTTAAGCCTGATACTGGTTTTTTCCATCGGTATGTTAACCGGTGCTTTTATCTTTACTTATGAGAATAAAACCCAGACCGCCCTCTTGTTGCTATGTGCTACTTTTTTACTGTCCAACACCTTTTTAACCACTGTAGTCGGACTTAATCAGGAATACCACTGGATGATATGTATTACCGTTCCGTTGATTTTCTTTAATTTAAAGTTCTCACAAAAGTTTAAAATCCGCTACGCAGTTATGGTTACTGCATATGTATTATGCATTACCGCATATGCTTACTACCATCCCGTGTTAAGACAGGTCAGTGACAGTATTCCCATCATAATTACGATTATTAATCTGTTTACCTTTTGTCTTGCAGTTGCATTTGTTGCTTATTTTTCTTCACAGAAATTTACTAAATCCGAAGAAAAGATTATGCAGTACACCAAAAAGTTAATCGATATGGCTTCTCTTGATGCCCTGACAGGCTTATACAACCGCCGTCACATGAATGACCATTTAAAGGAAATGGCTTTCAACAGTTCCAAAACCAACAAGACGTTTTGCATCGCCATTGGCGACGTAGACTTTTTCAAGAGCATTAACGATACCTACGGTCATGATACCGGTGACTACGTTCTTGTAACCATTTCAGACATATTTAAACAGTTTATGAGTGACAAAGGAACCGTTGCCCGTTGGGGTGGTGAAGAATTCCTGTTCGCATTTGACACAGAAATCATCAATCTTGCTTATACTCACTTAGAACAGTTACGTAAAAAAATCAACACTTACAATTTTGAGTTTAAAGAATACAAATTTAATGTATCCATGACCTTTGGTGTTGAAGAATATAACGAAAATATCGGCGTGGAGACAACAATCACCCGCGCCGACAGTAAACTTTACGTTGGTAAGAAAGAAGGCCGAAACCGCGTAATCCGCTAATTATTTAGCCTTTTTCTCATATTTTAAAAACTGATATTCCAAATCAAAATAGGTTTGTTCTTCGCTGTCTGCTACAATTTCCCAATCTGACATCTCGTCCAGATTTGGGAAATAGGAGTCAGCTTCATACTTGTGATAAATCTTAGTCACGTGCACCGTATCACAATACGGAAGCATCTGCTTATACACACTGTCCCCACCGATAATATATACATCTTCAGAATTATATTCCTTTAATACCTCTAAAAGCTCATCTACGGAATGCACCACAATTGCATCCTTTACACTGTATTTAGTATCCTTAGACAAAATAATATTGGTACGGTTTTTAAGCGGTTGCTTTTGCGGAAACGTTTCCAAGGTCTTTCTTCCAAGCACCACCACTTTCCCTGTTGTTGTCTCCCTAAAAAACTTCATATCATTTGGAATCGAAACCAAAAGTTTTCCTTTGTTTCCGATTGCCCAGTTTTCATCTACTGCAACAATTGCGTTCATAATTACCTCCGTGTTTTCTCATAGTATATAATATCTTGTTTTTGTCCTACTCCGTAAACGTTCTCACTCTCTTAAGAACGTAGCCTCACTAAGTTCGATATTCTCACTAAGTGAGGACGTTCTTAAAGGTTCCTTCGCAGGACAAAAACAAGATATATGATTACTATGTAGTCAGCACTTCTTCCACATATTTTACAAACTGCATAGCTGATATACATATCCTACAAGGGAATGTATAAAAACGTCGGCACTTAATGACGTAGGAATTTAGTGTCCGTTACGTTTTTATCCGAGTGAAAGCGTGTCCCGTTAGGATATGTATATCAGCTATGTGTCACATTACTTCATGTAGGAAGAAGTGCTACGTACACAGTAACATATTACACCGCGATTGGTATGTTAAGAATCTGTTCTCCCGTTATGTAGTCCTCTACCTTAACATCATTTCTTGTAAACTGATAGAAATCATGAATATCCGGATTTAGCCAGAATTTTGGAGCAGGATATGTTTCTCTGCTGATTAATTCTTCAATAATCGGGATGTGTCTGTCATAAATATGGGCATCTGCAATCACATGTACCAGTTCGCCCACACGCATATCACATACTTGGGCCATCATGTGAAGTAAGACCGAATATTGCACTACATTCCAGTTGTTAGCTGCAAGAACATCCTGGGAACGCTGGTTTAAAATAGCATTCAGGGTTAACTTATCATCCCCTTTTTTCTGGGTAACGTTAAAAGTCATACTGTAAGCACAAGGATAGAGATTCATTTCATGCAAATCAGAATGAACATAAATATTGGTCATAATTCGTCTGCTGAACGGATTATTTTTTAAATCATAAATAACCCTGTCAACCTGATCCATCATGCCCTCTTTATACTGATGTTTTACACCCAACTGGTAACCGTATGCTTTTCCGATAGAACCATTCTCATCAGCCCATTCATCCCAGATATGGCTGTGCAAATCATTAATATTGTTAGATTTCTGTTGCCAAATCCACAACATCTCATCTGTTGCCGATTTTAATGCCGTCTTACGAAGGGTAATGAGCGGGAACTCCTTACTCAAATCATAGCGGTTTACCACACCAAACTTTTTAATGGTATAGGCAGGGGTTCCGTCTTCCCAACGGGGACGTACCTTTTCGCCTTCTGTACTGGTACCGTTATCCAGAATATCACGGCACATCTTGATAAAAATATCATCTGCTAAACTCATTTGTAACTCCTTATCTGTCCCATTTATCACAAAGGGAATTAATCTGATCTGCAAATTTTGCCAAATCTTTATTTGCCCCGCCTTCATTTTTACGAATCACGGCAATCAATCTCTGACCTGCTGCCAAAAGTCTGCTGAATACATCGCTGACAGCATGTGCTTTCTTCTTAAGCGGTACCGGTTTTGCTTCATAAACAATTTCACCTGTTAATAAATCAACCCTTGTTCCGCTGTATGGTGCATAAGCCTTAAATCCATATTCATAAGTAAGACAATTGGTAAAAGAAATACATGCACTGTCTTCCCCATGAACCACAAACACTCTGGCCGGTTTTTTCTCAAATCCGCATACCCAGTCAATTAATCCGTTCTTATCCGCATGTCCGCTAAGACCTGTCAAAGTTCTTATTCTGGCACGGACCTCCACCGGCTCTCCAAACAGTTTTACTTCATCCACGCCATCAACCAACATTCGTCCCAAGGTTCCTACCGACTGATATCCTACAAATAAAACAGTGGAATCCGGTCTCCAAAGATTATGTTTCAAATGATGCCTTACACGTCCCGCATCACACATACCTGACGCTGATAAAATAACTTTGGGACGGTTATCAAAATTAATGGCTTTTGATTCATCGCTGGTAATAGACAAACGCAGTCCTGTAAATGCAATAGGATTAATTCCTTTTCTTACATATTCCATTGCTTCCTCATCAAAGCATTCCTGCACATTTTTCTGGAATATGCCCGTAGCTTCTACTGCCAGAGGACTGTCCACAAACACTTCAAAATCCTCATGCCCTTTAACCATTTTCTGGTTCTTAATGATTCTTAAAAAATATAACATTTCCTGAGTACGGCCCACCGCAAAAGAAGGAATGATTACATTACCTCCCTTATCAAAGGTTTCCTGTAAAATCTCAGTTAATTCTCCAACATAATCCGGACGCTCTTTGCTATGGATTCTGTCTCCATAGGTAGATTCCATAATAACATAATCCGCTTCCGAAGTCTTTTGGGGATTCTTAATTAAGGGCTGTTCCACATTACCGATATCACCGGAAAATACCAGCTTCTTCGTAATGTCGCCTTCCGTTGCCCACACTTCAATACTGGCAGAACCAAGTAAGTGTCCAACATCCGTAAAGCGTATCTTAACACCTTCACATACATCTATCATTTTCTGATACAGACATGGCACAATTCTCTTAATAAGACCGTCTGCATCCTCCATGGTAAAAAGTGGTTCTACCTGCTGTTGCTTAGAACTTCTCTTTGCCTTACGGTTCTTCCATTCTGCCTCCTGCATCTGGATGTGGGCACAGTCACGTAACATGATACTGCATAAATCCGCAGTGGCATATGTCATAAATACCTGCCCTCTAAAACCTCTTGCATAGAGATAAGGAAGCATTCCCGAATGATCCACATGGGCATGGGTCAGAAATACATAATCTACCATAGCCGCATCCACAGGTAACTCAATGTTCTCAAATACATTAATCCCCTGTTCCATACCATAGTCAACCAGAATTACTTTGTCATTTACTTCCAACATATGGCAACTTCCGGTTACTTCATGTGCTGCACCAATAAATGTTAATTGCATGATTTCCCACTCTCCTTTTCCCCGTTATAAAACATAAAAGACGTAAGCTCATCCAGTTCAATCATATGCCCGTTCATATACAATCCCTCCGGGCTTGACAAATACTGAATCATGGACACTAACTTACTTCCCGTTTCCTTAGTATATTCCTTTTCATCATGACCGATTCCATACACTTTAACCCTGTCACCCAAATAATCCCGAATGGAACCAAGTACAGAATCAAGTCCTTTTTGTATAGGACAGGTACATGTCCTAAGACCTTCCGGTCCATGATAACAATACGCATTGGCAAGATTAAAAATATAAGAATCTTCACTAAAATAATCTGACAACTGTTTCACCATTAGAAACGGCTTTGCCACACCGTCCCTTAATGCCACCGTCATATGCTCTACACAACAATGTTTTTTCCCCAGGCACGGATGAATACAGGCATAATTCACAAAATAATCCACCCGTTGGAACATACCTCCGATTCCGCCCGCAAAATACTCCATGTCCGGCTCTGATTCCGCATCACCATGAAAAAAGAACACGGCAACATTATACTTTTCTTCCAAATATCCCTTTACACGAAGTCCTAACTCTTTTTGCACTCCCATAAAAGCTATAGAGCAACCTATGGAACCAAAATAATCTAATACTTGAAAACACTCACCACGCGCGTCCCCTAAAACCACGCATACCGGTGATGATTCCTCCTTCTTACGCATACCATTCCCCTTCCTGCTTTTGCATACTTACTTTAACAATACAACACTGATTCCATACAGTACGAGCAGGTGTAACGGATAAAACAGATAAAAGAAATACTTTGACCGCAATCCTCTTTTTCCGTTATATAAATTTACCATTAAAAAACCCGGCAAAGAATTGGCATTCGTATATACCATTACCAAATAAGCTGCTAAGGAAGCCATTCCCCGCTCACAATACAAAATATAAAAAATCAGAATAACAAGTATCCCTTTAAATCCATAATCAAATCTTAACACCCCGGCTACAAGGCATGCCAATCCGCAAACCAAAGCTACACTTATCCATCTAAGCCAAAAATACTTCGTCGTCATCGTCATGGCTTTTTGTACAAGTATCATGGTTAAAAGTCCTAATGCCAGTGTAAAAAAGATATTCTGGGTACGAATCCAATCCGGAGGATAACTTGCTGATAATGCCAAATCATATATCACTTCCGAGATAACCGCAAGTGTCATTAATCGCGCAAGATACTTCTTAACATTTTGAGTATGCAAATAACCTTCCACTAACAGGAATGCAAAAATCGGAAAGGCTGTTCTTCCGATTACCCTGCACCAAAGATAGCACTCCTTCCAAAAGTCCAAACTTTCGGCAGCAAAATAACCGTTTTTAATTAATCTGTATAAGAGACTGGCTCCTATGTGGTCAATAAACATGGTAATAATCGCAACAATCTTTAATGTTGAATTACTAAACATACCAAACCGGTTCAAATGCCACACTACCCCTTCCTCTTAACCTGGGATGGTGAAATCCCAAAACGCTTTTTAAATAACTTACTGAAATGATAAGCATCATCATACCCTACCTTGGCAGCAATCTGCTTAACATTGTCAAACTCAGTTGTTTCCAATAATTCTTTTGCCTTATCAAGACGGATATCTATTAAATAACGGATGGGGGTATCTCCGGTTTCACTCTTAAAAATCTTAGAGATATAAAATGGACTTAAGTACATATTTTCCGCAATCTGGTCCAATGAAATCTTCTCATGATAATGCTCTTCAAAATAATGGATAATACGTTCCACTACATACTTCTTATTAACGGATTCAAAAGAATACCCTTCCTGACGCTCTATAGGCTCTGCATATTCCCTGATAAGCATTAACAACATCTGTTGCAAATAAGTTCGTAGCATAAAATAACGTCCCGGGCGAAGCACATCCTTTTCCGCCTGCATTGCTGAACAGATTTTAGATAGCTTCAACCGCAAATCAGGAGATGTATGAATAATGGGACCGCCCTGTTCTAAATCCAGATGATTCGGTTCCATTCCCGCAAAATTAATATCCGTACAACCGATGAAAAACTCATGAGTGGGGTTCTCAGGATTTGAAACCAGGGACTCATGCTTCATCCCGGGATTTAAGATCAAAAGATCCCCTTCTTTTACATCATAGATTTTATCATCAATCCGGTACTGTCCCTGTCCGGAAAGAATAATGGCTATCTCTATAAAGTCATGATTATGATAATACTTTTCGTTCTCTTTTCTGATTCCTCTCCATGTAAAAAGAAAGGTGGGATTAAAGTCATCCTTAATTAGTTCAAATCCGTTTTGCATCGCGTTTTATACCCCTTTCAACTCCTTTTCATTTTACTCGGTTTTTAAGGAAAAGTATAGAGAAAATTGACAAAAAGATACATCTGACAAAACAAGATATTACATTTCATTTTTAAGGCGATGGAATATAATTATTTCTAGATTATGGCTACACTACTTACATAAGGAGGAAAACATATGACCCCGTTAAAATGGTTTTATGGCTTTTTAAAAAAGCAACGTGCAAAAATAATACTCGGTCTCGTCTTAACCACCTTTATTTCTGCCCTTGCTGTAATAAATCCCCAGATTTCCGGTTCTATTATTGACGATGTCATCTTGGGCGGAAATTATGACAAACTGACAATACTTTTAATTGCACTGATTGCATGTACTGCCTTAAGAAGTATCTTACGCTTCTTTTATCAGTTGGTTTTTGAGAAAGCTTCCCAGTCCGTACTTTATGAGATGAGGGATAAAGTATACCGTAAATTATTGCAGGAAGACTTTGCATTTTATAACAAAAACAGAACCGGTGACTTAATGAGCCGTCAGACCGGTGATATGGATGCAGTCAGACATTTTATTGCTTTTGTTATCTATTGTGTCTATGAAAACCTGTTGCTCTTTTTACTGGCATTAACCATGATTTTTACCATCAACGTAAAATTAGCATTATGCATGTTACTGGTACTTCCTATGACAGCATACAACACCTACCGTCAGATGAAAGCAGTTAAACCTGCTTTTGCAAGGAACCGTCAACAGTTTTCTTCTTTAAACACATTTGTTCAGGAAAACATCAGCGGTAACCGTGTTGTACGTGCCTTTGCCAAAGAAGACTATGAACAGGAAAAATTTGAAAAAGAAAATGATGAGTTTAAGGCTGCCCAAATAGATTCAGCAAAGATTTGGAAAAAATACGTTCCCCGATTTGAACTTTTTTCTAACCTCTTAACCGTAGTACTCATGCTGTTTGGAGGTTACCTGGTAATTCATAATGAAATGACCTTAGGTAACCTCGTAACAGTAAACGGATATTTATGGATGCTTACCAATCCGTTACGTTTCTGCGGTTGGTGGATTAATGATATCCAGCGTTTTAACACCTGTATCGAAAAAATCTACGATACCTACAGTCAGGAACCGGATGTTAAAACACCACATGTTCCTCATGAGCGTAAGCACTTTGACGGTGACATTGAATTCCGTAATGTGTCTTACCGTGCTGATGATGAAGATATTGTTACCGACATTAATTTTAAGGTTAAAAAAGGACAGACCATCGGTATTATCGGTTCTACCGGTGCCGGTAAGTCTACCATTATGAATCTGCTCTGCCGTTTCTACGACACCACTTCCGGCGACGTACTGATTGACGGAGTCAATGTAAAAGATTATAACCTCTATGATTTACGTGACAATATCGGTATGGCAATGCAGGATGTATTCCTGTTTTCCGATACCATCGAAGGCAATATCGCTTATGCAAAACCGGATTGTCCTTTTGAGGATGTTAAAAAAGCAGCCATTATGGCAGATGCAAACCACTTTATTAACACTCTTCCGGATAAATACGACACCATTGTAGGTGAACGCGGTGTAGGTCTTTCCGGCGGTCAGAAGCAACGTATTTCCTTAGCCAGAGCTCTTTTAAAGGACCCTGCAATCTTAATTTTAGACGATACGACCTCTGCTGTAGATATGGAAACAGAATCCTATATCCAGCAACAGTTAAAAACATTAAACCATACCTGTACCATATTCGTTATTGCTTACCGCATCTCATCCATCATTGATGCAGACCAGATATTGGTAATGGATGCAGGACGCATTATTGAGCAGGGTACCCACGACGAATTAGTGGCTAAAGGCGGCTATTATGCCAATGCCTTTAAAAACCAGTATGGTGATATGAGTGATGTGAAGAGAGGAGGAAAAGACAATGGCTCGAAATAGATATGACGTAGACGAAACCCTCGAAACCAAATTTGATGCCGGACAGTTAAGACGCCTCCTTCATTATATGAAGCCCTACAAAAAAGAACTGGGACTTGCCATGTTTTTGATGATGTCCTCTTCGGGACTTTCCATGTTAATCCCGATTTTCTTACAAAAGGTTATGGATATTTGTATTCCAAACAAGGATTTTAAGACCATTTGCATTTATGCCGGTCTTACCCTGTTAATCAGTACCTATGTGGCACTTTCCTTAAGGCTAAAAATTACTCTTACCAACAAAATCGGTCAGAGTATTATCCACGATTTGCGTAGTGACTTATTCAAACATATTCAGGAACTGCCCTTTTCTTACTTTGATGACAAACCCCACGGTAAGATTCAGGTACGTGTTGTTAACTATGTAAATAACTTAAGTGATTTATTATCAAACGGTATTGTAAATACCCTGACAGACTTCGTAAACCTGTTCTTCATCCTGTTCTTTATGCTGTATCTGGATGTAAGATTTACTCTTGTGGCATTATGCGGTCTGCCGATTTTAGTAACCTTGGTTATTTTTATTAAAAAGAAACAACGCCGTGCTTGGCAGATTCAGAGTAACAAACAGTCTAACTTAAATGCCTATATTGCAGAAAGTATCAGCGGAATCCGTGTTACCCAATCCTTTGTACGTGAGGATAAAAACACAGATATTTTCAATAACTTAAGCGGAACTTACCGTACTGCATGGTTACGCGCCGTAAGATACAACTTTATTTTAGGACCAAGCGTAGACTTAATCTCTACCATTACAACCTCTGTTATATATGTACTTGGGGTAAGCTGGTTAATCGGCGGAGAAGCAGGCATAACAGCCGGTCTTTTGGTTACTTTTTCATCCTATGTGTATAGATTCTGGCAACCCATTAATACCCTTGCCTCTTTCTATAACTCATTATTAACCGCCATCTCATACTTAGAGCGAATCTTTGAAACCATAGACGAGCCTGTAAAAGTATGTGATGCACCGGGTGCAACCGAATTACCTGAGATTGTTGGAAAAGTAGAATTTAAGAATGTTGACTTTAGCTATGAAGAAGGTCAGAAAATCCTTGAAAACGTTAACTTCGTAGCAAAGCCCGGCGATACCATCGCCTTTGTCGGTCCTACAGGAGCCGGAAAGACAACCATTGTAAACTTAATTTCACGTTTCTACAATGTAGATTCCGGTCAGATTCTGATAGACGACATTGACATCAGTACCACTACCATCCGTTCCTTAAGAACCCAGATGGGTGTTATGATGCAGGATAGTTTCATTTTCTCAGGAACAATTATGGATAATATCCGTTACGGTAATAAAACAGCTACTGACGAAGATGTAATCCGTGCTGCAAAAACCGTATGTGCCCATGACTTTATTATGAAAATGGAAAACGGTTACAATACAGAGGTAAACGAGCGAGGAAGCCGTCTCTCACAAGGACAACGCCAGTTAATCTCCTTTGCAAGAGCGTTACTTGCAGACCCTAAGATTCTTATCTTAGATGAAGCAACCTCAAGCATTGATACCGAAACAGAAATCATCCTCCAACGTGGATTAAACGAATTGTTAAAAGGCAGAACCTCTTTCATTATTGCCCACAGACTTTCTACTATTAAAAATGCAGACTGTATTATGTATGTGGATAACGGCAATATCGAGGAACGCGGTTCCCATGATGAGCTTGTGGCAAAAGGCGGTAAATACGCTGCCCTTTACCAGTCACAGTTCGATTTCTTAGATAAATAATTTGCTAATATCATCCATTCCAATCTAAGAGCCCGGAGACTTACCTTGCGTAAGCTCCGGGCTCGTATGTTACTTTTTCTCAAACGCGCTGCAAATCACGCAAACAACTGCAAACAGCACGCCTGCCACAGGCCATATAATCCAACTGTCACCCCAGTTACTTTTTGTTGCAAAATTATATCCGAGAAAAATTGCCACAACTACAAGCCAATACACACTTTTAATCGCCTTGGTGACTGTCATGCCCTCCGTTTTTTTCTCTCTGGTATAATCGCCCTCCTGCAAAAGCTTTTCTGTTGCTTCCCAGTTAATACCGCCGATAACAAAGAAAATTGTTCCAATTCCAACTAATAATAACAACAGAGAAACCATGCAGATAATCAATATGTCATTATCCTCTGCAAGAAGAATTCCGACAAATAATGGAACAACTGACAGAATACATAAACATGTACCAATAATATTGTACTTGGTATATGTATCTTTGTATTTTTTCTGACGTTCTCTTACCATACCTTCTACGCCATACTCTGTTTCAAATACCTCTTTTTCCAGATACTCAAATGAGCCGGTTTTCGAACCACATTTGATAAAGAATACCGTAGCCGTTGCAATCAGAAGAAAGAGCACTATCAATCCGATTCCCGCGGCAGTATTTTCCGAAATATTATACTTGCTAAATTCGGCTGCCACTGACAAAATCATAAGTGTAATAGGGGAAATAATACATAAGAAGGTTGCATAAGCTATTGGCTTTGCTGTGCTCTTTTTTACTTCAATATACTCACTTGCCTCTTCCATACTCACACGGCGCACAGGTTTTCCGTCAATTTCTACATCACTACCGCTATCTTGAACATATTCTGTTTCTTCCAATTCCTCTTTTAAAAGATAATCTGTACTAACACCAAACAACTTACTAAGTTGTAATATCTTATCTAAATCCGGGATGGACTGTGCACATTCCCATTTAGATACCGACTGTCTGGATACATTCATCTTTTCTGCCAGTTCATCCTGTGACCAGCCCTGTTTTTTTCTAAGTTGAATAAGTTTGTCTGCAAAAATCATTTTTTAAATTCCTTTCTGAAAAACGTTGTTGTTTTGATGTGGTAATCTTACCTTGATTTACGGTTGCATACCACCAACCCACGCCTTTCAATTTGTCAACTGCCGGTTGCATAGCCCACATTTTACGCTATTCCCAGCATCTTCTATACATTTTAACCAAAAGAGCGAACTGTATTTTCGTATACTATTTTATCGCTCCATTCATTGAATATCAACATTGCATCTGCTACCATACTTGTACGGGTACTATCATTTACGGTAGGCGGTTAGTCCTCTTCCAGAGGACTGTGACCTCTGTTTATATAGAAGTCTGCTCCTTGGCAGAATTTTGTACGAAAGAGGGTGTCGCCCATGTTGACGCTTGAAGGCTTGATTGCTGTTGTCAGTCTTGTGCTGACCAGTTTTGGTCTTGGGTACGCAATTGGTTGCAATCATAAAACACAAAAATAACCGCCCTGTCTGGAAAACTTAGCGGTTATTTTTAACAACTATATCCGGACTAACCGTCTATCGGTAGTACCTTTTCTAATTACATATTATCATAAATAACTTGAAAGTCAATTAATTTTTCTCACTGCGGTCAGTTCTCATAGCCCACATTTTTGCTTAATTGCTCCGCATCACGCTTCATGGGAATGCTGATTTTAAACACGCTTCCTTTCCCTAGCTCGCTTTCAACTTCAATACTTCCTTTATAGAATTCTATAATATGTTTTACAATGGAAAGTCCAAGTCCTGTTCCTCCCATTTTTTTACTTCTGCCTTTATCTACACGGAAGAAACGTTCAAAGATTCGCTCTTTATCCTTAGGTGCAATTCCGGTACCGTCATCTTTTATTTCTATCATTAACTGTTCATTTTTTTCACAGATATGAACCCAGACATTTCCTCCCGGGCGGTTGTATTTGATTCCGTTGGTAATCAGATTAACCAATAGCTCTCTTAACTGCTTCGTACTTGCTTCTATGGTAACCTGCTCACACTCTTTATGCAAAGATACCTGATAATCCTTTGCAATGGGTTCAACGGATTCAAAAATCTCCTCCAAAAGAACAGGCATGCGCACCATGGAATAGGTCACTTCTGCCTCATTGGTTTCTAACTGGGATATCATCAATATATCATTAATCAGATTGGTCATATTGTCTGTTTCTTTGATAATACGTTTCATAAAGTCTAAGCGGGTTTCCTGATCTTTGACAAATCCCTGGTCGATTAATTCTGCATATCCCTTAACGGAAGTAATCGGTGTTTTTAATTCATGGGAAGCATTAGAGAAAAACTCCTGCTTAATCTTTTTTTGAAACTCTAATCTGTCAATGTGTTCTCTGACCTCTTCACTTAACTTCATGGATGACTGCGAAATAACATTCAGTTCATCATATTTATATTGTTTAAACTCAAAGTCTAACTCGTTCCGGTTTACCTTTTTAAGCTCATCAGAAATCTCTTTTAATGGTCTTGTTACAGAGTTTGCAAACCGGTATGTAACAAAAATTGAAATTGCAAATGCTATCAAGGTTGCAAGCAGCATGATCGGTAAAATTTCCTGTAAATATCCATGAACACCATGATAAGGAATTGCCAATCGGATAATATAACCTTCTTCCCCTGACATAGAAGCCACGTACAGCATATCTTTATGTAGGGTATCAGAATATCTGGTAGCATATCCGTTTCCCGTTTCTAACGCCATCTTGATTTCTTTACGCCCCAGATGATTTTCAAATCCTATTTCTGTTCCTGACAGGATTTCTGTATCCGCAACCACTTCACCATCCTCACGGATAATGGTAATACGCACTTCCTTACCCAACGCTTTATCATACATCTGTTGCAATTGTTCCTCTAAATTCTTAGAATAATCCAAGCCATAATCTACAATACGTATCATCTTTGTCATGGAATTGCGGTTATTAACAAGCAACTCATGGGCCACAAAATAATAAGAAATCACAGAACTAATCAATAAAGCTGCTGCCAGTATCGCTATTACTCTTACTAATATAGCTTTTTTCAAAACATCTTCTCCTTTATAATCGGATAACGTATCTCTGTGCCAAAGGCTTACTCTGCCACGAACCGATAACCAACACTTCTAACAGTCTTAATATAATTACTTACCTCATCTCCTAGCTTTTGACGTAAAGTACGGATATGAATATCCAAGGTACGTGTTTCCACCTCAGCATTGTAATCCCAAAGCCTATCCAATAATTCTTCTCTTGTCACAACTCTGGATTTATTTTGAATCAAATATACAAGTAATTCATATTCTTTATAGGTAAGTTGAACCTTATTACCACAGGATACCACTTCCCTGGTGTCCGGGTTTACAGATAACTTGCCATAGCTTGTTACTTTCATATCGTAAGCTACGCTTGGTTCTGCGGCACGGCGTAATAAAGACCTGATTCTGGCACTCAGCTCTAACACACCAAAAGGCTTTGTCATATAATCATCTGCTCCGCCGTCAAGTCCCATGACTTTATCAAACTCTTTATCTTTCGCTGTCAAAATAATAATCGGAATATCTTTTACTAAATCCATGGTGCGGATTCTCTTAATTGCCGTCAGACCATCCATCCCCGGTAGCATCAAATCAAATACCGCAAGATTAGGTCTTATTTCTTCTATGCAATCTAATGCCGGTTCTGCCGCTTCAAAAGCCGTTACCTTATATCCATATCCCTGTAATGCAATTTGAACCAGATTTCTGATGTTTTCATCATCTTCAATGACAAATATATGCTGCATCTATTTTCCCCTTTTCATTCTCTTAATGCAAAACTTATGTACTTGCATCATATTACTTTATAGTCCATAAATCAAGAAATGCGACGGAAAATAATTCCCGCCGCCATTCCTTTCATGTCCATTTCACTACATCATTGACTGTTTTGCTTCCGCTTCTGCTATTACATAGCCTGCAAGATTACAAGCATGATCCGAAATTCTTTCTAAATTACTCATAATATCAAGGAATACCACACCATTTTCAGGAGTACATTTACCCTTACTAAGTCTGGCAATATGTTTTTCTCTAAACAAGTCTTCCAATTCATCCACGTGGTTTTCATACTGTTCTACCATAAGTGCTGTCTTCTTACTGTCCGTACTTCTTGCCTGAAGTGCTGTGGTAAGTGCATTGATTGTTTCATCTGAAATCTCAACTAACTCAGCAGAACCCTTCTTAGAAAAGACTATATCATCACGTTTCATAATTTCAGCAAGCTCTGCAATATTTTCACAGTGGTCTCCCACCCTTTCAATATCACTTACTGCATAGAACATATTTTTAACCAAAAGATGCTGATGCTCTGTCAGTGACAGATTATCTACTTCCACCAGGAACGCCGTAAGCATTTTTTCCATATGGTTCAAATCGTTTTCAACTGCATAAACCTTACTTACATCACCTACGCCACCTTCCGTCTGTAGCGCATTTAAAGCTGTCTTAAGGTTATTAAGAGCCATCTCACCCATAACATCCACTTCTTTTTTCGCAGCTTCTAAAGCAAATGAAGGGTTAGAAAGAAGTCTTCTGTCAAGCTTACGCTTTGTTTCTTCTACCAGAGTCTCTTCTTCCTCTTCTTCCTTGCTGTCACGAATAATAAACTCTGATAACTTTACAAGTCCTTTTGCAAACGGGAACAAAAGTACTGTACATGTTACGTTAAAGACTGTATGGAAAATAGATATTTCCACACTGCTAATCGTACTGTTACCCCATGTAGCATTAAACTTAAAGAGCGCAAACATCACGATACTGAAAATCACCGTTCCGATTACATTAAACAGCAAGTGAATAATGGAAGCTCTCTTTGCATTTTTACCTGCTCCCGCACCGGAAATCACAGCTGTTACACAAGTACCGATATTCTGTCCCAACGTAATAAACACTGCCGACTTCCAACTTACAATTCCATTCATGGCAAGCGTCTGTAAAATACCAACACTGGCTGAGGAGCTCTGAATTATTGCAGTTACTACTGCTCCCGCTATAATTGCAAGTAAAGGATTCTTACCAAGTGTTGTAAACATATCTACGAAAATCTGAGAATCTCTGTATGGCTTAATAGCATCAGACATAAAGGTAAGACCGATGAATAAAAGACCGATACCAATAAAAATTTCTCCGATTTTTTTCTTTTTCTCGTTCTTTGAAAAAATAATGCAAAATGCTCCGAATCCCACCAAAACAGGCGCGTAAAATTCCGGTTTAAATATAGAGCCAAATTCGCTTAAGGATACAATCCACGCTGTAATGGTTGTACCGATATTAGCACCCATAATCACACCAACTGCCTGTGCAAGATTTAACATTCCTGCGTTAACAAAACCTACGACCATTACCGTGGTAGCCGAAGAACTCTGAATAATGGCGGTAACTCCTGCACCTACCAAAACTGCCACCAAACGGTTCTTGGTTAAAAAGCTCATAATATTCTTTAATTTACTTCCTGCGGATTTCTGAAGTCCGTCGGCCATGATGTTCATACCATATAAGAACATTCCCAAACCGCCAACAAATTCAAACAGCAACTTAAGATCATCCAGTGTCATTACATTATCCTCCGTATTGATAACTTTACCTGTTTTCTAGTATTTTCAATTACTATCATATCAATACCCGGTAAAAACAATCTGAGGGTTTTGTAAAATCTATGTAAAATCGTTAAAGCAGTCTTACATCTTCCATATTTCCTGTCTCCTGAAAGATTTCCCATTCTGCAATATTGACTGTATGATCTCCAATCTTTTCAAGATATTTGTTAATCATCATAATATCCACACAGGCGTCTACAGATAACTGCTCTCGTTTCATCATCTGTACCAAATCCATTTTCACTTCATTAAAATAATCGTCAATCACATCATCTGCTGCAATAACCTTCATTGCCAATTCCACATCTCTCATCACAAATGCTTCCACGCCATCCCTGATTGATTTTCCGGTTACAGTCGCCATTGACAATAGTGCATTTGAATAATCATCTAAATTTTTGTCTTCTATTCTAAGCACCAGTTCTGCAATATCCGCAATATGATCCCCGATTCGTTCCATATCCGTCACACATTTCAATGCAGCAGACACTCTTCTTAAATCGCGTGCTACAGGCTGTTGCCTGGTAAGAAGACTAAGGCACTTGGATTCTACCTGATGCTCCATATCTTTCATTAACCTGTCAATTTTCTTTAATTCAAAGAGTCTGTCCTCATTTCCCTGCGCTATAGCTTCAAACAACGCATCATAATTTTCCTGAATATAAACACCCATTTCCCGGATGTGTCCACTTAATTCTTCCAGTTCTATTTCAAAATTTACTCTCATACATTTCCCCCATTTTTAACCAAATCTACCTGTAATATAATCCTCTGTCCTTTTATCCTTCGGGCGGGAAAAGATATTGTCTGTTGAATCAAATTCCACAACCTCTCCCACCAAGAAAAATGCTGTGTCATCTGAAACACGGGCAGCCTGTTGCATATTGTGGGTTACAATTGCTACTGTATATTTCTTTTTCAATTCCTGCATTAAATCCTCAATTTTCAGTGTTGAAATTGGATCCAATGCAGAAGTCGGCTCATCCATTAACAAAACTTCCGGAGACACCGCAAGGGCACGAGCAATACACAATCTCTGCTGCTGTCCGCCGGACAATCCTAACGCCGACTTTTTTAAGCGGTCCTTTACTTCCTCAAAAATTGCTGCGCCTCTCAAGCTTTCTTCTACGATTTCGTCTAATTTTGCTTTGTTCTTAATTCCATGAATTCTTGGACCATAAGCGATATTATCATAAATGCTCATAGGAAACGGATTGGGCTGCTGAAACACCATTCCTACTTTTTTACGAAGCAGTGTTGTATCTACCTTCGGCTGATAAATATCCTCTCCGTCAACGTACACTTTTCCTTCGATCCTAACACCTTCCACCAAATCATTCATTCGATTAATAGTCTTTAAAAAAGTAGATTTTCCACAACCACTTGGTCCGATAAATGCTGTAATACAATTTGGACGAATATTCATTGATACATCCTTTAATGCCTGATTCTTTCCATAAAACAGATTCAAATGTTCTACCTGTATTTTACTTTCGTTCACTTTATTCTCCATTCCTTTATTACCTTACTTCTTAGTTGTAAATTTATATGCCACTGCTTTTGCAAGAGCATTTAAAATAAGTACAATCACAATTAATACAAGCGCGATTCCAAATGCAACTTCATATTCACCTTTTTGCATACTTAAATATAACTGAATTGTTAACGTTCCGCCCGGCTCCAGAATCTTATTAAAATATCCTTCAGCCGTACGCGGAAGTAAGTATCCGCTTCCTGCCGTAAAGAGGAGTGCTGCGGATTCACCCACAATTCTTCCCACTGCAAGGATAACACCGGTCAAGATTCCGGGCATCGCAGAAGGTAATAAAATAGTACGAATCATATACCATTTTGTTGCTCCAATTCCTAACGCACCCTGACGATAGGTATATGGAACACTCTTTAATGCCTCCTGTGTATTTCTGGTGATTAACGGCATTATCATAAGTGCCATAGTAATAGAACCGGTTAAAATCGAATAGCTAAGACCAAATACTGTTCCGAATACCACCATGCCAAACAAGCCAAATATAATAGATGGTATACCCGATAAGGTTTCCGTAGTAGCTTCAATCAATTTGACAATTTTACCCGGTCTTGCATACTCATTTAAGTAAATTGCTGCACCTATACCCAAGGGTGTTGCAATCAGTAATGTCAGTAAAATAATATATATGGTATTTAAAATATTACCCGCAATTCCCACAGTCCCTTTCAAAACACTGGTTACTGAAGTAATAAAAGAAAAATCAACTCTCCCTGCTCCTTTAATAAACACATACCCAATAATGCCAATCAACAAGCATACCGACAGTGCTGCCGCAAGATAAATGAACGCTGTGAGGATTACATCCGACACACGAATTCTTTTTCTCGTTATCATTTGTCGTCTCCTCCTTTTAAAAGCTTACTTAACAGCAAATTAATTCCCATAATGAATGCAAACAATACCAAACCGATGGTGAACAACACTTCCCTATGTACATCAGCTGAATAAGACATTTCACTAACAATAGCAGTGGTCAAAAAACGAACGGAATTAAACGGTAGCGGTAAATTAACACTGCTTCCGGATACAAGGGTAATCGCCATTGCTTCTCCGATTGCTCTTCCTACCCCCAATACAACAGCTGTAATAATGCCAGACTTTGCAGCCGGAAGAACTACTCTGAAAATGGTCTGAATCCTGCTTGCTCCCAATGCAAGACTTGCCGCCTTAAGAGAAGGGTCTACACTTCTTAACGCCGAATCACTGATATTAATTACTGTAGGAAGTATCATAACTGCAAGAACAATCACTGCACAAAGCAAGTTGGAACCACCTGTAAACTGATGCGTTGCAGAATCTTTAAATATCCACAATTCAAGTTTATAAATTAAAGGATTAAGAACCATGAGTCCCAATAATCCATAAATAACCGATGGAATTCCTGCAAGGAGCTCTACTGCCGGTTTTACCATCATAGCTATTTTTTTGTGTGCAACTTGAGATAAAAAAATAGCAGTAAAAACACCTACCGGTACTCCTAATAAAATTGCTGCAACAGTTCCCACAACAGATGTTAAAATAATGTACGAAATACCAAAAGACGGTTCACTTGCCGTGGGACTCCACTCTGTACCAAAAAGGATTTCTGCCACTCCCACTTTTGCAAGTGCCGGCACTCCTTTTATTAACATATAAATTGAAATAGCAAAAACCGCAATAATCGCGAAAAAGGCGCAGATAAAAAAGATTATCTGTGCTGCCTTTTCCACTCTTGTTTTAGTCTTACGGTTTCCAATAATTGAAAACGATTTTTGACTAGTCAACTGCAATTAACCCTACAGCCTCAACGACCGCTTTTCCTTCTTCAGATTTAATATATTCGAAAAATGCCTGTACCAGTTCGCTCTGTTCTGAGATTTCTCCCTTAGTCGCCATAACAAATGGTCTGCTTAAGAAGTAGCTTCCTGCTTTAATGTTCTCCACTGTTGCCGCAACACCCTCAAGTGCAACTGCTGTTACTGTATCATCTACAACATCTAACGAAACATAACCGATTGCTCCGGCTGTTGATGCTACTTTTGCAAGGACTGCCCCTGTGCTGTCTAATTCATTTGCATACACACAAGCATCTTTAATTTCTAAGATTTCTTCAAAAGCTCCTCTTGTACCTGATCCTGCTTCACGGCCTACAACAACAATTGGTGCATCAACTCCGCCAAGTTCACTCCAGTTTGTAACTGTTCCTGTATAAATTGCGATTAAATTATCCTTTGTAAGCTCTGTTACTGTATTGTCCGTATCAACTATTACTGCAATACCGTCGATAGCTACAATATTTTCTACTGCGCCGTTAGAAACTTCACTTTCTTTTAAGTTACGTGAAGAATTACCGATATCCACACTACCACTGATTACTGATTCAACCCCTGCTGAAGAACCCGTAAACTCTGCTGATACATTTACATTAGGGTTAGCTTCCATAAAGCTTTCTGCCATGGCATTTGCAAGTTTTTCCATTGAAGTACTTCCCGCCATTGTAATCTTTCCTGATAATTCTGAACCTGTTGCAGAATCACCGCTTCCGCAACCTACAAGTGCTGTTAATGTAAGTACGCATGCACTTAAAAGTGCTACAATCTTCTTTGTTCTGTTTTTCATAATATTCTCCTCTACTTTCTTTTTGTCGGCTTCTCATTCCGACTCATTGCTTTGTATCTTTCGATTACAATACCAAGATATCACCTTCCCACTTTTGCAAACACCATGCTTTGGTAAAACTAAAGAAAATTTCATGTTAACCAGATTTAACATTTTCTTTACAAAATAAAAAACCCTGCTATCAATCTTTCCATTGATAACAAGGTTCTCATCTAAGCTAACTATTCACCAATCATTTGTTTTAAAGCCGCTTTCGGCTTATATCCTACACTGGTTTCTACAGGAATACCACCTTCAAAAAGGATTACCGTAGGAATAGACATTACATTATACTTAAGAGCTAATTCCTGATTCTCGTCAACATTCACCTTAGCAATCTTAACTGTTTTTACTTCTTCTGCCAATTCCTCAATTACCGGTCCCAACATTTTACAAGGACCACACCAGTCTGCCCAAAAGTCAACTAACACCTTTTGTCCCGACTCAATTACTTCTTTTTCAAAATTCTCTTTAGTCAGATGTAATACTGCCATAGTACCTCCAATCCGGATATTAATAATTCTCCTGTCTTACTTCAAAATAGCTCTGTGGGTGATTACATACCGGACAAACTTCCGGTGCCTTTTTACCGATTACAAGATGTCCGCAGTTACGGCATTCCCACATGATTTCTTCTGATTTTTCAAATACCGCCTGCATTTCAACATTTTTAAGAAGAGCACGGTATCTTTCTTCATGAGCCTTCTCAATCAAAGCAACTCCTCTGAATTTTTCAGCAAGTTCTAAGAAGCCTTCCTCTTCTGCTTCTTTGGCAAAACGGTCATACATATCCGTCCATTCATAATTCTCGCCTTCAGCCGCATGTAAAAGATTTTCTGCAGTGTTTCCTAATTCACCCATGGCTTTAAACCACATTTTAGCATGCTCTTTTTCATTGTCAGCTGTTTTTAAAAAGATAGCTGCAAGCTGCTCATAACCTTCTTTTTTTGCTACGGAAGCAAAATAGGTATATTTATTTCTTGCCTGGCTTTCACCGGCAAAAGCTTCCATTAAATTAGCCATTGTCTTTGTCCCTGCAAGATTTTCTTTTGTCGCTTTTTTATTTTCCATTTTTGTCTTCTCCTTTATTCTGACTCTTGTTTTAATTTACTATTCTTTTTATTGAGAATTCTATTAACTAAATTCACAATACAATTCTTGTATTCTGCCATAACTTCCTTTTTCGGGATGATACAGATAAGCAAAAATACTAAAACCGCAAACAGCGCACCCATCTGGCTCTTATAAGTAAAAAATACATGTATTGAGGAATGACTGCATAAAACCTCATACCACGCAAAGGGAATGGCACTGATGATTAATAGTGGTAAGGCTAAGATAAGTCTCTTCTTATTCTTAAATAAGAACGCCAGCGCTATTGCCACAATCCAAATCCACGGCGTGGTAAGGAGATATTCCAACAACTCCATACAACTTAAGTTACTCTTTAACACCTGAATTCTGTCGATAGGATGTGTCGCATCCCCTGAGCTTCTGAAAATAACCTGTTCCAGCGCATTCTTAACCACAGGACTCTTTAATGCAATAGAAGCTATCCACCATTTTAAGAACCATGTAAGACCATAACTGATTCCCCATGAAACGCAACTGATTGCTATGGTTTTGATACTCTTTAGCACACCTTTTTCATTTTGAATATCCCTCATTACCACTATGACAAGGGGCATACACAAGGTAATAACCGGAAACGTCAGTAAATCAAGGAAATTAATGATTGACCCTACGCACATAAAAAACAGTAAATAGAAGTAATCTGATAATTCCTGTTTATACCTATACATAACCGCAATAAACAGGGACGCTACGCCTGCCACAAAAAATGCTGAAAAATACTGCAATGACAATGTAGACACAACCCCGTATGCCGATAACCACGCAATAACATAGGGAATTGATACCCTAAATCCCTGAGCTTTGGTAATAAAGAAAAATGCTGCGCATAAAACGATTATTTGAAAATAACCTAATATATTTCTTATCTCAGGATAAGTAAAAAACTTTAATAACGGTTTTAACCACGTAAGATATCCATGCCAATATCTTGGATAGCCCGTATTTGACAATGCTTGTTTGAAAGTATCTCCTTCATAACCTTTCAAGGCTTTGTCCACCATCACTTTGTCAGTAAAATTATCTAGTCTTCCGGGTATCTGATATAAATAATGGTCAGGATAGGAACCTTCCGCTTCTAATACAGTTTTTGCAGAAGTGACATTTTCTATCACTGCATTATCTCCAAAGGAATATAAAATAGTCATACATATTAGGTATGCCACAATTAGTCCCGCAAAAATACCCAGACATATCAGTGAACGTTTTAATACTTTCACAACAAAGCCTCCTTAGAATATCTTTTCGCCATTTGCTGTCATCGCTTTAATACTTGCTTCCAATCTATCCAAGGTTGCTAATAACTGATCTGATAACTCATCTGCCTTCTTAAATTCTGCCTTAGCCTGTGTAACATCTTCCTGCTTCACTGCTGCAATGGCAGATTCCCCTAATTTGTGGAACGCATGATGAATATCGTGGATGGAATCCCAATCGGCTTTAAGCTTATCATGTTTAATATTAATTGCATGATAATAATGTCCGAACGCACATTTCTTACTATTGGTCTGAAGCGGAATAATCCTCATTTCAGTTACCATTGTTTCCATCTTCTTAAGCCATTCTTTATGAGCATTCGCTGCTTTCTCAATAACTACAAGTAATTCATCATTGGTAACAGCATTATCACCTTCCTCAAGTCCTATAAACATTTCTTCTGAAATCTTGGAAAGCTCATCATCAATAGAAGCAATACCCTTTGCAATATCAACACTTTCTACTGCATCGTTATGGAGTACCTGTGTCATCTCGGTCATGCGCTGTGCATCCTCTGTTGAAACTTCCATAGCATTATTTACTTCGCCTGCTGCCGTACGGATTCCCTGCATAGACTCGTCAATATCGGCCACTTCTTTAATCATAAGCTGCATCATGCTGATATTTTCATCAACAGCCTTTGTTACGGCATCAATCTTTTCACCCATCTGGTTAGTAGACTCATAAGTACGCTGCATACTTTCCTTACCTTCACCTGCCGCAGTGTAAATCTTCTCCACAAAGCCTCTCATACCTTCCAGGTTCTGTTTTGTATCATCAGCAAGCTTACGGATTTCTTCTGCAACTACCGCAAATCCCTTACCATGTTCTCCGGCACGTGCTGCTTCAATAGAAGCATTTAATGCAAGTAAGTTCGTCTGATTTGCAATAGCAGCCACGCTGTCAACTATCTTACCAACTGCTGTTGCAAGCTCTACTAACTGTTCAATCTTCTGATTCATAATATCTGTATCAGCAATTACGTCTTCTTTTAAATCACTTACATTACTGATTAATTCTTTACTTTCAAGATTCTTCTTTTCAAATTCCTTAGAATCTTCTGCAAGCTTATTCAAAGTTCCTGCAGTAGTGTCAATCGTCTCTGTGACCTGATTCATAGTAGCAGTGGTTTCCTCAATTACTGCTAAGTTTGACTGGCTGACACTATCCATATTAGCCGCAATATCCAATAACTGTTTTGAAATAAAACCCATTCCCACATCAAAAGAACTTATATTACTTGCCACATCTAAAATCTGCTTCGCAGAATCCGACAATCTTTTTTCATTTTCTTCCAATCTCTTTACATAGTTTAAATCAATACCCTGTTCTTTTTTCTTTTTCTTCATCATGCCTGTATCCTCCGTTTTGGGAGCGTAATCCCGCTCTATTGTCCCTATTTTGGCAAAAGCCTCAGTTTTTGTCAAACTATTGTCTATACATTTTAACAATAAACAGACAAATATACAATAGATTTTCGTATATTTTCCCAAGTAAAGGCAATAATAAAAGATAACAATGATAGAGAGGAGAATCACGATGCAGTTAACCCAAAAAGAAACCGAACTCATCAAAGATTTAAAAACCCAGGAACAGGTATGTGTAGATAAATATGCATTCTATGCTGACAGTGCCAAAGACCCTGAGTTAAAAGAATTATTTACTCAGATTAAAAAGGATGAAGAGGAGCACTTAAACTCATTAAACCAAGTACTTGCAGGGAGCGTGCCGGATGTTCCTCATAATAAGGAAAGTGCTGCTGTCACATATCATCCGAAAGGACATTACTCTGCAATGAGCAATGATGAAGACAAAAAACACGACCAACTATTATGCACTGACAGTATTGCCAATGAAAAATATGTATCCGGCGCTTATAACGATGACTTATTCCAGTTTGCATCCCATAAAGTACGCGAATTATTAAATCACATCCAGACAGAAGAACAGACTCATGCCGAAATGATTTATCAGTATAAAACAGCTAACGGCATGACTGCTTAAGCAGACGATATGGTTTACACCGTTTAGTAATTCAAAAACCGCAGGTAAACGCCTGCGGTTTTATTGTTCTATCCTATTTATATTTTTCATCATGAATGGCATTCAGCCAGTCTACCAACTCATTCTTCCCCTCGTTGGAAAAATCAAATTCTTTTTCGATTTTTTCTTCCTCAGTTGTAGCATAATTAAATGGTCCCTTCCAAACAATTGCCTTTAAGGTAGATGGTTCTCTTTTGGCGGGTGGCGTAAAATGCACGTCCTCCAAAGGATTTCTCTCAATCCTATAGCACATTTCCCCAAGGCTTCCGGTAAAAGGCTGCCCATATTCATAATACTTCATATTTAAAACGTCACCGTACTCGATTTTCATATATATCCCTCATTAACCATATTCTAAACAATAGAGATGTTGCAAGCCTCATTATATCATACAAATAATGATTATTCACAATTTATTTCTTTCATTTTATATTTTTTATTGCTTGAAACCACATTCTATGGTATTATCTCGTTGTATGTAAATCACGCATACACTCTGGAGAGTCTTTGTAAAGCAAAGCGCCGAAGGTGTACGGCAGGTATCTGCCAATCTCTCAGGCAAAAGGACAGAGCATCTAATATGCATGTTCTACTCTGGAGGGCTGATAGATTATCAGCTCTTTTTTCTATGTTTTTTTTAATATATTTTCAGGAGGAAACAAAATGTTAAACAAATTTACAGACATTCTCGTAACCATTGACGACTTTGTTTGGGGTGTACCGCTCATCGTATTAATCCTTGCAGTTGGTATCTTCCTTACAATTCGTGTTAAAGGTTTACAAATTACCAAGCTTGGCCGCGCAGTAAAAGAAATGTTCAAAAACGATACTTCCGGCGAAGGTGAAGTATCAAGCTTTGCAGCTCTTTGTACTGCATTAAGTGCCACCATCGGTACCGGTAACATCGTAGGTGTCGCTACCGCCATCGTAGCAGGTGGTCCCGGTGCATTATTCTGGATGTGGGTTGCAGCTCTTTTAGGAACAGCCACCAAATATGCGGAATGTCTTCTTGCTGTTAAATATAGACAGACTGCAGAAGACGGACATATTGTTGGAGGTCCTTTCTACTATATCGAAAAAGGTATGGGCAGCAAATGGAAATGGCTTGCTAAGCTCTTTGCATTCTTTGGTGTTTGTGTAGGTCTTCTCGGTATTGGTACATTTACACAGATTAACGGTATCACAAGTGCAGTAAAGGGATTCTTTGATCCTAATACTTCTGCCAGCGTAGAGTTATTTGGTTCAACCTACTCATGGTCAGTTATTATTGCCGGTATTATCTTAACAATTTGTGTAGCACTTGTTATTATCGGCGGATTAAAGAGAATCTCAAAGGTTGCACAGGTCATCGTGCCATTTATGGCAATTATATACGTTATTGTAGCATTATTAATAATAATTCTTAACATTAACAAGGTTCCGGGGGCCTTTAAAGAAATTATTGAAAGTGCATTCGGTATGCGTGCTGTAGCCGGCGGTGCTTTGGGTGCTGTCATGGTAGCAATGCAGAAAGGTATCGCCCGCGGTATCTTCTCTAACGAAGCAGGTCTTGGTAGTGCTCCTATTGCCGCTGCCGCTGCCCAGTCAAAATCACCGGCACAGCAGGGTCTTATCTCAATGTTAGGTACTGTAATTGATACTCTTATTATCTGTACTATGACAGGTTTAACCATCGTAATTACAGGTGCTTGGAACGTTGGCCTTGATGGTGTTGATGTTACTTCAAAAGCATTCCAGGACGGTCTTTCTCCATTAGGAATGCCAAATCAGGTAGCTGCATTCCTCTTAATGATTTGCCTTGTATTCTTCGCGTTTACAACTATCTTAGGTTGGGATTACTACTCTGAACGTTGTCTTGAATACCTGACAAATGGAAAACAAAAAGCAGTAAAAGCATATCGTTGGTTATATATCTTAGCAGTATTCATCGGACCTTTCATGACTGTTAAGGCTGTATGGACTATCGCGGATATCTTTAACGGTTTAATGGCAATCCCTAACTTAATTGCTCTTGTAGCATTAAGCGGCGTTGTTGTTGCAGAAACCAAGATTTATATTGATGGATTAAAAGCAAACAAAAAATAAAATAAGTACATAAACAAAGGGAGTCTTTATAATAGCCCTCTGTCAATCAGACAGGGGCCATCCAAAGACTCCCTTTCTATTTCTTATTCCGAAACACTTTCTTATCCAAATATCGGTTAAACAGGATAACCGTAATCTGTGCTAATGCAAAATTATAAAGAAAATAAATCATATAGTGGACCGGTTTAAAATAAACCGTAAGCTCCTTTAATCCACCCATCAAACCAAATATCACTGTAAGTAAAACCGCTACTACCGTATACAGATTCACTTCAAAATAGTTCATTTTCTTTAATACACCCATTTCCATTCCCAAGAAACCAAATACGGAATAGAATTTTCTTTTAAGCTTTAAGAATGAAGATACAATAAACATCTCTAAAAGTGCTATTACAATAAGGATCGCAAAAGAAGTTAGCAACAATATAATTCTGTTTTCCACCTTATCCGTATTATACTCAACAGAACTTATCCTATATGAGCTTACCCCATCATACCCTGCCTCTTTTAAGGCTTCTAACACTTCATCCGTATACGCATAGTGCTCAATATACAGGGATGCCTGATGGCTTCCGTAATCACATAATTCATAGAAGAAATCTTCGCTTATATTGATGAATGCAGCCTGCAGTTCTTCATTACTTTCCCCTATGTACATATCCTTGTACTGAAGCTTTTCTGTCTCTCCTTCCACAGTAAGCTTATCCACATATATGTTTGCCGCAGAATGCTCATTGTCAAAACTGATGCAATGCATGTGTGCCAATCCGGCACAACGGGTATATGCAGGATAATAAGCGGCGGATAACTGCATTTCCTGTCCTGTCAGATTTTCTCCAATCATGGGATACAAAATGCCTCTGTATTTATACTGCTCATCAATAGTACACCATGCTCCCTCCAAGGTTACTCCCCCTTGCTTATAGGAAGCTGTTAACATATCGCAAAATGCTTCAGAATAATATATCTGAGTTGTTTTTTCCTTTAAAACACCCACTACCTCAAAGTCATATTCATAGAAAACACTGCTCCACACATCTTCGTTTTGGAAAAACACCTTAAAGGAATCTAATTCCTCCATTGTTAAATCACTGTAGACCACAATCTCATTACGCTTCTTTGGTAATCTTCCCTCTTTTAAATCACTCTCTCTGATACAAGAAGCAGAACGCATGAATTTTGGTTCAGCCTCATCCGAAAAACTGACACTGCGGACCGTAACCGGCTCATCCATATACCAATAACTCTGTTCATAGTAAGTGATGTAATAGTCCTCCCCGGGTATTCCGTAATACCTTATGTCATTACACAAATCATAGGTTTCCACCTCAAGTACCTTATCTATGGTGGCAAAAAAAGAATAATCCTCTTTTGTCATAACACTGTCATCACTCTTTTTTACTACGATACGCCTGTCATTCTCATACGCAAATACATCATCATCATAATCCTTGGTGTACGTGTCATCATAATGACTCACAATCTGTCCTAAAAAGAAAAAAGAAACCACCGCAGTTATAACCACAAACAATGCAATAAACGAAAGACGCATAGGCTGCCTTACGATATTCTTTAATGTGTACTTCCACGCAAGAAAAACTCCTGACCACTTATTCTTCTTAGTTTCTTGGTTACCACCTTTCGCATCACTACCGGACTGCTCTGTTATAGTCATCCCCGTATCAGACACCACTTTACCGTCAAAGAGTCTTATCTGCCTGTCTACATATGGCTCTGCCTGCGGATAATTATGTGTCACCATAATTACCAGCTTGTCCTTAGCAATCTCGCCGAATAACTCCATGATTTTTTGACCATTCTCACTGTCAAGGTTTCCGGTTGGCTCATCTGCTATAATGATATCTGCCTCCTTTGCCAAGGCGCGCGCTATGGCAAGGCGTTGCTTTTGCCCGCTGGAAAGCTTGGATGCCCTTTGATTTTCTAATCCTGCAAGGCCTACTTTTTCTATCATTTTTTTAGCATAATCTATAATATTTTCTTTTCTGATTCCGCGGATAATGATAGCACTTTCCACATTGTCAAGGACTGTATATTCATCAATCAGATTATATTCCTGAAATACAAAACCAATCTTACCCCTTCTGTACTCTTCCCAATCACTTTCTTCACATACAGACATGGGACGTTCATCAATATACAGTTCCCCTTCCTCAAAGCTTAACATACCGGACAAAACCTTAATCAGGGTAGACTTTCCGCTTCCGCTTTCACCGGTAATTGCCACAAAACCTTTGTTACCAAATTCCAGATTAATTTTTTGGAGTGCCATGGTAACATTGGTGGCAGATGTATAAAATTTTGATATATTTTCTAATCTGATTCCCATATTTATCACTACACCCCTTTCTAATTCTTAGCAGCAAGCTGTGCAGGCGGACGTCTGATAATCCCTCGCACAGACAAAACAGCCACCAATGAATTTATAGCAAAAGTACCCGCAATTAACAAAAGCAGATATCCCCACGGACAAAGAGATAACAAATCAAACCGGATTACTCCCGATAAATATTTGCACACTCCGGTTGCTATGATAATAGGAACCAGTTGGGTTTTTATCGTAATGATTATGGTTTCAAATACATAGGACAGCATAATGTTTCCCGGTGTAATACCAATTAACCGATAGACAACCAGTTCTTCCGTCCTTCGTAACGCATTGGCTTTCATGGTAAACACAAGTACAATAACAGATAACAACACTACAATCCCGGTAATCATCAGTCTTAAGGATATGTCATTTTTTACCCTTTCATGATAAGCTTCTTTATCCTTCCCGTATGGATAAGAAGCCTGAATAACCGGATCACGATATACATTGAATCCGTCATAATACTCTTCAAATTCTTCATTTAAATTATTAAAATATGTAGCCACCTCTTCCGGGCTCTCTGTATAAACCTGAAAGTTTTTCCGATTATAATAATCATTATCATTTAAGGATGCCAACCCAATCCATTTTGGTGCAACATAGGCTGACATTTCATTCCCGTCACTGATTCCGCATATGGTAAAATTCACATTTTGCGCACTGCAATATACTACTTCTCCCAGAAAATCCTTAGCTGTATCAAAAGCAGTGGAAAGAATGGTGTTACCATTTAGTACCTTATCCAACACTGATTTTTCAATCACAATCTCATTTTCATTCTCCGGCATACGGCCATAAAGCATAAGACTTTCATCCAAGTACTTCACATCCACATAGGAAAAACCGGTTAAAGTCCTATCTAATTCTTTTAACTGACTATAATTATTAGAGGTTATCTTTAACCCCATTTTTATATTGCTGTATTTTTCTCCCCTAAGCTTACTTTGGCCATCAAACCTTGCCATGGCCTCCTCAGCAATTCCCGGATGCATACACTGAACTGTGACATAATGGGAATCATTCGATACCATTTCCCAAGGTTTTGCAAAAGCAACCCTATATAAATCCGATGCCGTTAAAAGCATCATGATAGAAGCAAGCACGAAAATCACATGCATGAAAATCTGTTTTTTCCCCATATTCTTTAAGTTATATCTTGCCATGGTAAACAGCTCGCTAAGTGACAGCTTATTGTTTCCTCCCGCTGGAACCTTCTTAAGTTCAAAAGAAAACTCTTCCAAATCTTCCTGCTTCATTTCAGGTTTGGTGCCATCCACCAATTGGGTTTCAGACTCATCCGTAATATACAAAACCTTAACCTCTGACCGGCTTTCGATATACAGTTTTCCATTTGAAAATACCATGTTAAGCATAAAGGGTTCTACTGCCCCGTCATGGTATACGTTGATAACTCCCCCGTCAGTCGTTATTTCTTTTTTCTTAAATTCACCAAGATAGATATCTGCGTCCGCTTCATTGGTATAGGAAACGCTTTTTACATTTTCCACGTCCTCCGTAACCACACCATCTTGCACTTTAATAATTCTGTCTGCAAAAAACCGGGCAATTCTCTCCTCATGGGTAACCAGAATAACCAGACAATCCTTCGATATCTTTTTTAGGATTGACATGACCCTAAGGGTATTATTCTCATCCAAGTTTCCGGTAGGTTCATCAGCAAAAATAACATCCGGAGTTTTTGCCAACGCCCTTGCGATTGCAACCCTTTGTCTTTGTCCTCCGGAAAGCTCTGAAACCGGCTTGTTCTTATATCGCCGCATTTCTACCGCATTCAGGACATAATTCACCCTGTCATCCAGTTCTTCTTCTGACATATCAAAGCATTTTAGCGCCACTTTTATGTTATACTCCACGCTATACTCTGACAGCAGATAATAATTTTGGAAAATATAACCATATTTTCTGTTGCGAAGCTTGTCCATTTTTTTAGGAACATATCTGTCAAGCCTCTCCTCATCCACAGTAATACTTCCACCTGAAAAAGAATCCAGACCTCCCATTACGTTAAGTAATGTGGTCTTTCCCGAACCGCTTTCCCCTAAAATACACACAAGTCCGGAATTTCCAAAAGTAAGCGTAGTATTATGAATAACGTGGATTTCATTTTTCTTACGTCTGTTGAAATACTTATCCAATCCTTCTACTTTAATCATACGATACCTTCTTTACCACCTATAGCTTTCTTATCCGCCAATCCCCACATGTATCATAACACAAATAAACTATAATTCTAACCATATAAATCTCATATTATTTATATGCATAATTTGCACAAAGAGTCTCTTGCCATGCTAAGTGTGACAAGGTCTTTCCCGAAAATAAAAACAGGAATCCTTAACTATAAGGATTCCTGCCATATATCACTACTTTAATATTCTACTCCATCGTTACCAATGCCTGTTCCTTTTTCGCAATACATTCTGTTATATATTCTGCCATCTTCTCTTTCGGACGGCTTAATGCAATTGCAAGTTCACCATAAACTCTGTCTTCCGCAATGTGAAGATAATTCTGATCACTGGCCGTCACCTTTTTTCCTTCGGCAATCCGTGACATCTTACGGGAATAAAGAGTCTTAATAATGCGGAATGCTTCCCTGCAATCACAGGTCTGCAGCACTTCTCTGTATTGCAGCTCACGATTCTTCTCGTCTTTAATCCAGATATTCTCCAGTTCATCAATCTCTTCAATCAGTTGATTCGCTTCATCCTCGGTAAGAATCGGCCTGATTACATTCTTATTATTATCTACAGGAGTAAATACTTTACTTCCCTTTGAATAGGCCGGTTCTAACGTATAATACTTTCGGTTCTTATCCACACCCGGAAGGTTCATTGGGCCAATGTCTACTACTTTACATACACCTGTACTTCCATATACAACATATTCTCCAATTTGAAACATAGTTACCTCCATTTGCCGAAAAAAACAACACCGCCAATACACATCTATTTTATCAAATGATTTTTTAAAATGTCAGCGTTTTTTCGTTTTGTTTCGCTTTTTTGGTAAATAGTCACAAAGAAAGCGCACAAGATTTTTGTGCGCTTTTACTAAGTCTATATATGTGATTCGTCTTTATTAGTGATGGAACAATCTGATGCCTGTAAATGCCATTGCCATGCCGTATTTATCACAACATTCAATAACAGCGTCATCACGTACTGAACCACCCGGCTGAGCAATGTATTTTACACCGCTTTTCTTAGCTCTTTCAATGTTATCACTGAATGGGAAGAATGCATCTGAACCCAATGCAATGCCATCCATCTGTGAGAGCCATTCTCTTTTTTCTTCTGCAGTAAATACTTCCGGTTTTACCTTGAATACCTTCTGCCAAGCACCTTCTGCAAGAACGTCCATATATTCGTCGCCGATATAGTTATCAATAGCATTATCTCTGTCTGCACGTCCAATGGTGTCTACAAACTGGAGTCCCAATACCTTTGGTGACTGTCTTAATAACCAGTTATCAGCCTTGCTTCCTGCAAGTCTTGTACAATGAACTCTTGACTGCTGTCCTGCACCGATACCGATTGCCTGTCCGTCTTTTGCATAGCAAACTGAGTTAGACTGTGTATATTTTAATGTGATTAATGTAATGAGAAGATCTCTCTTTGCACTTTCAGGAATGTCCTTATTAGCAGTTACTACATTCTGTAATAATTCATTGTTGATTGCAAGCTCGTTTCTTCCCTGTTCAAAAGTAATACCAAATACATCCTTGTGCTCGATTGGTTCAGGAACATAAGAAGGATCAATTTCGATTACATTGTAATTTCCTTTTTTCTTAGCACAAAGAATCTCAAGTGCTTCCGGTTCGTATCCCGGTGCGATAACACCATCAGACACTTCTCTTTTAATGATGTTGGCTGTTGATACATCACATACATCTGAGAGGGCAATAAAGTCACCAAAAGATGACATTCTGTCAGCGCCTCTGGCTCTTGCATAAGCACATGCAAGTGGTGATAATTCTCCAAGGTCATCTACCCAGTAAATTTTTGCAAGAGTATCTGATAAAGGAAGTCCTACTGCTGCGCCTGCAGGAGAAACATGTTTAAAAGAAGTAGCTGCCGGAAGTCCTGTTGCTTCTTTTAATTCTTTTACAAGCTGCCAGCCGTTAAAAGCATCCAGGAAATTAATATATCCCGGTCTTCCGTTTAATACTTTGATAGGAAGTTCTTTACCGTTATTCATAAAAATCTTAGCCGGTTTCTGATTTGGGTTACAACCATATTTTAATTCGAATTCTTTCATGATGATTCCTTTCTTACTGATTCTTATTTACAATCTTTGTTTCGTATTTACCTGAAGCGATATCAATATAGCGGACAAATAAAGATACCTTGTTATCTGCATTTAAGCTGTTCCATAACATATCTGTAAAATCATCAATGTCGTCAGGAATTGCCACAAGCTTTGGTTCGCCTTCAAAGCTTGGAAGTGGATTTCCGTCATGCATATATGTATGAATAAAGTGTCCTTCCCCTGCTACCGGATTCTCATAAGCAAAGGTATATCTATTGCAAGCTTCAGGATTACCGTTGTTGCTCTTTAAAATAGACATTGCATAGTTGAAGGTTCCTTTTTCAATATGCATGATACCTGAAATTCTAGGTGTATAGTTAGGACCGTCCGGCTCAAACTGGCGGCAACGTAATGACTGTTCAAAGGTTAACTGTCTGTCCATTCCGTCATAAATCGTATCTGTCTGATCACCGTTTGTTACGATTGTTTTGTTACCAAGTACACGAACCGGCGCATAGATGATTAATGAAGGGTCTGTTAATTTGGAAGGATCAAATGCCTGTGTACGGATTCCCTCGCCTTCTTCTACAAACACACGATTACGGCTGTTTTCACTTCTACCCATAATAAAATAAGCTGTTACTGCTTTGGTTCCGTCTTCTGACTTACCAATTACGATACCTCTTCCCGGGTATGCGTTTTCCTGTAATTCTTTTGCCAAATCTCTCATTTCCATCTCTTTGGTTTCCTTTCTTGCTTTTACTTTTTGTTTCTCTCGCTTGCCACGCCGCTTTAGCAAATTAAAACACAAAAGCCGACTATCCGGGCAAACTCCCTCACTTGAGGTTCTTGCCCAGACGGTCGGCTCAATATACGAAATACTTCATGTGGTTATTTCCACTCCGGCAAGTGTATTGCCGTTTCCGTCAGTTGTATTCAACTGAATCATAGCAGAATTTTATCGGTTGTGCAATTCCTTTTTTCGGAAAGTTTTGTTATATTAACATGACTGTATCTTATCACTCTGCTTCCACCCATACCAAATAACGTGAATCTGTAACCTTAGAATATGAAAAGCCTAACAACTCATCATTCAAGGCATGATAATAATCCCCGCTAACAGTATATTCATCTGCATCATATGTCTGTTTTATTATAATGTTGTTACTTTGAAGAAGTAACTGAGTATCAGAATTATGAATAAGGATATATTGCTCGTCAGGTTTATCCTGAACCAACTCCCAAATATAAGGATTTACCAATTCGCACGTAGTCTTAAGTTCACCATTTACCAAGTAAAGATTGACGGTACTCAACAGCTCCTTATCCTCAGAAAAAACCAAAAGCATTGCCTCATTTTCATACTCTTTGTTATATGCATCAAACATAAAAATAGGAAGTAATGAAATATAGCAACCTGTTTTACCATCCCACCACAGGGATTCGTCATTCTTTATGACATCCACAAGTGTTCCATCTATAATTCCATGGGCCCATGCTTTTTGTATGTTCACGGCTCTATCATATTTTAAATCAACTTCCTTAATATCAGCCACATCCAAAGTCTTAATGCCATCCGGGGCTTCGACTCCCATAAGTCCGTCGAGTCTTACACTATCCGGAAGGTAATCTCCGACATTTGATTGTTTATTCTGATTATCATCCACAAAATAACATATCATCACTATCATTAGTACAATTAAGGTGATAAGCCCGATACTACACACGGCAATTTTGTTTTTCTTATTTCGCATAATACTCCTGTTAATCATAAATTACTAACCACACACTTTCTCTCAACCGTGGCAAACATCTTACCACCATGACAAAATTACGTTCTTCTCCAAACTAATAATATGAAAGCGTTTTATCCCAATTAAACCCAACGCCATCTCCATAAGTAAAATATGTATCTGTATAAGTAACAAAGATTTCCCCACCAGTTCCAGCATTCATATACGGATCCCAACATATCACGTTATTATCATCGCTATGACTTCCGATATATCCATATATCACTGCAGCATGTCCACCGCCAGACATCGTAGTCGCTCCTAAAAATACTCGATAACCATTATCTATATTATCTACCAAATCATCCCAACTCATTCTGCGCGCCAATATATTATTATAATATAAATTATAATATGCCAACCCATCTTGCGCATCATAAATGGTTCCACCAGAATTATAAGCAATCCCCACTCTGTTGCACACATCAAATCCTGTAACGATAACGGTTCTTGCTGATATTTTCTGCAATTTCTTCCACACGTCCGATGAATTCCGGTCCGAATACTAACACATCCACTTCTGCCAGATTCACACAATATTCATTACATAGTTTCAGGCGTAACAAAGTACAGTACTTCTGAATATCCAAAATTATCATAGAAGTATTGCAGCTCCTCCGAGGTGTATTCTTCAGTCAGACGAATTTCTACACTGTTATTATCTACATCTACCGCTATACTATTTATTTTCCTTACAGTGGAACATGCTACTTCATCATCTTCATGTTCCTCGTAAAATTCTAACTTATAACCGGGTATTTTTAACCCATTACTAATTTCTTCCAATTCTGAATAAGAATAATTCACTGTCCGGAATTCAATATTCTCTATCCCTGCAAATTTATAAATATTGTCATAATCTTCGGAGGTTGCTGTTTCTGTCATAAAGACAATTAAATTTTCTTTGCCAATTCTCATTCCTCCATAATAAGACGGGTATCTTTTACGTGAAACAGTCGCATCTGTTCGCTCCGTAATCGCACATCCTAACCTACTGGCGGCAGCACTTATACGGAAATACAATATTTTTTCCTCGCTTATCTCATTTTCATAACTTATGTCAATGCACTGATATTCTATAAATTCTGCCAAATACCAGTTTTCGTCTTCCATCAAGAAAAAGTACGCACTATCCTCTCTTCCACAAATCCAATATGCTGTGTATTCTTTGTTTTCAATGGCTTTATATCCAAGATACTTATCCACATTGACGGATAATGAATATAACCTGTAATCCGCCACAAAAGATTCTGCATAAGATTCTAGTAGAATTTCTTTGATTCCACATGATTCGACTTCTTCTAAGGTATCCGTATGAAATAATTCCTTAGATATTTCCGCACGGGTTCTTAATGCAACCTGTTTCTTCTCCTTAGAGAACACGCCAAGGAAATAACAGACTAAAATAACACCTATGCATAGTATAACCAAAATTGCCAGCGCGATAATCTTTCTCTTTTTTCTTATCATGGCATGTTCTCCTTTGAAAAATTAATAAAATGTAACATTCAATTCAGATTCAATATTATCTGCTTTAATAACATATGTATATCCGTACGTCGTATCAATTGCAGCGCAAATGCCAACCACATTGTACGTTCCACCATTATTAACATAAGCAATTCCGCCACTATCGCCGCTGTTTGCTTCACAATCAATTTCGATTGCATCCTTAATTAGGTAAGAGTCTGCAGAATAGTAATTGGCAGAATTATCCGACACCGTCCCAGACACAACAGTCGCCGAGGAAGCTCCTTCTATGAAAACAGTCTTTCCTTCCTCTACACTGACACTTACTGCCGTTGTACTTACTACTATTGTACAAAATGTCAGTAATAAAGCAAGCGCAATTAGAATCAATAACACATTAACAACTTTCCACTTTTTGCCTAAGTTAAGGCAAGCCATTTTGACAAAGTAAAACAACCACAAGAACCTCTTTTACTAAAAGTTCTTGTGGTCGTCATTTTTCATTATGTATTCATTCTGCTGTTCAAGCTCGCCAGCCATGGTTCTGTAAATCTACCAAGACTTACTAGCCACGATTCCGAAAATCCGCCAATCACTTATTACCCACGATTCTGTGAATCAACAAGTCCTTCACCACCGTAAATCTTACGAAGCTTCGGTTTTTCTATCTTTCCGGTTGGATTTCTCGGTATATCAGCAAAGATAATCTGATACGGTCTCTTGTATCTTGGAAGCTTCTTACAGAATTCCTGAATCTCTTCTTCGGTACATGTGAATCCTTCTTTAATCTCAATGATGGCAGCCGTAGCTTCACCAAGTCTTTCGTGAGGAACACCAATTACCGCAACGTCCTTAATTGCAGGATATGCTCTTAAGAAATCTTCAATCTGTACAGGGTAGATATTTTCACCACCACTGATAACAACGTCTTTCTTACGGTCAACAAGATAGATAAATCCATCTTCATCTTCCTGTGCCATATCTCCGGTAAATAACCATCCGTCTTTTAATACATCATTGGTTGCTTTTTCATCTCTGTAATAGCAGGTCATAACACCCGGTCCCTGAAGGCATAATTCACCTACTTCACCCCGGGCAACTGTTGCACCGTTTTCATCCACGATTTTGGTCTTCCAACCATATCCTGCTTTACCGATGGCACCTACTTTGTGAATATTTTCCACACCCAGATGCACTGCACCGGGTCCGATAGATTCACTCAAACCATAGTTGGTATCGTAATCATGGTTCGGGAAACGCTCTTTCCATCTGGTAATCAAGCTCTGTGGTACAGGCTGTGCACCAATATGCATCAGTCTCCACTGCGATAATTCATAATCATCAGGATTAATATCACCGCGGTCAATGGCATCTAAGATATCCTGAGCCCACGGAACCAATAACCATACAATGGTACATTTTTCTTTTGATACAGCATCCAGAACGAATTCAGGTTTTGTTCCTTTTAAGAGTACTGCCTTACCGCCTTCTAAGAAAGAACCAAACCAGTGCATCTTGGCACCAGTATGATAAAGTGGCGGTATACAAAGAAATACATCATCCTTGGTCTGTCCATGATGGTTCTGCTCCACCTTACAAGAATGCATCAAGCTTTCGTGATTATGTAAAATAGCTTTCGGGAAACCTGTGGTTCCTGAAGAAAAATAAATAGCTGCGTCATCTGCATCTGTTAATTTCACAAGTGGCATCTGGCTTGAGCAGTTAGAGGTAAGTGAATTATAATCCTCTGCAAAGCTTGGGCAGTTATCTCCCACAAAGAATAACAAACGGTTCTTGCTGATATTTTCTGCAATTTCTTCCACACGTCCGATGAATTCCGGTCCGAATACTAACACATCCACTTCTGCCAGATTCACACAATATTCAATTTCATCCGGAGCATAACGGAAGTTAAGCGGTACTGCAAGAGCACCTGTCTTTAAAATACCAAAATAAATAGGAAGCCACTCAAGGCAGTTCATAAGAAGAATCGCAACCTTATCTCCCTTTTTCACGCCCCTTTGGATTAATAAATTAGCAAAACGGTTTGCCTTTTCATTAAATACATTCCAAGTAATCTCTCTACGATAATGAGAAACCGGATTTGGCTCCATTAATTCATACTCTTTCCATGTGACACGTCTGGTCTCTTTAATCTCAGGGTTAATCTCAACCAGACAGATATCATCTCCGTATAATTTACAATTTCTTTCTAATACATCTGTAATAGGCATTTCTTAAGTTCCTTTCAACTTCAATGTATCTATTTTGCCACATTAAAGTGCAAAAGTAAATATCTTTTACAATTATTTCTTGTGTAACAATAGGGCTCCCTGTAAACCTATCTACTTTCAGCGCTCCCCGCAGACTTATCTACTTTCAGCGCTCCCCGCAGACTTATCTACTTTCTGTATGAATAGCCTTCTTCTTCGATGGTGTTTACAAATACTTCTTCTGCAATTTCATTGTCAGCAGTAACACTTACAAGCTTGCTTTCCAAATTAACAGCTACACCTGTTACTCCGTCAAGCTCCATCATTGCGTTTACCACATGCTTTTTGCAGTTCTCACACATCATTCCATCCACATAAAATTCATAAACCATTTTCTTTTCCTACCTTTCGTTGTTTTGATATATTTTTTAATTACTTATCCGCCTCATAAGCCACTATGTGTCTCTACAGGCTACTATGCGTCGTGACTTTACCTTGTATCATGACTTTACCTTGTGTCATGATCTTTGTAGTCTTGGGCATATACTAATTTTTCTTCTCAATATGCCCAATTTTCTGATGCTTTTAAAGGTGAAAGCAAGATTTTTTTGTAGTTTCAAGTGTTTTTTGGGCATATTTCAAAAAAATGCGTATGCATGCCCAAATTGTTCTTTTTGTTTGGGCATGCATAAACAATTATTACCTATATGCCCAATACTACATGTGTATTTCAACTTTTTCTTCAATCTTACCACTCTCGCTGCAATTCGCTGCAATTCTTAGTAATTCTCTGCAATTCGCAACACTTCGCTGCAATTCTCAAAGAGTATCCGGAATTTCATCATCTGAATCTTCTCAGCCTTAATGCATTGGTTACCACACAAACGCTGCTAAGGCTCATTGCCGCCGCACCTATCATAGGGTTTAAAGCAATGCCAAAGGCATTGTAGAACACGCCTGCTGCCAGCGGAATTCCAATGCTGTTATAGAAAAATGCCCAGAACAGGTTTTGCTTAATATTGCGGAGCACCGCACCGGAAAGTCGTAATGCTGTTACCACATCCATAAGACTGTTTTTCATTAAGATGATATCCGCACTTTCCATAGCGATATCCGTTCCTGCTCCAATTGCCATGGATACATCTGCACTGGCAAGGGCAGGGGCATCATTGATACCGTCGCCCACCATGGCAACACAATACCCTTCATTCTTTAAGCGGTTTACATGCATGGCCTTCTCAAGGGGTAATACCTCTGCCACAACCTCGTCGATTTCCATTTTAGCACGCATGGCCTCTGCCGTCACCTTATTATCTCCTGTCAGCATAATCACACGGATGCCTTTCTTTTTAAGCTCCTTGATTGCTGCAAGGCTTTCCTCTTTTTCAACATCTGCCACCGCTATCATGCCAAGCAATTCTTTATCCCCGGCAAAAAACAATGGCGTTTTTCCCAGCTTTGCAAGTTCCTCTGCCTTAACCGAAAATCCGGTAATATCTACTCCAAGCTCTTCCATATATGCCGCATTTCCCGCATAGTAAGTGACAACAACGCCACTGCCTCCGCCCATAGTAGCTTTCATACCTTTTCCAAACACTGCGGTTTTATTCTCCATAGGAAGAAGTGTTACTCCTTTTTTCTCACCGTAACGGGTAATGGCTCCTGCAAGAGGATGCTCGCTTCCCTTTTCAATGCTGTAAGCAACATTTATAAATTCTTCTTCGGAATGCATTGACGCCACGCCTTCCGAAATATTTACAATCACATCCGTTACCACAGGCTCTCCTTTTGTAATGGTTCCTGTTTTATCAAGCACCACTGCACTTACATGCTTAGCTTTTTCTAAGGCTTCCCCGGACTTAAATAAAATCCCGTTTTCTGCCCCACGTCCCGTACCTACCATAATGGCTACCGGAGTTGCAAGTCCCAGAGCGCAAGGACAGGAAATAACTAAAACCGCAATTCCCGTGGATAGTGCAAATTCTACCGTTGCTCCCGTAAGTAACCATACCACTGCTGCCAAAAGCGCAATTCCCATTACTACAGGAACAAAAATACCGGAAATCTTATCCGCCAGGCGGGCAATGGGCGCTTTGCTTGCAGAAGCCTCCTCCACTAAGCGGATTATCTTTTGAATGGTTGTATCTTTTCCAACCTTAGCTGCTTTACAGGTGATAATTCCGTTTTGATTCATGGAAGCAGAAATCACCTCTTCACCTATGGTTTTTTCCACCGGAATGCTTTCTCCCGTAATTGCAGATTCATCCACACTGGTTGTACCTTCTACAATCACTCCGTCAACAGGAATTCTCTCTCCCGGTCTTACCAAAAATAACTCCCCGACTTTTAACTCCTCTATGGAAATTTCTACTTCTTTTCCGTCCCGTATTACCGTCACTTGGTCCGGTGAAAGACTCATAAGCTTTTCAATGGCAGCACTTGTCTTTCCTTTACTTCTGCTTTCCAAGTACTTACCAAGAGTAATCAAGGTAAGAATCATTCCCGCAGATTCAAAATACAAATTGCCCCCATAATGGTGAACAAGCTCCTCCATTCCATGGTTTAATCCATACATCATACGATAAAGGGCAAACACACCATAAATCACTGCTGCCGACGAGCCTACTGCAATCAGGGTGTCCATGTTTGGACTCAACCGCACAAGATTTAAAAATCCCTTCACATAATAGACTCTGTTTACCAACAAAATAGGAAGTAATAACAAAAACTGGGTAAACCCAATCATTAACATTTCTTCATGATGCATAAAGCCCATGGCAAGCACCATCAAAGGTATCATAAAGACAAAAGAAACAACCAGTCTCTTTATCATGGTTCCTTTCTCACCGACATTCCCGGTACCTTTCCCACCGGTATTCCCCCCGGCTTCTTTCCCAACGGCACCTCCTACATCACCCACGGTACACGGAGCCTTTTCTTCCACCAAAGTGGCGCCGTACCCTGCCTTTTCTACCACCTGAATGATCATCTCATCCGTTATTTTATCTGCATCATAATTTACCTGCATGGAATTAGTAAGAAGGTTTACTGTGACCTGATTCATTCCCTCCATCCTGCCCACTACCCTTTCCACTCTGGCAGAGCACGCAGAACAACTCATTCCTGTTACACTAAATTTACTTTCCATTTATACTACCTCACTAACTTTTACTGCATCAGTTCCTGTCTTGGTGCTTTCTACCTCATTAACTTCTGCACTGTCTGGCACAACTCATCCACTGCTTCTTCCCTGCCGTTTTGAATATCCGTTACAACACAACTCTTAATGTGCCTTGTTAACAGCTCCCTGTTAAAGGCATTTAAAGCAGCCTGAACAGCACTTACCTGTGTTAAAATATCCACACAGTACCTGTCTTCTTCCACCATTCTGCGGATTCCCTGTACCTGCCCTTCTATCCGGTTCAATCTGGTCATCAAATCCTTATATTCCTTACCCTCATGATCCCTTTGCTTTTTTCTTTCTTCACAATTACAAGCCATCTGATATCCTTTCTGCCTAAGGCTTACATCATATTTTTAGCTTTCTTCCATACATTATACATACCCATAGGGGGTATGTAAAGAGTAAAAAAAAGACTTAAAAGTACCCATAAACCTTTATGCCTTTTATATCCTTTATTCCACGATTGCTCCCTGCGACGCATCTGCTTTTACTTCTTTTGAAGCCTCTACATTCCCCTCTTGTGATGCTTCTGCTTTGACTTCCTGCGAAGCCCCTACGTTCACATCCTGTGTTACTTCCACTTTAACTTCCTCTGTCGCATCCGTAATCGGTTCTTCCGTAACTGCTTCTTCCGTAATCGGTTCTTGCGTAACTGTCACTTCCGTAACCGGTTCCACCGTAACTGCCACTTCCGTAACCGGTTCTTGCGTAACTGCTTCTTCTGTCACAACTTCTTGCGTTACAGATGTGTCTTCTTTGACAATTCCCTTGGTCAATAACCATGCAACCCATTCCGGATAGTATTTCTTATAAACATGAATACCATCGTATGTCAAATCGGCCTTCAGACATCCGTTATCGTCATTAAACAACTCATTACAATCAATGTAGAAAATATCCGTATTATCTGCCAACAACGCAATCTTTTCATTTAACGAATTAATCTTATCATTATTATAGATTTTATCACTAGAGCTTCTCTTTTTACTCACATGAAGATTGGATTGTAAAAAGATAATAGCACCCGGCTCATATTCCTGAAGCTTTTCAATGGTTTCCGTGAATCTCTCCACGGTTTTTTTCTGGCTATAATCAATTTCATTGATGCCAAGGGTGATATATATTTTACTATAATCATTCTGCTCTAACATATCTTCTAAGGTAATCAATTCCTTGTTTTCATCCATGACCTCAGAATTCCATAATTGGTATATGTTCATTCCGGTTGAAGCAAAAACATCCGCCTCGCCCAATCCGCCGTATCTGGAAAGCCCGTCAGTTCTTGAGTCCCCTATAAATAAAGCATTATCAAAATAAGTGGCATCTACTTCACAAAACTCATATGTGACAGGTTCTTCTTCATTAACCGTTTCGGTCACAGGAACTGCTTCATTTCCTGACAAGTCATCCGTCTGTACGCTAACCTCATCCCCTGAAACTACTTCGTTTTCTGCATCATTTCCCGCATCCGCCATTTCCGCATCTAGAGTCTCTGCGGCTACTGCCATATCTGTATGCACTTCCATTGACCAATTCGGTCTGTATCCATTTCCCATAACCATCGCTCCTATTGTGAGCGTGGCAATCATCTTTTGAATTTTCAAGCTATCACTTCCTGTATTCTATCCTTAATCCTTTCGGATAATGGTTCTTAATTACACCGCCTGAGGCCTTGCCCCAGCCTATACTGTATCCGTGGTACGTTATTAACGTCCACCCTTTTACTCCTGCTCCCTCAATAGACTGACCATTTAAATATTTTTCAATCTGTTCCCCTAAAGCCTCATAATTACTCTTTACTTCAAATGCCTTCAAACTTAATGCTAACCCGTGGGAAGGTTCAAAACGATTCTTTTTTAACGTTCCCAAATGCAACCCCGGACGAAGTACTTTTAACTTATCAAGGCTTGGGCACTCCATAGGCACCAGATAAAGCTGGTCCCCAAAGGTAATGAACTTCCCTTTTGGTTCAGTATTCAAATACTCTTTTGCAAAAGAAAGATACTCGGGATAATTCTTGGGATTTAATCCCTTCTCCTGATTTTTTGCAGGGATGATTGCCCTTTTCCCATCAGAGGATTTTTCAAGCACTGCAAGATAATGACCTTCTCCCTTTAACTTATGGGGCCAAAGTCTGATGGTACCGTCCTTTCCCTGCACCATACCGTCCACAGGCTCTACAGGCACAATTTTAAAATCATCATGCCTTTGTAAAAAGCGTTCCATACAACCTTCATTTTCCTCCCTTGAAAAAGTACAGGTTGAATATACGATTCTTCCTCCCGGTGCTAACATATCTGCTGCACAATCCAAGATTCCGTCCTGCCGTTCTGCACACATCAGGACATGTTCTAAACTCCACTCTTCCCCGGCATTTTCATTTTTTACAAACATGCCTTCTCCGGAACAGGGAGCATCCACCAGTATTTTATCAAAAAACTCATGAAATTTCACTACCAATTTTTCGGGTGTTTCATTGGTAACAATTGCATTACAAATTCCCATTCTTTCCACATTTTCAGAAAGAATTTTTGCCCGTGTGGGATGAATTTCGTTGGTTACAAGTAAGCCCTGTCCTTCCATATAGGCTGCTATCTGGGTTGTTTTTCCTCCGGGTGCCGCACACAAATCAAGCACTCTGTCCCCCGGCTCTACATTCAGATAAGTAACCGGTGCCATGGCACTGGGTTCCTGTATATAATACACACCTGCTTCATGGAAGGGATGCTTTCCGGGCTTATCCTCTTTGGAATAATAAAACCCTCTTTCTTCCCATGCCACAGGCTCTAACACAAAAGGAGCCTCCTTAATAAAAGAAGAAATATCCGTTTTTAAGGTATTCACACGCAATGCCTGAAAGCGTTCCCTGTCATAACTTGCATAAAACGCTTCAAACTCATCCTGTAATGTTTCCTTCATTCTACTCACAAATTCCTGTGGAAGCATGTAACACCTCTTTCTCTTCCCCTGTTAAAAAATCACCTAATTCTATCCTGCCCCTTTCTTTTGTGGCAGCATAGTCTTCCATGGTTCTTTTCTGTGTCCTTATAATCTCATCTTCAAATTCTCTTGAAGACAATAACTTACACCCCTGACCCCTGATAATAATCTGTTCTAATCCGTCAGAAGTAGCCACCGTTATATCATAACGCTTTCCATGCTCATGTGCAAACTTTTCGATATAAGCATCCGCCGTTTCTGCTTCTTTGGTATACACCACATGGATATTGTGATAATCGGACACTTCCGTATCATGCCCTTTTACCCGATATGCATCAAAAACAACAATCAGGTTTACCTTGGTAATACCCTGATAATTGCATAATATATCCATAAGCTTACCTCTTGCGCCATCCAGATTTATAGCCGCAAGTTCTTTTAACTCATTCCATGCATAAATAATATTGTATCCGTCTACCAAAAGATACGGCTCTTTTCTTTCCTGATTAGAACCCCGGTAAGTTACCTCTGCTGCGGATATGGTTCGTTTACCAAGGGATTTGGATTTCTGATACCCCTTCGTCTTACTGCCGCTGTTAGCGGAAGTAGCTCTATATAAGATTTCATCCACTTCTTCAGTACCCATGGCAAAATCACGTTTTTCATCACTGCTCATTCTGCCTGCATGGTAGATTTCACATAATTCTTCCAAGTCCTTCTTCTCTGAAAGGGGACTTTCCACATGCATATAGTTAAAAACTTCATTCCAAGGTACCACAAATCCTGCCCCGTGGGCGCAGAATACCGAACCGCAAGGATTCCTAAGATCACGCTCCGGATCATAGCCCCGTTTTTCAATGACTTCTTCGCTGTTAAGACATGGACCGTACCCTCTGTAGGTGCAGGCTAAATGTCCCAGCCCTTTGGAATAAGTAGCCACCTCTTTTTGATAGTTACGCATGGTAGACACGGGACCGTGACCTTTTAAAATCACTGTATCCCCATTCATTTCCGGTAAGCCAAAGGTTGCACTCATACGCTCTAAATCCACCATGGCGCGTCCCGTCATACTGTCCGGAAGCTCTAACACAAAATCATAATATGGCTCTAACAGCACACTTTGGGCCTGCATCAGCCCCTGACGCACGGCACGGTAGGTTGCCTGCCTGAAGTCCCCGCCTTCCGTATGCTTTAAATGGGCCTTTCCTGCAATTAATGTAATCTTAATATCTGTAATCTGAGAGCCTGTTAAAACTCCCCTGTGCTTCTTTTCTTCCAAATGAGTAAGAATTAACCGTTGCCAGTTGGTTGCAAGCTTATCCTCCCTGCAATCTGCCTCAATCTGGATTCCGCTTCCCGGTTCCCCCGGCTCTAACAAAAGATGGACTTCCGCATAATGGCGTAAGGGTTCAAAATGTCCCACGCCCTCCACTGTATTTGCAATGGTCTCACGATAGACGATTTTACCTTCCCCAAAGGTTACCTCGATTCCGAGACGTTCTCTTATTAATACCTTTAATACCTCAATCTGCACTTCACCCATAAGCTGGGCATGAATTTCCCTAAGCTCTTCATTCCATACTATATGAAGCTCCGGTTCTTCTTCCTCTAACTGTTTTAATAGTGGTAATACACTTCTTGGGTCAACTCCCGCCTCTAAACGGATTTCATAAGATAACACCGGTTCTAACACTGGTGTCATACCCGCTTTTTCGTAGCCAATTCCGTCTCCGGGGAGAGTATATGACAGTCCTGTCACTGCACAAACCATGCCGGGTAACACCTCTGTCACTGTTTCATACTTATCGCCGTGATAACATCTGATCTGAGTGACTTTTTCTTCCCACTCATCCTTACCGGAAAGGATATCCCTTACCTGTAACTTTCCTCCGGTAATCTTCATATAAGTTAATCTGTTCTTACTGTCATCTCTTGCAATCTTATATACCCTTGCACCAAATTCACTGGGATATACCTTATCACAAGAGTATTCACTGATTCCATTTAATAACGCCTGTATTCCTTCCAAACGAAGGGCAGAGCCAAAGTAACAGGGAAACAGACAACGGTTTTTAATCAATTCCCTGATACATTCTAAAGAGACACTTCCCTTTTCTAAGAATTCCTCCATAGCCCCTTCATCACACATGGCAACGCTATCATGGAATTCTTCTGAATCTATATTAGAAAAATCAACGCAGTGATCTGATAATTCTCCCGTTATCTTTTCAAAGATATCCTCTTTTACCATGCCGGGCTGATCCATCTTATTGACAAATATAAATGTGGGAACATGATACTTTTTCAAAAGGCTCCACAAGGTTTTGGTATGCCCCTGGATTCCGTCTGCTGCACTTATAACTAAGACTGCATAATCCAAAATCTGAAGGGTTCTTTCCATTTCAGCGGAAAAGTCCACATGCCCCGGCGTATCCACAAGAGTTACCTCTGCTTCATTTAACGACAAGAAAGCCTGCTTGGAGAATATGGTAATTCCCCTCGCACGCTCTAATGCAAAAGTATCTAAAAATGCGTCCTGATTATCCACCCTGCCTAATTTTCTGATTCTGCCGGTTAAATATAGCATCGCTTCTGAAAGCGTTGTCTTTCCGGCATCAACATGGGCAAGGATTCCTATGACCAGTCTTTTCAAATGCCCCACCTTTTCTTACTCAATGACAAGTTCTACCGGACAATGGTCTGAGCCCATAATTTCCGGATGAATTGCAGCGCCCTGTAATCTGCTTTCCATATCTTTGGATGCAAGCCAGTAATCAATACGCCACCCTACATTCTTCTCTCTTGCATGGAACATATAAGACCACCAAGAGTAGGCATCCGTTTTATCCGGATAAAAATAACGGAAGGTATCTATCATGCCGCTCTCCAAAAGCTTTGTAAAGCAATCTCTTTCTTCATCGGTAAATCCTGCATTTTTATGATTGGTTGCAGGATTCTTTAAGTCAATTTCCTTATGTGCCACGTTCATGTCCCCACAAACCAACACACCTTTTTTCTCCATAAGTCCGCCAATATAACCACGGAATGCTTCTTCCCACTCCATACGATAAGCAAGTCTTGTAAGCTCTCTTTGGGAATTGGGGGTATACACGGTTACCACATAAAAACCTTCAAACTCCAGTGTAATTACCCTGCCTTCCGTATCGTGCTCGGGAATTCCCATTCCATAAGCCACACTAATGGGTTTTACTTTGGTAAAAATGGCAGTTCCCGAATATCCTTTTTTCTCGGCATAATTCCAATACTGCTCATAGCCTTCCAAGTCAAGGTCTAACTGTCCTGCCTGCATCTTACTTTCCTGAATACAGAAAATGTCTGCATCCGCTTCTTTTAAATAATCCATAAAGCCTTTTTGCACACAAGCCCTGATTCCGTTTACATTCCAAGAAATAAGTTTCATATTATCATTCCTATCTGCTATCTGTCATAATGAAGGGTAACAATTTGTCCGCTTTCCAACGATTTTGGAACATCTATAATACGTTGGTTGGATGAGCCGCGAAAAGCCAGACTGATATCCTTTAACTCCTCTACGAATCTGCCATCCACCAATACATCAAGCATTCCTAATATTTCATCCGTACATTCACATCTTGCACGACTTTCTTTTAACAATTCCCCATCCAAGGTATATCCGGAATAACACCAGATGGTCTTACGGGGATATTGTTCTTTGACCCTTCTTAAAAAAGGCAACAAGCCTCTTTGATTATCAGGTTCAAAGGGCTCTCCTCCAAGGAGGGTTAATCCCGTAACATAATCAGGCGCCAGTGCGGCTAAGAGCTCATCTTCCGTTTCTTTTGTAAAAAGAGAACCGTAAGAAAAATCCCATGCCACCTCATTAAAGCAGCCTTTACATCTATGGGTACATCCAGATACAAACAGCGAGACCCTTACGCCCTCGCCGTTTGCTATATCATTCTTTTTAATTGTTGCGTAATTCATTTATAAATGAAGCACCCTCTCTTTAATTTCCTGAGTTCTGCCCTGATTCCAGAACTGGGTTCCGATATAACCGCAGGTACGTCTTGCAACATTCAAGGTGTTCTCATCCCTGTTACCGCATTTCGGACATTCCCATACAAGCTTGCCGTCTTCATCCTTGACAATCTGAATCTCACCGTCAAATCCACAATCCTGACAGAAATCACTCTTGGTATTTAATTCCGCATACATAATGTTGTCATAAATAAAGCGGATCACATTTAATACTGCAGGAATATTATTCTGCATATTCGGAACTTCCACATAGCTTACTGCACCACCGGTTGAGAGAGACTGGAATTTAGCTTCAAACTGTAACTTGCTGAAAGCATCAATTTCTTCCGTTACATGAACGTGATAGCTGTTTGTAATATAGCTCTTATCTGTAACTCCTTCAATTTTACCGAAACGGTTCTGTAAACACTTAGCGAACTTATAGGTGGTACTTTCAATCGGTGTACCATAGATACCAAAACCGATGCCGGTTTCGGCCTTCCACTCATCACATCTCTTATTCATGTGTTCCATAACTTTAAGTGCGAATGGTGTTGCCTCAGGGTCAGTATGTGACTTTCCGGTCATATATTTCACACATTCATATAAACCTGCATAACCAAGGGAAATGGTAGAATAACCGCCTACCAATAATTTATCAATGGTTTCTCCTTTTTTCAGACGGGCAAGAGCACCGTACTGCCATAAAATCGGAGCCGCATCTGAAATAGTACCTTTTAATCTCTGATGTCTTAACATTAATGCACGATAGCACATATCAAGTCTTTCATCAAAGATTTTCCAGAACTTATCCATATCTCCATAGGAAGAACAAGCAACGTCTACTAAATTAATGGTGACAACACCCTGATTGAAACGTCCGTAGAACTTATAGTTACCGTTTTCATCCTTCCAAGGAGTAAGGGCACTACGACAACCCATAACAGGGAAACAGTTACCCTCTTTTAATTCTTTCATCTTTTTCTCAGAGATATAATCAGGAACCATACGCTTTGCAGTACATCTTGCCGCAAGCTCTGTTAAATAATAATATTTGGAATCTTCGTATACATTGTCTTCTTCCAACACATAGATGAGTTTTGGAAATGCAGGTGTTACCCATACTCCCGCCTCATTCTTAACACCTTTGACTCTCTGATTTAAGGTTTCTTCTATAACGAGCGCAAGGTCCGCTTTTTCTTCTTCGTCCTTAGCTTCATTCAAATACATAAATACTGTTAAAAACGGAGCCTGTCCGTTGGTGGTCATTAAGGTAATAACCTGATACTGGATAGTCTGTACACCCTTGGTAATCTCTTTGCGAAGACGCTTTTCAACCACAGTTTCAATTGCTTCATCGCTTACCACTGCACCAACCATTGCATACTCATCACGTACTTCTTTTCTAATCTTTTCTCTTGAAATCTTAACAAAAGGAGCAAGATGGGCAAGGGAAATACTCTGTCCGCCGTACTGGCTGCTTGCTACCTGGGCAATAATCTGGGTTGCAATATTACAAGCAGTTGAAAAACTGTGTGGTTTTTCAATTAAAGTCTCACTGATAACCGTACCGTTTTGTAACATATCTTCTAAGTTTACAAGGTCACAGTTATGCATATGCTGTGCATAATAATCCGTATCATGGAAATGAATAATACCCAGCTTATCTGCCTCTACAATATCCTCCGGCAGTAACAGTCTGCGTGTGATATCACGGCTTACCTCCCCCGCCATATAATCACGCTGCACACTGTTTACCGTAGGATTCTTATTAGAGTTTTCCTGTTTTACGTCTTCATTATTACATTCTATTAAAGAAAGAATTCTGGTATCGGTTGTATTCGCTTTACGAACCAGAGAACGTTTATAACGATAACGCACATAGCCCCTTGCAATGTCAAAGGCACCGGTAGCCATAATCTGATTCTCTACCATATCCTGAATCTCTTCTACGGATACGGCACGATCCAGTTTATTACATTTATACTCTACATATTCAGCAATCTCCTGAATCTGCTCCTTGGTTAAATGTACCTTTTCACTTGCATCACTGGCCTTGGTAATCGCCGCACTGATCTTTTCAATATCAAAGATTTCCTCTGCTCCGTTTCTCTTAATAATCTTCATATCCTTTACCACTTTCCTCCCATATATCACTACAACACGCCCTGTTCGGACACTTTGGATTATAATACAAGATATTGTGTTTTTCAATCCCCAATTCCACATTATGAAGTATTTTTTGTGTTTTTTAGCGTTGAGTAAATAAGTCAATCAGCCTTTGCTTTTCTTGACTGAATCGGAAAGTAAAATTGACCGGAAGACATAATAAATACCGCTGTCTGATATTGCATCAAACAGCGGTATCCTTATTTGTATTTTGTTATGCTTAATTTAATTTGAATTTGTTAACCTCAGCATCCAAATCTCCGGCAATGTCTCTGTTGAGTCCTGCCTGATGTTCGATGTTTTCCACACCGCTCTTTAATCCTGCGGACATCTCAGCTACATTTAATACACCTGAGGTACATTCGCCAACCGCAACATCCACATCGGAAATTGCCTCTTTGATAAAGTCAAAGTTCTGTCTTAACTCTTCGCTTGCCATTGCAAACTGCTTCATCAATCCATTCATGTTATCAACATCACTACTGTAGCTTTCACTGGTATTTAATAACTTCTCATAGCCTGCCATTGCTACTTCATCAAGGAAACGAAGTACTTCTTTTGCCTGCTCAGCAAGTCCGTTCACCGCATCAATTACCTTATCGCTTACCTTACGGATCTGGTCAGCAGCCACTGCCGAATCTTCTGCAAGCTTACCGATTTCACTTGCAACAACTGCAAAGCCTTTTCCTGCTTCACCGGCTCTTGCTGCCTCAATACTTGCATTGAGTGCTAATAAGTTAGTCTGGCTTGTAATATTTAAAATATTATCTGTTAAAACACCAATTTCCTGAACTGCCTTAGATGCTTCTATTTTTTCCTGTACAACACCAATCATCTCTTGGGCAAGTTCCCTTGCCTTCTTCTGTTCTTCTATGGCTGCATCATGTATCTCATCCGCTTTTCCTTTGATTTCACCTGAAGAAACGCTACCAGCCTCAGCCTTTTTGGATACATCTGCCAAAGACTCATAAGCATGTACAATAGATTCGTCAATCTGTGCAAGGGATGCAGTTGTTTCCTGCATGGCAGCACTCATTTCTTCCATTGTGGATGAAATCTCAGTAATATTCATCTCTGCCGTTGCCAAGTTATCTACTACCGTCTTAGAGGATTCTCCAAGATTTCCTGAATTTACAGAAATATTCAACATAATCTCCCGGATATATTCCAAAAGCTTATTGATATTACCGGCAATTAATTCCATTTCATCACCGGACTTAATCTCTAACTTCTGGGTTAAGTCCCCTTCATTATGTACCAAATCGTATATCTTAACGTTAACACCCTTTAAGCTCTTCATAATGCGGCCCACAAAGATATTAAGAACAATAAGCGCGATTACTAAACCTACTGCTGACTGGACCAATACTGTTTTTACTGCCTGATTTAACTTAGCCACAATACCGGCTGCATCGTAATCCGCACCCATAATTGCCACTACTTTTCCGGCAGAATTGCGGATTGGTTTATAAACTGAAATCAGGTCTCCGTCATCTGTTGAGTCAATGTAATCCTGTACATAATCCTCGCCTGCAAATACATCTGCAAGCTCGCTATAGGATACTTCAAACTCTTCTCCCACTTCTGCCTGATTATCTGTGTTGTCTGTATCAACACCATAATATACCTTAGCGCCATCTGTGTACAAAGTGTAGAGGAATGCAATACCGCACTGGCTCTGTAAATCACGCATGGACTGTAACAATGTCTTATAGGCGTCCCCATCTTCACAACCGGGCTTAATCTCTTCTACCAGGTTCCCGTCTACAACTGCCTGGGTAACGGATGCCGCCATGTTCGCTTCATCCACTGCCATATCTACCATATTAGAATGAATACTCTTATATGAACTCATTCCCAATACCAGACAAATCAATACTAATAATGCTGTGGCCAAAGCTAAAATCTTAGTCCTGATACTAAATCGTCTTGTCTTTTGCTTCATAAATGCCTCCCCAATATTTAATTAATACACAATCTTGTCCCCAACTTTTATCATACGCCTTTTTTTGAATTTTTCAAGTAATTTACAAAACAAAATTACTATTTTCAAACAATTTGATTATCACAGCATACCTGTCTGATAACGCCATCCTCTATGATATAGGCCTCCCCATAAATGGTCTCTTTGCCATCTTTTCTTAAGATAAAGCTTCCGTCACAAAGGGCATAAAACCGCCTTCCCATACTATCCGGATAAGCAATCTCTTCCATCATTTTCTTCCCGTCAAGAGTAATGGTTTTTAAGTATTGATAGTGCGGAATTACCATTGACTCAGTGAGTCCAAGCCCCGGAATAAACCGTTTAAAGCCCTTATCAAGACTTTCCCCCTCAAGCTCCGGCATGGCATATACCACCCTTGCACTGTTCATGGTTCCTGCGCTGATACCAACGACCACACCTTTGTAATCTGCTATTTTTTCCCTTAACCCGATCTTTTCAAAAAAGGCATTCTGGGTAGGCACATGGCCCCCTGTTAAAATAAGCAAGTCAAACTCATCCAAGTATTCAGCGGTAATCTCACCACTTCTTCCATCCAGACATTCAGTTTTTATGACCTCAATGCCACTTAGTTTAAAAGCAGTTTCAAAGTTACTCCGCACCCCTTCGTTACGTTCCAAATCATCCGGTGCCGAGCTTACAAACAGACACTTAATCTGAGCCGGAAGATGTTCTTTTAATAATGTAACAAAAGAATTACGCTCATCTAAAGGACAGGGAATCCTTACCCCCTTTTCATCAAAGGTACTTCCCCCGGGACTACTGGTTAAAAACAGAACCATTTTACGCCTCCTCAATAATAGAATTGTATAAATCAATACCAAAGCTTGTTAACTCCGGTTCATGCTGTATCATCCGGTACGTTCTCTTTCCATCCTCAGCACGCTCTGCGCTGAAAAATTCAATTCCCGTATCCTGATTCTCTTCCCGCTCCTTATAAATACGTTGGGCAAAAGACAACAAATGGGTTACGGTTAATACCTTAACTCCTGCTTCAGTTAAGGCTTTTGCAATGTCATAGGCAATGACGGAGCCTTCCTTTTCCGTAGTAGTGGCAAAGGACTCATTGAGTAAAACCATGGAGAATTCCCCTAAATGGTCTACAATCTGGCTCATTCTGTTTAACTCCTCGTCCAAACGCCCGCTGTTCATGGCACTGTCCTCACGCCTTGTAAAGTGGGTAAAGAAGGACGGAAATATACCGCTTTCATACTGGTCTGCAATCACCGGAAGCCCGCACTGCATCATAATCTGTGCAATACCGATGCTCCGTAAAAAGGTGGACTTGCCACCTTGGTTTGCTCCTGTAATGACTAATAACATCTTGTCCGAAATATCACAGGTATTTCCCACCGGCACAATTCTTTGCTCCATTGCCATGACAAATTCCTTTAAATTCTTAAACCTTAAGGCTCCCCGGTCGCCAACCGTAGGAAAATAATAAGGAAGACCGAACCGGTTAATGTGCTGTTCTAAGAGAATTGCCGCTTTGTAAAATCCAAGTTCAAAACGAAGCTCATCAAAAAAGTGGCTAAACTCATAAATAAAAGAAGAACAATAAGAAACCACGAAACGCACCACTTCATATTCAAGGGCGTCTACCTGCTCTCCAATCTCAGGCATATTTCTTACGTCAAACGCCCCCGGTTTCTTCATATTCCAAAACTCCTGAAACCTTTCCCCAAAGCTGTTTCTGGATTTAAACTTCTGATTCTTGGTACTAACCTCTTCCACCACAAACTGATCGCATTTTAATCCTCCTGCAATCTGAAAACCAAGAACAAACTTTGGCTTCAAAGTGGCTTTCGCACGCCACGCCGGAATATCTTCTTCTTTTTTTGCATCCCCTGTGTAAAAAGAAATATCTTCTATAATCTTATTTAAGGCTTCTTCTTTTTCCTTCGTAAAGGTTTTACATAACCTTTCGTAAAATGCATGAAAGCCCGCTGCATCAAACTGCAATATTTCTTCCCCCAAACGCTTTTTTAAAGTGCTTAAGGTTTCCACAAAAAGCTTTAATACATAGATATCGGAAATTAACCTTGATGCCGAGCTTTTGGTAACACCCTTCCTGTTCTCTTTTCTTCCTAATACATCCCAGGTGCGTAACATTTCTTCCACAAGGCTATATAACTCACCGATTAATTTTTTCTTCTTAATGGCATCACGCAACATTTTCTGACGATACATAATCTCTTTTTCAGAAGTAAGCGGTGTCATCATGACTGTTTTCATGGTCTGAGAGAGAAATAAATCTTCCTGACTTACCCCCGTAACCTTACCATCCTCACGGAGCACTTCCTTGGCAGATACGGAAAAGATGGTTTTTAGTCCCAAATCATGAATGATGTTATTGGCATCGCTGTATTTTGGCGCGCTGCCCCAGTCTTTATCTTCATATAATAAGAATACATTCATACGCTTTTACCCTAACCTTTCCTTTAACTGCTCATAAGTAAGCCGGTGCTTATTTACCTGATTTAAGGCGCATACGGAATCATCCGCTTGGTGACGTAAAATCTTAAAATTCTGCACCTTGTTTTCGTCGGTCATGGCACGAAGACTCACTACGCCTTCACAGGCGGTAGAAAGCTCCTTTAAATGCGTTACATAAATGCCCATGCAACCCTTCTCTATAAAATGCTCCAATACCTTTTTTCCCATAATGCAGGCATCGAAATTGGCTGCCGTTGTAAAAAGCTCGTTAATGACCACAAATGCATTGTTGTCTTCTCCATGCATCATAGGTTTTAAGCGTACCAACTCATCCATTAACTTTCCTCTGCCCGTTTCAGCACTTTCTTCTACGGAAAAATGACAGAGAAGCTTGGAAAAACTATGTACATTGGCTGCAGTTGCCGGCACATCCAGTCCCATTTTGCTAAAATAGACAAGCTGGCCTAAGCTTCTTGCAAAGGTGGTCTTTCCACCCTGATTGGGTCCCGTCAGTACAAAAAAACGTTCCCCTTCTTCCATGGTAAAATCATTGCTTACCACTTCTTTATTCACACTAAGGCCTGACAGGGCAAGAGCTAAGTCATATAATCCCAAAGCGCTCATTGCCTTATCTCCCCTTGCCGTAGGAGTGACAAAAGATAATCCCTTTAACTCCATTTTCTTTTGGAAGGTGTAAAAAGATAAATAGAAATTAATCTCATCTCCAAACCGCATAAGGGTGTCGTTCTGATATACCTGATAATTTTCGTAAAATCCTTTGACTGCTTTAAAATATTCAGAATGATCTTTACTAAATTTTTTAATAATCGCCTGTTCTAAATCATCCAAATGAGCTTTCTTAGAAAAAGGACTCTTCATTCGTACCTCATTGTCCCCTAAGGTGTCTTTTAAAAACTGCTCATAGGTTCCTTCCACAGTACCTTCCACAATATAGACCTGCTCATTTTCATACTCTAGCTTTACCCTGAAATTCTCAAGGGTACTGCTTAATTCCATGGCTTTTTGACTCATAGCCAGAAATTCGTCCGATAAGGTATATTCCCTTAATAATTCTGTAAGAGCCTTAAGCCCTTCGGATTCTAAGGCGCATTCACTTAAGCCTTCATATAATTTGGTGAAAGCTTTACAATAAAAGGCCACCTCAAGCATATGCCAGACTTCTTTTTGGCGTAAAAGAATGACCTCTGTTTTTGCCGTAAGAGCTTCCTTACACTTTTCTAGCCTTTCCACAAATTCTGTAAGAACCTGATGGACCTGTGGTTTTTTTACATCCCCGTATACAGCCCTTCTGTAGTCCTCACATTCCTTACCATTCGGCAAATAATAGTAATACTTTTTCACCGGCATCAGACTTAAATCCTGTATCTCATTGATAATCTGATCTAAGTTTAAATCAATTAAAAACTCCGGTATTCCCCACTCATACTGTGGTACCTTTTTGTTGTCTAAAATACTGATAAATCCCATATACCCCTACTTATTCCGCCCCCGCGGATACTCCCATTTATTTCACGTGTCATTATAGCACAATTGTAGCAAGATTTATATGGGAATATGGTGCGAATTATCGCATGGCCAAGCTATTTTCCACACATAGCGCACCCCAGCCCGTAAGGGGATTTGGTGTGGCACTTTCACCTCCGATTCCCCGAAGCCGTCTTGCCCCTTTAATCAGATATGCCTTTAACTTCTCTCCGTATAAATATGGGTCATTACCACGCACAATTCCCCACTCCATTAATAAAGCTGCTGCTCCTGTAACAAAAGGGGTTGCATAACTGGTGCCGCTTGCAAGATATGAGCCACCTTCCGGTCTTAACACCTCAATATCCACCCCCGGGGCTACCAAGTCCGGTTTAGCACGATACAATACCCCTGTCTGACCATAGTCAGCCACATATCCCCTTCCGGAAAAATCAGCATAGCTTTGGGTTGTCACATCATACGCCCCTACGGTTATGACTTTTGCAGCGGTGGAAGGTATGGTTAATGTTACATCCGGGGTGGGGCTATAAAACCAAGTTCCCGTTCCCCTTATTGACTGAGATGGTAAATAGAAATCATATTCTCCCGTCACAACTCTTACAGGGTCAATCTCAAAGGTCCACACGCCACTGGTAAGATATACGCCGCTTGGAAGGAAGTCGATGAAGATTTCCTGATTCACACTGTAGGGTGTAGGAAGGCCAAAATAAATGAGTAAGTCGGTGCCCTCCAGGTTGACCCGATTGGTCGTAGTATATTCTAAGGGCAACAGATACCGCTCGCCTCCCGGCGACACAATGGTGATACGATATTCATCTGCAAAATTCTTCCATAACTGCAGATTTAATCCGGTCTCATACCTGTCTATGGCAAGCTCTACCCTTGTGACTTCCCCTGCCGTTACCCTTCCTGACACATGCCCCCCACCGCTTCCTTCATTACCGCTACCTACACAAATCACGTTCTTACCGATTTCTGCAATATTGTCAATGTAGCGTTCCAAAAGAGAACTCCCCTCATGGGAACCGTAGGTATTCCCAAAGCTTAGATTAATGGCTATGGGCTGATTGCGAAGTGTTGCTACATCTACCACATACTTTAAGGCACGCATCAATTCCGTGGTTCTTGGAAAAGACCGGGGATTGGGGTTACCAAGCTTTACGATAACAAGGTCGCTTTCCGAGGCAACGCCTGCGTAGGCGGCGGTCGGCGCAGGGGCTAGGGAAGTTTGTGTCGGACTTGGGGCGGCAGGGTTCTGTACAGGTGTAGTTGCAGCCGCATTAGCCCCTGCGATTCCTGCCACCGCAGTTCCGTGTCCACTGTAATCTGTGCTTCCTACCAGTTCTAAAGCCCGGGCTCTGGTTTGGCTTTGTAATGCAGTATTTAGCTGCGTGGCATCAAACTCCACTCCAATTCCAAAACCTTCCGGCGAATTCCACCCCTTTGCCTCATCAGGCGTAAGGGTCTGATCCCATAGCTTAACAATCCTTGTGTTTCCTGAGGGAGTTCTAAAATGGGGACTTAGATAATCAATGCCTGAGTCAATCACTCCAATTAAGACACCTTTTCCAGTAAGGTATGGCTCTCGCCTTGTTACCTGTAAAATACAGGCATCCTGCTTTGCTCTTTCATCTGCAAAAAATAACCGCTTTGGCATCTCAATATATTCCACTTCCTCTAAGTTGGAAAATGCTTCAATCAGGCTTTCCTTAATGGTTACAATGGCATAGCCTGCAATTAACTCTTCTATTTTTAACCCTTCCGTAGAAAAACGGGACAAATCACCGTTATGCTTAACAATGAGCTCCCAAGTCTGTTCTTCACTGTCATAACCAATATTTAAAATTCCCGACTTGACTCTTTCTTCTTCCCCTACCGAAAGACTTACGTTTAATAGATTTTCTATTTTTTCACTCATACAAAAAACACCGCATTCCGGCTTTGTATTACTATATGCCGAAATACGGTGTTACGTCTCATTCTATTTTTATTCCCACGGATAATCGCCGATAATCATATTTAAGTCTACTGCCGCATCAATTCCGTCCACTTTGCCGCTTTCAGAATACTGCCAGATGGTAAACTCATAAGGATAATAAATGGGATAATTATAATATGCAAACCATGTCTTATATTCTCTTAATTGGGTCATATCAAGCATCATGAGGAAGGTCTTCATATTACCATAAACCATGGCCTCATAGCCCGCCTCTGTAATGGCTTCACAGAAGGTCTTTGCGATGGTGGTTCTTTCTTCCTTAGTCAGGGCATTGGCTCTGGCATTGTCCCCATCCACGTACTCAATATCCATAACCACCGGAAGCTTTAACTTATAATCTCCAAGGTTTTCAATGATAAAGTTGGCTTCTTCCAAAGCCTCTTCCTCGGTAATTGCCTGTGAGTAAAAATAAACACCCACATCAATTCCTGCATTGATGGCCCCTGTAATATTCTGATGGAAGTTAGCATCCAAATGAACCTCACCTGTGCCATAGCCACGAAGTCCGATTCTTATAATGGCAAATCTTACTCCGTCTGCTGCCACCTTATTCCAGTCAATGTTACCCTGGAATCTTGCAACGTCAATTCCCTTATGGGAAATCAGATTGCCGTCGCCGTCCACATAATCCATGGTGCCGTTTTCATTCACCACATACTGCTCTGCTACCAGATTGTTCATAGGAAATGATTCATCTATTGGAATAAAGTTATATCTGCCGTCTGCCGCAATAATCAATTCCTCAGGAAATACGTTACGAAGCATGGTAATAATGCTTTCATTTTCTACAGAATACTTAATAGAAGCACGCATCTCTTCCATGGCTTCCAATACAGCCGCTTCACTTTCTGCCTTGGCATAAGCATCCATGTCATCTTGAGAGAACTTATCATCGCTTTCCATGACAGTGATGGTCTCTTTGGCCTCATCTACTTTGGTTTTTGTCCTTTCATTCTGGAAGTAAAAATAAACACATCCCATCAACGCAAGCACTGTGGTACTAAAGAAAAGAAAAATCCATGCAACGGACACGCCGTTCTTCTTGGCTTTTTTACCGGATTTGCCGGATTCCGTACCGGAAGGTGCGGATTGTTTCGTTGTTTCGTTAGATATAGTGTTTGGTATATTGCTCGTCAGATTGCCAGATGCGTTTGTAGTGCGATATGCTCCATTTGCGGCTGATTGTAACTCCTTGGCATTCTCTAATTCCATGCGCGCCAAAAAGTCTTCATCCTCTGCCTGATGCTTTGCATAAGTCTCTCTGTCAGCCTCAGAAATAAACTGGCTGGTCTCAGCTAACACGCTACTCTCTAAATCTTCTATTTTCATCTCATTTGCCGTATCGTCCATGAAGTCCTTCATGCTGATACTCTCAAGTCCCATTCCCTTTTTTTCCATATGTGATTCCCCTCGGCTTAAGCCTGTGTGTAAACTATTGTTTCCCTGTTCTTACATAAAACTTTGTATTGGTATTTTATCATAGATTGGGCATAGGGGGAACGGCAAATTTTGCTATTCTATGACAAATTTGTATAAAGTTATGGGATGGGTGGTTGGGGGTGGTTGGTTAAGGGTTTTGGTTTTGGGTGCTTGTTTTAGGGGTTCTGTATCATACGTTTATAGTTTGTTATTTTTTCTAAGGTATTGAAGGAACCCTTCTAAGCCCTCTACTACGTCATCATATGTCTCATCAAAATTACCGGTATACCACGGATCTGCAATGTCCCTGCCGGAGCCTGCAAAAGAAAGAAGCTTAAACACCTTTCCTTCCGGGTCTCCGTTTAGCATCCTGTCAAGGTTACGCATGTTCCAAGTATCCATGCCGATGATGTAATCAAAATCAGCGTAATCATTCCATGTAATCTGTCTGGCCCTGTGAGGTAATACGGGAATCCCAACCTGACGCAGTTTTTGTACTGTGCCGTAATGCGGTGGATTTCCGAGTTCTTCCCTGCTGGTGGCCATGGAATCTATGTAAAAAAGGTCTGCAAGACCTAAGTTATTCACCATGTGTTGAAATACGAATTGTGCCATGGTGGAACGGCAGATATTGCCGTGGCAGATGAAAAGTACTTTTATCATAGTAATCATTCTCCTTGTTTTGCGAAGCAAAATCCGAACCCATTGGTAAGGAGAGAATTTTTGCTCACGAATTGCCCGGAAATGCCCAGTTTTGCGGGATATTCCGGGGTTATGATTAAATTGTTGTTTGCTTGTCAACTAGATAATATAATAGAAAGTTCCATTTTCGAACTTTCTATTATCATGAATTATAGCATAATTTAGCAAGTTGTGAATAGGTGTTAGTAGTGGAAATGGTAGTAAAACGGGAAGGCTTACTACTAAGGGTTTTCAATAATATAGTTTCTCTGCTTTTCCAAAAAGCACATAATCGCTTGACCATCAACTCCACTATTATACATATTCCAATATTTTGCCAACATATCGTAAGCCAACATTGCTTCTGCGTACAATGGTTTAGCGATTTCAATCATGTTCAAAACATTTTCATTTTCATTCTCAAAATTACTTAAACCTAAATATTCATCCACTTTTAATAACACTATCCTAAAATGGACGTACTCTTCCTTCATTTTGCTATAAGAGTATTTTCGACGCTCGTCAATATTACTTGCAGAATCTAAATCAATCTCATAAATATTTTCATAAAATGTAGAAGATTTCTTAATCCTTCTATCCGCAGGTATTCTTGATACCATTTTTGAATAATCATAAGAAAGCATAAAGTTTACATCTTCAGATATTTCAGTAAGAATATTTTCCTTGGTTTGTGCAACTTGCAAACATTCCCAATTCAGTTGGTCATTGCTTCCAACGAGGAACCACACCCTTTTTTGCTCAATTGAAAGTTTTTTAATTTTATATAGTACACATTGGTAATCATCATTCGAATCAAATTCCAAGATAATTTCAAAATAATCTTTCAATTCATCATATGTTTTTTTACTCACTCTTGAATATCTACTATAAACCATCATTTTCACCACCACAATTTTATACTGTCAGTAACTCTACCTTATTCAAAAACGCTTCAGTACGACTAATACAATCAAGAGCATCTGCCTGCTTAAAAACATATAAGGAATAATCGCATTTCATTCGTTCATTAAGTACAAATGTAAAATCAGTAACATCATCTGCAGACAATACTCCATTGCTCACTAAATCATTCATGGCATGTTCTAACGATTTGTGTGTTTCTGTTTCCTTTAATTCATTTTCTTTCCACTGTGCTAACAAACCTTTAAATTCCAATAAACTCTTAAGCGCATCCATCATAGCGTAATAACATCGATTTGCACAATCTACATATAGACCACTTTTCTCAAGTGTTTTTGCGGCCTCAAGAGTATTTTTTGCCTTGTCACGAAGCATAACAAAATTTACAGCTGGTTTAATAAGGCTCTGTTCAAGCGGAGCATCACTCGCAGAAATATTTGTATGAAACACCCCCGCACTAACAATTAATTGATTTTTTAGCATCATCTTATCATCCAAATCGATATCTGGATTGTCTAAAACTGCTCTAAGAATATCTATAAGGTCCGTTTTGCTCATTCCCCGTAAATTATGAAAACTGTCATATAATGGAACATATTCTATTTGCGTTTTATCTTCAAGACTCGTCCAAATACCGAATATGAGTGATACACGCTTATAATATTCGTCTTCAAAATATCTTTCAAAACTTGAATATTGACTCTTTCTATCTCCGCAATAATATCCAACAAGCGTATACATATAAGCCACTCTTAAAGCATTGCTCAGTTTTTGCTCTGCTTCATCCGAAGAAAATTTCCAAGCACCCAAATAAATTTTTAGTTCCTCTTTATTCATTGCATTGGCATTTTTTCTCTCAAAAAAATTTGCAAATTCAAAAAGACTTATCACTGTCATAGCTGATTCTCGCAAGATATCTAATATAATCCCTTCCCACGCTTCAGCCCGGAGTGTTTCCTTTGCATCTTCTATTATATTTACTCTACGCTTTCCATTTTCAGTTGTCTCCATACAAAGTCCAAATGGTGCAAGAATGTCTCCATTCAAATTGGCTGATGTCCAATTTCTTGTAGTTGGTGTCATAATTAAAGATATCAAATCATAATATTCTGCATCTGTGAACTTAACACCATACGCATACTTTTCGAGCAATTCCATTTCTTTAGTATTCTTTTCATTAGCCGCACTTTGTAAATATATGAGGTATGCATCCCTCGGTAAATTAAGTGCTATTTCCGGCTCAAAGTCCTGTTGTATTTTAAACCCATCTTTAGTTGCATCCTCTTTTTTTCCGAGATAAATTGACATTACACTAGGATATATTGCAGCATTTATTTCTATCTTCTTTTTATCAGCCATACATGAACCTCCAATACATACTTGTTCAAGTCACATTATATCAAACAGGCTCTTCCTTTACCATAAAAAAACGCCCCAGTATAACCGGAGCGTCTCTGCCGTGTAGAAATACTACTCTACTTTATTAATTTTCTGCAATACCGCTTGGCATCATTTTTCTTCTCAATCTCTGCTTGTCCTTTCTGACTCTTTGTTTCTTTTAAAGTCATTTGCCACTGACTACGCCCTCTAATTCTTCAGAAGTTGCATAATGTGGCAATAATGACCGGAATCTGTCTGACTTCATTAATTCATCAATCATTCGACTATGAGATTCTTGCGCCGCATACTTAGCCGCATTTATCTCTCGCGTATGCATATCTGGTTGCATCATATCTATACAGGCTGCATCGTCTAATCTTTTAACTAATTCCCATAGATATTCGCTAGGAATTACTCCTTTTACTTCTATTGCATCCTCGGCATCCTGCCAAAGTGTAAACACAGCATCTCTATGCTTCTCAGGTATTTCATCCAATGCCTTTTGAAAATTATTTTTGGGATTATGATTGCGATTTATTGCCTCAGCCAATTCACAAATGCTTTTTAAATACTCAACCAATGTATTGTTGGTAAGAATCCCTTCCAATGCAGCGGTGCTTTGTGGATCTGGATATTTATAAAATGGTGGAATAGCTTTTCCTGATGTAATACCCTTAATCGCACTTATTGAGTTTGATGATAATCCAACATAATTCGTAGCACGCTCCATTTCAAATGATTCAAAATCTGTTTCACCTATTAGATATCCTACTGAGACTCCTAGTATTTCAGCAATATTACGCATTGTTTCAAACTTTGGAAAGTGACGTTTCTTTTTTGTTCGTCCATCAATCTCCCCAATATGCATCCAATTGCTAACGTCCGCCTGGCTTCCTGTCTTGAATTTTGCTTTATAGAGTTCTATAAACTTTCGTTGTGAAAAATTGCGAGCACGCATTGTCTGCTCAAATCTTTCATTCCATATTTGTTCCCTCGTCTTTTTGATATTATTCAACACATCGCGCCTCCCATTTCTTAATTGCAAATATAGGTTTTAGATATGTTAATACACATTGATTTCCTTGAATTTAACACTTAAAATAATTATTGTCAACAGAAACCATTTAGAACATGCTTTATTCCAAATTAGCTATCCGGAAGCTAGCTTGGGAAAACACACATTAGCTAAAAAGGAGTTTATAACATGAATAATACCGAATACATTGAAAAAATAATTGTCTCTGTCGATCGCATTCTAGTGGATACATCTACTTTAATGACTAACGGATTTCAGCAGTTTATATCTAGCAACAAGCATAGTCTCATCTTAGAGCAAAAAAAGATTATTATTCCCAAAGCTGTATATACCGAGCTCGCAAGACATATAGGATCAGATAATCCCGAAAAGAATGAACGTGCCATGGCCGCAGTAGAATTAATGTCTTTGAATAAAGATGTTTTCCAAATTGAAAACGTTCCACTTTCCGAAGATGAAATTGCCCATGCGTTCGCCGATGCGCAATTATTATCGGAACTCACACTTCATAAATCCGAATATAATCAGTTACTAATAACCAACGACCGCAAACTTAGTTGTGATGCATTTGACTTAAATCAACAACAATCTTGTAAAGGACGAAAAGTTCTCGTATGTTACATCAACTGGTATGGTGAAATGCAGTGTTGCGAATGCGCTCGCCATTCAACAGATACACCAGAAGAAACAACTCTTCCGACTCTTGAAGATATTACTTGTCCAAATACCTCTGAAGTCTTTAACGACAATTCTTCGTATATTGATGGATCTTGGAATTTCGACTGGAAATCAAGTGTTATCACTTTATGTGGCATAGGCGCTTTATATGCCTTATGCAAAAATTACCATTTTCTTACAAAATATGTGAAACACTAAGGAGGTTTAATTATGAATGAATCAACCAATAATCCTAACTCAATATCCTTATGGAAGGAAACATTTATAACTGGTATAACGCAATTAGACTCCAAAACACTACTCTTGATTACTGGAATGTTCTGCACAACATCCTTACTATGTGTAGGTTTGATATGCTTTTCAGGTGGGCAGATAACTGTAGGAAAAGGGGGCATATCCATAATACACTCAGATATCTCATGTTAATTTAAAGTATGCGCATCCACCGCTAGTAGATGTGCATCTTTTTACTAAAGAAAAACGCCCCAGTAACCCCGGAGCGTCTCTACATAGCAACACTACACTACTTTAAACATTTTCTGCGATACCGCTTTGGCATCGTTTTTCTTTTCAATCTCTGCCTGTGCTTTTCTGAATTCTTCCATCCGTTTTAGTTCTTCCTCTGCATCGTCAAAACCGATATGTGTGTACACATTCATAGTGACGCTAATATCTGAATGCCCCATCAGATACTGTAATGTCTTTGGATTCATTCCCGATTTTGCCATATTGGAGCAATAAGTATGGCGACATACATGAGGAGTGATGTTTGGCATCTGCACTCTGTAAATATCGTTATACCTTCCTACCATGCGATTGAACCTATGCTGCCAGTGCATTGCCACAAGGGGATTGCCGTCATCATCGTAGAAAAGAAATCCGGTGTGACCGTCAATCACTTTCTCCAACTTTGGCGTATCCCTGTCCTCAATGATGGCTTGGAACATCATTGCCACATCCTCAGTTATAGGAATTTTTCTCTTTCCCGCCTCGGTCTTAGTTTCTTCAATAATGTATCGCATATCGCAGGTTCTCTGCAGCTGATGGTCGATGTTGACCGTTCTGTTCTCAAGGTCGATATCCTTTAGTGTTAAACCGCAAAATTCTGAAATACGCATTCCCGTGTGAAAGAGAATATACACCACTTCATAGTACTTGCAGTAACAAACATCATCATGCACAAACTTTAGGAACTTTCGCATTTGTTCTCGGCTGATTGCCTCTCTGGTAACACTGTCGTTTACCACTACACCTGCAAGTTGGAATCCAAATGGATTTTTAACCAAAATGTCATCATCCACTGCCATCTGAAAGGCCGGTCTAAGCACACCGCGTATGTTGTGAATAGTACTATATCCTTTTCTATCTTCCTGTTGCAATTTTATCAAGAACAGCTTTGCATAGGACCTATTTTGAGAAGATGTTTTTTATTATATACAATCAGTTCTTATAACTGAAAATTTTTTTAGTGTAACACTTCATATATCTTGATTATTAATTCTTCTTTATCTGTCGTTCCAAAATATCCTTCAGCAAAGTCCTTTACCTTTGGACTGTTATCTAGCATACTATTAAGCAATATCTTAATATCTTCTTCTCGTCCTCTTTTAGCAGTCATACATGTGTGGCAAGTAGGACATACCTTAACTAAGTTTTCAATAACATCTAGTACATTTTCTTCTGTATATTGGCTTTGTCCATTAGAGAATGATATTGCATGATGTATTTCAAAGAAATATTTATCAACTGCCAAGCCATTCACTCTTCTTTTTACGTAAAAACTTCTATCTGCTATATTATACCTATTTTTACAACATACACATTCATCCGGTTCATCATCATACACTTGAGACACAATTCTCTGATTTCTAGTAGTTCTTCTGTCTTCATTATTGCTATCATCCATACCGAATAACTGTCTATACTGTCGCAATGTTTCTGCATCCTGATTTCCTTCTATCCTATACCCATATGCCATATTGATGAATGCATTATATTTACTGATAAAGTTTTGTGTTTTTTCATTTCTTCTCGCTGGACTCAACGCAACATAATCAATATTAAAATAGTATATTCCTGGGCTATTCTCATCAATTGTCAATTCAGCGGCATTTGTATCAGATGCATGTATACATTCCATTCTATACTTGTTATAAGTTCCTATCTCGCACAAATAATATTTCCATGAAACCCTAAATTGGTCATCTTTCTGTGTTGTATCTTCTGTTAATCTCGTATTAAAATTGAAATATTCAGGATTCATTAATCCATGATCCATTAATAAACTTATTTTCCGAATATCCGCTCTAGATGAACAATGATAATCACACGCAAAAAAACCACTACCATCATAACTCATAGCAACATCTAAATAGCCACGCAAAAAATCCTTTCTCTCTTCTTCCATCGCATAATCAAAAAGAAAACTTTGTCTTCTAATTTTATTTAATAGTCTGTTTGTGAAATTGTTTCCACTTTGTTCATCAGATAATTCAATATCTAAATCATTTTTTAAGATATAGACCCCCTTATATTTAGAAGAAATATATATTGGATCATTGCTCTCGGATATATTCAATTGCCAATACGGAAAAATTCCTGATTTTTGATTTATACAATTCGCATAATCCTGATAATAATTCTCACAAAACTCATAGAACTTACTCGAACGAAAGCTGAAATAAGTAAATATATATTCATTTCCGATATATTCACTTCTTCGTAAAAAAGCCCCCAATACAGTTGGCGCTATTTCATCTTCCAAAAACGAGCTAAGGTTCAAAATCTTATTCTCGTCAAACATTTATCTTCTCTCCCCTACAGTTTTTTCAATTAAAGTAGCCAATTTTTCAATTTCACAAAAATCCAATCTACCTTCGATTTTCATTAAGTGTTTTACGTCTAATAACACACCCACCACATTCTCATATGCTTTTGTACCATGCTTCCAACTGCTTTTTGCAGTACCTATGACAGTCATCGTATCACTAGTGTGAAATTTGTTTGCTTTGGAATTATAAGGCATTATAAAAGCATTATATACAGTTGGCTTTTTACCCTCTTTTGTGAACCTTTTCCCTTCAGCTATATATTCGCCATATGTTATCTGCTTATTAATTGATGACGATTCTGGTAAATGCGCAGGAATTGCAGTTTCACCATATTTGTAGTATTTAGCATCTAATACATATATCTTATCTTGGTACATCATTATTGTATCCGGTTCTAATACAGAATTATCATACTCTGTATTATCTACAAGGCTCCACATTGTTTTAGGAAAGTATTCTTCTTTGCCTGAAATCCCAAATACATTATCCAGCATTCTCTCCCATACATATTGAAAATTATAGGTTCCATACCTAAATTGGAAATCGGTGGCATTGTCGTCATATTTTAATATTGCCAATAAGTTTCTGAATAGCAGCCTATTCCTATCATTAAATGTAACTTGCAATTTATTATTCACAACTGACACCATCATTTTTCTCGTAAGCCCTGTTTTAGGCCTGGAAGGAACATATGACGTAAACAACCATCCAAATTTTTCAAAACTTTCAAACAAGCAATATTGATGAACAATCGTAATCAACTCATCTTCGTTAATGTTATTCTTTTTTACGACATAATCCAGATAAAATATATCTCCATCTTGTATTATAGGCTTTTGACATTTAATTGTTTTTCTCCAATCAATTTTCCCCCTGTTCGCCACTGTATAGTGTGTTTCTCTTTCCTTGTAAATTCCACGATCAAAATAATCTTTTATAACATACAAATATGCCTGTACTGGCAAACTAGTATATGTTTTATAATCAGCACCATGATAAAACTCTGATTCTTTTTGTTCCGTAAATCTTGCCAAAGTATTAATTAGCAAAAGAATATCCCTACGAAGTTCTTTTTCTTGTGTACTCAATTGAAATCCTAGCGGGAATGATATTTCATACAAATTCTCATTTTTTCTAATTCCCACAAATGTATCATCAGCATAATTACTATTAATATGGCAACGTCCAAGTAATCCATTCTCCATCAGAGACACTCCTTCCATAGTATCTTAGACTGCGTCTTCTGGAACGGTTTTGCCCAACATCTTTGCATACACATTATAACGTAATATTCGCTTCAATGGATCCACTCCAACTACATCATCATTAAATATTTCAATAATAGAATCCAATGTGGTAATATCATCACTAAAATATGCATAGTGATCCATTTTAAAGGCATCGTCCCATAAATATTTCAATACTTTTTCTGGAAACTTATTACGAGACAATTCCGAAGCTCTTGCAAAATATGCCCCTAATCTCTTATCCGCCGAATTACCGACTTCTTCGCTTAATCGGATTATTTCATCATTTGTTATTTTTGCAAACACACCCCAAGAAATACTGCTTCCTTCAATGTTTTCATTTGCATGTGAAGCAGTTTCAACGTTATTCTGTACAAGATACATCTCCCATCTTCTCTGAAAAGCTGTGTCTAAGGTAAAAACATTTTGGTCCGAAGTATTCATTGTTGCATAAATCGACAAATTGGTCGGCATCATAATTGAATGATTTTCATCACCAAAAATTACTGATGCCATATCATAATTTGATATTGAATACTTCCCAGATCCATCTTCATTTCTATCTAGCAATTGAAAAATATCGCCGAAAATTGCAGGCGCATTTCCTCTGTTAATCTCTTCAATTACTAAATAATACATATGCGCAGGATCAGCATATGCTCTTTTTAACATTTTAGTAAAAGGGCCTGGTTCAAAAACATATGTAAGCCTTCCATCAACTATTCTTGGAAGAATTTGTCCTACAAAATCCGAATATGTATAATCCGGATGAAACACTACTCTTTCCGAATAGCACTTACTAATTTTTGAGTCGACTATATGACTTTTTCCTGCTCCTGGAACTCCATATAAAAGAACATTTACACCTTCTTTATCTGTTGCCTTCTCTTCTTCTATATTTGAAGTATCAACTTCAAAAGATCCGCTTCTTGTAGCTAATGCAGATTGCAGCATATCGCTTTCTATATATGCTACAAATTCTTCTTTCGTATATGTAGTATTTCCAAGCACATATAATTTTGAAATTTTGTCATATGAAATATCCATCTACGTTCCTCCTTACAATAACCGCATTGCCTTTTCAACAATATTGGTTCTACAAGCCGAATATAGGCCAATATTTGACATAAAATAATCAAGCGAATCCGGCTTTATCCTTATCTGGTCATTTTTCTTATGGTTAATATCTCGTCTATTATTATTTATCACAATACCAAGACTTTCTATTATTTCGATCACCAAATCCTGTCTTTCATAGACTCTATCTACATCAATAGACAAATAATGTGCCGTTGTATCCCACGATGCTCTTCCATCAAAACAGCCTTTGACAAACTCTTTCTTTATCTCTATTGAAGATTTTGCTATTTCTTGCACTTTATGTGTTAATATCTTAATACATTCAATCTCTGATACTCCCGCTTTCTCAACTAGAACTGTAAAACCTTCTTTAGGAGAAATAGTGTATTCTGCTGTCTTATTTGTTTTTATTTCAGGTGCAGAACTCCCCATACACTCCTTAAACATTTTATATACATCTCTAAAATGCTTGTTCAATTCATCTTGAGTAACTTTTCCTGCATTATGGTTTACACATCCTAGAATGTACTCTCTACCATTTAACTTTTTCTCTTTATATAGTGGATATATTAATCCCAACGTATATGCTAGCGCTTTATTTATCTGTGTATTCTGTAATTCTTTTATATTCATAGTTCCACCTTCCCAATGTACCCAAATACAGAGATTCAGAAAATTACCTGAATCCCTATAAAGACAAAACATCTTACATGTTTTCTAATCGTTTTTTCGCCATTTCAAAATATTCTTTTTCAAATTCGATACCCCAAAATTTTCTACCATTTTTCAAAGCAGCCACACCAGTGGAGCCACTCCCCATAAACGGATCCAGTATCAAATCCCCCGGATTAGTGTGTATTGCAATTATTTCTTCCATCAATCGTAAACTTTTCTGCGTTGGATGGCCAAGTCTTTCGCTTCCACTAACTAATGATGTAGTAAACATTGCACGTAAATATGACTTATCGTCCGGTTTATTAAATATCCACTTTGCATTCTTCTTTACGGCCCAAATAGCAAATTCCATGTCTTGAACGTATCTTCTATTTACATTTCTAGGCATCGGGTTCGTTTTTTGCCAAACAAGAATGTCTTTAACTACCATTCCTGCTTCTTCGGATTCAAGAGCGTCAATTATATAACTTATATATCTGTATGAACAAAAAACAATCATCGACCCATTTTTATTAAGCAGTTTTGCATATTGTGGAACCCATGAATATAAATCAAACTTTCCTCTATCCCATTTCCCAAAGTCAACACCTGCTCTGGGATTTTTCATCGTACCAAAATTATTGTCTTTAGAAATGTTGTATGGTGGATCAGTAATTATATGATCCACTCTAACATTCTGTTCTTGAAGTTCCTTTACAAGCGTATAAGAATCAGCATTATATATAGTTAATCTTTCCATTTTCAAGTAATCTCCTGTCCACAGAATTTACATCGTTTTTTTTCATCTGCTTTTGCCTCCTGCTCGGTTCTATACATTGCTTTTCCTGCACCATGCAAAGTAAAACAATTCTTATGAAAATGATAAAAATCATTATCTAAAGCAGAATAATAAGCTGAAACTCTATCAACCCATTTGCACCCATTTTCCACAAGAGTATTTCTGATTTCAATTTCTCTTTCAATATCAACCTTATCTCTTGGAATTCTTACATTATAATCACATATTACTTTATTGATATCACTAACACCATCGTTTCTAAGATGTATCCCTAGCTGTTCAAAGAAAACATCAGCACTTACAAACGAATCGAGATTAACATTTGTATTTGCTGTTTGACTACCATCTGAAAAGCTATTTTTCTCTTGTTCAAAGAATCCATCATTTTTTGAAGGACAATTTTCACAATCATATTCTCCCTGTTGTTTATAACAATATAAACACTGTATCTTATCAGCGAACTGTGCCATAAGTATTTTACTATTATATGATGACCCATACAGTACTATAGTATTGGGAAAGAATCGATTATAGGATAATAAAGCTTCTCTAGCTATTTCACCTATATTTGACTCATCTATTTTCTGATTACAATGACGCTCTTTTATTTTACTAACTCTTGACGCTGCCCAACAAGGTGTCACACTGCATTTCACCTCTAAAAAATAAAGCTCCTGTGGCTCAGTTTTCTTCAAAATAATATAATCGGGAGCAAATTTCACAATCATGGATGAAGGTTTCTGATTAACTTCCATTTTTGCAAAATACTTCTTAAATATCTCATTATCTTTGACAATATTAAGCACTCCAAATGGAACTATCTCAACTTCATTCGCAAAGAACAACTCATTCAATCTATTCTCAATTATATCAGTTATCCTCCTTCTACCAGTAAATGTTTTTATCCCTTTCATAGTAATCTACTCCATCTCTTCAAAAGCTTGACTAATATGTTCTCCTATAGCTTTTGCCAACAATGGTGGCACCGCATTGCCAATCTGTTTACATACCGCACATTTATTACCATAAAACACAAAACTATCTGGAAAGCTCTGTATTCTAGCAGCCTCTCTAGGAGTAATTGATCTATTCAAGTATGGATGAGAATTCCTTCCGTTTGATGGAGTATCAAATCTCGTATCTATGGTTGGACTTGGCTTATCCCATACAAGTCTTGACCAAGTTGTCATAAATTTCTGATTTCCATAAAGTTCTTCCGGCATTGAAGTTTTATCTCCTTCTGGCGGAATAAGCTTCAGTTTATCTAATGCAACCTGAGAATGGTTAGTTGCCTTATGATTGTATAAAGTTGTCGAATCACCACGAAGTAACCTTTGATAATCACTTTGTGGATCATTTCTATACTCAGAGATTTCTTCCCCCTCTCCAGATTCCCAATAAGACAAATCCGAAATTGCATCTCTTACCGTTGTTTTTACTTCTGTATATTCATCCGGCAAAGTAATACCACATGGATGTAATGTTCCGATAATAATGGTTCTCTCTCTTGTTTGCGGAACACCAAAATTATAGGCATTCATAATTCCAGAATTTAATGTATAGCCTAAACTGGTGAATTTCTCATAAATTTGTCTTATAAAATAACCGTTCCCAGAAGAAATCATATTCTTGACATTTTCAATAACAAAAACTTCCGGCTTTACTCTACCAACAATATCTACATACTCTAAAAACAAGAAATTACGTGGATCATCTAACCCTAAATTTTTACCCTTAAGGCTAAAACCCTGACAAGGCGGTCCCCCAATAATCATATTTACTTTTCTTTCTTTACATAAACTGATGATTTGATCTTTTATAGCTACATCGCAAATATCTCCACATACACATGCTGTATTTGGGAAATTCTTCTGGAAAGTATCAATCGCGCGTGGGTCAAAATCTAATGCAACTTCTGTTGTAATTCCTTCAACCATATCTAAACCACACGAAAACCCGCCTGCTCCAGAAAACAAATCCAAAACTCTAAATTTTTCCATTTTACTGTAATCTCCTCACATTGCACTTTTTCCGCTTTTTACCCAAGCATCTAATTCTGACATTTTAAATTTCCACTGCTTACCAATCTTATGCGCTGGGATATCGCAGTCTTCCTTTTGTATCCAACTGCGTATCGTTCGTGGTTTTACATCCATATACTTAGCAGCTTCTTCTATACTTACCCAATTTTCATTCTGCTCTATCATAATACACCTCATTTCTGTACTGATAACATATGATATATTATAGCAAAAAAGGCTCTCTGTTACAAGCCATTTATTGACATTTTTTATCATTTATTACCATAATTTCACATGTATTTGCACAAAAAACACCGTCATAAATCATAACGGTGTTTAAAGCATTTTTTCTTTAAATCAAGGTTGCTAATAGTGTAAAATTATTAATCTCTCTAAAAGTATCTGGAGTAATTCTATACTCTTCAACTTAGCTAGGATTTACAAAAAAGCAACCGACTGCCAAGTATCTCTATACGACATTTAGCTCGAGTCCTTACTGTCAACAGCAAATTGGCACATTCTTTTCAAATATGTAACTATTCTATCATTCTTCATCCTTGCATAATCATATCCTTCACAGAAGAAGTATCCACCATTTGGGTTATTAACATAGAACAACTATATATCTGCATTTGAATATGCAAGTTTTCCCCACTTAAAACCTGGTCTGTCAATTTCTACGGTAGCAATAAAACTATCGTAATCTCTTGGATAATGCGGTCTTGAATCAAAATGCATCTCTCGTTTAAATTGAAAAACAGATATTAAGTCAAACCCCAATTGTTCCCATTTCGAGAATCAAGAATATGCTTACTGTTTTACCACTATCAATAATGTTCTATTACCCGGCAACTTAACCATAATATCAGTTGCACTCACTACATTTGTATCTCGCTCGTTATCCCCACCGAATTTTGTAACATTACATTCTTCTGGATTGTACCCCATTAATGATAAGTAATGTTTTACAACGAACTTCTCCTCCGCATATGTATCAAAATTCCCTGACAGGTTAGGCATATTAGATCTTTTCTCCCATCAATAAGATGTTTTTGTTCTATCATATATATCTTTGAAAATACACATCTTTCTCTTCGCTCCAAAGCCTAGTAGTTAATCTTGTAGTAATTGCACGATTTTAGGACATTTTATGCTCTACTTTGCCCTAATTTACAAGGGTCTGTATTATCTCATCTCTGACCTGCCGTGGCAGATGAAAAGAACTTTTATCACTATTTTCTCCAATCTTAAAACGCCAAGATATGCCCGTTCTTGCAATGTTTTATAGCACTTTCCGGCAATCATATTTCATTATTCATTTACTACACTTTTTAGCATAAAGTAGCATATCTTAGCACACATTCTCTTTGTGTAGTAGCAAAAACGTAGTCAAGCTGGGAGCGCTAAAAAGTGACTCTGCACTGATGGGATTATACCATAAACATTGATGTTTCCGGCACAAAATTGCCGACCGGATGAACCAGTCGGCTTTGACTCTATGCTACGTTTTCTAATATTTGCTTCTGAATCTCAAGGTAGGATTTCAGACTTGTTATGCTACCTTGTGTACCATTTTTAGGCTTGACAATCTTCACTTCATACTCATTTGCTTTTGCCAGTGTTTCCGTGTATGTAAAGATACTGTAAATTAATGCCGTAAGTTGTGATGCCGGAATCGTTAACTCGACATCCTTTCCGAGTTTCTTCTTTTCCAAATCATCCAAAGCATTCTGAAGATTATCTACAACTTTAGCATTAAGTTTCCCCTTCTTCGATGCCTTAAGATAATCCTTAAGTGCTTTTTGAAAATCTGCGATTTTCTCCTCAGCAGCCGCCATTTTGTTATCCTTCCAACTGTGGTATGCATACGCACCAATACCTGCCACTGTTGTCACCGCACCTACTCCAATCGCAATAGCTTTATGCTCTTTAATCACCTGCCACACTCCTGCCTTCTTCACTTTTGCAGCCTTATCCGCCCTGGGCAGTTTTGCTCTTGGAATGTGCTTTCTCACTTTATGCTGACCGTCTTTTACCATTCCTAGTAACTCAAGTGATCCATTCAACACTCCCATATAAATATCATCCGACACATCCAGTGGGACTTGCACTATTGGCATGTTAACTACCTCCATTCTTTTCTCATAAGAAAGTATGTAATTTTCGCGTATATGCATTCAAGTATTACCGTCTTAATTATATCTTCAAACATAGAACTAATAAAGATAAAAAAGGCGGTCTTCAAAGCAACCGCCGTGCATAAATACTCTTTTTTACCTCTCAACAGAACAGAAGCCCAAGACGTTACGCTATACCCACTTATGTCTAAACTCAATTCTGCCAAAGTAGCAGACAAAAGCACTTGGGTTCAAACAAATAACTCCCTTCATGAATCTAATAACTTCTTGAACACACCTGCTTCTTTCTCTTAATTACATTTTTCATTTGCACAAAATAATTATTCAACTTCAAATTTTTCCGGCAACTGATTATCTAATTTTTCATATGCAGACATAAAATCAGATACCACATCACTTTTATTTGCACTAAACCCGCTATAATTGCCAGAAGGACTTATCGCTAAATCTGTAAGAGTTTTATATGCTTCATACAAATCAGATACTGTATCATAACATTTTTCCAATCCCTTTGGTGGATTTTGCAATTGCTTTATTAATCTCTTTACTGACATTTGATTACTAGAGATATTCGAAATTATATCTTGCGTATCCGAATCAATATACAAATTAGCCACTGCTTCATTAAAATCACTTACAAAAGAACCATCAGGTCTTGTATACTTATCTGTTTCTTCGTCTCTATTTTGAAAAATTGCATTTCCCCATACTCGCAATGTCAAATTACAAAGAGCCTCTGCATCACTCCCACCTTTAACCATAAGAAATTTTGCGCTTGTCAAATTATCAATATATGCGTTATATGCTTCTTGATACTCTTGCTCTGCCTTATTGTCAGAATATACTTTATATCCCACTCCACCAGCAACACCCAAAACTAATGTAATAATAACAACTAGTATAACTATCTTAGTTTTTTTTGCCATCTTTTTACTAGTTACCTCTATCTTCTGTGGCATTATTGACTCTTCGACAGTCTTGTTTTCAACAGGGCATCCACATTTCGGGCACATATTATCTGTTTCCACTAAACTCGCACCGCACTCTTCACATCTTAGTTCAACTTTATTCTTCCATGCTTCTCCAAATACCATTCCGCAATGTACGCACATTGCTGCTTTATCTGAAATATCTTGACCGCATTCCGGGCAGTTAATCATAGCCATAATCCAAACCTCCAAATAAGTTTTCTGCAAATCCGATTCCGTATGATAATAAGTGTAATTTCTTCTCTAATTTTATCACTTTCATTATTGCAATTCAACAATTTATTTTCGTAGTCACAAGGCAATCCACTCTACAATCATTTCGCCCCAGTTTTTCCTCTCAAAAATCACATGTTTTTTCCTTATTTTTATCAAACCATCCCTTGCTTCCATCTCTTCTTTAGGCGGATATGGATATCCTATGTTCTCCAAACGGGTATCTAATGCTATACAAACATATCGGCATGCACTTTCTGAACGTACAAAACAAAATTCACAAGACTACATTGACCGGAACTTTAAAAAATATGATAAATACAAAGAATTACCAATATCTGATAAATGCTGTGACAAATAAAAAAAGAACCACTTCGTCGAAAAGCAAAAGTTCTCGGATTAGAATGTGCCATCTTAGGTATACTTGTCTCCGAAAGTTACCAACGCGAAAAAGATTGGTTAGAACACGGATGCAACGTATTTCACAAACGGAATGATAATCAAAGTCGTCCATTATCTTTTTGGACTGATGAGGATATCCTCGAATACATTGCCAAATACGATGTTAAAATCCCAAAACTCTATGAGATGGGCTATAACAGAAATGGCTGCATGTATTGCGGTTTTGGCGTTCATTTAGAACCTTCCCACTGCAATAGATACCAAAAACTAAAGCAAACACCCCCGGCTCAATACACTTATTTTCTAAATAATTTTGGACACCTTATGCTTGAATTTGAGATAGATATTGCATAAAAAAGAGACTAATCAGGAAAACTCCTTTCTGATTAGTCTCTTTTTACTCGCTTCATAAACGGAATAATCGCCTGTTCTATGTAAGACTATGCTCGATTTAGTTCTAATACTTTGTTGATATATACAATCTTCCTGCCCTTATCAACCAAACCATATTGATAACAAAATAACTGCTCCATAATCTCATCAATACTCTTTGCTCCGCAATTTCGAATCTTCTTCAAATCCTCGCTGCTCTCAATAGCTTCCACAAGTTCTCCTACGGTGCGATAGCCTGCCCGATGCAGACAGTTGCTAGAACGCACTGATAATTCCAACGCATCCAAATCCGTCTCCATCAGACTTTTGTTAATATATATCGGGAAGCGAAGCTTCCCTCCTCTTCTTCTCTTAATCTCTGCAAAATTTGCAGTAGGTACCAAACTCAAAATCTCATCAAAAACTGCCTGGCACTTATCGCTCATAATAGTCTCCTTCCTTTTCGAGACATCCGCTTCCAGTACCTTATCCCTGCATCTGAAAATGTCAAGACTGCTCACCTTCCAAATGTTCAGATTTCTGATATCGTACATATTCGACGCCTCCATCCTCATCCTTTATTATCTTCAATAAAAGATGCCAACTGAGCTTACGAATTCCTTTCGTTCTTAAAAACAGATGATTCGCATGGCTCTCCAATGTGTTCATGTTTGGAGCAAATCCAATAGCATGTAATCTACAATCACCAGTCGTACTATACACCTGACGAAGAAATCTGTCTGTAGCAAGCACTTCTACCACATCCTGATACAGCTCCGGAATCGCTTCCACGTCAAGAATAAATTGCACACCGAGTGGAACTTTAGTTTTATCAATCACTGTTGTATATCCTTTGATGATACCGTTCTTTTCCAAAACTTCCATTCTGTTCTTTACTGCTACTCTCGAAAGACCAACTTTCTCACCAATCTCGGAAAAAGTTGCTCGCGCATTATCCTTAAGTACATCTAAAATCTTATTGTCCAATGTATCCAAGCCTTCAATGTTCATGTTGGTCCTCCCATTGCTCCATTTTTTACAGCGTCGACTCTGTGAAATAAGCATAACAAATTAATCTTCAAATAACAACAGGTCCACTTTCGTTACGAAAACGCGTTCTTTCTATTTGCAGTTTTCCGTGCAATTAATTTGTCTATTCGAAACCATTTCTTCGCTGTCCCATTACCAATCCAATTCGTCCATAGCATCATCCACGCCATCCGCATAATCGTCATCACTGTAATAGCGATCCCAATCATAATCGTCATCATCATAAACAGCATCATATCCTTCATCATAAGAACTGTATGAACTTGATGATGTTTTCTTTTTGCTTGAACTACTTGTTTCGGACGACTTCGTGCTAGAATACGAGGTACTCTTGAAACTTGACGAAGTACTACTTGAGTATCCGCTACTATACCCGGAAGACTTCGACTTATAAGAACTGCTACCAGAATATGGCTTATGCAAATAGCAATAACTGCTTCCGCTTGCCTGGTCATTATCGCAACCTCCCTTAATACATTTCGGTGTACTTGCATCCATAATAAGACCAACCAACAAAAAGAATCCTACCACGATAATCGCTGCAATAAATCCCGAACCATTATTTCTTCTACTCATAACATTACCTCCTGCACTCTCAAGACATCATTTCTCCAACTTGCTAAGAAGTGTGAAAAATCCTACCACAAGAATAATCTTTCCAAAGAATCCCCATACTGCACCTGGAATACCAACTCCCAACAATAATGCCAAAACGATAATCACCGCGATTGCAATTAGTACAAATTTGAAAATCTCACCGGAGCATCCTCCTGAGAATCCACCTCCACCACAATCTCCTCCGGAATTCATGTATCGCCAGTAATCGTCATCCCAAAAATCGTCGTCTCTTCCCATCTGTTTTTCCTCCATTTCTTCTTATGCCAGCTGTGCCATCAGTGCACAAAAATCAAACTTATCTCCGAGTGTACTACTCAGCTTCTTCGGTTTCAGTACATCCATCACTGCCTGCAGCACTACTTTGCATCTCTCTTCATTGCGAACTATAGCAAACAGTTCCGCGGTATTCTTCGCATCACACAATGCATCGTGCATATGTCCTTCAAATTCAATCCCTGCATAATTCAAAGCCTTCTCCAAAGACATAATTCTCTCAAGTCCCAATTTTTCAGTATACTCTTTCTGAAAATCGTACCACTTTTCAAGAGGACGCATCTTATCTGCTTTCGTATACTGCTTAAGTACCATCTCTGCAGTCAGCTGATTATAGTCATTCTCACTCCAAGCATAAACTTCATATTCACTTCCATAAGATTCACACCAATTTGCAAACATTTCATAAGCCGCTGCAAATGTTGGTGCCCCATAAACCATCTGGGTGCTGATTCCGGTCAACGTCTCATACTTCTTATAGATACAATCATTGTACTGAGGCTTAACCAAAGTTTTAAATTCTCCCAGAACCATGAATCTCTCATTCATGATAACTGCTCCAATTTCGATAATCTCACAGCGGCAAATCTGTCTTTCTTCTCTGTATTCGCCTGCTAGCGGATTCATTTCAAAGTCAACGATTATGTAGTTCATGCTTGTATCCTCCGTTCATATTCAAAAAATTGTTTTTTGCTACGTTTCTTTTTTCTAACCTATCCTAATCCTACATTATCACCAGTCCGATAAAACGGTCTCTATATTCGAAACTATGTTCTTCTTCCTCTCTTGATTGCGTTGATCATATGCAATATGTTGACTGCAGGAACCCGTAGCCATGCTTCCAAGGCATAAAGAAAGGCACTAACTTACAGACCCTATCAATCCGCAAATCAGTGCCTTGTCAGCAGAACAGCCTAGCATGGCTACCTCCTGCCGTAAACATATTCAATTATTCTCTTTTAATATTTCTATAACTTCTTCCGGTGTCATCATATAAAGCCGCGCATAATTTTGCTTCATAACCTTCACCGATGCCTGTTTGTATATTTCCTTACTGGATTCGTCCGTCATATAATGCCAGTATCGATATATGTATCCTATCCAATATATCAGCTCTTCCGAATAAACATCTCCCGGCTTTTCGAACCTATCTCCTGCTTCATCGATAACTTCTTCCAAAAGATATTCTTCTCCTGCCCATTGCATCCGGTTATAGGTAGAATCCAATGCTTTTGCAGTAGCAGATTTCATAAATACTTTGATAAATGCTGCACTACTGATTCCTCTCCGGGCGGAGAGCTTATATAATCTGCCTTGGATATCACATAGTTGCAGTTCAATCGATGTCATTTTTCTTTTTCCACCTGCCTGTCAATTGTCATGCGATGAATGCTTTTATCCTTCACATTAAATTTGATTAAATGCATCCTCTACAAGATCGATTATTTGTTGATATTCATTTATACTGGCCCTCATTTGACGAAATAATTCTTCGGTAAATATAAGCGGAGTTTTATCAATTTCACCAATAAAAGTTTCTCTACCCATATGCTCATTGCTACGCATCGCATGCCCTAAAGCATTTCTATACCTAATAATTTCATTATAGTATACTTCAGCAAATTTTTTATATTTTTCATCTAAGCTCAGATTGTATTCATTAATTAGAATTTTTATTACCCTTCCAACCAATCGAGCCTTTTTATATGAATCCAAAAAATAGTCTGGCGCACTAATAATTGCATTTAATGCTTCTGGATTGTTTTCAATTTCCTCTATTTTTCTCAAATATTCATCTTTTGCTGGCACTACAAGTTTATTTTTAGTATAGTCATTCAAACTCTGAATTTGAGTTGGCGAAAACTTATTTGCCGCAAGAGTTAGTATATTTTGCATCTGATTCTCAAATCCACTAACATTGTCTAATACTACCCCTCGCAAATTGACAATATCCTGCATTCGTCTGACCACTTTATCCACTACTTTTTGCAATTTCGGGTATAATTCTTCTCTTTTCCTATCTGAAAAATATACTCCGTCAACAGGTTCTATATTAGACCCCTTCTCATCAATATCATAAAGTGCCTTGACCATTTTATCATAATTACCTGAATAGAATACTACATCCGTGTAAATATCTAACTGACGCAATTTCTTAATAAGGATATTGCCTGTTGTTCCCCTAAGTTCAAAATCCATAAGAATTAGATCATATTCTTTTTTTAATTCATCTTCGGCGTCTTTCTCATCACCTTTTTTCCAGGTAATATCAGGTATAAGATTATGACTTTCTATTATTTTTTTTAACTTTCTTTCTGATGACGGCATCCATCCTATTTCATCTTCAAACCATAAAACCTTAAAATTTATGTTCATCTTTTGATCCTCACTATTAATTCAAAGCCAGTTTGACATTGCTGATTTATTTCAACATGTCCTTTCATGTCTTCAACTAGTAATTTAACATGATTTAGTCCAATTCCACTTCCACCTTGCACTCTGGTCGTAGTCATTCCTAAATCAAAAATTGAATTAGGATCTTTAATCGCTGGATCTAAGCCATTACCATTATCAACAAAACTGATACAGATACCACTCTCTTCTTTATTGAATTTAATATACAATATAGACGCCGCAGCCTTCTGCGCATTACTTACAATATTATCAATAATTATACCTACGGATGAGACATCAAATATACACAAATATCTTTCATTCATATCTGAATCAAATTGTATATTGATACCTTTATATTTTGACATTCCTACATACTGTACAATAAAATCTCTGATATCATTTTCTTCTTCTGTAGACTTTAAATTAAAATTTCCTTTGATAGCATATTGTGAGACTTTATTAATTTTCTGTATATTAATCATAATCTCTGATATATATTGCTGTATTTCCTCATCTTCTGCATGTTTTCTTTGAAGAGCATCTATCAAGTCAAATAAACTTCCCTTTGCACCTTCAGAATATGTTAAGCTTAAATGCATTCCACTCAAAAGAAATTTCTCATTCTTATTTACTGCCTGCTCTAAAAAATAATTTTGTTCTTTTCGCAAATTAATTTCTTTATGTGCAGCTTCTAACTCAATTTGTTTATTCTCTAACTCTACATCCGTTTCCTTTTTTTGTTGTAAAATTTTATATGTATCACGTTTTACTTTATCTGCAAGTTCTAACAATACTTCGTTTTCTGTTTTGTTTGCAATATTAATAATCTTCTGTACAGAAGCTTCTACACCTTCAGATTTCTTTTCATTCATTTTCTCTATAAGAGACTTATTATACTCAAATGAAATTAATTCTTTTCTTTTAGTGCTGCTATAACCCGCAAATTGCTCTAAAATCTTATCCGCTACATCTTTCGGTAAAAGTCCTTGTTCTATCCCTTGTTCATAATCTTCTTTTTCCGGATCACCCCAATCTATCACATCAACAACATACTTTTCCAATGTTCGAAGAACTCTTCTTGTGAAAAAATCGTAGAATTTATTTACAGTATCATTCAAAACAAAACCGCCATCTCTGCTTGTGGTTTCCATAAACTCGCTATTTTCACCTAATATCAATATCCTTCCTATAATATCTCGAGTTCCCAGATAACGATTTCTTCCCTGACTTTTTCTTCTATCTATATAAAACAAGTCTTCTCCCGGTTCACCATAAGGATATATTCTAAAACCATTCTTATAAACCATCACAGACCCATAGTTTACAGGAGTTATGCCCATAACAAGCGAAAAATTATATTTTGCACTTCTATTTAAATATAATAATTTAAACTTAATATTTTTTAATCCAATATATTTATAATTTTTCTCCTCAAACTTAAAAATGAACTCTCCTCTATCCCATAGTTCCGTTTTAATAGTCTGACCGTCTTCCGAAATATCTACTTCTATATTAGTTGTTTTCAATCCTAATTTCTCGATGATATCATTTTTTATCTTTCCATTTACTTTTTCATTATCTCTCTTTACTCCACGATCCGCATTCAATTCACTTGCAACACTTAAATGAATTTCAAAAATATCATCTGCTAAATCATTTTCAGGATTAATTAATTTCATTAATGCACGTTTTAAAGCAAGAAAATCTGCTCTCTTCCATGGTTCTCTCAATTCGCAAATTTCTAATACTGTTCCCTGCTCAAAATCATCTGTTTCTTCCGTAAAATAAGGAACCTTTACTTCCTTTATTTCACGTTCATCATCAATTTCAAATTCACTCCAGTCTATGTTTAAGCAATTGATATTCTTATCATCTTTTGTCTTTGATTTTAAGTTTACCTTTGCGCCTAAACGGTCACAAGAAAATCTTCCTACCCCTTTTGCTCCAGCCGTTTTTCTTTTAAAATGATCTCTATAATCTTCTTTGTCTGTATTTTGCTTTAAAACTTCTTTTCTATTTTCTTTCTTTTTTTCCGAATAAGCAATAAAAAGCCATTTATCCCTTATATCAGACAAATTCATTCCTTTACCATCATCTTTAATAATCAATTTTGATTTTAATGAATTTACATTTTCAAATACAATATCTACTTGTTTAGCTCCTGCATCATATGCATTTTTTACTAATTCAAATACTGCTATATATTTATCATTTATCAAATCTTTACCAATAATGCTCTTTAATGCAGTACTGACTCTAAATTCTAGATGGTTTCGATTCTGCAACTCCATTTTTTATCATCTCCTTTAAAGCAATTCCTATTTGCTCTGCAAATAAAGGTGGTACGGCGTTTCCTACTTGCGTACAACGAGGTACTTCTATTTTTCTCAACTGACCACCCGTTGTATATTTTCCCTTAAATTGAAAATAATCTGGGAAGCTTTGTACTCGTGCTGATTCTCGGACAGTCAATATTCTAGGCTCACAATAATGAACAAAATCATCTGGATGTGCTGTAACAGTTGGTGCCGCCTTATTTTCATCTAAGACCGTAACCCCTCTTTTTCTTAAATTCGTAATCAAATTATCTTTGGGCGTTACTCGCTTTAACTTAGGACATTTTTGCAACATTTCCTCATTCATGCGTTTAGTTTCTTCAGAATGTTTCGCAAATCTATGACTATCTACTACACACCCTTCCACGTTGTCCAATCCTTTTCGCATCAATTTTTGATAATTACTCTGTATCTCTCCATAAATGCCAGACTCATAATTCTTAAAATCTGGTGTTGGTAATGTCCCATTTCCTTTTAGTAAATCCCCAATAGCCTCTCCTACCGATACATTTTCATTCAACCCTTTTTTCCTCAAGAACTCATTTTTGTTCTCATAAAGTATATCAAAAAAAGTTTCTGGTTTACCTTGTAAAACACCAACCATAATAAAACGGTTTCTCTTTTGTGGTACTCCAAACTCTGAAATATCTATCATTTTTCCTTTTACACTGTATCCCAGTTTTTCTAATTTTTCTTTCAAAATCATTGAGTATGGAACACCCTTTTTATCATTTTCATCTTTAAACCCGATTGTAAATCCTTGAACATTCTCAAAAACCAGAACTTTAGGTTTGACAATACTAATAAATTCTATATATGAATCACTCAATGTATTTCGAATATCATTTTTCTTACGCTGTCCCGCCATAGAAAAGCCTTGGCAAGGCGGTCCGCCAACCACTAGCGTAACCGTTCCTGCAAGTTTTTCCAATTCACTTCTATATTTCACAATCACTTCATTTATATCATGTTCTGTTTGCGGCAACCATTCATTCCAACAAAAATGTTTAGTAGAATCAATTAGATTATATTTTAATGTTTCAAAAGCATCTTTGCTTTTTTCAATCGCAAATAGGCCTTCCCACCCCGCATTATGTAATCCAAGAGAAAGGCCCCCACATCCAGCAAATATATCAATATAATTAAATTTACTCATCTTCAGTACCTACCTTCCTCATTTTAATATTCCAACATACTGTGCATACAAACACATATTGGAATAAACTACTATAGGAATATCTGTTGATAATATCAACACACACTTCCATTTGCCTTCATTAACTACCCGCATTTTATTTAAATACGGAAACAACCACTTTTGATTCTTCTTAAAATCATTCAGAAATAAATTTAATTCATCATCTTGCAAATAAATTTCATCTATAATGTCTATTTCCATCGGCTTTATATTTTGACACTTTTGCATATAATTAATAAGTTCATGATAATTACAGACATTTGATATCATATACGCATACATAACTTTTTTCTTCCTTTCATATATATTATAGTGTTCCTATAATCATATAATTCATTCGTTCACAAAAAATTATGCATTTACCACATATAATAGCATAAACTACAATTAATAGGCGAACTCCTCTCACTTTCTATAAAATCACTTTTTATACTTTATTTACATCGAGAAAAGTGAATTCAATTTCAATATTTTACACACTATGCCTATTCTATTTAATAATTATACCGCTATATTTATCCAATGTTCAACCATTATTTCACATGTTTTATCTCCCTGCTTAAATCCCCATATATATCCTCCACTCTTTAAGACGCTATACGTCTATTTCATTTACTTCGCCGTCACATACTACACCCTCAATTATTCCATTAAGTTCGTATATCATTCCTGAATTATCACCTATTTCTTCCACGAACTCCTCTGCTCGTGCAACTAATTTTCCCTTAACTCCTAATATGTCCGTTGTTATGAAAATTTCCTCTTGATTCATCCATTAAAACCGAATATTATGGATTCATGCAACAGGTTCGGTACTGAGTAAAATCTTCGAACTGGAAAAGGTTACTCGTTTCTTTTTTGTAACATGTTTTTTATCCAATAACATTCTTTATGTTACTTTGTAATGTTTAATGTTACTTCGCGTAACTCAATATACTTGTTTCATTTTAGTTAAGTGTAAATGACTAATTTACACTTGACTAAATCACATATAAAAATAGCATACCGCCACTAAACACTTTCTACTGCTAAAATACTTTTCTTTCTCCACCACGTCACAGCCCCAAATCCTTAATTTTCTGGCTTAAATTTGGTATAAAAATCCACCTTCAAACTCCCACAACCCTTGATTTTCCTACATTCTTTAAGAAAAGCACATTCTTGCCGAGCTAATTTCGCCCACATCATATATACGCACAAACTCCCTAAAAACTTTCACTTTTCTTGTTTTTTCTATGATTTTTTCATTATTTTTTATTTCCATAATAGTAAAAGCCAAGCGTGGCAGCACGCTTGGCTTCTTGGCAACGAACCTATTCACAAATTTACACACAACACTCCAACAAATCTTTTCTAAAAGCTTCTTCACTTTCCTTCATTTTTACCGCAAAGTCTTCATATTCCTTTACTTCATTTGGAATCTTTAGGCCGTGTTTGGTCACAAACACATCTTCCCTAGGCGAAACATTTTTTTCATAGGTGGAACCTTTATTCACACACATTTTCAAATCATCTGCTTGTTCGGCCTCCGGATAGAAATAGAATCCCTGCTTTGCATCAAATCTAAACATATATGCTAATAGTTGGAGATAATCTTTGTTTCCAATATTCTCAACAGGCTTATACTTTGCATCAGCAATAATACGATTAACATCTTTCTTACTAATGAAATCCGGATAGATTTTTCCCCTATTCCCGGCAAACAGATGCTGTACACCCTGCTTAGCCTTATTCATCGGATGGTAAAAAATATCATCCACAAGCATATTCATATATTCTTCCCACAGCCATGCTCCATCAAATAAAATTCCATATATGCGACGATTTCCATACCCTATCTGATGCTTTTGATTTTGAAGAATCAAAATGCACAACTGCTGTAGTGCTCTATATTCCCGAAAAAATGCATGGCGCACTACATTCTTTTTATTATCATTGATTATTTTTCTTCTATCATAAGGTTCGTAATCCTGAGTAACTTCTATAACCTGCTTTACTTCATCTTTCACCTGACTTAAAAGCTTATTCCCATATGGTTTTCTTTTAATGTGTTCAATGGTATGGCGTATAAGCTCCAGTATATAGTTGTCATACGAGTATTCTCGCTGACTATATGCTATCTTGCCGGTAAATGGAATGTTCTTCTTAATGTGTCTTGAAATATCAATTACCCCTTTTGCATTTGCATCGTTATAAGGATTTCGAATATATGTCTTGAAAACACCTTTTCTCATAGCTGTCTTTAAATAGTACGGAAATAAAAACAACAACAAGCTAAACAGTTTATCGTCCTGATTCGCATCCACTTCCATATTGACAACATTAGGAAAATCCAAAACTTTTTCCAGTAAGTATTGAAACAGGAAATCATTGCCGCCGGTACTAAATCGAGATTCAATTACTAATCTCTCATCACCAATTCCGATAAATCCCATAACATTACTTGTAAGATACGAATCATTAACGCTTCTAAGAATCATCTGGTCTTTTACCATATCTTCCGCATCATTGATTACTTCCGGAAATACAAAAATCCCCTCACGTTCCAACTGTTCAAGCGTTTTATCCGCCACCTTTTTAGTGACACTCATGATCTCAGAAAAATCTTCTTTTTTTACAAGTGAATTATCCTTAACTCTGAGTTGCTTCATCTACGTTTCCTTCGTCTGATTTCTTATAGCCATATGCTTTGGCAAATCGTTCCATAATTCCCTTTTCATCATACATTCCCTGAACATAGTCCTGTAAAAGAGGTTGTAAACAATCTGTCCATAATTCATCAAAAGTAAGAGTGTTTAGCTTTAGGAAATAAGAAGCACCAATTTGGTAATTTTCATTCAAATCTTCTACCTCAATAATTTCCTTATTAAGCGCAGCCATACGCTTTTTCGCCTCTTCTTCCAATTCTTCATTCTCTAATAATGCAAGCATTTCCAATCTATCGTCAGCCTTGACTTCAACAAAGCGAAATCTACGACGCATTGCAAAATCAAAGCTATCCACAGACCTGTCAATATCGTTCATCGTTCCGATAATATAGACATTCTCCGGAATATAGAACTTTTCATCCGGATTAGCATGCATATTGGCATATTGTGTTGATACTTCTCCTGCCTTGCCTCTATAACCAGGGTCAATGGCAAAGAATAATTCTCCTAAAATCTTAGAAATCTCCCCACGATTAATCTCATCAATAATGAATATGTATTTCTTTAATTCCTCAGGTTTGACACTTGCTTTGGGTGCAACATTCTTTTTCTCTTTAATCGCTTTATAGATTGCAAAGTCATACGAATATGCCTGCATTGTAAACTGCTTGCCAAAAAAAGCTGTCACATCCCTAACTTTTTCAAATTTTTCTCCTGACTCAAGCATTTTTCGTATTTCATCTATATTAAGGCTCAGCTTATCCACATTTTCATTTCCGGGAATAGAAATATTGATACGTCCTTCTTCTACACTAGTAATATAAAATTCGTTTCCCGTTATTGTTTTAAACAAATCTACACCAAACTCTATATCAGCAAAAAAATCTTCCATTGCACCTTGTACTGATTTTTCCTGCTCTATTCTTTCTTTAGACTTTTGGGAATCCTCATAGTTCTTTCTGGCGCGTGCTACAAATTTCTTAAAAACGCCATCCTGTAACTCAAATCCCATAGAACCATCCGGATTCATCTTCGGACGTAATCCTTCCACAAAATCCGAATAATCATAACTTGGGTGAAATTGAACAAATTCAACTTGTTTCTTCTGCTCATCCGTTAACAAATCATATTGGTCAAAATATCCGTTACTTATAATATCTGCGGCAATTTCTTTTGCAAGGTAAGATTTTCCTGTTCCCGGTGCTCCTCGGAATATAATATTTTTAGATTGAATTAATAGATTAGAGTATGGATTCTGATAGCCTTTAAATTGCTGGACCAACTCTTCCTCCATAATAACCTTATTTTCTTCCTGCGCTTCTTCTTTCTCATCCTTGTCACGATAGATAAGTATTATCTTATCTCCAACTTCTCCATATCGTTTCAAACATTCCTGTGCAAAAACAATAGTCGAAAATACATTCCAAGAATAAATGATAAATCGAGCTCCTGTGGAAGAATTATATGTCATATATTCTATGGAATTTCGATACTTTTTGAATTCCTCAACATTTGAAAAAATTCCACGTATTACTTCATCTTTTGGTCTATATTGACATGTAGGAAATTCTTTTCTTTCCATTTCGGATAATGCAAGAATTTGCTGTTCAAAAATCTGAAATACCATTCTTGGTAATGTCTGGTTGGAATTTCTTCGTTCACCCTTACCATAATTTCTACGAATGACATTGCCATCCGCTTTAACAAAATATACATCAAGTGGTTTATAGTTATCCCCAAGTGCCAAATTATCCATCGTAAACCGCTCATCTGTTGAATTAACGATGTCAGCTGTGATTGTTAACTCATATTTTTCCTGCTTTGCTTCTATTAAAAATCCTCTTTTTTTCAAATAAATCTTTGCATCTTCTGCAGTAAATTTGGAAACATCTATTTCCGTTCCATATGATATATTTTCAGCAACAGCAAGCACATATTTAGGTGGATATTTACTACCATTTTCCATTACAAGGTCCCATTTTGAACTTGTATATTTTGCCGGAACCCCATTCTTATCAATATACTCTATTGCATGGATAATATCTTCTTTACTCATATTTTGAATTGACATGTTTTTTCCTCCGTGTTCTGTCAAACTAATAATTTTTCATACCCTTTGAGTGTATCCTATTCCTCATTTCCAACCCAATAAATTCTATCCTTAAACCCACCACGCTTCTCACGTTTGGTCTCTCTCATCTGCATCAATTCTTCCACTGAGTGTCCTCTTGCTTCACATATGGCAAATAACACTTCCACAATATCCGCCATTTCTTCCAGCGACTTATCCGCCTGATACTCTGCCACTTCTTCATTTAGTTTTTTATCAAGTTCGGTCAGGTATTCTTCATCTGATAAGATTTGAACCACCGGCTTTTTGCCATCATTTTTTATTATCTCCGGAATTTTATCCCGCACCAGTTTCCCCATTGTTACACCTCACTTATTTTCTTAGGCTGCCAGATATTATCGTAACCGTTTATCTTAGCCCAATAATAAACAGCCCTAAGATTCTGGGCATTATAGGTACCCATATCTTTTGCTTTTTTATTGATTAAGATTATCTTTTTATTCCTATCAAGCAGTTTATCCAAATAGATGATGGATGCCAACTTATCATTTTTTTGCAAATTACAGGTCGGACAGGCAAGCACTAAATTCCACATCTTATCATCTTTGATAAATGCTCTGGGAACAAAATGATCCACATGCACCTTTTGACCATCATTGGACAGTTTCTTACCACAATAAAAGCAGCTTTCATTTTCAAATTCTTCAAAGAGAATCCTGCGGTAAACAGAAAGATTCTCTCTTTCTGAACTTTTATCAATCTTGGTGAGCAAATGGTCCATGACTGAGTCATCGTTTATCTTTTCCAAATATTTCGCCCATTCATAGTAATTTAACTTTTCAATCGCTAACTTATGCTTACATACAAACTCATACATCTGTGGATTAATCTGCAGCCATTCTTCTTTTCTGGAAAAAGAGTAAAACAATCCTTTGGTGTCACCGAACAGGGCACCCACAACGTTTATCTTGCATTTGCTCTTTATTTTTTTACAAACCTCAATCTTGGCCTCGTCAGAAATGCTTTCAAAGGGGATATCTGCGGTAATAGCGTATCTTGCTGCCGTAGCATTTAATGCCTGCTCCAAATATGTACCACTGGAACGTTCCATAATCGGCTGCTGTCTGATTCCATGCTTTAACACCAGGTTCCAATACACCTCTGTAAAAGTCCCAAAGAGCTGGTCAAAGGTCAAGGTCAGGTTTTCATCCACGTTGTAGAGGTTATCCATGATTGCTTTTAAGAACCCGAACTTATAGCTGCTGGAATTCTTGGAATGGGATGAAAACAGGTTGCTAAAAGCTGACCACATCTCATCATCAGACAATGTTCTGTTTTCGTATTGACCGGATGTAAGGTCGTAGCCTGGCATGGGGTTCTCCTCCTCTTTGGATGATATACTGTAATTATATTCCTAAAGTAGGGTGCTTTCAATATTATTCTGTTGGGGGTGGGTTTGATTTCGCATCCGGTTATAGGTAAAATCCTATGCTTTTGCAGTAGCAGATTTCATAAATACTTTGATAAATTCCGCACTGCTGATTCCTCTCTGAGCGGAGAGCTTAAATAATCTGCCTTGAATATCGCACAGTTGCAGTTCAATCGATATCATTTTTCTTTCCTCTCTCCACTTGCCTATCAATCGTCATCCGATGAATGCTCGGAACATCTGCAAGCACACCTTCCTTGATAATCTTTCCAAGGTTTATCGGTGTATATCCACATACATTTGCCGCCAGATTAATGTGCTTACACCCCTCTTTGTATAGCTCCATGTTATTATGGTCGTGACCATGTATATTCAGACACCATGGCAATCCGTACACTGGCTCATGTGATAACAATATTTTCTCCGCTATAAAAAGCGGACCTGTATAGATTTCATCAAAGTAATTCTTATATGCACCTTTTGCGTCATGATTTCCAAGAATCAGAATCTTTTTTCTCGCCTTGATGTCTTTGATATACTCCGGACTTCCAACGTCTCCCAAGCAAATAAATGTATCATTCTTCATTACCATTCCATTGATGATTGCAATCTGTTCCTGTGGAGTAATCCAGTCCGGACTCATAAACTTGCAATCTGCATCATCAAAATGCAAATCAGATAATATGTAAACAGAACCATTCTCTGACCAGTGGCGGAATGGTTCATATAATGTTGGTATCATGGTCTAGCCCTCCTTCGGCATAATACTTTCCGGTTCTCCCTGAATCCTCTTTATTGTTTCCCTTTGCTGTTGTGACAACTCCGATACACCCTTCTTCTCAGATACCAATGCCCACCATACCGTAAGATTTATAGGGCAATCCCCACATGTTCGTGGTCCCACAATACCAAACCCGCCCATTTTCGGCGGATAGTCCCAACCTTCATTAAATGCTTCCTCTGGTGTCATAATCTCTGTTTTGCCACATACTTCGCAAATGTGTATTAATTTCTTATCCATTTTGTTCCTCCTCTCAACTTGAGATCACAAATTGTGACTTCAAGTTTTCTATTTACTATTCCAACAATAGTCTACAAAATTTTCAAAATCATATTGCACTTGGTCATTAACATCAAACTTTATAGAATCCTCAATCTTTCTATACCTTTGGTCCATTTTCTCATAAAATCCATTCCAGTCGAAATCCGTATCATCCGTAACATCTAATATCCCCTCTTTATTTCCCATCCATGATGATAGAGTTATTTTGTTGTCCTTTCTTGTAATTATCAGCTCATACTCGCATTTTGAACCAAAATAGTAGAATAATTCCCGAGAAATTCTTTCTGCAAACTCCTCTTTTGTCGAACATTCCTTCAAATGTTTTATAGTATCTTCCTCAAATCTAAAATGATTAAAAATGTTCCTTTTCCGAAATCCATTGTAATTAACTCCATGTACATATATGAACCATTCCAGTTCAAAATTCTTTCTCTTCATCGATTCCTCCTGTCACTCCATCCTTTAAGGTCACAAATTGTGACCTCAAAGCTATAACTTGATATTCCAAATTGGAACATCAAGTTAACATATACAATTTAGCACTGTCCTAATTATCATCTCCTTATCCTCATCCCTTGATTTTTCTATCATAAGGATAAGCGCAACCAATAATGTATCACTGATTCTTTTTTCTCCATTAACGTACAGCGCATTGTTCCACTCCAAAAACAGTAAGAACTTGATTGCAGCCATTTGCTTATTGCAGTCATACCAAACCGGATTCTTTATCATGTCATACAACATGCCTACTGCCACTTCTTCGATGCTTTCATTCCCGTCATAGTATGTCCCTTCGGGACGAGTCAGCGTTTGATGGTCGTATGCGTCTAATATTTCTAAGGTATCCTTATATGCATCTTTTAACACTTCTTCCTTTTCTTTGGTGATTGCGGTGATTTTATTCTCTTCCATCGTTAGTACCTCCGTTATCTTCCTTTTTTATCCGCTTCAAAATATCACGTATATTTTCCCAGTCCTCAATTCTATTAATCGCAAAACACTTTTTACCGGCATCCTTAAGAGAAGCACCTATGTGATACCCCCAACTTTCATCTATAATCAAAAATCTATCATGGAATTCTTCCGTGTAATTTACACTCAAGGCCGGATACTGCTGATTAAAATTATTAATATCCGTCGGCGATAACTTTGCCCTTTTCACGGTATATATCTGTACTTTTACATTTTCTTGTTTCTTCGCTAATATATTAAGCGTTCCCACATCCACATAATTATCTATCAGGACAATTTCCGTTTTTGCCTTTGCAATTAATTCTGCCAAAAGGCTAAAGGCATCATAAATCTGTCCCTCAAAAAATATTTTTTGCGATACTTCTTCATGTTCTGATATGTATGTAAATATCTTATCGAATTTCTCATCAGCATCTTTTTGATATATCAGTTGCTTCACTTCAATCTCATTTATTCTGTTTAATACTAGAGAATTGTTCGCCATAAAACGGCGCATTTCCACGAACATATTCATAATTTTTATACTAACTTGTATCGCTATATCACTTCGCAATACAGCTGAAAGCATGGCTATTCCTTGTTCGGTGAAGACGTATGGTAAATATCGACGACCACCCTTTCCCTTTGAGGTCACAATTTGTGACCTCAAAGAGTTGTATTCTTCTCTTGCTAATTGAAAACAAAACTCTTTGGGAAATCGCTCCTTGTTTCTTTTAACAGCTTGATTAAACACTTTTGTTTCTACCTGATATAATTCTGCCAAATCACTATCCAGCATTACCTGTTGTCCCCGAATCACATATATTAAATTCTTAATTGTCACTTCGCTGGTATCCATATACAATTCCTCACTAATTTCCTGTACAATCAATTCTTTTGTCTTTTCACTCATGATTTTCCTCCTACACTATGTAATGAATCGGGTTTCTCTTACTTTTAACAAATTCCAAGCATTTAGCTGCAGACTTTTCTATCTGTATATCATCCTCATAATCATCGTAATCCAGCAACAGTAAATCCCCCAGTATAACAACTGCTCCTTTTTCCACATCATAATGCAAATGATGTTTTTCGAATTTCACATCGACAGCAGAAGCTCCTTGTTTTGTTTGCATTGTAATCCACTCGCCGCCTCTTTCTTCATATAGGTTTGTACGATAGTTATATCTATGGAACACCTCCCCATTTTCGAAATGCAGATACACATCATACTCTTCTAAATCCACATTCAATATGTTTAATTCATAAATTGCTTCGGAAAATGTACTTCCCTGATTCAATTCAAATGTGATTGCTCTCAAACAGTCGTAATTCAAATTAATACGCCCTGCAAATTCAATCACCTTGTCAATCTCGCTATAAAATTGTTTTTCTAATTTGTCCTCCAGATATTCCCGAATAGCCTCTGCCGCAGGATATTCAAACCGGAAATGATAATGAAAGCGCCCCGGTCTGTTTACTATGTAATCATTCAATCCTCGCAATTCATTACATGTTACGATATACATTTTCTTTCCTCCGGCAGTTCCATCAAAAAGGCTAAGCAGCTTTGCCTGTTCATCATTTTCCTTATTCGTCTTAAATGTCTTATCAAACTCATCAAATAGAACCACACATTCTTGTTCTATTTTCTCAATAAATCGAGCTATGCCCTTATATGCCTCATCTACAATCAGCACTGGGTAACCTTTCTCCAAAGCCCTTTGACATAATAGTTTTGCAAATACTGATTTTCCAATACCTTTATCGCCGCTTAAAATAGTTCCTAAACTTCTTTGAAACACTTCAAATGCGTGCAAAACTTTTTTCACCTTACTCTCGTGAACACCGTATATCTTTTCACACACCTCAATATTGGTATGCTCCGTCAAATAAAAACCGTCTTTATCGTTATACATGACCACATACGTCTTTACCGGCAACAAATCATACGTTTCAACCTCATCTGTTGAAATAGAATACCTTTTTCCAATCCTAATTACTCGCATAAAAAAACCTCCTATAAAATGTTATATTTCCATTCTGTAGGAGGTTTTGAGCTTTGTCATTCCAGCTGTGCTTTAATTCTTAAGCTGCTTTCAACCTATTTAGTTGTTTATAATAAGCATACAATCTTCTTGTTCTTGGATTTTCTATGATAACAATTGGCTCCGGCATAATTGATTTTCTATTTCCACAAATAATTTTATCTATTGGCACCTGAAGAAATTGGCTCAATGCATACAGATTGTCAACAGTAGGCATATTTAGACCGTTAAACCAATTATATACCGTTTGTATACTTCCAATATTCAAGAATTCTTTTATGTCTTTCGGCGTAATCCCGCGCTTGTCCATGATTCGGCGTAGATTGATGCCGGTTTCTTTAAGGTTAATTGTAGGGAACATAGACCCCTTCCTTTCTGTACATTATTTTGTCTTTATTACGGCTTTCTTACCCGAAAATGCAATTCCAAGCTTAATAACATTCTCAATTCCCTCTTCCTTAATCTCCAAGTCATATCGCTTTTCATCAATTTGACTAAGTGCTTCTATCGAGAGTTTTTCAAGGTCAGCCTCTTCCAAGCCACTCTTCCATTTCAGTTCCATAATAATACCCGGATATTTCTTTTCCCTCGGAATCAAGCTGATATCATATCTGCCATCACCGGATTCTCTGTTAGATTTAATCCTATATTGATTATCTAGCAATGCAATGAGTCCAAGCGTAAGTCCATGATAAAATCCTTCTGCTCCGGCATCATAAAAGCTTATGGATTTGTCCATATACTCTGAAATTGCTTTTTGCAGTTTTTTAACATCGTTCGCATATAGGCTTTCCGCAATCATATTTGCTGTAGTTCTTGTAATTGCACCAATTTGCATCAGATGTGACAATATCTCGCTCTTATACACTGCCGCAATCTCTTTATTTGGAATCGAAACCTCACACAAATATGCTCCATCCGCTTGTAATTCCTTTTTAGGCGTCTTGAGGTAACCTGCCACTAATAAAAGACTATAAATATTTGCAGGGTCTTCAGCCAGTGATCTGTATACCACATTCTGGTCAATCCGCGCGATTACTCGTTCTCCTCGTAACAACGCATACAGCCTCTCTGTGATATCGTCTGTAGCAATAGTAAGTACATCCTCCAGCACTTCATTTTTTCCGGTATTAACCCAGTATGCCTGTGGAATACAACCTCTAGAAATATAGTTAATCACAGACCACGGATTGTAAATCTCTCTACTGCCAAACAGGTAACCATCGTACCAATCCTTAAGCTCATCCTCTTTATCTGCGACACCATAATATTCAAGCATTTTTCTCACTTCCGAAGAAGTAAAACCGAAGAACTCATCATATTCATCGTCCATCACAGAATTTACTGTCAGATTATTTAATCCACTGAAAATACTCTCCTGAGCAATACGTAGTATTCCCGTAAGAAATCCATAGGTGATATTCTTGTTATCCTTAAAAGCTCCCGAGAAGAAGTTTCTCATAAAGCCAATGATTTCATCATAGAAATCCTTTGAGTATCCTTCCTGTATTGGTGTATCGTATTCATCGATAATAATAATCGGAGCCTTGCCGTAATGTGCCGCAAGCATTTGCGACAATTTTTCAAGTGCCTCTGACATTTCTACTGCAGATGCTTCTCCATTCAACACTTTAGAAAAATATGCTTTCTCATATTCTGCCAACTCGCTACTGCTTAACAGTTCCTGATGTCTTCCGAACTCGCTCTGTAAAAGTCCACGAATCTTTGCCATCGTAGATTCCCAGGAATCATATTTCACATCCTTGAAAGTCAAAAAGATAACCGGATATTTTCCCTGGTGTTTACGATACTCTTCCCCACATTTCCAGATTGCTTTGTCTACAAAGTATTTGCTCGTATCCTCTTCAGAAATCTCAAAGAATACACGGAGCATATCCATATTCAATGTCTTTCCAAAACGTCTTGGTCTTGTAAATAAAGAAACCAATGGCTTCTGATCTAGAAATTCCTTAATCAACAAGGTCTTATCTACATAATAATACTCGCCCTGCGCGCGAACATAATCTGAAATACCAATTGGCAAAGGTCTTTGTTTGTCATCCTTTTTCTTAGAATACTTTCCTGAGAATACACGCCCATCAATTGGTTTCTCCGCATTATCCGGAATCTGCCATTGTCTGCCAACCTTTATCGCACCTAAAATTCTTCCTTTGCTGCACAAATCGTTAATTGTTCTTTTAGACATTCCCCATTCAATTGCAACCTGATCACTAGACTTCATAAAATCATCTCCTTTGAGATTAGTGTCTCTCATCTTGCTTAAAGCATACAACAATTCGAGCGAAATATCAATTTGTTTTTTGACATTTCGCCCGAAACGTTATTTATCGCTCAATTAAAATTGTATTCTATCAGCACCCTATATCCCGGAAACTGAAGTTCAAAATAAATCACCTTTTCATTACACTTCACAATCCGCTAAAAATATCTTTTCCAATCCATGGAGTGAATCTTCTCCAGTCAAATTCATCTCTTTTGCGAACAAAAGATATCGTGACACTACTTTAGATATATCATCATCATCTCCCATCGAAGCTATAAATGAAGTGTTCTATAAATACTACAGAAAATAATCCTTTAAATTTCTTCACACACTAAAATGAGCGCACATTTCGTGCGCTCATGCCTATTCTGTAACCCTTTCTGTTCTCCCCCCTACCTCATAAACGCATCAAGCACTCTGATTCCCGCAGCCATCTCCTTAAGCTTTGGCAGCTCTCTTTGCATATATGCCTCTAACTGTTCTACTTCTTCTGCACTAAATCCCGTATTGGAAATAATCTTACAATCCGGTATTTTCCCCTCCGCGTTTCGCTTTCCGTCCACAAAAGACACAAATGCATATTTCTTACCGTCCTTGGAACAAATTGGTGATACTGACATATTAACTCCATCGCTCATAAGAGAATCCCCTTTCATCACGTTTTCATATATTGTATCACAAATGCAAGGTCTACGCTCCCATAATATCTCCGATTCCTTCTTCACAATCCTTCATGGCTTCTGCCATTGCCTTGCAATCAAACCGGTCAATAAAAAGATAAAGACACGCCAACTCCTTCTGCTTCCCGTTTTTCTGATTGCGTAATTCTTTCAGGTGTTTTAATACTTTATATCCCTGTGCCACATTGTAATTTGCATTGTCCACTTCGGTCAATATATTCTCTATCTCCTGTTCCATATCTCTGATATCTGCCTGAAGATTCATAGTATACTGTTCAATATTGGCATAAAACTCTGTCTGTTGTTTCATAAACTGTTGCCAATCATTTTCCTGTCCGTCAAACACGGTCTGCCTTCTTGTGTATTCCATAATTTCACCTTTCTGTGTCTCTGCTAACCCCAAAGCTTCTGTTGCCTGCATCGTATCCTTAGCTAACCCCAAAGCCTCTGCATCATATTCATTAACACACTGTTCTTCTCTGTCATATGCCCGCAACGCATCCATACAAGTACTTCCGCTCAATGTTACCATCAGCTTATCTTCCCTTACTGTCTTTTCCGGGCAATTTTCAAACAGCTCGTCTAACTTTCTGGGACGGTATCCTCTCGTATCTAACTTTTTTATCTGTTTAAGCCCATCTTTTGCTTTTGCCACGTTAGACATCGTTCCTATGGAATCTTGAAAACTCTCTATTCGAACCATCTCATCCTTAATATCCCGACGCTGTTCCCTACATTCTTTTAACAAGGTTACCAACCGGTAACAATCTTCACTTTGCATGTCGTAAAGCTCAATGTAATGCATGATGTCACATATTTGTAAATCAATCTCGGATAATGCCTGCTTGAGTTCCTCCTGATATTTGGGAAGTCCCGAGACCATCTTGCAGAATCCGTTAAGATAACCGGACCAATCAACTTTCGCCAGTTCAGGAATCTTATTCATTTTGCTTTCATCAACATATCCGGCAACACTTTCCTCTTTTACATAGCTCACATTTTCTTCTTCCACAGGAATTGCCGAATAAAAATGGGCTTTCTTGCCACCGCCGATTCTCTGGTTAGCTTCCGTATAACTGAATATCCCTGCGTTTTGCCTTCCGTCAGCTACTACCAACTGGTTATTTCCGTTAATCCTATAGTAATTACCGCTTCCGTCTACGATAAAATGCATGCTGCTCATTACATCCATACTGTCCATAAATATACCTCCCGGACTCTATCTGTTTTTTATTTACAACCACATCCTACACCCTGACCCGTCCCAATTATTGTACTTTCAACGGAAACAAACGTTCTTTTTCGTTCTTTTTACAAAAAAGGCACCGGTTTCCCGATGCCAATCTCCTTATTAGTCAGTATAATCAGTATCTCTTTAGAGTCACTTTGAATATAGTATCTCCCCAGAGTTACCTCGTCAATTTTTCTCTTCACAAATTAAAAAGAGTGATGAACAAAAAAATGTCACCACCCTTTTATCAAAACCCCTATTTACCTTTTCTAATCACGTTCCCAAGTCCGAACCTCCACGTACAATACAATAGGGCAATGACCGTTACCATCTGCGCCCGATAAGTAAAGAAATAATGGATAAACGCATGGTTTTGTAACAGTAAAAACCTGCCATAAGGTATTACGGCAAGTATGGCACACAAGCCTAACATCTTGCCCGATAAGTTCTTACTGCGGAACATATATACCAAAAAGCTGCAGATGAAAAGTACTGCAAAGAAACTGGCAAATCCCGCAAAATCCGTCATATTGTCCTTATAAGGAAACAGCATTCCCTGATTACGGAATAAGGCACCGAAAAAGCGTTCCAAAGGAGTAGCAAGCGGATGCAAAGTCGTATTTCCCATATGCACCGCACCCGTAAAACGCTCCCCTGCGGATGATAAAGCAAGCATGAATGCTTCCTTACCCGCAAACATTGCCACCAATATCCACTTAAAGACAAACATCAGGGCATATCCCATACCCCAGATTACCACGTAGGATATCAGTTGTTTTAACTCTTTTTTCCACTCTGACAGTTCCCCTGCTTCATAACGCAGAATCAAAAGAACCAATAACGGCACCGTTAATGACAAAGTCTCCGCCGTCAAAAAATCAATAAAGCAGGTGCACACGCCGGATACCGCCATTAGAAGTGCAGGGTCTTTTCTTTTTCTAAAAAGACATATACCTGCAAGTGTTATGGCATTCATCATAAAGAACATGGTGCTGTACTGAATACAGGTTGCACAAACCCATGCCTGCATCACAATATGAGCCGCAAAATAACAGATTGCCAAAGCCTTTGCGCCCTGTTTCCACATAAGCCACATATTGAGCAGCATAAGCACAATCCATATTGCAGCAAAAACAATACGTGCTCCTTCAATATCCGTAACCAAAAACAGCGGCCTTAAAAAGCTCAATGTTCCGTGCCAATAACGGGAATAATCAACATTAGGTTCTTTTTCCTCCTGTAAGCTTTCCCACAGTCCGGTGTTTACATTTCCATGCTTTGGCTGATAATAAGATGCTTTGACCGAGGATTTTACCGGCTCATCATCGGATATATGATACATAATATCCACCAAAATACAATCGGAATAATTATCCTGCCTGGTATTAAACTGATTCTCAATAAGATATGGGAATAACTCATGGTCATTAAAATACCGGGCACTCTCCACACAGGATTCCTTAATGGCACTTTGTGGAATAAGAGCGGTAAGAAACAAAAGAAGCATACAGCTCACTCCTGTAAGAACAATCACGCTCAATATTTTCCCTATCCCGGTTATGTTCATTTTGCTTCTTTCTTTCATTTCAAGTTCACACCTTTATAGTATTCCTAATCCCTTATTCACTGGCTATTGCGTCTAATTCGCTCTTCTCAATCATGGTTCTTCCAAACATGGCGTTTAACTTAAGCGGACCGTACCAATCAATGCCTTCTTCCAGTTTTGCTCCTTGAGGAACATCCACATAGAAACATTCGCCGCCATAATTATAATAAAATGTATAGCCGACCCCTTCCTTACTAATCAACTCTTTCAATACATTCGCGCTAAAAGAATGCCATACGGTTGCATCAACTTTCAGTGTATCTCCCGGTTTTGCCTCTGATGCTTGTTTTAATAAGTCATTTGTATAATCCATTTGTTCCATAAAAGCACGTTCTGCATTAGCACTGGCATTGCCTGATGCACCGGTTCCTCCCACGGACGCAAGCGTAATGGTAGCCCAAGCCTCATCACTATTTCTTATTTCAGATGCTACCCCCGTTACCGTAACATCCTTATCAAAGGTATACGTGTAAGGATTGTTTCCACTCCACTCGCTAGAATCTACTGTTACTCCGTCAATCACAAGGGAAACATCATACAGTGCGCCGGAGTACACTTCATCAGATATATACTTGATACTATCTCCCTCATATATCATATCTCCCACTGAAATCCCGTTTACTTTATTTTCCGAAGTAGAATACCTTAAATTTCTCGTTACAGGCACATCCGCTTCCAGATATAAATTATAAGTTTCACTTCCATCGTCAAATCCGGCATCTACAATTTCAGCTACTGTATACACAATGCTTTCCGCCCCTGATAATGTAACATACTTATAATCATACCCGTTATCCCACGTTGATGATGCTTGAGCACCTTTTACATACACATTTATAACCACACCGCCCGTATCTTCACGCCACATTATTTTATCGCCGCCGTGATACGTGGTTCCGACCGTTATTCCGTTCACATCGTTTTGATTATCAAATCGATACTCTGCTGCAAATACCGACATGCTGCTTCCTACAAGCATCATGACAGTCATCATCAGGGCTAACCATCCCTTAAATCTTTTCTTTAATTCTGTTTGCTTAATTGATTGTTCCATTTAAAAATTCCTCCTTATCAATCATGGTTCTTCCAAACATGGCATTTAACTTAAGCGGTCCATACCAATCAATGCCTTCTTCCAGTTCTGCTCCTTGAGGAACATCTACATAGAAGCATTCGCCGCCATAGTTATAATAAAAGGTGTAATTCACCCCTTCCTTACTAAACAACTCTTTCAATACATTCGCGCTAAAAGAATGCCATACGGTTGCATCAACTTTCAATGTGTCTCCCGGCTTTGCAGCTGATGCACGCGTTAACAATTCCCTGTAAAAAATATGTGCTGCACTTTCTTTTGGTGCCGGTTCTTCTCTCGAAGAAGCAACCCACTCTCCGTTATTTAATGTATAGATACCCGGTTCACTTACAACCTCTTCATAATCTCCATTCCTATACTCATAGATTTTTGCTCCTTCTGCAAGAATCACTTCATTGACAATGCCGTATTGGTACCCAAGCGCTCCGGTAATTGTCGCTCCGTCAATGGTTCCTTCTCCCATATTAACTTCACCGAATGTACCACCATTGATGGTTCCTCCTTCCATCATAACAAAACCGAATGTACCACCACTGATAGCCCCTGAACTATAATTCCAAACATAATCAATACATCCATCGGTGGATATAATCGTTCCCCTATTCCACAATGGCTTCGCATACTCAAACGGAATACTACTTACATTCACCAATGCAACAGAATAGCCACTATAAACATTCACCCCACCGGAATTCCAAGAGCACACACAATTCCCCGATTCGATCGCTCCATCTCTATAATTTCCTGCACCATCACACCACGAGAAGCCGTTCACAAATTGGTCAAAATCAACCGTAATTACATCTGCTGCCTCTGCATTCATGGGTAAAGCACAACAAAGCATACATACCAGCATAAATGATATGAATTTTCTTAAAAATCTTTTCTTCATTTTGAATTCCTCCGTTTTATTCGTATGTATTTTATTAACCTTATTTTCCCCGGTTACACCTACTTAAATAACGTTGCGTCAAATTCGCTCTTTTGAATCATCGTTCTTCCAAACATAGCATTTAACTTAAGCGGACCGTACCATTCAATGCCTTCTTCCGGTTCCGCTCCTTGAGGAACATCTACATAGAAGCATTCGCCGCCATAGTTATAGTAAAAGGTATAATTTACCCCTTCCTTACTAAACAACTCTTTCAATACATTTGCGCTAAAGGAATGCCATACGGTTGCATCAATTTTAAGTGTATCACCCGGTTTTGCTGCTGCTGCTCTTTTTAGTAACTCTTCAGTGAAAGCCCGTGCAGCTTTGGCCGAACTTGAAATTACACTGCCCGAACCTATCTTCTCACCACAACCAAGACAATATGTATCTCCCGTATATCCGTCCGTTGTTGATGTGGCAGGGAAAGCATCCCGTATCTGTGTTCCGCCGTCATGTTTATTCGGGTTCATTTCCCCGTTTGTTCCACTGCAATCCGTACAAGTCGGTGGGGCAATACATGTAGCGTCAGCGTATACGCAATCTCCATCCAGTGTGGCACCACAACAGCATGTTCTTGTATGCGTATCATCTCCGTTTGGTATACAAGTTCCATAAATATGGTGTGAATTGCAAATTACGGTACCATTATTCATAATTGTTCCTGTTCCTTCAATTGTTCCGTTATTTGTTAATGTCTTTCCGGCAGGTACAATTAATGTAGATCCTTCCGGAATAACCAAGTTCTCTCCGGAACCAATCACTAAGTCTTCTTCTAAGGTGTAATCCCCATAAACCATTCCCTTACCATTTATGATTAAAACACAATTATCGCAACTAAATCGTTCCATATCAGTCGTTATGGTCTCTGTTATTTTAAGAAGTCCTCCTGATATATTAGTAGTCTGTATGGTTCCTATTCCCCTAGGAGCAGTTGTTGTCACCGTTCCTCCATTAATATACAGAAAGCGATTAGACCTATCCTCATCGTTCGCACTTGCCAATCCAAGCTGAAGCCCTATACCTCTACCTCCCGCGGCGTATGCTGTAATACTTCCTGCGTTTATCGTTATATCACCATTCGATGTAGCAATGCCACTTGGATATCCTGTATTGTCATTGGCTATTCCTGTCAGACTGCCGCCATTTACCACAATATTCTGATTAACTTTTATGGCAACAGACATGGCTGGCGCACTCCCACAAGTGGCCTCTATTTCCCCATCATTAACAGTCAGGCTACCGGCCATAACCAAAAAAGTTCCCACATTCGCATTTGTATCAGGAGCTGTAATTGTAAAAGTTCCGTTTCCTTCTACTTGTATGTTTCCATCTTCAATATAAACGGCATAGCTACTGTGCCCACTGGGTGTCTTTCCCACATTCAATGTATTATTGCCTTCCAGTATAAGCTTAAGATTGTCGCTATCTGTAACATATATACCCATCGCATGATCAGAGGTTCTCGCATAATAACCACCATCCAAAGAAAAATCATGCAATGTAAGTGTTATAGGATTCGCATTTACGTTTAGATAAGCATATCCTCCTGATGGTTCATCTGCCACTGCCGTTTGGGATGCCACGTCATAATAGGGTGTATCAGCAGATAATAATACTCCCGTTCCTTCCTCATTTCCTATTGTCACTTGAATTCCTGCGGCATATGCAGACATATCAACACCTAATCCGACAAGTATTAGTGTCATTACCACCGTGACCACTGTTAAAGCTTGCCACATTCTCTTTTTCATACCATATTCCTCCAAAACGATAAAGTGTTAAATAGCTTGAAAATGCTCATATTATTTTACTAAATCCCCTTTTATTTTCAACATTTCCTGCACAATGCGCAGATTTTTGACATAATCCGCAATTTTTTATTAAAAAATATGCCCTATAATGAAATCCTAATCTCTTTCATAATGGATTTTATGTTACAATATGATTAACTTTGAATGCCACCGTTTATGGAGGAGTTTTATGAACATCGCAATTATTGAAGACCTTGATAAAGACCGTGAACAGGTTTCATCTTACTTAAACCGATATATGACAGAGCTTGGTCTTACTTATCATTTATACACATATGAAAGTGCAGAAGAATTCGTAGAGGCGTTAAATACCCTTCGGTTTCAAATTGTTTTTATGGATATTTATCTGAAAGGTATGACAGGAATGGAAGCCGCCATGTGTTTACGGCGTCTTGACAGAGACTGTAAGTTAATTTTTCTTACGGTATCCACAGAGCATTGTCTGGATGGCTTTAGAGTCAATGCCAGCCACTATCTTGTAAAACCGTTTACAGACCATGATTTTACAGAAGCCATGGAACGTTGCAATTTGCAGCCGGCATATGATGTTCCGTATCTGGATGTGGTATACGAAGGCAGCAATCTTAAACTGAATACCGAATCGATTTTATACATACAGGCACAAAAACGTAATGTCCTGATTCAGACGCTGAATCAGACTCTGATTGCAAATGGTCCCTTCCATTCTCTTACCAAACCACTTTTGGATGACAAGCGGTTTTTACTATGCATTCAAGGGGTTTTAGTAAATATGGATCATATAAACAGTCAGGAAGATACCGTCTTTATTGTAAAAAATGGAAACAGGCTTCCCATTAACATACGTAACAAAAGACAGATATTGCAGCACTACCGCAATTACATTTTTGATAACATGTGAGTTTACTTATGAAACGTACCAAAAAAGCATTCCAATTACTGAAAACAACTGCATATGGCAAGTCTCTCATACCGGCCTTTATCATTTTCCTTTTGATGGCCGTACTCTCCTTGCCCGTATACGCCGATGAAACACAGGAAGGTGAGTCGGATTCTGCCGTTTTTTATACTGTAACCGGAATAGAAAACAGTGAACAACTGGCCAATCTTTTGCCTTTTGAAATGGTACGGCGCTCTTCTCAAAATACAGAACCCCTATTTTACCACGTCTACAATAATGGTTTATTAACTGTGAATGCTACCATAAAAGACAGTGAAGGTAATATTACTAACCAAACATTGCCGGTCTCATGGAGCTGCTGGGATAACAGCACCACCATTACAAATACCACTGTCTGCGGAGAATATATAGAAACCGGAACCATTCAACTTCCGGATGCTTCCTATACGTGGGGTGATGGTGTTTTATCAGAATTAAGCCTTCTTGTCAGGGTATATGATCCCACAGAACCGGTTGAGATTGTTGCATTAGAAGAGGTATGGAACGAATTCAGTACTGCATTTTCCTTGGAACAAAACAGTAGTATGGATGACCTTCTTGCAAGTTCTCCTCTTCAGACAACATGGCCATGCTATGACGCTATGGGTAATGAGTATCTCTGTCCTGTAATCTATAACACAGATGCTGTTATAGAGGATACTGTTGGTATATATGAAATTACCGCTACTTTTGAAGCACCGCTTAATTGCCGGTTTTCTGATAGTCTCACAGTACCATCCTACTCTATGCCGGTAACTGTGCAGGCTTTAGGGCAACCCCGTTTAGATTTATCTTATATAAGTCCCAATTATGAATATATCCTTTTTCCATGGATTACATCCGGCATCAACCTTGACACCATAGAGGTATGGTTATCTGAAAATGATGGAGAATGGCGGATGTTAGAACCGGATGATGAAGTGTTTATACATTCCACCGTGCTCGACCTTTACGCGTGGTATCTGAATGAAGGAAGTACTTACCGGATTCAGGTTGACTACGAGGGTGGTCAAACCGGTATTGCCTCATTTACCTATGGTTGGGACATTCTGTCTGACAAAGAATATATTGAAGGTGACAGAGATGGTGGAGATACAAACGGTAATGCACCCATAACTCCGCCGGAGTCTTCTGAACCTACAGCACCGGAACCTTCAGTACCGGAGGTTAACGTACCTACCGTACCGGAACCTACTGTACCTGAGGTTAACGTGCCTACCGTACCGGAACCTACTGTACCTGAGGTCACTGTACCTACAGAGCCGGAAGTTACTGAGCCTGAACCCACTGTACCTACAGAGCCGGCGTCTACAGAGCCCGAACCCGCTGTGCCTACAGAGCCGGAGGTTACTGAGCCCGAACCCACTGTACCTACAGAGCCGGAAGTTACTGAGCCCGAACCCACTGTTCCTACAGAGCCGGAGTCTACAGAACCCGAGGTTGCTGAGCCGGAGTCTACAGAACCCGCTGTGCCTACAGAACCCGAGCCTACCGAGCCTGAAACTTCAGAGCCTTATCTTCTTGGCAGTGAAATGAATACCATGTTGGAAACGTCGGACACAGCCCTTTTTTCTAACGGGTCTATCAGTCTTAATATACCTGCGGACAGCATTGCATCCCTTGACCTAAGCAGCACTGACCGCATACTTGTAACAATACTTCCTCATGGGAATAATGGTTTTTCCGTTAGCATTTTCAAAAATGATGTTGCTGTGACAAAAGTATCCACCATGCAGATTTCTTTGCCCTATGAACCTGCCAAAAACACCGTGCCGGTTTTATTTAGTGAAAATGGCAATAAAATAGCATCCGGAGATTATGTAACGGAGACAGGACTTGTTACTTTTACCATTCATGAAACAGGTACTTTTTACATACAGGACGAGGCTGTTCCATTACAGGCTGCTATTGCGGACAATACTTCACCGTCCATGCTGATAGCTCTTGTGGTGACAGCAATCATCTTCTTTGCTATTATTGCAATACTTCTTATTACAAACAAAAGAAAATATATTCCATATCTGCTTACACTACTGGCCGCTTCCGGTTTATGTGTCAGCTTATATCTATGGAATAATAAATATACACACGATGGCATTCAGCCAAGTCAGGGACAATTATCTGTTACGGAGGCTAACTTGGAAAAAACCTCTTTCCTGATTCGTGACTGGGAATTTTATCCTGACCAACTGCTGACCCCCGATACTTATCCGGGCGAGCGCATGGTTTACACTGCCATCGGTGACCGTACCCGGTTTGACGGATTGGGAACACGTACCTCTCCTCATGGTTATGGCAGTTACGCGCTACATATAAATCTTCCTAAGGATACCCAAACCTATGCTTTAGAGTTACCGGAGATTTATTCTGCGTACCGCTTATACATAAATGGTAAATTAATAACATCCGTAGGAAATCCCCTGCCGGATTCCTATACCCCTGCAACTCAGGCTAAGATAGTGACCTTTGAAGCCGGTGGGCAAGCAGATATCCTGCTAGCAGTCAGTGACTACTCCCATTTTTATAGCGGAATGGTATACCCGCCTGCTTTCGGGACATTTTCAGAAGTGAACTCTCTGCATAATATGCGCCTTGCGGTTACACTGATTGCCTGTACCATTGGATTGCTGTTTTCTCTGTTTTATATTTATTTTGGCATAAACATGAAGCAAAAGGCTCCTTTCCTATTTGCTGCCCTATGCTTTATTATGTTTTTAACACCCCTGTTTCCAATCATTCACAGTTTATGGGAATTACCTGTTTTCCCGTGGTATGCTTTGGAACTCATATGTATCTACCTGATTATGTTTTTCGTAATCCTGTTACATAACAGGCTATGTGATACCGGATACTACTGCCGCCGTATTTCTACTGCCATATCTGCCGGCTTCTGCCTTGTTGCAGGTTGCTATGGCCTCTTCTCGGCGTATTTGACCGTACCGGTCATGCAGTTGTATTCCCGTTGTTTGTTTATTTATAAGCTGGCTTTTGCCGCTTATCTATTGATTAGTGCAGGTTTATCATTAAAGAGACTGAATCAGATTGCAAAACCTCTGTTTTTTGCAGAAATAGCGTATGCTGTTGTATTTATCTGGGACCGTATTCTTCCTACATTTGAGCCCATCTTCTTTGGTTGGTTTATGGACTGGGGAAGTCTGATGATTGTATGTGCCATTGGCTATACCCTCTGGCGCGACTTAACAAGTGCCTATATGAATAAGCTGGCCTTTGAGGAAGAAAATCATCAATACAAAAAACAGCTTGCCATGCAGGAAGTATATCAGAAAGAACTGAACGGACAATTAGAAGAACGCAGAAGGATGACCCATGACTTCAGGCAGCAAATATATACCATATCCGGTTTTGTAGAGCAGTTAAAGAATTCTTCATCGAAAGAAACATCCTTAACACAGTTAGAGAAATACCTTAATTCCCTTACTGCCCATACAACCACTCATTCTAATATGATAACCGGTGCTTTTTCTCAAAACACCGCCGTGGATGTATTGCTGCAATATTATTATTTCTGTGCCAAAGAACATAATATTCATATGGATATCCGTTTTTGCCTGCCCCAAAGTCCAATCCTATCCGATGTGGAGTTGTGCACGGTCTTGGGAAATCTATTGGAAAATGCAGTGGATGCCTGCAACCGGATGCCGGATTTAGCGGAATCCGATTCACAAAAAAGAATATCCCTCAGTTCCCGTGAAACTGAAGGACAATGGTTTGTCTTCGTAGAAAATACTTATGACGGCATAGTGCAAAAAAAGAATAACCGGTTCCTTTCACGCAAGGATGCCAATTCCAAACGTTTCGGCATCGGTTTAGAATCCGTAGAAGACATCGCCAAAAAACATAACGGCATTCTTGATATCTACCCCAAAGAAACTGTATTTGGTGTTGGAATTACATTTAACAAAAAAACCGCTTCCCACGCATAGGGAAGCGGTTTTCTATCGTACATTCATTATTTTAAATTCTTAATTGGTGTCAGATACTGTGCTCTTCTGTTATCCTGCTCAGCTAAATAAGACTGATCTGAAGAAGTATGAAGCTCCTGCATATACAGATGATGATTCTGGGAAATCGCATCATTGTTCTTACCTAATAACAACATTGCAATACTTGAACACTGGTCTGCGGTACGTTCTAAATAGGTCAATACATCCATAAAGATAAGTCCGCCGTTGATAGAACAGATTCCATCGCACAAACGGTCTGTATGGCGGTTCTTTAAAAGAAGTACCATATCATCAATAACTTCTTCTAACGGTTCAATACGTCTTGCCACATAATCATTTTCATCTTTCATTGATTCTATGGTAAGTCGTAAAATCTCTAAAACAGCATCATTAATAAGTTCAAATTCCTTCTTGGCAATCTTAGAGAACTTAACTTCTTTTTCTGCTTTTTTCTTCGCAAGTTCATCAAAGTTTGTAGCGTAGTCACCGATTCTTTCAATATCACGGATGCACTGCATAAGCATATTATGCTGACGCTTATCGCCCTCTGTTTTAATATGGCTTGATAATTCAATGAGGTAATGATCCGCTCTGTCTGTAAAGTAATCTAATTTTTCTTCAGAATCATTAATAAGTGTTGAAACTTCACCATTATATTCTTTAAACTGTTTTAAACTAAGCTCTACATTGTCTCTTGCAATTTGTGCCATTTCTAAAGCAAGTTTGTTTACTTCTGAAAGTGCAAGAGGCGGTGTCATCATAAGCTTGGAATCAAGCACTGCAAGCTCCGGATACTGAACGGCTTCCGGTTCTTCATCCTCTTTGATAATAGCACAGGCAATCTTAACAAGTATCCCTGTAAACGGAAGCAGCACGATAGCAGTCACCAGATTGAATATGGTCTGGAAATTAGCAATGCCTCCACTGTTTACTACATCCTCCCACAAGTTTGGCATAAAGCCCGCTTGTCGTAAAACGGTCATGGCAATCATAAATAAAATGGTACCCACTGTATTAAAGACAATATGTACGATACCTGTACGCTTTGCATCCTTAGAAGATCCGATAGAACATACAATGGCAGTTGTTACACAGGTTCCTAAGTTAATACCCATAATTATTGGATATATAAGTTCAAAAGTCATAGCTCCCGTTACGGACAAGGCCTGCAAAATACCTACCATTGCGGAAGAACTCTGTACAATAACCGTACATACAAGTCCCACTCCAATTCCAAGTACCGGCATCTCAGAAAAACGCTGTAATACATCTGCGAATGCTTTTGAGCTTGATAATGGTTCAACCGCATCCGTCATTCCTAAAAGTCCCATGAATAAAATACCGAATCCCAATGCAATCATACCGATATTCTTGCTTGCTTCTTTTTTAATAAACATGACGCAGATAATACCGATAATCAGTGCAATTGGTGCAAGAGTGTCCGGTTTAAAAAATACTAAAATACTGTCTCCTGATGAATCAACATCCATAAGACGGATAATCTGAGCCGTTACAGTTGTTCCGATATTCGCACCAAGTACAATGCTGACTGCCTGACGTAAGTTTAATACTCCGGCACCGATTAATCCTACGGTCAACACGATGGTTGCTGTAGAACTCTGAATGACTGCAGTAACAAGCGCACCTGTTACAACACCTAAAAATGCATTATGTGTTAATTTCCCAAGCACATTCTTAAGCGCATTACCTGAGCCCTGTTTTAAGCCGTCACCCATGACCTCCATACCATATAAAAACATGGCAAGACCGCCAAGGAGTTTTAAAATCATAAAAAATGTGTCCATAATAGTCCTCTTAAATATAATATTGTTCTTTAAATCCTACCCTATAATCCTACTTTATTTTACGAAAAGTAACAAGTATAGATTTCAAAAAAACACAAAAAAACTCCGGAAATGTTCTTATCTGCCATTTCCGGAGCCATATTATTGATTCTTTTTCTATACAGTCTTTAATTTATTCTCAAGAATTTCTTTGATTACGGCTGTATCTGCTGTGTTTTTAAGCTCTCTCATACAAGCACCAAAGAGTGCCTGTTTTGCCTTTTCCTTACCATTCTTATAATCTGCAATGGCCTGGGCATTTTCTGCAAATACTCTGTCCATAATAGCTTCAATGGTAGAAGTATCTACTTTGGCATCAAGTCCGTTTTCTTTGCAGTAAGCAACCGGTTCAACACCCTCTTCCAATACTGCGGTAAGAATCTTTCTGCCGCTCATACGGTTTACTTCCCCGCTATCTACCATCTTAATAATAGCTGTAAGGTCTTTTGCAGTAATCTCTAAATCACCGAGAAGCTTACCGTTCTTACGTAAAATACCCACACAGTCGGTAAGAATCCAACCTGCAACGTTCTTCGCGTCACAACCTGCTGCAACAACATCATCCAACAACTTACTTACGTTATGGTTATGGATAAGCATATCGATTTCTTTTTCAGAAATACCTGCTGCTCTGTAGCTTTCTGCTTTTTCATCGATTTCCACAGGTTTTGCTGCTTTGATTTTTTCTAACCATTCATCATCAATAATGATAGGCATAAGGTTTGCATCCGGGAAATAGCGGTAATCCGCTTCTGTTTCCTTATTACGCATCGCAAAGGTCTTGCCGCTTACATCATCGAAACGTCTGGTTTCCTGTACAAGCTCTTCTGTTTCAAATTCGATGGCATCCATATGACGCTGGGATTCGTAACGGATTGCTCTTTCAATTGCTTCAAAAGAAGCCATGTTCTTAATCTCTGTACGTACACCGAATTCTTCGCTTCCTTCCGGACGTACTGAAATGTTAACGTCACAACGCATAGCGCCTTCTTCACATTCAGAAATACCGCCTGAACGGAACATGGATTTTAATTTGTTAAGGTATACTAATACTTCTTCCGCACTTCTAAAATCAGGCTGGGTTACAATTTCAATCAAAGGAACGCTGGTACGGTTAAAGTCTACTAAGGATGCTTTTCCTACGTGAACTAACTTACCTGCATCTTCTTCCATATGAATCTGCTTAATTCTGATATCTCTTGTACCTTCTGATGTCTTTAAGGTCACAAGACCGTTGGTACAAATCGGATGATTCAGCTGTGTAATCTGGTAAGCACAAGGAAGGTCAGGATAGTAATAGTTCTTCTTGTCAAAAGTGGTATATCTGCTGATGTCACAATTAAGCATAAGTCCTGCTGTAACAGCAAGTTCCACTACACGCTTATTCATAACAGGAAGCATACCCGGCATACCGCTGCAGGCAGGGCATACACAATCATTTGGTTCCTTAGAAGCAGAATGTCCGCCGCAGGAACAGAAAATTTTTGATTCGGTACTAAGTTCAACATGCGTTTCAAGTCCGATGACAAGTTCATATTTCATAATTATTCACCTACCCTTTCCACACTTCCGGCAAGGCTAAGAAGTACATTTTCGCTAAATGCTTTTCCCAATAACTGTACACCACCGCTTACAAGGGCAGGTGTACCAATCAGATTTGCAACTGAAGTAAATACGCTTTCCTCAAATACAGTCTTAAAGGCATCTTTGATGTCATATGCTGTATACGCTTCCTTACTGCATACAGGAGTAAGAACGGCATCATACTGTTCCATAAGGGCATTAAATCTGTCTGCAATGACACGACGTACTTTAAGTGCCTTTCCGTAGCAGTCTGCATAGCGGTCCTTGGATAATACATCTGAACCATAGAGAATCACTGCTTTGGTAAGGAAGTTAAAGCCTTCTGTTCTGGTATTTACATATAATTCATCAATATTTTTATATTCTGCTGCACGATGACCGAACTTTACACCGTCATAACGGGAAACGTTATTACAGGTTTCTGCGGTCATAAGAATCTGCCATGTGGTATTTGCAATGTCAAAAAAGTCAAGTGACACTTCTTCTACCACAACACCCAAAGCACGAAGCTTATCTGCATATTCTTTTACACGTGCGGCTGTTTTGGCATCTGCCTTTTCAAGCAATTCCTTTACAACACAAACCTTCTTGCCGCTAACAGCCTCGTCTGTGTTATAGTTATAGCTTGTTTCTTTCAAAGAAGTACCGTCTTTTTCGTCATGGCCTGCAATCACATCCATGATTTCCTTGATTCCTTCTGCTTTTTTTGCATAAACACCTAACTGCTCACCGCTTGCAGCACAGGAAATGATTCCGTAACGGGAAACAGTTCCGTAAGTTGGTTTTAAGAAGTCTACCTTAGAAAGAGCTGCTGCTCTACGGGTAGCACCATTCATGTCAACACCAAGTGCTGCTTTTACAGTACCGCTTGCAACAAGACTTGCTGCAGCACCTTTTAAGTTTTCTTCTTTTTCTGAGTAGTAGGAAAACTCACCTACTAAGTCAAGACCAAACTCACCCACCTGAGTTTTTCCTGCCATTACATATCCTGCATTTTCAAGACGTGTTACTGCTTCGGCACTAAACAAAGGTTTAAATCCTTCTAAGATACGGGAGCCTGCTGCACTCTGTGCATCTTTTACGAGAATGGTATCGTCAACTGCAATGTTTCCATTCTCAGCTAATTTTACAATATATTCACTCATCTTTTGCCCCTTTCTACTTTACAAGTCTTGGCACCTGCCAACTGTCTTCGCTACATTCAGGAGCCCCTTCTAAAAGGCTCTCCCGTGAGAATTTCTGTTCTCTTACGTCCTCACGTAAAACGTTGGTCATAGGCATAACGTGTACCATTTCTTCCACATTTTCAGTGTCAATGTTCTTAAGGGCTTCTTCGTATTCTTTCATTCCCTTAAAAATTTCCTGCATATCACTTTCTTCTTTTTCAGATAAAGATAACTGATTTAACTGCTGGTCATTTGAGAATGTAGAACGTTTTTCACTACGCGACTTCGCACTTCCTGTAGTAAGTCCTCTTGCGGCCAGTGCATTGGTATTTCCCAAAAGGTGTACGTCCTCAAGCTGCTGGTTTGTAACCTCGCTTGGTGCTCCTAACAAGAGGTCCTGCGCATTACCGTTAAGCGGGAATGCAATAACTTCGAGAATCTTTTCTTCGTCTGTTAAAAGCATTACTGTACGGTCAATACCCGGTGCCATACCTGCATGTGGCGGTGCACCGTACTGGAATGCGGTATAAAGTGCGTTGAATCTGCTCTTTAATTCATCTTCAGAATATCCTGCAATTTCAAATGCCTTTTTCATAATGTCGATATCGTGGTTACGTACTGCGCCGGAAGCCAATTCAATACCGTTACATACAAGGTCATACTGGTATGCTAAGATTTCTGTAGGGTCATCTCCCATAAGTGCTTCCATTCCGCCCTGAGGCATTGAGAACGGGTTATGGGTAAAAATAGTATCTCCTGTTTCTTCATCGATTTCGTACATTGGGAAATCAACGATGAAGCAGAATTCAAAAGCATCATCACGGATTAAGTCAAGCTGGTCTTTTCTTGCAAGATAAGAACGGATGTGACCTGCTTTCTTTTCTGTATCATTCTTTTTATCATCACAGATGAAGAAAAGTGTTTCTCCTTCCTTCACTCCTGTTAATTCGATAATCTCTGCTTTTTTAGCATCAGATAAGAACTTTGCAATAGGACCTGCGAATACGCCTTCTTTTAAGGTAATATATCCAAGACCGCCAAGTCCTACTTCCGGTGAAGTTGCAAACTTTAAGGAATCTTCGAAGAACTTCTTAGACTTTCCTGTACAGTCAGCCACAATACCTCTAACCGGTTTTCCCTTAAATGCAGGGAAATCAACATCTGCAAAGAAATCGGTAAGGTCACAGATAATAAGCGGGTTACGAAGGTCCGGTTTATCAGAACCGTATTTCATCATTGCATCTGCATAAGTGATACGGCGGAATGGCTTTGGCGTTACTTTTTTATCTGAGAATTCTTTAAAAGTATCGTAAATGACATCTTCACATACCTCAAGGACATCTTCCTGGGTTGCAAAAGCCATCTCGAAGTCAAGCTGGTAGAATTCACCCGGTGAACGGTCTGCTCTGGCATCCTCATCTCTAAAACAAGGTGCTACCTGGAAGTATCTGTCAAATCCTGATACCATAAGGAGCTGTTTAAACTGCTGTGGGGCCTGGGGAAGTGCATAGAACTTACCCGGATGTTTACGGCTTGGTACGAGGAAATCACGTGCGCCTTCCGGAGAAGATGCAGTTAAAATCGGTGTCTGCATATCAAGGAAGTTCTTTTCTTCCATTTTGTTACGCATATAACGGATAATCTGGCTTCTCTTTACAATATTGTCATGGTTCTTCGGGTTACGAAGATCCAGATAACGGAATTTAAGACGAAGCTCATCCTTACTAAGGTGAGAGTTTCTGACTTCAAAAGGAAGCATGTTATGGCTCTTACCTAACACTTCCAAAGTATCTGCCACAAGCTCTACATAACCGGTATCAATCTTGGTATTTACGGTTTCTTCATCTCTTTTATTTACGATACCGCTAACAGAAATAACTGTTTCGCGGTTAACATTCTTAAGTAATGCCTCATCATGGACAACGACCTGGGTTACACCTGTGTAATCACGCAAGTCGATAAAAATAACACCGCCGTGGTCACGTACAACATCAACCCAACCTGCCAGTTGGACTGTTTTGCCTACATGCTCGTCGCGTATGTCGTTACAGAATAGTGTTCTATACATAACAAAACCTCCTATAAAAAATAATAAGTCCCGGGAATATTCATCATATTCCCGGGACGAGTAAACTAAGTTCTACCCGCGGTGCCACCCGCATTGATACCTGTGGTATCCTCTTTTCATATCTAATTGTAATAAAACCGAAGTGTTCCCAAGCTTACTACTCATCTCAAACGCGCTTTCAGTCGGTGACGCATTCTCCCTGACAGACTTTCCACAAAAGCCGAGTCTTCGTTTCAAATAATAGCAAACCAAAAAACATTTGTCAACAAAGTCTTGTTTGCATTTTTTAACATTTTTCTTCTTTTTTCTTCGCAAAATACTCTTTCACTAATCTTGCCACCGTACCTGATAACAGGAATACACCGATTAAGTTAGGAATCGCCATTAAGCCGTTGCAGGTATCGGAAATGCCCCATACAAGGCCTAAATCCATAGTTGCTCCTACAATTGCCACAAGGGAGTACACTACCATAAATGGCTTTACAACCTTAGACGAGAACAAGAATTCAATACAACGTGCTCCGTAAAGTCCCCATCCGATAATAGTTGAAAAAGCAAAGCAACACATAGCCACTGCGGTAAAAATAGAAACCCAGTTTCCATATGTGGAAGTAAATCCAAGAATAGTTAATTCTGCACCTGCTGCCTCACCAAAGGTAACGGGCACGCCACTGCAAAGAATAACAAGTGCTGTTAATGTACAAATAATAATCGTATCTGCAAACACTTCAAAGATTCCGAAGAATCCCTGTTTGACAGGTTCATTGGTATCAGCACATGCATGGGCAATGGAGCCTGTACCAAGGCCTGCTTCATTCGAAAAGATTCCTCTTGATACTCCTTTTGTCATACTGGTAAAAAAGCTGCCTACCACACCGCCGGTTACTGCTGACGGATTAAATGCTCCGTGGATAATATTTTTAAATACGCCCGGCACATGATCTGCATTTAAGACTACTACTCCAATTGCCAGAATAATATATAAAACTGCCATAAAAGGAACCAGCTTTTCTGAAACCTTCCCGATTCTCTTCACACCACCAAGTAATACACATCCCACCAATAACATAATGATAATACCGATTACGATATTACTGGTAGATACACTTGATTCCGGAATAATATTATAATTGGTAAGTGCAGAATTAATAGCTGCCGTAATGGTATTCACCTGGGTTGCATTACCGGTACCGAATACGGTAAACACGCCGAATATTGCAAATAACACTGCAAGAAAACGCCATTTCTTACTAAGTCCGTTTTTTATATAGTACATAGGACCGCCCACTAACTCGCCGTCCTTGTTACGTTCTCTAAAGTGTACCGCAAGAATTACTTCCGAAAACTTGGTACACATACCAAGAAACGCTGAAATCCACATCCAGAAAACCGCTCCCGGTCCGCCGATTGCAATAGCACCGGCAACACCGGCAATATTTCCGGTTCCTACTGTAGCTGAAAGTGCTGTACAAACTGCCTGAAACGGTGTAAGTGCTCCTGCTTTTGCTTCTTTTTTCTCAAAAACCTTTCCAACGGTCTGCTTCATTGCCGTAGGAAACTTTCTAAACTGAATGAATTTTGTTCTGATACTTAAGAATAATCCCACTCCAATAATACATATCATTGCGGGAACACCCCAGATAAAATTGTTAATTACGGTATTCACCGATTCTACTGTTTGTAACATACTTTTCTCCTAGTCTTTTTCTATGGCATTTAAAACTTCCTCATACGCCTTAACAAAGCTTTCTTTGGATGCCATAAGTATTTTTACGTTTTCTTCTTTGGCAGCGGTTTCAATTTCCTTGGCTGCTTCAGACATTTCCGTAGCACCTATCATAAGGGAAGTACTCTTAATGGCATGTGCTATAATCTGCAGATTCTTCCAATCCCCTGTTTCGAAGCATTCCTGAATCTGCAATATGTAAGGTCTTCCCTGCTTTTCATATATTTTAAGCATTTCCTTATACATGTCTTCATTATGATTACAATAAGCAAGTCCTGCTGCCCAGTCGATTGCAGGCGCAATCACTTCGTTCCCTGCTGTAAAAGACAACTCCATCTGGGTTGACACTTCCATTTTTTCCTTTGGAAGATGTTTATAAAGAACTTTCTCTAAGACCTCTGCCACAATTGGTTTTGACACATAATCAGCAAACCCTTCGGCAAGATATTTTTCCTGCATACCGGCAAGTGCATTGGCGGTAAGGACAATAATCTTAACTTCCCTGTTTTTACTTTCTGTATCTTTTCTTAAAAGATGCATGGTCTCAATTCCATCCGGGTCAGGCATCATATGATCCATAAGAATCAAATCATATTTCTTTTTCCTGCATAATTCAAGGCATTCTTTGCCTCCGCCGGCTGTATCAATCCTGATACCCGTACGTTTTAACAAAGCCTTAATCACTTCTAAATTCATGTGGTTATCATCCACAACAAGAATTTCTGCTTCTTGGGCAAACAAGCCCATCTTTTCAGCCTGTATCTTTTCCTTATCCCGTTTATACGCATCCCGGATGTTACCAATTGGAGTCTCATCAATCACTTGTTGGGGAATCACTACGGTAAAATCAGAACCTTTTCCGTATTCACTCTGAACCTGAATGGTTCCACCCATTAATTCCACCAACTGTCTGGTAATATTTAATCCAAGACCTGTTCCTTCTATGTAACGGTTTTTCTTTTCCTCTAACCGTGTAAAACTTCCGAATAACCTGTCAATATCCGTTTTTCGGATTCCGATTCCCGTATCCGACACAGACATTTTTAATGCAAAGCCTTCTTCTGAACGGATTCCCCTTACGGATAACATAACCGTTCCCTCAAGAGTATATTTCACTGCATTCGACAACAGGTTGTTTAATATCTGACGGATTCTGATTTCGTCTCCCTTTAATACAGACGGAAGGGATTCCTCAATCATCACCTTCATTTTCAGATTCTTACTTTCTGCCTTAAGCCTGATTCCCTGTGCTACATCAGAAAGAAGGGTTGACACATGATACTCATTTTCCAAAATATCCATTCTGCCTGCTTCTATCTTGGAAAAGTCCAAAACATCATTAATCAGTCCTAACAACAACTTGCTGGCATCTTCTACATTTTGGGCATATTCTTTGATAGCATCGTCCCTATTTTCCCGTAAAATCATCTCATTCATACCAATAATGGTATTAATGGGTGTTCTGATTTCATGAGACATATTGGCAAGAAATCTGGTTTTGGATACACCTGCAAGAATGGCCTCCTGCTTTTCCTGCTCGAGGGCAATCATATCCCGTCCTGTTTTAAATGCCGCCATAAATAACAGAATAATAAGTCCGATACTTAATGCCACACCACCATTCTGTCCCATACCCGGCATAAAGGTGAGACAGGTTTCCCAGATAGCCACTACCATCATGGCAATTAATCCTATGATGATTTCCTTATACTCCCGTACCTTACCGCTCTTAACATCAATCCCGATTGTAACTGCAACAACGACTACCATCAGCACAATAAGACCATAGGCAATCACCATGGTGTCAATAAAATCTTTCACATTTAACACCTGTAAAGCCACAGAAACAACATAATTTATGAGAATACATACTTCTACGGCGAAGTAAACTTTTTCATAGCGCTTTTTTTGCAGTCTGTCCATATAAGCCAAAAAAGGATACGGCACTAACATGGTTAATAGTAAACCTACGATAGCTGCAACTGTTTGGCTTGGTAAAAAGAACTGTCTTACCCGGGACTCCGAAATCATGGCAAGGGAAATTAACATGGTTCCCAAACCCAGATAAGAAATGTCCACATGCTTTTTGTATACAATACGTAAGATTTGTCCTGCTACCACGATAACAAAGCTTACAACCAGCATAAACATAGACACAAACAATACAAGGGAGCATTCTCTGAAAAATCCTCTCCAGATATCGTGTTTATCGCCGGTATATACTTCATTCACCAGTCCGCCGTAAGTAGAGTCGCTGACAAGCTCAACAGCCAGAGTTTTTCCTGCATCCGTATCATAAATTCTAAAAAATACGTATGCGCTGGCACTGGTTTTCCCAAAAGGTCTGATACCTTCTGTGCTGTATTCGGTTCTAAGCTCACCATCCACATATACTTTCATATCTTCCTGTGAACTTCGCATACAAAACCATGTGTCCGACTGACTGGTGGGAAGAGTTGTCTCAATTCTTACTACTTCCCCTATAGCCACATCACATTTTCCCGGAACCGTAACAGCTTCTCTTGTACCATCTGCAAAAACTCTTTCCCACAAGCCTTCATATAAGGTACTTTCACCATCTAAAGCCGGATCTTTTTCTCTAAAAAATAATTCCCCGCAAAGAAAAAACAATATGACAGATAAGAAAATAACCCCCAAAATTCCCCGAATGGGTTTCATTCTCTCTTTTTCTTTTATATTCACCTTTTTATCCCCCGTTACAATTAATTCCCCTTTAATGTAAACCAATTACTCTATATTAAATGAACAAGCATTTACATCCGTTCCGTCAGTTAAAGAAGCCACGCCACCGGACAATGTAAGATACTGTCCTTCAAAACCGACTGCTTCAAAAGAAATTCCGCTTCCTGCAAGACCTGTTACAGTCTTAAAGGTCTGAATCTCTGCCATTTTCCCCGTTGAATCCTGGGTAAGCCCTACTGCTCCTTCATAAGCCGTAATATAAAGTCCCGGCTTGTTATAAGATTCAATAGAAACATAATATGTATTGGCTGCGTCAGCCTTCCCCTGTACAATTTCCCACAAAGTATCTGCTTCACTTGTATTCTTTAAATTACTGCCAAGTTCCACATTCTTGTACGGATATTTATCATCCCCCGGCGCATTATTAAACTTCTTATGTGCCAACACCTCGCCGTTTAATGCCGTCAAGGTACTTGTGTTTCCACTGATTCCGGTTGCCGTTTCCTGAATATAGTTAACGGTTCCGTCTGCATCAAATACTACCTCTTCCACACAGGCGACACGTCTGAAACCACTACCCTTTGGCAAAGAACCGTTATGGTAGATAAAATAAGTCTTTCCTAAGAAATCCACTACTGCAGGATGATTGGTATTGGATGTAACGGATGGTTCCATAATAATGTCACCATACATCCAGTCGCCTCCCATCAAATCATCCGTTGTTGCATATGCCATCTGTTCTCTCCATCCATAGGCATAGAACAGATAGTAGTCTCCGTAATAATCCCCGTTTTCATCCTGTCTTCTGTAAATCCATGGTGCTTCCGTAAAGGAAGGTGGATTCTTGTGACTGACAACATCTTTACCAAATAAGATCTGTCCGTCGCCGTCATAATCTTTTACCGATACCATGTCTTCATTTAACTCACACATATATAATTTAGAGTTACCCCAGCAAAGGTATCTGTGCTCCACACCCTTTTCATCTGTTTCAATCCACACCGTAGGGTCAATATCATTCCATGCGGAAGTCTCATCTGTGGTAAAAGAACCTTTGACAATGGCGTCACCTACATTTACAAAAGGACCTGTAGGGCTTTCCGATACTGCCACACCGATGGACTGTTTTCCGCTGTCCGTTTTATCCCATGAGCAAAAGTAAAAATAGTACATATCTTTACCGGAGACTTCGTCATAATGCATTGCCACCTGGCCTGCCCATGCTGCGTTCTTATCTGCCCACTTTACGTCCGACATGGATAACACAACGCCTTCGTACGTCCAGTTCACCATATCCTTCGTTGAATAACACAGATACTCAGGAATGACATAGGATTCTCCTCCTGCCGTATCATGTCCCGTATAAAGATATAAGGTATCTCCCACAACAAGAGCTGACGGGTCACCGCCGTAGGTAAGTGTTCCTTCACCGTCAAAACCACCGATTGGATTGCCGTATCCGCTCTTTGCAATTTCTATTGGTTCTCCCGGCTTACTGCCTGTATCCGTATCTGCTGAATCCTTATTTGAACATGCAGTCACAGAAAGCGCCATTAGGCCAGCTAATAATATACTGATGATTCTTTTTTTCATGTTTACCTCTTGAATCCAAAAAATTTGTCGCGGTGCATGCACACACCGCGACATACCATTTCAGTATACTATAACTTCATTCTTTTTTCCATTGTTTTTACCACACATTTAACACAATTGCTGATTTTCCTTCGTAGTCTTTTGGAACCTGTCCGATTCCCCATCCTGTATTGGTGGCTTCTACATAATAATATGCATCTCCTGCGTACTCGTAGTAAACGCCTTCCCTGCTTTTATCTGCCTTAATTCCTACTGCCATATGATCACTGTACAGCAACAATACACTTCCGTATCCCATTTCCTTAAAAATAGCTGCCATAAGCATTGATACGTCTTCGCAGTCCCCGGTTCCTTTGTATAAAGTTTCAATAATGTACTGTGGATAATTACCGTTACTGTCTGTTTTATATGTTATACAGCTCTGCACAAAATTCATAGCTTCTAATACAAGTTCATAATCAGAATAACCGGCCTGAATCTGAATATCTTTCAATGCTCCCACTACCTGCTTAGCGTAAGCCTTACTGTATGCATCTTTTACATAATTAGGATATTCTTGTTCCAAATAGTATCTGTCCAAACCGCCATAATACTTGTATACGTTGTAATCAATATTTAAAATCATGTACGCCTCTCTGTTATCATGAGTGATCCATGTATATTTTACTTCACGGTAATCTGTTTCGGTTCCCTGATAATCCGGCACCCTTGTATCTACCACTTGCTTTGTCTGAGTCTTAGTTGCAGTGGTCTTTGCAGCATTATTTTTTGTATATCTGTTTTTGGTAGCGTAGGTAGTGCTTGTCTTTGTTGTGGTTATATTATTGTATCCATAGTTGTATCGGGGTTGATAACCGCTATCCTGCATATCTTCAATAAAAACAAAAAGAAGAATTGCTGTAACTGCGATGAATAAGAATTTTACTAATTTTTTCATAAGGTATTTCCTCCGCTTTATCTGTTGTTCTGATGGATAGATGCACTTTGCTTTCATTAGGTTTTATTTTTTTTAAATTTTTTCAAAAAATTTTTAATACTTTATTTATCAGCTCATAAGTGGTATATTGATAAAGACTTAATTTCATTTTTTCATATAGTAAAAAGAGGTAAGAAATGTTTGGAGAATCACAAAATAAAAAAGAAAAACTGAACATCATCATCGTAGGCTCCGGACGAGTAGGCGCGACCCTCGTAGAACAGTTAGGTAAAGAAGGCAATGACATTACCATCATTGACAAAGACGCAAGCAAAATCCAGTCCATTACCAATTTGTATGACGTTATGGGTGTAGTTGGTAATGGTGCCAGCTACAGTGTCCTGATGGAAGCCGGAATCGAAAACACCGACCTGTTCATTGCCGTAACAGAATCCGATGAATTAAATCTTTTATGCTGTACCGTTGCCAAACGTGTCAGCGACTGTTCTGCCATTGCAAGAGTACGTACCCCTGACTACAGCAAGGAAGTAGGTTACTTAAGAGAAAAATTAGGACTCGCCATGATTATTAACCCGGCTTTAGAATCAGCCAAGGAAGTAGCCCGTATTCTCTATATGCCAACTGCCCTTGAGGTCAACTCCTTTGCTCACGGTCAGGCAGAGTTAATTAAATTTAAAATTCCAAAGGGAAATGTTTTGTGCGATTTGGCAATTGCAGAAATTGCAAAGAAGCTGTCCCATAATGTGCTGATATGTGCAACCGAACGTGATGGCGAAGTATATATTCCTTCCGGTAATTTCGTATTAAAAGAAGATGACATAATTTCTTTTGTTTCTACCAGAAAAAGTGCCAAACGCTTCTTTGACGCTATCGGCTTTAAGACTAACCACGTACGCGACACCATGATTATTGGAGGCGGTACCACCTCTTATTATCTGGCAGACCAGTTAATTCATGCGGGAATCGATGTTAAGATTATAGAACGTGACAGGGAACGTTGCGAGGAACTCAGTGTTCTGCTTCCCAAAGCCATTATTATTAACGGCGACGGAACCGATGAAGAATTGTTAAAAGAAGAAGGTATTCATACAGTTGAATCTTTTGTTCCGCTTACAGGAATTGATGAAGAAAACATCATGCTGACTCTTTTTGCAAGGCAGGTGTCCAATACAAAAGTAATTACAAAAATTAATCATATTACCTTTAAGGATGTAATCAATAATTTGGATTTGGGAAGCGTTATCTATCCCAGATACATTACTTCGGAAGCAATTATCGCCTATGCACGTGCGAAAAAGGATTCCCTTGGAAGTAATATTGAAACGCTCTACCACTTATTTGATTCCAGAGTGGAAGCAATTGAGTTTTTGGTACGTAACGACTCAGAAATCACCAACATACCATTGATGAATCTTTCCTTAAAGAAAAATTTATTGATATCTTTCATTAACCGTAACGGCTCTATCATCATACCAAGTGGTCAGGACTGCATTAAGGCAGGGGATACCGTTATGATTGTAACAACCCACACGGGATTTGATGATATTTTGGATATTTTAGAGCAGTAGGAGGATACTATGAATTTTTCCATGATTCGTTACATCCTCGGATGTGTACTAAAAATTGAAGCTGCATTTATGCTGATTCCATGTCTCACCGCTCTTATTTACAGGGAGAAAGACGGATTCATCTATCTTGCAGTAGCCATTGGCAGTGCTTTCATCGGACAGATAATGTCCCTAAGAAAGCCCAAGCATAATGTGTTTTACTTAAAAGAGGGTTGTGTTGCCACCTCATTAAGCTGGATTATTATGAGTCTTTTTGGTTCCCTCCCTTTTATTTTTACAGGTGCTATCCCATCCTTTACGGATGCAATGTTTGAAACAGTATCCGGCTTTACCACAACGGGTGCCAGCATTTTACCTGAGGTAGAGTCCCTTTCCCACTGTAATATAATGTGGCGAAGCTTTACCCATTGGATTGGAGGTATGGGAGTTTTAGTATTTTTACTTGCCATCATCCCTATGAGTGGTGGCTCCCACATTAATCTTATGCGTGCAGAAAGCCCGGGACCTTCTGTGGGAAAACTGGTTCCAAAAATCAAGCACACTGCCAGAATTCTTTATTTGATTTATCTTGGCATGACAATTTTACAGGCAATTCTTCTGATAATAGGAAAAATGCCGGTATTTGAAGCTATTAACACAGCCGTAGCCACTGCCGGAACCGGTGGCTTTGGTATCAAAAACGATAGTTTTGCAAGTTACTCACCATACTTACAATGGGTAACTACCATTTTTATGATTTTGTTCGGTGTGAACTTTAATGTATACTATTTAATATTGTTACGTAAGTTCAAAAAGGCTTTCTTTGTAGAAGAAGTACGATACTATTTTATAATGATTTTTGCAGCAACCGGAATCATAACCCTTAATCTGATTGAAACTTCAACAAATGCTTTTAAAGCATTAACAGATGCTTCTTTCCAGGTAGCATCCCTGGTATCCTCCACAGGATTTGCTTCCGCAGACTTTGACCAATGGAGTGGCACCTGCCGCACTGTTTTGATGCTTATAATGTTTGTGGGAGCCTGTGCCGGAAGTACCGGTGGCGGTATTAAAGTGTCCCGTTTCGTGGTTATGATTAAAACAGTAATTAAGGAATTACATTCCTACATTCATCCAAAAAGTGTTAAAAAAATAAAATTGGAAGGAAAGGAAGTAGAACATGAAGTAGTTCGTTCCATCAACGTTTACTTTATGACTTTCTTTATCCTGTTTGCTTTGTCCGTCTTTTTACTTTCTTTTGACGGGCACGATTTAGTCACCAATTTTACCGCTACACTGGCGACGATAAATAACATTGGTCCCGGACTTGAACTGGTAGGGCCCACACAGAACTTTTCGTTCTTCTCGGATTTTTCCAAATACGTCCTCATATTTAACATGCTCGCCGGACGTTTGGAATTATTCCCCCTTCTTCTTCTGTTCCATCCCGGAACCTGGAAGGGAATTCTTCGCAGAAGAACACGCAGTATTACGGATAAGCATTCCTAGGTAAACAAAAAAAGTCCCCAAGGTTGATATGTACCCAGAATTCTGGGTACATATCAGGTTTGGGGACTTTTTATTATACTTTCATCGTGTTTTTACAGTAAAGATATACGATCCATCTTTGTTTTTTTAGCAATTGAAGCAACTTCCTTCTATCCTCTAAAGCAATCTGAAGTATGCCTTCGTTTACTTCTTTATTGCCGTAAAGTATTTCTTCGTATGGAGTTAACGAAACAAGCTCTAATTTGTCTGCCTGTATACGCCCTTTTAATTCGGTCAATGTTTCATTATCCTTATGACTCACTCCGAGATAATGAAGCAACTGCAAATTTTGACGCATAGCAATTGATATTTTTTCCGCAATGCTTCTCTTATCACGCTTTTTCTTGTTAAGTATGGTAGTTATCAAGATCCCTGCTGTTGTAACAACAATAATGATACCTGCCACAAGCACTGTCTTAAATGCTTCCGATTCCGGTTTTATACCGGTATCTTCTTTTGCTGCGTCATTAGTAAGCACATCCGCCGAATCATCCGGTACATTTTCCGGTTCTTCCATTGGTTCTTCTTTTGTTTCCTCTATTAGTTCCTCTTTTCGTTCCTCGTCCTCTTCATCCCATCTGTCGTCTTGGGTTTCCCAAGAGGTATAGCGCATTCCGCCATAGCCCGGAGTTGGTTCAAAGGGTATCCATCCGATTCCTTCAATATATGCTTCCGGCCATCCGTGTGCCATACCGGAATATATTGTCTTCTTTCCTGCTCCGTTTACCGGCAGACAATACCCTTCCACATAGCGTGTAGGGATTCCCTCTGCTCTGGCTAACATAACAAAAGCGGTTGCAAAATAACTGCAGTAGCCTTTTTGATTCTCAAACAGGAAATATTCTAAAAACTCAGATTCTGAGTCAATACTTTTCGGGTAATCTCCCAGCAAAAGAGTGTATTCCAAATCATTTAACGCATTCTCTATAGCACGCAGCTTTTCAATATCCGTTTCAGCTTCCCCGGTAATCTTCTCAAGATACGTTTGCACTTTAGGAGATAATTCCGGTGCTTTTCCGTACACTTTATAAATATTCTCCCGGTGTTTGTTAAGATCTTCTAAAGAAAAACGCGTTTCACTATTATCTGCAAAATACATTTTCTGCATTTTTTTCCAAGTTTGCTCATCATAAGTAAACTCTGAGCTTATAAACTCATCAAACTTTGGATGATTGAGATTCATTTGGGCAAAGTATACCTGATATCTGGTTCCATAGCCTTTCTCTTCTTCAAAGAACATATTTCCATTCTTGATAACATACGGAATCGTATTATCTACTTTTTGAAACAGATAGTCAGGCTCAATCTTATCCTTATCAGTTTTCTCAACAATCCAAGTCTTTAATGGTGTGTAGACCATATCAGTCAACGTATATTCAAATCCTATTTCTATCGAAGTCATTAACAGATAATCCGATATGTTCACATCATCATATAACCGGGAGGCACATAGGGATTCCATAGCATCCAGCACTCTGTCGTTTTCATTACTCTCATTATTAACTGTCCATTGTTTACCGTCAAAAGAATCATATACACTTCCAATCAGATATAGATTACTGGGAATTTTGTATTCCATTTTAACGTAAAGTACTTCTTCTTTTTCTTTGCTGATGTTGCCTAATAGCTTTCCGGCATCAGAAATTCCTGCCGAAAAGAGTTCTTCCGGCTCACTGTCTGTTTCAAACATCTTTTCCAGATACAAATACATATTTACAAATTTTTGATATATGTTTTTGGCAAACTGCCAATCAAATGGCTTATCTGACATTGGCATCAATGTCATTAAAACAAAGTACACAAGCATAAACGGCATGAACCAAACCATGTGACACTTTTTCTTACCGCTGCGGGTTTTGTGCCACCGTTTCTGGACCCATTCCATCACTGTCATAATAACAAACATAAAAATGCACACTGCTGTCATATGACGAAAAGATGTACCTGCATACAAATCCCAAACCGCCGCTATCAGCAAGGCCACTGCCGAAGCACTTCTAATAATAAGCACCTTTTCCATCAGTAACCATACAAAATAGCAACCGGTTGTCACCAAAAAAATTTGAACCCGTTCGTGCCATGCACTCCATGCAAACATTTCCGGTCTTTTCCCAATCATACCGTAATAGTATGTCTGTCCAAATTCAATGATTCCTTCCTTTCCTGCATTCCCAACGGCAAGTACGATAACTGCTGCCAGTACACCAAGCAGTACATATCGTATTCTTTTTTCAAACTTTGTAAAAAAAGCAAACAAAATAAGCAGGAAAAGTGCAAACAGCCAGTCCGTAACATCCATACCGGCCTTGCTGTACTTATTATAAAACTCTGTTTTCGAATGTGTCCCTATTCCAAGCGCATTGCCAAACCAGTATAAACATAGTAACGTCAGCAAAAAACTATTCCAAAGGCGGGATATTCTCTTTTCCATTACAATCCCTCCTGTTGAAGATCAGTCTTGGTTGTCAGACCAATAATCTTAATATTAGCAGATTCATAAACCGAATACTGACTTATATCTTCATCCGTTACCACATATAAGACCACCTGCATCTCCATGGATGCTAATTGTTCTGCAACACCTATAATGCTTTCATTCAGTTCATGACAAATTCCTAAGAACACTTTAGATTCCGATAAAATACCTGATTCAAACAATTCCTGTAACCGTACAGAGAAACTTTCCTGTGGTAAAAATCCTATTTCTTCTGTCTTATTATAAAAATTCTCAAAGTCCTGCAAAGAACTGATCAAAGAATTCTCTTTTCCAAAAAAAACGGAAACAGGCATGTGACGGGTCGTAAAATAATACCCTAACGATACAAGTACTTCCAACATTTTATTTTCTAAAGGTAAATATACAGCCCGTTCCTTACTATAGGATGTGATATCAAGCAAAATGCTGATACCTTTTTTTACCTCTCCTATATCCGTTCTGGTTTTAAGTTCACCCGTTTTTGCAGAGGCTTTCCAATGGACTTTTTTTATCGAATCTCCACGTACATAGTCCCTTACCACAGCATCGGGTTCTGTTTTTTCTGCTGCATTTTCACTTTGCAGGGTTATGATTTCAGATATAGCTTTAATTTCATTAAGGTTCACTATTTTAGGGCGCACTTTAACCCTGAGAATTCTTCCAATCGTTTTTTCCTTGCAAAACAGACGTAACAAATCTGTTGCAACAATCTTTCGGATTCCCAGTTCATATTCTCCGCGATATTTGCAACTGAGCATGGTTGTAAATACAAACTCATCCTCAGGCATCAATTCATACTCTTCCCGTTTTGGTGACTCTCTCCAATCCACATATTCATCATACATTTCAAAACGGACTGAGGTAATTCCCAAACGCCCTTCGTTTTTTATCCGGTAACTGTACGGCACTTCCTGTCCGCCCACAAGTTCCAGCGCATCAAGGCTTTGCTGCACTTTAAGCACCAAGTGGGCATAAAGCAAATATATCAAAGAAGTAATCGGAAGCAAGGTCATCGCAAAGAAAAAACCATAACTTACTGCGCCTCCAAAAAAGCTGATAACCACAAGGGACAATAGCCATATAGCACCAAAAATCAGTTTTCTTCTTTTCATAATCATCTACTCAATCGGAACCTTCACTTCAAGAATCAGGCTTTTTAAGATATTTTCCGGGCTTTCTTTGCGTACCTTTGCTTCTGCATTTAAAGCAATTCTATGTAACAACACTTGTTTTGCAACACTTTTAACATCATCCGGTTTCACATAATCTCTGCCGGACATATATGCTTTTGCCTGAGAAGCCCGAATAAGCGCCAGCATAGCCCTGGGGCTTACGCCTAATTTGAATCGTGGTTCCGTTCTTGTCTTTAGCACAATTTCTTCAATATAGTTAAGTAGCTTTTCAGTAACAGTTACCCCTGCAACTTCTTCTTTTGCACCTAAGATATCTTCTGCATTACAAACCGGTTTTACAGTGTTTGGGGTAATTCCGTTAAGATACTGCATCGCCATCTTAATTTCCTGTTCTTTATCGGGATAGCCCACGCTAAGGCACATCATAAAACGGTCCATCTGCGCTTCCGGCAAAGGATATGTTCCCACAAATTCAATCGGATTCTGTGTTGCAATTACCATAAAAGGGGCGGGTAGCTTTAATTGCTTGCCATCCACTGTTATCTGTTCCTCAGCCATAGCTTCTAACAAACTTGATTGTGTCTTTGGTGAAGTTCTGTTGATTTCATCAGCTAAAATAATCTGGTTCATAACCACACCCGGTGCGTATTCAAACTCACCCGTTTTTGCATTATATATGGAAATCCCCACTACATCCCCCGGCAATGTATCCGGCGTAAACTGGATACGCCCCAAAGAACAATTGATGCTTTTAGCCAATGTGGTAGCAAGAGTTGTCTTTCCTACCCCGGGAACATCCTCTAACAGTATATGTCCGCCTGCCAAAAGACAAACCAATACATCTCCCACTACTTCTTCTTTTCCGACAAATACAGAATTTATATTAGACTCCAGATTTTTTATCATCTCATAAAATTTCACAATACTTCCCCTTTCACTCTTTCTTCACATTAGTTTCTGCTGCTCCCTGTACTTTTACATTTTTCGTACATTCATATAATACCACGCTTTTCCCAAGAATGCCACAAAATCTCTTGATACCTTCCCCTTAATTATGATACTCTTATATTAGTTACTGATAATCACTCTATAGGAATATGACTATGAACAAAAAAGCGGAAAACAGTAATAATTACAACATAAGCGATGAGTTGTTGCGTGAGAAAAAAGAACATGGTAATCTTGAGTACCCCATTGCTGTATATACTTTAAATTTGCATAAAATGATTTCAGGCTTTGTCAGATGGCACTGGCATGAGGAGATGGAATTATCCCTTGTCATAAAGGGCAGTGCACAGTACAAAGTGGGAAACGATACTTTTTTATTAAAAGAAAATGATGCTATCCTAATTAATCAAAATGTGCTTCACTCCGTTTATCCGGTTCCGGGAGAACCTTGTTCTCTTCAGGTTCTGGTATTTCACCCTGCCTACTTATTTGGTTATGGTGAAACCTATATGTGTACCAAATATCTCACTCCTGTAGTGGGCAATAATTCTTTAAAATCATTATTACTAAATGACAACAGTACATTCAGTTTCGGTGTACGTCATTATGCTTCGTTGATTTTGGAGTGTAACTTAAGACGTGAATACGGATACGAACTTGCTACCAAAGGATATTTATGCAGCTTATGGATGCATATTTTAGAATACATTAAGGCTCTGCCGGACGCTTTGCCTGTAGCATCCTTAACTTCTGATGAAGCACGTGCCAAGCAGGCAATGCTATATATTCAAGAGCACTATACGGAAAATCTCACTCTTGATGAAATAGCCGAGGCAATTCACCTCAGTAAAAGTGAATGTTGCCGTTGTATGAAGCGTACTTTACAGCTTACGCCTTTTGAATATCTGATTAAATTCAGAATATTTGCAGCAACATTAATGATTATGCAGCAAAAACCCGCAGCAGAATCCATTTCAGCATTAGCCCACGCAGTCGGCTTTAACTCGGCAAGTTATTTTAATAAATGTTTTAAAAATCTCTTGTTCTGTACACCAACAGAATACAAAAAAAATCTGAAGGAGAATGGATATCTCACTTCAGATTTAGAACACTACATCAATAACAATATTTCATAAATGGTTTCTTACGACATCAGAAATCCTGACAGAAAACGCTTTGGTCTTTTCCAAGGCGTTTTGCTTCGTAAAGACAAGCATCCGCATTGGTAAAGAGTGTCGTATAATCTGCGCCGTCTTTTGAATAAAGAGCCACACCGATACTGCAACTAATAGTAATGCTGATTCCGTCTTTTTCAAAAGTCTTTCTCATAGCTTCATTCAAAGCATCTGCTCTGTTCATGGCAACTTCCTTTGTGGCATTTTTCATAAACACCATAAATTCATCGCCGCCGATTCTTCCCACATAATCACTATCTCTGAAAATATCACGGATTGTCTTAGCCACAAAACGGATTACTTCATCTCCGTACATATGACCGAGGTTATCATTAATTGCTTTAAAATTATCTGCATCAATTAAAAACAACGCATGTGTCTCTGTTGGCATGGATGATAAAATAAACTCATTCACCATGCTTTCCATTGTTGTCTTATTATATAAACCGGTCATGGAGTCCTGTTTTAACCGGCTATTCATTTCTTCTTCCGCCAGCTTCTCTTCCATGATGTTTTTGGCACTTCCTACAATTCTCACAATTCGTCCGGTCTTATCCTGGAAACTTACAAAATGAATCCTATACCACTCATAGGGTTTATCATTTTCTAAATGAAGCTTACACTCAAAGCTTCCTTTTTTCATAGTCATAAGAGCCGCATCCCATACCTGCACCACCTGGTCTACCGTATCCGGCGAGAAAACATTCTTATACCGGTAATCTCTGCGGAAATCATCAATAACAACTCTGGCACCGCCATTCTTTTTTAATGAAATCTCTACAGAATCAAGCAAGGCATTGTAATCAAAAGGAATATCATCAACAGCTTCCATTAAGAGTTTGTATCTCTGGGTTTCCATGTACAAAGTCTCATTCATCCGCTGAAGTTCCTGTTGCACCAACATTCTCTCACTTACATCACTTAAAATGGCATAAACCAGTTGTACACCATTTTTATCCGTTACAAGTTTTCCTTTGAAATCAAGAAATTTTCTTTCTCCCATCAAGTCTCTTGCACGGAATGTTACCTCAATCGTGGTCAAAAATGCCATCTGTTGCTCAATAAGATCTTTAATTCGCGGTCTGTCACTCTTATAAATCATTAAGTCAAAGCAATTGTAATAATGCTCCCTAAATGCTTTTTCAGTGCATCCGAACATATCCAAAAGGCTCTTACTCACTTCAAGAATCTTTCCGGTCTTTGCTTCATAAATGATAACACCGCCCGGCATGTTTTCCATCAATATATCAAGTTTTTTCTTGGCCTCTGCCAGTTCTTCACGCAATGTGATTTCGTTCTGATTATCCATATTATCCCTCTTATACTGCAAATCTATGCAGTTTTGCACTTCTATAGTACTATACACCTCAAAAAAATTCAATGTGAATTTGCAGTATGCATTGCTATTCCTTCTGCCTTTTCTGTGTTTCCCATGGCTCTTTCGTTTATCTTTTTCGTGTCCCTCATCACTCTCTCTATTTTATTCTTCGCCAAACAGTTTTCTTAGCATCCCATCAAGTGCCCTTGTATTAAGTGGTTTTTTACCTGTTTCATATGTCACAAACAGTTTTACCCCTAAGTATATTCCGTTTCTTTCATATGTATTAAGTTTAAACATCACACCATCCACATAATTCATATCATCCATCATCCCAAGATGTTCCAAATATACTTCCTCTCTGGATGGCATCCGCAAAATCGTAAAATCCGGATACATTGTAATATTTCCTTCCAGTGTAACAGGACACTCATAACGATACGGAATTCCCAATGCATATAATTTGTCGGCTATTATTTTTTCTGCTTTTGACCGTACCAACTCTCCTTTTTCCGTTATAATCTCAGGGGCACCCTCCGGATGGGGTTTTCCCACATATTGAACAGCTTCCCATCTTCTTACATATTCATCATCCGGGAGGATTAAGTTGTTTATTAGATTTCTTCTGTAAGGGCTGAGTTTTTGGTATATGGTGCTTAAATCCGTTTCATCATACATTTTCAAAAACTGTTTGATTCTTCTTATCCTTTCTTCCGCTCTTACTAACAACCTGGCATTGTAATCTTTCTGTGCAAGCTCTTGTGCCAAGTGTTCCTCTTGTTTTCTAATATACATTCCATTTTGGTGACCTTGTCTATCATCCTTCAAATAATACTCTACTCCCTTTTTCTTTTTTGAAATACGTAATGTGCCCTTAGGCGCTTTCTTCATCCTTTCTTGCAAATTTCTTACTAGTTTTTCTAATTGCATAAGCTCTTTTTTTAATAAAACGGTTATTTCTTGCATATAATCCTCCATTCATGTGTAATACGCTATTCTTACTCTGAGCCTTACTCTGATTTTGCCCGACTGATTTGTTCTTTCTTCCTTTTCAGTCGGGCTTTCCCTTCTCTTTTAGCCGACTGATTTACACTTTTCCTCATTTCAGTCGGGTTTTCCCTCCTCTTTTGCCCGACTGATTTACACTTTTCCTCTTTTCAGTCGGACTTTCCCTCCTCTTTTGCCCGACTGATTTACACTTTTCCTCATTTCAGTCGGACTTTCCCTCCTCTTTTGCCCGACTGATTTACACTTTTCCTCTTTTTAGTCGGACTTTCCCTTCTCTTTTACCCGACTGATTTACACTTTTCCTCTTTTCAGTCGGACTTTCCCTCCCCTTTTGCCCGACTGATTTACACTTTTCCTCATTTCAGTCGGACTTTCCCTCCTCTTTTGCCCGACTGACTTACACTTTTCCTCATTTCAGTCGGACTTTCCCCACCTTCGCACCCACACTTCATCCCCAACTTCAATTACAATTGCTCCCTTTCCCGCTGTAGTCATCACCTTACTTCCCACAGTCGCCAACCTGTACAATGTTTCTTCATGCGGGTGTCCATAAACATTCCTCTCCCCGCAGGAAATAATACTAAGCGTAGGTTGTATGACTTCCAAAAAAGCTTCCGGTGTCGAATCTTTTGAACCATGATGAGCAACCTTTAACACCTCTATCTCATTTGCTTTACCCTCCCATTGCTCCAGCATGTATGCGGCCACTTCGGTACTCCCGGCTTTCTCGATGTCACCCATAAGAAGCACATCATATGATTCAAATGATAAGTAGAGTCCCAGAGAAGCATCATTAATATTCTCATATGCATAATCTTTCCTCGGATGTACACACAAAATCTCCAAACCGCCACCATTCGAAACACCGCGGCTCGCCATCATTCCGTCCCCAGCCAAACACTCAAAACCCGCCAATGCTTCTTCCCCAGCCAAACACTCAAAACCCGCCAATGCTTCTTCCCCTGCTAAAACATCCCCCTGCCCAAGCCATGCAACTCTTGTTCCTGCTGCCTGCGCCAATTCACAGATTTCTCTCACCTTTTCTTCATTACGCAAAGCATAGGGCAGGATTAGATTTTGAATTTTGATTTCGGCAGACTTCCCCTTTTCTAAAATCTCCACAATGCCGCTATAATGATCCTTATCCGGATGAGTAATAATACTATAATCAATTTCCCTGACCCCGTAATACTTAAGCGCCGGAAGCAACACATTCTCAGCCAGATTCCGTTGGGATGTACTTCCCCCGTCCACCAAAATGCAATTGTCCGATTCAGTCAATATGCAAATCCCATCTCCTTGTCCCACATCAAAAAAGATAATCCTGTTTTCCCTCTTCCCCGGTATAATCAAAAACAAAAAACATACCATACACCCAAGTAAATAGGCTGTTTTCAATACTTTTTTCTTCGCACTTCTACTAGTATAACGATACTTCTTAGCCGCTTTAAAAATCACTACTGACAGAAATGTCATAAGCGCAAAATATATCATCAGCCGCACTTCGCCGGGTTTTCCTGTAATATAAACAGCCCCCGGAATCTCAGACACTAGGGAACAAACCTTTTCATACAAACCCATGATGATTTCTGCCGGCCATATGAGCCACTCCCCCAATGTTACATGAAACACTCCGACGCACATCCCCAAAAGGCCTGATACTAACACCACTGCCATAAACGGTAACACCAACATATTTATTACAAGGGAATAAACAGATATTTCGTAGAAAAAATACATTTGAACAGGAATTGTAAATAACTGAATGGAAAACGGAATAATGAGTGAAGATATGATTTTTTCTTTTATGTATGCCTTTTTGCTGCTGTATAAAAAACGCCTGTTTACAGCTAAAAACAGCCTTCTGAACGTAGGTGCTAAGATTGCAGTTCCAAGGACTGCACAAAAAGATAATAAAAATCCGCTTTGATATAGGTATAAAGGATTTTCAAGTAAAATAACCATTGCCGAAATAGAAAGTGCAATCAAAGAATCATATGTTTTTTTCAACATTTCTGCCGTTAATGCTAACGAAAACATAATCACTGCCCGATATGCCGAGTGGCTCATCCCCGTCATTTGACCATACAGAATCATAATCAAAATACTGATGCCCCCGCACACCTTAACAGGAATCCCCACTCTTTTTAATATCCCGTAGATTCCCCTGCCAATGGTGGAAATATGCAACCCGGAAATCGCCAGAATATGCCCTATTCCCGTGGCATAAAACAACGTTTTTACCTCTGTATTCATCTCACTTTTCATTCCCAAAAGCATTGCTTTTAAGATTCCGGAATACCGCTCTTTCACACAATCCGTAAGAGAATCTGCAAATTTTTGCCTGATTATAAACATCTCCTCCTGCAGATGATTTTTTTCACCATTCCGCGCCTTCAATGACGCATCCGTGATTTTCCCAAATATCCCCTCGCTATAATAGTAAAAAGAAGCATCGAAACCTCCGGGATTCTTTGAACTCCCGTAAGATTTAAAAGTACCCGAAAACTGTACCACCTCTCCGATATAAGGGATTTCACCCCTTAGGTCTTTTGTCCGGTATTCCACATATATTTTATTAATATCTATTGGGAGTTCTTCCGGTTCTGAATCCCGTGTTTTCTTATCTCGCATAACCTTAGCGCTGTCCACTTCCAACAAAAAAGAAAACACCTCGCCCTTTCTTTCTTTTTCTAAAACTCTCCCTGTGACCGTCATTTCTTTTCCATCCCAGACTTCCACATTAGGAGCCTTCGCCGGATTTATCCGGTAAAAAATAAGAATGGTCAGCACAAAAACCATGCATATTACACTAATCGGTCTTTGCATGTAATCCTCCTTGCTTTATACAGTTATATAATCCTTGATTTTTTCGTAGATTCCGGTTTTGATACCGGACACGTTTTGAATTTCTTCGATTGACCGAAACGGTCCATATTGATTTCGATAAGATATGATATCATTTGCGCGGCTTTCACCAATTCCGGAAAGCGTCATCAATTCTTCCCTGGTAGCACTATTAATATTAACAAGCTTACCATCTTCTGAGACTCCGCCAGCTCCTACTCCTACAACTCCGCCAGCTCCTACTCCTACAACTCCGCCAGTTCCTGCTCCTACAACTCCACCGTCGCCTTGCCCTTCTTTTACTTCCTCCTCCGTTGGAACATAAATCTGTTCCCCGTCAACAATCTCGCGTGCCAAATTATTATACCCTATAGCCGCCTCTTGGGATAATCCGCCTGCAAGGGATACCAGTTCATATAAACGTGCGCCTTTTTGAATTTCATATACCCCGGGCTTTTTTACCGCGCCGTAAATAAAGACATACATTCCTTCTTCGCCAGTAACTTGAGTGGCAGCACCGGACGTACTCCTGCCGTCACCGCCACCTGTGCAAGCCGAACCCGCGGCACCTGTGCCATCCGAACCCACGGCACCTGTGCCAGCCGAACCCGCGACGCTTGCATCATCGGCTACCGCGACGCCCAAAGCCTCATCGACCGTATGCAGTTCCTCCCCGCTGGAATCTTCCACAGTCACTAACTTAAGTTCCTTTTTGCCACACGACAATAAAAGCATCATGCCAAACACCATGATACAAAATACACATATATTTAGTTTTTTATCTTTCATTTGGTTAACTCCTTATTTCAATTATTTGCCACCTTTGAAATAAGTCCCCCTATAACCATATTCATTGTAATTCACTCTTCTGTACATTTCAATTCAACAAAAGTGCCAAAAAAAGAAGTGGTATTTTCTAACAATACCACTTCTAATCTTTTTACTGCTCAATAATCTCATCGCCTGCATCAAGAATTTCTTCGTCTCCTTTTTCAGGCATCACAATGTAAGTTTCTTCCACTGCAGTTCCTGTTATCTGTCCTTTCATTTTTTCTGAAAGTGCCTTTAATAACAGATTCACATCCTCACCTACCCAAGCCTTCGTAAAACAAAGCTCCATTTCAACCCAATAGTTTCCTGTCTCTGGAAGCTTTGGCATGGAAATAGACTGGGCGTACTCTGCAAGAACAATTTCCATTGCTTCGTATGGATGATTCACATTCATTTTAGCAGGAGCCTTTCCGGTTCTTGTATATAACGATTCCACACTGTCAAAGGTTAAGAGTTTTGCAAACTCATTGGCAATATCCTGTTTTTCCGAATAACTGTTAATTGCCACTACATGCGTTGTGGAAAGACTTCTGGTTTTGATTTCATCATTAATATCCGGAATCTTTAACACACCGTATTCCTGCGTAAACTCACCGGCAGAAATAGCCTGTTCAATCTTGGCAATGGCATCTGTTGTAGCCACTGTAAAAATTAATTTTCCTTCAATAAATTCCTGAATCACTGATTCATAACTTACTGTATCGGCTTCAATATAGAAGAATTCATTTAACTGTTGGTACACTTCCAGACACTGAATTGCCGATTCATTATAAATATCGATTAACGACGGATCATCTCCGGTATCTCCGCCTACATTAGCATAAGCACCTACAAAGAAATAATTATAGAAAATATCCGATACGTCCCATTTAAAAATAGCCTCAACCCCTTCCGGAGCATCGTATTCATTGGCATAGTTCATGATATCTTCAATCGAACGAGGAACCATGGTCTGATACTTTTCATCAATGAGTGCTTGTATCTCAGGTGTTATTTCAACCTCAGTAGTATCTTCAGGCTCCATGCCCTCCATATACTCAATATCTTCTTCCTCTGAGCCTCCGGTTGCTTCTTTGATTTCATCTAACACAACCTGTTTGGCAATCTGCATCAGATAGGATTTATTAAACAATAAATAACTTGTCTCACAATAAAACGGATACGCAACATACTTATCATGGAAGGTTACCGCATCCAAAGCAGCCTTTGAATAATTAGAGCTGTTTACAATCGCAACATCATCACCAATCTGGGTTGCAAGCCCTGACATATATGCCTTACCCAGATAATCATTACCGATAATATATAAATCCGGCATCTCTGACCCTGTCAAAGTTTCCTTGTTAATAGCCTCTAAATACTCCGTTCCTGCCACTAACTTGGTCTCAACACGGACATCCTTCGTATCATAAAAAGTTAAAGCCGCACTGTTAATATAATCCGTCAAAGCCGCATCTGCATACCAAATACGGATTGTCTCTTTTTTTGCCTCTTTTACCGCTTCTTTCTCTGCTTCTCTTTCCTTGCCGGTCATGGCAATATATATCATCAATATCAAAAATAAGAGAGAAAAAATAATAGATATCAGTCTATTTTTCAGACTCATTTAGTATCTCCTAATTCTAAAGACTTACAGACAGGTTCTTAAAATGCCGATCATCTCATCCACATTATCTTTTGAAATAACTAAAGATGGCACAAAACGTATAATATTCGTTCCTGCATTAATTAAAATCAAACCTTTATCCAAAGCCTTATTAATAATATCTGCAACCGGTGCTTTAAACACCAGTCCCTGCATTAAGCCCACACCTCTTCTTGTTTCAATACAATCGAATTCTTTTGCAAGTAATTCTAACTGTTCTTCAAGATAAGCGCCTACAATCTGCACATTTTCTATTATATTGTTCTGCTCAAATAAATCAAGCACTTTGTTAATGGCAGCGGCTGCCAAAGGATTACCGCCATATGTTGTTCCGTGGTCTCCGCTTGTAAGAGACTGCTTTGCAACCTCTTCCGTCATTAAAAAAGCGCCGACAGGTACACCACATCCCAAAGCTTTGGCTGTCGTCATAATGTCAGGTTTCACACCGTATCTTTGCCAAGCAAACATAGAACCGGTACGTCCCATACCACACTGGATTTCATCTAAGATAAGAAGGATACCCTTTTCATCGCATAATGCACGTACACCTTCCATAAATTCCTTAGTTGCAGGATAGATTCCGCCTTCGCCCTGTACTGTTTCAAAAAGAATGGCGCAGGTTTTTTCATTCACGCATGCCTTAACACTATCCAAATCATTCATATTTGCAAAACGGATATTTCCAATCATCGGCTCAAAAGCTTCACGATATTTTGGATTTCCCGTAACAGACAAAGCTCCCATGGTTCTTCCGTGGAAAGAATGCTCCATGGCAATAATTTCATGGTCTGTAGTGCCATCCTTTAAATAGGCATATTTTCTTGCCGCTTTAATGGCACCCTCGATTGCTTCCGCTCCGCTGTTGGTAAAAAATACACGGTCTAATCCGGATACTTTTTTTAATTTCTTGGCAGCTTCAATCGCCGGCACATTATAGTAATAATTGGAAGTATGTATTAATTTGTCAATCTGAGCCTTTAAAGCGTCATTATACTCTTTGTTATTATATCCTAAGGCAAAAACTGCAATTCCCGACACAAAATCAAGATATTTTTTGCCGTCCATATCATACAGATACACCCCGTCCCCTTTATCAAGAACTACCTGGTATCTGTTATATGTATGAAGAAGTGCTTGTTCTGCCTCATCAATATATTGTTTCATCATTTCACTCATGATTAGCCTCCACTCTGAAGTATTTTCAGATCTTACTCATGCATTTCATGGTCCGGGATAATCGCCGTACCGATACCGTGATTTGTAAAGATTTCCAAAAGCAGACTATGACGGATTCTTCCATCCAAAATATGCACTCTGTTAACGCCGTTTTTAATGGCATTGGTACAGTTGTTAAGCTTTGGAAGCATTCCGCCGCCGATAAATCCGGAATGAATCAACATATCCGCTTCTGATGCTGTTAATCTGGAAATAAAGGTAGACTTATCATTAATATCTTTGTACAAACCTTCAATATCCGTTAAAAATGCAAGTTTTTCCGCATGAACCGCAGTTGCAATTGCGCATGCAGCATCATCCGCATTTACATTATATGTTTCATAATCATCCCCTACACCAAGAGGTGCCACGATAGGAAGATAGTCTTTTTCCAATAAATCAAATAATAAAGTCGGGTCAACCTTTTTAATATCTCCTACAAATCCAATATCCTTACCGTCAACCAATTTTTTATCAACATTTAAAAGATTACCGTCTTTACCGCTGATACCTACTGCCTTAACACCCAGCTCACGTACCATGGTAACAAGACGCTTGTTTACTTTATTAAGAACCATTTCTGCAATTTCCATGGTCTCTTCATCCGTAACACGAAGTCCGTTTACAAACTGTGCTTCTTTTCCCACTTTAGAAACCCAACGGCTGATTTCTTTACCGCCGCCATGTACAATGATTGGCTTAAAACCTACTAATTTTAACAAAGTAACATCCTTAATAACGTTACGCTGTAATTCCTCATCCGCCATAGCACTTCCGCCGTATTTTACAACAACGATTTTACGGTTAAATTTCTGTATGTATGGTAACGCCTCGATTAAGACATTTGCTTTTTCCATTACCTGATTCATTTCATTATTCATGATTATTAATCCTTTCCATTAACAAACGGTCTTTCCGCTTTCTTTCCGACAACTCACCTTTATGAACGATAATCTGCATTTATCTTAACATAATCATAAGTTAAATCACAACCCCAGGCAGTTGCCTCCTCATTGCCTTCATGCATGTCCACAAAAATGGTAACTTCCGGTGCACCTAAAATCTTGGTTGCCTTTTCTTCATCAAATACAATCGGAGTTCCCTTATCAAATACCTGTAATCTGCCCTCGCTGCTTTCAAAAAACAGTTCTACGTCGTTTTGGTCAAACTGGGCACCTGAATATCCCATGGCGCAAAGGAAACGTCCAAAGTTAGCATCACATCCATAAATTGCTGCCTTAGATAAGTTGCTTGCTACAATTGCTCTGGACAATGTTCTTGCGTCCTCTTTGGTCTTTGCATTCACTACCTTTGCCTCAAAAAGCTTGGTAGCGCCTTCTCCGTCTCCTGCCATTTTCTTAGCAAGATACTCGCATACATAATACAATGCTTCCACAAAATCCTGATAATCTTCGTTCTTTTCTGTGATGGTTTCATTCTCTGCAAGTCCGTTTGCCATGATTAAAAGAGTATCGTTTGTAGATGTATCGCCATCCACAGTAATCATGTTAAAAGTATCTTTTACGATATTACTTAAAGCTTCCTGTAACAGACTCTTTTCAATGGAAACATCTGTAGTAATAAAGCCTAACATAGTACACATATTAGGATGAATCATTCCGGAGCCTTTACACATACCGCCAATGGTAACCGGTTTTCCTCCGATTTCTACATTTACCGCAACCTGTTTTGAAACAGTATCTGTGGTCATAATAGCCTCTGCTGCAAGAGTTCCTGCTGCAAGTCCCGGCGCCTTTGCTGCCACAAGCTTATGCACACCTTCAACCATTTTATCAATGGGAAGCTGCATTCCGATGACGCCTGTTGAAGCTACAAGAACGCTGCTTTCAGAAATCTTTAAATCCTTTGCAACGGCCTGTGCTGTTTTTAAGCAATATTCATATCCCTGTTTTCCCGTACATGCATTGGCAATTCCTGAATTTACTACGATTGCTCTTGCATTGGCTGAATTCTCAACCACTTCCTTATCCCAAAGCACAGGTGCAGCCTTCACCACGTTAGTGGTAAATGTTCCTGCACACACACAAGGAACTACGCTATATACCATAGCCATATCTTTTCTGTTTTTATATTTAATGCCGGCTTCTACGGCTGATGCTTCATATCCCTTTGCTGCGGTTACTCCGCCTTCAATTACTGTATACATATTTTTCCTCCCTACTGGTTGAATCTAATTATATTTTCTTCATTCAAAGTAAAATCATAATAATTCAAATCTTCACGTTTCGTCCATCCGATACGGTTCCAAAAAGCATTTCCGATATCATTTTTTGTAAAAGCAATAAGACTTACCTTGCTGATATGCTCTGCTTTTAACTGTTGCATGGCAAACACCACCATTGCTTTGCCGATTCCCTGTAAACGATAATCCGGATCCACACACACATGATACATACAGCCCCGTCTTCCGTCATGTCCGCACAAAATGGTTCCCACTATTTTCCCATCCTCCTCGCATACCACACTGGTGGTAGGATTACGTCTTAAGAAAATAGCCACGCCTTCTTCACTGTCGTCTATGCTTCTTATTGCAAATCCTTTGATTTTCATCCACAAGTCATGTACCTGGGGATAATCTTCAATCGTCATAATCCGTATCATGTATAACTCCGTTTCTGTATCTCATTCATGCAAAACTCACATTCTTCTTATCATTTTGCATTATGAACTTATTATAATACAAGTCCTTTATTTTCTTCACAGCCCATTAAGATGTTAAGACACTGTACTGCCGCTCCGGAAGCACCCTTGCCCAAATTATCAAACTGTGCCGAAAGAACAACTCTGTCTTCATTACCCGTTATGTATATTTTTAATCCGTCCCATCCGCTTAAGGTATTGCCGGCAAGCATTCCGCCATACAAATCTTCGTTACCGTTTTCTACCACACGAACAAACTTTTCACCCTTATAATATTCAGCAAAATACTCTGTCAGTTCTTGCGGATTTTTATGACTGGTTAAAAACTCCGTATAAATAGGAACAGATACCACCATTCCGCTGTAATAATCTGCTACGATAGGGGAAAATAAGGGTTCACGCTTAAGTCCTGTGATTGCCTTCATTTCCTTTAAATGCTTATGCTGCTGGGTAAGGGCATATTCTCTTGGCGCATCAATGTCGCTATTTCTGTTTTCTTCCTCATACTCTGCGATCATCTTTTTACCGCCGCCGCTGTAACCTGTCAAAGAAAATGCGCTGACAGGGTAATCCTTCGGGAGAATTCCTCCTGCAACAAGGGGATACACCACTGACATAAAACCGGTTGCATGGCATCCCGGTACTGCAATTCTCTTTCCGTTCTTAATGGCTTCCCTATGGTCTTTTGACAATTCCGGAAATCCGTAAGCCCAGCCTTCTTCAGTACGATGTGCTGTAGATGTATCAATAATTCTTACATTCTCATTTTCCACAAGACTTACCGATTCTCTTGCCGCCCCGTCCGGAAGGCATAAAAAAGTAATATCTGATTCATTGATTAATCTTTTTCTTTCATTAATATCTTTTCTTAATTCACTTGAAATACGAAGAAGTTCAATATCATCTCTTCCTTCAAATCTCTCATATATTCTCAATCCGGTTGTTCCTTCGCTACCATCAATAAATATCTTTGTTTTCATCATTTACAACCTCCATTTCCGAAACCATCATTTGATTATCGCACCAATCTTATCAGTAATCAAGTCAATTCTTATTACTTGATTCTTTCCTTATAAAATGTATTCTTTTTCATTTATGCATGATTATACATTTGTTTTGCATATTATGCAAGTCTATTTTTATGTTTATTCATTATTTTTAATATTTTTTGCATATTTTTGCATAAAATAGGTGTTGCAATTCATAAATAAATGATGTATATTAAGTGCAGACAAAAAAATCAACATTCATAAAGGAGATTTATAGATATGAAAGAAAAAGTAATTCTTGCTTACTCAGGTGGTCTTGACACCACAGCTATTATTCCTTGGTTAAAGGAAAACTTTGATTACGAAGTTGTCTGCGTATGTATCGACTGCGGACAGGAAGAAGAACTTAACGGTCTTCACGAAAGAGCTAAATATTCAGGCGCCGAAAAATTATACATTGAAGACGTTATTGATGAATTCTGTGACGAATATATTGTTCCTTGTGTTCAGGCTCACGCTGTATATGAGAACAAATATCTCTTAGGAACATCTATGGCAAGACCTGTTATCGCAAAACGTCTTGTTGAAATCGCAAGAAAAGAAGGAGCTACTGCTATTTGCCACGGTGCCACAGGTAAAGGTAACGACCAGATCCGTTTCGAACTTGGTATCAAAGCACTTGCTCCTGACTTAAAGATTATTGCTGCTTGGAGAAATGAAAAGTGGACAATGGATTCCCGTGAATCAGAAATTGAATACTGTAAAGCACACGGTATTGAATTACCATTCTCTGCTGATTCAAGCTACAGCCGTGACCGTAACATCTGGCACATCAGCCATGAAGGTCTTGAACTGGAAGATCCTGCAAATGAACCTAACTACGATCACCTTCTTGTACTTGGTACAACTCCTGAAAAAGCTCCGGATGAAGGCGAATATGTAAGCATTTCTTTTGAAGCAGGTGTTCCGACTGCTGTAAACGGTAAAAAGATGAAAGTATCTGACATCATCCGTGAATTAAACAAACTCGGCGGAAAACATGGTGTTGGTATTGTTGATATCGTTGAAAACCGTGTTGTTGGCATGAAATCCCGTGGTGTATACGAAACTCCGGGCGGAACAATTCTCTATGAAGCTCACCAGCAGTTAGAAGAATTAATCCTTGACCGTGATACATATCGTGAAAAGAAAGAAATGGGTGACAAGCTTGCTCAGATCGTATACGAAGGAAAATGGTTTACACCACTTCGTGAAGCAGCACAGGCATTCATCGAATCTACACAGAAATATGTAACAGGTGAAGTAAAATTCAAGCTTTACAAAGGCAACATTATTAAAGCAGGAACTACTTCTCCATACTCACTTTACAATGAATCAATTGCATCCTTTACAACAGGTGATTTATATGACCACCATGATGCAGAAGGTTTCATTAACCTCTTTGGTCTTTCAACCAAGGTTCGTGCAATGAAGATGCAGGAAGTTGAAGGTAAATAAGGTTTATATGGATTTTATTGAAAAAATAATCATTGTCTATTTGGTTATCATGAATATTGCAGGATGCTTAAGCATGTTCATAGATAAGAAAAAAGCAATCAAACATGCCTACCGTATTCCGGAAGCCACTCTTTTTACCATTGCCCTAATGGGCGGAAGTATTGGCTCCATTATCGGAATGCAGTGGTTTCGTCATAAGACCAAGCACTGGTATTTCGTAATCGGTATGCCTGCAATTCTGATTGTACAGGTAATACTTGCCTTAGCACTAACCGGCGTATTATTCTAAATATCATAAATTAACCAGATATCATGTAAAAAAGAGGCAGTTGAACACTGTCTCTTTTTTGATTACAATGTATATATACCATATCTGGCAAAAATAAAACCGGGGTTAAAAATATGCATATAGCTATTTGTGATGACAACATTGCCGACCGTAAACACACGGAACGTTTACTGGGCAGAGAAGCTGATAAAAGAAGAAATGATGTGAGCGCTTTGTATATTGACTCTTTCGGTCATGTAGATGCATTGTTACGTGCTCCCATGATTTATGACGTTTTTTTCATTGATTATCATTCCGATGAATTAAGCGGCATTAAGCTTGCGGAAAAATTACGCCACGCCGGTGTTATGGCACCTATTTACATCTGTGCCCACACACAGGATGGCGAATCCAATCCTGCCATAACGCCGATTAAGGTAGAAACAGACCACGCTTCATGGGGAATGGAATTATATGAAATATTTAAGCCATTACAGCCTTCTTCCCTATGCAAAGCATTAGATCATGCCGCTTCACTGATAGGAACCAGAGAGACACCTTTAGAAATACGTTCTAAGGATGCTACTCATTATCTTACGAAAGATGAACTTTGCTACATAGATACCAGAAAAACAGATATGGTGCTTTATCGTACCGATGGAAGTACCACCCACTTAATCAATACCTTCAGAGAGCTCTGGCACACTTTTGAGAATCATTCCGAATTCATATGTATCGGTCACTCCTACATAGTGAATACCATGCACATCAAACAGGTAACCCTGACTAAGATAATCTTTGTGGGAGGTAGCAATTTAAGAATCCCCCTCTCCCAATCCGGCAAAATAAGAAAAGCAATTAGGAAAGCAAAATAAGAAGACGGAATTCAGTATAACTGAATTCCGTCCCCTTCTAGATAATTCTATCCAATTCTGCCCTTTATATATAAATGCCCGCTATACATTTATACCGTTACAATAATTCCACCATCATTGGCATACATGGTACTGATACCTCTTGTATCCATGATGAGAATTTCTAAAAACTGTGCCTTTTCCATAAGCATTTCCTTAACTCGCTCTGCTCTTTCCATTGCATTAACATGAGTTATGATAACTCTCTTTTTCATGGAATCAACACATTCTTCAATCAAAAGCTCTACTAACTTCTTCAAGCCCTTCTTAATTCCGATTGTTTGGCTTCTCTGAATAATATTCCCTTTTTCAGCACCCATAACCGGCTTAATATTTAAGGTGGAAGCTACCAATGCTTTCACGCCCGTTAATCTTCCGTTTTTACGAAGCGTTTCTAAGTTGTCCAAAATGAAATAAGTATTCATATTGTCTCTGTACGCATTCAGTCTATCACAAATCGTTTCAAAAGGCAAGCCTTGTTCACTTAATTCCATGGCAAGAAGCCCTATCTGCGTCTCGCCTCCGGAAGCAGACTCCGAATCTACCACATGAATATTCTTATGTCCGTATTGTTCTATATACAGATTCTTGGCTAGCACTGCGCTATTATAGCTACCGCTTAACTGTCCTGACAAAGTCACCACAAAAATATTATCCACATCTGCCTTATATGCTTCACAATATCTTTCAGGCGATGGGCAGGACGATTTCGGACATTCCGGACAGGCTGACAATTTCTTCAAAAACTCTGCCTGATTAAAAGTCTCATCATCCTGGATATGCTCATTTCCTACCTGGATGGAAAGTGGCACTGATTCAAAACGCGAATCATGTTTATACTGTTCCGGTAATTCCCCACAACTATCAAGTATAATCTTGTAACTCATATGCCATCCTCCGATTCACTCTTCAATATCTAGTATTGAATACTATGTTATCGTATCATATACACTATTTGTTGTAAAGTGCCATATTCTATTTTTTTCCAAATATAGGGATGCACAATGCTTAAATATCCGCTATAATACTACTTATTAACAGAAAGTGAGAAAAATATGAATTCTTTTGAAATAAAAGAGAACAAGTTATTTATGAAAGCCCTTCTTGCCACAAATATGTTTGATGCATTTTTTATGGAAGAAGCAAGCATTACTACATACAATCATTTTACCATCGACGGACACCTGATTCCTGAATTTTACACCAAAGAAGAACAGGATGAACTTGCTGCCTTTTCCAAATGGGAACAGATGCGCCCCATTTGCTTTGAATTAATCAAAGGAAAAAGAACACCGGTACAGTTTAAAATCGTTCTTCACGCGCCCCAAAACGTGGCGAAAGAGCTCATCTCCAAAGAGGAATGCACCATAGACCATAGTCTGGTCCGCGCCCTAGTATGCACCATACGTTTTGACGGAATTAACACCACATGTATTAGCGCCACCTCCTTATCCACCTTTGTTCCGGATAAGAGTTTGGATAAGCTGTGGGATGAGTGGGTATCTGTTTTTTTAAGTGAAATGACTGTATAACCAACTTGTCTGAACCCCAAAGATAGTGTATAATCATAGAGTTAAAGTGATACTCTAATGAGAAGAGGTAATACTAATTATGAAAATAGGATTTGATAATGATAAATACTTAAAAATCCAGTCAGAACATATCAAGGAACGCATTTCCCAATTTGATAATAAGTTATATCTTGAATTTGGTGGCAAATTATTTGATGACTACCATGCTTCCCGTGTACTTCCGGGTTTCGAACCGGACAGTAAGCTTAAGATGCTTCTCCAGCTAAAGGAACAGGCAGAAGTCGTGATTGTTATCAGCGCCGGCTCCATTGCCAGCAACAAAATGCGAAGCGATTTAGGCATCACTTATGATGCCGATGTATTAAGATTGATTGATTCATTTAAAAGTGTGGGCATGATGGTTGGCAGTGTTGTCATTACACAATATTCCGGACAGGCAGCTGCAGATCACTTCAGACAACGTTTAAAAGACTTAAATATCAAATCATATCTCCACTATGTTATTGAAGGCTATCCAAGCAATGTAGAGCACATTGTCAGTGACGCGGGATATGGTAAGAATGATTATATTGAAACTACCCGTCCTTTGGTTGTGGTAACTGCACCGGGACCGGGAAGCGGTAAGATGGCAACCTGTCTTTCCCAGCTCTACCATGAGCACAAACACGGAATCAAAGCCGGTTATGCCAAGTTTGAAACCTTCCCTATTTGGAACATTCCTTTGAAACATCCTGTTAACATTGCATACGAATCTGCTACTGCAGACTTAAACGATGTTAATATGATTGATCCTTTTCATTTGGAAGCTTACGGTGTAACAACCGTTAACTATAACAGGGATATTGAGATTTTCCCTGTATTGGATGCTACATTTAAGAAGATTATCGGTTACAACCCATACAAATCTCCTACCGACATGGGTGTTAATATGGTAGGTAACTGTATTGTGGATGATGCAGTCTGCTGTGAAGCATCTTACCAGGAAATTATCAGACGTTACTACCAATGCGTGTGCGATTTAAAACGCGGACGCGGTTCTAAGGAATCCTTATATAAGTTGCAATTATTATTAAATCAGGCAGGACTTTCTTTGGAAGACCGTGCAGTAGTAACACCGGCGCTTAATAAGGAACTTGAAACCGGTTATCCCGCAGTTGCCATTGAATTAGCAGACGGACGGATTATTACAGGTAAGACCACTTCTTTATTGGGCCCGTCTTCTGCCGCACTCTTAAATGCACTTAAGGCACTTGCCGGAATTGATCACGAAAAGCATATTATCAAACCGGAAGCCTTAAAACCAATTCAGGAATTAAAGATTCAGTATCTTGGTAGCAAGAATCCACGTCTTCATACAGACGAAACCTTGCTTGCACTTTCTTTAAGTGCTGCCTCAGACCCTGATGCCGGAAGAGCTTTGGAAAAGCTTCCTGAACTTAAAAATTGCGAAGTACACTCTTCCGTATTACTGGCAAGTGTGGACGAACGCATCTTCAAGAAATTAGGTCTCCGCCTTACAAGCGAACCAAAATACGAAACTGAAAAGAATTTCCACGGAAATTAAACGAATCCCCTTGTATGATTCACATACAAGGGGATTTTTATGGGACTACTTAATTTCTGCCCGCATAAGTTCCATTCTTTTTTTACATTCTTCATAAAAATCCGAAGGCTCTGTAAAAGGAGTCAAAAAGAATGCATTCAATATCATCATGCTGATTTGTTTAGCATACTCTTGTGAAGCTCCTGCACGTATTCTGTCCTGATATTCCTTTAAAAAGAAATGCCATTCTGCCACGTACTTCTGATTTTCACGTAAATTAGGCGTATCTATCCACTTACTCACCTTACATTTGGTGCGGTTTGCCTTTTTACACTCATTCACCTGTAAAAAATAGCTGAAAGCTCCATCTTCATATATTCTTCCCAAAGGAAAAATCCTGCAAATAGACGGGCGTGCCGGATGAATACTGCATCTGCCTTCCTCATTCAAAAAGACGCAAGCCTCATCTTGTCCACTCATCTTAAGGTTAGGAAGTATAATCCCATCCACCACATTTAATTCTAAATGATTCACCAAAAGTTCCTCAAAGGACAAGTCCAATGCCTCTCCTATACGCATGGCATCCAAAGGATCTAACACAATGGACGAACCCATTCCTTTGCAACATGCCGAGCATCCTTTACAGTCATCACACCCTACCTTTGCCATGTCATTAAGACTATATTTTTTACCATCTGAAATCTCGTTTAAGTCACATTCCCTTAGCATATTGCTTCATTCCTTTTCTTTTCCTGCCCATAACGGGCTGTTTTTTAATATAGCATTATACTACTAACAATATTATATTTTTTATTGTGAACAATCAATGTTTTTGTTAATATTTATGTGATACGCGGCATTGGCGTTGTATCACTCTTTACATATACCAGTAGCAGTAACAAGGAGAGCAAAAAATGAAAATGCTATGGAAATTAACTAAAGAAGCAACCAGGTATAAAGGTTTATATGTGATTGCCATTCTGTCTACCCTTAGCTTAACCGCCATAAATCTTACAGCTCCCAAAATACTTTCTTCCATGACCGGTATTGTGGAAAAGGGGCTGACGGATGCTTCTTATAAAACCATTACAAGATTGGCTCTTATTCTGTTAGCCTTATATTTGCTACGAATCCTGTTTCGTTTTTTAAGCAACTATCTGGCTCACAAAGCAGCATGGAATCTGGTTGGGGATTTAAGAAACAGAATGTATGATAAATTGCAAAGTCTGGATTTGGGATTTTTTCACGATAAACAGACCGGTGATTTGATGAGCCGTGTTGTTAATGATACGAGAGACTTTGAATTACTCTACGCCCATATGATTCCGGATATTATCACCAACCTTATGACCTTTGTGGGTGTCCTTGTCATTCTTCTTACCATAAACTTAAAGCTGGCCCTGATTACCTGCTGCCCCATTCCTTTGATTCTGCTATCAGGCGTCATTTTTGCCAAAAAAGTACGGCCCTTTTTTAAGGCAAGTCAAAAATGCATGGGTGACTTAAATGCACAGTTACAGGATAATCTGTCAGGACTTCATGAAATCCAGTCCTTTGGCCAGGAAGCTTATGAAAGCGGACGCATAAAAGAGCAAAACGAAAAACAGGTAACCGCAATGCTTCGGGCACTGCGCGCCAGTGCAGCCTTCCACCCAAGCGTGGAATTTCTATCCTCATTAGGAACCGTACTGGTTGTATTCTTCGGCGGATACCTTGCTTATAAAAACAGCCTTTCCGTAGAAGATATTGTTGCATTCGTATTATATCTTTCCATGTTTTACGCACCGGTTTCAGGACTTGCCAACCTGTTGGAAAATCTCCAGCAAGCCTTGGCGGGAGCAGAAAGAGTAACCTTGATATTGGATACACCTTCGGCCATTCAAAATGACGATAATGCCACTGATATGGGAAACGCAAGTGGCGCCATTGCCTTTGAAAATGTGAGCTTTCATTACAGTAATGAAATTCCCGTTCTTAAGAATATCAGTTTCGAATGCAAACCCGGAATGATGGTAGCCCTTGTAGGACCTACAGGCGTTGGAAAAACAACCATGACGCAATTACTGTCAAGATTCTATGATCCCATTGACGGCAGAATCCTCATTGACGGAAAAGATATAAAAACAGTAACCTTAGAAAGTCTCAGACATAATATTTCACCGGTACTACAGGATACTTTCCTTTTTAACGGTACCATAGCAGAAAACATCGGATACGCCAAACCCGATGCAACCAAAGAACAAATTGAAGAAGCTGCAATGGCAGCCAATATTCATGAAGATATCTTACATATGCCTGACGGATATGATACTAAAGTAGGCGAACGGGGACTTCGCTTATCAGGCGGACAAAAACAACGTGTAGCTATTGCAAGAGCTATCCTTCGCCAGTCTCCTATTATTATTCTTGATGAAGCAACAGCTTCCGTAGATGTTAAAACAGAGCGCCAGATTCAAAAAGCCATTAAAAACATCGCCGGAAAGCGTACTATTGTGGCTATTGCCCACCGCCTATCAACCATCCGGGATGCTGATTTAATTCTGGTCATCCATGAAGGTGAAATCGTGGAACGCGGAACACATGAAGAATTATTAGAGAAAAAAGGGTTATATTATACATTACAACAAGCACAGGAGATGTAACTTAAGGAGTTGTAATGTATGGACCAAGTTCTTACCATATCGGAAAATATATTAATCCTAGTTGTAAAAATAAGCACAATGCTTCTGGAATTATTCGGAATCACTGTGCTTATTCTTTCTGCCATCAAATGTTTTATCCAATGGATCAGACATGACTTAAACTTACGTCTAAACCTGGCTAAAGGCATTGCCCTGTCTTTAGAATTCAAAATGGGAAGTGAAGTACTCCGTACCGTCATAGTACGGGACTGGTCTGAGTTTGGAATCTTAGGTGCTGTCATTCTCTTACGAGGATTATTAACATTTTTGATTTATTGGGAAATCGCACATGAAAAAGAAGAACAGGCGTAATCTAATGACTACGCCTGCTTTTTCATATCTTACTCTGCTGTTACACGAATCGTTGCTGTCGGTAAGCCGTTTGCATCCTCACCTACGCTAATTATTTCTACCGTATAACCAAACTCTCTTCCGTCATCCATAAGTCCTTCATAGAAGAATTCATCATATTCTTCCACGCTAAACTTATCTCCCGCATAGAATAAATCCTTCTTACTAAGACCGTTTTCATATTCCCCGACCGTTGTAAAAGTATTCTTTTTACCGGATTGGATAACTTCAATATTGTATTGTCCCATTCCATCTTTTTTATAATTATTGGCAAAATGAATTGTACCAATATCATAGACGCTACTTTCGCCCGGATGGGTGATAGAATCAACTTCCATGGTACGTTTTTCCATATTGGCATTTACATGGCTGATTCTCACTCCGTTAACATCTTTCAAATCAAACGGCCCCATATTTGCATCGTACTCATTCACACCATCTGCAGTTAATAAATCAATCATGACATATTCACAGAATGGTCCGTCATACGTAGCTCCTGCAGCAGGGATTACGATAACATCTCCCGTAAGAGCAGAAGAGCCAATGGTATACTCTACCCATTCTCCGCTTTCAAGTCCTGAAACTACCAGTGGCTCAGTCCATCCTACAGCCATCTTAGAATACATATTCCAGTCACCTTCATTATTGGATTGCATATCAAATCCGCCAACTGCATTAATTCCGGAATCAGTAACATCATAATAATCAATCAGACCTAAATTATGAGAAAACTCATGAATCAACACTTTTGCACCTTCCCCGTCAAAGAAGTGATCATTAAGATTCACATATGAAATTGTGTTTGGATTCTCCGGTGTTCCTGCATATTCACCGTAATAGGTACTGAACTGCTGAAGGGCACCTGCATAACTAGACCGAGAATACCCATCCATTGATAATTCTCCTGCATTTATTAAAATCATAGAATCCACATATCCATTGGCATCCTGATCAAAGCGGCTCCAGTCAATATCAGGATAGGTTTCTTTGACCCATTCTAAGATTTCCTGGGCAAATGTCACATCTGTCCCCATCCTTTCGCACTCTGCAAACGACCTGTCACTATAATACCATTCAGTCATAAATGAACTGACAGAAAACTTTCCATAAGAAGCTTTGTCAAAATATTCGCTTAACGCATATTCTGTATCATCATAATCCGTATAATCAGTAACATTTCCGTTTATATCCTGTACACGGCCTAAATACTCACAATATTCTTCATACTTTTCCTGTGTAGCATTCTCTTTCTGGTCTGACCATGCTATCGGCACCACAAGAACATTGTATTCGCCCAATGCCTCCGGAAAATTATAAGGAATCAAATCATTCATTGTTTGCGCTCCCTCATAACGCTCCACAAAGACAAGCGGCGCCGTTAACGAATAATCGCCTACCGTTACATCTATCGTAGTTCCCTCAGTTACAATGGCATTCTTTTTATCTAAAACATTACCTTCCGCGTCGCGCAAGTCTCCCACGTCATAGAATTCCTTCGGGACAAAATAAATTGAACCGGCTGAGTCTTCCATATATGAGGTTGGTGTATCCGGACGTAAAACCAAATAAAATAAAAAATCATTAGTTTCGATGGATGCGCTCTCTTCGATTTGATAGAGGTATCGTTCTCCGGTCATATATGTATGCGTCATGGTAAAGTCAAATCCTGCCTCACAAATATCCGTAGTTTTTTCTGACGGATTGTAGGCAACGATAAGTTTTGAAAGCAAAAATTCTTCTGTAGCATAAGAATTTCCCGAAACATTAATATAATTCGGTTGGAGGTTAAAAACACTTGCCCAATGTTCTCCATCCAGAACGGTTACCCACTGAACGGTAGCTGCATAAGTGTGAATCTCTTTCGCACTATCCACACTGGTTAAATCCTTAGAATATGTATAACCAAATCCACAAACTAAAGACGTATCAATACTATATTCAGTCTGGGTGCAATCCGCCACATAACCGTTATATCCATATATCTTTCCTATTGCATCAAGCGAAATAATACTACTGGTTGAACAAATACGGATTCCCTGCTCGGTAAGCTCAATATCTTTTGCCTCAAAACGTACTACAGTTCCATCACTCATAGTAGAGTTAAAATAAACAGTATTTCCCACAGTATTCACGGTTGACATATCAATTCCTGCTATAATGTCACTCTGTAATGTTTCAGGCTGTGTTAACAAATATTCTAAATATGTATATTCATCCGCAACCGGCCTTAATGTCATCGGTTCATCCCACCTGATATGTCCTGTTTCACGGATTCTGTAATCCTCAGAATCTTTGTCCATTTGAGAATAAGGTACATGAGGAGAATCCGGAATATATTTTACCAATATCCCATCTATCTTCACACATTCAAAATTGTTGGACGGATTCATCAATCCGAAAAATCCGCTTTCAAAAGCCTCAAGAGAAGTCCCTTGGTCATCACAATATTCTATTTCACCACATCTGTAAACTTTCAGTTGTTGCATAGAATCTACGCCGGTTTTATCGGAATAAACAACAGGAACATTTGCTCTCATATTTTCCTGTTCACTTTTTACACCAACTCTTACTATTTTCCCCATATAATCAAGAGAAAACAGTTTTGCATTTGGTTGCAAAATAAATTCGTCTTTAGAAACGTTAACTCCCATTCCCTGAAAACGTATTGTCTTTCCGTTCTTATCCACTACATTAAAATTAGTAAAAACTCCGTCCTGTACAACACTGGAATAATCGATGTACTCGAGAATATCCATTACTTCTCCGTCACCACATTCCCATACATTCACATCCTCAGGGATATCACCGGGTTCAGAAACATCTACATGTTCTGCATTACCTGCAAATCCGTCACCTTCCCAATCAACCGGGTACAAAGCAAACAAGGACATCTCAGGTGCATCACTATTTAATTCAGAATATAATACCTGCTTTTCTTTTCCACTGTATGATATGGTTAACTCGGATATTACCAAATCTTCATTTCCGGTATTATCGATTTCCAATGCAGCAAACCCACATTGTGGTTCATACAGTTGCAACTCCTTATCACCGGCCATGACCACACACATTAATAACGGATAAAGATCCTGCATTTTTTCAACACTGTCCCTATCCGCATAAACAGGGCCGCTCAAAAGATTTCCTGTTCCTGTGGCCTGAAAGCGGTATTGTGAAACGCCGCCCAGATAATCCAGAGAAAAGAGTAACGCATCCTTTTTTATGACAAGCCCCTCTGAAGAAACTTCAATTCCTCTTCCTTGAAACCTGATAGCCTCTCCATTACCATTATCAACATTAAAGTTTACTACATCTCCATCGTAAACAATGGAAGAAGTATCCATGTTTTTGATAACATCGATAGTTTTCTGATTCTGATTCTGATTCTTATCCTTGTCCTCTCCTCCACATGCCATTAATGAAAGTAACAGCATGGATATCATTAACATGATAAGACAATTTTTAGTCCCTTTTTTTCTAAGGTTCATACAAAAACCTCCTTTGTATTTATATAGTCACATTTTATCCGATATTCCCCATTGTTTCAACAATTATTACGATTATGATAACATTTTTATCCCCCAGTATATAAGCCCCGGTATCCGGTCTCTCCATGCTAACAAAGAGTAAAAAAATAAATTGCAATTTGAATTCTAATGTAATATTTTATTTATTATTTTTCGCATCATCAAGAAGTTCTGGCGTCGTTGCGTTCGAACTAGAAATAATCGTTCTTCCCAACTTCGCTTCAAGTTCTTTTCTGGCATTACCCGCAATTTCTCCACCCGATATTGTTACTTCTTTGGTTTCATCATATCCACTCGGTCTTTGCATACGAGATAATTCTGTGGTAGATACCTCCGCAAGAAGATTTAAGGCAAGTTCTGTATTTGTCATATTGTCCCTTAAATTCTCTTTTTTCAAACCTTTCAACTCTTTATATGCTTGAACAGATTTTCCAGACCACGCCATAGTCAGAATATTTGTAAGCATTGCATATTCTTTAGGATTATTAATTCCTGCATTTTGCCACTCATCTGTCAATTCTTTACGAATTTCAATAGAACGTAATCTCTGCGAAATCCATTTGTCTGAGTATCCTTTTGCCTTATATGTAGCAACTGCCCTTTCCATGGCTTTCTCTGGATCAGCAATTTCATCTAATCTTTCCGCTCCAACTTTTGCCAACCATGCTTTAAAAGGCTCTGCTTTTGGTGATTTAATGGATTGAATAATTCTTAAAATTCCTTCGATATTAGCGGCTTGCGCCTTTCTCATCTTTCCATCTGGTGCAAGCATTTGAAGTGGGGTACAAATTGTACCCCACTTGGAATCCAATTCCTTGTCACGGGCACGCATTTTCTTTATATATTGTTTAGGGTCACTACTATCTGTCAATACTTTTACAACATCAAAAATCGATAGGTACCATTCCTCTAATTCTGAGTGCCACACTTTTCGAATACTATTATCTGTCCATATTTCTTTTTCCTCAATTTCGCCATTATCTAATAAAACTAGTTCGGTCTTCTGTTTAAGGGCATTATATACATATATGTTCATTACACATCCTCCCTTCTTATCAATTCCTCATACTTTAACATATATCCCAACAACCTGGGCACATACTCTGGTGGAGTACGTCTTCCGGCTTCCCAATCTTCAAGTGTACGGATCGGAATTCCCGTATACTCTGAAAATTGTCTTCTATTCATTCCAATGCTTTCTCTAAGTTCCTTAATTCTATTTGCTGTATCCATAAATTTACTCCAATTTATCATTTTCATAATTGTAACATACTAATAAATATTACGCAATGCGTGGTGCTTGTTTTTTTAATACAAAAGAGACTCTTAACTGGTACAAAAATGCCGGAACCCGCTATTATTAAGCGTTTTCCGACACCCTATTCTTACATTATAAATTATGTTCCATTACATCACCTGAAACACTTATATTGCCCAGTCCAAACACCTGACCTTCCCATTCTGTCAAGTATGGTATAAAAATATATATCTTCAGCAAACTGAAAGTTTCTTCTTTATTAAATTTCAATCGTAATGTGACGTCTTAAAATCTGCAATACTTGATGGACTAATCGTAATGATTCCATCTGAGCCTATCCCGAAATGTCTATCCGATAATTTGATAGACGCATCTTTATCATCTCCTATTCTGTTATTGTCGAAACTCCAATTGTTATTTCTTCCAAAACATCAAGCAATACCCTGACAGTATCCAATGAAGTGAACATGGTTACATTATTCTCTATCGCTGTTCTTCTAATAGCCAAACCATCTTCATAATGGATACCCGATAAAATCGCACGGGTGTTAATTACATAGCTTACATATCCGGCACGTATGGCTTCCAGAATTTCGGTACTGTTTTCGCTCAGTTTTCTGCGAATACGTGTACGAATACCATGTGCCTTTAAAAACTCACCGGTTCCCACAGTTGCTTCGATGTTAAAGCCCATATCATAAAATCTTTTTATCAGAGGAAGCGCTTCCTCTTTATCCTCATCTGCCAGTGTAACTACTACCGTTCCGTAATTCTGCATCTTAACGCCGGAAGCAATCAACGCTTTATACATGGCACGCGGAAGCTTATCATCGTAACCGATTGCTTCACCGGTGGACTTCATTTCCGGGGACAGATATGCATCCATTCCGTTTAGCTTTGCAAATGAAAAAGCAGGAGCTTTTACATACCATCTCTTTTTCTCTTTCGGATAAATCATATCAATTCCCTGTTCTTTCAAACTTTTACCAAGAATTACTTTCGTTGCA
>JAFTPP010000012.1 GCA_017463255.1 Lachnospiraceae bacterium
AAGCATTCAGGGCAGTATGCGTCCTGTGGTGGTAGTAAGTAATAATATGGCGAACAAGCACAGTACCGTGATAACGGTTGTTCCCTTGTCTACCAAAATCAACAAAAAGAGAAATCTTCCCACTCATGTATTTGTGTCAGCGTATAAGTCTGAGGGGCTGGAACAGCATAGTATCGCACTTTGCGAACAGGTGACAGCCCTTGATTATGGCAGAATTATTGAGAATATGGGTAAGGTTGATAAAGATACCCTTGCAAGAATAACCGAAGCTGTGCAGGTGCAGGTTGGGGTATTTGATAAGTATAACTAAATGTTGCCGAAAGGATTTTATTGGAGACTCAGCTCCTATGGAGTTGCATTGTTCCATAAGGGAAGATTTGTAAGGCTTTTTGCAACAGAGGCAGAAATGCTGGAATATTTTGATGATGAACACATTTCATAATCAAGCCGGGATTTTCCCGGCATACATAGCCATCGATTCTATCGGTGGCATTTCTTTTTGTATTAGATTTTACAAATTGGAAAAACTATGAAATGTCGGAGGTGATGACTAGTGGCAATGTCGGGAAATGTAGATATTACAAAGGTGGATAGGACAACTCTTAGAGATATAAATTCCGTTCATATTGATATGTCGCTACCATGTGAACAGAGAATGAAAAGCTTTGTTGAACAGATTGGCAATCCGTATTGTTACACAGACGGAGAATTGGTGATTGGCATTGGATATGCAGAATCAGAAATGTCACTAAATGATAAACTTGCAATTTATGCTTGCGGATTAGGATAACAGGAAAGTTTTGGGAATTGTTCATTTGTGGTTGACCTTAAATCGAATCGGAGTCATAATATATATGTCAATGAAGCGGTTTGGTCACCGCAAGATAGAACATCAAGAAACTTCCTGATGTAAAATTAAGGAGGTTGATTTGATGTATCACAGAAATTCAGTTATAGATGAACAATTCTACAAAGCTATTGCTTATTATCGTTTGTCCAAAGAAGATAGACGAAAGAGTGAAAGTGATAGTATCGCAAACCAGCGTAAGTTGGTCATGGATTTTATATCCGCTAATCCCAATATTACCCTTGTAAAAGAAGCCTATGATGATGGATATACCGGAACGAATTATGACAGACCGGGCTTTAAGAGTGTTGTTGAAGCTCTTAAAAATGGCGAAGCCGATTGTGTTATTGTAAAGGATTTGTCTCGTTTGGGCAGAGAGTATATCGAAACAGGTAAATACATTGAAATGACATTCCCAGAAATGAATGTGCGTTTTATTGCAATCAATGATGATGTTGATACAAGTAATCGCAGTTATGGGGATGACTTGATGATTCCGTTTAAGAACCTTATGAATGAAAACTATTGTCGAGAACTTTCTTATAAGTTAAGACGACAGTTTAAAATTCAGCGTGACAATGGAGAGTTTATCAATAACTTTGCTTCTTATGGTTATAGGAGAGATCCGCAAGATAAACATAAACTTGTGATTGATGAATGTGCCTCAGAGGTTGTAAAGGGAATCTTTGAAATGACAATTAAGGGGTTCAGTCCTGATAGGATTGCAGCCTATTTGAATAAAAATGGAATTATGGCTCCGTATGAGTATAAAAGACAGACAAGTAATTATACTTCCGGCTTTAAAGGTGCCGGCGAGAGCTTATGGAATCATGTGACTATTCGCAGAATGCTTGCAAATACCGTTTATATAGGAGAACTTGCACAAGGCAAAACTGCTACACCTTCTTTTAAAATTAAGAAGGCTCGTACATTAAGCAGAGATATGTGGTCTATTGTTGAGAATAACCACGAAGCAATTATTGAGCCGGAAGTGTTTCAGACGGTTCAAAAAATTTTAAGTAGAGATATTCGTATATCTTCTAACGAACAGGTTGTTCAACCATTAGCCGGAGTGGTTTTCTGTGGAGATTGTGGCAGAGCAATGTGTAGGAGAAATGTAAAGAGGGGAAACAAAACCTTTCATTATTATTGGTGTGGTGCATATAAGCGTAAGCAGGGGTGTACTACCCATAATATTTCGCAGGAAATGCTTGAAAAAGCAGTATTTGATAGTATTAAAAATCAGATAAATGTCATGGTGGAATTGGATGAGCTTGCAAATCAGATTGATGTAGGAGCAATTATGTCTTTAAAACTCAAAAGGATAGAATTGCTAATTACAGAAAAAGAGAATGAGAGAGACAAGCATCAGGACACATCTATGAAATTGTATGATTCTTATGTGGAAGAATTGATTTCCCGTGAGGAATATCGTTCCATGAAAGAAAAGTATGTTATGAAAATTAAAGAATGTGAAGCTGCCATTAAAGAATTAGAGGAGCAGCGTAGACAGGTAATTGAGGATACACAGGGCTCTAATTCATGGATTTATCAGTTTATAAAATATAAGGATATGGATGAGTTGTCTCATGAAATAGTGGTTGCTTTGATTGACCGTATTGATATTTATGAGGATAAAAGGATTCAAATTACCTTTAATTATAAAAATGAGTTTTTGGAATTGGTAAACAATGTGAATGAATTAAGGAAGGAGGTAAGCTGATATGGCGAGAAAGAGTAAATATAATCAGTCAGTCACAGAGGAAAATTCAGTTTTAAAACAACGAATTTATAAAGTTGGAGTATATCGAAGATTATCCGTAGAAGATGGAGAAGATGAAATTAACAATTCCATTGGAAATCAGAAAAAAATAGCCGATGACTATGTGCTGCATACTCCATTTCTTCATATTGAAAAGTATTATGCTGATAATGGATACACCGGAATGAATTATAAAAGACCGGGATTTGAGGAAATGATGAATGATTTGTACAATGGTGTGATTGATACAATTCTGGTAAAAGATATTTCTCGTTTAGGGCGTCACTACATTCTGACAAGTGAATTGGTGGAAAAGGTATTTCCTTCTATGAAGATACGCCTTATTTGTATCAATGATAATTATGATAGTAATGAACCAAATGCTGACTCAGCCAGCCTACTTCTTCCTATCAAAATGATTATGAATGATAACTATGCGAAGGATTATAGTAAAAAAATTCGTAGTAGTATCAATGCCAAAATGGGAAATGGCGAGTTTCTTCCATCAGCAGGCAGTATTCCATATGGATATATTCGTAATGCAGAGAAGGTTACTTTTGATATTGATGAAGAAACGGCACCTGTTGTACGAAGGATATTTGAAATGAGGGCGGCGGGTATGAGCTTTAATGAAATGGCTAAAGTGCTGAATGCTGAAGAAATACCGAGCCCCGGTAATATCCGCTACTTACGGGGTATTACAAAGAATGAAAAGTATGCTAAGTCAAATTGGATTAGAGGTACGATTCGTAAAATAACCAATGATTTGGTTTATACCGGATGCAGGATACACGGCAGAGTGAAGCGTGACCGTTTGGATCAGAATAAAACAAGAAGAGGTCAGGACGAATGGCAGATTATTGAAAATGCACATAATGCTATTATTTCTATGGAACTTTTTGAACAAGTAAAAGCTGTTAATGAGCAGGAAATCAAAAAAAGAGAAACTTTTACGAAGCGTGAAGAAGTAGAAGATGATATGAGAGATGTTTTGCGTGATAAAGTTTTTTGTGGAGACTGTGGCAGTAGAATGTCTGGTAGAAAAGGTCTTGGCAGAAAGACATCCAATAATCCGGCATTTATATTCTTTGACTGTAATCAATATCATGATACGGGAAAAATGCAATGTAGTAGCCATTATATCCGGCAGGAAGATATTATGTCGGCTATATCCAGATGTCTTTATGGACATTTTAAAGCTGCGTTGGATTTTGAGTCACTTTTAGAGGAGGTTAAGAGGAAACCAAAAGTTGTCAGCTATCAGAGGCAGAATTTGGATTTGGTAGCCAGTCTGAGAGCAAAAGCTACACATTTAGAGGCTAAAAAAGAAAGAATGATTATTGATTTGGCGGAAGGTACTCTTGATAAAACAGAGTATGAGTTTATTCATAATCGTTTAGCAAATCAAATAAGTCAAATTCAAGTTGAACTTGAAGAAGCACAGAGAGCAACAAAAGAGCTTGAAAACATTGAAAAATCAGCTATTGAATGGATTGATATGCTAAAAAATCAGTGGTATCTAAAAGATGGTGACATTGACAAGAAGTTGATGGACTTATTGATAAACAAAATTATTGTGTATGATAAGAATACTATAAAAGTTGAAGTCAACTTTAGTGATCCTTTTGCTCCTTTGCAGGAATATATAAAAAATGTGGAGGAGGTGCTTGCGGATGCTGTCTGAAAAAATGGATATATCGTATCTTAGATTGTCATTGGAAGATGATGATGTTGCAAGTGGAGATACATTGGAAAGTTGCAGTATTAGCTCGCAAAGACTTTGTATTAAGGAATATGTAAGAAGTAATGCAGATGTCCCAACCACATTAACTGAATTTGTTGATGACGGATATTCCGGAACTTCAATGGATAGACCTGCGATGACCAGGATTATTCAATTAGTTACAATGAGAAGGGTACGAACCATTATTGTGAGAGATTTATCCCGATTTGCAAGAAATTATTTGGAAGCGGGGCATTATTTAGAATATGTCTTTCCTTCTTATGATGTCAGATTTATTTCTATCAATGATAATTATGATAGTGCAAAGATTAAATCTGGAGATCCGGCAGCTTTGCAGTTAGCTATCCGTAATCTTTTAAATGACTTATACAGTAAGGATATTTCAAGAAAGATTAAAAGTGCTGTAGATTTGAAAAAGCTAAATGGTGAGTATGTATATGGGCAGGCTCCGTATGGTTATAAGAAGGGAAAGCAGAAAAACACGATTGAGATTGATGAAGAAGCGGCGATTGTTGTTAGACGGATATTTCAGCTTGCTAAGCAAGGGGTTACAGTAACCCGGATTGCACAGAAAATGAATGAAGAAAAGGTTTTGACTCCGTCTGTGTACTTGGCTTCTGTTAGGGGAAAGTATAAAACAAGAGACTTTTGGACTTTTGAATCTGTACGAAATATTCTTATTAACCGTATTTATACAGGAGATACAGTTCCGTTTAAATCTCATGTCATTAGAATAGGAAGTAATCGTGTGAAGATGATACCGGAAGAAGAACAGATTGTTTTACCGGATACCCATGAAGCGATTGTATCACGAGAAACCTATTATCAGGCAAGAAGTGTTATTAAATCTAACAAAAAGACAAAAACGGGAGCAGCTCCAAATGTGTTTTCGGGATATTTAGTATGCGGCTGTTGTGGTAATAAATTGTCTAAGGGTAGACCAACCAATAAGAATTGGTTGTGTGCCACAGCAAGATATACTGAGGAAACAGAATGTAAGGATATTCGGCTTAATGAAGCGATGATGAAAGAAAAGTTGCTGTCAGCGGTACAGTTGCAATGTAATCTTGCAGATGCAAAACTGAAACATTCAAGAAATGAGCAGGATAAAACGCAGGAAGAAATAGATGGTTTATCTTGGGAGTTGAAACAGAAGCAGCGGAACTTGGATGAAAATGCTTCAAGGCTTATGGAATTATTGGAAGATTACTATGCAGGGAAACATTCTAAGGAAGATTTTCTTGCGAAAAAAGAAGAATTAAAAATTAAAAAGGATTTGCTGACAGAGAACATCCGAAGTATAGAGGAACAAATTTCTTTGTTAAAGGCAGACAAACGAAATCATCTTATGGTTGAGGATGAAGTGAGTAAGCTGAATAAGCATGGGCAAATTACAGAGATTGATACTTATTTAATGAAGGAACTTGTTAAGGAAATACGAGTATATCCCGGTAATGCAGTACAAATCATCTGGAATTTTGCTGATACAATTACTGCCTAACTCCTTGAAATGAAAAAAATTAAAATTTTTTGAAAAAAGTGTTGCTCCCTACTTGACACGTGACTGAGTGGTGCCCCCATTATCCAGAACGGTAAAATTGTG
>JAFTPP010000032.1 GCA_017463255.1 Lachnospiraceae bacterium
GTAGCCAAGTCTGGCAGGGATAAACGCTGAAGGCATCTAAGCGTGAAGCCCCCCTCAAGATGAGATATCCATACGAAAGTAGTAAGACCCCTTGAAGACGACGAGGTAGATAGGGCCAAGGTGTAAGCACAGTAATGTGTTCAGCTGATGGTTACTAATCGGTCGAGCGCTTAACCTAGAAAAGGAACTGTTTAAGAGAACAGAGAGGAAAGTTATTCTAAGGAAGTAAGGTAAGAATTTTCAATGTTCGGTTTTGAAGGTACGATATTATATGACAAATTTTGAGCATAAACAAAAGTTTATGCTTTTTTTTCGTCTTTTTGCATAAAAAGGTGTTCAATTTTGAAAAACCGTGTTATAATTTATACAGATTGTAATTGTTCAATAATGATTATAAGGAGAATGTGTATGGATACAAAGATACTTCTTGAGAATGGTACAAATGAATTAGAGATTTTGGAGTTTAGACTCGGCAACAATTCATACGGTATTAATGTTGCAAAGATTAGAGAGATTATTCCTTTCCAGCCTGTAACAATTGTTCCGAATTCACATCCTAGTATTGAAGGTATTTTTATGCCACGTGATACTATGATTACTGCAATTGACTTGAAGAACTGTTTGCAGATTGGTGAGTCACAGGATGAAGGTTTATTTATTATTACTAATTTTAATAAATTAGATATTGCATTCCATGTTGATTCAGTAGTTGGTATACATAGAATTTCATGGGGCGATATTATTAAACCTAATGCGACAGTATCCAGTTCAGAAGACGGAATTTCTACAGGTATTGTTAAGTTAAATAATAAATTGATTATTATTCTTGATTTTGAAAAGATTATTACTGATATTAGTCCGGAAACAGGATTAAAGGTAAGTGAGATTACAGAACTTGGAACAAGAGAGAGAAACAGCATTCCGATTTTACTTGCAGAAGATTCAGCATTATTGAATAAACTGATTGTTGATTCACTTCAGAAAGCCGGATATGATAATATCATTCATACACAAAATGGATCTGAGGCTTGGGATATTATTACAAAATATCGTAACGAAGGAACCTTAAAGAATAAGGTTAGATTGGTTATTACTGATATTGAGATGCCTATTATGGATGGTCACAGATTAACTAAGCTCATTAAGGATAATGATGATACTAAGGATATTCCTGTAGTTATTTTCTCGTCCCTTGTTAATGAAGAAATGAGACGTAAAGGTGAAGCTTTGGGCGCAAATGCGCAGTTATCAAAACCTGAAATTGGCAATCTTGTAAAAGAAATTGATAAACTGGTATTTTAAAAAAATAGAGATATAACGTTAAAGCCGGTCTTTGGACCGGCTTTTCGGATATAGAGAGGTTAGCATTCGATGAAATATGATAAAAATCAGATTTTAGATAAATTTGATAATGCAAAAAAAGTTTTAATCGGTATTGGAAATGAGTTTTCAGTATTAGATGATGACGGAAACTATAATGAGAATAAAGCCGAAGAAGTATTAGCTGCTTATAATGTAATGGCCAAAAAACTTGGCGAGAAAGACTATTATATTTTAACCCTATGCACGGATGATCTGATATATAAGTCAGAACTTGATTCGGATAGAATTGTTGCACCATGTGGTTCCATAGGAAGGCTTCAATGTCCAAAAGGATGTGACCATAAAATATATGATGAACAGAAAGAAACTTGTTCTGTATGTGGAGAATCTTTAGTTCCGAATACTGTGAACGCACCAACATATGTTGAAGAAGGTTACCTGGCTCAATGGGGAAATTATACAGCATGGCTTCAAAAAACTCTAAATCGTGAGATTCTGATTTTTGATTTGGGTTCGGGAATTTATTATCCATCGGTATTAAGATTTCCTTTTGAGAAGATTACATTCTATAATAATAAGGCCAATTTGGTTCGAATTAACGAAAGTATTTCTCAGATTCCGGAGGAACTTGCCGATAAAGCATATAACCAACATTACAATGCAGTAGAATATTGTAAAAATGGGTTTGTTGAATGGGATAATATATGATAAAATGCACATATCTTAGTGTGGAGGATGACCTATGGGTACAAATGAAGAATACCTGGACAGTTTGTTGAAAAATTCATTAAATGCTATAGATGATGGAAATTCCGGCATGGAACGTATTGCCGGTTTGCACAAGCAGAATCAAGAGCCGGAAGTAAGTGAAGAGCCCCTTGATTTATATGCTGAGCCCATCAGTGACGAGCCGATAGATTTGTTTTCAGAACCGATTAGTGATGAGCCGATAGATTTGTTTGCGGAGCCCATTAGTGATGAGCCGATAGATTTGTTTGCGGAGCCCATTAGTGACGAGCCGATAGATTTGTTTGCGGAGCCCATTAGTGACGAGCCGATAGACTTGTTTGCGGAGCCCATTAGTGACGAGCCGATAGATTTATTTTCAGAACCAATCAGTGAAGAGGCAGATTTTATTCCGATTGATGAGCAAGAGGGGATTGCTGATTTAATTGCAGATTTTGGTACAGATTTTAAGGAAGATTCTGATGATATTATTTTAGAAGCAGGGGAAGATGAAGAACCTCTGATGAATCAGACCATTGTTTTAGATGATGAGGAACCGGTTTTACCGGAAGCGGATATAGCAAATGACTTTACAGAGCTTATGCCGGAAGCGGATATGGCAAATGACTTTACAGAGCTTATGCCGGAAGCGGATATGGCAAATGACTTTACAGAGCTTATGCCGGAAGCGGATATGACCAATGACTTTACGGAGCTTATGCCCAATGAGGATACAGCAGATGAGTTTTCGGATATTTTGGCTGCAGCAGATGCGATAGAAGAAAATCCGGATGCCTTTGATATCAGTGCTTTTGAAAATTGGGCAAATGAAGCTCAAGAACAGCCGGACATTCCGATTGTACCTTCGCCACAAGACTATTCTCAATCAGAGATGTTCTCAGATGATAACGGTAAAAAGAGAAAACGTATCAAGAAAGAGAAGGTTAAGAAAGAGAAAGTTAAGAAAGAAAAAGTAAAAAAAGAAAAGGTTAAGAAAGAAAGAGTTAAAGAAGAACCTGTGATTACAGATGATATGATTATGGAACAGGTTCCTGAAATGCCTTTAGAAGACTTTGGTTTTTCGACCGGTTCTGACGATATTCCTGAGTCAATGTTTGCTACGGATATCGAGAGTATGTTCCAGAGTGATGGAGATTTTGCGACGGAACAGAGTATTGAAAGTATTCTTTTAGGCGATGCGGATGAGTTAGCTTCTATTCCTGAAAAGAATGCTCCGAAAAAGGATGGATTTTTTGCCCGTATGTCAGAAGCTTTGTTTGCCGAAGACGAGGAAGAGCCTGAAGATACCCAAAAGGTTAAGGAGAAAAAATCCAAAAAGGATAAAAAAGGAAAGAAAGACACTAACGCTGATCCTGAATTGTCAGAAGATGATTTAGAAGACGCAGAGCAGCAAAAGGGTAAGAAGAAAAAAGAAAAAGTGAAAAAGGAGAAGAAGCCTAAGAAAGAGAAGGTTGAGACTCCGAAAGAAAAATCTAATTTATCACTTAAAAGATGTTTGCCGGTTATATGTATTTGCGTTGGTATCGGAATTATCCTGATAGTATTAATTCTTGTGGTTCCGGATGCATTACAGATGAAAAAGGCCCGTAGCGCATATTATAATCAGAATTATGAAGAGGCATATGAAGCCCTTTCAGGATGCGATTTGAATGCGAGTGATAAGATTTTATACAGAAAAGCTGAAATAATGATGCTTATGGAGACGAAAGTTTCTGATTATGAGCTTCATAGTTATTTGGGACAGAAAATGGAAGCGTTAGACGATGTTTTCATAGGTCTTGACAGATATTATAAAAACTATGGTGAAATTGAGAAACTTAATATTCTGACCGAAGCAAACACTATTTATCAGAAGTTGTTAGAGATTGCTAATACAAAGTACAATTTAAGCGAAGAAGAAATCCGTACAGTACTTGAGTATGAAGATCCTGTTACATATACTAAAATTCTGGATTCGATATTAAAAGGAAACGGTATTGATATTTTTACCACTGTGATTCCGGACGAACCGGTAGACAGTAACAATAATAAAGAGAATATCAATAATCTGGAAGATGTTATGGACGAAGAACAGGATATTATTGATCAGATGGCTGACTACCTGGAAGGTCAGGGGACATAAATTACAGGCATGAGAGGATACTAAAATGATCGCTATCATTGATTATGATGCAGGAAATATTAAGAGCGTAGAAAAAGCGTTACACTTTTTAGGAAAAGAAGCGGTGATTACCAGAGATAAAGATGTTCTTTTACAGGCAGACCATGTAATTTTGCCGGGTGTCGGTAATTTTGGTGATGCCATGGAAAAAATCAATCTTTACGGTCTTAAGCCGGTAATAGAAGAAATTGTTTCTAAGGGAACTCCGTTTTTGGGTATATGCCTTGGATTACAGCTTTTGTTTGAAGAAAGTGAAGAGTGTCCAGGGGTAAAAGGACTGGAGCTTTTAAAGGGAAAGGTTGTTAAAATTCCTGAGACAGAGGAATTAAAAGTTCCTCAAATAGGTTGGAACAGCTTAAAATATCCTAATAAAGGGCGTTTATATGAAGGAATACCGGAAGATTCTTACGTATATTTTGTGCACTCCTATTATTTGCAGGCCAAAGAGCCCCATATTGTAGTGGCAACAACGGATTACGGTGTTAAGGTCCATGCATCTGTTGAAAAAGACAATATTTTTGCATGTCAGTTTCATCCGGAAAAAAGCTCCGATGTAGGACTTGCCATTTTGAATAATTTTGTGAGTATTTAGGAGGAATATCATGCATACAAAAAGAATTATTCCTTGTCTGGATGTGAATAATGGCAGGGTTGTAAAAGGTGTTAATTTTGTGAATCTGATTGATGCAGGAGATCCGGTTGAGACAGCAGCTGCATATGACAAGGCAGGCGCTGATGAATTAGTATTTTTGGATATTACCGCTTCAAGTGATAATCGTGCCACTGTGGTTGACATGGTCCGCAAAGTAGCGGAAAAGGTATTTATTCCTTTTACGGTTGGCGGCGGCATCAGAACTGTGGATAATTTTAAAGAGATTCTTCGCGAAGGCGCTGACAAGGTAGCTGTTAATTCGGCTGCAATTATGAATCCGCGCTTGATTAGTGACGCGGCAGATAAATTTGGAAGTCAATGTGTGGTTGTAGCGATTGATGCTAAGCGTAGGGCTGACGGTACAGGCTGGAACATATTTAAGAATGGTGGCCGTGTTGATATGGGAATTGATGCGGTTGAATGGGCGATAAAAGCATGTGAGCTTGGAGCCGGAGAGATTCTTTTAACCAGTATGGATTGTGATGGTACCAAAAACGGATTTGATAATGAATTAACCCGCATTATTTCCGAAAGTGTTTCCATTCCGGTGATTGCGTCCGGCGGTGCAGGCAGTTTGGAGCATTTTAAGACAGTATTAACAGAAGGTAAAGCCGATGCGGCATTGGCAGCCTCCTTATTCCACTTTAAAGAACTGGAAATCAGGGAAGTTAAGGATTATCTTGCAAAGAACGGAATTTCTGTCCGAAGATAACAGGAAAGGATGGGGATGATAATGCCACCCATTAGTAACGATTGGTTATTACCATTAAAAGATGAGTTTAAAAAAGAGTATTATAAAAATCTGCATAAGAAAGTGGTGGAAGAATATAACTCCTGTTTGGTGTTTCCCCATGCGGATGATATATTTAATGCCTTTCATTTGACTCCGTTTCAGGAGGTGAAGGTGGTAATTATAGGGCAGGACCCTTATCATAATGTAGGACAAGCCCATGGCCTGTGTTTTTCGGTAAAACCGGATGTAGAGATTCCGCCATCTCTTGTGAATATTTATAAAGAACTGCAAGATGATTTGGGATGCTATATACCTAACAATGGCTATTTGGTAAAATGGGCAAAACAGGGAGTACTGCTTTTAAATACGGTATTAACGGTACGTGCCCATCAAGCTAACTCTCATAGGGGAATCGGCTGGGAAGAGTTTACGGATGCTGCGATTATGGCACTTGCCAAAGAAGACAGACCAATAGTCTTTATTTTATGGGGAAGTCCGGCACAAAAGAAAGCCCAGATGATTTCAAATCCGAAACATCTTGTGTTAAAAGCACCCCATCCAAGCCCATTGTCTTCTTATCGTGGTTTTTTTGGCAGTAAACCCTTTAGTAAGACAAATGAGTATTTAAAGCAAAACGGGTTATCGCCCATAGACTGGCAAATAGAAAATGTATAGAGTAAACAGATGTCTGTATGGAATTCAAAAGAAGAATGCAGGCATCTTTTTTGTTTAAACGGCTTGACAGATATAAAAAACTGGAATATAGTGTTCCTATAAAGAACTACTAATAATTTCTTAAATGTAAGAGGAATCATATGATTGAGAGATTAATGTCTTTTGGTTTGTCAAGGCAAGAAGCAATTATTTATCAGGCCCTTTATCAACAGGAACCATTAAGCGGTTATGAAGTGTCTAAACAGACCGGCATTTCCCGTTCTAATGTTTACAGTACTTTGTCTGCATTGACGGACAAAGGGGCAGCATACTTATTAGAGGGCAATCCGTCCAGATATCAGGCGGTTAATATTGATGAATTCACTCATAATTATTTGAAAGAATTACAGGAAAACCGTAATTATCTTATGGAACATTTAAAGAGACAACATGAGAGCCAGGATGGTTACATTACCATAACCGGACATAAGAATATTTTAAATAAGATTCAGGTTATGATAAGTGCAGCAAAAGAACGTGTGTATCTGTCGGTTTCCAGTGATAGATTGCATTTATTTAGACCTGAACTTGAAAAATGTTGTCAAAGAGGGATTAAGGTTGTTATTATATCCGATGGGAATAATCCCTATGATTTTGAGTGCCTATATTATATTAGTGACACTAAGGATACCCAATTGCGTTTGATTGTGGATTCCCAATATGTATTAACCGGTACTATTCCCGGGGACGGCAGTGATAAGTGTTTATATTGTGCACAGGAAAATTTTGTCAATGTATTTAAAGATGCATTGCGTAATGAAATACAACTGATACAGATTAAGGAGGCTAAAAATGAGTAAATTACCATTTGTTACAAAAAGTCAAATAGAAGAAATTACTAAAACATATCCAACCCCTTTTCATATTTATGATGAAAAAGGAATCCGCGAAAACGCGCAAGCATTAAAAGATGCTTTTGCATGGAATAAAGGGTTCAAAGAATACTTTGCTGTAAAGGCAACCCCCAATCCGTTTCTAATTGATATTTTGAGAGAATATGGATGCGGATGCGACTGTTCTTCTTTGACAGAATTAATGTTAAGTAAGGCAATGGGAGTAACCGGCGATGATATTATGTTTTCATCCAATGATACTCCGGCAGAAGAGTTTAAATATGCATATAAAATCGGAGCAACCATTAATTTAGACGATTTTACCCACATTGAGTTCTTAGAAGATGCTATCGGAACAATTCCTGATACGATCAGTTGCCGTTATAATCCGGGGGGAGTGTTCAAAATCAGCACAGATATCATGGACAATCCGGGTGAGGCGAAATATGGTTTTACAACAGAACAGTTGTTGGAAGGATACCGTATCTTAAAAGAAAAAGGCGCAAAGCGTTTTGGTATGCACGCATTTCTTGCAAGTAATACTGTAACCAATGAGTATTATCCGACTCTTGCCAGAACATTATTTGAAACAGCCGTTATGATTAAAGAAAAAACAGGCGTTGAACTTTCGTTCATTAATTTGAGCGGAGGTATCGGAATTCCATACAGACCTGAACAGGAAAAGAATGATATTAAGGCAATTGGTGAAGGTGTGCGTAAGGTATATGAAGAAGTGTTAGTTCCGGCGGGACTTGGAGATGTTGCGATTTATACTGAACTTGGCCGTTTTATGATGGGACCTTACGGATTATTGGTAACCCAGGCAATCCATGAAAAACACACACATAAAGAGTACATTGGTTGTGATGCCTGCGCGGTAAACCTTATGCGTCCTGCCATGTATGGTGCTTATCATCATATTACCGTTCTTGGCAAAGAAAACGAAGTATGTGACCACATGTATGATGTAACAGGTTCCCTTTGTGAAAATAATGATAAGTTTGCTATTGACAGAATGCTTCCCAAAGTAGAAATGGGAGATTATCTTGCTATTCATGATACCGGTGCACATGGCTATGCAATGGGATATAACTATAACGGAAAATTAAAGTCCGCAGAGCTGTTGTTACAAGAAGATGGCAGCGTAAAATTAATTCGTAGAGCTGAAACTCCAAAGGATTATTTTGCAACATTTGATCAATTTGACATCTACGGAAAGCTTCCTTTTGATGAAGTCTAATCTGTGATAAAAAAAGTAAAAATTTGCTTGTCAATAACGGCTGATTATGTTAATATAAGTATCGGTCGTTAAAGACAAACATATGCCGGCGTGTCGGAATGGCAGACGAGGCAGACTCAAAATCTGTTGTGGGCAACCACGTGCGGGTTCAAGTCCCGCTGCCGGCAGTAAAAACCCCGAGTTTTCGGGGTTTTTTGTTTTATTTTTTTATTACTTGTGAATATGGAAAAAATAAGGTATAATTAATCCATTGTTATGCTTTATGAAAGGGAGAAAAATAATGGGAGAGAAAAGAAGTAATTTTACCGGTAAGCTTGGCTTTGTACTTGCTGCAGCCGGTTCAGCAGTAGGTTTGGGAAATATTTGGAGATTCCCTTATCTTGCAGCTAAGTATGGCGGAGGTATTTTTCTGCTTGTTTATTTAATTCTTGCAGTTACCTTTGGTTTTGCATTGATGATAGCAGAAATCGCAATTGGTAGAAAAACAGGACAGAGTGCTATTAGTGCTTTCACAACACTGAATAAGAAGTTTTCATTTGTGGGTGTGATAGCATCAGTTGTTCCGGCTATTATTTTACCGTATTATTCTGTAATCGGTGGCTGGGTAACTAAGTATTTATTTGTATTTGTAACAGGCGGTGCCAAAGCATCTGCTTCAGATACATTCTTTACGGATTTTATTGCAAAACCAATGGAACCAATCGGATGGTTTTTACTTTTTATCGGTTTGACAGCACTTGTTGTACTGCTTGGTGTTGAAAAAGGTATTGAAAAAGTTAGTAAATTTATGATGCCAATCCTTGTTGTTTTAGTGCTTGTTGTTTCTATTTACGGATTGACTGTAGATGGGGCTATGGATGGTTTGGTTTATTATTTAAAACCTGATTTTAGTAAATTCTCTGCAACCACAGTACTGGCAGCTATGGGACAGTTATTCTATTCCATGTCACTTGCCATGGGTATTATGATTACATATGGTTCTTATATGAAGAAGGATGTTAATTTAGCTTCTTCGGTAAAACAGATTGAGTTTTTTGATACGGGCATTGCGTTCCTTGCAGGTCTTATGATTATTCCTGCTGTATTTGCTTTCTCAGGCGGAGATGCAGCGGCACTAAACAAAGGTCCAAGCCTTATGTTCATTACTTTACCAAAAGTATTTGACAGTATGGCAGGAGGTACCATTATTGGAGCCGTATTCTTCCTGCTTGTATTGTTTGCAGCGTTAACATCATCCATTTCATTATTTGAAACCGTAGTTTCCATTGTTAGAGATAAGCTTGGATGGAGCCGTAAGGTTACTTGCGTTGTCGTTTTAGTATTTAGCGTTGCTTTAGGTATCCCTTCATCATTAGGATTTGGAATCTGGGATAGCATTTCGGTAATGGGACTTACAATCCTTGATATGTTTGACTTTGTAAGTAATAATGTATTAATGCCGGTTGTTGCTTTCTTTACATGTATTTTGGTTGGTTACGTTATCAAACCAAAGGCAATCATCGAAGAAGTGGAATTAAACGGACCATTTACCAGAAAGACATTATTTACTGTGGTAATCAAATACATTGCTCCGATTTGTATTGTATTAATTCTTGTTTCATCTATTCTGGATGTACTTGGAATTGCTAAAATTTAATTGAATTTAGAGAGTATCGTGACTTTATTGGCGCGATACTCTTTTTTTACTTTAAAAAGTGGCAAAATTAGTGTATAACTATTATAGGTGAGGTGCATGATGAACTGTAAAGAAGCGGAAAAGAATATTACCTGTTTTATTAAAGACGAGTTAGGTGAAAAAGAACAGGAAAAGTTTATTGTTCATATGAAAGATTGCCCCGGATGTATGGAAGAACTATCTATACAGTATCTGGTTTTTGAGGGCTTAAACCGATTGGAAGAAGGCGGTACATTTGACTTGCGCGGAGAACTTGATAAGAAGTTGGAAAGCACTTATTCAGGTATTCTTAGGCGTAAGAGTCTGAACCGTTGGTTTTTTGCTGCGGAAATCTGTGCGATTGTTGCATTTGCGATATTTTCACAGCTTATCCTGTTTTAAGGATATTTTATTTGAAAGTGTGGAGACATGACTATGGGCGAGAGAATAGTTTTAATAGATGGACACAGTATATTGAACCGGGCATTTTATGGACTACCTGATTTAACCAATTCAAAGCAGGTTCATACCAATGCCGTTTATGGGTTTTTGAATATTTTATTTAAAATCTTGGAAGAAGAAAAGCCGGAGTATCTTACCGTGGCTTTTGACGTAAAGGCGCCTACCTTCCGTCATGAGATGTTTAAGGAATATAAGGGTACCAGAAAGCCTATGCCGGAAGAATTGCGGGAACAGGTTCCTCTTATGAAAGAGGTTCTTAAGGCGATGGGTATTTATGTTGTGGAAAAACCCGGACTTGAAGCGGATGATATTTTGGGTACCATTGCCAAAAGATGTGAACAAAACGGGATGGAAGTGTCTTTGGTATCCGGAGACAGGGACTTACTTCAGATTGCATCGGATCATATTAAAATCCGTATTCCCAAGACAAAGATGGGAAAAACAGAAATCGAAGATTATTATACCAAAGATGTATATGAAAAATATCAGGTATCACCTCATGGAATCATTGAGCTTAAAGCTTTAATGGGGGATACGGCAGATAATATTCCCGGAGTACCAAAGGTAGGGGAAAAAACAGCTACAGAATTGATTGTGAAATATGAAACCATCGATGGGGTTTATGAGCATATTGACGAGATTACGAAAAAGAGCATTAAGGAAAGTCTTGTTGAAAACAAAGAACTTGCTTATTTAAGCAGAACTCTTGCCACCATTGAAACCAATGGTGAGTTTGATTATGAGCTTAGCAATGCCAAAATAGGTTCTTTTTATACCAAAGAAGCCTATGTGCTTTTTAAAGAACTGGAATTTAAGCATTTATTGTCAAGATTTGAAGCGGATTCTAAGGAAACAGTGGAAAAACCTGTGGTAGAATACGTGAAATCCCAACCGGAATTAGACAAGCATTTTGATAAAATGCGTAAGTGCAAGATGGTTGGTGTTCAGTTGTTTTGTGAGAAAGCTTCTGATAATAAAGGAATCAGTACCGAAAAGGAAGGCCAGTTAACTTTTTCGTTTGAGGAACCAAAGGAATTCTTTGCGCTTTCTGTTTGTTATTGCGACAATGAGAAGCATTTAATATACTTTACAGGCAACGATGGTTTTGCGTTGGAAGAGATAGAAAAAAAGATAAACACATTATTGGATAATAATGTGGTAGTCTCTACTTTTGATGTGAAGAAAATCTATCCTTTACTGAACAGGGAACATAAGAATTTGTTCTGTACCAATATTGCGGCATACCTTTTAAATCCTCTTAAGAATGATTATGAGGTTGGGGAAGTTGGTCAGGAATATTGTAATGTTTTATGCGAAAGTTATCAGGAGCTTTTTGGTAAGTTAGATTTTTCGGAAGCAGCAGCTACCAAGGAAGAACAGTTTGCAACCTATGCAGCCAATTGTGCTCTTGTGAATCATGATGCATATGAAAAATTGTATGTGACATTGTCTGAGAAAGGAATGCTTGAACTGTTCCATGATATAGAAATGCCTCTTTCGTTTGTTTTGTATGCAATGGAGCAGGAAGGGGTTATTGCAAAAGCCGAGGAACTTAAGAAATACAGTGAGCAGCTGGAGAGTCAGATTGTAGTTTTAGAAAAAAGAATATATGAACAGGCAGGGGAAGAGTTTAATATTAACTCCCCAAAACAATTAGGAGAGATTCTTTTTGGAAAGCTTGGGATTAAAGGCGGTAAAAAAACAAAAACGGGCTATTCAACCAGTGCGGATGTTTTGGAAAAATTATCACCGGAGTATCCTGTCATTAAAGATATTTTAGAGTACAGAGGACTTACTAAGCTAAAATCAACCTATGCAGACGGTCTTGTGAATTATATCGGTGAGGACGGAAGGATTCATACTCATTATAATCAGACCATTACTGCAACGGGACGCATCAGTTCTACGGAACCGAATTTACAGAATATTCCCATGAGAACAGAGCTTGGAAGACAAATCCGAAAAGTCTTTGTTCCAAAAGAAGGCTGTGTTTTTGTGGATGCTGATTATTCCCAGATTGAATTACGTCTTTTAGCACATATGTCTCAGGATGAAGAGTTAATTCAGGCATATAAAACTGATACGGATATTCATAGAATTACTGCAAGCCAGGTATTCCATATTCCGTTAAATGAAGTCACTGATTTGCAAAGAAGAAATGCAAAGGCAGTGAATTTCGGCATTGTTTACGGAATCAGCTCCTTTGGATTGAGTCAGGATTTAAGTATTTCAAGGAAGGAAGCAGGCGAATATATAGACAGATATTTTGCTACCTATCCCAAGGTAAAAGAATACCTTGATTCTATGGTGGAAACAGCGAAAAAAGAGGGCAGTGTTAAAACTCTTTATGGAAGAATAAGACCCATTCCGGAGCTTTCTTCTTCCAATTTTATGCAAAGAAGCTTTGGTGAGAGAATTGCCATGAATTCGCCAATTCAGGGAACAGCAGCGGATATTATGAAAATCGCCATGGTTCGCCTTTTCTACTCTATGAGGGAAAAAGGATTAAAATCAAAGCTGATTTTGCAGGTTCACGATGAGGTGTTGGTTGAGGCTTTCCATGATGAGGTAGAAACTGTAAAAGAGCTGATTTTACTTGCTATGGAAGGTGCGGCTGAACTTTCAGTCAAACTTGAAATTGATATGCATACCGGTGCCGACTGGTATGACGCAAAATAACGGAGGCTATAATGAGAATTATAGGAATTACCGGCGGTGTGGGAAGCGGAAAGACCGTCGTGATGAACTATTTAAAAGAGCATTACAGTTGTTATATTTTGCTTGCTGATGAAGCGGCCCATTTGGTTAAGAAAAAAGGAACCAAGTGTTACGAAGAACTGATTGGGTTAATGGGTCGGGAAATTGTTGGAAGTGATGGCGAAATCGATAAGAAAAAGATGGCGGATATTCTTTTTTTTAAAGAAGGAATGTTAGATGCCGTAAATGCCATTATTCACCCTGCAGTGAAGCAATATGTACTTGCCAAGATAGAAGAAGAACAAAAAGCGGGGCAGGTTGATTTCTTCTTTTTGGAGGCTGCATTGTTAATTGAAGAGAAATATGATGAAATCGTTGATGAATTGTGGTATATTTATGCAGATGAGAGTGTGCGGAGAATGCGATTAAAAAACAGCAGACACTACACCGATGAAAAAATCACATCCATCATGGAATGTCAGCTTTCTGAAGAGGAATTCCGGAAGCATTGTGATGTTACTATAGTAAATAATGGTGATTTGAATGAAACCTATCATCAGATAGATTGTAAATTGGAGGAATACCTGTGACAACAAAAAATCTATACGCTTCAAAATGTATATTTGGTCTGGATATCGGAACAAGAAGTATTGTGGGTACGGTTGGAACCATGCGCCAGGATAAGTTTGTGGTTTTGGCACAGAAATCTGTTGAACACGAAACAAGAGCAATGTTAGACGGACAGATTCACGATATTGCCAGAGTAGCGGAAACTATTAAGCGTGTGAAGGAAAGCCTTGAAAAAGACCTTGATATGAAGCTGGAAGAAGTGTGTATTGCCGCTGCAGGTAGAGTGCTTCGTACACTTACAATTCATACGGAGCTTGATTTTGATGATGATACCACTATTACCGATGAGGAAATATATGCTTTGAATTCTAAAGGTGTAGAGCAGGCATACGCTAAATTCTTAGAAGAAGAAAAGAGCGATGTGAAGTTCTATTGTGTCGGATATTCCATTATCCGTTATTACCTGAACGGATATCAGATTAATAAGTTAAATGATCACCGCGCTAAGAGTATCGGTGCTGATTTGATTGCAACCTTCCTTCCTAATGATGTTGTGGATGGATTGTATAAAGCAGTTGAACTTGCAGGCCTTACCGTTGTGAATTTGACATTGGAGCCCATTGCAGCTATTTTGGTTGCGATTCCGGAACAGTTTAGAATGTTGAATATCGCCCTTGTGGATGTAGGTGCCGGAACAAGTGATATTTCTATCACAAAGGACGGAAGTATTACGGCATATGGTATGATTCCTTTTGCAGGTGACGGCATTACGGAAGCAATTGCAAGACATTGTCTTGTGGATTTTAACACGGCTGAAAAGATTAAAATTGATTATACCAATGGCAAAGATATTGCTTTTGAGGATATTATGGGACTTCCTCAAACCATGAACAACAGTGAACTGGATGAAGTGGTGGGACCTGTAGTAGATAATATGACCAAGCAAATCGCAGATAAAATTATGGAATTAAACGGTGGAAAACCGGTTAGTGCTGTGTTTGTCGTAGGCGGTGGCGGAAAGATTACATACTATACCAATCGTCTTTCTGAACACTTGGGAATTGCCAAAGAGCGTGTTGCGCTTCGCGGTAAAGAAGTGATGGGGCAGATTATTTTTGAAGATGATACCATTGAAAAGGATTCCTTGTTGGTTACTCCTATCGGTATTTGTCTCAGTTTCTTTGAAAATAATAACAGTTTTGTTTATGTTCAGTTTAATGGTGAACATGTCAAATTATATGATAACGGAAAACTAGCGGTTATTGATGCTGTTATGAATGCAAATTTTGACAGTGACGATTTATTCCCGAAACGCGGTCCTGAATTGGAATTTACGGTAAACGGAAAAACAAGAATTGTCAGGGGAAGCATTGGTGAAGCAGCAGTTATTTACGTGAATGGAGAAATTGCAGATATTCATTATCCGATTCATGAAAATGATATCATACATGTAAATAAGGCTACCGCAGGAGAACCTGCAAAACAGATTGTTGGCAAGCTTCCTGAATTCAGTTCAACTTTTGAAATAGAAGTGAATGGTAAAAAAGTAGTGTTACCAAAATTCCCTACTGTAAACGGAGAATTACAGGATGCTTCTTATGAAATAAAACCTCATGATGACATTGAAATGTTAAACTATCATACGGTAGAGCAGATGCTTGAGTTTATGGATTTGCCATTACAGGACAATCAGGTTGTATATGTAAACGGCAAAGCAGCAGACAAAAACACTAAGATTTATGAAAACTTTAATGTGGATATTAAGTTTGGTGTAGCAGATGCTTCCGAAGAGCCGGATTATGACTCGTTACCGGAAGAGGAGGAAGAAAGTGCCGTTACTACCGGAGAAATAAAATCAGAAGCTGCGCAAGCAGCTGATACACCACAGACTGAGATGACAGAAGAGGCACCTCAGTTTATTCCGAACCGTGATATGATGGTAATTGTAAACGGCCGTCCTATTATGTTAAAAGGAAAACCACAGTATATTTTTGTGGATGTATTTGATTACATTGATTTTGATTTGAGCAGACCGCAAGGAAAGGGAATTGTAACCCGGGTAAATAAAGAACAGGCACAATATCTGGATTTAATCCATGATGGTGATGTGATTGAAATATACTGGGATAAGTAAGTTATGAGATTATGTAGTATAGCCAGCGGAAGCAGCGGAAACTGTATTTATGTGGGGTCTGATACCACGCATTTGTTGGTGGACGTGGGGATTAGCGGTAAAAAAGCTGAACAGGGCTTAAATGAATTAAATCTAAACGGTAGGGATATCGGTGGAATTTTAATTACCCATGAACATTCAGATCATATCGGCGGTCTTGGAGTGCTGGCAAGAAAATTAAATGTTCCGATTTATGCTACTAAGGGGACGATTGCAGCCATGAAAAGCTGTAAATCCTTGGGAAATATTGATAATTCTTTGTTTTGTGAGATAACTCCGGATTCAAAATTTATGATTGGGGATATTTTTGTAAAGTCAATCCGCATTTCCCATGACGCCGCAGAACCTGTTGCATACCGTTTTGAAAGCGAAGGAAAGACAGCAGGAATTATGACGGACCTTGGCACCTATAATGATTATATTGTAGAAAATCTGACGGGGCTTGACATGGTTCTTTTAGAGGCAAATCATGACATCAGAATGCTTCAGGTAGGGCCGTATCCATATTATTTAAAGCAAAGAATCTTAGGAGACAGAGGACATCTTAGTAATGAAGCAAGCGGTCGTTTGTTGGCCTCATTATTACATGATAATATGAAGCATGTTATGTTAGGGCATCTGAGCAAAGAAAATAATCTGGCAGAGCTTGCCTACGAAACGGTGCGTTTGGAAATTGAAAATGCAGATAATTGTTATCATGCCAATGATTTCCCTATTTTTGTGGCAAACCGTTCAGAATGTTCCAAAGTGCTTGAATTTTAAATGAATTCGTGTTAATTTACATAAGCAAAAGAAAGCTATTAACAAAAGGAGTAGAATTATGAAAAAAACAATAATTACCGTTGTTGGTAAGGATACTGTTGGTATTATTGCCAAGGTGTGTACATATCTTGCGGATAACAAGATTAATATTTTAGACATTTCCCAGACAATTGTACAGGGATATTTTAACATGATGATGATCGTTGATATGAATGAGGCCGATAAGGATTTTGGTATTATTACAGATGAACTTGCAGCTCTTGGAGAGAGTATCGGCGTAGTCATTAAATGTCAGCTTGAAGATATTTTTAATAAAATGCACAGAATCTAAGTGCCATGAAAGGACAATGTTACAATGATTAATATGTTTGAAGTGGCAGAAACAAATAAAATGATTGAGCAGGAAAACCTGGATGTAAGAACCATCACCATGGGTATCAGCCTGCTTGATTGCATTGATTCTGACCTAAACCGATTAAATGATAATATTTATAATAAAATAACTACTCTGGCAAAAGACCTTGTAAAAACAGGAGAAGAGATATCAAGAGAGTATGGAGTTCCGATTGTAAATAAGAGAATTTCCGTAACGCCTATTGCATTGGTGGGCGGTGCGGCATGTAAGACCCCTTCTGATTTTGCAACCATTGCAAAAACCCTTGACCGTGCTGCAAAGACGGTAGGAGTTAACTTTATCGGTGGTTATTCTGCGTTGGTAAGTAAAGGTATGACAAGTGCGGATGAGTTGTTAATCCGTTCCATTCCGGAAGCGTTATCTACAACTGATTTGGTATGTAGTAGTGTAAATCTTGGCTCTACAAAAACAGGTATCAATATGGATGCTGTGCGCCTGATGGGTACCATCATTAAAGAAACGGCAGAAGCAACCAAAGAAAATGATTCTTTAGGTTGTGCAAAATTGGTAGTGTTCTGTAATGCACCGGATGATAATCCGTTTATGGCAGGAGCGTTCCATGGTGTCACAGAGGCAGATGCTATTATTAATGTTGGTGTCAGCGGACCCGGAGTTGTTAATACAGCCCTTAAGAAGGTTCGTGGGGAAAGCTTTGAAGTGTTATGTGAAACAATAAAAAAGACTGCCTTTAAGATTACCCGTGTTGGTCAGCTGGTAGCACAGGAGGCATCAAGAAGACTTAATATACCTTTCGGTATTATTGATTTATCATTGGCGCCAACTCCGGCGGTAGGAGACAGTGTGGCTGATATCTTATGTGAAATCGGTCTTGAATATGCCGGAGCACCGGGAACAACAGCAGCTCTTGCATTGTTAAATGACCAGGTGAAAAAAGGCGGTATCATGGCATCCTCTTATGTAGGAGGATTAAGTGGTGCATTTATTCCTGTCAGTGAAGATCAGGGTATGATTAATGCAGTAGTGGCAGGAGCACTTACTCTGGAAAAACTGGAGGCAATGACCTGTGTATGCTCTGTAGGACTTGATATGATAGCAATTCCTGGAGATACAAAAGATACCACAATCGCAGGTATTATTGCAGATGAACTGGCAATCGGTATGATTAACCAAAAGACCACCGCTGTGCGTGTGATTCCGGTTATCGGAAAAGGTGTGGGAGAAACCGTAGAGTTTGGAGGATTACTTGGATATGCACCGATTATGCCGGTGAACCAGTATTCTTGTGATGCTTTTGTAAACAGAAAAGGACGTATTCCTGCTCCAATTCATAGCTTTAAAAATTAAGAACGAAGAAGACGTATCCTACAGGAAAAGGATACGTCTTTTATTTTCATTTCTGAATTCTGTATTAAATTTTTGCGACACCACTGCCTGATATAATGCATCAGCATTCATATCCGATAAAAGCTGGTTTTGTGCCACCGGATCAGTAATGCTCTTAGTATCAGAAAAGCGGGTAATCAGTGGGATACAAGACGTTTTCGTAATCATGCTGATTAGGGGAAGCGACTCTTTTTTTGCTGCCAAAACCCGACCGTAGTAGGGTTGGGAATCAATGTCGGTTTCTTTGATATTTAAAAGGATATGAAGCAGCGCCCTGCTAATCCGGGTATAAGTCAATTCCTTTGTTTTTAAAAGCTCTATAAAGGAGCGGGGGTTTTTATATTGTTCCAAATGGTTGCAAATACGGTCACTTAAATCTTTCGTAACGTCAAAATAGGATGCAAAACCAATGTGACGTTCGGACATGAGTTTGTATAAAAGCATATCAGAAAAATCATTTAAAGTTACCGGAAAGCTTTTGCCTTGTTCTGCGCTAAGAATGTCAAGGCTGGCCTTTGGAAGCTCTTTGTTTAAAAGGTCAGGAGTTAATCCCCGGTCAAAGGCTTCTCTGATAGATAAGGCGGAAGCATAGTCCCCGAACAAGGCAGAGTCATTGTAACCGGCACCCTTACGCTTTGTTGTAAAAGGAATTATGTCCGAATTCAGTTGTTTTAAAGCCTTAATATATTCAATACCTAAAATGTTGTTCGGAGAGGAGAGAATTTCTGCCATTCCCGGCTCGTCGGGGTATAGGTCGCAAAGCGCGGTCATACGTGCTTTGGGAAAGGTCATACCGGTTTTTATATAAGATGAGATGGACTCTGTCAGCTTATCCGACGGAAACGCTAATAAATCAGCAATTTTGGTTAGAGAGCCCATATCACCGCATTCGCTGCCAAATGCCAGGTAGTTTACCACACCCAGCTTTTGCAACAGGGATATGGCACCTTTTGCAAAATATTCAGCACTTCCCGTAGCGTAATAAAGAGGAAGTTCTATTACAAGGTCGGCACCATTCATAACTGCCATTTTGGCACGGGTGTATTTATCAATAACAGCCGGTTCCCCGCGTTGGGTAAAATCACCGCTCATTATTACAAGGATATAGTCTGCGCCGGTTGATTCTTTGGCATGCATGAGTTGATATTCATGTCCTTTGTGAAAGGGATTGTATTCAGCAATGATAGCAGTTATCTTCATGATTTCCTCCGTTAAAAATCTTCTATGATGAGAATAGCATTGTATTTGATTTTGCACAAGAAAAACAAGAATAAATCTTGTATACAATCCTTCTTTTTTGTATAATAAATGTACTTGGAACATTGGGGTATTTTTATATCGGAGGTTACAGATATGGCATTTATTGATGTTATTAAGGAAAAAGCAAGAACGGATAAGAAGACAATTGTATTGCCGGAGACAAGCGATAAGAGAACTTTGATTGCTGCCGCCAATATTATCAAGGAAGATATTGCCAATATTATTATGGTTGGTAAAGAAGAAAAGATTATGGATGGTGCAGGATGGCTTGAGGTTGATCTTTCTGAAGTTAAGGTAATCGATCCTGAACATTTTGAAAGATTAGATGAATATGCCAATACATTATATGAATTAAGAAAAGCAAAAGGTATGACATTAGAACAGGCAAAAGAAATTCTGTTAAAGGATTATCTTACCTTTGGTGTTATGATGGTTAAAATGAATGATGCCCATGGTATGGTTGCAGGGGCTTGTCATCCTACTGCTGATGTATTAAGACCGTCTCTTCAGATTTTACGTACAGCACCGGGAGTTAAGTTAGTATCAGGATTCTTTATTCTGGATGTGCCGGATTGCGAATATGGTGAAAACGGAACTTTTCTTTTTGCAGACTGCGGTTTGAATCAGGATCCTACAGCAGAGGAGCTTGCTGACATTGCAGATTCAAGTGCAAAGAGCTTTAAAAACCTTGTGGGTTCTAAACCGGTTATTGCAATGCTTAGCCATTCCACCAAGGGAAGTGCAAAGCATCCGTTAGTTGATAAAGTACAGGAAGCTACCAGAATTGCAAGAGAGCAGTATCCGCATCTTTGTATCGATGGCGAATTACAGCCTGACGCAGCGTTAGTTCCTCATGTTGCAAAATCAAAAGCACCGGGAAGTGAAGTGGCAGGACATGCCAATGTACTTATTTTCCCGAACCTTGACTGTGGTAATATCTCATATAAATTAGTAGAGCGTTTGGGTAAAGCCAATGCATATGGTCCTATGCTTCAGGGAATATCTAAGCCTGTAAATGACCTTTCACGTGGTTGTAAATGGGAAGATATTGTAGGTGTTGTGGCATTGACGGCAGTACAGGCACAGCTTGTTTAATAAATTTTAGGAATTAAAAAAATACAGTTGACAAAGGCAAGGGTCCTATGTATAATTGTTTGAGTGTGGATAGGAGTAGTCTGCTATGTTATATAATTTAACAGATGTTTTTACATCCCCCGACATCACAACTGAGCAGGTGATGGATTTTACTCGAGATGAATATGAATGCGATGGGCAGTCATATGAAATTGTGAAGAAGGAACCTGTGCACCTTGTTTTTAGTAACATTGGTAAGGGTAAAGCGAAGGTAAACGGACATTGTGCTTTTAGCTTTGCAATGCAATGTGACAGATGTTTGAAGGATGTAACGACTGAAATTGAACTGGACTTTGAGTACGAAGTAAAGTCTCCGGAAACAGAGATGACTGAGGAAGAAAAGGAAGAACAATCTTTCATGAAAGGGTATCAGTTTGATGCAGATGAGGTCATCAACAATGAAATATTAATGAAATGGCCAATGAAGGTTTTGTGCAGTGACGACTGCAAAGGAATCTGCCCGGTATGTGGCAATAACCTGAATGATGGAGATTGCGGATGCGATAGCTTCGTTCCTGATCCCAGATTGGCGAAGATTAAAGATATCTTTAACGCGAATAAGGAGGTGTAACGATGTCTATTTGTCCTAAGAATAAATCTTCTAAAGGTAGAAGAGATAAGAGAAGAGCAAACTGGAAAATGAGCGCTCCAACATTAGTAAAATGCAGCAAGTGTGGTGCTTTAATGATGCCTCACAGAGTATGCAAGAAGTGCGGAAGTTACAACAAACGTGAAATCGTTTCTGTAGATTAATCAGTACGAGCATAATGATGAACTTAAACGGGCACATAAGCTTAAGGAAACTTAGGTTTATGTGCCTGTTTTACTTGCTTTTTTTTCTAACGTTTAGTATATTTAAAGGTGGTATAATTTCTTGAAAGGAATAATGAAAAATGGCTGAAAATTTCGTTAAGGTGGCAGTAGATGCCATGGGTGGTGATAATGCACCGGTTGAAATCATTAAGGGTGCAATTATGGCAACTAAGGAAAGTGCCAAATTAAAAGTATATCTTGTAGGTAAAGAAGATATTGTAAAAGAGGAATTAAAAAAATATACATATAATGAAGAACAGGTGGAAGTTGTACATGCTTCTGAAGTGATTGAAACTGCAGAACCGCCTGTAATGGCAATTAGAAGTAAGAAGGATTCGTCTTTGGTAAAAGCACTTACCATGGTAAAAGACGGTACTTGTGACGCTTATGTATCTGCCGGTAGTACAGGTGCTACACTTGTTGGTGGACAGGTTATTGTAGGACGTATTAAAGGGGTTGAAAGACCACCTCTTGCACCGCTAATTCCTACGGAAAAAGGTGCCTCATTATTAGTAGACTGTGGTGCTAATGTGGATGCACGTCCGTCTCATCTTGTACAGTTTGCCAAGATGGGGTCTGTATACATGGAAAGTGTTGTGGGAATTAAAAATCCTAAGGTTGCCATTGTTAATAACGGAGCAGAAGAAGAAAAGGGAAATGCTTTGGTAAAAGAAACATTCCCGTTACTAAAGAATTGCCCGGATATTAATTTTATCGGAAGTATAGAAGCACGTGATATTCCTACCGGTATGGCAGACGTTATTGTCTGTGAAGCGTTTGTGGGAAATGTTATTTTAAAACTTTATGAAGGTGTTGGTTTAACATTAATTAAGAAGGTAAAAGCCGGAATGATGTCTTCATTAAGAAGTAAAATCGGCGCTTTATTGGTAAAACCGGCGCTCAAGGAAACATTAAAGGATTTTGATTTAGAGCAGTACGGCGGTGCCCCGCTTTTAGGATGTAAAGGGCTTGTTGTAAAGTCTCACGGCAGCTCTAATGCAATCGAGATTAAAAACTCTTGTCTTCAGTGCCTTACTTTTACCGAACAAAAGATTAATGAGAAGATTAAAGAAAAAATAGTTTCAAATGATGAAATAGAAGAAAGATAGGAAGGCAACTCAATATGGAATTTGACAAATTGAAACAAATCATTGCTTCCGTATTAAGTGTTGATCCGAATGAAGTCAAAGTAGAAACAACATTTTTAGAGGAGCTCGGCGCGGATTCTTTGGATGTGTACCAGATGGTGCTTGCCATAGAAAACGAATTTGACATTGAGCTTAAGGAAGAGGACGTAGAGAAAATATCTACGGTTGGTGAAGCTCTTGATTTGATTAAAAATTCAAGAAACGAATAAAAAGCCCTAGAACATAGGGCTTTCCCTTTGAAAGAAAAGTAACAGGTGAAAAGTTTGAAAGTAGATTTGAAGTTACTGCAAGAGAAAATTCAATATCAATTTCATAATGAAGAGTTATTGATTCAGGCATTGACCCATAGTTCTTTTTCCCATGAGATGACAGTAAGAAGAAGACCGGACTATGAGAGGCTGGAGTTTTTAGGAGACGCAGTCTTGGAACTGGTATCCAGTGAATATATATTTCACACGTATCCTCAAATGTCTGAAGGAAATATGACGAAGTTACGGGCAGGGGCTGTATGTGAGCCGGCGTTGGCCCATTGTGCCAATAAGCTTGAACTGGGTAAATTCCTTTATCTTGGTAAAGGAGAAGAATGCGGTGGCGGAAGGAAACGGGAATCCATTATTGCAGATGTAATGGAAGCTATTGTTGGTGCGATTTTTCTGGATTCGGGAATAGAAGAAGCTAAGAATTTTATTATGACATATATCTTGGCGGACATGGAAACAAACAAGATGTTTTATGACAGCAAATCCACGTTACAGGAGCTTGTCCAAAAGAAGGGGAGTGCCCGGTTGGAATATACTGTTCTTGAAGAAAAGGGACCGGAGCATCAAAAAGAGTTTGTGGTAGCGGTCAATTTAAATGGTGACCGGTTAGGTGTAGGAACCGGTAAAAATAAGAAGGCGGCAGAACAAAAGGCTGCATATGAAGCACTTTTGAAGATGAAAAAAAATAAGTAGGTGTACAATGTATTTAAAAAATATTGAAATCCACGGATTTAAATCTTTTGCAAATAAAATAAACTTTAAGTTCCACAATGGTATTACAGGTATTGTAGGACCCAATGGTAGTGGTAAGAGTAATGTAGCAGATGCGGTAAGATGGGTGCTTGGTGAACAGAGAATCAAGCAGCTTCGTGGTGCCAGCATGCAGGACGTTATTTTTTCCGGAACTGAGCTTAGAAAACCTTTAGGGTATGCGTATGTTGCCATTACTCTGGATAATTCTGACCATCAGCTTGCTATTGACTACGAAGAAGTAACTGTGGCCAGAAGATTATACCGTTCCGGAGAAAGTGAATATTTGATTAACGGCACACCCTGCCGTTTGAAGGATGTGAATGAACTTTTCTATGATACCGGTATTGGTAAGGAAGGTTATTCTATTATCGGTCAGGGTCAGATTGATAAGATTCTTTCCGGAAAACCGGAAGAACGAAGAGAGCTTTTTGATGAAGCTGCAGGTATTGTTAAGTTTAAAAGACGTAAATATGCAGCGGTTAAAAAATTAGAAGATGAGCAGCAGAACCTGATTCGTGTAAAGGATATTTTAGGAGAACTGGAAAAACAAATCGGGCCTTTGGAAAAACAGGCAGAAAAGGCTAAGATATACCTTAAGAAAAAAGAAGAATTAAAAACACTGGATGTGAATGTTTTCCTGTTAGAAAACCAGAGGTTAAGAGAGCAGCTTTCAGAAGTGGAGGGCAAATTAAAGATTGCCGGTGATGACCTCGCTACCACTACAAGCCAGTATGAGAATATTAAAGTTGAGTACGAAAATGTAGAGGCACAAATCGAAAGACTGGAACAGGCTATTGAAGAAGGCCGTGCTAATATCAGCAATACCAGTGAAATCAAAGGAAAACTGGAAGGTGAAATTAATGTCTTAAAGGAGCAGATTAATTCTGCCAAAGGTACGGAAGGACATTTAAAGAACCGTTTAGATACCGTTCAAAAGGATGTGGATTCCAAAGAAGCTGAAAAACAGATTATTTTGGATGAAAAGAAAGTTATTGATGAACAATTAAGCAGGATTGAACAGGTTCGTGATGAAGCCAAGAACCAGTTGCAGGAAATTCAGAATCAGATTGAGAATTTGAATTTTAAAATAGAAGTTGCCAAGAATCAGATTATTGATACTTTAAATGAAAGAGCAACCATTAAGTCCAAAATGGGTCGTTATGATACCATGATGGAGCAGATTAATATTAGAAAAGCAGAACTTAATTCCAGAATCTTGCGTGCAAAATCAAGTGAGGATGAGCAAAACGCGATTATTAAGGAATATGAGGAGGCTTTTGAAGCTGTTACCAATGAGATTAGCGAGTTAAACGATACTCAGAAAAAAGCACAGCAAAAAGAAAGAGAGTTAAAAGCTAAAATTGATGAAAATGAAGCTAAGGTTTCTAAACTTCAGGAAAAATACCATCAGGAAAAATCTAAATTAGATGCAATATCCAATATTACGGAGCGATATGACGGATATGGTAACAGTATCCGTAAGGTAATGGAGCAAAAAGAAAGCCATAAAGGTATTATTGGTGTTGTTGCAGACATTATTAAAGTAGATGCTAAGTACGAGACGGCAATTGAAACAGCCTTAGGCGGTAATATCCAGAATGTTGTTACGGATGATGAAGAAACAGCCAAGAAGATGATTCAATACTTAAAAGAGAACCGTTTTGGGCGTGCGACTTTCTTACCGTTAACAAGCATTACCAATCCACAGGAGTTTAAGAATCCGGAATCCCTGTCTGAAAAGGGTGTTATCGGAATGGCTGATGAATTGGTGGATACAGCACCGGAATACCGAAATGTGGCAAAAGCAATGCTTGGCCGTATTGTAGTGGTTGATAATGTGGACCATGCCGTAAAAATTGCTAAAAAGTACGACTATGGCATCAGAATGGTAACCGTTGAAGGTGAGTTATTGGTTCCCGGTGGTGCTATCAGTGGTGGTGCGTTTAAGAATAACAGCAACCTTTTAGGCCGTCGTCGTGAAATGGATGAGTTAAGTAAGCAGATTAAGAAAATTCAGGACGAGTTAGCCACATTAAAAGAAGAAATTGAAAAAGAGCGTGAAGAAAGACTTAATATCCGTAAAGAGAACGATGAAAGAGGTAATTTAATCCAGAAGAAATTCATCGAACAAAATACAGCCAGATTGAATCTTTCCCAGGCAAAAGAGAAAAAAGAAGAAACAAAGCGTGATTTTGGTGATTTAAAAACAGAACAGATTGACATTGAAAATCAGATTACCGAGATTACACGTAATAAAGAAGACATTATTCAAAAGCTTGCTGATTCCGAACAGTTTGAGATTCATGTAAATGAACAGATTAAAGAAGACCAGAAGTCATTGGAAGGCTTACGTTCTTTGGAAACAGAACAGACTGCCAAGGTATCTGAACTTGATGTAGAAGTTGAAAAGATTTTACAAAAAGAAGAGTTCGAGAGACAGAATGTAAATCGTATTGAAGGAGAACTTATGCGATTTACAGGCGAGTTGAACGAGATTAAAGAGGGTCTTTTATCTACTGAGGAAGATGTGGCAAGAAAGCTTCATAACATTGAAGAAATCGAAAAGACTATTCTTGCCAGTGTATCTTCTAAATCAGATGCGGAAGAAAAATTAAAGGCTGATATTGAGAAAAAGGATGAGCTTTCTGCAAACCAGAAGAAGTTTTTTGCAACCCGTGAAGAACTTGCTGAAAGAATGAATAATCTGGATAAAGAAGTATATCGATTAACAGCCCAGAAAGAAAAAATGGAAGGCTCTATCGAAGGATTTATCAACTATATGTGGGATGAATACGAGATTACCCTTTCTGATGCAGCTTCACTTCGAAATGAAGAGTTAACAGACCTTTCTGCAATGAAGAAAGATATTTCATCCTTAAAGGATCAGATCCGTAAGCTGGGAGATGTGAATGTGAACGCTATTGAAGATTACAAAAATGTAATGGAGCGTTATGAATTCTTAAAAACCCAGCATGACGATCTTGTGGAAGCAGAGCAAACCCTTCAAAAGATTATTGAAGAACTGGATGCTTCCATGCGAAAACAGTTTAAAGAGAAGTTTTCTGATATTTGCCGTGAATTCGATAAGGTATTTAAAGAATTATTCGGTGGCGGTAAGGGAACATTAGAGTTGATGGAAGAGGAAGACATCTTAGAGGCCGGAATCAGAATCATTGCCCAGCCGCCTGGAAAGAAATTGCAGAATATGATGCAGTTATCCGGTGGTGAAAAAGCATTGACGGCTATTGCCTTATTATTTGCCATCCAGAACTTAAAACCTTCTCCGTTCTGTCTTCTTGACGAAATTGAAGCGGCACTTGATGAAAGTAATGTTGGCCGTTTCGCCAAATACTTACATAAGCTTACCAAGCATACTCAGTTTATTGTTATTACACATAGACGTGGTACGATGGAAAGTGCGGACAGACTGTATGGTATTACCATGCAGGAAAAAGGTGTGTCTGCATTAGTAAGTGTAAGTCTTATTGACAGTCAGTTGGATGACTAAAAAATAGAATTGAGTGGAACATATTTATGAGTGAAGAAAAGTTAGGTTTTTTCGCCAGACTAAAAAAGGGACTTACCAAAACAAGAAACAATATTGTAAGTGGTTTGGACGCCCTGTTTAGCGGATTTTCAAAAATTGATGATGATTTTTACGAAGAACTGGAAGAAATACTCATTATGGGTGATTTGGGTGTCAGAGCAACGGAAAACATCATTGATGAGATGAAAGAAAGAGTAAAAAAAGACCATATTAAAGAACCTGCACAATTAAAAGAAGTTCTTATTGAAAGTATTAAAGAACAGATGCAGGTTACGGAAGCGGAATATGCTTTTGAAAAAGAACAGTCTGTTGTATTTGTAATCGGTGTAAACGGTGTGGGTAAAACAACTACTGTGGGTAAACTTGCGGGAAAATTAAAAAATGAAAACCGCAAAGTGCTTATGGCGGCAGCGGATACATTCCGTGCAGCAGCGGGAGAGCAGTTAACAGAATGGGCACATCGTGCAGGTTGTGATTTGATTCAGGGCGCAGAGGGTGCAGACCCTGCCAGTGTTATTTTTGATGCAGTAAGCGCTGCCAAAGCAAGAAATGTAGATGTGCTTTTATGCGATACGGCAGGAAGACTTCATAATAAGAAAAATCTTATGGAAGAGCTCCGTAAGATGAACCGGATTATTGACAGGGAATTTCCAAATGCGCATCGTGAAAATCTGGTGGTACTGGATGCCACAACAGGTCAGAATGCACTTCAACAGGCAAGGGAGTTTGGTGAAGTTGCAGATTTAACCGGTATTATCCTTACAAAGATGGATGGAACCGCCAAGGGAGGAATTGCTGTGGCAATTCAGTCAGAGCTTAAGATTCCTGTGAAATATATCGGAGTTGGTGAAACCATTGATGATTTACAGAAGTTTGATTCTAATGCATTTGTAAATGCACTTTTTGATGTGAAACAGTCTGAGGAGATGGATGATGGAACAGAAAATGTTAACATTGGAGAAATTTGAGGAAGCATCTGAAGTTGTAAAAAGAGTAGCTTCTGAGACAAAACTTGTTTATAGTGAATATTTTAGTGCACAGTGTGGTAATAAGGTTTTTTTTAAACCTGAAAACATGCAGTTTACGGGAGCATACAAATTAAGAGGTGCCTACTATAAAATGAGCACTCTTTCAAAAGAAGAATTAGAAAAGGGGGTAATTACAGCATCTGCCGGTAATCACGCACAAGGGGTAGCCTATGCGGCAAAAAGCTTTGGTGCCAAAGCAACCATTGTAATGCCGACTACCACACCGCTTATGAAAGTAAACCGTACTAAAGGTTATGGTGCGGAAGTAATTCTTCATGGAGATGTTTATGACGAAGCTTGCGATTATGCCTTAAAATTAACGGAAGAAAGAGGCGCAACCTTTATTCATCCCTTTGATGATCTTACTGTGGCTACGGGACAGGGAACCATAGCTATGGAGATTTTTAAAGAGCTTCCTTTGGTAGATTATATTTTGGTACCGATTGGGGGAGGCGGCCTTGCCACAGGTGTTTCTACACTTGCCAAATTATTAAATCCCAAAATTAAAGTAATTGGTGTAGAACCTGCAGGTGCAAATTGTATGCAGGAATCTTTCAGGGAAGGAAAAGTAGTAACACTTCCAAGCGTAAGTACCATTGCAGACGGTACGGCTGTGAAAACACCGGGAAGTTTATTATTCCCATATTTACAACAGAATCTTGATGATATTCTGACTGTAGATGATGTGGATTTGGTTGTTGCATTCCTTGATATGGTTGAAAATCATAAAATGGTTGTGGAAAACTCAGGTTTGTTAACAGTAGCCGCATTAAAACAGCTTGATGTTAAGAATAAGAAAGTGGTTTCTATTTTAAGCGGAGGAAACATGGATATTATCACCATGTCTTCTGTGGTACAACAGGGACTTATTTTCAGAGACAGAATCTTTACGGTTTCTGTTCTGTTACCGGATAAACCGGGTGAATTAAGCCGTGTGGCTGATGTGATTGCGAAAAACAGCGGTAATGTTATTAAGCTTGAACATAATCAGTTTGTATCCATTAACAGAAGTGCAGCAGTAGAACTCCGTATTACAATTGAAGCATTTGGTACTGATCATAAGCTTCAGATTTTGGATGCTTTAGAAAGCGGTAATTATCGGCCTAAGTTAGTAAGAACCAATATTTAGGAGTATATATGTGTAAAAAAAGGAAACAATTATCTTATGAAAAAGATAGTGCGTTTCCTTTTATTATTTATGGCTGCAATTGTATATTCGGCAGGAGTCAGTTTGTTTTTGGACCCAAATGATTTGGCGCCCGGTGGAGTGACGGGGATTTCTATTCTGCTAAATCGTCTGATTCGGGTAGAAACAGGAACGCTGATACTGATACTGAATATTCCCATTATGATTCTGGGAATATGGAAATTTGGTTGGAAATTAATTGCGTCTACGGTATATATGTTACTTTTAATCTCCGCATTTACCAATCTGTTTTCTGAGTATGTGGGAGGAGTTACTAATGACAGGGTAATTGCAGCAGTGCTTGGGGGCAGTCTTGTGGCAATTGGTATGGGTGTTACTTTTTTATGCCGTGCTACCACCGGAGGAATTGATATTATTATTAAAATACTCCGTTTAAGATTCAGGCATTTAAAAACCGGTGCCCTCTTTTTGATGATTGATTTTGTGATAGTAAGCATTTCGGGTATTGTATTTATGAATATTGATAATGCCGTGTATGCCATGATATCTGTTTTTATCAGTACCAATGTATTAGATATGATTTTATACGGCAGGGATGAGGCGAAGATATTTTACATTATGAGTAATCACGCTGAAAAAATCACTGCCCGCATTTTATTGGAGCTTGGTATAGGTGCAACTTATTTAAATGGGATAGGTGCATATAGTAAACAGGATAAAAAAGTTATTTTTTGTGTTATGCGTAAACAATTAACTCCCAGGGCCATTCAAATTGTGCATACAGAGGATCCGGATGCATTTTTAGTTATTTCGGGAGCCAATGAGATATTTGGTGAAGGATATAAAAGATATGGAGAAACTATTTGAGGTGTCAAGAAAAAATACTTGACACCTTGCTTTATGTAGTGTATTATACTCAAGGAGTTGCGTTTTGTGTACTAAGAATCAGGAGAGAAAACGTGGAAAAAATCGTTGTTCAAGGCAGATTATATGATTTTTATGGTGAACTTTTGACAGAGCATCAGAGGACAGTATATGAGGATGCAGTGTACAATGACATGTCACTTAGTGAAATTGCTGCGATTCAGGGAATTAGCAGACAGGGAGTACATGATTTGATTAAGCGATGTGATAAGATTCTGAATGATTATGAGGCAAAGTTACATCTGGTAGAGAAATTTGATACCGCAAGACGCAAGGTGGAACAGATTCAAAGTCTTACTACAGATCATAGAATCAAACAGCTGACGACTGAAATTTTGGAGGATTTTTAAATTGGCATTTGAAAGTTTAACCGATAAATTGCAGAATGTATTTAAGAGTCTCCGTAGCAAAGGCAGACTTACCGAAGAGGATGTTAAGTCGGCTCTTAAGGAAGTTAAGATGGCGCTTTTAGAGGCGGATGTTAACTTCAAGGTAGTGAAGCAGTTTGTAAAAGCTGTGGAAGAACGGGCAATTGGTCAGGATGTTTTAACCGGGTTAAATCCGGGACAGATGGTAGTTAAGATTGTAAATGAAGAGATGATTTCTCTCATGGGCTCTGAGACAACGGAGATAACTTTTGCGCCGGGAAAAGCCATTACAGTTATTATGATGTGTGGTCTTCAGGGTGCCGGTAAAACTACCACAACAGCCAAGATTGCAGGCAAGCTTAAGTTAAAAGGTAAGAAACCATTGTTGGTTGCCTGTGATATTTACAGACCCGCAGCGATAAAGCAGTTGCAGATTAATGGTGAGAAACAGGAAGTTGACGTTTTTGCCATGGGAGATAATAACAAGGTCAGTGATATTGCAAAAGCTTCCATTGCACATGCAGAAAAAAACGGACACAATGTTGTCATTTTAGATACCGCCGGACGACTTCATGTAGATGAAGATATGATGGCTGAGTTACAGGAAATCAAACAGGTATTAACCGTTCATCAGACATTACTTGTTGTAGATGCTATGACAGGTCAGGATGCAGTCAATGTAGCCAAAGAGTTTGATGAAAAAGTTTCTATAGATGGTGTTGTATTAACCAAGATGGATGGTGATACCAGAGGTGGTGCAGCGCTTTCCATTAAAGCAGTTACAGGTAAGCCAATATTGTATGTAGGTATGGGAGAAAAGCTTTCTGATTTGGAACAGTTTTATCCTGACCGAATGGCAAACAGAATCCTCGGAATGGGAGACATTTTAACCTTAATCGAAAAGGTACAGGTTGACATAGATGAGGAAAAAGAACGGGAAATGGCATCCCGTATGAAGAAGGGTAAATTTGATTTTAATGATTACCTGGAAAGCATGAAACAGATGAAAAAGATGGGCGGTCTATCCTCCATTATGGGTATGTTACCCGGTATGGGAAAGATGAAAGACATTGAGTCCATGGTGGATGAAAAGCAGTTAGCCCGAATGGAAGCCATTGTGTTGTCCATGACACCGGCTGAACGCGAGAATCCCAAGTTATTGAATCCAAGCCGTAAGCACCGAATTGCAAAAGGTGCAGGCGTTGATATAGCAGTTGTGAATCGTTTTATTAAGCAGTTCGAGCAGAGTCAGAAAATGATGAAGCAGATGCCGGGAATGTTCGGCGGTAAGAAAGGCAGAGGCGGTTTCCCAATGGGTGGCTTTGGAGGAAGAAAATTTTTCTAAATAAAAATTGTAAATATTTTAACGGAGGTAAAAAAAGATGGCAGTAAAGATCAGATTAAGAAGAATGGGACAGAAGAAAGCACCTTACTATAGAATCGTAGTAGCTGATTCAAGATCTCCTAGAGATGGTAAATGCATCGAAGAAATCGGAACATATGATCCAAATACAGAGCCAAGCACATTCAAAGTTAATGAAGAATTAGCTAAGAAATGGATTGCTAACGGAGCTCAGCCAACAGAAGTTGTAGCTAAAATCTTTAAACAGGCTGGTATTAACTAATCTGTAGTTACGCTTTTGGAGGTGGATTAATGAAAGATTTAGTAGAAGTTATCGCAAAAGCACTTGTTGATAATCCAAATGAAGTTGTTGTTACAGAAAAAGAGAATGGTAAGAATATTACAATCGAACTTCATGTTGCAGCAGCAGATATGGGAAAAGTAATCGGAAAACAGGGAAGAATTGCAAAAGCAATCCGTTCTGTGGTAAAAGCAGCATCTTCCAAAGAGAATAAGAAGGTAGATGTTGAAATCGTATAAGACTTTTCTGAGTGAAACACAATAGGCCCTGACACCTTTAATGGTGTGAGGGCCATAACACATTAAAGAACCAATTGAAAGATGGTGGAACAGTAATGGAACAGACGTTGAGAGTTGGAGTAATTACCACGACGCACGGAATTCGTGGGGAAGTCAAGGTATTTCCTACTACAGATGATGCAAAACGATTTAAAAAATTGAAAGAAGTTCTTTTGGATACAGGGAAGGACATGCTTGCGATGGAAATTGAAAGTGTAAAGTTCTTTAAGCAGTATGTCATTCTTAAATTCAAAGGGTTTGATGATATTAATCAGATAGAAAAATACAAAGGTAAGGATTTGTATGTAACAAGAGAAAACGCAGTAAAATTGCAAAAGGATGAATATTTTATTGTGGACTTAATCGGTCTTAAGGTTATTCTTGAGGATGACAGTGAATTTGGTGTTTTAACTGAAGTGCTACAAACAGGCGCCAATGATGTATATGAAGTAGAAATGACAGATGGAAGGGAAGTATTGCTTCCGGCTATCAAGGATTGTATCAAAGAGGTCAATCTCTTAGAAGGGTATATCCGCGTTCATATTATGGAAGGATTATTGGATTAATGGAATTTCATGTTTTAACTCTTTTTCCGGAAATGGTTCTGGATGGTTTGAATACCAGTATTTTAAAACGGGCTATTGAAAAAGAGCAAATAAAGATTAATGCAATTAATATCAGGGATTATACAACGGACAAGCATAAAAAGGTAGATGATTATACTTATGGCGGAGGTGCCGGTATGCTAATGCAGGCACAACCCGTATATGATGCTTACTGTGATGTGGTAAATAAACGGAAAAAGCGTGACAGAGTCCGGGTTGTATATGTAACGCCTCAAGGGAAAGTGTTTGACCAAAAGATGGCAGAGCAGTTTGCTTCTGAAGAGGACCTTGTGATTTTATGCGGACATTATGAAGGTATCGATGAACGGGTATTGGAAGAAATTGTTACGGATTATGTTTCCATAGGTGATTATGTGCTTACAGGCGGAGAACTGCCGGCAATGGTAATGATTGATGCCATAGCAAGACTGGTACCCGGAGTTTTAAACAATGATGAGTCGGCTTCTACGGAATCCTTTGCAGGAAATCTTTTGGAGTATCCCCAGTATTCAAGACCGGAAGAGTGGAATGGGAAACGGGTCCCGGAGGTATTATTAAGCGGTAATCATAAAAAAATTGCAGAATGGCGCTTGGAACAATCTAAGATTAGGACTAAGGAACGGCGTCCCGATTTATATGAAAAATATGAAAAAGAAGAGAAAGAACGGGAAGCTGCCAGGAGAGCCTTGAAAGAAGAACAGAAGCGCTTAAGAAGAATGGGAAAAATATAAAAAAACACTTGCATTTTATGGTGTTATATGATAAATTATATGCGTTGCGAATAAAAGATGGTCCTCTGTTACATTTGTATTAAGAACATCCATATTTATAAGGAGATTTAAAATGAACGAAATTATCAAAGAAATCGAACAGGCTCAGTTAAAAGAAGCTGCTCCTGAATTCCATGTTGGTGATACTGTAAGAGTATACGGTAAAATCAAAGAAGGTAACCGCGAAAGAATCCAGGTTTTCGAAGGAACTGTACTTAAGAGACAGGGCGGAAGCAACAGAGAAACTTTCACAGTTAGAAAAACATCAAACGGTATTGGTGTAGAAAAGACTTGGCCATTACACTCTCCAAACGTAGAGAAGATTGAAATCGTTAGACTTGGTAAAGTAAGACGTGCAAAACTTAACTACTTAAGAGACAGAGTTGGTAAGAAAGCTAAAGTTAAAGAATTAGTTAAATAAGATTTTAGGCGAGGGACAAATACACTATATGTACTTGTCCCTTTTTGCACGATAGGAAGGTTTTATGAGAAGAAGAGGCGGACTTAATTTTTACCGGCGTAAGAAAAAAGTAAATCCGTTAGTAATCCGTGAAATCCTTATTTGGATTTTAGGAATTGGCATAACGGCTTTTGTTGCGTTTGTTCTCGTTTTTTGTATAGGGTTAAAGACCAGTATTATCGGTGACTCTATGAAACCCACGTTATATAACGGACAGGAAATATATATTAATAGAATAGCCTATTATTTTACGTCGCCAAAGCGGGGGGATGTTATTGTTTTTACGCCTGCTGGAAATACCAATACTCATTATTATGTAAAAAGAGTAATCGGTTTACCCGGTGAAACGATTCAAATACGTGGTGGTAAGATATATATTGATGATGTTTTGTATGAAGAAGATACAGAGGTTTTTGATTTAATAGAGGACGCCGGAATAGCCGAGAATGAGATTACCCTTGCGAAAGGTGAGTATTTTGTTTTAGGAGATAACAGAAATAACAGTGAAGATAGCCGCTCTGCCAATATTGGAGTGATTTCTAAGGAAAATATCTTGGGGAAAGCCTGGCTTCATATGGCGTGTGAGGAAGATGGAATGGGGTTGATAGAATAATGAATTATCAATGGTATCCCGGTCATATGACCAAAGCAAAAAGAATGATGCAGGAAGATATCAAATTAATTGATTTGGTAATTGAGCTTGTGGACGCTCGTGTTCCGCTTAGCAGCCGTAATCCTGACATCGATGAATTAGGAAAAAATAAAGCGAGATTAATCTTACTGAATAAATCAGACCTTGCAGATCCCAAAGCCAATAAGCTTTGGACTGCTTATTTTGAAGAAAAAGGTTTTTATGTTTTGGAAGTGAATTCCAGAAATGGTGTGGGCATAAAAGCTGTTCAGGGTAAAGTAAAGGAAGCATGTAAAGCAAAAATAGAGCGTGACAGAAAGCGGGGAATCATAAACCGTCCTGTACGTGCTATGGTTGTGGGGATTCCTAATGTGGGTAAATCTACTTTTATCAATTCCTTTGCCGGAAAGGCATGTACTAAGACCGGTAATAAACCGGGTGTTACAAAAGGAAAACAGTGGATACGCCTTAATAAAGAGTTGGAATTATTAGATACGCCGGGAATTCTCTGGCCTAAATTTGAAGACCAGACAGTGGGACTACGTCTTGCCATGATCGGTTCCATTAACGATGAAATCCTTCACATGGACGAAATGGCATTAGATATTATCGGTTTTTTAAAGGAAAAGTATCCGGTACAGTTTGCTGAACGTTTTCAAGTTGATACATCTAAGAAAGCCTTAGATATTCTTACGGATATTTGTGATGTGAGAAAATGTTATAAGAAGGGACAGGAGCCTGACTATCAAAGAGCGTCACAAATTCTTACGGAAGAATTCAGAAGTGGAAAAATTGGTCAGATTACTCTTGAACTTCCACCTGAAAGGAAATAAAATAGAAGAGGAGTTGTGCTTAGCAAATATATTAACTCCCTTATGAAAGGAACAGAATGAAACCTTGGATGAAGGAATTGCTTAAAACAGGTTTGTATCTGCTGATTGTTCTTTGTGTTACTTTTTTGATTATTGAATTTGTGGGACAGAGAACGAAGGTAAAAGGTGACAGTATGAACCCTACCTTATCCCACGGGGACAACCTGATTGTGGATAAGATTACATATCGGTTTAGTGATCCGGAACGTTTTGATATTATTGTCCTTGAGTACAAGTGGAAAAAGGATACTTATTATATTAAACGAATTATCGGATTGCCGGGAGAAACCGTGTACATTGATGAAGATGGAAAAATCTTTATCAAAGGTGTAGGTGAGGAAGAATTTGAATTGTTAACGGAATCTTACGGAAAAGAAGTAATCCGCGCCGCGGGGCGTGCATCCCAACCGGTAACCCTGGGAGAAGATGAGTATTTTGTCTTAGGGGATAATCGTAATGACAGTACGGATAGCCGTTCGGCATCTGTTGGCAATGTTCATATAGACCAGATAGTAGGCCGTGCATGGCTTAGAATCTGGCCCTTTAGTAAGATTGGATTTATGAAACACCAGTAGAAAATGGAGAAATACATGGAAGAAAAAATCAGTCAGATTAAAGAAAGATATCAGGCAGCAACTGTAAAGGAGCTGCCTGAATTTATAAAAAGCTATGAAAATGATGTGCGTCCCGGTGTTGTAAGTCTTGTAAAAAAGGCACAAAAGAGACTTGAGGATTGGGGAAAAGAGATATTAAGAACGGAATTCATGTATCAGTATGAAGATAAATACAGTGAATATCAGGCAATTTGTGGTATTGATGAAGTAGGAAGAGGTCCCCTTGCAGGTCCTGTGGTGGCAGGCGCCGTGATTTTACCGAAAGACCACAGAATATACGAATTAAATGATTCGAAACAGTTGTCGGCAAAAAAGAGAGATGAATTATATGAGCGCATTATGAGTGAGGCAGTTGCAACCGGAATCGGTATTGTAGGCCCTGAACGGATTGATGAGATTAATATTTTACAGGCAACATATGAAGCTATGACTTTAGCTATTAATCAATTAAGCATTAAACCCGATATATTATTAAATGATGCCGTTACAATTCCTAAGGTACAGATACATCAGGTTCCTATTATTAAAGGGGATGCAAAGAGTGCTTCTATTGCAGCGGCAAGTATTATTGCAAAAGTGACACGAGACCGGATGATGGAACAGTACGAAGAAATATTCCCTCAATATGGCTTTGCTTCTAACAAAGGGTATGGAGCAGCTGTTCATATTGAAGCAATTAAACAATATGGTCCAACACCCATTCACAGAAAAACCTTTATTAAGAATTTTCTGTAGTTAATACTTCAAACTGTCATGGAAAGGTGGGCTTTCAGTGAACATGCATTTATCAAATGAATATAAACCTCATGACAGTGAAGTAATGTATAATCGCGGTTCTTCCCAGAATACGCCGAACACACAAGGTTTACATAACGTAGCGCCAGTCAATATGTCATATACCGGTTCCAATCATTTGGGACAAGTTTTAACCGGAGAAATTATTCAGGTTACTCCAAATACAGTGCAGTTATTGTTGCAGGACCAGTCTGTAATATCCGCAAGAATTGAAGGCAACGTGAATTTAAGTTTACATTCTACTATGAGCTTTGAGGTAAGCAATACTCAAGGTCATAATCTAATATTACGTCCATTGTATCTGAATACGGCAAATAACCAGACTTTGTTAAAAGCACTGGATGCAGCCGGAATTCCTAAAAATGAAAAAACAATAGAGTTGGTCTCTAAGCAAATGGAGAGTAATCAGCCAATTGATAAAAATACGTTGCAGCGTATTTATCATGATATTTCAGAATACCCTCAGGCAAAAGTGTCTGATATTGTTGCTTTGCGCGAATTAGGTTTGCCGGTAAATGAAAATAATCTTACTCAGTTTAATGCATGTATGAATTTAAAGGAAACTTTCAGCAATTCATTGGCACAACTTCAACAACAGATAATGGCGGTTGTAAATGAACTTTCAGCTTCAGGACAGCCTGAAAGAGTAACTTCTTTTCTACAGGAACTTGCGAAAGCATTTGAGGGAGTTACAGCCCAGTCAGGACAACAAGGACAGCAAACCAATAACGTGTTTATTCATAATGGTGCTCCTGATAGTGTTGTTATGCCAGAGGGGCAGCCTTCCCAGAGCGTGGTAACTGCCGAAGGACAGACTCCCCATAACGTGGTAATTGTAGAGGGACAGCCTTCTCAGAGTATTGATACGCTACAAGGGCAGCCTTCACAAAGTATTGTTTCGTCAGAAGGACAACCTTCTCAGAGTATTGATATGCCACAGGGTCAGCTTTCTCAGAGTAGCGTTGTGCCGCAGGACCAAGGGTTAGAAAGTGTAGGAACAGTAAAGGAACAGGAAGAGATTGAAAGGCGGGTTAAGCAGCTCTTTGAAAAGAATTTAGTTTGGGATATCGGGGAGATGGCGGATGAATCCAAAGATGTTTTAAAATCTTACGTAAAACAGCTTTATAATAAAGTTATGTCAACTGCAGATAAATTAGCTCAAATTGATGTTTCTAAGTTCCCTGAGGCGGAGCAACTGCAAAAATCTGCATCGCAGACCCACAATCAGGTCCAGTTTTTAAATGATTTAAATCAAAGCATTATGTATTTACAAATTCCTTTGAAAGCGTCAGAAGCCTTAAAAGATGGGCATTTGCATGTATATGCACGCAATAAGAAGTTATCCTCATCCCAAGATGAGGTAACAGCGTTAATTCATTTGGATATGGAGCATTTGGGACCGGTGAGTGTATATGTCAGTTTACGGGATAATCATATCGGAACCAAGTTCTATTTACAGGATGAAGAAACCATTGATTTAATTGGGCAGCATATTGATATGTTGAGTAAAAGAATAAAAGATAGAGGATATGACTTCCATGCAGAGATGACTCAGGTAAAGAATGATTATGATCCGAAAAAGGTTCTTAAGAATGAAATAGGATTTACAGATGAGTCAATGAAGGACAGTTGTATCGGTCAATATTCTTTTGATGTGAGAGCATAAAGTAGTAATTGGAAAGGATAGATGCCAATGAATCCTAAAAAGCCAAAAATAAAGCAGGCCATAGCCTTAGAATATGACCCGAGCGAAGAAGCACCAAAGGTTATTGCGTCCGGAAAAGGTGCAATTGCCGATAAAATTATTGAAAAAGCACAAGAGGAAAACATTCCGGTTCATAAAGACGAGCATCTGGCGAAGACGTTGTCTCAGCTGGAAATAGGAGAAATGATTCCTCCGGAGTTATATGAGGTTGTGGCGGAAATTCTCGTGTTTGTGGATGCCATGGATAAGATTAGGGCCAAGATGAAATAATGGATAAGGAAGAAAAAGGTATTAAGAATAAAAGGGAATTAGGAGCAAAATACGAAAAAACAGCCATGGAATATTTGCAAACCAAGGGGGTTCATATTCTGCAATCCAATTATCGTAACCGTTACGGAGAAATTGATATTGTAGCTTTGGATGGGGATACCTTGTGTTTCGTAGAGGTGAAATACCGTAAAACGGGAAAGGCAGGAACCTCCGAAGAAAGTGTGGGGTATGCAAAGCAAAAACAGATATGCAAAATATCGGATTTTTATCGTATGCAGAATCAAATACCCTTCCACACTCCGGTTCGTTTTGATGTAATCGCAGTAAATGATGATAGAATACGATGGATGAAAAATGCCTTTGACTATTGCGGAAATTCATATTTTTAATTTGTGTAGAAGGTGGAGAACAAGAATGAAAGAGCATAAAGAAAGTCCTTTGAGATATTTGACTTTTCAGTCTTTTGAACAATTTGAATGGATGACTCATTTGTTTACAACCAGACACGGCGGTTGCAGTTCAAATGAGTTTTCTACGTTAAATTTAAGTTTTACCAGAGGAGATAATCCGGAATGTGTTCTTGAAAACTATAGCAGGGTGGCAAGTGCTTTAGGCGGCGGCATTACAGAAATTGTCTGTTCTGACCAGACCCATACGGATCATATCAGAATTGTGACAAAGGATGATTGTGGAAAGGGTGTTATCAGACAAAGAGATTATACTGATATTGACGGACTTATTACCAATGAACCCGGCGTTACCTTGGCATGCTTTTTTGCCGACTGTGTACCGGTATATCTGGTGGATCCGGTTCATCGTGTGGTTGGGTTATGTCATTCCGGGTGGCGGGGAACCAAGTTGAAGATTAGTGCTAAGATGTTACAAAAGATGAATGAACTTTATGGAACGAATCCTACAGAAGTGTATGCGGGAATCGGACCCTGCATTTGTGGGAATTGTTACGAAATAGGAAATGATGTGGCAAAAGAGTTTATGGAGTTTTCTTTTGCTGATGAAATATTGCAAAAAACTGATGAAGAACATTATCATTTGGATTTAGTTAAAACCAATGAGAAGATATTGTTGCAAGCGGGTGTCTTAAAGGAAAAGATAGAGTTACCGGGAATATGTACCTGTTGTAATCCTGAGTTTCTATTTTCTCATCGGGCAAGTCACGGTAAAAGAGGTAACCTAGGTGCTTTTATAAGAATAAAGCCATAATCATAAGAAAAACTTAAGAAAAACATGGCGAAATAATTAAAAATTAACTGATATACTAAAGGAACAAGTAGTTTAAAGGGGAGAAAAACATGGCGACTATTTTAGTGTGTGATGATGATAAGGAAATTGTGGATGCGATAGAGATTTATCTTGTGCAAGAGGAATTTAGTGTAATTAAGGCGTATGACGGGGAACAGGCAGTTGAAATGTTAAAAAGGAACAAGGTTGATTTAATATTGCTTGATATTATGATGCCTGTGATGGATGGAATCCAGGCTGCTGTAAAAATACGGAAAATCAGTTCCGTACCGATTATTATGCTTTCAGCAAAATCTGAGGATACAGATAAGATATTAGGATTAAATATGGGGGCAGATGATTATGTAACAAAACCCTTTAATCCCCTTGAACTCATTGCAAGAATTAAATCCCAGTTAAGAAGATATACCAAATTAAGCAATAACGTAAAGGAAAATAATGCAGTTTTTTCATCGGGTGGTCTTGTAATGAATACAGAAACCAAAGAAGTATTTGTGGATGATGAGCCGGTTAAGCTTACGCCCATTGAATACAGGATTCTTCTTTTGTTAGTAAAGAATCAGGGCAGGGTCTTTTCCATAGATGAAATCTATGAAAACATATGGAATGAAGAACCCTTTGCTTCATCGGATAATACAGTGGCAGTACATATCAGACATATTCGTGAAAAAATAGAGATTAATCCGAGAGAACCCAAGTATCTGAAAGTGGTATGGGGTGTAGGTTATAAGGTGGAAAAGCAATAAAGCGGTAGGGGAATCAGAATGAAAGCCAGAAGTAAAAAACGACTTTTTGTTATTTTAACGAATCATATATGTACGATTGCGCTAGTGATATGTGCTATGGTCTTGTGTTTCGAGTGCGCCTTCAAGGGACAGAGCATTGCATATATGTTAGATGAATCCAATAAAAGTAAATCGTTTGAAGACACGTATACGTATCAAGCTAAATTTGAACAATGCATAGCTGATGCCATTAAAATGACTGTCATACATGAGCAATTTGAAACAGATGGTAAGTTTGACGGAGATAAAATTATTGATATCAAAAATTACGCCAATCATAAAACTCTTGATTATACAGAAGAGGAAAGTGTAACTTACTATTTAAAAGATTTGGTCAGATGGGGACAGATTGGTTTCCGTGGCATCAAATATATGAGTGCAACCCAGTATGAAGAATTAAAAAATGTACTGGAATTAAGGAATCCGGCATCGAATAGTATTATTCAGGAAGAGTATGGGTACTTTGAAGAGTATCCCGGATATGTGAATAATTCTTTTACGGAAATTAAGGATGGGGAAACCTACTACATGGTATTAAAAGATGAATTCTGTCTTCCGTCTGATGAGGTTCCTTTAATCATGCATACAGAGAGCGTGGCACAATATGCGGAATATAGCGGATATCTTCAATCTACCATAGATATGTTAGTGACAAATTACGAAATGTATCGTCATTTTGAAGCCAAATTTAAAGAAAGTAACTTTAAGTTCTTTATTTCTTATGAAACTGAAGGAGAAGTAGGGAGTTTATCCAATCTTTCGGGAATTCAAGAGTTGGGCGAATATACTACTCCGGAGGAAATTACAGAACGGTTTAAAAATTATGGAAGTTATTTGTGTTGTGCCTATGAAAATCTGTCAGAAACTGTTTCCAATGTAAAAGTGGATGAGGCTTATGTATGGAGTGAATTTGGTAAATACTTTTATGCCGGTTTAGATAATGTCAGAATCTGGTTTGCGGTTGATACCCGATATAGTGCAGATGATAGCTTTTTACAGGCAAAAGAGTCATATTCTTATCAGCATGGCTGGTTTAAAAATGTATTTGTAGCAAGTGTTCTTCTTTTGTTTTTTATACTGATTAGTTATATCGTAATGGCAGTTTTAGAGAAAGAGGTGGAGAAAAAATGCATTTTTGACAGAATGCATACGGAAACGAGTATCCTGGCAGGAGTGATTCTTATTTTTATTCCGTTTATCATCACGACAATCGGATTAAAGATATACTTTGGAGAAGTAATAGGTACAATAGAAGCGGCCGGTACTTTACATATTGTCCTTGCTTCTGTCGGACTTGCCATTGGAACTTCAGTTACGAACTTTGCTTTATTAAGTCTTTATTTAAGCGTAATCCGCAGAATGAAGTTAGGTAAAACATGGAGCCATTCATTGACAAAAAAATGTGTTGATCTGGTTAGATTCCTGGTACACCATCCAAGAATTCTGTTTAGTACGTTGCTTCCGTATGTTGGTGTTATTGTGGTGAATGCCCTTTTGATTATGTTATGGGTTGTAGAAGACAACTGGGGTATTCTGCTCATTCTTTTTGCGCTGGATACGTTTGTCGGGTACCGCATGTATCTAATCAAAAAACGGGAGCAGGAGTTATTCCATGGACTGGTGCAGATTAAGGACGGTAATTTTGATTATAAACTGCCTACAGAAGACTTTTCCGGTGACCATAAGGTTATGGCAGACGCCATTAATCAAATTGGTGGAAGTATTAAAAAAGCTGTAGAGGTTTCAATTAAGGATGAACACTTGAAAACAGAATTGATTACCAATGTGAGCCACGATTTAAAAACTCCGTTAACATCTATTATTACTTATATTGATTTGATTAAGAGAGAAAAAATAGATAATAAGCGGGTAGAAGAATATGTGGAAATCCTTGAGAACAAATCCCTCAGATTAAAGCAGCTTACGGATGATTTGGTAGAGGCAAGCAAGATTTCTTCCGGAAATATTGAGTTTCATATGCAGGTAATCGATTTGAATCAAATGGTGATGCAGGCATTTGGCGAGTTTGAAGACCGGTTTATGTCTAAGAATCTCAAGGTAGAAGCGACTTTATCTGAAACACCTGCCTTTATTCTGGCAGATAGTGCAGGGATTTGGAGAGTTGTAGAGAATCTATATGGTAATATAGTAAAGTATGCCCTTGAAAATACAAGAGTTTATCTGGATATTGTGGTCTCAGAAAAAGTTGTTATGGTATTAAAAAATATATCTGCCCAAAAGCTTAGTAAAAAAGCCTCAGATTTGACGGAGCGATTTGTTAGAGGCGATTCGTCCAGAACCGGTGAAGGAAGCGGACTTGGTCTGTCAATTGCAGAAAGTCTTATTAGAGCACAGGGCGGCGAGTTTGATGTATTTTTAGATGGTGATTTGTTTAAGGTAGTCATTACTTTTGATAAAGCAGAACCTATTGACAAATTATCACAGAATGCTATAATGGACGAAACAATAGAAATGAGCGATGAAGAGAAAGAGTAGTTTAATTGGAACCTACAGAAAGTTGCCGGCTGATGAGAGGCGCAGCGGAAGATTAGATGAATACATCTCGGAGCTTCACACCGAAAACATGCAATATAATTAGCATAAGTCAGTAGGCTGTGACGGAAGACACCACCGTTATCCGGTGATAGTATCGTTTGTAGTATATACAGGCTGTACTTATTAAGGCATCCGGCGTGAGCAGGATGTGAACTAAGGTGGTAACACGAGACATCCCCCTCGTCCTTAATTGGACGGGGGTTTTTATTTGCTTATATTACATTACCAAGTGCACAGAGTTACCTTGGTGGCAAGAACAGACAGGAGGAAAAAACATGACAATTTTTGACGAATTGAAGGCAAGAGGATTACTTGCCCAGTTAACAGACGAAGAAGAAATCAAAGAATTAATTAACAATGGTAAAGCAACATTTTATATTGGTTTTGACCCTACTGCAGACAGTCTTCATGTAGGCCATTTCATGGCATTATGTCTTATGAAGAGACTTCAGATGGCAGGAAACAAGCCAATCGCTTTAATCGGTGGCGGTACTGCCATGATTGGTGATCCTTCAGGAAGAAGCGATATGCGTCAGATGATGACTGCAGAAACTATTCAGCACAACGTTGACTGCTTCAAAAAACAGATGAGTAAATTCATTGATTTCTCTGAAGGAAAGGCTATCTTAGTTAACAATGCAGACTGGTTGTTAAATTTAAATTACATTGAATTACTCCGTGATGTTGGAGCATGCTTCAGTGTAAACCGTATGCTTACAGCAGAATGCTACAAACAGAGAATGGAAAAAGGCTTAAGCTTTTTAGAGTTTAACTACATGATCATGCAAAGCTACGACTTCCTTGAGTTGTTCCAGAAATACGGTTGTAACATGCAGTTCGGTGGCGACGACCAGTGGAGTAATATGTTAGGCGGTACAGACCTTATCCGTAGAAAATTAGGAAAAGATGCATACGCTATGACAATTACACTTCTTCTTAACTCAGAAGGTAAGAAGATGGGTAAAACCCAGTCCGGTGCTGTATGGCTTGATCCTAATAAGACAAGTCCATTTGATTTCTACCAGTACTGGAGAAATGTTGCAGATGCTGACGTATTAAAATGTATCCGTATGTTAACATTCCTTCCGTTAGAACAGATTGATGCAATGGATTCTTGGGAAGGAAGCCAGTTAAATGAAGCTAAGGATATTCTGGCTTATGAGCTTACAAGCCTTGTTCATGGTGAAGAAGAAGCAAATAAGGCAAGAGAAGCTTCTAAAGCATTATTTGCAGGCGGCGGTAACATTGAAAACATGCCAAAAACAACTGTAACAGAAGAAGACTGCTTAAACGGTAAAATTGACATTCTGGGAATTCTTGTAAAAGCAGGACTTGTTGCATCACGTTCCGAAGCAAGACGTGCAGTAGAACAGGGTGGTGTTACCGTAAATGATGAAAAAGTAACAGATCCAAAAACTGCGTACACATTAGATGATATCCGTAAGGAAGACTTTATTGTGAAAAAAGGCAAAAAGAATTTCATGAAGATGGAAGCTTAATATGGAACCAAAGAGTATATTCTTAACGAATATACTCTTTTTTTGGAAAAAATTAAAATAAGTGTTGACAAGTAAAGTTGTCAATGTTATATTCATAACATAAGAAGTGACAAACAAAGTTGTCAAAAAGACATAAAAGGTTGTCAAAGGAGGAGCATATGGCGCTGCTTAATCGGTTAAAAGAGTATCGTGCAAGACTTGGTATTAACCAACAGGATCTTGGAAAGCTTGCAGGGGTCAGCAGACAGACCATTAGTCTGATTGAACGTGGTGATTATTCACCATCGGTTACACTGGCTATCAAGATTGCAAGAATTTGTGGAGTAACGGTGGAAGAGATTTTTGATTACGAGGAGGATGGAAGTAATGAGTGATAATGAAAAGAAAATTGAGATTCAGGTAAAATTATGGGAGATACAAGAAGATGATAAGCAGGTAGAGGAGCGTATCAAAAAAGAGGATAAGAAGAAAGTCGGTATTTTTATTGCTATGATGATTGGTTCAGTCACATTTGGCGCTTGTGTAGGTTTTTTTATGAGAGGAATTATCCGTAAAGACGGTGTGACAACAATGGGTGTGGAATTCTATAATATTATGCATGATTTTGCACTTTCCTTAGGGGGCTTTGCAAGAATAGCCATAATTGTTGTTGCAGTTGTTGGTATTGTTGCATCTGCATGCCTGTTAAAAGCATCAAAGAAGCATTATGAGAGATGGGATAAGGAAGATGAGGATGAATTAGATAAGCTTGAGGGTAAGTTAAACCTTGGACTTATGATTTCAAACATTACATATATTTTAGGTTCTGTCTTAATGGGACTTAGTTTTTATATCCTTGATGTATATGAATTTAATAAGACATTTGCAATCCTGATTATTGCGTCATTAGTGTCTTTTATTGTGACTTTAGTTGCAACCATTGTGTTACAAAAAGGATATGTAAATCTTACTAAAACCATATACCCGGAAAAGAGTGGCAGTGTGTATGACATGAAATTCCAAAAGAAATGGTTTGAAAGCTGCGATGAAGCAGAGCAGTTAATGATTTATAAAGCTGCTTTTGGTACTTATCGGAAAATGAGCAGTCTACTTACAACTTTATTAGTTATTTTTGTTTGCGTGGGAATGTTTGTAGAAATCGGAGTACTTCCGCTTATATTAACCGGCGGAATGTTATTATTCCTTAATTTATCCTATATGTATGAGTCCATTAAGTTAGGGAAAAAGAACAACATAGAACTTCCAAAATAATAATTAGGGTGTGTACTGTTTGGTACACACCCTTTTATTATAAACAAGATTAAAAATTCACTTCTTCACGGGCATTGTATAATGCAAGAACTTTTTGAATCTTCTCTGTAGAGGTTAATACATTAGTTAATGAGATGTCATGATTCATAAAGTCAATGATGGATGCCATGAATTTACTCATATCACATTCGATGTAATAAGGTCTGCTTAATAATTCCTGTGGACGGTAGTTTAAGTTGGTTGTGATTACTTTGTCGAAGTAGCATTTTTCGTAAGCTTTGTCAAATGCTTCTAAACCGTTGGTAAAAAGACCGAATGTACAGCAGATAAATACACGCTTTGCATTCATTTCTTTTAATTGTCTAGCAGTATCCAACATACTTTCACCGGAAGAAATCATATCATCAATAATGATAACGTCTTTTCCGTCAATATTATCACCTAAGAATTCATGTGCAACGATAGGATTCTTACCATTTACGATAGTAGAGTAATCACGTCTCTTATAGAACATACCTGTATCTACTCCAAGAACGCTTGCAAAATAGATGGTTCTTGAAAGGGCACCTTCATCGGGACTGATGACAACCGTGTGTTCCTTATCAATAATTAAGTCTTTTTCATTGCTTAAAAGAGCTTTTGCAAATTGATAGTTAGGAGTGAAGTTATCAAACCCGCACAGAGGGGTAGAGTTTTGCACTCTTGGGTCATGTGCATCAAAGGTTACGAAATTATCTACACCCATATCAGCAAGTTCTTCTAACATATATGCACAATCAAGGGATTCACGTCCGTTACGTTTATGCTGACGTCCTTCGTAAAGGAAGGGCATAATCACATTGATTCTTTTGGCTTTTCCGGCAACAGCTCCGATAACACGTTTTAAATCCTGATAATGGTCATCCGGCGACATGTGATTTAAGTATCCGTTCATTTTATAAGTAAGGCTGTGGTTTACCACGTCCACTAACAAGAACAGGTCTTTACCACGGACAGATTCTTTTACAAGGGCTTTTCCTTCACCGCTTCCGAAACGCGGAAGATCAATATCGAGAAGATAGTTGTTCTCCACATATCCTAATAAAGCAGGATCTCCTTTATGTACATTGTTTACATTTTTTCTGTAGCTAACTAAATAGTCATTTACCTGATTACCAATAGAGCGTGCGCTTTCTAACGCTACAATTTTTAATGGTGCAACAGGCAGGGCATTTTCTAATTCATGTAAATTAGGCATGGCTTCCTCCGATGTAAATTATCTTTTCATACCAAATAATTTATACCATTCTGATAGTGACACGTCAAGGAATTTCTAGTAAAATAGTAAAGAATAACAAAGGGAAATGAGGATTGTCTTGAATAAAAAACAACATATTATAAAGAATATAAAAAAAAGAAGTAAGGCAGCCCGTCTTGGTATGAAACCGGGGGAATCTGTTTTAAGTATTAATGGTCAGGAGATTATTGATATCTTTGATTATGAGTATTTAATGCAGGATGAAAAGGTTGTATTGGAAATTGCAGATTTAGAAGGGAATGTAAGAATTCTTGAGGTAGAAAAGGATCCGGATGATGATTTGGGAATCGAGTTTGAAAACGGGTTAATGGATGAATACCGTTCCTGCCATAATAAATGTATTTTTTGCTTTATTGACCAGATGCCAAAGGGAATGCGGGAAACCTTGTATTTTAAGGATGATGATTCCAGATTATCTTTTTTACAGGGAAACTATGTGACCCTTACCAATATGTCGGATTATGATGTGGAGCGAATCTGTAAATATCATTTATCGCCTATTAACATTTCTTTTCAGACCATGAATCCGGAGCTTCGCTGTAAGATGTTAACCAACCGTTTTGCAGGAGAAGCATTGAAAAAGGTGGATAAATTCATGGAAGCAGGAATTACCATGAATGGGCAGATTGTTCTTTGCAAAGGTGTGAATGATGGTAAGGAGTTAGATTACAGTATCAGTGAACTTATTAAATATATACCTAACTTAGAAAGCGTTTCCGTAGTTCCTGTAGGTCTTACCAAATTCCGTGAAGGGTTATATCCATTGGAGCCTTTTACAAAAGAGGATGCATGTGAAGTCCTTGATTTGATTCATAAGTGGCAGGATGTCTGTATGGAGCGATTTGGTTCTCATTTTATTCATGCCAGTGATGAATGGTATATTCTTGCCGAAAGAGAATTGCCAGAGGAAGATAATTATGACGGCTATCCACAGTTAGAAAACGGTGTGGGAATGCTTCGACTTTTAATGGATGAATTTGAAGAAGGGCTCAAGGAAGTATTAGAATCCCCCAAGCTTCTTAAAAAGCTTCAAAAGAATACGCTTCCGGTTTCTTTTGCAACGGGTAAGTTAGCATATCCGTATATTAAAAGGATGGCAGATAAGTTTAGAAAGTTATGCCCTAACAGAGAGATTTACGTTTATGAAATCGAAAACAGTTTTTTTGGCCCGATGATTACGGTTTCAGGGCTTATTACCGGTGGTGATTTAATTGACCAGTTGTCGGACAAACCATTAGGACAAGTATTATATTTACCACAGAATATGTTAAGAAGCGGGGAGACGGTTTTCCTTGATGATATTACCTTAGAGGAGCTTAAAAAGGCTTTACATGTTCGGGTAGATATTGTAAAATCAAGCGGATGGGATATGATTCAGACATTCTTGAATCATAAATGATATTGATAATATTTTGCAGAATGAAGTTTTGATAAAATGCAAAACATCATTCTGCGATTTGTGATGTTTAAAAGTTTATTGGAGGAAGCTATGGCGAATAAAAGAAAACCAATCGTAGCTGTTGTGGGAAGACCGAATGTTGGAAAATCAACCCTTTTTAACTGTCTTGCCGGAGAACAGATTTCGATTGTAAAAGATACACCGGGTATTACACGAGACAGAATTTATGCTGATGTTACCTGGCTTGAACATAATTTTACCCTGATTGACACAGGCGGTATTGAACCTGACAGCAGGGATATTATTTTATCCCAGATGAGAGAGCAGGCCCAGATTGCCATTGATACTGCAGATGTTATTATGTTCATGGTAGATGTTAAGCAGGGACTTGTGGATGCTGACGCAAAGGTTGCGGATATGTTAAGACGTTCCCACAAACCCATTGTTTTGGTTGTAAATAAGGTAGACAGCTTTGAAAAGTTTATGGCTGATACTTATGAATTTTATAATCTCGGTATCGGAGAACCGATTCCGGTTTCGGCTGCAAACAGACAGGGACTTGGTGATTTACTTGATATTGTTGTTTCTCATTTCCCTGAAAATGCCAATGAAGAAGAGGAAGATGAGAGACCTAAGATTGCCATAGTCGGTAAACCAAACGTAGGCAAATCTTCCATTATCAATAAGTTAATCGGTGAAAACAGACTGATTGTATCGGATATTGCAGGAACTACCAGAGATGCGGTGGATGCTGAAGTTAAATACAACGGAAAAGAATATGTATTCATTGATACTGCCGGTCTCAGACGTAAAAAGACAATCAAAGAAGAACTTGAAAAATACATGATTGTAAGAACTGTCAGTGCGGTAGAACGTGCCGATGTGGTTATTCTTGTGATTGATGCTAAGGAAGGTGTAACCGATCAGGATGCTAAGATTGCAGGAATTGCCCATGAACGTGGAAAAGGTGTGATTATTGCCGTTAATAAATGGGATGCCATTGAAAAAGACGACAAGACCATTTACCGTTTTACGGAAAAGGTTAGAGATATGCTGGCATATATGCCATATGCAGAGATTACTTTTATTTCTGCGCTAACAGGACAGCGTTTGAACAAATTATACGAGTTAATTGATATGGTTATCCAGAATCAGAATATGCGTGTGCAGACAGGTGTATTAAATGAGATTATGATGGAAGCTGTTGCAATGCAGCAACCGCCGTCTGATAAAGGAAAGAGACTTCGTTTATACTATATCACCCAGGTTTCGGTAAAGCCGCCAACCTTCGTTATATTTGTTAACGACAAGGAATTAATGCATTTTTCATATACAAGATATATTGAGAATAAAATAAGAGAGGCTTTCGGTTTCAAAGGAACACCGCTTAAGTTTATTATCAGGGAACGAAAGGAAAAAGAACAATAATGGAACGCATATACTGCTTATTAATTGGATATCTGTTAGGAATGTTTCAGACAGCATATTTTTACGGAAAGGCGAAAGGTATCGATATCAGACAGCATGGCAGCGGTAATGCAGGAACCACCAATACATTGCGTGTTTTAGGCAGAAAAGCCGGTTTAATTGTATTTTTTGGTGATGTGCTTAAATGTATGCTGGCTATTTTTATTGCATATTGGATTTTTGGTGAATCTCACAGCGATTCCATTTATCTTTTAAAGATTTATGCAGCAATGGGAGCAATCTTAGGACATAACTTCCCGTTCTATTTAGGATTTAAAGGAGGTAAAGGAATTGCAGCAACTGCCGGAATGGTTATAGCACTTCATTGGCAGTTCCTTCCTGTTGCAGCTGTTGTATTTTTTACTGTATTCTTCATTACACATTATGTTTCTTTAGGATCATTGGTATTATATACCGTTTTTGTAATCCAGCTTATTATAAGCGGTCAGCTTGGTGTTTATGGTATGAATCAGAATCTGTTGTTTGAAATGTATGCAGTGGGCGTATTTCTTGCTGTTATGGCATTTGTAAAGCACAGAGCCAATATTAAAAGACTGATAAAAGGGACAGAAAGTAAGACTTATCTTTCAAAAAAGAAAAAAGAAGAGGCTGCTAAGGCAGTTTAAAGGAGATCATCATGGCAAAAATAGGTGTTATCGGAGCAGGAAGCTGGGGCATAGCGCTTGCGGTTTTATTACATAATAACGGACATGAAGTAACGGTATGGTCCGCACTTCGTGATGAAATTGACATGCTTATTAAGGAAAAAGAGCATAAACAGAAATTACCGGGAGTTAAATTGCCGGAAGATATGATTTTTGAATATGATTTGGAAAAGACCATTGCAGATAAGAATATTCTTGTTATGGCTGTACCTTCCGTTTTTGTCAGAAGTACGGCTAAATCCATGTCTGCGTTTGTGTCAAAGGATCAGATTATTGTAAATGTGGCTAAAGGTATTGAAGAGAGTACTTTAATGACTTTATCCCAAGTTATTGAAGAGGAAGTACCACAGGCTATTGTGACTGTTTTATCAGGACCTTCCCATGCAGAAGAAGTTGGCAGGGGAATACCTACCACTATTGTTGTGGGTGCAGAAGATAAAAAGGTTGCAGAGTATATTCAAAACGCATTTATGAGCAATGTATTCAGAGTATATATCAGTCCTGATGTTTTAGGAATTGAACTGGGTGCAGCATTAAAGAATGTTGTTGCCCTTGCAGCAGGAGCGGCTGACGGTTTGGGATATGGCGATAATACTAAGGCGGCGCTCATTACCCGTGGTATTGCAGAAATTGCAAGATTAGGAACTGCTATGGGTGGTAAATTTGAAACCTTCTGCGGACTTTCAGGTATTGGTGATTTGATTGTTACCTGTGCAAGTATGCATTCCCGTAACAGACGTGCCGGTATTTTAATCGGACAGGGTAAAACCATGGAGGAAGCTATGGAAGAAGTACAGATGGTTGTAGAAGGCGTTTATTCTGCAAAGGCTGCTATGGCTCTTGCTAAGAAATATAACGTTTCAATGCCGATTGTTGAGCAAGTGAATGAAGTATTATTTAATGGTAAAAAAGCATCTGATGCAGTAATGGACTTAATGTTAAGAGATAAGAAAATCGAAAATTCAGATACGCTCTGGTCATAAATTAATATAAGAACATAGGGTGTAAAGATATTTAGGAGATAGCAAATGGGAAATCAGTTTAACAGTACAGCGGACTATGTTGCAAGTGAACAGTTAATGGCAAGTGTTAATATTGCAATTGCTTTAGAAAAACCTCTTTTGATTAAGGGAGAACCGGGAACCGGTAAGACTATGCTTGCAAAGGCTGTTGCCAACAGTCTTTCAAAAAAGCTTATTATCTGGAATATTAAATCAACAACCAAAGCCCAGGACGGTTTGTATATGTATGATACCATTCAGCGTTTGTATGACGGTCAGTTTGGAGAAGAAGGGGTGGATGATATTGCAAGATATATTAAGCTTGGTAAATTAGGAGAGGCTTTTGAATCCGAAGAACAGGTAATTCTTTTAATCGATGAGATTGACAAAGCTGACCTTGAGTTTCCTAATGACTTGTTATGGGAGCTTGACCAGATGGAATTCTATATCCATGAAACCAAACGTACCGTAAAAGCAAAGCAACGTCCCATTGTTATTATCACTTCCAATGCGGAAAAGGAATTACCGGATGCATTTTTAAGAAGATGTATTTTCCATTATATTGATTTTCCGGACAGAAATCTGATGGAAGAAATTGTACGTACCCATTATCCGAATGTAGAGGAAGTTTTGTTAAAAGAAGCGATGGACGTATTTTATGATATCAGAAATATGCGTAATATCCGTAAAAAACCAAGTACTTCCGAATTAATTGACTGGATTAATGCGTTGCAGATAGGTGGTATATCGGCAGACAGAATCAAAAAAGAACTTCCGTTTGTGGGCGTAGTAGTCAAAAAAGATGAGGACCTTACAGAAGTAAACAAGAACATGAATTAATCAAATGGTGACAGGATGTTTTCACATTTTTTCTATACGTTAAAGGCAAAAGGACTTGATGTATCCTTAAGTGAATGGCTGGCCTTTGAGGAGGCTTTATCAAAAGGACTTGCTAAGAGTTCCTTAACCGCATTCTACTATATGGCAAGATCAATCCTTGTAAAAAGTGAAACTGAATATGATAAATTTGATATGGCTTTTGAGGAAGAATTCAAAGGTATCTTTTCTAATGATGCGCTGACCAAACAGATGTTATCCTGGCTTGATAAGCCTGATATGAATGAGCTTTTGCATGAAAATGAGAAACAGTGGCTTTCAAACATGGAAGAGATTCATATCGATAAGGATGATGTGGAAACCAAGTTTAAGAACCGCTTAAAGGATCAGGATAGTGAGCATAACGGCGGTACTTATTGGATTGGAACCATGGGTAAGACTTCCTTTGGTAATACAGGTGGTAATGTTGGGGGTATCCGTGTAGGCGGTACTACGGGGTATCAATCCGCATTTCAGGTTGTGGGAGCCAGAAAATATAAAGATTTCCGTAATGACAAGGTGATTGATAACCGTCAGTTTATGATGGCATTACGAAAACTAAGACAATTTTCTACCAAATTAAATATTCCAAAAACAGAATTGGATATTGATTCAACCATAGATAAGACTTGTAATAATGGTGGCTGTTTGCAGATTGTTATGGAGCGGCCACGAAAAAATTCCGTGAAGCTATTACTTCTTATGGATTCCGGAGGAACAATGATACCATACGCTAATTTATTAAACGAATTGTTCCAATCCGTGCATAAATCCAATCATTATAAAGAAGTAAAGACCTATTATTTTCATAACTGTATCTACTCCCATGTGTATAAAACACCGGAATGTGAAAACGGAGACTGGATAGATACGGAATGGATGTTTCGGAATCTGGATAAGGACTTTAAGGTAATTATTGTGGGAGATGCCGCTATGGCACCGGAAGAATTGTATTCGAAGGATGGTAATTACCGTGGACCCAATGGAGGCTTATCAGGTATGGAATGGCTTCAGCTTATGAAGCGCAATTATAAGAATATTGTTTGGATGAATCCTAAAATGGCTATCGGTGATGCACCTTGGAGAGAAGCGGAAACAGCTATTAAGAATCTCCTTCCAATGTATCCCCTTACCGTTAACGGGTTAAAGCAGGCTATGGAAAAGTTGATGATGAAGAAAAATTAATTGGGACGCTTTCTTGTAATGATTCTCATAACCAAATATAGAATAAATACTATAAGCAAATAAGCAGCAGCTTCTGAGAGGCTGCTTTTTTGTTGCAGATAATAAGGCGGAAAGAGCTTAAACACCTTATTTAGTACAGGTATAAATAAGGATAGATCAATAACTGCCGGTGTAAGAATAATGCAGGATAAAATAGCAAAAGGCAGCATGGATAAATAAAGATGCGTATTTTTAAGAAGCATCATAAATAATAAGGTAATAAAAATCAGAATCGGAATATAGAGAAGGCTCTTAAACGCTAATGATGCAATTGGCATACCGGATAAAATAACCATGCAAACAAAACCTGCCAGATGGAAGGGCAGATTGTAAATGAACAGATACTTGGCATAAAAGAAACTCTTACGGTATACTGATATTTTTGAATAAATCCGGTTTTCACTATCAACTTTTAACTGATAACCTCCGGACAAAGCTATAATCAATAAAAATACAGAGATTAATCCAATAAATGGATAGGAAATGACGGAATCCGTGTTTTTATTACCCTCTGATAAAGTAATATAGTCAAAATTAAAGGTTGTGCCGTTGGTTGTATAGTCATAGTAGTTGTTTTTTGCCAAAGACAAAACGGATGTAAGCTCATCATCAGATAACTCAGAGTTTTCTGTAATGTATTCCTCTAAGTACCGGGCAACATACTCCTGATAGAGAAGAGAAAAAACAACTTCATTACTAATGCCTGATAAGGTAGTATTTTTGTTGGTATACACTTTTACGATGTTCTTAGAACGGTTTTGAAGCATTCGTTCTACATAGTCGTGATTAATGATGTATCCACATTCTAATTTCAAGCTTTCTACATCATCTAAAAGTTTGGTTTCTTCATCATAAAGGATAAAAGAACATGCCCCTTCATAATGAAGCAATGCCTGTTTTAAATTACCGTCAAATCCATCTAAAAACACACCTATTTTAATATCAGTTTGTGATTCCTTGGAATTTTGGGTAATAAAGCAAAATGCGGCTACCAATACCATGGCAAAGACAAACATCAGATAGGAGAATTTATGAAGATTCCGTTTCAGTAACATTAACATAATCTCATTCTCCTTTCTTTGATGCGTAAAACAAGAGTAATGACAAGTGCGTATATAAGAATCATTTCAATAAGGGTAGGAATGTAATTTGCTATATTATTTACAGATAATTCTGTGGTTAATAATTCCATTACAAAGTGATGGAAGGTGTAATTAGGAAGATAGGATGATATTGTTTTCATTCCCTCAGGTAGCAGTGCAAAGGGAATGATACCACCTGCCATAAAGTGACAGATAATGCTTGTAAAAAATAAAACCATAAGACTTAAGGAAGCATTGTTAATAATTACATAAAATAACTGAATCAAAAGCGTTATGGTAAGTGAAAGTAGTGCGCAGCCTATGATTATCATGACAGACGGAAGGAAACCGGTTAATGATCCTTTTCGTAAAGCAACAATAGCAACGAGGATAAGCATAAAATAAAAAACAAAAAGCCAAAATGAACGTGCAAAATAAACCTGTATCATAGATTTGTTTTGTGCCTTTAATTGGCGAAGCATTGTAATATCCGGTTTAGATAAATAGGAACTGAAAGAAATTCCTGATAATAAAAGGAAAATAACAATTGCGCTTGCAAAGTAATACGTGGTTACAGGAATGGTGCCGGTAGTGCCCGTTGGAATGGTACGGAACAATTTTTCTCTTGCTATAGCCACTTGCATATTATCAATATTAATAGTTTCGTAGGCTTTGTCTAAGGAATGAATCAGTTGGGCATCGTTGTTAACATCTGTAATGGCATAGATAGATGCCTGAGCGCAAGAGAGCATGGAAGCCCCTGCATGGGCAAGCTCGCTTAATAAAATGCTGCCGATTTCAGAATTATTGTTAAATTGAATCTGCATATGTTCATTACTGCCGCTTAGAATACCGTTTACTACTTCATCAGGAATCGTGAGAAGAGCAATAATCTGGTTATCCTTAAGCGCTTTGGTTGCATCTTCGTAGTCATCAAAAGATTCAAAAGAAAAATAATTGGAAGTAGATTCAAATGCATTTAAAAAGTAAAACAAAAATGCTGTGTTTAATTCGGATTCTTCGGAATATACACCAATTTTAGATTGTATGGGTTCATTTGTGGAAGAATAGTATTTATAACCACAAAAAGCAATAGTGCCAATCAAAAAGAATAGCACTATTGCTCCTAAAAGAAACATTTTTATGGAATTAAGAAATCGTTTAAATTCTGCATAAAGAATGTTTAAGTATTTCATGTATCTCCTAATACCAGTAATCCATATATTCTTCGAATGTCATATCGCTACTGTTTTCCAAGTAATATTCTACCACAAATAAGAATGTGTTAAATGAAATCTTGCAGGTATCACGATATGTCTGTTCGTACAAACGATAATATGCTATGAATTCATCATAAGATGGAATCCATTCATAGTAATACAAATAATCCTCATAATCTGAATAATAGTAGTTATAGTCACTTGCTAAATTGCCTTCAAAGTTATCGTAGTTGTCATAGGTGTAACTTGTATCATCATCATCATAATCGTAATCATAATCGTAATCGTAATCATAATCGTAATCATAATCGTAATCATAATCGTATTCATAATCATAATCATAATCATAATCGTCATCGTAGTAGTAGTCATCATCATAGTAGTAGTCGTCATCATAATCGATGAAAGAACCTACGACAGACTGGATGATATTAATTAATGTAGTGTTATTGTTAAGATGCTGTCCGATAGATTCACCTAACGCATACATATCATCATCTGAATTAACATCATATTTTGTGCCGCTTGGAGTAGCGATACTTCCGTTATATGGTGCAAGAGAGTAGCTCATTGATATTCCAAAGGATAATGCTTCTGACTGTACAGAGAAGTCATCAATGTTCAATGTAAAGCTTTCGCCCTTAACAACATCTGTAACAGTACCTTCCATATTGAGTACAAACTGTCCCATTAAATCAGCGTAAAGTGAAAAATCACCTGATTTGCTGTCTTCATAGGATTCCAATGTAATAATAGGAGAACCAAAGGTTGAAATCTTAGTATAAGTGGTAGTTTCAGATCCTGAACGTTCTGTTATACTCTCAACATCAATGGAAAGAGTAATATAATCTTCAATAGAGATATCAAAAGAACCTTCAATCACATCTAAAGGATTTTCACTACCTAAAAATTCTAAGTCAGCACCAAATGTAAATCCATCCATCTTAATGTCTTTCAGAACGTATTTTACAAGTGCATCGTTTTTATCTACGTAGAATTCCATTTTAATGGTTGGCATTTCATCAAAATCATCTTCGGAAATATCTTCCGTAGGAAGACCGGCATATTCACCAACAAGAGTCATAAACTTAACTGCAAATTTCTTTGTGTCTTTTGCAGGGATAGTTAAATCATAAACGGTACATTTGCTCTTTTTACCGTCGATTTCTATAGAATCGCTGCCTGATTCTTCAAATTCTAAAGAATCAGCAAACTCTTTGATGAGTTTTTCCATATCTTTGTAGATTTTTTCCTGATCTGCAGTAGTTTCAGTAGAAGCCGTAATGCCTTCAAGTTCAGCGAGGAGTTCTTGAAGTTCTTCGTCATCAAGCATTGCTGCCACATCTTCCGGAGAAATATTAATATATCCGTCAAAAAGGGTAGGAGATGAGATGGAAATACCATCTTCGTTGTAAATAAATTCTGCATCAATAAGGTCTGCTACGCCTGCATAATTAAGACCTGCAGAAATCAAATAAGCATTATTTTCCATATCACTTGCGATGGTGAGATCGTTAAAGCCGATTCCTTCTATTAAAGCAATCATGTCAGCATCAACATTTTGATAAAGAAGGTCCCCGCTTAATTCGTTTAATGTAAAATCCATCGTTACTGCATATGGAGTATCTTCCATTTTCTTGGTGATGGAATCCATGCCGAGTGTGTCGTTATTAGAAGCATTGTTGTTAAAAGTTTTGCTAATCGCACTTACTACTTTATCCTTATCATTACCAAAGAATTTTGGGATAAAGATAATGGCAGCAATTGCAAGGGCAACAATTACGATTGCTGCAATGATAAGACCTACAATAAGACCTGTGCGTGATTTTTTCGGTTCGTTACCTGCATTCATAGAGTCTTCCATTTGTTGCTGCTGCATAAATTCCTGAGTCTTACCGATAAACTGAGGAGCCTGTGTGAACTGTGTCTGTTCAGGTTGAATAGGCTGTTCGTAAGCAGGCTGCTGGTACTGAGGCTGCATAGGCTGTTCGTAAACAGGCTGCTGGTACTGAGGCTGCATAGGCTGTTCATAAACAGGCTGCTGGTACTGAGGCTGCATAGGCTGTTCGTAAACAGGCTGCTGATATTGAGGTTGTGCAGGCTGTGTGTAAACAGGCTGCTGATACTGAGGCTGTACTGGAGCTTCGTTTACAGGTGCATTACCATAAATCGGAGCACCGGTCTGAGGATCATATCCAACAATAGGTGCTGTTGGCGGAACTGCCTGCTGATTCAAAGGCATTCCTGTCTGTGGATCAAAATTATTCATAATATACTCCTTCAAAATTAATATAAGTTTATTAAAGCTTCTCGTGTGAGAGAAGAATTAATCGGTTGCAAACTTCCGTCTTTTAAAAAGAATAACTTATTACATAAATTAAGCTCATTCCATTCGTGGGAAGTGATAATAATGGTTCCGTTATGTTTGTTGATAAATGTATTCAAATACTCAAACATATCTTTTTTAAACTGGGGGTCCAAAGCTGTGCTTGGTTCATCCAAAATAAAAATAGCAGGTTTGTTACTGAAGGCGCAGGCAAGACTTACCCGCTTTTTCATACCGCCACTAAGCTCAGATACTTTTTTGTCATAAAAATTATGTACGCCAAAGAAAGATAATTCTCCGGAAGCGATTAAAGCGTCAAAGTTTTGTTTGCTTCCCTGAAACCAGAAGCGGAGATTATCCTTAACACTAAGCTCCGGAATTAAAGCATTATCCTGGGGAACATAGCCGATGAATCTGCTGAATTCTTTTGGATTTTTCTTAATATCGTAATGATTGAGGGTAATTGTGCCGGATTTTGGAATGAGCGCACCTGCAATAATTGATAATAGCGTGGACTTTCCGCAACCATTGGTACCGATGATGCCGACGCAATCACCGGGTACGACCTGAAACGAAACATGATTTAGAATCGTATTTTTTTTATAAGCAAAAGAAATGTCTGATACGTTTAGCATATTCTAAAATTCCCCACAATCTTTACTCATTATATTATAATACAGTTTTTTCGAAAAACAAGGTTAAAAACAAATAAGAAGTGCAAAAAAGTTCAAATAATTCATGTAGAATATGACGAAAAACTCGTTTAAAATTAAGGTAATTAAATTGGGAGGGCTATAGAATTGAATACCTCATACGAAAAATATCAATATCATAATTTACCAATTCCCGGTGGCGGATACGTAACCGGTTTCATTTTTCATCCTAAGAAGCAGGATATTTTATACATAAGAACGGATATCGGCGGTACTTACCGTTACGATTATTCGGAAGAGAGATGGAAGGGATTAATTCCCCATGTAACGATGTTTGACCTTCGTGAGACATATCCCATTGCAGTAGGTCTTGACGCCAATAAACCGGAGCGTCTGTTAACAGTTAGCGGTGTGAATGATGAAAACAGAAAAGGTCTTTTAAGTGTTTCTGATGATTATGGTGACACCTACCGTTATGAAGAAATGCCTGTGTATGTACATGGTAATTTAAATGGACGAGGCGTTGGTCTTCGTTTGGTAGTGGATGAGAGTGATGACAATACTCTTTATTTTGCAAGTCAAAAGGACGGACTTTGTATTTCACATGACTTGGGAAAAACATGGACGGTACAGGATATCTGCGGCGAGAAGCATTTGACTTTTGTATTTGTTGAGCCATCAACACATGCTATCGTAGTGGGAACAGCCGGTTATGATACCAGAGAAAGTGATGTGATGCGTGGTACATCTTTGTACGTTTCCTATGATAACGGCGTTCATTTTGAACCAATGAACCAGCCTAAAAATCATGAAGTCATGAACAGTAAAATGTCAGGATATGTAGCACAAAGATATGATTTTGACGGCAAATACCTGTATATTACATTAAGCAATACGGGAGCACGTTCTTATACCATCGAACATGGCTATAGCTGTGACTGCGGTGATGTTTTGGCAGGCAGGGTTTTACGTTACGAGTTTTTGAATGGCAGGTTTGATACATATAAGGATATTACACCTAATTGCATGCTTGATTGTGCTAAGGAAAGTGATTATCCCTTTGGATTTTCCGGTATTTCATCCTGTAAATCCAAAGAAGGACTTTTGGTTGCGTCCACAATTTGTAAAGATGACGGGGACATGGTATTTGTATCCAAAGACTTTGGTGAATCATGGAAAGTGGCTCTTTACGATTTAAGTGTTGGTAAGTTAGAGTTTAAAACTTCTTACATGAAACCGGAATTTAACGGTGGAGTAAGTTTACTTCACTGGTTAAGTGATATTAAGATTAATCCGTTTAATCCCAACGAAGTGTGGTTTAACTCAGGAACCGGCGTGTTTATGAGCGAAAACTTATTGGATGATGTATGTGTGTTCCATGATCAGTGTGAAGGAATTGAAGAAACGGTTCATTTGAATCTTTACAGTCCAACCGGTGGGGAAGTATTGTTAATTGATATATTAGGAGATTTGGGTGGATTTGCATTCCGCAAGCTTAACGAGCCTTGTATTAATTCTTTTGCTGATGACAACGGTAACAGATATATTACTTGTATCAATGCAGATTTTGCTGATAACAGTCCTGAAAAAGTTGTGGTTACTGCGCGAGGTAACTGGACAGGTAAGACAAAGGGCGGCTTAATTTATTCCCAGGATGATTGTAAGACATTTACGAGACTAAACATGCCTTACGGATTGTCTGAAAATATTGACAAGCTGTGTAGGAGAATAGAAAATCCAAATAATAATGCAGGCTGGGTTGCCATAAATGCTACATCGGATACTATTGTCTGGACATTAGCAGATAATATTGATTTACCTATCGATTGTGTAGTGGTGACACATGACTTTGGTGCTTCTTACCAAAAAGTTAAGGTGACAGGTCTTGACGGTAAAATCCGTACAACCGGTAAAATGAAGGTTTTCTCCGACAGGGTGAATCCTGATGTGTTCTATGGATTTGGTGAAGAGTCTGAATTGTTCATAAGTACGGACCGAGGTGAAACTTTTGTTCAAAAAGAAACACCTGAATATTTACCAAAGGTAGAATTTGGTCTGATTGATTGTGCAAACAAAACGGAAATCAGAGGAAATGCAGGATTTGAAGGTGACTTTTATCTTGCACTGGGCATGATGGGACTTTGGAGAATGAATTATGACGTTGCCTCTGATACCTTTGAGTTTGAATTATTATCAGACGCTGGTGAAATGGTATACCGGTTAGGTCTTGGTATTGCCAAAGACGAAGATACATATATCGGACGTAAAAAGACTATATATGTTTGTGGCGTCATTAATGATGAATATGGATTTTTCCGTTCTGATGATGAAGCAAAAAGCTGGGTAAAAGTAAACAATGCAAGCCAGATGTTCGGTGATATTAACAGCATAGAAGGCGATTCCAGAACGTACGGAAGATTCTTTGTTGCAACAGGTTCCGTTGGTGTATTATATGCAGAACCGGCAGATGAATAACTTAATATAATGAATAAAGTTTAACCCCTTCCCATATATTGTATCAAACAGATTGATGCAATGAGGAAGGGGTTATTTTCGTAATATGGACGCCAAGGAATTTAACTTATACAATGACATACAAAAAAGAACGAACGGGGAGATCTTTATAGGCGTTGTTGGACCTGTAAGGACGGGAAAATCCACATTTATCAAACGCTTTATGGAACAAATGGTTCTTCCTATGATGCAGGAAGATTATGTAAAAGAATTAACCAAGGATGAGTTACCGCAAAGCGCAGGGGGGAAAACAGTTACCACCACAGAACCTAAGTTTATTCCCAAGGAAGCAGCAAAAATTGAACTTGCGGAAGATTTAAGCATGAAAGTCAGGTTGATTGATTGCGTAGGGTATATGGTTGACGGTGCAAGCGGGCATATGGAAGAGGATGCTGAGCGCATGGTAAAAACCCCATGGTTTGATTATGAAATACCATTTACTAAGGCGGCGGAAGTGGGAACCAAAAAAGTTATTACAGATCATTCTACCATCGGTATTGTGGTGACAACAGACGGAAGCTTCGGGGAACTTCGACGTCCTGTATATGAACCTGCGGAAGAAACAACGGTGAAACAATTAAAAGCATTGGGAAAACCATTTATTATTTTACTAAATTCCGTAAGACCCTATTCGGATGAAACCAAGGCGTTTGCAGGGGAATTATCAAAGAGATACGGCGCTTCCTGCGTCCCTGTGAACTGTGAACAGTTAAAAAAAGAAGACATTATCCGTATCTTTCAGGAAATATTATATGAATTTCCGGTTGCTGTTATGGAATACTATATGCCCAAATGGGTTGAAATGCTGTCAATAGAACACCCGGTCAAAAAAGAGATGATAGAAAAACTGAAAGAAAGAATGACAGCAATTTCTAAAATCAGAGATGTGTTTTATGATGAATCAAAACTGGAAGGGGATTACATAAATGACAGCAGATTAAATGAACTTGACTTATCAAACGGAACGGTAAAGTACCGTATTTATGTTGATGACAGCTATTACTATCAGATGCTTAGCGAGCTCTTGGGTGAAACCATTCAAAGTGAATATCAGTTACTTAATTCCTTAAATGAATTATCAAAGTTGAAAGCAGAATACAGTAAAGTAATTGACGCTATGAGGGATGTCAGAGGCAAGGGATATGGAGTTGTAATGCCTGAAAGGGATGAAATTATTTTAGAAAAGCCGGAGGTTATCCGTCACGGTAATAAATATGGAGTTAAGATTAAAGCAGAATGTCCTTCCATACATATGATCAGGGCAAATATACAGACTGAGATTGCGCCTATAGTAGGAACCAAGGAACAGGCGGATGATTTGATTGAGTACATAGCCAAAACAAATAACGAAAACGGAATGTGGGAAACTAATATATTTGGTAAAACAGTAGAGCAGTTGGTACGTGACGGAATTACGTCTAAGATTAATATGCTTAACGAAGAGAGTCAGACCAAGTTACAGGATACCATGCAAAAAATTGTAAATGACAGTAATGGTGGTATGATATGTATTATTATTTAAAATGAGCAGATATAAAATCCATGGTTTTAAAATCATGGATTTTTTTGTATACTTATATCAGAATACATGAAAGGGGTTATGTATATGAAAAATGCAATTTATGACAAATTATTAAGATGTGTAAAAAGTGTTCGGGAAAAAACGGATTTTGAACCGAAGGTAGCCATTGTACTTGGCTCCGGACTGGGGGATTATGCTAACGATATTAAGGTTGTTACAGAAATTCCCTATGAGGATATAGAAGAATTCCCTGTTTCGACGGTACCGGGACATGCAGGAAAGTTTATTTTCGGGTATGTGGATGAAGTTCCTGTTGTATGTATGAAAGGCCGTGTGCATTATTATGAAGGGTATCCTATTTCTGATGTGATATTACCAACCAGATTAATGGGAATGTTAGGTGCCAAGGTTTTATTTTTAACCAATGCAAGTGGCGGAATTAATGAGGATTTCAGAGCTGCTGACTTTATGCTGATTACAGACCACATAGCCTGCTTTGCACCCAATCCTTTAATGGGACCCAACATAGATGAGCTGGGAACAAGGTTTCCGGATATGTCCGAAGTATATTCTAAGAGTCTTCAGGATATTATCAGAACAGTGGCTAAGGATGAAAAAATCAAACTTCACGAGGGAGTTTATGCTTATTTGACAGGACCAAGCTTTGAATCCCCTGCTGAAATAAGAATGCTTCGCTCCCTTGGAGCTGATGCAGTTGGAATGAGTACGGTGACGGAAGCCATTGCGGCAAATCACATGGGAATGAAAATTTGCGGTATTTCCTGTATCTCTAATCAGGCTGCAGGGATTTCGGGACAACCACTTTCCCATGAAGAAGTACAAGAAGCAGCTAATGCAGCAGCACCATATTTTAAGAAACTTGTTACAAAGTCAGTCGTTGAAATCGGAAAAAGTCTGTAGATAGGATATGGTTTCGTAAGGAGGCACGTCTATGAAGCTTTGTTTAAAGAATGCTAAAATCGGGATATTGGATAAAGAAAATCATTGGAGCATAATTGACGGGAATGTATGGGTAAAAGACGGAATCATAGAATATGTGGGCGACCAAATGGTGTCCGGATATGAAGAAGTGGATTGTGAGAATAACCTGTTACTTCCGGGATTTGTGAATGCCCATACCCATTCACCCATGACCTGTTTTCGTTCCTTAGCAGACAATAAACCTTTGGACAAGTGGCTAAATGAACAGATTTTTCCAAGGGAAGCATTGTTAACGGAAGAGGATATGTACTGGTTTACCAAGCTTGCTATCTTAGAATATCTGTCAAGCGGTGTTACTTCCATATTTGATATGTATTTTGCAAAAGAAGGTGTTGCAAAAGCTTGTGAAGAGTACGGGTTTAGATTAACTATGTGCGGCGCTGTGAATGATTTTGTACAGTCTGTGCCTGAAATGAAAGAATTGTATTTAAAATACCATAATTATTTGGATGGCTTAATTGATTATAAATTAGGATTTCACGCGCAATATACCACAGACGATGCTTTAATCGGTGAAATTGCCGCTCTTGCCCATGAATTAAAAGAGCCGGTGTTTACCCATTTGAGTGAAACAAAAAAGGAAGTTGCGGATTGTGTTACTGCATACCAAAAAACTCCGTTGGCATATTTATGTGATAAAGGCATTTTTGATTATGGCGGAGGAATCTTTCACGGTGTTTATCTTTCGGACGAAGATATTTCACTATTAAAGGAAAAGCATATTGCCGTTATAACCAATCCTTCCTCTAATTTAAAATTGGCCAGTGGAATCGCAAATGGGGATAAGCTTTTAAAACAGGAAATCCTTATGGCGATTGGTACGGATGGAGCGGCCAGCAATAATGCCCTTGATATGTTCCGTGAAATGTATCTGACGGGTACTCTGTCAAAAGTGATTAATGAGGATGCATGTGCAGTGGATGCTACAGACGTTCTTAAGATGGCATGCATCAATGGGAATCTTTTGTTAGGTAAAGCTGACGTTGGACAAATAAAAGCAGGGTATAAGGCAGACTTAGTGTTATTAGACCTTAAATCGCCCAACATGCAGCCTGTAAACCATATACTTGAAAATCTGGTTTATGCCGGTGCAAAGTCAAATGTCAAGTTTACAATGGTTAATGGGAAAATCCTGTATCGTGACGGAAGCTATCTATTACCTGATAGTCCGTATACAGTTTATAACCATTGTAATGATATAGTAAAAAGAAAATTTTAGAAAATTTTAATAATTAATAGACAATTTGTTATTTTATGTAGTAAAATTGAAATTGGTTTTAAATTTTACTTACGAGGAGGACAACCTATGTTTTGTCAGTATTGCGGAACTCAGGTTCCGGATGGTAACACCAATTGTACCAACTGTGGAGCTGCTTTAACGGCAGGTACAACAAATGCACAAAGTGCAAACACAAATTATCAGGCGTATAATCAGGCCTATAGTCAGCCGGTGAATCAAATGAATTATGGTTATGCGCAGCCTATGACACAGGCTAAACCTAAAAATGCTGTTAACATTTTTGCAATTATTGCTACGGTGGTTTTATTCCTTTCCCTGCTTTTGCCATATGTTAAGGCGTTGGGTCAAAGCATGGCTCTTATTGAGGAAGGAAGTGACAGATACTTTTTCCTTGGAGTAATTGCCATTGCAGTATTAGGTATTGCTGTTAAGAAGAATGTTATTATTATCATCGCTGGTGTAATTGCATGTTTCCTTACATTTATTGAATCAACAAATTTTGATAAATATAATTTCTTTGGACTTGTTGAGAAGGGCATCGGATTCTACGTTATGATTGCCGGTGCTGTTATGTTACTTGTTTCAGGCTTTATTAAGCAAAAAAAATAATATATAGGAGGGATTTGAAAAATGGAGAAGTTTTTCAAACTTTCGGAAAACAACACAACGGTACGTGCTGAGATTATGGCAGGTCTTACCACATTCTTTGCTATGGCTTATATTGTGTTTGTTAATCCGAACCAGGTAGCAGCAGAAGGTTCTACAGGTTGGCTTGCAGCAGAAGGTGCTGACGCAGTAGCATTGGGACAGATTTGGAATGCAGTTTATATTGCATCCATTCTCGGCGCTGTTATCGCAACATTAATTATGGCCTTTTATGCAAAATTACCGTTTGCTTTGGCTTGTGGTATGGGTCTTAACTCATTCTTCTGTACATGTTTCGTGTCAGGTGCATTCTTTGCAGGCGAAGACGTTATGACAGGTTATCACTCAGGACTTGTAATCATTCTTATTTCAGGTATTGTTTTCTTGATTTTAAGTATTACAGGCTTAAGAGAGTATATAGCAAAGGCTATGCCTGATTGTTTAAAGAAAGCAATCCCTGCAGGTATCGGTCTTTTTATTGCCTTTCTTGGCTTAAAGAGCGCAGGCTTAATTCAGGATAATCCGTATACCTTTGTACAGTTTGTTAACATTAAAGACGGAAAATGGGCTACTGAAATAGCTCCTGCTCTTGTTGCATTTATTGGATTTATTATTATTGCAATCCTTGCAAAACTAAAAGTTAAAGGTAACATCTTAATCGGTATTGTTATTTCTACTGTACTTTATTATGTATTTACACAGACAACTCCTGATTTTGATTTATCAGGAATCGGACAGTCCTTTAAAGACTTCGGTTCAGTTGGTGTTACAGGTATCTTTAGTGCTGAAGCTTGGTCTAAGGCATTTACAGGTGCACATATCGGAAGTATCTTTAATGCAGTTATGTTGATTATTACATTCTGCCTTGTAGATATGTTTGATACCGTTGGTACATTATACGGAACCAGTGCTCAGGCTGGTATGCTTGATGAAAACGGTGACCCTATTAACGTAAATAAAGCGATGACAGCTGACTCTGTTGGTACTGTAGCAGGTGCAATTCTTGGTACAAGTACAGTTACAACTTTTGTTGAATCTGCTTCAGGTGTTGCAGAAGGCGGTAGAACAGGTCTTACAAGCTTAGTAACTGCAATTTGTCTTGCTGCATGCTTATTCTTAAGCCCAATTGCAAGTATTGTTCCGGGTTGTGCAACAGCTCCTGCATTGATCTTTGTTGGTGTTCTTATGCTTAAGAACTTCTCTAAGGTTGATATGGATGATATGTTATCAGCAGTTCCTGCATTCCTTGCACTTATTATGATGCCATTAACATACTCTATTTCAAATGGTATTGGTATCGGCGCTATTTCTTATGTACTCATTGCTCTTTTCACAGGCAAGTACAAAAAGAAAGATATCGTTGTTACATTAATTGCAATTCTTTTTGCAATCAGATTTGTTTTTGTTTACATGTAATCAAAACAACATATGGTAGTATCCGGGCTGTGTACGAGAGTGCATGGCCCGTTTTTTACTTGCGTATCAAATGGAGGTTTGTTACAATAGAGTGCAGTGAAAAGTGTAAATTGAAAAAGGGGATTGTTTTTGAATGGAAAAACAGGTAATTGTGCTAATCGTTACAATTGTTGCGATTATAGCCTTTGTATTTATTAAAGGATTTTTTGATACAAAACGTAATCTTAAGAATTTCAGGTTCATGTTAAAGAATAGTTTCGGACAACCTGTGGATAAAAAATATGAGCCGACGCAGTATCAGAATATTTCCAAATATCATCAGAAAAACCGTGGTGAATATGATGTTGATGATATTACTTGGAATGACCTTGCCATGGACTCTGTTTATATGCAAATGAATAGCACATATTCATCAGCAGGAGAAGAATATTTATACCATCTTTTGAGAAGCCCGTTAACAACGAAGGAGAAACGGGCAGAACTTGAAAGTATGATTCAGTATTTTACCGAACATGAAGATGCAAGAGTGGAACTTCAGATTGCATTTAGCAGAATCGGTAAAACGGGAAAATACTCTTTATATGATTATTTGGATTTTTTGGATGATTTGGGAGAACGTAAAAACGAGAAGCACTTATATGGTATCTTTGCCTATATTTCCGGTATCGTGGCTCTTTTTTTAAATCCCTTTGTGGGAATGGTATTTTTAATCGGCACTATGTGCTACAGCCTTATTAGTTATACAGGTGAAAAATCAGAAATTGAACCATATTATACCAGTCTTTTGTATGTTCTTAGAATCGTAAAAGGAATCGAGACCATTAAAAAGGCTGATGCAGATGTTATCAAACCTCAAGTGGAAACCTTAAACGAAAAGAAAAAAGCATTTTCCAAATTCTTAAGAAAAGGAAAATGGCTTGAACGTGGGGATATTGGTTCTGACCCTCTTTCAGTTGTTTATTTGTATCTTAAGATGATGCTCCATCTTGATTTGATGGTATTTAATACCATGCTTCGCGAAGTCAGAAAGCATAATAAAGATATTAATGATATTGTAACTATTATGGGGAGAATAGAGGCGTCTATTGCCATTGCTTCTTATCGTGCGTCTTTAGAACACTATTGTATTCCCCAATTTGATACCGGTAATGTGTTAAAAATTGAAAATGCATATCATCCGTTAATTAGCGAGCCGGTTAAGAACAGTATAACGGCAAATAAGGGTGTTTTATTAACCGGTTCCAATGCATCGGGAAAATCAACGTTTTTAAAGACGGTTGCAATTAATGTAATTCTTGCCCAGTGCATTAATACCTGCCTTGCTGATGAATACAGTGCACCTATTTATCGTATTTATTCATCTATGGCGTTAAAGGATGATTTGTACAGTGGTGAAAGCTATTATATTGTTGAAATTAAAGCGTTAAAACGAATTATGGATGCCATGAATGATGATAATGAGGTGCCGGTACTTTGTTTTGTTGATGAGGTTTTACGAGGTACCAACACGGTGGAAAGAATTGCTGCCTCAACCCAGATTATGAAGAGTCTAATCGGCAATCATGTGAAATGCTTTGCGGCAACCCATGATATAGAATTAACCCATTTACTTGAAAACGATTATGAGAACTATCATTTTGAGGAAGAAGTAATTGATGATGACGTGGTATTTAATTATTTATTAAAGACCGGTCGTGCAACTACCAGAAATGCCATTAAACTATTAAGTGTTATGGGGTATGATGAAGCAATTATTGATAATGCCAATGCCATGGCGGCAGCATTTATAGAAAAAGGACATTGGGTCAGCAATGTTGAAAGGTAATGTTTTATGAAAGTAACAATTTATTCTGATGGTTCCGCAAGAGGAAATCCGGAAGGACCCGGCGGATACGGAACAGTACTTCAGTATATTGATTCAAAGGGAACTCTTCATGAAAGAGAATTTAGCGGGGGATATGTCAAGACCACCAATAACCGCATGGAATTACGTGGAGTTATTGTGGGACTTGAAGCTTTGACAAAAGCATGTGAGGTTACGGTTATTTCTGATTCAAAATATGTAACAGATGCTTTTAATCAGAACTGGATAGAGAATTGGATTAAAAACGGATGGAGAACGGCAGGAAAGAGTCCTGTGAAAAACATTGATTTGTGGAAACGCTTGTTAAAAGCTATGGAACCACATACGGTTACTTTTCAGTGGGTAAAGGGACATGCCGGACATCCTGAAAATGAACGTTGTGATAAACTTGCAACAACTGCGGCAGATGGTGAAGGATTGCTTGACGATACTATCATGGAATGATAAGATAGTAGAAGTTAAAAAGTGGTAAGAAATGGAGAAGAATATGGGCAAATTGGGTGATTTTTTAACTTATTTCGGTGCGTATGTAATTTTGTTTTTAGTATTTATATTGGTGATTCTTGTGGGTGCGATGATTGGAATTACTTTGCGTAAGAGAAAGAACCGTCAGGCTGAAACTTTGGTTGAGCAGAATGCTTCCTCACAGGATCCGGCACAACAGGATACAACCGAACAATAAACAACTTAGTAGTAACGAAAGGTGTTCACTTCACATGTGAACGCCTTTATTTGCATTATTGATTCTTAATTACGAAAGGTCATTTATCATGAAAAACTATCAGGTCCTATTGTGGGATGTTGACGATACATTATTAGATTTTCCTAAATCAGAAGAATATGCTTTTTTTCATTCACTTAAGAAGTTTGATATAGAATGTACCTATGAGGATTACAAAGTCTATTCAGAAATTAATGATAAAAAGTGGAAATTGCTTGAGCTGGGGCAGATTACCAGGGAAGAAGTATTGGTTGGAAGATTCCGTGACTTTTTTGATTATATGGGCATTCATCATGTAGATGTGACTGAGTTTCAACCTGTATATCAGGAGGAGTTAGGAAGTGTTTTTTATTTTATTGAAGAGGCAGACAATTTATTGCTCAGATTAAAAGAAGCAGGATATAAACAGTACCTTGTTACAAATGGTGTGGTAAAAACCCAGGCAAAAAAATTAAAGCTTTCAGGACTTGATAAAATAGTGGATGGAATCTTTATTTCAGAAGCGGTCGGATATAACAAACCATCGCGAGAATATTTTGAGAAAGTGTTAACTGAAATCGATGCCAATTGCAAAGAGAATATTCTTTTGATCGGAGATTCCCTGTCAAGTGATATAAAAGGCGGGAAAAATGCAGGGATTCCTACCTGCCTGTTTATAAAAAACAAAGAAAAGCTAAATCAGGAACAGTTTATTTCAGACATTGAAGCAATGAAGCCTGATTATGTAATACAATCACTTTGGAACATACTTGAAATATTGGAAGGAAAGGAGAGCTATTCATGGCAAAATCTGAAAACCAAAAATTGAAGTTGCTCTATATTGTTCAGTTCTTAGAAAAATATACAGATGAAAACCATTACATGACAACCCAGGAGTTAATTGAAAAATTAGACGAAGTTGGAATTAAAGCGGAGCGTAAGAGCATTTATCATGATATTTCATGTCTTATGGAATACGGATATGAAATCGAGAAAAAGCCATCTAAGTTAAATGGCGGATTTTATATGAAAAAGCGTACCTTTGAACTTCCGGAGCTAAAGCTTTTGGTAGATGAGGTTTCCGCTTCTAAATATATTACTCCTTCAAAGAGCAAAGAGTTAATTCAAAAGTTAGAAGCACTTGCAAGTGTCCATGAAGCCAAACAGCTTCAACGTCAGGTATATGTTGCTAACCGGATTAAATCACAGAATGAGAGTATCTTTGACAATGTGGATATGATTCATAACGCTATTTTGGAAAACAGAATGATTCAGTTCAGATATTATGAATACACCATAGAAAAAAAGATAAAATACAGAAGAGAAGGTAAAAATTATATTATCAGTCCATGGGCTGTCACGGTAGCAGATGAGAATTATTATCTTATAGGCTATGATTCCCAAGCAGGCATCATCAAGCATTACCGTATAGATAAAATGAGTGAAATGCAGGTTCTTAATGAAAAAAGAGACGGCAAAGAAATGTTCGGACAAATGGATATTGTGGAATATACCAATAAAATGTTCGGAATGTTTTCAGGAACAGAGGAATTAATTACCATTCAATTTCCAAATCATCTGATAGGAGTGGTAATAGACCGTTTTGGTAAGGATATTGATATCAGAAAAAGAGACGAGAATCATTTTTCCATTCGGGCAAGGCTTCTTGTAAGCAACCAGTTGTATGGCTGGCTTGCGGGAATGGGGCCTGATATTAAGATTCTTATGCCTCAGGATGCACATGAAAAATATATAAATTATTTAAAAACCCTTATCGGAGAGTTGTAGAAAAAAGTTAATAGTTTGTTTAAAAAAAAGCAGTGCTTATTTTGACGAAATTAAGCACTGTTTTTTGGTACTTTTTTTATCCCCTGTTTCATTGACATCCATATATCTATAGATTATACTGTAAAATACCACAATATGTTGTGGTTAATGAAAAAAGAACGCAATATTATGTAATCTAAAAATGAGTGGGAGGCAGTAGAAATGTCAGTAATTACGGACAATATGCAGGAAGAGAAGATGGATTATGGTAAACTTTATCCACCTAAAGAAGGTATATTTGTAATTAAAAAAGATGGCACAAAAGAAGAGTTTAATGTGCAAAAGGTCATTGATGCTGTCGGTAAATCGGCGTATCGTGCGTTGACCAAGTTTACGGACGAAGAAAACAGACAGATTTGCGAATACGTTATGAAAAAGGTATATGAGCAGCCTGATTTATATATTCCGATTCCTGTAATGCACAATATTGTTGAAAGTGCACTTGAAGAAATTAAGCCAATTGTTGCAAAGAGCTATCGGGATTACCGTAACTATAAGCAGGACTTTGTAAGAATGCTTGATGATGTATATAAAAAGAGTCAGTCCATCATGTACGTTGGTGATAAGGAAAATGCCAATACGGACTCAGCTTTGGTTTCTACCAAGAGAAGTCTTATTTTTAACCAGTTGAATAAGGAATTATATCAGAAATTCTTTATGACAACAGAAGAAATTCAGGCTTGCCGTGACGGCTATATTTATGTGCATGATATGTCTGCAAGACGTGACACCATGAATTGTTGCCTTTTTGATGTAAAAACAGTTCTTTCCGGTGGGTTTGAAATGGGTAATATCTGGTATAACGAACCAAAGAGCCTGGATGTAGCATTTGACGTTATCGGTGATATTGTCCTTAGTGCTGCGAGCCAGCAGTATGGTGGCTTTACTGTACCTGAGGTGGATAAGATTTTAGAACCTTACGCTATAAAATCGTACAAGCATTATCTTGAAAAATATGAAAAGCTTGGTATTGATGCAGAGACTGCAGAAGCGGAAGCTTTAAAGGATGTAAACCGTGAATTTGAACAGGGCTTCCAGGGATGGGAGTATAAGTTTAATACGGTAGCATCAAGCCGAGGTGATTATCCGTTTATTACTGTAACAGCAGGTATTGGTACAGGTAAATTTGCCAAAATGGGAACTATTGCCATGTTAAATGTAAGAAGACGCGGACAGGGTAAGAAGGATAATAAGAAACCTGTATTGTTCCCGAAAATTGTATTTTTATATGATGAAAACCTTCATGGTCCCGGTAAGGAAATGGAAGACGTTTTTGAAGCAGGAGTAAAATGTTCAGCAAAGACTATGTATCCGGATTGGTTAAGTCTTACGGGAAAAGGTTATATTGCCAGCATGTATAAGCGTTACGGCAAGGTAATTTCCCCAATGGGATGCCGTGCATTTTTATCTCCATGGTACAAAGAAGGTGGTATGCACCCTGCAAATGATGATGATGAACCAATCTTTGTGGGAAGATTTAATATTGGTGCCGTATCACTTCATTTACCTATGATTCTTGCAAAGGCGAGACATGAAAGCAAGGATTTTTATGAAGTATTGGATTATTATTTACAGTTAATCCGTCAGCTTCATATCAGAACCTATGCCTATTTAGGTGAGATGCGTGCATCTACCAATCCTCTTGCATATTGCGAGGGCGGTTTCTTGGGCGGACACTTGAAATTAACAGATAAGATTAAGCCATTGTTAAAAGCAGCAACTGCTTCTTTTGGTATTACAGCATTTAATGAGCTTCAGATGTTATATAATGGTAAGTCTTTGGTTGAAGACGGACAGTTTGCTATTGAAGTATTAGAACACATTAATGAAAAGGTGAATGAGTTCAAAGAAGAAGACGGTAATCTCTACGCTATTTATGGCACACCGGCGGAAAATTTATGTGGTCTTCAGGTAAAACAGTTCCGTAAAAAATACGGAATTATTGAAGGCGTAAGTGACAAGGAATATGTAAGCAACAGTTTCCATTGCCATGTATCCGAAGATATTACCCCAATCCAAAAACAGGATTTGGAGAACCGTTTTTGGGAGTTATCTAACGGAGGAAAGATTCAGTATGTAAAATATCCGATAGATTATAATATCGGTGCGGTAAAAACATTAATCCGCCGTGCAATGGATATGGGATTCTACGAAGGAGTAAATCTTTCTTTGGCATACTGTGACGATTGCGGACATCAAGAGCTTGAGATGGATACTTGTCCTAAGTGCGGAAGTAAGAATCTCACTAAGATTGAGCGTATGAATGGATATCTTTCTTATTCCCGTGTTCATGGGGATACCAGACTGAATGATGCCAAGATGGCAGAAATTGCTGAAAGGAAGAGCATGTAACAATGAGATATCATAATATAACAAAAGATGATATGCTTAACGGCGATGGACTGCGTGTTGTTTTATGGGTTGCAGGTTGTTCCCATTGCTGTAAAGAATGTCAAAACCCGGTAACTTGGGATCCTAATGGTGGCTTAGAGTTTGATGAAGCTGCCAAGGAAGAGATTTTTGAGCAGTTATCAAAATCATATATTTCCGGAATCACATTTTCCGGCGGGGACCCGCTTCATTCTGCAAACAGAGTGGGAGTAAGGGAATTGATGGCTGAAATCCGTGAAAAGTTTCCGGATAAAACCATTTGGATGTATACCGGCGATGTATGGGAAAATATACTTCACTATGCAGTTATGAAATATGTTGATGTGTTGGTTGACGGAGAGTTTATTGTAGAGCAAAAAGATGTAAAACTCCGTTGGAAGGGAAGTAAGAATCAGAGAGTCATTGATGTGAAGAAATCCCTTGCCCAGACAGACCCCACCGTTCCGGTGATTCATTGTCCCGAGTACTAAAGGAGCAGATAGATTATGAAAAGAATTGCACAATTTGAAAAAGTAAGTAAAGAACGTTTTATGGCTGATTTTAAGGACAGCTTCAACGAATATAGTGAAGACGAAATTGCAGCTATATACGATGGAATGGCTTTGCCTAAAAGAGCTACAAGCGGCAGCGCAGGATATGATTTTTATACACCGATTACCATTAATTTGGAACCGGGTGAAACAGTTAAGATTCCAACCGGAATCAGGGTAAAAATGGAAGATGGATGGGTACTTAAGCTTTATCCTAGAAGCGGTTTGGGATTTAAGTATCGTCTTCAGTTAAATAATACTGTTGGTATTATTGACAGTGACTATTATTATTCTGATAATGAAGGTCATATATTTGCTAAGATTACTAATGACAGTAATGAAGGCAAGTATCTCCGTATTGAAGAAAAAACCGGATTTATGCAGGGCATTTTTGTGGAATACGGAATCACATTTGATGATGAAGTGGATACCATAAGAAACGGCGGCTTTGGTTCTACAACCAAATAATGTATAAATTACTCCTTTTCGGACAGACTACTTACACCGGAAAGGAGTTTTTTTATGGAAATAATCAGCAAAAATCTGGATGAAAATGTGGCCTTTTTAAAACAGGAGTTAAAAATCGGTCAGAATTTTGATGTTGTCTACCGTGTAATACAGATAGGCAGTAAACGTGGAGCAATCTGCTTTTTGGATGGATTTTGTAAGGATGAGATCATGCAGAAAATGCTGCAGTATCTCATGGATTTGCAACCGGAAAAAGAAGCCGATACTGCATATGAGTTAATTAAGAAGTCCGTTCCCTACGTGGAGGTTGATTTAAAAGATAAATGGGATGATATTTTCTATTTTATCTTATCGGGTGTTTTTGCAGTTTTTGTAGAAGGGTACGACAGATGCATTCTGATTGACTCAAGAACCTATCCGGCAAGAAGTGTCAGTGAACCTGAAAAGGATAAAGCCATGCGTGGCTCTAAGGATGGTTTCGTAGAAACCGTTGTCTTTAATACCGCATTAATCAGAAGACGAATCCGTGACAGGGATTTATGTATGGAAATACAAAGTGTGGGTCGTACTTCCAGAACGGATGTGGTTCTTTGTTATATGGGAGGTCGGGTAAAGCAACAGTTTTTACAAAAAATTAAAAACAGGTTACAGCAGATTGATACAGATGCGTTAACAGTGAATCAGCAAAGCCTTGCAGAAAAACTGTTACCCGGTAAATGGATGAATCCTTTCCCTAAGTTTAGATATACTGAACGCCCGGATACTGCGGCAGCTCAGGTTTTAGAGGGTAATATTATTATTTTGGTTGATAATTCACCTCAGGCTATGATTATTCCGGTATCTGTCTGGGATTTGATGGAAGAAGCGGACGATTATTATTTTCCACCGATTACAGGAACCTATTTAAGATGGTCACGTATCATTATTACGATTGCAAACTATTTCATTACACCATTGTTCCTGTTAATGATACAAAATCCGGAATGGATACCTAAAGGCTTTGAATTTATTATGCTGAAAGAAACGGCTAACATTCCTGTTATTATACAGTTTTTAATATTAGAGCTTGCAATTGACGGCTTACGGCTGGCTGCTGTCAATACCCCCAATATGTTAAGTACACCTTTGTCCGTAACAGCGGCACTTGTCTTGGGAGAATTTTCTGTAAATAGCGGATGGTTTAGCTCGGAGGTTATGCTATATATGGCATTTGTGGCAATTGCTAATTATACACAGCCCAATTATGAACTGGGATATGCCATTAAGTTTATGAGAGTGATTACTTTGGTATTAACTTCCATATTTAATCTATGGGGATTTATTGCAGGTGTTGTCATTACAATATTATCACTTGTGTTTAATAAGACGATTTCGGGAGAGAGTTATCTAAAACCATTGATACCATTTAACAGAAAGAAGCTTTCGAATCAGATGATTCGTCATAAAAAATAGAAAGATTAAATGAGACTGTCAGAATTAAAATAATTCTGACAGTCTTGGTTTACATAATTATTCTTTACAACGGTCAAATTCAGGATTAAACATATAGAAGTTTTTAGGATCAAGTTCTTCCTGAACACGTCTTAAAGCTTCGCCGAATCTTTGGAAGTGTACGATTTCACGGGCTCTTAAGAAGCGGATTGCATCGCATACTTCTGGGTCTTTTACTAATCTTAAGATATTATCGTAAGTTGTTCTTGCCTTTTGTTCAGCCGCTAAATCTTCATGAAGATCAGTAATAACATCACCTTTGGATTGGAACTGATTAGCATTAAAAGGAACTCCGCCTGCAGCCTGTGGCCAAAGAGCGAGAGTGTGGTCTACATAATAGGGGGCAAATCCCTGGGCAGTTATTTCATCCATGCTTAAATTCTTGGTTAACTGATATACAATGGCGCCGACCATTTCAAAGTGAGCCAGTTCTTCAGTACCGATATCTGTTAATAACCCTGCTACTTCGGGATAAGGGATGGTATAGCGTTGTGAGAGATATCGCATGGAAGCACCTAATTCTCCGTCAGGTCCACCGTACTGACTGATAATAATTTTTGCAATTTCTGCATTCGGTGTAGTGATATTCACCGGATATTGAAGCCGTTTTTCATATTTCCACATACTAGTACCATGCTCCTTCCCACGGAAGAGGACTTAACGCCCATTTCCATTCTTTGCTATAATTGTCGCAAGTGCTTAAGCTTAACGGATAGAATTTGTTTGCGTATTCGTTCATTAACTGATTCTTAATGCGGCAATAATGATTATAAAAATCAATTGCATCAGTTTCATGAGGATGTGTGTCAAGGTAGAGTGTCATTTCAACAAGGACAAAATCTACAACGCTGATGTCGTGCAATAATCTTTTTTGTTCAGCAGAGCATGCACATTTCATTTTACGCACCTCCTGCCGGTAAAAGGTTTGGTTAATTCAGGGAAAATTGTTCCGATTTGCAATGCTTCGTCAAGGTCTTCATATATTTTATCCATATTCTGCCATGGTACATAAGCCATTGCAGGCGGAAACTGATCGAAGTATTCTTCAAATTTGTATTCGCCCATTCTTTCCTTTCTTATTCCAAACGGAATCCTATGCTTTATATTACTAATTTATTCATGAATTTTTAAAAGGTTCTTGACATAAAGTAGAATACATGACATAATTTAATACGTTAAAGCGTTCAAAGGTAAAAGTTTTAAAGTTTAATCCGTTAAAGTGACGCGAATAAGAAAGGCTGGAAATTGATATGGTAGTAAAAATTATTTTATTGGTTGTATTTTTCGCAGTTATGATTGCGGTTGGTCTTTACTCAAGAAAGCATGCAACAAACGTAAACGACTTTGTTTTGGGTGGTAGAAGTGTAGGTCCTTGGCTTACAGCATTTGCCTATGGTACATCTTATTTTAGTGCTGTAGTATTTGTAGGTTATGCAGGACAGTTTGGATGGAAATATGGTATGTCAACCACTTGGATTGGTATCGGTAATGCCATTATCGGTTGTTTACTTGCATGGGTTGTTATGGGTAGACGTACCAGAATTATGACTCAGAAGTTAAGTGCAGCAACTATGCCTGATTTCTTTGGTAAGAGATATGAAAGTAATGCGCTTCGAATTGTAGCCAGTGCTATTTCTTTTATTTTCTTAATTCCTTATACAGCTTCTGTATATAATGGTTTATCAAGATTGTTTGGAATGGCATTTGATATTCCATATTCATACTGTGTAATTGCTATGGCATTGCTGACAGGCTTGTATGTAATCCTTGGCGGATATATGGCTACAGCAATTAATGACTTTGTTCAGGGTATTATTATGATATTCGGTATTATTGCAGTTATTGTAGCAGTTCTTAACGGACAGGGCGGATTTACTGAAGCTGTGAAATCTCTTAGTGAAATGGAAAGTGAGATTTCCGGACAGCAGGGCGCATTTACTTCCTTACTGGGACCGGATCCTCTCAATCTTTTAGGCGTAGTTATTTTAACATCCCTTGGTACATGGGGACTTCCTCAGATGGTACATAAATTCTATGCAATAAAAAATGAGAAGTCTATTAAGACAGGAACCATTGTTTCGCTTGTATTTGCTTTAATTGTTTCAGGCGGATGCTATTTCCTTGGTGGTTTCGGAAGATTATTTTCAGATGGTGATATTTATAATGCAAACGGAAGCGTAGCTTATGACGCTATTATTCCATCCATGTTATCTACATTGCCGGATATATTAATTGGTGTAGTTGTGGTACTTGTTCTTTCCGCAAGTATGTCAACATTATCAAGCTTAGTATTAACCTCAAGCTCCACTTTAACACTTGACTTTATTAAGGGTAATATTGTTAAGAAGATGTCAGATAAATCTCAGTTACTTATTATGAGAATTATGATTGTTTTCTTTATTGTGATTTCAGTAGTAATTGCCTTAGACCCTCCAACCTTTATTGCCCAGCTTATGGGTATTTCATGGGGAGCTTTGGCAGGTGCATTCCTTGCTCCGTTCCTTTACGGTATTTACTGGAAAAAAGTTACAAAATCTGCTGTTTGGGCAAGCTTTATCTGCGGTGTGGGTATTACAGTATCCAATATGTATCTTAAGTTTATTGAATCACCAATCAATGCAGGTGCATTTGCAATGATTGCAGGACTTATTGTTGTACCAGTGGTAAGTATCATTACACCAAAGATGAAAAAAGAGTATGTGGATGAAGTGTTTACCTGTTATGACAGAAAAGTTGAAACAACAGGAACAAAAGTACTTCCTGAATTTGACAGTGAAAATGAATAGTTTTTATGAAAGGTCAAATCCCGTAAATCAGAATAGGTTTACGGGATTTTTGTATCATTTAATATACTTGATTTTAAACACTATTTGTGTCAAAATAGATAAGACTTTAATTGACTATGGAAAGGAATCGTCATGAGAGGAATAGATACTGAAGTACGTAAAGTCAGAAGACGTATATTTAAAGAAGTTGCAAGCCTTGCATATTATTCTCAGAATCTGATAGATGATATGGAAGCGCTTCCGTATAAATTAGTAAATTCCGATGAGTCGGAATATTGGGAAAGTATTTACCGTGAAAGAGCCGTAGTACGAGAACGTGCCAGACTTGCCATGGGTATGTCACTTCGTCCTGAAAATGCACCTGTGCATATGACTCAGGGTGTGGAAGAGAGTAATATTGCAGAAAAGTATTATGAACCGCCACTTATGCAGGTAATTCCTTCAGCATGTAATGCCTGTCCTGAGAATCAATATGAAGTAACCAATAAATGTATGGGATGTCTTGCACATCCTTGCCATGAGGTATGTCCAAGAGGTGCAATTTCTTTTAAGAACGGTAAGAGTGTTATCGATCAGGATAAATGTATTAAATGTGGTAAATGTAAGACTGTATGTCCTTATGATGCCATTTCCCATCAGGTAAGACCTTGTGCGGGAGCCTGCGGTGTGGGAGCCATTGAAAGCGGTACCCATGGAAGAGCGCAGATTAATAATGATAAATGTGTATCCTGTGGTATGTGTATGGTGTCTTGTCCGTTTGGTGCCATTGCTGATAAATCCCAGATTTTCCAGTTGATTCGTGCCATGCAGTCAGGAAAAAAAGTAGTTGCCCAGGTAGCCCCGGCATTTGTTGGTCAGTTTGGTCCTAAGGTGACCCCTGATATTTTTAAAACAGCTTTAAAACAGTTAGGTTTTCATGATGTATATGAAACTGCCATCGGTGCAGATATGGGAGCCCTTGCTGAAGCAAAGCACTATGTTGAAAAAGTAGCCACCGGTGAACAGGAATTCTTGTTAACTTCCTGCTGTCCGTCGTGGAGTATGCTTGCCAAGAAGTTTTTCCCGGAAACTATTGACAGTATCAGTAATGAGCTGACACCGATGGTTGCAACTGCAAGAAAGATTAAAGAAGATTATCCGGAAGCGTCAGTTGTATTTATCGGACCATGTGCAGCTAAAAAATTAGAGGCTATGAGAAGAAGCGTACGAAGTGATGTTGACTTTGTTATTACTTTTGAAGAACTTGTAGGAATGTTTGAAGCAAAAGGTCTTTTGGTGGAAGAAATTGAAGCCATTGAAACCATGGAAGATGCCACAGGTGCAGGACGTGGATACGGTGTTGCAGGTGGTGTTGCAAGTGCCATTGAAGAATGCATTCAGACTTATTATCCGGACGTAGAAGTAAATATTGAGCATGCTGAGAGCCTTGCAGAATGTAAGAAGGTTCTTATGCTTGCAAAAGCCGGTAAGAAAAAGGGCTGTTTGATTGAAGGTATGGCATGTCCGGGGGGCTGTGTAGCAGGAGCAGGAACCAATATTCCTATTGTGCAGGCTACCAAAGAAGTAAATACCTTTAAGGCAAATTCAAAAGTTAAATTGCCGGTACCACAAGAAGAGTAATCATATAAAAGGAGTACTATATATTATGAGTAAAATCAGAACAAGATTTGCACCAAGCCCAACAGGCAGAATGCATGTGGGTAATTTAAGAAGTGCATTATATGAATATTTAATTGCCAAACATGATGGCGGAGAGTTTATGCTTCGTATTGAAGATACAGACCAGGAGCGTTTTGTAGAAGGCGCGGTTGATATTATTTACCGTACCATGGAAAAAACAGGTTTAATTCATGACGAAGGTCCCGATAAAGATGGTGGATTCGGTCCCTATGTTCAGAGTGAACGTATGAAGACGGGAATCTATATGGAATATGCAAAACAGCTAGTAGAAAAGGGCGAAGCATATTATTGTTTCTGCGATAAAGAACGCCTTTCTTCTTTGAAATCAGAAGTCGTTGAAGGAAAAGAGATTACAGTTTATGATAAGCATTGTTTGGGCTTGTCAAAAGAAGAAATTGAAGCTAATCTTGCAGCAGGTAAGCCTTTTGTTATCCGCCAGAATATTCCTAATGAAGGAACTACCACTTTCCATGACGAATTATATGGAGATATTACAGTAGATAACGCAGAACTTGATGATATGATTTTGATTAAGTCTGACGGATATCCTACTTATAACTTTGCTAACGTAGTGGATGATCATACCATGAATATTACCCATGTTGTCAGAGGTAATGAATATCTGTCATCTTCACCAAAATATCAGCGTCTCTACGATGCATTCGGTTGGGAATCACCGGTATATATCCATCTTCCTTTGATTACTGACGAGAACCATAAAAAATTATCAAAAAGAAGCGGACATTCTTCTTTTGAAGATTTAATTGAGCAGGGATTTATCACAGAGGCAATTGTTAACTATATTGCATTGCTTGGCTGGAGTCCGGAAGATAACCGTGAAATCTTTACCTTAGATGAGCTTGTGAAAGATTTTGATTATCATAGAATCAGTAAATCACCGGCTGTATTTGATTATACAAAGCTTAAATGGATGAATGGCGAATATATTAAGGCAATGGATTTTGATGCTTTTTATGAGATGGCAGAGCCTGTTTTAAAAGAGGTTCTTAAGAAAGATTTTGATTTGAAAAAAATTGCCGAAATGGTAAAAACACGTATCGAAGTGTTCCCAGACATCAAAGACCATGTTGATTTCTTTGAAGAATTACCGGAATATGATGTTGCTATGTATACCCATAAGAAGATGAAGACAGATGCAGTCACTTCTTTGGAAGTATTAGAAGAATTATATCCGATTTTTGAAGCTTTAGATGACTATAGCAATGATTCTTTATACAAAACATTACTTGAATACGTTGAAAAGAAAGGCTGCAAAAACGGTTATGCAATGTGGCCTGTAAGAACTGCAGTTTCCGGCAAACAGATGACTCCTGCCGGAGCAACAGAGATTATGGAGATTCTTGGAAAAGAGGAATCTTTAAAACGAATTAAAGTAGGTATTAATAAGCTGAAAAATGCGTAATGTGCAGCTTAATTTAGAACAATTAAAAGCAGTAAAGCATGGAGAAGGGCCCTGCATGGTACTTGCAGGACCCGGCTCCGGTAAAACAGCAGTTATTACAAAACGTATTCAATTCTTAATTAGGGAAAAACACATTTCTCCCCAAAGTATTCTTGTGATTACGTTTACAAAAGCAGCAGCTCTTGAAATGGAAAAGCGCTTTGTAAATCTTATGAATGATTCTTATTATCCCGTTACTTTTTCTACGTTTCATTCTTTCTTTTATTCAATCTTACAATTATGTGCATCCGACATTACATTATCTGTATTAGAAGACAAAGAAAAATCAGAAATTTTGTCTGAAATTCTATTATCTATTGGAATCCCCTGTGATGAACATACTACATGTATTCAGTTCTATTTAAAGCATGTTTTTTCCAAAAAAATGAATTATCCGTCCATATCCCAACCCTTATCAGAAGAACAGTTCATGATAGTTGACAAAAGGTATCAAAATAAGAAGAAAGCCTTGGGAAAGGTTGATTTTGATGATATGGAAGTACTATGTGAAAAGCTTTTAAATGATAATCCTAAGTTTTTAGAAGAACTTAGAAATCAGTATCAATATATTCTGGTAGATGAGTTTCAGGATGTGAATGAAAGACAGTTTCAGATACTTCATTTACTTTGTCATAAGCACAGAAATCTTTTTGTGGTGGGAGATGATGACCAGGCTATTTATGGTTTTCGGGGAAGTAAGCCCAATATTATGTTGGACTTTCCGGTAAGCTATCCGGATTATAAGCAAATTGTATTAAGTAAGAATTACCGCTCCTGTAAAGCAATTGTAAATGCTTCTAAAACTCTTATTAATAACAACAAACACCGTTTTCATAAAAATATACAGGCAGTGAAAGAAGATGGAAAGGGAGTAGAGATTTGCCTCTTAGAAGAGCGTCAGGAAATAATAAATTGTATCAAAGAAAGGGTGAAGAACTTAGAAACAGCAATTATATGCAGAACCAATCAGGAATTAGTGCAAATTCAGGGGATGCTTCAAAAGGAAGGAATTCACTCTAAAATTTATAAGCAAAAGAGTAAAGATGTTTTTGACATGATTATAAAAGATTTGGAAAGCTATTTTTTTATGACCGATTATCATAAGAAAACAGGGAAATATCCAAGAGAACAATTTGTAAGAATCATGAACAAACCCAAACGTTACCTAGGAAGACACAGTATTTTTGAAAAAGAGTTTGTGTTTGATGAATTAAGAAGCTATTATGCTTCAAAACCTTATATGAAAAAAATAATCAATGATTTGGAAGAATTACTTTTTAAAATTGAAACCTTGGATTTTTATTCCGCTCTTTGGTTTATCAGAAAAAAGGGCGGCTATGAAAATTATTTAATTGAATACTGTAAAGAGAAAAAGGTTGACATAACACAGTGCATCGGGTTTTTAGAGCTATTACAAAAAAAGGCAAAGGACATAAAAAAGCCGGAACTATTATTTGCTGAGACAAGAAAGTGGCAAATGTGCCATAAGAATTATGAAAACCCCGTGCACCTGTTAACCTATCATGCCTCAAAAGGATTAGAATTTGACCGGGTAATATTAATCAACCTGATAGAAGGTTTGGTGCCCCATAAGAAAAATAAAGACACTGAGGAGGAAAGAAGAATGTTCTATGTGGCCATGACAAGGGCTAAGAATCATCTTGTTCTGATTGCGTGGAAAAAGGATGGGGACCGGGAATGTGTTATATCCAGGTTTTTGTTAGAAATATTAAATAAAAAAGAGCCGTTATAAAACGACTCAATCTTCAAAATCTACATTATCTAAGAACTCATCATAAGCATCTTCTACAAGTTCAAATTCTTCATCACTTTCAATGTAGCCAAGTTCAGGTTCTTCATTAGGGTCATCCGGGTTTTCTGAATAACGGTAAAACCATACTTCGCCTTCTTCAGCAAGGGGATTTGGTTCCGGTAAAAGAACAATGTAATCCTGCTCATTTACTTCCAAAATGGTAACAATCTGGCATTTTACAGTACCACATTCAAGCTCTAATTCAACTATCATATCTTCTTCAGGAATATTATTTTGATTCATATCAGACATGTAAATGTCTCCTTTCACATTTGATTATTTGTATCTTAACGTTTTTTACTTTCTTTTGCAATATTTTATGGTAAAATTAACATATGGGAGATATGGTATGAATTATTTAAATGGCGTAACAAAAACAAAATCAGGAATACATATCAGATGTGATTTAAGATTCAGGGACGAAGGCGGAGTAATTCTTTTTTCAGATGGGAAGGAAACAAGGGTTCCTGTATCAAAAGATATGGCTATAGGGAATCACTATGACATTGATGTAAAAGTGCGGAACGTGTCCAAATACGATTCCTATCTTTTGTATGAAGATAAGCATGTCTTTATAGACCCTTATTCCAAAAAAGTAACGGGGTTAGAAGAGTATGGTGTGAAGCATTCAAAGGTATATTCTGCTTTGCCTGATAAAAACAGTGGTCTGTCAGGCACAAACACGGCTTTACCCAAGAAGGCCCTGTCTTTTTCTAACAGTGTTTTTTACGGACTTCATGTCAGAGGATTTACAAAGCTCTCCGGTATGAAAGAAAGCGGTACTTTTTTGGGACTTAGTAAAAAAATACCATATTTGAAAGACTTAGGGATTACGACGATTGTATTAATGCCTGCATATGAGTTTGAGGAAACGGAGAATAACCGGATTAATTATTGGGGCTATAAAGAAGGTTTTTATTTTTGCCCTAAGAATTCTTATGCATACGGTGCTGATGCTGCATTAGAATTTCGTCAGATGGTTCATGCATTTCATGAAAATCAGATGGAAGTCATCATGCAAATGTATTTTCCGGATAAGATAATGCCACAATTTATCATGGATGTATTGTGTTACTGGGCTACAGAATATAATGTGGACGGTTTTCATCTTCTGGGAAACAGAATTCCCATAGCAATGCTTGCTGCAGAATCAAGACTTGCTGACACCAAGCTATTGTTTTGCGGATTCCCTATGGATGAAATCCAAAGATATGTGAATAAGAATTACCGGAATAACCTGGCAGTGATGAATGATGGTTATATGAGTCTTGTAAAGCGCTATGTTAAGGGAGACTACAATACGGCAGAGGAAATGGTTCATAATATTAAGTATTATGATGAAAGACTGTCCAGGGTATGCTATCTGACCAAACATGATTCTATGACCTTGTTTGATAGTGTTATGTATGATAAAAAACATAATGAAAACAATGGTGAAGAGAACAGAGATGGTACGGATTATAATGACACTTGGAATTGCGGTGTCGAAGGTATTACTAAGAAAAGAGACATTAATGCTCTTAGGGAGAAGCAAAGAAAAAATATGATGACTCTGCTGATGCTTACTTCCTCAACCCCTATGTTATTTGCCGGGGATGAGTGTCTTCATACCCAGAACGGCAATAATAATCCATATTGTCAGGATAATAAAATTACATGGATGAACTGGGAATGGTCAAAAGCGCAAAAAGAGTGGTTTAACTTTATAAAAGAATTAATTGCATTTCGGAAAGAACACGGTGTGTTTTGCGGATACAGGCCATTTTTGATGGTGGACAGGTTAGGAAGCGGTATTCCTGATTTGTCTGTTCATTCTGATGAAGCATGGAAATCGAAGCTTGGACATGCAGACCATTCTTTCGGGCTTATGTATGGTGGCGCTTTGAATCAGGATAAATCTGATATTTATGTTGCATATAATATGGATTGGGAACGAAAAAAGCTTGCATTACCTTCGCAAAAAGGGAAGGAATGGCATATTTATTATGATACTTCAGGGGTTAAGCATGATGCAGAAGCTGTAAAAGATTTTGTGTTTTTAGAACCCAGAAGTATACAGATTCTTATGAGTAAAGAGGTATAGTGTAAATGTCATTTAAACAGTTGGTGAATCACTTTAAGACAATTACATATCACAAGTATCTGGTTATGAAGGGATGCTTTAAACTTGGATTATATTATCAGGGGATTATGCATGATTTATCCAAGTATTCCCCTACGGAATTTTTTGTGGGAGCTAAGTTCTATCAGGGTACGAGAAGTCCCAATAATGCAGAACGCGAAAAATACGGGCATTCTAAGGCATGGATGCATCACAAAGGAAGAAATAAGCATCATTACGAATATTGGGTTGATTATCATGCACCGGATGGGAAAATGCTTCCTGTGGAAATGCCGGCAAAATATGTGGCAGAGATGTTTGTTGATAGGGTGGCTGCGAGCAAAGTTTATAACAAAGAGCGTTATAAAGACTCTGATTCCATTGACTATTATCTCAAAGGAAACACAGCGCAGTTTCTTCATGAAAATACGGCAAAGCTTTTAGAAAAGCTTCTTAGGATGTTGGCTGAACAAGGAGAGGATAAGACTTATTCTTACATAAGAAAATATGTGTTAAAGAAATAAGAACTATTTTCTTTTGTGGGCATATTATGTTGGTATAACTCATAAAGGAGCTGTTTATGAACAACTGTTGCCTGCTTATTCTTATTTTATTATTCTGTTCAAACGGAAACGGACATTGTGTGAGCCATGATTGTGATTATCACTGTAATGTTAATCATGATTGTGACAGATGTCGGGAGAGAGACTGGGACGATAAGTGTGACAGAGATTGGGACAGAGAACGTTGCAGAGAACGTGACCGTGACAGAGATTCAAGAATGGTATATCCAAGTTATTCCGGCGGAAGTACATGCGGATGCGAAGATAGTGAAAATAAGAGTTCATAATGCACATAATAATGAAAAAACGGGGAGTGAAGAGTTTTCTTTGCTCCCCATGTTTCTTGACTTAAGAGTGTACAGATGATACAATTTTAAAGATTTATACCTATGGAGGATATGAAAAAATGATTGATAACAAAAAAGTATTATTCAGTGGAATGCAGGCAACAGGAACCATTACTCTCGGAAATTATCTTGGAGCACTGAAAAACTGGGTAACTTTAAGTGATGAATATGAATGCTTTTACAGTGTAGTGGATTTACATTCCATTACAGTAAGACAGGACCCGGCAGAACTTAGAAAACGTGCAAGAAACCTACTTACATTATATATTGCTGCAGGACTTGATCCTAAGAAAAACTGTATTTATTACCAGTCACATGTTTCAGGACATGCTGAGCTTGGCTGGATTTTAGATTGCTTTACATATATGGGCGAATTAAACCGTATGACACAGTTTAAGGATAAATCAGCAAAACATGCTGATAATATTAATGCAGGCTTATATACTTATCCTGTTCTTATGGCTGCGGATATTCTTCTTTTCCAGGCGGATGTGGTACCTGTAGGTAAGGATCAGTTACAGCATCTTGAGATTACAAGGGATATTGCAGAAAGATTCAATAATATTTATGGTGATGTATTTACCATTCCGGAACCATATCTTGGTAAGGCAGGAGCCAAAATCATGAGTCTTCAGGACCCAACCAAGAAGATGTCAAAATCTGATGAAAATGCCAATGCAAGCATTTTCCTCTTAGATGATACAGACACCATTATCCGTAAATTTAAACGTGCGGTAACAGACTCTGAGGCATGCATCCGTTATTGCGACGAGCAGCCGGGTATCCATAATCTGATTGACATTTACAGTGCCTGTACTTCAAAAACACCGGAAGAAATTGTGGCAGAGTTTGAAGGTAAGGGCTATGGCGATTTTAAACTGGCAGTAGGTGAAACAGTTGCAAATACTTTAAAACCGGTACAGGACCGTTTCTATGAACTTCAGTCAGAAAAGGCATACATTGACGGCATTATCAAAGAGAATGCTGAAAAAGCGAATTATTATGCAACAAAGACCCTTCGAAAGGTACAGAAAAAAGTAGGATTCCCGGAAAGAATCCGTTAGAGGTGACTATGAAAGCATCTAAATATGTAGCATATGTATCCACATATACCATGAAGGATAAACACGGTATTCATATATATGATGTGGATATGAAAAATGGACGATTTACAGAAAAAGGACAGATAGAGCTTACCAATTCTTCTTACATGACCATAAGCCACAACCGGAAATATTTGTATGCCATTACGGATATGGGGGTTGTGTCCTATAGGATTCTTCCGGACGGAATGCTTGAAATGATTAATCAGGCGTCCATTAACGGAATGAGAGGCTGTTATCTTTCAACAGGATACCGTGATAAATTCTTGTTTGTTGCAGGATATCACGATGGAAAGATTACAGTTTTAAGACTGAATGATGATGGTTCCGTAGGAGAGATTACAGATGAAATCTTTCATAAGGGATTGGGAAGTATTGCAGAACGTAATTTCCGTCCCCATGTAAACTGCGTAAAGATGACAAGGGATAATGAGTATCTGTGTGCGGCAGACCTTGGAATGGATCATGTGAATGTGTACAAACTGAATCATGATACCGGTAAATTAAAATTAGTGGATGTTATCCGTAGCGAGATGGAATCAGCACCAAGACACATTAAATTCTCGAAAGACGGAAGATTCTTATATATTGTACACGAATTAAAAAACTATATTGATGTTTATAACTATGTCAATGAAGATGGTAATCCTGAGTTTGAAAAGGTACAGAACATTTCTACCTTAAATGATTATCATGCAGGCGGCTCTGCAGCAAGTGCATTAAATCTTACTGCAGATTATAAGTACCTTGTCAGCAGTAATGCAGGCGATAACAGTGTTATCATGTATCGGATTGATGAAGAAACAGGCATGCTTGAAAAGTTATTCTGTCTTCCAATCAGTGGTGATTATCCAAAAGATGTGGCGGTTTTCCCTGATAATAAGCATCTTGTCAGCTTAAACCATGAATCAGATACCATGACATTCTTTAATTTGGATTTAGAGAAAAATCTCATTGTTATGAATGGGAAAGAGATGAAGATAACAAAACCCAATTGTATTATTTTCCATAAGATTGGATAAATGAAAGCTCCCGCAGTTGCGGGAGTTTTTCTGGTAAAAATACACAAAAGAAAAACAGTTTTATGTAAACCAATTTGTCGGCGATATATACAATTTTAAATTTCAAAATCTTGTGTATACTGTATGTTTCATTTTACTTAGATAAGTGCTAGTATTGTTTCATAGAATTCCTCTGTAGAACGGAGGAAAGATTGAATCATATTAAACCATTAAGAGAACTTACGATTAAGCATAATTTCATGTTTGGTGCAGTCATGCAGGAGGAAGAACTTTGTAAGCACCTGCTGGAAATGATTCTTAATATTAAGATTGCAAGAATCATTGTTCATGTTGAAAAGAGTATAGTATATCATCCGGGATATAAAGGCATTCGTCTTGACGTTTATGCCCAAGATGAAGAGAACACTCATTACAATATTGAAATGCAGGCTACAAGCGAAAAAGAGTTACCTAAGCGTGCAAGGTATTATCATAGTCAAATTGACATGGAACTGTTAGAACGCGGAGCAGAGTATGAAGAATTGCCTAAAAGCTATGTCATATTTATCTGTGATTTTGATCCTTTCGGCGAAGGGAAGTATCAGTATACCTTAAAAACCCGTATGTCCGGAGAGTCTGATATCTACGAAGATGGAAATACGACTATTTTTTTGAATACTTTAGGGAAAGATCCTCAAAATATTTCTGAAAATTTAAGAAAATTTCTGGATTTTGTGCATGCGGATTTAGATGACAGTACAAAAGGGTATGAAGATGATTTTGTACAAAAACTGCAGGATACCATAGCATCAATTAAGCGTAATCGGAGTATGGAGGAGCGTTATATGTCTTTTGAGTTAGCGATGCATGATGCAAGAAGAGCCGGAAGAGAAGAAGGAAGAGAAGAAGGAAGACTTGCTTTTGTGGAAGGCGTATTAGAGGAGCTGTCTGGTAAAGGAAGTATACCGGATTCATTACGTGATAAGATTAATGATGAGCACGCACTAGGTACACTGAAAAAGTGGCTTAAACTTGCAATATTAGCGACTACTGTAGAGGAATTCGAAAAAAGTATCCAATAATTCTTTATTCAAAAAGTCAGTGTTGAAATGATTGTTCAACACTGACTGTCTATAGCATTTTTGCCTGTTCAGGCAATTGTTCAATTATGTAACAAATAACAAGATATAAATTGTATGATTACAGAGGAATTCTATTATTATTTATCATATACTTTTTTTATGTTATTGATATTTGCACTCATATTTTGTAAGAGCATATCTGCAATAGTAAATGCTGTCATACATTCCACCACCACAACTGCACGGGGAACGATGATAGGATCGTGACGCCCTTTGATTTGAATGGTAATTGGTTCTTTTAAGCGGTTTACGGTTTCCTGTTCTTTGAAAATAGAAGGGGTTGGTTTAAAATGTGCCCTTAATACGATATCATTACCGGTACTGATTCCGCCAAGAATACCGCCACAATGATTGGTAGCAGTAGTGATGGTATCATTCTCAATAGTAAAGGAATCGTTGTTTTCGCTTCCCTTCATGGATGTAACTTGAATGCCGTCACCGATTTCAACGGCTTTTACGGCACCGATTGAAAAAATCGCTTTACCAAGATTAGCATCTAATTTATCAAAAACCGGTTCGCCGATTCCGGCAGGAACACCGGTTGCAAAGCATTCAATTACTCCACCGCAAGAATCCAGGTTTTTCATACATTCTTGCAGATATTTTTCTGCTTTTAATCCAACAGATTGAATAGGAAAGCCTGTTGGTGAATTTAATGATTCTTCAATAGAAATATCTTTATATGTAATATTATCGTATAGTGATACGTCGCCAATCGCCCGTGTATAAGCATGAACTTCAATACCAAGCTCACTTAGTAACTGCATTGCAACTGCACCGGCAGCAACACGTGCAACTGTTTCACGTCCTGAAGAACGGCCGCCGCCGCGATAGTCGCGGAAGCCGTATTTTGCATCAAAGCCAAAATCTGCATGTCCCGGACGATAGTACTGTGATATCTCTGAATAATCCCCACTGCGTTGGGATGTATTTCGAATCATAATAGAAATTGGAGTACCGGTAGTTTTACCTTCAAAAACACCGGATAATATTTCAACTTCATCATCTTCTTTACGAGGGGTAGCGTATGGATTAGCACCCGGTTTTCTTCGGTTAAGATATGGCTGGATATGCTCCTTAGTAAGAGATATCCCTGCAGGCATACCGTCAATAACCACTCCAAGAGCAGGTCCGTGGGATTCGCCCCATGTTGTACATTTTAAGATTGTTCCGAATGAAGATCCTGACATATTATTCCTCCAAAGTAAATTCTTCTGATACATTATAAAAAATAATGTAAAAATAATCAATGAAAATCACAAAAACAGGTGCATTTTTTGAAAGCTTATGTTACTATATATTGTGTATGTGCAAAAATAGGATACATATGTTTACAGTAAGAGGAAAGATAGAATGAACCAAAGTTTTCGCGAGAAGATTATTAAGAAGTTAACACGACTCGGAAAAAAGAATAAATTATTAAGGATTCCTATGATTATTGCCTTGACAGTTTTTATAGGGGCTTGTGATGCTGTGCTTTATTTTGCTAACAATGGTAAGAGATTTTTAGCAATTACCTGTGTATTTCTTTGCTTTGTCACATCATCAAGTTTTAAGGCTTTTGTTACAGAGGATGTGAATGCCATGGAAGATGAGCAGACTGTCATCGCTGATTCAGAAGTTGTTTTAGAGGATGAAACCGTTACCGACATGCATGAAATGGATTTAGAAGTCATGTTTGATGATTCGGATGTGATGGAAGGATTTACAGAAGAAGATTTTATTTTTGGTGCAGATGAGTTAGAGACTATTTCGATTGATGATATTATGGATGAGGATGTTTCAGATGAAGTTACGTCCGGTGAATACAGTGATGATGATATGTTTTCTATTGATGAACTGATGCCTGAGGATACAGAGTGGGTTCCCGATTCTAAGGATCAGATTGTCGAGACATATGAGGACTTTGTATTTGACTCCACTGACTGGAGATATGTGTTGATTAATAAGCAGCACCCGATTCCGGATGATTATTCTTTTACCTTGGGAACCATTAAAGGAGATATGCAGTGTGACGAACGTATTCTTGACACCTTACTTACCATGATGCAGGCTGCGAAGAAGGATGGTGTGACTTTAGTTATTTGTTCACCATATCGTGATTACTATAAGCAGGAAGTTTTATTTGAACGTAAGATTAATAAGTATATGAATATGGGATACAATTATTTGGAAGCATATAAATTATCAAGCCAGTATGTAACGGTACCGGGTGCCAGTGAACATCAGATTGGTTTGGCAATTGACTTTATTTCCAATGATTACCGTACCCTTGATTATGGATTTGCCGATTGTGATGCAGGGAAGTGGTTAAAAGAACACTGCCATGAATACGGATTTATTTTAAGATATCCGAAAGGAAAAGAATACATTACAGGTATTGATTATGAACCATGGCATTTCCGTTTTGTCGGCGTGGAAGCTGCAACAGTTATTATGAATAATGAGCTTACTTTAGAAGAGTTTACGGATGAGTACTTAGAATAGTAGGAATATATGCTTGAAAGGACAAGTAATATAGATGGCAACATATCGTCTTTTAAAACAGGAGGGACGCGCAAAGCGTGCCGAGTTTGAAACCGTGCATGGAACGATTCAGACGCCTGTATTTATGAATGTGGGAACTGCGGCTGCGATTAAAGGTGCTGTTTCTACAGAGGATTTACAACATTTAAAAACCCAGGTTGAATTATCAAATACCTATCATCTCCATGTAAGACCGGGGGATAAGGTGATTAAGCAACTGGGTGGACTACATAAATTTATGGTATGGGATAAACCGATTCTTACCGATTCCGGTGGGTTTCAGGTTTTCTCTTTGTCAGGACTTCGTAAGATTAAAGAAGAAGGTGTTTATTTTAACTCCCATGTGGATGGAAGAAAAATATTCATGGGTCCGGAAGAAAGTATGCAGATTCAAAGTAATCTTGCATCCACCATTGCCATGGCATTTGATGAATGCCCGTCAAGCAAAGCTACCAGAGAATATGTACAGGCTAGTGTTGACAGAACGACCAGATGGTTAGAACGTTGCAAGAATGAAATGGCAAGACTTAATAGCCTTCCTGATACGATTAATAAAAATCAGTTATTGTTTGGCATTAACCAAGGTGCTATTTTTACAGATATCAGAATAGAACATGCAAAGAGAATCAGTGAGATGGACCTTGACGGTTATGCCGTAGGTGGTCTTGCAGTTGGGGAATCACATGAAGAAATGTATCATGTTCTTGATGAGACAGTTCCTTTTTTGCCTAAGGATAAGCCAACTTATCTTATGGGGGTAGGTACTCCTATTAATATTTTGGAGGGTGTTGACAGAGGCGTTGACTTCTTTGATTGTGTATATCCGACAAGAAACGGACGTCACGGTCATTTATATACCAATCATGGTAAGATTAATCTGTTTAATGCGCAGTACGAACTTGACGACAGACCGATTGAAGAAGGTTGTGGTTGTCCTGTGTGCAGGAAGTATTCAAGAGCCTATATCAGACACTTATTAAAGGCAAAAGAAATGCTTGGAATGAGACTTTGCGTCATGCATAATCTGTATTTTTACAATGAAATGATGGAAGAAATCAGATTGGCGTTAGACGAAGGAAGATTTTCGGAATATAAACGTCAAAAAATAGCAGGAATGTTAGAAAACACTTGATGAATGAACAAATTTTGTGTATGATGTTTATTGACTTATTTTTTAAATACTTGGAGGAAGAATAATGAATACATTATTAGCGGGCGGCGCAGGTGCAGCAGGAATGATTATTTATCTTGTACTTATTGTCGCATTCTTTTATTTTATTTTAATCAGACCACAGAAGAAAGAGCAGAAAAAACATGCCGCAATGCTTTCTACAATCGAAACAGGCGATAGCGTTTTAACCAGCGGTGGTTTCTACGGAACCATTATTGATGTAACTGATGATACAGTCATTGTTGAATTCGGTAACAATAAAAACTGCCGTATTCCTATGCAAAAATCTGCTATTGCTCAGGTTGAAAAACCGGATGCTGAATAATTAATCAGAGAATCATAAGTAGGAAATAAGGCGTAAGGTATTTGCGCCTTATTTTTTATTAAACAACTCTTTTGGAGGATACATATATGAAAATGAATATTACATGTATTCCGGGCGATGGAATCGGTCCGGAAATTGTAGCTCAGGCCAAGAAAGTGCTTGATGCTGTTTGTGCAAAATATAATCATGAAATTATTTATACAGACATTTTAATGGGTGGAGCATCCATTGATGTTCATGGTGTTCCTTTAACAGATGAAGCCATTGAAACAGCAAAAGCTGCGGATGCTGTACTTATGGGCTCTATCGGAGGGGATACCAATACATCTCCATGGTATAAATTAGCTCCTAACTTAAGACCGGAAGCAGGACTTTTAAAAATCCGTAAAGCATTGAATCTTTTTGCAAATTTAAGACCGGCCTATTTATATCCGGAACTTGCGGCGGCTTGTCCTTTAAAAGAAGAAATCAGTAATGCCGGATTTGATATGTTGATTATGCGTGAATTAACCGGCGGTCTTTACTTTGGTGAGAGAAAGACAGTGGAAGAAAATGGTGTAAGAAAAGCCATTGATACTTTAACTTATGATGAAAACGAAATCAGAAGAATTGCAATTAAGGGTTTTGAGATTGCAATGAAACGTAATAAAAAAGTAACCAGTGTTGATAAAGCAAACGTTCTTGATTCTTCCAGATTATGGAGAGCAGTGGTGAATGAAGTTTCTAAGGATTATCCTGAAGTGACTGTAGAGCACATGTTAGTGGATAACTGCGCTATGCAGCTTGTAAAAGATCCTGCTCAGTTTGATGTGATTTTAACAGAGAATATGTTTGGGGATATCTTAAGTGATGAAGCAAGTATGGTAACAGGCTCAATCGGAATGTTATCAAGTGCCAGCCTTAATGATTCCAAGTTTGGTTTATACGAACCCAGTCATGGTTCTGCTCCTGATATTGCAGGTAAGGATATTGCAAATCCAATTGCTACTATATTAAGTGCTGCTATGATGTTAAGATATACATTTGATCTTGATAAAGAAGCAGATGCAATTGAAAATGCGGTTAAACAAGTATTAAAAGAGGGTTATCGTACAGGTGATATCATGTCTGACGGATGTGAAAAAGTCGGCTGTAGCAAGATGGGTGACCTTTTAGCACAAAGAGTATAGAAAGTTGAGGTAATAATCATGAGAAGTGATTCGGTAAAGACAGGAAAAAGCCAGGCACCACATCGTTCTTTGTGGAATGCACTTGGATATACAGAAGAAGAAATGAACAGACCGTTAATTGGTGTTGTCAGTTCCTATAATGAAATCGTTCCGGGGCATATGAATCTTGATAAGATTACACAGGCTGTTAAAACCGGTGTTTCTATGGCAGGCGGTACACCTATTATGTTCCCGGCAATCGCAGTGTGTGACGGTATTGCAATGGGACATGTAGGTATGAAATATTCCCTTGTAACAAGAGACTTAATTGCAGACAGTACAGAATGTATGGCACTTGCTCACGGCCTTGACGGACTCGTATGTATTCCTAACTGTGATAAGAATGTACCCGGATTATTAATGGCTGCTGCAAGACTGAATATTCCTACAATCTTTGTTTCAGGTGGTCCTATGCTTGCCGGACGTGTAAATGGTTGTAAAACATCTCTTTCCAGTATGTTTGAAGCAGTAGGTGCAGAAGCTGCCGGTAAGATTACAGAAGCCCAGCTTAAAGAATACGAAGAAAAAACTTGTCCTACATGTGGTTCTTGCTCAGGTATGTATACAGCAAACTCCATGAACTGCTTAACAGAAGCAATTGGTATGGGCTTAAGAGGAAATGGTACAATTCCTGCAGTTTATTCAGAAAGAATCAGACTTGCAAAACATGCAGGTATGAAGATTATGGAACTTGTTGAGAAGAATATCCGTCCGAGAGACATTCTTACAATGGAAGCATTTGAAAATGCTCTTGCAGTAGATATGGCTTTGGGATGTTCTACAAACAGTATGTTGCATCTTCCTGCTATTGCTCACGAAGTCGGCATTGAATTAAATCTTGATATTGCTAACGATATCAGCGCTAAAACACCGAATCTTTGCCACCTTGCACCTGCGGGACATACTTATATGGAAGAACTTAATGAAGCTGGCGGCGTTTATGCAGTTATGAATGAGTTAAGTAAGAAGAATCTGTTACATCTTGATTTGATGACCGTAACAGGAAAGACAGTGGGAGAAAACATTAAGGATTGTTATAATACAAATCCGGAAGTCATAAGACCAATTGAAAATCCATACAGTGAGGTGGGAGGAATTGCAGTGTTACGCGGTAATCTTGCACCTGACTCATGTGTTGTAAAACGTTCGGCAGTTGTTCCTGAAATGCTTGTTCATGAAGGCCCGGCTAGAGTATTTGATTGTGAAGAAGATGCGATTAACGCAATTAAGGGCGGTAAAATTGTAGCAGGTGACGTTGTAGTTATCCGTTATGAAGGACCAAAAGGCGGTCCGGGTATGCGTGAAATGTTAAATCCTACTTCTGCCATAGCAGGTATGGGACTTGGCTCAAGTGTTGCGCTTATTACCGATGGCAGATTTTCCGGAGCATCCAGAGGAGCTTCTATCGGACACGTTTCACCGGAAGCTGCAGTAGGAGGACCAATCGCACTTGTAGAAGAAGGAGACATTATAGCAATTGATATTCCTGCTAATACAATTAATGTAAAGGTTTCCGATGAAGTATTGGCAGAAAGAAAAGCAAAATGGCAGCCTAGAGAACCAAAGGTTACAACAGGTTACCTTTCAAGATATCGTGAGCTTGTTACAAGTGGTAACAGAGGAGCGGTACTTGAGTACAAGAAAGCTTAAGAGAGGAAATTATTATGCTGTTAACAGGTTCACAAATTGTAATTGAATGTTTAAAAGAACAGAAGGTTGATAATGTTTTCGGATATCCGGGAGGAACCATTTTAAACATTTATGATGAATTATACAAACATAGTGATGAAATCACACATATTTTAACATCCCATGAACAGGGTGCCAGTCATGCGGCTGACGGATATGCAAGAGCAACAGGAAAAGTTGGCGTTTGTTTTGCAACAAGCGGTCCGGGTGCAACAAACCTTGTAACCGGTATTGCAACTGCTTATATGGATTCCATTCCGATGGTAGCCATCACAGCAAACGTGAATCTTCCTGCACTGGGTAAGGATTCATTCCAGGAAATTGATATTGCAGGTGTAACAATGCCGATTACAAAACACGGATTTATCGTAAAAGATATTTCCGTATTGGCAGATACCATCCGTAAAGCATTTAAGATTGCAAAAACAGGCCGTCCGGGTCCTGTACTTGTAGATATTACCAAGGATGTAACAGCTAATCAGTTTGAATATACTTATAAAGAACCGGAAGAAATTGTAGTACCGAACCGTTTTAGCGATGCAGATATTGAAGCTGCATTAGCACTCATTAAAGAAGCAAAAAAACCATACATTTATTTAGGTGGTGGAGCAATTCTTTCCAATGCCAGTGAAGAAGTTAGAAAATTTGCAAAACTTATTGATTCGCCGGTGTGTGATACATTGATGGCAAAAGGTGCGTTTGATGGTAATGATCCTGCATATACAGGTATGATTGGTATGCATGGTACAAAATCTTCCAACTATGGTGTAAGTCAGTGTGATTTATTAATTGCACTTGGTGCAAGATTCTCTGACCGTGTTGTGGGTAATCCTAAGAAGTTTGCCGAAAATGCAAAGGTATTACATATTGATATTGATGCAGCGGAAATCAATAAAAATATTAAGACAAATGTATCGGTAGTTGGTGATTTAAAGGATGTTCTTACTATTTTAAACAGTAAGTTAGAACAGCTTAACCATGCAGACTGGATGCAGACCATTGCTGATTATAAAGCAAAATATCCATTAAAATATGATAAGGATAAATTGACAGGACCTTATGTAATCGAAGAAATTGACCGTGTTACAAAAGGAGACGCAATTATTACAACAGACGTAGGACAGCATCAGATGTGGGCTGCCCAGTATTATCATTATTCAAAACCAAGAACTTTCCTTTCATCAGGCGGACTTGGAACCATGGGATATGGTCTGGGTGCTTGTATCGGAGCAAAGACAGGATGTCCTGATAAGACTGTAATTAATATCGGCGGTGACGGCTGCTTTAGAATGAACATGAACGAACTTGCTACTGCAAGCCGTTATAATATTCCGATTATCCAGGTTGTTGTAAACAATCATGTTTTAGGAATGGTAAGACAGTGGCAGACATTATTCTATGGTAAACGTTATTCACAGACAGTTCTTTCTGATAAAGTAGACTTTGTAAAAGTCGCAGAAGGATTAGGATGTTTAGCATTTAAAGTAACTAAAAAAGAAGAGTTTGCTCCTGCACTTGAAGAAGCAATTAAGTCAGGCAGACCATGTATGATTGAATGCGTTATCGAAGAAGATGATAAAGTATTCCCGATGGTACCGGCAGGCAAACCAATTGATGAAGTATTTGATGCGGACGATTTAAATGAATAAAAAATGGCGTAAATATTTGCTAATCATTGCCTCAGTAGTGATTCTGTCATTAGTGGGGCTTTTGATTATCTTATTACATTATCAAAACGGATTTGGGTACGGCACTTGGATTAATGGTGTATATTGTACCGGTAAATCAGTAAATACGGTGAATGATGAAATTGTTTCCGAATATCCGATTCCGACTGTAGTCATTAAGACCATTGACGGAAAAGAATATGAAATTGAAGGAACAAAATTCGGTTTTTATTATGATTGTATTTCCGAACTTAAGAAAATTATGGAATTACAGGATGAATCGGTCAATGTATTCTCCGGTGCTGAGTATGAAATCATAGGAGAGCGTTTTTATGATGAAGAACAATTATTATCAGAGATTCATCATATGAAATTGTTTACAGATAGTGCAGATTTGGCTCCAGGGGTAACACTTTCGTGGGATGGTGAAAAATACATGGTATCTGATACCACTCATGATGTGCTTAACAAAATGAAAGCAGTGGATTGTATTTTAGATTCTGTGCGGGAAGGCAATTATTTTATTGATTTATACGAAAAATCCTGTTATGAAGATGTTGCATATACAGATGATATGAAGCAGGTCTTTATACTTTATGATTTAATCAGTAAGTTTTTAGAGATTAAAGTAGAACACATTGTGGGCGTGGAACATGAGATAGCGCCTAAGTCAGAATTGCTTAACTGGTTAGAAAAAGATGCAAACGGCATACCGGTTTGTGTTGACGGAAAACTCCAAATTGACAAAGAAGGCATCTTATCTTATGTAAGTAATCTGGCATCAGAATATGACACATATAATGTAGTAAGAGAATATGATACGATAACCGGGATGAAAGCTGTTATTCCCGGAGGTAATTATGGTAATCAGATTAATGTAGAGGCAGAGACGGAGATTATATACCAATCCTTGTTAGATGGTGAAACGGAGATTATCCGGGAGCCTGCCTACTCACAAAAAGCATATTATCAGGGACATGATGATATAGGCCCTGATTTTATTGAAGTAGATATCACAAATCAAAAATTATATCTTGTAAAAGATAATGTAATTTTGATTGAAACGGATATTGTAACGGGAAGTGTTGATTCGGGATGGGACACACCGGAGCTTGTTTGCACGGTTTATTCTATGTCACGTAACAGAGTTTTGCGTGGACCGGGATATGAAAGTCCTGTTTCCTATTGGGTTCCCGTATATGGAGACATTGGTCTACATGACGCATCATGGCGAAGCAAATTCGGAGGAGAAATCTATAAGAAGAACGGTTCCCATGGCTGTATTAATATTCCATCAGAGGTTATGGATGATATTTATTATAGTATTGAAATAGGATATCCGGTAATTATTTATTCCTTAGTTGACAATATTCAAGAATAAATGTAGAATAACGGGTATGTGCAATAACATTTTAACGTGTTAATGTGATGATGTTACATAGTAGAAAATAATTCAAGAATTAGGAGGAGAAAGTTGTGTCCAGAGTATACAATTTTTCAGCAGGTCCGGCAGTATTACCTGAAGAAGTGTTAAAAGAAGCTGCAGCAGAAATGTTAGATTATAAGGGAAGCGGTATGAGCGTTATGGAAATGAGTCACCGCTCGAAAACTTATGATAACATTATTAAAGAAGCTGAACAGGATTTAAGAGACTTACTTAATATTCCTGATAATTACAAGGTGTTATTCCTTCAGGGTGGAGCAAGCCAGCAGTTTGCAATGATTCCAATGAACCTGATGAAGAACAAAGTAGCTGACTATATTGTAACCGGTCAGTGGGCTAAAAAAGCATATCAGGAAGCTTGTATGTATGGTAAAGCAAATAAAATTGCAAGTTCTGAGGACAAAACATTCTCGTATATTCCTGATTGTTCAGATCTTCCAATTTCGGAAGACGCAGATTACGTTTATATTTGTGAAAACAATACAATTTATGGTACAAAGTTTAAAACATTACCTAATACAAAAGGTAAAACACTTGTATCCGACGTATCAAGCTGCTTTTTATCTGAGCCTATGGATGTAACAAAATATGGTGTAATCTACGGCGGTGTTCAGAAGAACATTGGTCCTGCAGGTGTTGTTATTGTAATTATCCGTGAAGATTTAATTACAGAAGATACACTTCCGGGAACACCAACCATGTTAAAATATAAAATTCATGCTGATAATGAATCTTTATATAATACACCACCTGCATATGGTATTTACATCTGCGGTAAGGTATTTAAATGGCTTAAAAAGCAGGGCGGACTTGAAGCAATTAAGAAACATAACGAAGAAAAAGCTAAGATTCTTTATGATTTCCTTGATTCATCCAAACTTTTCAAAGGAACTGTTGCAAAAGAAGACCGTTCATTAATGAATGTTCCATTTGTTACAGGAGATGAAGAACTGGATGCTAAATTTGTAAAAGAAGCAAAAGCAGCAGGTCTTGAAAGCTTAAAAGGTCACCGTTCCGTTGGCGGTATGAGAGCAAGTATCTATAATGCTATGCCTAAGGAAGGCGTTGAAGCATTAGTTGCATTTATGAAAAAATTTGAAGAAGAAAATTGCAAATAGGAGTAAATTATGTTTCAGTATCATTGTTTAAATCCAATCGCACAGGTTGGTCTTGATAAATTCTCTGCAAATTATGTGAAAACTGATGATGTTAACAGTGCAGAGGGTATTTTAGTAAGAAGTGCAGCAATGCATGATATGGAATTTTCTAAGAATCTTTTAGCAGTTGCACGTGCCGGTGCAGGTGTTAATAATATTCCTCTTGAAAGATGTGCAAAGGAAGGTATCGTTGTATTTAACACACCTGGAGCGAATGCAAATGGTGTTAAAGAACTTGTTATTGCAGGTATGCTTCTTGCAGCAAGAGATATCGTAGGTGGTATCAACTGGGTTGCAGCCAATGCAGATGATGAAAACATCGCTAAAACTGCAGAAAAAGAAAAGAAAAACTTTGCCGGAACCGAATTGCAGGACAAAAAACTTGGTATTATCGGTCTTGGAGCAATTGGTGTTAAAGTTGCCAATGTTGCAAAGCATTTAGGAATGGAAGTATATGGATATGACCCTTATGTTTCTGTTGATGCAGCTTGGAACTTAAGCCGTGATGTTAAGCATGTTATCAATGTTGATGAGATTTATGAAACATGTGATTATATTACAATTCATGTTCCGCTTCTTGACTCAACAAAGGGAATGATTAATAAAGATGCTATTTCAAAAATGAAAGAAGGCGTAATCATTCTTAACTTTGCAAGAGACCTTCTTGCTAATGAAGCAGATGTTCTTGAAGCGCTTGACGCAGGTAAGATTAGAAAATATGTTACTGATTTCCCTAATACAACAACATCAGGACATAAAAATTGTATTGTAATGCCTCATATCGGCGCTTCAACAGAGGAGTCTGAGGATAATTGTGCGAAAATGGCAGTAAAAGAATTGATGAATTATCTTGAAAACGGTAATATTGTTAATTCAGTAAACTTCCCGAACTGCGACATGGGTGTATGTAATCAGGCAGGCCGTGTGGCTATTTTCCATGCTAACATTGCAAACATGATTACTAAATTTACAGCAACATTCGGTGATCTTGGAATTAACGTAACGGACATGATGAGTAAGTCAAAAGGTGAAAACGCTTATACAATGATTGACCTTGAAAAGGAAGCTTCAGAAGAAATGCTTCAGAAATTAAGCTCTATTGAAGGCGTTTATCGTGTGCGTAAAGTAAAATAAAGTACATGAAAGGAGTAAGTCTTCGGATTTACTCCTTTTTCTAAATATCATAAGGAGAGTTATACTTGTGAAAAAAATCTTTATTATTGCAGTTGCTTTTATTTCTGCAATTTTTATTGGTATATTTGTGATTAATATTTACGAGGTTGATACTACCGTTACACAGGAAATAACGAAGGTTGGATTGTTATTAAATGGTACAAAGGATGACGGGAACTGGTGTCAGTCCCATTATGATGGTTTGCAAAAAACAGCTTCACAGTTAAATCTTGAGATTCATTTAAGAGAGAATGTTGCCGCAGAAAATGTTACTACAAATATTGATGAACTGATTTCGAAAGGCTGCGAGATCATTATAGCAAATTCCTTTGAGTTTGGTGATGGCGTTAAAGAATCAGCAGAAAAATATCCTGAGATATATTTCTTTCATGCAACAGGAGTGGAAAAAGGAAAGAATTTTTCAAGCTATTTTGGCAGAATGTACCAAATCCGATATCTTACAGGTATTGTAGCCGGTCTTCAAACCAAAACCAATCAAATAGGATATGTAGCGGCATATCCTATTTCTGAGGTGAATCGTGGGATTAATGCTTTTGCCATTGGTGTAAAAAGCGTGAATCCGGAAGCAACCGTTTATGTTTCCTGGACTAATTCATGGACAGATGATGATTCGACCAAAAGTGCAACAGAGTTATTATTGGACAAGTATGACATAGATGTTATTTCCATGCATACAGATTCCCTAAAACCATTGGAAGTAGCAGACGAGAGAAATGTTTTGTCCATTGGTTATAATGTAGATAACAGCCAAAGTTATCCGGAAACCTTTATAACGGCAGCTGTGTGGGATTGGGAAAAATTCTATACCCCAAATATTTTACGTTGTCTTCAGGGCAAATTTGTCGGGAATCATTATTGGGAAGGAGTAGAAACAGGAATTGTATCCCTTGCTCCTTTTTCTGAAAAGGTGAATGAAGGTATTAAAGAAAAGATAGATATTGAGCTTGTACGGTTAAACAGTGGTACCTATGATGTGTTTTACGGGCCTATAACAGACCAATCCGGAAATATCCGTATTGCAGACGGGGAAAGTATGACTGATTATAGTATGTTAAATGAGTTTGACTGGTATGTGGAAGGAGTGGTGATTTGCGATGAAGAATAAAACGAAACAAATAGTACTCCTTGTATTAATACCGGTTATTTTAATCATTATTATTGTCAGTATTATTTTTACCGGTAATGAAGAAAAAGATTTACCTAAGGTGGGCCTTGTACTTACAGGTACAAAAGCTGACAGTGGTTGGAACAGCGGTCATTACGAAGGAGCAAAATATGCTTGCGATAAGCTTGGCGCTGAACTGATTGTAATAGAAAATGTGCCGGAAGACAGTAAACAGTGTGAAGATGCCATCAGAAAGCTTGCTAAGGATGATGCGGCAATGATTATTTTATCCAGTTATGCCTATCCCATGCTTGTAACGGATGTAATTGCAGAGTATCCGGATATTGCATTCTATGGAAGTTCTGCAGAGTTTACTGCTGATAATATGACTTCTTACTTTGGGAGAATGTATCAGGCAAGATATCTTGCAGGTATTGTTGCCGGTATGAAAACAGAAAGCAATCAAATCGGTTACGTTGCGTCTATGCCTAACGCGGAAGTAAACAGAGGAATTAATGCGTTTACATTAGGAGTGAAAAGTGTAAATCCGGATGCTACAGTCTATGTAATGTGGACCGGCTCATGGGAAAATGAAAGTAGTGAAATTAAGGCAACGGAAAGGTTAATCGCTGAAGTTTCTGCAGATGTTATTACATATCATCAGAATCAACATTATGTGGCTCAAACGGCAGATGAAGCAGGTATTTATTCTATCGGATACAATGAAGAAGTAAAGGGATTATCAGATAAATATCTGACTGCTGCGGTATGGAACTGGAAAGCGTTGTATTATCAAATCGTTCGTGAACTTATGTTAAATGAAACCAATACGGTAAGAAGACATTGGTTTGGAATGGACACAGGAGTTGTGGAATTATCAGAATTTTCTTCTTGTGTAGATGAGGATACAATCCGTCAAGTAGAAACGGCTAAACAGGAGTTTCTAAGCGGTAAGGATGTATTTTCAGGAGTTATTTATGATAACACCGGAGAATTAAGGTGCGATGTAGGGGAAACCATTAGTGATGAAATCCTATTGAATCAATTGGATTGGTATGTTGATGGAGTGGTTATTTATGAATAAGAATCTGATTACGAAAAGATTTAAAAATACTGCATTTGTTATTTTTATTAGTTTCGTTATTTTAATTATTGTATGTCTTGCAATGTGGAAAAAAATGCAAAAGATTATTGACGAACAGCTTGAGGATCATGTTTCTGAACAAAGTTCTATGGTTGCTTCCATTGTTGACAATAGTTTCCGGGATGAAATCCGACTGTTGGAAGCATCTGCTGCATTTGTTGATGTTGAGACGGGACAAGTGGATGAGTTTTTTAAAGAAGAATCCGGAGTTTCATATGGTGTATTAAAGATTAACGGGGAAGCGGCTTATGGTAAGGAACTTGAATTTACCAAGTATGCAGGCATTTTCGAATCATTACACGGAAATCCTTCGGTAAGTTGCGGCAATGACAAAACTGTATTGTTTACAGTGCCTGTTTATAAAGGGAATAATGTTAAATTTGTCTTGTATAAATTGTATGAAAGCAGAACATTAAGTGATAAGATTAATTTTGACTGTTTTAACAACCGGGGTGAATGTGTTGTAACAGATATAGATGGTAATATTATTTTATCTGAGGAAAACAGCCTGATTGATTCTGCATTTTTAAATGACGAAGCGAATGTAAAGGCATATGCACAAATCAGTGATAACATGAATATCAGTTCTTCGTCTGCATCCCGTGGTGAAGGGAAGTATGGAGATAATATTTTATTTGCATCCGAAACCGGTTTTACAAGCTTTTATATTATGGGATATGTAAAAACGGATGCCGTTACAGGGGAAATATCCCTGATTATCCCTTTGGTTTTATGGTGCTTTGGTCTTTTATGGTTATTGCTTATTATTGTTACCATTTATCTTATCGGTGCTGAGAAAAAAGCAAAAGAGAGCGATGAGTTGCTTCGGGAAAAATTGGTGGCTGAAGAAGCAAACCGGGCAAAAAGTGATTTCCTTGCAAATATGTCTCATGAAATCCGTACTCCGATTAACGCGGTAATCGGCATGAATGAGATGATTTTAAGGGAAAGTGATGATAAAAATATATTGGAATATGCAGGCAATATTGAAAGTGCCAGCAAGAATCTGTTATATATTATTAATGACATCTTGGATTTCTCAAAAATTGAATCCGGTAGAATGGAAATCAATGAGAATAATTATAACTTGGGTGAATTATTAAGTGATGTTGTTTCCATGATGGAAATCAGAGCAGCGAAAAAAGGACTGGTTTTTGAAACCAATGTTGATGCCAAACTTCCAAGTATGCTCTTTGGTGATGATATCAGGATAAAACAGGTTATTTTAAATCTTTTAAGTAATGCAGTAAAATATACGCCATCAGGAAAGGTTAGCTTGAATGTATCAGGCGATATTGTGAATGATTCACTGGAATTAAAAATTGCTGTTAAGGACACCGGAATCGGAATTAAGAGCGATGATATTGCTATGTTATTTGAAGGATTCCAACGTCTGGATATGGAGAAAAACCGTTCAATTGAAGGCACGGGGTTAGGTCTTGCAGTTACAAAGAACCTTGTAACAATTATGAATGGTGATATAGGCGTTGAAAGTGTATACGGGGAGGGCTCTACTTTTTACTTTAGTGTGAAGCAGGGAATTATAGACTTAAAACCTCTTGGTGACTTTAAAGTAAATCATCTGAAATCTAAAAACACCGGTTCAAGATATGAACAGAGTTTTATAGCACCGGATGCAAAAATTCTGGTTGTGGATGATAACCAGATGAATCTTTTTGTGGTAAGGAAGTTTTTGGAAAAAACAAAGGTTCAGATTACGGAAGCTATGAGCGGTACAGATGCTTTGGAGCTTATGCGCCATTATAAATTTGATGTTATTTTGTTAGACCATATGATGCCTGGTATAGATGGTATTGAAACCTTAAAACGGGCAAGAATGATGGAAGATAACAAGAGTATTAAAGCGCCGGTTATTGCTTTGACTGCAAATGCTATTTCTGGAGTAAGGGAAATGTATTTGCAGGAAGGCTTTGATGATTATATCAGTAAGCCAATAAGCGGTCCTGTACTTGAGGAAAAAATTGCTAAATATTTGGATGTTACTAAGATTGTATCTGATACACAGGATGAAATCACAGAGTACAAACAGGAGTCAACCGGTTATATTGATACAAATCTGGGACTTAAGTATTGCGCAGATGATGAAATGATATATACTGAGATTATGACTATTTTCCATTCATCTTATGAGAGTAAGTTAGCGGAGTTAAATAGTGATTTTGAATTAAAGAATTGGAATAGCTACACAATACATATACACGCATTAAAATCTAATTCCTTTAATATTGGTGCAAAACAGTTGGGTGACGCTTGTCTTTTGTTAGAAAAGGCCGGTAACAAAATACGTAATGATGAAAATGTATCAGAGCAGATTGCATTTATTACAAACAATCATCTAGGCACCATGCAGCTGTATAAACAGACCATTGAAGCTGCCGGAAAATATCTGGTTAAATAATAAAAAGGGTGGAAATAAAATGAAACGACTTCTTATCGTTGATGATGATAATATTAATTGCGTGCTTGCAAAACATGCCTTAAGCGGGAAATATGATGTATTTACGGTAAATTCAGGACAGGGAGCTTTGGATTTTTTAGAAGAACAATCTGTTGACCTTATTTTAATGGATATTGAAATGCCGGAAATGAGTGGTAAAGAGGCTGCAAGCAAGATTAAAGAATGTGACAAGTGGAAGAATATTCCGATTATCTTTTTAACAGCAGATTCGAATCCTCAAACTGAATTTGAGTGTCTGGCATGGGGTGCTGATGACTTTATTACAAAACCGTTTGTGCCCATTGTTATGAATACCCGTGTCAGTAGAATTTTAGAAATTTATGATTTGCGTAAGGATTTAGAACACCAGCTTGAAAAAAGGACTAGACAGATGGAAAAAGCTACCATAAAGTCCTTAACGGATGCTTTGACCGGACTGAATAACAGGGATTATTTTGAAAAGAACTTAACGGAACTGATTGAAAAAGGTGTGGGCGGAACCTTGTTTATGGTTGACCTTGATAATTTTAAAACAATCAATGATACCTATGGACATATTGTGGGTGATAAGACCTTACAGCATTTTTCGGAAGTGTTAAAACAGTATGCAAGAGAAGGGGATATTGTATGCCGTTTGGCAGGAGATGAGTTTATTACATTTTATCCTGAACTTAAGAATAAGCATGCAGCTGCAGAAAAAGCAGAGGGTATTATAAAGACTTTTTCTGAGAAAATGGGAGCACTCGGATATGGGGGTATCGTATCCGTTTCCATTGGTATTATGATGACAGACGGAACCCAGGAGTTTAAGAGCCTTTATAACAAGGCGGATAAGTCTTTGTATTATGTAAAAAATAACGGAAAAAATGCGTATCATTTTTATGAAGAACATAATAGCAATGAGATTGAACAGATTAATACATTGGTAGATTTAGAGCATGTCAGTGAGATGATGGAGAAAGGTTTGACTGATAAAAAAGGTGCATATCATCTGGCTTATGATGAGTTTAAGAATGTATATGATTTTGTTTCAAGATATGCTGTGCGTAAAAAACAACCGGTTCAGATTGCTTTGTTTACCATGACTGTTAAAAATGAAGGAAAAAACATATCTCTTGAAGATGTTATGGAATTATGGGAAGCTTCCCTGATTAGTTCCCTTCGTGCCGTAGATACGGGCACAAGATACAGTAGCAGCCAGTATATGGTAATCTTTTTGGATGTTGACCTTGATAACGGGAAAAATGTTGCTAAGAGAGTCATTGATAATTTTTATGAAGCAAATGAGCATCTGCGGGATGAGGTACAAGTGATTTTTGATATTAGAACTATGAATCCGAATATGTAAACATAAGAAAAGTGTTCATTCAACATGGAATGAACACTTTTTTTGCTAGATGCCCGGTCTTTCGATAATAACATCCTGAAAGTCCTGCTTAAATTGTGCTTCGCGTTTGGCGCTGGCTTCACTTGCAAGATCCATATATTTAATGAACACTTCATCCATTGGAAGTCCGGTTTCTTTTGAAAGCTCTTCCATAACGGGTTTCAGACGTTCCAATTGTTCGGAAATTCGTACTTTTTGAGGATCAACATCAGCAAGTTTAATTTCAGCATAATCGTTAATGCGTTTTAAAAATTCCTGGTCAGTCATAATTGCCTCCGTATATTTTTTATCCGTTATGTATTGTAACATTCAAATCTTATTAGTGTAAAGAGTATACTTGAGAAGTTTGTCTTAATTTGATATTATATTTTTATAAATTAAAGCATTTAACGGAGGATAATATGGCAAATATAAGACCATTTAAAGCTATCAGACCAAGAGAGGACCTTGCGGATAAAATTGCAGCCCTTCCCTATGATGTCTATAGCAGAAAAGAAGCAAAAGAAAAAGTACAAGGTGATACATATACTTTTTTACGAATCGACAGACCAGAAACCCAGTTTGAAGATGATTTTGATATGTATTCAAAAGAAGCATATCAGAAAGCTCATGACATGTTATGGGATATGGTAAGCCGCGGTGAGTTTGTACAGGATGACACAGCAATTTACTATGTTTACGAGCAGATTATGGATGGCAGAAGCCAGACAGGTATTGTTGCTGTTGCTTCAGCAGATGATTACGATAATGCAGTGATTAAAAAACATGAGAATACCCGTGAGGAAAAGGAATTAGACAGAATTTGTCATGTTGATGTTTGTAATGCCCAAACAGGTCCTATTTTCTTAGCTTACAGAAGAAATGAAATTATCAGGGATGAGATTTTAAAGGCAAAAAAGGAAAAACCGGTTTATCAGTTTGTGTCTGATGACGGAATCAGTCACTCTGTATGGTGTATTACAGATTCTGATGCTAACAATAGAATTAAAGATGCATTTGCAGGAATTGATTCTATCTATATTGCTGACGGTCATCACAGATGCGCATCCGCTGTTAAGGTATGTAAGAAGCGCAGAGCACAATATCCTGAATATACGGGTGAAGAAGAATTTAACTTCTTCCTTTCCGTTTTATTTGCAGATGAAGAATTGATGATTATGGATTATAATCGTGTGGTTAAGGATTTAAATGGCAATACTAAAGAAGAATTCATGGATAAAGTGGCTGAAAAATTTGAGCTTTCAGAGATTTCCAAGAACGAAGCAAAACCTACTAAAAAAGGTACTTTTGGTATGTTCATTGACGGAAAATGGTATTTGTTGACCTATAAAGGATGTGTGAGCAATGACCCTGTAGAAGCTTTGGATGTATCTGTTTTACAGAATGAATTATTAGAGCCTGTACTTGGTATTTTGGATCCAAAGACTGACAACCGAATTGATTTTGTTGGTGGTATCCGTGGTATGGCTGAACTTGAAAAAAGAGTGAATTCAGACTGTGTTGTTGCGTTCTCTATGTATCCCACATCTATTAGTGAATTGTTTGAAGTTGCGGATGCAGGAAAACTTATGCCACCAAAATCTACATGGTTTGAACCTAAGTTAAGAAGCGGATTGTTTATTCATGGTATTTAATGTAAACCGGAAAGGAGCGATACTTTATGGACAAAAAATTATATAAATTGATGAATTGGCCCAGAATTGAAAGTATTGTTTATTCAGAAGAGGATCACCCATCAGAAATATTGGGTGCACATAAGGTATCAGGTGGTGTTCTGATTCAGACTTACCATCCCGGTGCAAAAGATGTATATATTTATGATAAAGCATCTAATACAGAATACAGAATGGAACTTGTGGACGAGGAGGGCTTTTTTGCAATTCTTCTTCCTCAAAAAACGGTTAAGGAATATACCTATTCCGTTGTTTATAAGGATCATACGGAAAAAGAAATTATAGATCCGTATCTTTTTAAAACAACAGTAACAAAAAAGGATTTGGAGCGTTTTCATGGCGGTATTCATTATGAAGCTTATCAGAAATTCGGAGCACATATTACTGAAATAGATGGCGTAAAAGGAACTGAATTTGTTGTTTGGGCACCGAATGCAATCAGAGTTTCGGTTGTCGGTGATTTTAATCATTGGGACGGCAGAATTCATCAGATGGAACGTTTGTGGGACGGAGAAGTCTTTTCTTTGTTTGTTCCTGAACTTTCAGATAATGAATTATATAAGTTCGAAGTTAAAATGAAAAATGGCTTAACGGTTTTAAAAGCTGACCCATTTTCAAGATGTCAGCAGGTAAGACCATATACGGCATCAATTACACAGAGTAACAGTGAGTTTAAATGGACGGACGATAAATATCTTACGGAACGTGAAAAAAAGAATTATCACATGATGCCAATGAATATTTTGGAAGTTTACCTTACAAGCTTTGGCAAAAAAGAAGATGGTTCTTTTATGAATTATCAGGAAATGACAGAACCGCTTATTGCTAAGTTAAAAGAAAGAGGTGCAACCCATGTGGAATTTATGCCGGTTATGGAGCATCCCCTTGATGAATCATTAGGATATCAGGTTCTTGGTTATTATGCACCAACTTCACGTTTTGGCACTCCTGATGATTTTAAAGCCTTGATTAACAGTCTGCATAAAGAAGGTATTGGTGTTATTTTAGACTGGGTTCCTTCCCATTTTCCTAAGGATGCCTGTGGTCTCGGTTATTTTGACGGAACGGCGTTGTATCATTGCGAGGACCCAAGAAAAGGTGAGCAGCCTGAATGGGGGACTTATGTATTTGATTACGGGCGCAAAGAAGTATCCAACTATTTGATTGCAAATGGTTTGTACTGGGTAGAAGAATTTCATGCAGACGGTATTAGATTCGATGCTGTTTCCAGCATGCTATATCTGGATTACGGAAGAAGGAACGGAGAGTGGGTTGCAAACATATATGGCGGCAATGAAAACTTAGAAGCTGCTGAGTTTATCAAACACTTTAACTCCATTCTTCATAAAAAATACAAAGGTGTAATAACTATTGCAGAAGAGGCCAGTGCATGGCCTATGGTAACCGGTGAGTTAAATGAAGGTGGATTAGGATTCGATTTTAAATGGAATTCCGGTTGGAAGAATGATTTTTATGAGTATATTTCCTATGACCCGTTTTTTAGAAGCCATCATCATAACGAACTTACATTCAGTATGATTTATCAATACTGTGAGAACTTTATTTTACCATTTTCCCATGATGATGTTTTACTGGATAAAATGCCGGGAACTTATGATGAGAAGATTGCAAATTTAAAAGCATCCTATGTATATCAGATGACGCATCCTGGTAAAAAATTGAATTTTATGGGTATTGATTCGGTTACAGAAGATTTTGTAAAGGATTTGAATGCGCTCTATTTAAGTGAAAAGGCATTGTATGAGTGGGATGCATTGCCGGAAGGTTTTGAGTGGATTAATAATATTGCTTCAAAAGAAAATATTCTTGTGTTTTTAAGAAAGAACAAAACGGATACTGTTCTTGTTGTGCTTAATTTTGCCAACAAAAAGTATGAACAGTACAAAGTTGGGGTTCCTTTTGAAGGTAAATATAAAGAAATCTTTTGTTCAGATGATGAGGCATATGGCGGAAAGGGAATCCGTAATAAACGTGTTAAGACGTCTAAAAAAGAAGAAGCCGACACCAGAGAAGATTCCATCACCATTGATATTGCACCTCTTAGTGCACATATCTTTAAATGTGAAAAGGCTGCCACGCCAAGCACTAAATCTGTAAAAAAGACAGCGGCTAAAAAGTCTGTTTCTAAAAAGAATTTAAAAGCAGAATTAGAATTAAAGTACATGCAGGCTGAAGAAAGCATTGCAAAAGGAAGCGAAAGGATAAAAGAGTAATGGGTATATTGTTATCTTCAGATAAAATTGACACCGGCGCAATAGAACGTTTTTTGGAAGAATTGCCGGGTAAGGCATTAAGCCTTGGGGTGAGAGTGCTTTTAGCACTGGTTGTATTCTTTATTTGTATCAAATTAATTAAACTGGTGCGTAAGATTTTAAAGAGGGCATTAACAAAAGCCAATGCTGATGTTGGTGTGATTCAATTTCTTGATTCCGCAGTTAAAGCAGTATTGTATCTTCTTGTAATTTTTATGCTTGCCACAAGCTTTGGCCTTGATGCAGCAAGTGTTATTGCTGTGGTAGGTTCTGCTGGTGTTACGGTAGGTCTTGCGTTACAGGGAAGCTTAAGCAACCTTGCAGGAGGTGTATTAATTCTTTTGTTAAAACCATTCCGTGTAGGTGACTATATTATTGAAGATGGTCACAGCAATGAAGGAACGGTTCATGAAATCGGTTTGTTTTATACAAAGTTAAAAACCGGCGATAACAGAATTGTAGTGTTACCAAACGGCTCACTGGCTAATACCAGTTTAACCAATGTAACCACTTCGGACAGAAGAAGAGTTGATTTTAACTTTGGTATCGGATATCAGTGCGACATTAATAAAGCCAAGGATATTGTAAAAGAAATTCTTCTTTCGGAAGAAAAGTCTTTGAAAAATGAGGATATTTCAGTATTTGTTGCCAATCTTGCAGCCAGTGAAGTGACCATTGGTGCCAGATGTTGGACCCTAACTTCTGATTATTGGGAAGTAAAATGGGGTGTAACGGAAAAAGTGAAATATGCTTTTGATAAGGCCGACATTGAAATTCCATATAATAAGATGGATGTATATGTGAAGGAAACAGTCGAAAAACAGTAGATGTGGCAAATTATGTTGAAGTAAAGAGAGTGGGGTCTACCGGAGCAAAAATGCTCTGTAGACCCCATAAAGCGTTTTTTAGAGATAAAAAAGCTTCGTTTTTGTTGCGTTTAGGGTCTATAATGCAATTGCTTGATACCAGACCCTGAAGAACTAGTAAATACGGGGTCTGATATAAAAAAATAAAGTTGCAGACCCTCAGACACTTCTGAACTTCGTCCTAAAATACCGGAAAGAGGAGACGTCGAACAAACGCAAGTGAAAAGAGGGGACGTCGAACAAACGCAACACTAGTGTTGCGTTACAAATTGCGTGTTATGTTAGTTATGGCACTAGTATTTGAAGCAATTTGAACGGATTCTCGTGACTCGAGATAGATAAAAAAAGACCAGCAAATTTGCTGGTCTGTTTTTTTAAAGCTCCCGAGGGGACTCGAACCCCTGACCCACGCATTACGAATGCGTTGCTCTACCAACTGAGCCACGGAAGCATATGATATATTTCGAACAAAGGTTATTATAAATGGTTTGCAATAAGATTGCAAGCCATTTTTAGAAGTGGGAAAGTTATGTATCCCGTATATTAAATACGGGTTTTGTTATAGTAATTTGGGTTAATTTAATTATGACATAAAGAATTGTGTTAGTTTTTTCTCCATGAATTGCAGAATAAAGTAAAGAATTAAGGCGATGAAGCAAAGAATTAGAATGCTCATGATTAACCAGTCGAGTTTAAAAACCTGGGTGGAGTAGATAATAATATATCCAAGTCCCCGTCTTGCAGCCAGGAATTCTCCGATGATGACACCAACCAGACATAAGCCGATGTTAACTTTCATATTGCTTAGAATAACCGGAACACAACCCGGTAAAATGATTTTTAAAAGCACATCTTTTTTGGTTCCGCCTAAGGTATATATTAACTTGGCAGATTCTTCGTCTGATTGTTTAAAGCCATAATACAGATTAATAATTGAACCAAAAATAGCAACGCTCATACCTGCGATAATAATGGTTTTACTGCCTGTGCCTAACCATACAATGAGTAACGGCGCAAGGGCTGACTTGGGTAATGAATTTAATGCTACTAAAAAAGGTTCGAACACTTTAGCGGCAGTAGAAAATATCCACAATAATATGGCAATTAATACACTGACTAGAACGGTCAATACGAAACTTAACATAGTTTCATACAATGTAACACCTGTATGAACAAGAATTCCTCCGTTAAGAGATACTTCATGAATGCTTTCTATGACGCCTGTTGGTGAACTAAAGAAAAAGGAATCAATAATACCAAATCTGCTTGCAAATTCCCATATAAGAATAAAAGAAAAGAGAATTAAAAATCTGGCAGCAATGATTAATCGTTTGTTACGGATTAAGTTTCTTTCATAGATTTTCTGTTCCATATAATGCCTCCCAAATTTTCTGGAAATAATTTTGAAATTCCGGGGCTTTTCTTGCACCAAGGATATCATCAGGATCTTTGGTTAAGTGAATGTCAAATACCGCTTTTATGGTGGCAGGTCTTTTGGAAAGAACATAGACTTTGTCAGAAAGGCTGATAGCTTCAGCAAGTTCATGGGTAACAAGAATTGTAGTTTTTCCTTCTTTTCTGATTTTTTTGCAAATGTCTTCTGATACGGTTAACCTTGTCATGGAATCCAAAGCACTAAAAGGCTCATCTAACAATAATAATTCCGGTTTTAACGCAAGGGTTCTTATTAGTGCGGCTCTTTGCCGCATACCTCCTGATAATTCACTTGGTTTTTTATATTTAAAGTCTTCTAAATGATATTGCTTTAGCATATGGTCCACATATTCTAAGTTTTCTTTAGTTAGTTTTTTGTTAATTTCTAAACCCAGTAGGCAATTTTTGTATATATTACGCCACTCCAAAAGATTATCGTGTTGTAGCATATATCCCACGAAACCATCTGCATGGTTAAAGTTTATACTGCCCTTATCCGTTTTGATTAATCCTGCAATGAGAGAAAGAAGAGTTGATTTGCCGCATCCGCTGGGACCGACAATTGATACAAATTCTCCCTTAAACAACGTCAAAGAAATATCGGATAAAGCAGGAGTTTCACCCAGGGCAGAGTGGTAATTGTAATGAATGTTCTTAAGTTCCAAGATAGGATTCATATAAACACCAACCTGTTGAAACATTTCAAATATATTTTATTGTATGTTTTATACATAATTATGTGTTTTTTATTGAACAAAATATCCAATCTATTTATTGAAAGAAAGTTGATTTTATGGTACTATATAATGCAGATTTAATTTTTGGTGGAGGAAAAAGATATGGCACAGCTATGGGGTGGAAGATTTACCAAACAAACAGATGATTTGGTATATGCCTTTAATGCATCAATATCTTTTGATAAAAAGTTTTTTGAACAGGATGTTACCGGAAGTATTGCCCATGTAGTGATGCTTGAAAAACAGGGTATTCTTACCTTGGAAGAAAAGGACGCTATTGTGAAAGGGCTTACATCTATCAGGGAAGATGTTGAAAACGGCAAGTTAATCATTACTGATGAATATGAAGATATTCACAGCTTTGTTGAGGCGAACCTCATTGACAGAATCGGCGATGCAGGTAAGAAACTGCATACGGGTAGAAGCCGTAATGATCAGGTTGCCCTTGATATGAGACTTTTTACAAGGACAGAAGTACTTGCCATTGATGAATTGTTAAAAGAATTATTACAGGCAATTTTAAAGATTCAAAAAGAAAATTTAGAAACTTATATGCCCGGATTTACACATTTACAAAAAGCACAGCCCATTACTCTGGCTCATCACATGGGTGCATATTTTGAAATGTTTAAACGTGACAGATTAAGATTAAAGGATATTTATCATAGAATGAACTATTGTCCGTTAGGTGCGGGAGCCCTTGCGGGAACCACATATCCTTTGGACCGTAACTATACAGCAAGTCTTTTGGGATTTGAGGGGCCAACCTTAAACAGTATAGACAGTGTATCAGACCGTGATTATATCATAGAGTTATTAAGTGCATGTGCTACGATTATGATGCATTTAAGCCGTTTTTCAGAAGAGATTATTATATGGAATTCTAATGAGTACCAGTTCGTAGAGCTTGACGATGCTTATTCAACAGGAAGCTCCATTATGCCACAGAAGAAAAACCCTGATATTGCAGAGTTAGTAAGAGGTAAGACGGGAAGAGTTTATGGAGCTCTTATGTCGATTCTTACTACCATGAAGGGAATTCCCCTTGCTTATAATAAGGACATGCAGGAGGATAAGGAACTTACCTTTGATGCGCTTGATACCGTAAAAGGCTGCGTGGCTCTTTTTACCGGAATGGTGTCAACCATGAAGTTTAACAATGAGGTAATGGCTAAGAGTGCCATGAACGGATTTACCAATGCAACGGATGCGGCAGATTACCTTGTAAACAGAGGAGTGCCTTTCCGTGATGCACACGGTATTATCGGAAGACTTGTTCTTTACTGTATTGAAAAGAATTGTTCCATTGAAGATTTATCCATGGAAGAATTAAAAGATATCTGTCCTGTGTTTGAAGCAGATATTTATGAAGCAATCAGCTTAAAGACCTGTGTTGAAAAACGACTGACAATCGGCGCACCGGGAAAAGCGGTTATGGAACAGGTAATTGCACAAAATGATCAATATCTTGCCAATGACTGGCAGGTAGGATAATAAACTCTGCCATAGGCAGAATGAGGAGGAAAAACGATGAGTGACAAATTAAAAGTAGGTATTCTTGGTGGTACAGGTATGGTTGGACAGAGATTTATCTCTCTTCTTGAAAATCATCCTTGGTTTGAAGTAACTACCATTGCTGCAAGCCCAAGATCAGCAGGAAAAACATATGAAGAAGCAGTTGGTGACAGATGGAAAATGACAACACCAATGCCTGAAGCAGTAAAAAAACTTGTTGTTATGAACGTTAACGAAGTAGAAAAGGTAGCAGCAGAAGTTGATTTCGTATTCAGTGCAGTAGATATGACAAAAGATGAAATCAAAGCAATTGAGGAAGCTTATGCTAAAACAGAAACACCTGTTGTAAGTAACAACTCTGCTCACAGATGGACACCTGATGTTCCTATGTGTGTACCGGAAATCAATCCGGAACATATGAAGGTAATTGAATTCCAGAAAAAACGTCTTGGAACAACAAGAGGATTCGTAGCTGTAAAGCCAAACTGTTCTATTCAGAGTTACGCACCTGTTTTAACAGCGTGGAAAGAGTTTGAGCCATATGAAGTAGTTGCTACAACATATCAGGCAATTTCAGGTGCAGGTAAGACCTTTAAAGAATGGCCTGAAATGGTAGAAAATATTATCCCATATATCGGCGGCGAAGAAGAAAAGAGTGAAAAAGAACCATTAAGAATCTGGGGCGAGATTAAAGACGGTGTTATTGTTCCTGCTGAAAGTCCTAAGATTACATGCCAGTGTATCCGTGTTCCTGTTTTAAACGGACACACAGCAGCTGTGTTTGTTAAATTCAAAAAACAGCCGACAAAAGAACAGTTAATCGACAGACTTGTAAACTTTAAAGGTGTACCACAGGAATTAGAACTTCCTAGTGCTCCAAAACAGTTTATCCAGTATCTTGAAGAAGATAACAGACCACAGGTTAAGATGGATGTTGATTACGAAAAAGGTATGGGTGTAAGCGTTGGACGTATCCGTGAAGATTCTGTATATGATTGGAAATTCGTAGGATTATCACACAATACTGTAAGAGGTGCAGCAGGTGGTGCTGTATTATGTGCTGAGTTATTAAAAGCACAGGGTTACATTACAAAGAAATAATAAAGACTTTTAAGTACTTTAGGAAAGGAGAGCATGATGGATGAATTACATTACCAATATAATTTGTTAAGAGCAAAGAATCAGACATTGGAATCAACAGAGCGGATGTATCGTTCTATTTGTAATACATCTACCAATGCTTTCCTTTATTATTCTTTTACGGATAATAAGCTTTTTACCATGGGTGCATGGGAGAGCTATTTTGATATCAGAATTGATTCCATTAAGAATCTGGCAAGCCTTACGGAGTTTGTGCAGGATAAGTATCAGTTGGCTTTAAGAGAAATACTGTATCTTGAGCAGACGAAGATGGAACGAGCTTCTAAAGAAGTATGTCTTTTGAATGGTAAGAAATGGGTAGAGTGTGAAGTTAACATTTCTTATGATGAAAAACAAAGACCTATTGAAAAAATTATTCGTTTCAAAGACATTACCAAGTTTAAAAAGCAAAATGATGAATTATCATATCTTGCTTACTATGATATTTTGACAGGACTATATAACCGAAACTATTTCGTGCGTATTTTGGCTGACTGGTTAAGAAAAGCGGAAACGGACAAATCGGTAGTATCGGTTGTATTTATTGATATTGATGATTTTAGAAAAATCAATGATGGTTTAGGCTTAATCGTGGGAGATGAGTTGGTTCAGGTTTTCGGACAGTTCCTTGGTACATTTTCCCAGGAAAATGTAATCGTATCTCACTTTAACAGTGATATATACTGTATGGCAATCTATGATCCTTGCGGAAACAGAACCGTTGATGCAATTTACCACGAAATACAGAGCCGTTTGCAAAAACCGTTTTTACTCTCTACTCGTCATGAGCTGGATATTACAGTCAGTGTGGGCGTTGCAGAGTACCCGGAAGCGGCTAAGAGCGCTTTAGAGTTAATTAACTGTGCAGAAATTGTTATGTTTAAATCCAAAGCCGGTGGTAAAAACGGTCTTACTTACTTTGATACACCGATTTTAAATGATTTCTTAAAGAACATTGAAATTGAAAATAAATTAAAAGAAGCACTTTTTGCAAACCAGTTTGAATTAAATTTCCAACCCCAGTATGATTCTTCGTCCGGACGCCTTCGTGGTGTTGAAGCCTTAATCAGATGGAAGGACCATATGGGTAAAAGCGTGAGCCCTTCTGATTTTATTCCCATTGCTGAGAAAAACGGCACCATTGTTCCTATCGGAAATTGGGTTATTGATGAAGCAATCAGAATTCTTGCAGAAGTAAAAAGAAAATACCGTATCGATTTTGTTATGTCGATTAACATCAGTGCGATTCAGTATAAGCGTGATGAATTTGTAGGTGACTTAATCGCAATATTAAGAAAATATGATGTTAATCCAAACGAAATTGAACTTGAAATAACAGAAACCGTATTGATTGACGATTTCAAGCTTGTAAAAGATAAAATGCATACTTTGCGTGAATATGGTGTAAAAGTATCCTTAGATGACTTCGGAACCGGATTTTCATCCCTTTCTTATTTGAAAGGTTTACCGATTGATACTTTAAAGATTGACAAAACATTTGTGGATACCGTAATTGTGGACGAGTCCACAAGAATTATTATGGAATCTATCATACATATGGCTAAGAGACTTGGTTATGATACCGTTGCTGAAGGTGTGGAAACAAAAGAGCAGTATGATTATTTGAAATCAATCGGCTGTGATACCATTCAGGGCTTTTATCTGTCAAAACCAATGAGTGTAGAAGCATTTGAACAGTTGTTAAGTGAAATGATTCATTAAAAGGAGTCGTCGATGGCTTTATTTTATGAAATAGAAGTAGAAAAATTAAATGAATACTACACACAATCCTCAAATCAGATTGTTGTGGTGTATGGACAGAAGAATATTGATGAAGGTAACCTGATAAATCTGTTCCTTCAAAATAAAACGTCTGTGTACTTTAAGGCGCAAGAAGCCATGGAAAGACAGCAGTGTTATTTATGGGCAAAGCAATTTTCTTATGATTCCGTAAATCCATATCCTGATTTTTCGGAGCTTTTTGAGGGTGTATATAACAAGAACCATACGGAGGAAGAACGTATGGTATTTGTTTTTGATGGCTTTCATAATCTCATAAAATATGATGGGGATTTTATGGGACATCTGATTGAATTTTTGAAACGTCACAATGAAGTTTTTGTCCTTTTGGTAAGTACTTCCATTGGTTTTATTGAAAACAGCATGGTTTCCAAAATAGGAAGAAATGCACTATATATTAATCAGTTTATAAAAATTAAGGAATTGCCCTTTAAATCTGTTTGTGGCTATTTTTATAATTGCAGTAAAGATGATTGTTTGAATATTTACTCGATTTTCGGAGGTTTCCCCAAACTTTGGAAAAGGTTTGACAGAACATATACTTTCCGTGAGAACATGGTACGTTTATTGGAACAGGACGTTCATTTTTTTGAACATGAAACCAAGCGTATTTTGGGAGATGAATTAAGGGAGCTTTCGGTTTATTCTACAATTCTTAGTGTACTTGCATCAGGGAAGACAAAGCTTAATGACATTTATGACCATACCGGATTTTCCAGAGCGAAAATCAGTGTATATTTAAAACAGTTAATTGAGCTAGAAGTGGTTGAAAAGGTATTTTCCATGGAAACAGCAGGACATGAAAACACTCAGAAGGGTATTTATAAGATTTCAAATCCTCTGGTACGTTTTTATTATACATATTTTTACCCGAATGAAAGCGTATTGGGGTGTATTAGTGCAAGACAGTTTTTTGAAGAGTATATTTCGCCCTATCTTCGCGAGTATGCCGAGGAATCCTTTGCACTTGCCTGTTTACAGTATATGGATGAAAAGAATCAGGAGAATAAATTGCCTGAGCGTTTCGGACGTATGAGCCAATGGGTAGGAAAGGCAGGTACCATATCTGTTATGGCGGTTAGTGATAATGACAATTATCTGATAGCCCATTGTTCCTACCGATATCCGAAGATGAAATCTCAAGATTATGAGTGGCTTTTGTATCTTGTGACACAGGCCAGAGTAGAGCCTAAGTATTATTATTTATTTGCAGTAACCGGTTTTGATGAGACAATTCTTGAGATAGCCAGAAAGGAAGCAAACATTAAGACTGTTTTACTGGGGGACATGTAGTAAAGGTATAGCAATCAGTATGGATAAAAGTTTGTTTATTGCAGAAAAGCCCAGTGTGGCAAGGGAATTTGCAAAGGCTTTAAAACTGAATACAACCAATAAAGACGGATACATGGAAAGTGAAAACTGCATCATTACATGGTGTGTGGGTCATCTTGTAACCATGAGTTATCCGGAAGCTTATGATGAAAAATTCCGTAAATGGTCTTTGGAAACCATTCCTTTTATTCCTACTGAATTTAAATATGAGGTCATCCCGGAGGTAAAAAAACAATTTTCCATTGTAAGCGGTCTTTTAAACAGGGAAGATGTAAAAACCATTTATGTCTGCACTGACTCCGGTCGTGAAGGAGAATATATTTACCGTCTGGTAGAACAGCAGGCTAATGTAACGGGAAAAGAAAGAAAACGTGTTTGGATAGACTCCCAGACTGAGGATGAAATCAGAAGAGGAATTAAAGAAGCCAAGGATTTATCAGAATATGATAATTTAAGTGCTTCCGCGTATTTGCGTGCCAAAGAAGATTACCTTATGGGTATTAACTTTTCGAGAGCACTGACTCTGAAATACGGATATCCCGTTAAGACTTTTTTAAATCTTGATAAAAGTGTTATTTCTGTCGGTCGAGTTATGACCTGCGTTTTAGGAATTGTTGTTAACAGGGAACGTGAAATACGTGATTTTGTAAAAACACCGTTTTTTAGGGTGATTGCAAAACATGAGTTGGGAGACCATTCCTTTGATAGTGAATGGAAAGTAAGTCCTGAATCCATGTATCATGAATCTCCTAAATTATATAAAGAGAACGGATTTAAAGAAGAGGAAACGGCAAAAGAGCTGATTGGTTTATTGCAGAATAAAATTCCGGTTTTAGAAGCAATCGAGAAGAAAAAAGAAACCAAGGCAGCACCGCTTTTATATAATCTGGCAGAGCTTCAGAATGACTGTTCTAAATACTTTAAAATTAGTCCTGATGAAACCTTACGATATATTCAGGACATGTATGAAAAGAAGCTTCTAACTTATCCAAGAACAGATGCCCGCGTGCTTTCATCAGCAGTGGCGAAAGAAATATATAAGAATTTAAGTGGACTTAAGAATTATCCTCTTGCAGCTGAATTTGCATCAGAGATTTTGGAAAAAGGAAGCTATAAGGGCATTATTAAATCCAAGTATGTTAATGATAAGCAGATTACGGATCACTACGCCATTATTCCTACTGGCCAGGGATTAAATGCGCTAAACAGCTTAAATGAGGTGGAACGTAATATCTATGAAATCGTAGTCAGAAGGTTTTTGGCGATTTTCTATCCGCCGGCTGTTTACCAAAAAGTATCGTTAGTAACCAAGTTTGAGGTGACAAAAGAGGACAAAGCTTTTTCGGAGAGGTTTTATTCTAATTTTAAAGTTTTGGCTGAAAAAGGTTATCTTTGCGCAACACAATTTTCTTTTGCTAAAAAAAGAGGAGAGCAAAAGAATGAGAACAAGGAAAATGAAGAGGATGAAGTTGATTTAGGACAGGATGAATCCTTTTTTGAACAGATTAGTTCCTTGAAAAAAGGAATGGAAATGCCGGTTAAGGAATTGTCTATAAAAGAAGGAGAAACTAGTCCTCCCAAACGGTATAATTCCGGTTCCATCATTCTTACCATGGAAAATGCAGGACAGTTTATCGAGGATGAGGAGCTTCGTGCCCAGATTAAAGGAAGCGGTATCGGAACCAGTGCAACAAGAGCGGAAATTCTTAAGAAACTATGTAATATTAAGTATCTTAAACTAAACGCTAAAACACAGATTATTACCCCGACCCTTTTGGGTGAAATCGTATACGAAGTGGTAAACAGTTCCATCCGTTCATTATTAGACCCAAGCCTTACTGCAAGCTGGGAAAAAGGTTTAACCAAGGTTGCTGAGGGTGAGATTACGTCAGATGAGTATATGGATAAATTGGACGGTTTTGTAAGACGCCGTACAGATGCGGTGAAAGGAATTAAAAACCAGAATCAGTTAACCGGCAGATTTCAGTATGTTTCAGGCTTTTACAAAAAATAATCTTGTATGTAAAAAAAGACTGGATTTTTGGCGTTTTTTGTGGCAATATAGAAGGAGCGGTTATAGCAGAGATATAAATAATTTCTGTTAGAAAATATAACTTACATTTTGAAAGGAGTTTTCACATGATTTATTCAAGAGAAGTAGAAGAAATGTGTCCAGTAGCACAGGGCGTTAACCATGGCTGCGCACCAATCCCGGAAGAAGCAAAATGGGTAAAAGCGAAAGATGTTAAAGATATTTCAGGTTTAACACATGGTATTGGCTGGTGTGCTCCACAGCAGGGTGCATGTAAATTAACACTTAACGTTAAAGAAGGTATTATCCAGGAAGCATTAGTAGAGACAATCGGATGTTCAGGTATGACACATTCAGCAGCTATGGCTTCTGAAATTTTACCGGGTAGAACAGTTCTTGAAGCATTAAATACAGACCTTGTATGTGATGCTATCAATACAGCTATGAGAGAATTATTCTTACAGATCGTTTACGGTCGTACACAGAGTGCATTCTCAGAAGATGGTCTTCCAATCGGTGCAGGACTTGAAGATTTAGGAAAAGGTCTCCGTTCTCAGGTTGGTACAATGTACGGTACATTAGCAAAAGGTCCTCGTTACCTTGAAATGGCTGAAGGTTATGTAACAGGTATCGCTTTAGATGCTGATAACCAGATTATCGGTTACAAATTCGTAAGCCTTGGTAAGATGACAGACTTCATCAAAAAAGGTGATGATCCTAACACAGCTTATGAAAAAGCAAGCGGACAGTATGGTCGTGTTGCAGATGCTGTTAAGATTATCGACCCTAGAACTGATGCAGAAGTAAAATAATAGAGGAGGACAATTATAATGGCTTTATTTGAATCATATGAAAGAAGAATTAACCAGATTAATGCTGTTTTAAATAGCTATGGTATTGCTTCTCTTGAAGAAGCTGAAAAAATCACAAAAGATGCCGGCTTAGATGTATACAATCAGGTAAAAGGCATCCAGCCAATCTGTTTTGAAAACGCTTGCTGGGCATACATTACAGGTGCAGCAATCGCAATCAAAAAAGGTTGTAGAAGAGCTGCTGACGCTGCTGCAGCAATCGGTGAAGGTCTTCAGGCTTTCTGTATCCCTGGTTCAGTTGCAGACACACGTAAAGTAGGTCTTGGACATGGTAACCTTGGTAAAATGTTACTTGAAGAAGAAACAGAATGTTTCTGCTTCTTAGCAGGTCATGAATCTTTCGCAGCTGCTGAAGGTGCTATCGGTATCGCTGAAAAAGCTAACAAAGTACGTCAGAAACCTTTAAGAGTTATCTTAAACGGACTTGGAAAAGATGCTGCTCAGATTATCGCAAGAATTAACGGTTTCACATTTGTTGAAACAGAATATGATCCATATACAAACACTGTAAAAGAAGTATATAGAAAAGCATATTCAGAAGGTCTTCGTGCAAAAGTTAACTGCTACGGTTCAAACGATGTTTGTGAAGGTGTAGCTATCATGCACAAAGAAGGTGTAGACGTATCTATCACAGGTAACTCTACAAACCCAACAAGATTCCAGCATCCGGTTGCAGGAACATATAAGAAAGAATGTAACGAACAGGGCAAGAAATACTTCTCAGTAGCTTCAGGTGGTGGTACAGGACGTACACTTCATCCTGATAACATGGCTGCAGGTCCTGCTTCTTACGGTATGACAGATACTATGGGACGTATGCATTCAGATGCACAGTTCGCCGGTTCTTCATCTGTACCTGCTCACGTAGAAATGATGGGTCTTATCGGTGCAGGTAACAACCCTATGGTTGGTATGACTGTTGCTGTAGCTGTATCTATTGAAGAAGCAGCTAAAGAAGGCAAATTCTAATTAGTTATTATAATAGTTGAGGGACGGGAATAATCTCGTCCCTCTCTTAATATCATTGTGATATTTTGACGAATGTGATATGATTTATAAAAATTAAAGTGAGGTACATATATGAACGAAACACAGAATTCGGGATTAGATATTCTTTTTAAGGTATTCAGTGTTATATTGGCATTCCCGTTATTTGCATTGATTTTATTTTTGTTTGTGAGACTTTCCTTTAATGGATTAACACAGTCTGCATTCGGTTTAATGAATACGGGAACTATGAGTGAGATGCCGGTAGGACAGTTAATGTCTACATTGGATGTGCCGGGTCTTGATATAGCAGAAGATGATACATTGTCCGATGTGGTGTATAACTACATTGAAGATGCCGGTGTGAGTGATGTGACAAAATCTGATATTGAAAATATGCTAGATGAGTTAACTATTGATGAATTCTTAGGTGATGTAACCAATGAATATCTGGCAGTTATGACCGGTCAGAGTGCAAGTGCCAGTATTTCAAAAGATAAAATCGTGGACGTAATCAAGGAAAATGCTGATATCATTGAAAAAGAAGCAGGCATTACCATTGAAAAGGAACAGATTGATAAAATTGAGAATTATCTTGATGATGTTGATATCGAAGAAATGACTTATGTTGAAATGGATGCCAAAGACATTCCGGGAGCATTAAGTCTTGTAAGCAGTTTTTTGATCGGAAACATGTTACCATATTGGCTCATTTTATTAGTACTTATTGTACTTATTGGTGCTCTTAATTATAAGGCTCCGTATAAAGCATTGAGCTATGTGGGTGTATGTACTCTGATTGCAGGTATTATAGGGTTGATTTTAAGCTTTATGATGTCTTTTGTGAAATCAATTGTGGCGGATAACGATATTCCTTTGGTTAATACAATTTTGGACGGATTTGGTTCTAAATTGTTAACTATGGCTATTATTTTTATTGTGGTAGGTATTGTACTTCTTGTGGCGAAATCTATATTTAAGAAGATATTTACTCCCAAAACAAATCCTGCACCTGAAATGAATTATTATACATAAAAGAAAGCGCTGATAATCCTATTTTGATTGTCAGCGCTTGTTTATTTGCTTTTTTATTGTTCGGTTGATTCTTCGTTATTACTATTATTCAGACTTTCCCAAAACTTATCTTCATATTCTTCCAGATAATCGTTATCATGAATTTCACCGGAGACATCATATCCGGCAAGCATGTATCCGATATTTCTGATTTCGCGGATAGCAGCATTATAATATTCATTTGCAATATCTATATAAGTCTGATTATAACTGTTATCGCCATATGTATGGTTAAAATACATCTTTGCTTCACTCATGAATTCAGCGGCATTACCGGCAAAAACATCATAATATTCACTGTATTCTGTTGGTTCCTGATAGGTTGGGAGCTTACTGAATAATGCATCCAGTTCATCTAATTTTTCAAGGAATAATTCTCTATAATTATCAACACTTGTATCTATTGCATTAATTTCAGCATCTAACGCATCTACCTTTTTTGAAAAAGAATCAATCTGATTTTGAAATTCTGTTTCAACTTCTTCTTTTGCATTACATCCGCAAAGGGTTAATGCGCCTATAGTAAGTAATGCTGCTAATATTCTTTTGCTTAAAGAGTGCATATTATGATTCCTTTCAATATCATCATTAAGTCAAAGATTAAATTAACACATTTATCAGAAAAAATCAAGAAAAACCCTAATAGTCAGAATGTTCTGCGGATTTAATTTTATAAAAGTCTCTAACAACTTTTTCCGCGGGTTTTGCATATATGTCATAATTACCGTTCTTAGATGCATCTTGCGCAGAATATAATCTGTCTGACCATGACCATAATGCAAATCCGTTTATCCACTTTCTTTTATTACATGCTTCAAATGCTTTTTTATACCAATCAGCCTGAATGGTACAATCAGTTTTGCCGCAAATAGACCAGTCGTTTGGCACATTTTGTGACCCGGCCTTTGACATGCACCCGGTTTCTGCAAAAAAGAATGGTTTGTTATATTTGTTTACAACCTGTTCGATTCGATTGAGTTGATTTTCCCAATCATCAATGGGGTAGTAGCCACTGGAAGAAATAACATCAACACAATCCCACCAATTGACATTATGTTCCTGATATTTATCTGTGTTATAAGAAACCATTCCTTTATAGTCTTTTCGGATTTCGTTTATTACTTCACGCCATTCATTGCTTCTTCGTTCCGACATTACCATTTCACATCCCGCAATATGCATGTCACAGCCCATTTCTTGAGATATTTTTGCATAATGATTTTGAAAATTCATGTAAGAGGAGAACCAATTGCTCCATTTGGGCTCACACGGCACATCTTCATCAAAGAAGTTGATATGTGCGCGCCAAGTTCCGTTTTCGCAATTCACTGTAGGTTTCAGCGCAACCCTTAAATTAAGTTCTTGTGCATAAGCAATTGTACTTTTTAATTCGTCATCAGTCATAGTCCTGTTTGAATAAAAATCAATTTTTTCAGACTGGGCTGTTTTTTGCATGCCGCTTGGAGCTAATATAATAAAATTAGCATTTGTGTTATTTTTTAATGTCTTTAAGCTTTCTTTTGCTTCGTTTTGAGACAACCTGCCGGCCGGCACAAATGGAGCAAATGTAATTCCACAGATATAGGGTAAATTCATGTTTAAGTCCTCCTTTTGGTAAATATATCATATATTTAAAGGAATAAATATAATAAATTGACTTAATAATGGTGCAAATATCTTATAAAGATTTGATTGAAAAGCCGATGAGAGTGTGGTAATATAATGAAAAATGAATTTATTTTTTAGGAGGAATTTATTATGTTTTGTAATAAGTGTGGAAGTCAGATTCCTGACGGTTCAGTAGCTTGTTCAAATTGTGGAGCACCAACAGGTGTAGCACCACAGCCAAAGGCACCTTCTAATAGCGCTTTCGTTAATCTTTTTGCAAATGGATTTAATAAGGCGGCTTGGTTAGGTAGCGGTAATGGTATGGACATTATCAGCTTGGTAATGGCAGTAGTAGGTTTGATTTGTATATTCTTACCTGGTGTTAAAGTAGGAGATGAGAATTACAGCATCATTTCTACCGAGTTTGCATTTGCATCTGAAGTTACTTTGATGGCATTAATTATTCCATTTATGGCTGCGTTAATCGTTCTTTATGTTATGAAAAAGCAGTTCTTAGCATTCTGGGTTACAGTAGCTAACTTCTTGTTTACATTGATTGTATTCTGTGTAGCAATCAACAACATTAAAGATCGTGGCGTAAAGACCGGATGGGGATTAATTTTCTACTTTATCTGGACTATCTTAATTGTGGTTATGACATTCCTTTGGCCTACAATTCATAAAGCTATGAAGAATAGACCGGTTCAGCAGGTTGTATATGTACAGCAGGCTCCATATGCTCAGCCATATGCACAGGCACCGGGACAGCCATATGCACAGGCTCCTGTACAGCAGGCACCTCAGGCTCCTGTACAGCAGGCACCTCAGGCTCCGGTTCAGCAGGCATCTCAGCAGCCTCAGCAGTAATTAGTACATAGTATAATAATAAGAGAAATTAGACAGAGTCTTTTATAAAAGGCTCTGTCTTTTTGATTTTATGTCATGTTTTTATTTCTTAATCATTAAAAACATGATATTATATTTGAAAATTGTTTTTATATATGAAAAGGGAATTAATAATGAAAAAACAGGAATTTGTTCAACTTGTGAAAAAATCATACATTATCTTGGATGGTGCAACAGGGTCTAACCTCATGTTAAAGGGAATGACTTCTAAGCATTGTCCGGAACAATGGATTTTACAACATCCGGATGCCTTAATAGAACTTCAGAAAAAATATGTTGATTCAGGAAGCAATATTGTATATGCGCCTACTTTTACGGCAAACCGTATTAAATTGGAAGAGTATGGTTTGGCTAACGATATTCAAAGAATCAATCATGAATTAGTTGCGTTAAGTAAGAAAGCCGTTGGGAATAAGGCATATGTTGCCGGTGATATTACCATGACAGGTAAACAGCTTGCTCCAATGGGAACATTAGACTTTGAAGAACTTGTGACGGTGTATAAGGAACAAATCGGATATTTAGTTGAGGCAGGAGTTGACTTACTTGTTGTGGAAACCATGATGAGTTTACAGGAAACGAGAGCTGCAGTGATTGCTGCAAAAGAAGTATGTGACTTACCCATTATGGCGACCTTGACTTTTGAAAGCGATAGAAGAACCTTGTATGGAACTGACCCTAAAACGGCTGCAATTACGTTAGAAGCATTGGGTGTGGATGCACTTGGCGCCAACTGTTCCTCAGGCCCTAAGGAAATGGCAATGATTGTACGTGAAATGGCTGAGGTTACTTCGGTTCCTATTATTGCAAAACCAAATGCAGGTATGCCTAAGTTAAATTCTGATGGTACAACGGGTTATGATATGAGTCCTGATGAATTTGCAAAAGAAATGGTTACAGTACTTGAAGCAGGTGCAACGATTTTGGGCGGTTGTTGCGGAACAAATCCTGAATATATTAATCAAATTGCTAATCTTGTAAATCAAAAAGTTCCTGTTGTTAGAGAAAGAAATACACATTATTTTTTGACAAGTGAGAGAATGACAGTTGAATTTGGTTTAGACGACCCATTTGTTATTGTGGGTGAGCGTATTAATCCTACAGGGAAAAAAGCATTGCAGGCGGAGCTTAGAGAAGGAAGCTTAAATATTATTCGCAAATTTGTAGAAGAGCAGGAAGCGTTAGGAGCCAAAGTTTTAGATGTTAATGTGGGAATGAGCGGTATTGATGAAAAAGAAACCATGCTAAAGGTAATGGATACAGTGTTAATGGAAACAAATCTTCCGTTATCGCTGGATTCAAGTAATATTACCGTTGTGGAAGCAGCACTAAGAAGATATCCGGGGAAAGCATTGGTTAATTCTGTATCCTTAGAAAAACATAAAGTATCAGAATTGTTACCTATTGTTAAGAAATATGGTGCCTCATTTATTCTTTTACCATTAAATGATGAAGGTTTGCCTGAAAATGAAGCTATAAAGCGCAAATACATTGATGAGTTGGTGGATATAGCCATATCTTTAGGCTTTTATAAGAATGAAATTATTGTTGACGGACTTGTAACCACCATTGGAGCCAATAAAAATGCTGCGGTAGACACTCTTAATACTATTGCTGAATGTAAAGAAAAAGGACTGGCTACGATTTGTGGTTTATCCAATATTTCTTTTGGATTACCGCAACGTCCGATAATAAACAGTACTTTTTTAACAATGGCAATTAAAAACGGCTTGACCCTTGCAATTTGTAACCCGAGCAATGTAAGCCTTACTGATGCGGCATTTGCTGCGGATTTGCTCCTAAATAAACCGGGTGCAGACTTACGCTATATTGAATATATGGAAAATAGGGTTGAACCGGTAGCAAATTCCGGCGTAGCTTCTCAAAATAAACCTGTTGAAACGATTCCGTCAGCACTAGATAGTGTAAATGAGGAGTATAAAGAGCTTTACAGATGTGTGTTAAAAGGGAAAAAAGACACAATTCTTAATGAGACTAAGCTTGCATTAGAAAATGATTTTATTCCACAGGAAATCATCGAGAATGCTTTTATGCCTGCAATCAACGAAGTGGGTATGCTCTTTGAAAAAGGAAAATATTTCCTGCCACAGTTAATGGCAAGTGCGGAAAGTATGGAAATGGCAATTTCATATTTAGAGCCCTTCATGCAGAATGAAAACCAGGAAGAAAAGGAATGCCTTATTGCTGCAACGGTGGAAGGCGATATTCATGACATTGGTAAAAACCTTGTTGTTATGATGCTTAAAAATCATGGATATAAGGTAATTGACCTTGGAAAAGATGTGAAAAAAGAAGAAATTCTTGAAGCAGCTGTCCGAGAAAATGCCAAGATAATATTATTATCTGCCTTGATGACAACCACTATGGTACGCATGAAGGAGGTAATCGCATATAAGAATGAAATCGCGCCACAGATTAAGGTGATGATAGGCGGCGCAGTAATTACTCCAGAGTACAAGGATGAAATATGTGCCGACGGATATGCAAAAGACGCACAGGAAGCCGTAGAAGTGGCTAAAAAGTTGTTGGCTTAACGTGATTCTTGTGGTAGAATTATTCTAATTGATGTTCAATGAATAAAAATACATGAAGGATTGGTGATTAACATATGTTAGGTGCAGACGCAATGGTAAAATGCCTGGAACAGGAAGGCGTAAAAGCAATATTTGGTTATCCGGGTGTGGCTATCTGTCCTTTTTATAATAGTATATTAGATTCTGATATTCAGACTGTATTAATCCGTACAGAACAGAATGCAGCGCATGCTGCAAGCGGTTTGGCACGTACCACCGGAGAAGTAGGTGTATGTGCAGTAACAAGCGGACCGGGGGCAACGAACCTTATTACAGGTATTGCAACTGCTTTTGCAGACAGTATTCCCCTTGTATGTATTACAGGTCAGGTAAACAGTGAATTACTGGGTAGTGATGTATTTCAGGAAGCTGATATTACCGGTGCGGTTGAATCTTTTGTAAAATACAGTTATCTTGTAAAAAATGTGGAAGATATTCCGCGTATTTTTAAAGAAGCGTTCCATATTGCAAGAACCGGTAGAAAGGGACCCGTATTAATTGATGTTCCCATTGATATTCAGAATGCGGTGATTTCAAAATTTAAATATCCTGAAGAAGTATGTATGAGAACATACAAGCCGACTGTTAAGGGTAATCCGGTTCAGATTGCGAGAGTAGAACGTGAAGTAGAACGTGCTAAGAAGCCTATTATGTGTGTTGGAGGCGGCGTATTATTAAGCGAAGCAAAGCATGAGATTATTAAATTTGCTGAAAAGTGCAATTTGCCTGTTGTATCAACCATGATGGGAATTGGCGTAATGCCTACCAATCATCCCCTTTATTTTGGTATGGTTGGAAATAACGGAAAGGCTTATGCGAACCGTGCCATGAACGAATCAGATTTATTGATTGTTGTTGGCGCCAGAGTAGCTGACAGAGCAGTAAGCCAACCTGATTTGATTACGAAAAATAAGGTTTTGGTACATATTGACGTAGACCCTGCAGAAATCGGTAAAGTGGCAGGTGCTACCATCCCTCTCGTTGGCGATGTAAAAAATATTTTTGAAGAAATCTTAAAACAGGATATCGAATGTGACCACGACGATTGGGTGCAACAGTTAAATGAGTATCGTGTGACCATGGCGAAAAAGAGAAATCCGAATCCTGAATATGTGGACCCTGCTGCATTTATTACAGAGCTATCCAATCAGATGCAGGACAATGCGGTTTATGTTGCGGACGTTGGACAGAACCAGATTTGGTCTTGCGGATACCACATTGTAAAAGACGGTTATTTCTTAACATCAGGTGGTATGGGTACTATGGGTTACAGTATTCCAGCAGCAATGGGAGCTAAACTTGCAAATCCTGATAAACAGGTAATTGCAGTATGTGGTGACGGCTCATTCCAGATGTCCATGATGGAACTTGCTACCATGCGTCAGCACGGTATTAAATCCAAGGTTATCGTGTTAAAGAACGGCGTACTTGGAATGGTTAGAGAATATCAGCATTTTACATACAAAGAACATTATTCTGTTATTGATTTAACAGGAAGCCCTGATTTGGAAAAAATTGCTGCGGCTTATGATATGAAGTTTATCCGTCTTCATACTATGGAAAATGCAAAAGAAGCAATCCGTGAGTTTTTAGAAAATGATGAAGCTGTTCTTATGGAATGCATCATTGACCCAATGGATATTGTAAGATAAGAAAACATGACATAAAGGAGTGTTTACGTGAAAAGAATATACAGTGTTTTGGTAGAAAACAGAGCCGGTGTTTTAGGTAAGGTTGCAGGACTCTTTGCAAGAAGATGCTATAATATTGACAGTCTTGTTGTAGGGGAGACGGATGATCCGGAAGTGTCATGTATGACTATTGTCAGCTCCGGAGATCAACGTACCATTGAACAGATTGAAAAACAGTTAAATAAAAAGCTTGATGTTATTAAGGTAAAGACTTTTGATGAATCCCAGAGTATCAGCAGGGAATTAATGCTTATTAAGGTAAAATATAATAAATCTACCAGAAGAGATATTATGGAAATTACCGAAATGATGAAGGGTGATATCGTGGACATGTCTAAAAACATGATGATGATTCAGATTTGCGATGTGCCTGAAAGAGTAGAGTTATTTATTTCCATGCTTCAACAAATCAGTATTGTTGAAGTTGCAAGAACAGGAACCGTAGCTTTACCCAAATGTAAAGATAAGTAATAATTGACATTTTATCTTTTTATTGTTAAAATTTTGTTTATGCTTAGTGGTATTAATTAGGAACACATATTACATAGTGTTTTAAGCATGAAAGGGTTATTTATGAATAAAAAAGTATTTCAAATTATTGTAGATAATAATTCAGGTGTGTTAAGCAGAATTTCAGGTTTATTTTCAAGACGTGGTTATAGTATCGAAAGTATTACCTCAGGTGTTACTGCAAACACACAGTATACCTGTATTACCATTGTTGCATCCGGTGATGATGAAGTTCTTGACCAGATTGAAAAACAGGTTGCAAAGCTTGAAGATGTGCGCCATGTTGTTGAATTGGAGCCTGAAACCAGCGTTTACCGTGAACTTGCATTAATTAAGGTTAAAGCAGATGTTTCAGAAAGACAGAACGTAATTGCAGTAGCAAATATCTTTAGAGCTAATATCATTGACGTAGCATCTGATAGCCTTATTGTAGAGATTACAGGTAATCTGAGTAAGGTAGATGCATTCCTTAAATTAATCGAAGGCTATGAAATTTTAGAGCTTGCAAGAACAGGTATCGCAGGTCTTTGCAGAGGTTCTGAAAACGTAGTGAAGATTCAATAGTTAACTCTTGGGGAAACCTTTCAGTTATATATTATTTTTAACCATTTTTAGGAGGAAATTTTAAATGTCAGCAAAAATTTATTATCAGCAGGACTGTAATCTTTCAGCAATTGAAGGAAAGACAATCGCTGTCATTGGTTATGGTAGCCAGGGACATGCTCATGCATTAAATGCAAAGGAGTCAGGATGTCACGTAATTATTGGTCTTTATGAAGGATCAAAATCATGGGACAAAGCAGTTGCTCAGGGATTTGAAGTATATACAGCAGCAGAAGCAGCTAAAAAGGCTGATATCATCATGATCTTAATCAACGATGAAAAACAGGCAGCTATGTACAAAAAAGATATTGAGCCAAACCTTGAAGAAGGTAACATGTTAATGTTCGCTCATGGTTTTGCTATTCACTTTAACCAGATTATCCCACCAAAGAACGTAGACGTTACTATGATCGCTCCAAAGGGACCTGGTCATACAGTAAGAAGCGAATACCAGGCTGGAAAAGGTGTTCCTTGTCTTGTAGCTGTTCATCAGGATGCTACAGGTAAAGCTTTAGATAAAGCTTTAGCATATGCACTTGCAATCGGTGGAGCAAGAGCAGGTGTTCTTGAAACAACATTCAGAACAGAAACTGAAACTGACCTTTTTGGTGAACAGGCAGTACTTTGCGGTGGTGTTTGTGCATTAATGCAGGCTGGTTATGAAACATTAGTTGAAGCAGGATATGATCCAAGAAATGCTTACTTCGAATGTATCCATGAAATGAAATTAATCGTAGACCTTATTTATCAGTCAGGTTTCGCAGGAATGAGATATTCTATCTCTAATACAGCTGAATACGGTGACTATATTACAGGTCCTAAGATTATTACAGATGAAACTAAGAAGACTATGAAGAAGATCTTAAAAGACATCCAGGATGGTACTTTTGCTAAAGACTTCTTACTTGATATGTCTGCTGCAGGCGGTCAGGCTCACTTCAAAGCTATGAAGAAACTTGCTGCTGAGCATCCATCAGAAGTAGTTGGTGAAGAAGTTCGTAAACTTTACAGCTGGAACAACGAAGCTGATAAATTTATCAACAACTAATAATAGTTTATAAGCTTATGAGAGCAGATTTCAGAAATGAGGTCTGCTCTTATTTTGTTCATATAAATCTGATTGAAGATTGGATAAATGTGTGCTAGAATACATAGCAGAGTGATTTTTACAGGAGGAAACAGTTATGGGAATGACAATGACTCAGAAGATTTTAGCTGCTCATGCGGGACTTGACTATGTTGAAGCCGGACAGTTAATTGAGGCAGATTTGGACTTAGTATTAGGTAATGATATTACAAGCCCTGTTGCCATTAAAGAAATGGAAAAGATGAAAGTGGACGGAGTATTTAATAAGGATAAAATTGCTTTAGTACCTGACCACTTTGTACCAAATAAAGATATTAAATCTGCAGAACACTGCAAATGTGTACGTGAATTTGCCAGACGCAACGAGATTACTAACTACTTTGAAGTAGGTGAAATGGGTATTGAACATGCACTTTTACCGGAAAAAGGATTAACAGTAGCAGGTGATGTGATTATCGGTGCTGACTCACATACATGTACATATGGAGCATTGGGAGCATTTTCAACAGGTGTTGGAAGTACTGATATGGCTGCAGGTATGGCAACCGGCAAGGCTTGGTTTAAAGTTCCGGGAGCGATTAAGTTTAACCTTACTGGCAAGTTTCAACCATGGGTTAGCGGTAAAGATTTAATTCTTCATATCATCGGTATGATTGGTGTTGACGGCGCTTTATATAAATCTATGGAATTTGTAGGCGAAGGTGTTAAGAATATGTCTATGGATGACCGTTTCACTGTTGCCAATATGGCAATTGAAGCCGGTGGTAAAAATGGTATTTTCCCTGTAGATGACCTTGCTATTGAATATATGAAGGAACATTCCACAAGACAGTTTAAAGTATATGAAGCAGATGAAGATGCAGTATATGATGAAGTATATGACATTGATCTTGGTTCATTAAGACCAACCATTGCTTTCCCTCATCTTCCTGAAAATACAAAGACAATTGATGAGATTAAAGAACCTGTTGTAATTGATCAGGTTGTAATCGGTTCTTGTACCAACGGTCGTCTTGACGACTTAAGAATTGCTGCAAAGGTATTAGAAGGCAGAAAAGTAAAAAAAGGAATCCGTTGTATTATCATTCCTGCAACACAGAAGATTTATCTTCAGGCAATGGAAGAAGGGTTACTTAAAACCTTTATTGAAGCAGGTGCAGTTGTAAGTACACCTACATGCGGACCATGTCTTGGCGGATATATGGGTATCTTAGCTGAAGGCGAACGTTGCGTTTCTACAACTAACCGTAACTTCGTAGGACGTATGGGTCATATTAAATCTGAAATTTATCTTGCAAGTCCTGCAGTTGCAGCAGCAAGTGCCATTACAGGTCAGATTTCATGCCCTTGTGAGCTTGATTAATTAGGAGGATGACAGAATGAACGAAGCAAAAGGTATTGTATTAAAATACGGAGATAACGTAGATACTGACGTTATTATTCCTGCAAGATATTTGAATTCTTCCGATCCTGCGGAACTTGCAACACACTGTATGGAAGATATTGATAAAGACTTTGTAAATAAGGTAAAACCGGGCGATGTTATGGTAGCAACCAAAAATTTTGGCTGCGGTTCTTCCAGAGAACATGCCCCAATCGCTATCAAGGCTTCAGGAATCAGCTGTGTCATTGCTGAAACCTTTGCAAGAATCTTTTACCGTAATGCAATCAATATCGGATTACCGATTATCGAATGTAAGGAAGCTTCTGAAAAGATCGAAGCAGGTGATGAAGTAATGGTAGATTTTGATTCCGGTTTGATTACTAACATTACAAAAAATGAAACATATAAAGGTCAGGCTTTCCCGGCATTTATGCAGAAAATCATTGATAAGGGTGGATTAATCAACTATATCAACGAAAAATAAGTTTTTTAACGCTTCTTATTTTGAAGAGAAATACTTCAAAATAGGAGGCGTTTTTACTTGAAACATATGTTCGATTGTGATAAAATGCTTTTATGAAGAAAAAAGACTTTATTTTAATCATTGTTATTATTTTTATATCGTGTGTTGTTTATTTTGGATATGGTCTGTATTACGGGGACGAGGGTAATATGGTTGAGGTTCGCTTAGATAGGGAGATTTATGGTGTATATCCACTGTTTGAGGATAAGACCATTATGCTTGAGTCCAATGGAGCTTATAATGAGATTTCTATTGTTGACGGAACTGTTAGGGTGACTTCGGCTGATTGTAAGGATCAGACCTGTGTGAATCAGAAAGAGATTAGTTTGAGTGGAGAGACGATAATTTGTTTGCCGAATCGTGTGACCATTACTATTCTTTCAAAAGAGCAGACTAAGTTAGATGGGGTAAGTTATTAATGAAAGTTCAAAAATTAACACAACTGGCTTTGTTTGCGGCAATGTCCATGATATTAAGTTACATAGAAGTTTTGTTTCCTTTTCAGATGGGAATTCCGGGTGCTAAATTAGGATTAGCCAATTTGGTGGTTTTGTTTGTTTTATATTTATATGGAATAAAAGAAGCATGCTATATTAACTTTATCCGAATTATATTAATGGGGTTGTTATTCGGTAATCTGTACAGCATTATGTATAGTATTTCGGGTGCTTGTGTCAGTATGGTATTTATGGTGATCTTAAAGCGTTTCCGTGGATTTTCCATAGTAGGTGTCAGCATTATGGGAAGCGTAGGACACAATCTCGGACAGCTTTTTATTGCTTTTATTATTACCACAACATCAGGGGTATTGTTCTATGTTCCGTTTCTTATGATGGTGGGGATGGTTAGCGGTCTTGTTATAGGTTTACTGGTACGTCTGTTGTTACCTGTATTAAAAGGGCTTGTAAACCGGGAAGGAGTTTTATGATATCGTTTATTAAGGGATTCGTTTCAGATATCTTTCAAGATGAATTAGTATTGGAATGTAATAATATAGGTTATCAGATTAAGGTTTCTGATAAGACTGCAGAACAGCTTAGCGGTATACAGGATGAAGTTAAGGTCTATACATATTTCCATGTACGCGAGGATGCAGTACAGTTATTTGGATTTGTGACCAAGGATGAACATGATTTGTTTAAAAAGCTTATTACTGTTAATGGAGTAGGACCCAAGGTTGCCCTTGGTATTTTGTCTTATTTTACCGTTCAGGAGTTACAGATGGCTATTATAGCCCACGATTCTAAGGCTATATCAAAAGCTCCCGGTATTGGCGGAAAGACAGCAGAGCGTATCATTATTGATTTAAAAGATAAGATACAACCGGAAGATGTGTTAAGATCTTCTTATGATACCGGAAATGTTTCTGTGAATGTTAATCAGAACGATAATCAGACAGAAGCAATGCAGGCATTGATTGCACTTGGATATTCACCCACAGAATCCATGAAAGCAATTCAAAAGTGTGCCGTTACGGCAGACATGTCTACAGAAGATATTTTAAAAGAAGCATTGAAGAAGTTGGCATTTTAGTCAGGATGATGAATGATTGGAGTTTGTTATGGCCAGAAGAATTATTGAGACTTCTTTACAGGAAGAGGATATTGTAATTGAAGGAAGCTTACGTCCCCAAGTTCTTAAGGATTATATTGGACAGGCAAAAGCAAAGGAAAGCTTAAAAATATATATTGAAGCAGCAAAATTAAGAGGTGAATCCTTAGACCATGTGCTTTTTTATGGACCACCGGGACTTGGTAAGACAACTCTTGCGGGAATTATTGCCAATGAAATGGGTGTTCATATGAAGGTAACCAGTGGACCGGCTATTGAAAAACCGGGAGAAGTAGCTGCTTTACTGAATAATCTTCAAGAGGGAGATATTCTTTTTATTGATGAAATTCACCGTTTAAACAGACAAGTGGAAGAAGTACTATATCCTGCTATGGAAGATTATGTCATTGATATTATGATTGGCAAAGGAGATTCAGCACGATCCTTACGACTTGATTTACCTAAGTTTACTTTAATTGGTGCAACAACCCGTGCCGGATTACTGTCAGCACCCCTTAGAGACAGATTCGGCGTGATTCATCATCTGGAATATTATACGGTAGATGAATTGAAAGTAATTATTATGCATTCGGCAAAGGTATTAAATGTGGAAATTGAGCCTGAGGGGGCTTTAGAGCTTGCCAGAAGAAGCAGGGGTACTCCGCGTCTTGCAAACAGAATCTTAAAGCGTGTACGTGATTTTGCTCAGGTAAAATATGACGGAGTCATTACGGAAAAGGTAGCTAAGGAAACCTTGGATATTATGGAAGTGGATAAGTTGGGGCTTGATCAGATTGACCGTAATATTCTTAAGACGATGATTCTTAAATTTAACGGAGGACCGGTAGGTCTTGATACTTTAGCGGCTGCTATCAGCGAAGATTCCGGCACTTTAGAAGATGTATATGAACCTTATTTACTGAAAAACGGACTGATTAACAGAACTCCAAGAGGACGTGTGGCAACAGAATTAGCATATCGTCATTTAGGTCTTGAAATTCCTTTGTAATTTGTTATAATAGATGTTGTATATGGGTATTTTTTAATGTCAACATTTTGTACAAGTGGGGTGCTAAGATGTCTAACAAAACCGATACTGAAGTTATCATTGGCGGTAAAGTATATACTTTAAGCGGCTATGAGAGTGAGGAGTACTTGCAAAAGGTAGCCTCATATATTAATAATAAGCTTGCAGAATATTCGAAAGTAGACGGTTTTCGCAGATTGCCGTTGGATACTCAGAACGTTTTGTTGCAGTTGAATGTTGCCGATGATTACTTTAAGGCGAAGAAGCAGATTAGTGTTTTGGAAGAAGACATTCAGACTAAGGAAAAAGAATTATACGATTTGAAGCATGAATTAATCGCTTCTCAGATTAAATTGGAGAATACTGAGAAGAATATGAAGAATCTTCAGAATGAATTAAACGAAGCGAATAAGAAGATAATTCGTATGGAAGCTGAGATGAAGTGAGAATACATATGTGTGATAAATAAAAGGTTGTCAATTGACAACCTTTTATCTGATATAGGAGGTTTTTTTGCATGATGAGCCATAAAGTTGAATTATTAGCACCGGCCGGAAGCTATCAGGCGTTCATCGGTGCAATGAATGCAGGCGCTGATGCCGTATATTTAGCGGGGAAGCAATTTGGTGCACGAGCTTATGCAGATAATTTTTCTTGTGACGAATTGATACAAGCCCTTGATTATGCCCACTTATTCGGAAAGAAAATATATCTTACATTAAATACCTTGGTGAAAGATTCTGAGATAGATCAAATATATGATTATATTTTGCCTTTTTATGAACATGGTTTGGATGGTGTTATCGTTCAGGATTTGGGAGTTTTAAAATATTTAAAAGAACATTTTCCATTATTGGAACTTCATGCAAGTACTCAGATGACCATTACAGGGGCTAATGGTGCCAATTATTTAAAACAGTTTGGAGTAACCAGAGTTGTTCCGGCAAGAGAGTTGTCTTTAACTGAAATTAAAGATATGAAAGAAGAATGTGGTCTTGAAATAGAAACTTTTATTCATGGAGCTATCTGTTATTGTTATTCCGGTCAATGTCTGTTTAGTAGTCTGATTGGCGGAAGAAGCGGAAACAGGGGAAGGTGCGCCCAACCCTGTCGTCTTTCTTATGAATATGATGGTATGAATCAACATTACTTAAGTCTTAAGGATATGTGTACCATAGAAATGATTCCTCAGCTTATTAATGCAGGGATTGATTCTTTTAAGATTGAAGGCCGTATGAAAAGACCTGAGTATGCTGCAGGAGTTACCGCTATTTATCGGAAATATATTGATCAGTATTATGAGAATCCTGATAAGCCTTTTAGAATTGATGCAAAAGATATGGATATATTGAATCAGTTATATATCAGAAAAGAAAGAAGTCTTGGATATTATGAGAAGCATAACGGTAAGGATATGATTACTCTTGATAATCCGGCATATTCCGAAGTGTCACAAGCACTATTGGACCAAATAGGGGAACAATATTTAACCAAATTAAAACAACTGCCGGTGACTGCTTATTTGTATATGTCTGTGGGCATGCCATTAAGTCTGACCATTGTGCATGAAGAGTCAGGGGTCAGTGTTACAGTAGAGGGCAACGTGGTAGATGAAGCGAAAAATCAGCCTTTATCGGAAGAAAACGTGATAAAACAGCTTACCAAAACAGGTAATACAGAGTTTTACTTAAAACAGATTGATATACAAATGGAAGGAAACTGTTTTTGTCCTGTTAAAGTGTTGAATGAGCTCAGAAGAAATGCTTTTGATAAGTTAAAAGAAGCCATGTTGTTGCCGTATATGCGTACTGCGGTAAAGCCGGAGTATGATAATGCTAAATTGATTTATAACACAAGTAAGCCACATACTCATGTTTTAGTTTCAACTATGGAGCAGTTGGATACTGTATTAAATCAGTATTCTTGTGAAAGAATCTATGTAGAAGATTATCTTTTTAACGATAAAGAAATAGATATTGTTCTTCATAGAGGAAATGAGGTTCATATTTATATTGCCTTACCATACATTCTTAGGCAAAAAAGAAAAAATCAGTATAAAACAGTACTGAAGGAATTGTTGAACAGGTATCCTATTCATGGGATTCTGGTACGTAACTTAGAAGAAGTTGAATTGTTAAATGAGCTGCAATGTGAACTGCCTGTTATTGCCGACCATACAATTTATACCTTTAATAAGAGTGCGGTTCATGCTGTATGTGAAAATGTAGCAGATGAATATACATTGCCTGTTGAGTTGAATTTTAAGGAATTAATGGGAGTGGCATCGGATAAAGCAGAAATGTTAGTATATGGAAGAATTCCGGTTATGTTTACTGCAAATTGTATATTGAAAACACGGAATAAGTGCAGTCATTCAAATGAAGTAATTTCCATAACAGACCGATATCATAAAAAATTACCTGTCAGAATGAATTGTAGGGAATGTTATAATGTAATTTACAATAGTGTGGTATATTCTTTGCACAAAAAATCAGAAGATGTATCAAGAATTCCGGTGTTTGCAAACAGAGTTGCTTTTACTTTTGAAGACAGTAAAGAAGTAAAAGAAATTATGGACTATTATATGGGGATTTCAACACAGTTAGATTTGATAGAGTATACCAATGGCCACTTTAACAGAGGAGTAGAATAAAAAGTAAGGAGTGGAAGCTATGATAGCTATGTCTAAATACATTTTTGTGTTATTTATATTGCTGTATACCTTAGATAGCTTCCGTGTCTTATTATGCAAAAGACCTGAAGAAAAGAGAGCTGTCTATGTAAGGCAGCTCTTTGAAATATCAGTTATACATATTTTTGCCTTTTGTGTTTTGTATGTAAAAAGTCAGAACTTTTATTATTTAATCTATGGTTTTGTATCTTTATTATTACTGTATGCTTTTTTATTCGTTTATAAATCCATATATAAAAAACAGAATAAGCTTTTGGTTTATCATATTTGTTTCCTTTTATCCAATGGTTTCATTATGATTTCCAGAATCAATACACTGAAAGCAACAAGACAGCTTATTTTTGCCACTTTAGCTTTGTGCTGTATTATGCTTGTACCTGTGGTGGTACATAAATTCAGATTCCTTAAGAATTTAAGCGGTATCTATTCTGTTGTCGGTATTGGTGCCTTAATGGGTGTGCTAATTATGGCTGAAACCATTAACGGTGCCAAAATTGCAGTTAATATTTACGGATTTACCTTCCAGCCGTCGGAATTTATTAAGATTATTTTTGCTTTAAATTTGGCATCCTTATTATATAAGAATGCAAAGTTTGTGAAGGTGTCTTTATCAGCCCTTATTACATGTGTGTATGTGTTAGTGTTAGTTGCCAGCAGGGATTTGGGCTCAGCTTTGATTTTTGCGGTGGTTTTTGTATGTGTTTTGTACGTAGCAAGCGGCAAACCATTCTATTTTTGGGGAAGCTGTATATTGTTTGTGATAGCTGCTATGGTGGCGTATATTATGTTTTCTCATGTAAAAGTACGCGTAGATATTTGGATGAATCCTTGGCAGGATATTGAGGGAAAAGGATACCAGATTATTCAGGCATTATTCTCCATGGGAATGGGAGGATGGTTTGGTAGTGGTTTGTTTGGGGGAATGCCAAGATATATCCCTTATGTGGAAGCGGATATGATATTCCCGGCTTTTGTGGAAGAATTCGGAATGATTTATGGAATCTGTTTGATACTTATTTGTCTGAATTGCTTCTTCCAATTTAAGAAAATTGCTCTTTTAATAAAGGACCGTTTTTATAAACTTCTGGCAACCGGGCTATCAGTCACTTATCTTTTTCAAGTATTACTTACCATAGGAGGAAGTACCAAGTATATTCCGTTAACAGGAGTTACTTTACCTTTTGTAAGCTATGGTGGAAGCAGTGTCCTTACAACAGGAATTTTGTTCGCTTTTTTTGAAGGGTTATACTTAGTGCATTTAAAAGAACTGCAAGATAATGAGGAAGCAATAATCACGGACTCATTGATTGATTACATGTGTGACGAAGAGGAAGAGGATGATGATTTTAGAACGGAAAGTAATTTTGAATCAGATAATGGAAGACATGAAATAGTATATTTGATGTTTGGATTTACTATTGTATTTATTGGACTAATCAGTTATCTCATTGTTTTTTTGGTAAAAGATAGTGGCAATGTTATTAAAAATGAATATAATGTGGGACGTGTAGATAAAAAAGCGGAATGTCAGATAAGGGGAAGTATTTTTGCTTCCCATGGTGAAACACTGGCAGTTACTTTAAAAGATGATACAGGCAATTTATATCGCAGTTATCCCTATGGTGAAGTGTTTTCCCATGTTGTAGGGTATCATACCCATGGAAAGTCAGGAATCGAAAGAAGTGAGAATTTTTATCTTTCCATGTGTAGTGAATCTGCTTTAGAACAGATAAAAGCAGAGTTAAAACAGAATAAGCTAAAGGCATATGATGTTGTTACTACTTTGGATGTAACATTACAACAGACAGCCTATGATTTGTTGGGAGAATATACTGGTGCGATTATTGTTACACGTCCGAAGACAGGAGAAGTTCTGGCTATGGTATCAAATCCCGGGTTCAATCCGAATCAATTGGATGATATTTGGGGAAACTTAAGTGAATCACAAAAAGAATCTTCTGTATTTTTAAATAGGGCAACAGAGGGGTTATATCCGCCCGGATCGACGTTTAAAATTTTTACTTTATTAGAGTATATGAGAGAAAACCCTGAGCTATATAATGATTATACCTATGAGTGTTCAGGTACCTTTTTGTATGAACCATATTCCATACATTGTTATAATCATAAAGCACATGGGGTGCTTACTTTAAAAGAAGGTCTTGCAAAATCCTGCAATTGCATGTTCGCAGATATTGTATTAAATCTTCATATGAATTCGTTTACAGATACATTATCTGGAATGCTGTTTGGTGAGTTTTTGCCTCTGGACATTGCTTATGAAAAGAGTAGGGTTACGGTAAATGAAGAGTTGACTGTTCCAAAAAAGGTACAACTATCTATTGGTCAAGGGGATACATTGGTGACTCCTTTGCATATTTCTCTCATAACATCTGCCATCGCCAATAAAGGAGAATTAATGAAGCCTGTGTTGGTAGATTATGTGACGGATGCTTATGGCAATGTTGTAGAGGATTCTTCGGCTACGGTTTATGAAGTGTTAATGAGTATGGAAGAATCCCAATTTCTTAGTGAATGCATGAGAGAGACAGTTGTTTCAGGGACTGCGAAGGGGATAAATGAAGCATGGAATGCAGCAGGCAAGACTGGTTCAGCTGAGTATTCATCAACCTCTGACAGCAGTCATGCATGGTTTACGGGATTTGCTCCATTCGATAATCCTGAAATATGTGTTACTGTTTTATTGGAGGGAGCCGGTACCGGTGGAAGTTATGCGGTACCCATTGCAGATAAATTGTTTGAAATATATTTTAACTTGTAAAATAAGTGAAAATAGTCTATACTAGCCGTAATGATACACCTAAACAGGAGGAAGGCTTATGATAGAAGCGACTAGCTGTGGCGGTGTGGTGATTTTCCGAGGTAAGATATTACTTTTGTATAAGAATTATCGTAATAAATACGAAGGTTGGGTATTGCCAAAGGGAACTGTAGAGGCGGGCGAAGAGTTTAAGGATACCGCATTAAGAGAAGTACTGGAAGAGTCCGGTGCAAAGGCAACAATAGTAAAGTATATAGGTAAGAGTGAATATACCTTTACCGTTCCGGAAGATACGGTTAGCAAGGAAGTTCACTGGTATCTGATGATGGCTGACAGCTATTACAGCAAACCACAACGCGAAGAATACTTCGTTGATTCAGGTTTTTATAAATACCATGAGGCATATCATTTGTTAAAATTTTCAAATGAGAAGCAGATTCTTGAAAAAGCATATCAGGAATATTTGGAGTTGAAGAAGCAGAATCAATGGGGAATCAGAAAAAACATGAAGTAAAAAAAGGGAGTTTCACGAAACAGTGAAACTCCTTTTGGTTTATTTTATAGAATTGCAATAATCTCCACATCCGGCATTTTGGTCATGTCAATAAGTTCATCACCATGCTTAATCAACGGTTTAGTTAAAGCATCCTGGTTAATTAGAATAACATCGCCAATCATACCGTTACTCAGTTTTACTGTTGCGCCTAAATGGATATTGGCGATACGGGACAGTATGGGTCTTAGAATCCAGTTCCCGAATTTTTCAACGCCTATTTTTTGGAAATTTTTAATTACTTCAAAAGGATTTAATGCCGGCCTATAAGAACGTGCACTTGTCATAGCCACATAGGAGTCAACAACTGCCATATACCTTGCAAAAATATCAATCTCATTATCCTTTAGTCCGCTTGGATATCCGGAACCGTCTGCACGTTCATGGTGCATGAGAGTAGCATTTGCAATACGCTCATTAATTCCTTTTTTGTGTAAAATATTATATCCTATAGTAGTATGAGTTTTCATTAATTCGAATTCTTCATCGGTTAATTTATCAGACTTCCATAAAATGTCTGCAGGCAATCTCATTTTACCAATGTCATAAAAGAATCCGCTAAGAGTTAACAGCCTGATATCTTCGTCATCAAGACCAAGCCAGATACCAAATACATTTGCAACCAATGCTGAATTAAGACTATGTGCATATGTAAGAACATCTTCGTTGGGCAACATGTTATAGAGCCAGTCTAATAACTGTTCACGTGTTCTTGGAAGCATGGCAATATTGTCATGAATCTGCATCAGGTAAGTAAGATTAATAGGGGATTGATCATGTAAAAAACTATCAATCATATACTTGTAAGCATTAAGATTGTTAATATATACCCGCTCAAATTCTTTGTAATTTTTATTACAACGTACCCGTTCAAAGTGTGTAACCGCATAGTCGGATTCGTCTTTGATAGAAACACACATAACAGAATAGAGGGATAATTTGTTGATTGATTCTTCGGTTAAAACTGTATTTGCGGGGAGAATAATTTCCATAGTAGAAGAAAGAACATCTTCTGCTAATTCCATACCCGGTTTAAGAGCCATTCTCGCAACTGAATACATAGACAACCTCCATCTTTTTGTAGTTAATTTAAGCGTAATTTATTTTATATAAAATGTCAATATTTTAAAATGCATTTGAATGTGTTACAATGTAAAAAATGGGAGTGAGAAAGAATGCGTTTTTATAAACATCTTTATGTAGGGGAATCCTTAAAAAAGAAGAAAAACAGTATAAAATGGAAACTTAGAATGAATAAATTCTTGCCGGATGTTTTTATTGTTGTGTTAAGTCAGACGGTAAATGAAATTGAATTTTTCAAAGCCTTACAACTAAAACAACGCTATTTTAAAAGACAGGACTTATTTGTGGTTGGAATTGCGTCAAGTGAAGAAGAGTGTCAGGAAATAGTGGTTCAAATTGCGAAAGATTCTGCTTCGTCTCCTTACCCTTATGAATTGAAAAAATTTCTGATTTATCAGAATGGAGTATAAAATGTTAAGTGTGTTACTGTTAATTTTGAAAATTATAGGCATAACAATAGCGGTTATTTTAGGATTACTTCTTTTGTTAGTTCTGATTGTTCTTTTTGTCGCAGTAAAATATAAAGGAATTGCAGTAAAGCAAGGGGATGATATCAGGGCAGGATTTAAGGTAACCTGGTTATTTCATATTGTATCTGTTAAGGTTACTTTTGAGGATAAAGAACTTCGTTATTTTGTAAAAATATTCGGAATTCAGATTATGCCCAAGAAAGAGAAAGTGAAGGATAAGCATTCTGACAATGTTCAATCCAAGGCTGCAGATGAGCTGAAGCCCGAAGAGCAGAAGACGCAAGAACAAAAGGCGGAAGAACAGAAGCCTGAAGAGCACAAGCTTGAAGAACATACATCAGATGAACAGTCCATTGATGAAAAACAATCGGAAGAAAAATCAAACGATGAAAACCCACCGGAGAATCCGGATGATAGTAAAAAAAGTGTATTTAGAAAGATAATTGATAAAATTAGAAATATTAAGTACACAATCAAGTCGATTTATGATAAAATAAAGAATATTTTAGAGAATATCATGTTTTACAAGAAGGTATTAACAAGCGAGCTTGCTCATACCTGTTATGCAAAGGTTAAAAAAGTATTATTTAAGCTTTTAAAACACATAGCCCCGCGTAAATTAAGAGGAAATCTTCTTATTGGATTTGAAGACCCTGCAACGACAGGTCAGATACTTGGTTATATCTGTATGTTTTATCCCATTTACGGTAATAACTTAAATGTCAGAGCAGATTTTGAAAATAAGGTTTTAGATGCTGATTTGAAATTTAAAGGTCGTATCAGACTCTATGTGCTTTTAGTTGGTGCATTGCGCTTGTGGAGAGATAAAAATATTAAGAAACTGATTGCTGTTTTAAAAAGAGGAAGACGGTAGAAAGGAATTCATATGGCAGAGAATAATTTTTGTAATGTAGTTGATTCATTATTTAAAGGAATGGACGTATTTTTATCAACCAAAACAGTTGTAGGGGAAGCTACGAAAATAGGTGATATCATTATTCTCCCTTTGGTTGATGTTTCTTTTGGTGTTGGTGCAGGAGCCAGTGCCAATGATAAGAAAAACGGCGGTGGCGGCGGAATGAGCGGTAAGATGTCCCCAAGTGCCGTTCTAGTTATTAAGCCGGACGGAAGCACAAAACTTGTGAATGTAAAGAATCAGGATACTGTTACCAAGCTTCTGGATATGATTCCGGATGTTATTGATAAAATCACCAAGAAAAAAGAAGATGTAACGGATGATGAAGCCCTTGAAGCTGCATTTCCGAAAACAGAAGAATAACTGATAGAAAACCCGCATAGATTATGGTAAATAAGCTTTGCGGGTTTTTATGAAAAAACTGATTGGTTTTATTTCATTTTGGATTGCAGTGGGAATGTTAATCATGTTATTATTGCCCAATCATTTTTGGGGAGTCGTTATAATGATATTATTGCTGCTTGTAGGATATAATCTCTATTTTTACAGATGTTGATATCTGAAGTAACATGCAAAGGAAGAGATACTGTGGATACTTTTAATTTAGATTCTTTTGATACATCCGAAGAAGATGTGAAAGAGTTGAAATTGTGGCTGTTTCGGGAACAGGTACGTTTAAAAGCTGAGCGTAAAGAGTTGGACGAGTTATATGCCAAATTTATGCTTGATAAAGAATCATTTAAAAAAGAGATGGATGATTTAAAGAAAAAGATGTCCCGTGACAGTGATACGTTAAAACACCAACAGGATATGGTGGATAAAAAACTGTTAATGTTAGAAAATGCTTACAGACAACTTGATAAAGATAAACAAGAGTTTGAAAAACAAAAACGCATTTTTGAAGCAGACAGAGAATATGCAAATAATCATACGAAAAACTATGAAGTTTTTGATGAGGAGTTTTCGTTTTTTCAGGGTGTTAACAGTTCATTGGCATTAAAAAAGAGATATAAGGATTTAATCAAGATTTTTCATCCTGATAATATGTGCGGTGACAAAGTAACTTTTCAAAAAATTCAAAAAGAGTACGAGTGTCTAAATGCATTGTATATGGAAAAATAAAAAAGACTATCGCAAGATAGTCTTTTTAACATTCATCAATTCAATGGTGATGGATTAAGCACGTTCAACTTTTCCTGATCTTAAGCAACTTGTGCAAACATGCAATCTCTTAGCTGCTCCATTCACTTTACATTTTACAGTTTTAATGTTTGAATTCCAAATATGATTAGATCTTCTATGAGAGTGGCTTACCATATTACCAAAATGAACGCCTTTATTACAAATATCACATTTAGCCATGACTACACCTCCTAAACGTATTAAAGTCTTAAACTCACAACATTGGTATTCTAACAGATGTTAAAATGAAAATCAAGCGAAAAGTTTAGAATTATGAAAAAAATATAAAAGTATTTTCAATTTGCAAGGAATTAGGTATAATATATTAAAGTTTTATTTGAATATCACATCGTTTTGTTATATGATGTAGTGAGTGCTGATAAAAAAAAGGAGGTTTCTTATGAAAGGATCTATGAATACCCATATGGGAAACATCGTAATTGACAATGAGGTTATTGCACAATATGCAGGTACTGTAGCCATGGAATGTTTTGGAATTGTTGGTATGGCATCAGTTAATATGAAGGACGGCTTGGTAAGTCTTTTAATGAAGGATAAATTGACACATGGTATTTCTGTTGATGTGAATAACAATAAACTTACTTTAAATTTCCATGTAATCGTGGCATACGGAGTAAGCATACTGGCAGTTTCTGATAACTTAATCAGCAATGTAAAATATAAGGTAGAACATTTTACCGGTCTTGAGATTGAAAAAATTAATATTTTCGTCGAAGGTGTACGAGTAATAGATTAGGATTAGTATTTTAGGAGGATATGGCTGTGGCTGTAAATATGATTGACGCTGGCCTGCTTGCGAAGATGTTTATCGCAGGAGCAAAGAGTCTTGAGAGTAAAAAAGAATGGATTAATGAGTTAAATGTTTTCCCGGTTCCTGATGGTGATACGGGAACTAACATGACATTAACAATTATGTCAGCTGCTAAGGAAGTAATCAGTCTTGCGCAACCGGATATGATGACATTGTGTAAAGCTATTTCATCAGGATCATTACGTGGTGCTCGTGGTAACTCCGGTGTTATTTTATCTCAGTTATTACGCGGATTTACAAAAGTTGTACGTGACTATGATTCTGTTGATGTGGATATTATTGCAGTTGCTTTTGATAAAGCGGTTGAAACTGCATATAAGGCAGTTATGAAACCGAAGGAAGGTACCATTCTTACTGTCGCAAAAGGCATGGCAGAAAAAGCTGCAGAGCTTGCCCATAATGGGGAATCAGATCTTGATAGTTTTATCAAACAGATTATTGAGCACGGTGATTATGTGTTAAGCCAGACACCGGAAATGCTTCCTGTATTAAAACAGGCAGGAGTTGTGGATTCCGGCGGACAGGGACTTATGGAAGTTATGCGTGGGGCATATGATGCGTTCTTAGGTAAAGAAGTTGACTTTACCATGACAACAAATGTTTCTCATGCTGCTAAAGCAAATATTGATGCTCAGGCTGAAATGGATATTAAATTTGGTTATTGTACTGAATTTATTATCATGTTAACTAAGAATTTTAATATTAAACAGGAAATTGATTTCAAGGAATATTTAGAGTCCATCGGTGATTCCATTGTAGTTGTTGCCGATGATGATATTGTTAAGGTTCATGTTCATACCAATGACCCTGGTCTTGCAATCCAGCGTGCTTTAAAATATGGTGCACTTTCCAATATGAAAATTGACAATATGAGAATTGAACATCAGGAGAAATTAAACCTGATGGCTGAAAAAGAAGCGGCAGAAACAGCAGAAACTCCAATGGAGAAAAAAGACTTTGGCTTCATTTCTGTTTCAGTTGGTGATGGTATTTCGGAAATCTTTACAAGTCTTGGCGTTGATTTTATTATTGAAGGCGGTCAGACCATGAATCCGAGTACAGAGGATATGTTGAACGCTATAAGCAAGGTAAATGCAGACAATATCTTTATTTTGCCTAATAATAAGAACATTGTTCTTGCTGCAAACCAGGCTGCTTCCTTAACAGAAGACAAGAAGATTTTGGTTGTACCAACCAAAACCATTCCACAGGGTATTACCGCGGCGATTAATTTTGTACCGGACCTTTCCGCAGAAGAAAACCTTACCAATATGGAAGGAGAAGCAGAAAGAGTTAAGACAGGCGAAGTAACTTACGCAGTACGAGACACCATGATTGATGATAAAGAAATTCATCAGGGCGACTACATGGGAATTGGCGATAAGGGTATCCTTTCAGTTGGAACGGATTTACAGTCAGTTGTTCTTGAGATGGTTGATGCAATGGTTGATGAAGATTCTGAGTTAATCAGTATTTACTACGGAAGTGACATTGACGAGGAAGCTGCCGGTGTTATTAAAGATAAGATTGAAGAAAAATATCCGGATTGTGATATTGAACTTCAAAAGGGCGGTCAGCCGATTTACTATTATATTATTTCAGTAGAATAAGGCATTAAGATAGGCGGAAAACATATTTCCGCCTATTTTTGAATCGAAATAACCGGAGAGATATATGAATCTGAATGATGATATTGTAAAAATAAAAGGAATCGGGCCTAAAAGTGCATCTTATTTTTATAAATTGGGAATTAAAACGGTAAGAGATTTACTGTATTATTTTCCAAGAAAATACGATGTTTTTTCGGAGTGTATAAATCCATGTGAAGAGCATGAAGATGCATTGGTTTCAATCAAAGGAAAAGTTATGAATGAGGGGAAACCTATAAGAGTACGTAACTTATCCATCACTAATGTGAAAATAATGACCGGAAATGAAGTGATGAAAATCACTTTCTTTAATATGCCCTATATAAAAAATGTGTTAAAACTAAATTCTGTTCATATATTTCATGGGTATTTAAGAAAAAACAAGACCGGCTATTATATGGAACAACCGCGTATTTTTAAAGAAGACGAGTATGGATTCATGCTCCATGAAATGCAACCGGTTTATCCTGTGACAACAGGGATTACCAGTAATAAGATTAGAGCGGCAGTAGAACAGGTCCGTCAAAGCATCGCTATGGTTGATGAAATATTACCACAGGAACTTTTAGATGAGTACAATATTATGCCGATTCATATGGCCATAGAACAAATGCATTTTCCCAAGGATTTTGATATGTTTGCAATGGCCAGAAAAAGATTTGCATTTGTTGAGTTTCTACAGTTCTTACTTTCTGTAAAGATGATGAAAGCTAAGATGAGATATTTAAACACGCTTTACCCCATGGTGGAAACCGGTGAGACAAAGCGAGTGATAGAGGGGCTACCATATAAATTGACGAATGCCCAACAAAGAGTGTGGGGAGAAATTTGTGATGACTTACAGGGAGATAAGGTCGTCAACCGTATGGTTCAGGGCGATGTTGGTTCCGGTAAGACCATAGTTGCATTTTTAGCCATGATTATGACAGCATCTAACGGATATCAGGCAGCAATGATGGCACCTACGGAGGTTCTTGCAAGACAACATTTTGATCAGATGAAGGCCTTGATTGAAAAGCATCATTTTAATTTCAAAGTATGTCTTTTAACAGGTTCTACCACTGCAAAAGACAGAAAAGTAATTTTACAGGAAATAGAGAATGGATCCATTTCAATTGTGATAGGAACCCATGCAGTATTTCAAGATACGGTAACTTACCATAAGCTGGCACTTGCAATTACGGATGAACAACACCGTTTTGGTGTAAAACAGAGGGAACAGTTAGTGAAAAAGGGAGTTACAACGAATGTTATTGTTATGAGTGCGACACCGATTCCCCGTTCTCTTGCCATGATACTGTATTCGGATATGAATTTATCAGCAGTTGATGAGATGCCTCAAGGTAGGATTCCTATTAAAAACTGCGTAGTGGAAGATTCTTATCGTGACACAGCCCATAATTTTATTTTGAAAGAAATTGCTAAAGGCCGTCAGGCATATATTATCTGTCCCATGATCGAAGAAAGCGAAACCGTAGATGCCCAGAATGTGATAGAATATTATGAAAAATTAAAAGCAAAGCTTCCGGAGCATATTCGGGTGGGACTTTTGCACGGAAAAATGAAAAATGAAGAAAAAAATAGGATTATGGAACACTTTGCTGCAAGGGAAATTGACATTTTAGTATCTACTACAGTAATTGAAGTAGGAATTAACGTTCCTAATGCTACGGTTATGATGGTTGAAAATGCGGAACGCTTTGGACTTGCTTCTTTGCATCAGTTAAGAGGACGTGTCGGAAGAGGAAAGGAGCAGTCTTATTGTATTTTTATCAATGGAAAAAAGGATAAAAAGCAAAATGAAAGACTGGATATTTTACTCCATTCCAACGATGGTTTTGAAATAGCAAACCGCGATTTGAAGCTTCGTGGTCCCGGTGATATTACTGGGATTGCCCAAAGTGGGGATATTCCCTTTATTCATGGGGATATTTATCAGGATGAAGAAATATTAAAGATAGCAGATGAAGTATCTGAACGGATTGTAAATGATGAAAGTAGAGTGGAAAAATTTCAACCATTTTTTATGTCTTTATTGCAAGATGGAAATAATAAAGTTGACTTTAGAACAATATAACCTTAATATGTTATTATGATTTTGATGTTTCTTATTAGGAGATGTTGGAGGGAGATTACGTGGCTAAAATTGCAATCGTTACCGATAGTAATAGCGGAATAACACAAAATGAAGCTAAGGAATTGGGGATTACCGTAATTCCTATGCCTTTTAATATTGGTGAGGAAACCTATTATGAAGATATAACTTTATCTCAGGAACAGTTTTATGAATATTTAAAGTCTGATGTTGATATTTGTACTTCTCAGCCTGCGCCTGCTGATGTTATGAAGGTTTGGGATGAGTTGTTAAAAGAGTATGATGAAATTGTGCATATGCCAATGTCCAGCGGATTATCAGGTTCCTGTCAGACTGCCATTATGTTATCGGAAGATTATGACGGTAAGGTATGTGTAGTCAATAACCAGAGAATTTCCGTCACTTTAAGACAAGCTATTTTTGATACAATGTTACTGATTGATAAGGGATATTCAGCCAAAGAGATTCAGAAAATTCTGGAAGAAGACGGACTGAATGCCAGCATTTATATTATGTTGGATACCTTGTATTATCTAAAAAAAGGCGGAAGAATCACACCTGCTGCCGCAGCACTTGGAACCCTTCTTAAGTTAAAACCTGTTTTACAGATTCAAGGTGAAAAACTGGATGCTTTTGCCAAAGCCCGTACAGTATCCCAGGCAAAGAGTATTATGATTAATGCCATAAAATCTGATATTAACACAAGATTCGGTGGTAATCCTGAAGATTGTTGCATTTTTATGGCTCATACAAACAGCGATGATGTAATTAACGAATTTAAGCAGGAGATTTTAAAAGAATTTCCTGATAGAGAAATTATTGTTGATCCCTTATCATTAAGTGTATCCTGCCATATCGGACCGGGAGCGCTTGCAGTTGCTATTGTGAAAAAGTTACATGTTTAATAAATACATGATATTGAGCGTTTTTTTAAAGACATTACAATATCATGTATTTTTTTGCCCTGGTAGAGTTTACAAAAAAGTCAACAATGTGTATAATTAATTTAACTATGTTTTAGGGAATATTAACCATAAATGAGAAGGAGTACTTAACTGATTATGGGAAAAGCAAATACATATGACGCGTCGAATATTACAGTGTTGGAAGGTCTTGAAGCGGTACGAAAAAGACCGGGTATGTATATCGGCAGCGTTACAACAAAGGGTTTAAATCATCTGATCTATGAAATTGTTGACAACTCCGTAGACGAGCATCTGGCGGGATTCTGTGATAAGATTGAAGTTATTTTAGAGGCTGACGGCTCTGCCACCATTTCTGATAATGGACGAGGTATTCCGGTTGAAATGCATGAAAAGGGAATAAGCGCGGAACGACTTGTGTTTACCACACTTCATGCAGGGGGTAAATTTGATAATGATGCATATAAGACAAGCGGTGGTCTCCATGGTGTTGGTTCATCGGTTGTAAATGCCCTTTCTACTCAGTTAACCGTACGTGTATCCAAAAATGGTCAGATTGTAGAAGATAAATATGAAAGGGGTAATCCTACCGTTGAACTTCAAAACGGATTATTACCTGTCATTGGAAAAACAAAGGCTACTGGTACTTGGATTAATTTTACGCCGGATCCTCTCATTTTTGAAAAGACACGTTTCCGTGCAGAAGATATTAAGAGCAGACTCCATGAAACAGCGTACTTAAATCCTAAGCTTACCATTCATTTTGAAGATAGAAGAGAAGCATTTTTTGAAGAGATTACATATCATGAACCGGAAGGAATTATCGGCTTTGTTAAGGATATTAACCAGAACAAAGAGGCAATCCATGATGTTGTTTACTATCAGGGGGAATCGGATGATGTTCAGGTAGAAGTTGCATTCCAGTATGTGAACGAGTTCCATGAAAACGTTCTTGGTTTTTGTAATAATATATACAATGCAGAGGGTGGTACTCACATTACAGGTTTTAAGACCATGTTTACTACTGTCATTAACAATTATGCGAAGGAACTTGGTATTTTAAAAGAAAAAGATGCTAATTTCACCGGTGCTGATGTACGTAACGGTATGACTGCGGTTATTTCCATTAAACACCGTGATCCCCGTTTTGAAGGACAGACAAAGACAAAGCTTGACAATCAGGATGCGGCCAAAGCTGTAAGCAAAGTAACGGGAGATGAAATTGTACGTTTCTTTGATAAGAATTTAGAAACCTTAAAAGGTGTTATTTCCTGTGCGGAAAAAGCGGCTAAGATTCGTAAGACGGAAGAAAAAGCCAAAACCAATATGCTTCAAAAGCAGAAATTCTCCTTTGACTCAAATGGAAAGCTTGCTAACTGCGAATCAAAAGACCCTAAGAAATGCGAGATATTTATCGTCGAAGGTGATTCTGCTGGTGGTAGTGCCAAAATGGCAAGAAACCGTATGTATCAGGCTATTTTGCCAATCCGCGGTAAGATTTTAAACGTTGAAAAAGCAAGTATCGATAAAGTGCTTGCCAATGCAGAGATTAAAACCATGATTAATGCTTTTGGTTGTGGTTTTTCGGAAGGTTATGGTAATGATTTCGATATTAGTAAGCTTCGTTATGACAAAATCATTATTATGGCCGATGCCGACGTTGACGGTGCCCATATTTCTACTTTGTTATTAACTTTATTTTACAGATTTATGCCGGAGCTTATTTTTGAAGGCCACGTTTATATTGCAATGCCGCCTTTGTATAAAGCAATGCCGTCAAAAGGCGAGGAAGAATATCTTTATGATGATGCGGCTCTTTTAAAATATAGAAAGACACATAAAGGTGCCTTTACGCTGCAAAGGTATAAAGGTCTTGGTGAGATGGATGCAGAGCAGTTATGGGAAACGACCCTGGATCCTGAGCGCAGATTAATGAAGCGTGTTGAGATTGAAGACGCTATCCAGGCATCCAATATGACAGAGCTTCTTATGGGTACAGATGTACCGCCGAGAAAAGAATTTATCTATACCCATGCAACAGATGCAGAGCTTGATGTGTAGGATATAGGAGGCAGATATGGAACAAGAAAGAATTATTAGAACTGAATATTCTGACGTAATGCAGAAATCCTATATTAACTATGCTATGAGCGTTATTATAGCAAGAGCACTTCCTGATGTAAGGGATGGTTTGAAGCCTGTTCAAAGACGTACTCTTTATGATATGCATGAACTTGGCATCAGATATGATAAACCATATCGTAAGAGTGCCCGTATTGTAGGCGATACCATGGGTAAATATCATCCTCATGGTGACAGCTCTATTTATGATGCCCTTGTCGTTATGACACAGGATTTTAAAAAAGGATTACCCCTTGTTGACGGACATGGTAACTTTGGTAACATTGAAGGGGATGGGGCGGCTGCCATGCGTTACACAGAAGCCCGACTTGCAAAAATCACTCAGGAAGCTTTTTTAAGTGATCTTGATAAGGATGTTGTTGATTTTATTCCCAACTTTGATGAAACAGAAAAAGAACCATCCGTTCTTCCGGTTAAAATCCCGAATCTGTTGGTAAATGGTGCAGAAGGTATTGCCGTTGGTATGGCTACCAGTATTCCGCCCCATAACCTTGCAGAAGTGATTGATGCAACTAAGGCGTATATGAAGGATGAGAACATTACCAATAGAGAACTGATGAAATATGTTCAGGGCCCGGATTTTCCAACCGGTGGTATTGTTTGCAATAAAGATGACCTTTTGGAAATATATGAGACCGGTCAGGGTAAAATTAAGATTCGTGGTAAAGTGGAAATAGAAAAGGCAAAGGGCGGCAAGGTTAATGTTGTCATTACTGAGATTCCTTATACCATGATTGGAGCCAATATCGGTAAGTTTTTACAGGACGTTGCGGCTCTTCATGAAACTAAAAAGACCAATGATATTGTTGATATTTCCAATCAGTCCTCTAAAGAAGGAATACGAATCGTAATTGAACTTCGTAAAGATGCTGATGCTGAAAATTTCATTAATATGCTTTATAAAAAGACCAGGCTTGAGGATACTTTTGGTGTAAATATGCTTGCTATTGCCGATGAACGACCTGAAACCATGAGCTTAAAACAGATTATTAAGCATAATGTTGATTTCCAGTATGAAGTGAATACACGTAAATATAATAACCTTTTGGAAAAAGAACTGGAGAAAAAAGAAATCCAGGAAGGCTTAATTAAAGCTTGTAATGTGATTGATTTGATTATTGAGATTCTTCGTGGTTCAAAAGACAGAGCTATGGCAAAAGCCTGCCTGGTAGAGGGAAAAACAGACGGCATTAAGTTTAAATCCAAAGAATCTAAGATTATGGCATGCCAGCTTTGTTTTACGGAAAAACAGGCAAATGCCATTTTGGAAATGCGATTATATAAATTAATCGGATTGGAAATAGAGGCTTTAATTGCAGACCATGAAAATACCATGGCTAATATCTATCGTTATGAGGATATTTTAGCAAGAAAAGACGCAATGGCCCAGGTTATTATGAATGAATTAGACGCCATAAAGAAAGAATATGGTGTAAAGAGAAAAACTGTCATTGAAAATGCTAAAGAAGCAGTATATGAAGAAAAGAAATTGGAAGAAATGGAAGTAATGGTTCTTATGGACCGTTTCGGATACGTTAAATCCATTGATATGCCTACTTACGAGCGTAATAAAGATGCTGCTGAAACAGAGAGCAGATTTATTGTTAAGTGTAAGAATACCGGTAAAGTGTGTCTTTTTACAAATAAGGGTCAGTTACATACGGTAAAAGTACTTGACATTCCGTTTGGTAAATTCAGGGATAAAGCGATTCCGATTGACAATATCAGTAATTATAGCTCTGATGTGGAATCCATTGTTTCGGTTGCAAGCCAGACTGAGTTAAATCTTTATCGTTTGATTTTTGTAACCAAGCTTTCTATGGTTAAAATTGTAGACGGTGGGGAGTTTGATGTTGCAAAACGTACTGTTGCGGCTACGAAATTACTGGATGATGATGAAGTAATCAGTGTTGAAGTAATGGGTGACCAAAGAAACATTGTTATGCAGACTAAGGAAGGCTGTTTCTTACGTTTCCCATTAGAAGAAATTCCGGAAAAGAAGAAAGCTGCAATTGGTGTACGCGGTATGAAACTTGGCGCTAAAGATACGGTTGAAAATGTATATTATACCAAAAATGCCATAGACTCTACGATTGATTATAAGGGCAAAGCATTGGAGCTTAATAAGATTAAGCTTGGAAAGAGAGATTCGAAGGGAGTTAAGGTCCGTACATGAGAATAATCGCCGGAAAAGCAAGAGGAACCATATTAAAAACTCCGGATGGGTTAAATACCCGGCCTACCACGGATAGAATTAAGGAAACTCTGTTTAACATGATTCAACTTTATCTTGCGGATTGTGTGTTTCTTGATTTGTTTTCAGGAAGTGGCGGGATTGGCTTAGAAGCTGTGAGCAGAGGTGCCAAGAAGGCATATCTTGTGGAACAGGATAAAGCAGCCCTGCGTTGTATTTCGGATAATGTTAATAAATGTCATATGAATGACAATGTTACCATTGTTGCAAAAGATGTGCTTTTTTCTTTAGAGCATGTGATAAATGAAAAATGCGACGTGATTTTTATGGACCCGCCATACAATCAGGGCTTTGAGAAAAAAGTTCTTGAAATCATGAAAGATTCCTCTATAATTGATGATGATACATTGATTATTATAGAAGCTTCTTTGGAAACGGATTTTTCTTATCTTGATGATTTAGGATTTAAGATTTATAAAACCAAGCTCTATAAAACCAATCAACATGTAATGGTGAAGGGAAGATGATTATGAAATCTGCAATATATCCGGGGAGTTTTGACCCGATTACCTATGGACATCTTGATATTATTAAACGTAGCGCCGAGATTTTTGATGAATTAATTGTTGCTGTACTTGATAATAAAGCCAAGACTCCATTGTTTTCTGTTGAAGAACGTGTTAAAATACTACAAGAAGCTACAAAAGATATTCCAAATGTAAAAGTAGATTCATTCAGCGGTCTTTTGATTGAATATGCTAAGAAAAAAGATATACATGTTTCTATTAGAGGCTTAAGGGCGATTACGGATTTTGAGTATGAATTACAGATTGCACAGACCAACAGTAAATTGTCCGGTGGCGCATTAGATACAATCTTTTTAACAACATCATTGGAATATGCATATTTGAGCTCTTCGAGTGTAAAAGAAATTGCAAGTTTCAATGGCGATATATCCCAGTGTGTACCGGATTTTGTAGCCGATTTGTTATATCAGAAATTTGATTTGCAAAAAAAGGAGAATACTGATGAGTAGTAAGATTGAGCAGTTAATTTTAGAAATTGAGGAGTTGATTGAGGGATGTAAGTATCAGCCTCTTTCCAGCACCAAGATTGTTGTAAATAAAGAAGAAATTGATGAACTCTTAAGAGATTTAAAAAAGAGTACACCGGAAGAAATTAAGCGTTACCAGAAGATTATCGCTAATAAAGAAGCAATTCTTAATGATGCTAAGGAAAAAGCCGAAAATCTTTTAAAACAGGCTGAAATTCAGACGAATCAATTGATCAGTGAACATGAGATTATGCAGCAGGCTTATGCTCAGGCCAATGAGATTGTGTCTTTAGCTACCAAACAGGCGCAGGACATTCTTGATAATGCAACACAGGAAGCTAACAGTATGAGAGCAGCCGCTATGCAGTATACGGATGAGATTCTTGCCAACTTAGAAGCTTTAATCAGTCATTCCATTAGTGATATTCAGGGTAAATGTGACGGATTGTTAGGTTCACTTGACCATTATAATGAGATTATAAGAAGCAACCGTAACGAGTTATATCCTCAGGATGTAGCGGAGGAGATTGAGCTTACAGAACAGAATCTTACTCCTGAATCCATGAGTGATTTAGAAATGATTTAAATCAGGCGTTGAAATTTAGGCATTAAAAAAGGCACTGTAAAGTGCCTTTTTTTGTTGTAATTATTAAAAACCTAACATTTCGCTGATTGCTTCTTCCGGATATTCGATTACATAGTGAACTTCACAGTAACCTTTCTTGTATGTTTCAGCGTCACAACCATCATATTTACAATCATTGCCGCAAGCAACTAACTGTAATGATAAAGCGCCAAGTAATAAAAGTGCTGCAAGTTTCTTTTTCATTATAAAGTCCTCCCTCGTGAGTATGTATTTGATTGTCACATTATAGCATTTTTGGTAAAAAGAAACAAGCCATATATCATAATTATTATTAGTGTATGAATCGATTTATGGATACAATAGTGATTCAATGACAGGTCTGTTTCTTTTAACATGGAACGGGTTTGGAAGAGACAGGAAAGCCCGCCCAGTGTCAAATAGACAAATGATTCCATGATTCCGGGAGTAATGTATGATAAGCCTGAACTGATTTCAAGTAAGGGGTATATTTTAGTAAATATTTGATTGGATCCTGTAAGTGAGTGGATTATTATTTTTATCAGATATCCAATAGAGCTAAAAAAAACCATGTATCCCCCAAGTTTTGCTATACTTATCAGTGCATCAGTTATTGACTGATCAAGACAATGGGGAAAATCTAAGGATTTCACAGTATTTATTTCTTTGTTTTTGAAATGATTTATTTTGTTCTTATAAATGGTATGTCGAAGGAAAAATCCATAAATGAAAGGAACGCCATAAAAAGTAATCAAAAAAACAATAGTACCCATTGTGCTTAAGGATAAAAGTGGCGCAATAAAGGTAATACAATAGATTGGACTTACGTGATTACAAAAAGAAAGCAGGTATTCAGCTTCCGTCTTTGTAATCTTTTTTTGTCCATATAATTGTCCGATTACTTTTGCACCCATGGGAAAGCCGAATAAAAATCCTGACACAATAGTATAGATTCCGTAATCACATATTAGAAACAACTTTCTAAATACAGGTAATAAGAGTTTTACAAAATAATGCTCCCAATGCATTAAGATTAATATATTTGATATAATCATGAACGGTAGTAAGGATGGTAACAGATTTTCAAACCAGATTAGTATGGTATTTGCGCAAAATGTTTTCAATTCCATATCCTTTTTCGGTCATTTATGTTATACTTAATTATATTTGTGCAAAATGGCAATATGATTGTCTGATTAGGAGTTTGTGTTGAGATTAGATAAGTATTTGGCTGACGGTGGGGCCGGTAGCCGCTCCCAAGTAAAAGAGTATATTAAAAAAGGTAAAGTCAGTGTTAATGGTATTATTGTAAAAAATGCAGATGCCTCTGTTGGAGATGATGATGTTGTTGAGTGCATGGGTAAACGATACTCTGCAGGCAAGTTCCGCTATTATATGTTAAATAAACCGGTGGATGTGGTTAGTGCAACTACTGATAATAGAGATAGAACAGTGATTGATATTTTAAAAGAATGTGACGTGAATGTTAAAGACCTTTTTCCTGTGGGGCGTCTCGATAAAGATACAGAAGGGTTACTTTTAATTACTGATGATGGGCAATTATCCCATGAATTACTCAGCCCTAAAAAGCATGTTGACAAAACCTATGAGGTGGGATTGCGTGATTTATTTACCACTGAAATGGAAAGAAAGCTAACGGAAGGTGTAGACATTGGGGAAAAGCGACCCACAATGCCTGCAAAGGTTCAAATTATTAACGATAAGAAGATTCTTTTAACCATTCGTGAAGGAAAATTTCACCAGGTGAAAAGAATGCTCATGGCGGTAGGGAATGAAGTTATCTATCTGAAACGTTTAAAGATGGGACCTCTTTCCTTAGACGATTCCTTAGGTCAGGGAGAATTTAGAGAGCTTTCGGATTGTGAGATTAATGCTTTAAAAACAATACATGAAGGGAAATAGATTCATGAATTTGAAATATAAGGGTGTCATATTTGATTTAGATGGAACTTTAGTGGATTCTATGTGGATGTGGCATGAGATTGATATTGAATATTTAGGTAGATTTGGAATTGAGTTGCCTGATAAGCTGCAATCTGAAATAGAAGGTATGAGTTTTTATGAAACGGCTGTTTATTTTAAAGACAGGTTTCAAATCAAGGATTCTTTAGATAAGATAATGGCTGACTGGAATCAGATGGCGTGGGATAAATATACTTATGAAGTGCCGTTAAAATCCGGTGTGAAAGAATTTTTACTATTTTTAAAAAATAATGGAGTAAAAACGGGAATTGCCACCAGTAACAGCCGTGAGTTAACGGAGCAAATATTGAAGGTTCATAATATAGAAGAATTTTTGGATGTGATTGTTACGGGAAGTGAAGTGACAAACGGAAAGCCTGCACCGGATATTTATTTAGAAGCCGCAAGGAAGCTTGGTGTAAAACCAAGCGAGTGTGTAGCTTTTGAAGATATTATTCCCGGGATACAGGCGGCAAAGAATGCCGGAATGTTGGTATATTGTGTGGATGATGCCTATTCCAAAGAACAATGGGATGATAAGGTGAAGCTTTCTGACTTGGCGATTTATGACTACAATGAGGTATTAAGTAATGAGAAGTGGTTTTTTACCGATTTCTAAAGAAGATTTGGTTAGAGAAAATATTGAACAGCTTGATTTTGTGTATATTTCGGGTGATGCCTACGTGGATCACCCTTCTTTTGGTACAGCCATTATTAGCAGAATTCTTGTTGATCATGGTTATACGGTAGGAATTATTGCACAGCCTGACTGGAAAGATGATACGAGCATTTCGATTCTTGGTGAACCAAGGCTTGGCTTTTTGGTATCTTCAGGAAATATGGATTCCATGGTAAATCATTACTATGTATCCAAAAAACATCGCGAAAGTGATGCTTATTCTCCAAACGGTGAAGCATATAAAAGACCTGACCATGCTTTGGTAGCATATTGCAATCTGATTCGCAGAAGTTATAAAAAGAAACCGATTATTGTTGGCGGAATTGAAGCCAGTCTCAGACGTTTGGCTCATTATGATTATTGGTCAGATTCCTTTAAACGTTCTGTTTTGCTGGATAGCGGTGCAGATTTACTGATTTACGGTATGGGTGAAAAAGCCATAGTTGAAATTGCAGATGCAATGAACAGCGGTATTGACATCAAAGATATATCTTTTGTCAGAGGAACAGTATATAAGACAAAAGTATTGCCTGAAGGTTATGAATTACTTACATTGCCATCTTATGACAATATGAAAGAGGATAAGATTCAATATGCTTCTTCTTTTATGAAGCAATATGAAAATACAGATCCTTTTACTGCAAAAACATTGGTTGAATCATACGGCAATGGTACTTATGTGATTCAAAATCCACCCCAGTATCCCCTTTCTGTGGAAGAAATGGATCATGTTTATGATTTGCCATACATGAGAACTTATCATCCTGTTTATGAAGAAATGGGAGGTATTCCTGCAATAGCCGAAGTGAAGTTTTCATTAGTAAGTAACAGAGGTTGTTTTGGTGGATGCAGCTTTTGTGCATTAACATTCCATCAGGGACGTATGATCCAGGTAAGAAGTCATGAATCCATTATCAAAGAAGCAAAGCTTATTATTGAAGACAAAGATTTTAAAGGCTATATTCATGATGTTGGAGGACCTACGGCAAACTTTAGACACACGTCCTGTGAAAAGCAAAAGACCATGGGTGTTTGTAAAAATAAGCAGTGTCTGTTCCCCGATGTGTGTAAAAATTGTAATGTAGACCATTCGGACTATCTGGAACTGTTACGTAAGTTAAGAGCATTACCTAAGGTAAAGAAAGTCTTTGTACGTTCCGGTATCCGTTTTGATTATTTGGTTGCCGATGAGGACGATACTTTTTTCAAAGAGCTTGTAAAGTATCATATTAGTGGTCAGTTAAAGGTTGCTCCGGAACATATTTCTGATGCAGTATTAAAAAGAATGGGAAAACCTTGTAATGAGGTATACAAGAAATTTATCCGTAGATATGAGAAGTTAAACGAACAAATGGGCTTGAAACAGTTTGTGGTTCCCTATTTAATGTCTTCTCATCCGGGGTCAACTTTAAAAGAAGCCATAGAGCTTGCTGAATATTTAAGGGATTTAGGATATATGCCCCAACAGGTACAGGATTTTTATCCGACTCCATCCACACTTTCTACAGTTATGTATTATACAGGGGTGGACCCAAGGGATATGAAACCGGTATATACGCCTAAGAATCCTCATGAAAAGGCAATGCAGCGTGCCTTGATCCAGTATCGAAATCCGAACAATTATGACTTGGTTATGGAAGCCTTGAAGAAAGAAGGACGGGAAGATTTAATCGGTTTTTCCAAGGAATGCCTGATACGTCCAAGAAATATGGATAAAAAAGCAAGTGTTCAATACGGACAAGATAAAAAATCGAACTATAATAATGCTAAAAGGGCAGAGAAACCTAAGAAGAAAAAAACAATCCGTAATGTTCATAAAAAGAAAAACTAGAATGGAGGCAAAATTATGAGTGTAGCAATTATTACAGGTGCTTCAAGAGGTATGGGAGAAGAGTTTGCATATAAAATTCAAAAGGAATTTCCTTATGTTCATGAAATATGGTTAATTGCAAGAGATGGTGAAAAGCTTGAAAGCATTGCAGATAAGCTGACACATTGTCATGTAAGAACAATTTCTTGCGATTTATGCGAAGAAAATGACAGAATTGCCATAGGACAGTTTTTGAAAAAGCATAAACCTAAGGTAAGTCATTTGATTCAATGTGCCGGTTTTGGACTGGTTGGTGATTTTACAGATATTCCGGCAGAAGAACAGTTGAATATGATTGAGTTAAATAATAAGGCATTGGTACACTTAACACATTTAATTCTTCCTTATATGAAAGATAAAGGGAGAATTATTATGCTTGCAAGTGCTGCGGCATTCATGCCACAAGCCGGATTTGCTGTATATGCAGCAAGTAAATCCTTTGTTTTAAGTTTTTCAAGAGGATTAAATGAAGAGTTGCGTCACAGAAAGATTACGGTTACCGCTGTATGTCCTGGACCTGTAAATACTGAGTTTTTTAATCGGGCAGAACAGTATAATGCTTCAATTTCCATGAAGAAAAAAATGATGGTCACAAAGGAATTTGTTGTAAATAAAGCATTAAAAGCGTCAAAATTAAGATGTCCTTATGTAACACCGGGAATTGTAATGCAGCTTGGTCAAATGGCAGCAAAATTCATTCCTCATTCTATTTGTCTTTGGGCTATGAGAAAGGGAGGACTTGTACGTGAGAAGAATTCCTAAAGGAAATTATGGATATTTAAAGTTTCAAAAAAAGTACGAAGTGATTAAAACAATTATATTTTTTCTAATTCCGCTTTCCATGTTTTTTGCCGGATGGTATACAACGAAAAGCCGTATGAATCTTTTGACGGTTGTTGCTATACTAGGTATGCTTCCGGCTTGTAAAAGTGCTGTTGTTATGATAATGACCTTAAAAAGCAAGGGGATTTCTGAAGCAGATTATCATAAAGTTGCTGAATGTGTTGGAGAGCTTACCTGTTGTTATGATATGAATGTAACAACTTATAATAAAACTTATCGTATCGGTAGTCTCGCTCTTAGAGATAAGACAATTGTTGCTTATTGTGATGATTCAAAAGCAGATATGAATGAGCTTGAAAAATATATGAAACAAATGCTTGAGCAAAATGCATATAAAGGTTATTCGTTTAAATGCTTTACAACCATTCAAAAATATACAGACCGTTTAAAACAGTTGCAGGAATTACCTTGTGACAACCCTAATATGGAATATGGGGTTAAGGATTTGATGTTGGCATTGTCATTATGATTTTTTGACTTAAGGAGTAATAATGCAAAAACTTATTGTTGGTAAAAATGAAGAGAATCAACGTTTTGATAAATACCTGATGAAGGTGTTTCCTAATGCAGGCAGTTCTTTTCTATATAAGATGCTTCGAAAAAAGAATATTACTCTTAATAAGAAAAAGGCAACCGGAGCTGAAAAGATTAAACTAAATGATTCTGTTGAGGTTTTCTTTTCAGATGAGACTTTTCTTAAAATGAGAGGACAATCCAATGCCATCAATACCGATGTTTACGAAAGAGCGTTTTTATCATTAAAAGGGATTGAAGTTATTTATGAAGATGAAGATGTTCTGGCATTAAATAAACCGGTAGGGATTTTATCACAAACAGATGAGAAGAACCATATTTCCATTAATGAATGGATGATTGGTTATTTGCTTCATAAAGGCAAAATAACAAAAGAAAGTCTTTCTACTTATAAACCATCCGTCGTAAACAGACTTGACAGAAATACCACAGGACTGATGTTTTGCGGCATTTCCTTAAAGGGAAGCCAAACATTATCCGCATTATTCAAAGACAGAACAATTAACAAATACTATGTTTGTGTGGTGCATGGGGTAATCAGTGAATCTTCAAACCTTCATGCTTATCTTAAAAAAGATAACAGTGATAATATTGTTGATGTAAAAGATAAGCCTTTTACGGGAAGTGTGGAGATAATAACAGAGTACAAACCATTAAAAGTCTGTGGGGAATATACAATATTGGAAGTGCATTTGATTACGGGCAAAACCCATCAGATTCGTGCCCATTTGGCCTATATCGGGCATCCGTTAGTAGGAGATACAAAGTATGGCGGTAAAAGCCATGAACATAAATTCCAATTATTACATTCTTACCGGACAGTATTTCCTAAGTTAGAAAGTATGCCTAATCTTAGTGAGAAAGAAATTGTTTGTAAATTACCCAAGGAATATGATAAATATTTGAATTAATACATAGAAGGGATACGCTTATATGGCTACTTGGAAATCAAGGGGGCTAAGAGGTTCTACCTTAGAAGATTTAATTAACAGAACAAATGAAAAGTATTTGGAGAACAAATTAGCATTGATTCAAAAAATACCAACTCCCATCACACCGATTAAGATGGATAAGGAACATAAACATATTACGTTAGCATACTTTGAGCAAAAAAGTACTGTAGATTATATTGGTGCCGTTCAGGGAATTCCTGTTTGCTTTGATGCTAAGGAATGCGCTACTGATACTTTCGCACTTCAGAACATTCATGCCCATCAGGTCAAATTTATGGAAGATTTTGAAAATCAGGGTGGGGTATCGTTCTTTTTGATTTTTTATACAGGTAAAGACATTTTTTATTACCTTCCTTTTGAATACTTAAAATTATTCTGGGATAGAGCACAAAACGGCGGAAGAAAGAGTTTTAGGTTTGATGAACTGAATCCGGAATACATACTGCCTAAGAAAAATGGAATTTTAGTTCCGTATCTTGATATGATTCAGAAGGATTTGGATGAAAGAGTATAATTAGTGTTGACAAATTTTTGTTTTTTTTATATACTGACATAAGTTTAGTTTGATAATATGGTAATCAGATAACACGTTAATGTGCTAAAGTGAAAAGCAATGTGGTGATTATCATGTGGATGGAGGAATTTATGAGTGAGATTTTAATTCATACTCCTGTCGGAGTAAGAGATGTGTTTGGGAATGAATATCAGAAGAAACTGATGGTACAGAACATGATTCATAATACCATTGCATCTTATGGATTTGAAGATATACAGACACCGACGTTTGAGTTTTTTGATGTTTTTTCCAAGGAAATAGGTACAACACCAAGCAAAGAACTCTATAAGTTTTTTGATAAGGAAGGAAATACCCTTGTATTGCGTCCGGACTTTACACCTTCCATTGCAAGATGTGTAGCCAAGTATTTTCCGTCTGAAAAAAGTCCTTTACGTTTTTCTTATTTAGGGAATACTTTTACCAATACTTCTGAGCTTCAGGGTAAGTTAAAAGAAACAACTGAAATGGGTGCAGAATTAATTAATGATGGTTCTGTAGAGGCAGATGCAGAGATGATTGCCATGGTTGTTGACAGCTTATTAAGTGCAGGTTTAAAAGAATTTCAGGTTTCAGTTGGGGATGTTGACTATTTTAAAGGTCTTTGCAGGGAAGTAAATCTTGATGAAGAAACAGAGCTTAGTGTAAGAGACTGTATTTCGATTAAGAATTTTTTCGGAGCTAAAGATATCTTAACTTTAAAAGGTGTGGATGATAATGCATCGTTAAAGATACTGGCAGTTGATGATATGGTAGGTCAGGCTGATGTATTAAAGAAAGCTAAGGAAAATGCCAATAACGAGATTAGCTTTGCAGCTATTGACAGATTAGAAAAGCTGTATCAGGTGCTTTGCTTATATGGTGTTGAAAAGTATGTATCTTTTGACCTTGGAATGTTAAGTAAATATCATTATTATACCGGAGTAATATTTAAAGCTTATACTTACGGTGTTGGTGATGCCATTGTAAAAGGCGGCAGATACGACAAGCTTTTGGATAAATTTGGCAAGAATTCACCTGCAATCGGATTTGTTATTTTAATTGATGACTTAATGTCTGCACTTTTAAGACAGAATATTTCTGTTGCGGTTAATGATGAGATTATTACAGTATCTTATTCTTCAGATGAATATGATACCGCATTACGTCAGGCCAGATTATACAGAAGTCAGGGCAAACGAGTAAGATTAGTCAGTAAATAGTGAGGATTATTATGAGCGAACAAAGATATTTAACCTTTGCACTGGGAAAAGGCCGTCTTGCTAACAAAACACTTGAATTGTTAGAACAGATTGGTATTACCTGTGAGGAAATGAAAGATAAAGAATCAAGAAAATTAATATTTGTGAACGAGGAATTGAAGCTTAAATTCTTCTTAGCAAAAGGACCTGATGTACCAACTTATGTGGAATATGGTGCTGCAGATATAGGTGTTGTAGGTAAAGATACCATTATTGAAGAACAAAGAAGGGTTCTTGAAGTTTTGGATCTTGGATTCGGAAAGTGTAGAATGTGTGTATGTGGTCCTGAATCTGCAAGAGATTTGTTAAATCATCATGAGATGATCCGTGTTGCTACCAAATATCCCATTATTGCTAAGGATTATTTTTACAATAAGAAGCATCAGACCGTAGATATTATTAAGTTAAACGGTTCTGTAGAATTGGGTCCTATTGTAGGATTAAGCGATGTTATTGTTGATATCGTAGAGACCGGTTCTACCTTAAGAGAAAACGGACTTGGTGTTTTAGAAGAAATCTGTCCGTTATCAGCCAGAATGATTGTGAATCAGGTAAGTATGCAGATGGAATCTGAACGTATTAAAAATCTGATTGCAGCCATTAAAAGCCAATTATAATGAATGGAGTTGATTGATTTGAATATAGTAACCTTAAATAAAGAAACAAAAAAAGATTTGTTAGATAAGTTATTAAAAAGAAGCCCTAATAATTATGGGGAATATGAAGATAAGGTAGCAGATATTATTTATAATGTCCGTAGCCGTAAAGACGCAGCATTGTTTGATTATGCCATGAAGTTTGACCGGTTTGCATTAAATGCTGATAATATTGTAGTAACTAAAGAAGAAATGGAAGAAGCATATTCTTTGGTGGATAAGGATTTAATTGAAGTAATGAAAGAATCCATCTCCAATGTGCGTTCTTATCATGAAAAACAAATCCGCAACAGTTGGTTTGATGCTAAACCTGACGGAACTATTTTAGGTCAGAAAGTAACACCTCTTGAAAGAGTGGGTGTTTATGTACCTGGAGGAAAGGCTGCTTATCCTTCCAGTGTAATTATGAATGTTGTAACAGCATCTGTTGCAGGGGTTAATGAGATTTATATGACAACTCCTTGTAATTCTGAAGGAAAAGTGAATCCGGGAACATTGGTTGCAGCTGATTTAAGTGGTGTGACAAGAATTTTTAAAGTTGGCGGAGCCCAAGCTATCGCAGCACTTGCATTTGGTACAGAGTCCATTCCTAAGGTGGATAAGATTACAGGACCGGGTAATATTTATGTGGCTTTGGCAAAAAAAGCAGTATTCGGTTATGTAAGCATTGATTCAATCGCAGGTCCAAGCGAAATTCTTGTTCTTGCAGATGAAACAGCAAATCCGCGCTACGTGGCTGCAGATTTATTATCTCAGGCAGAACATGATGAGCTTGCTTCTGCAATTCTTATTACCACAAGTAATGAACTTGCCCAAGCTGTTAACAATGAAATCAAAGAGTTTTGTAAGGAATTGACACGTGCTGCAATTATTGAAAAATCTTTGGAGCAATACGGATATATTCTGATAGCAGATAATATGGATGAAGCAATTGACGCAGCCAATGAAATTGCAAGTGAACACTTGGAAATTCTTACAGCCAATCCATTTGATACTATGACAAAAATAAAAAATGCAGGTGCTATTTTCCTTGGAGAATATTCAAGTGAACCTCTTGGAGATTATTATGCGGGACCTAATCACATATTACCAACCAATGGTACTGCAAAATTCTTTTCGCCATTAAGTGTAGATGATTTTGTAAAGAAGAGTAGTATTATTTCTTATTCCAAGGAAGCACTTGAAAAAGTACATAAAAATATTGAATTATTTGCGGCAAGTGAAGGATTTAGCGCACATGCCAATTCGATTTATGTTAGATTTAATGAGGGAACCTTTAAAATGTAGACAGCCTTAAGGGCGGATTGTGAGGAAATATGGGAGAAAGAATTGCTAGTGTTACCCGTAATACAAAAGAAACCAAAATACAGATGACTTTAAATTTGGATGGTACAGGAAAAGCGCAGGTGGAAACCGGAATCGGGTTTTTAAACCACATGTTGGAGGGTTTTGCAAAGCACGGTTTTTTTGATTTGACAGTTCAAATAGAAGGTGATTTAATTGTTGATGGTCACCATACAGTAGAAGATTGCGGTATTGTACTTGGACAGGCCATTAAGGAAGCATTAGGAGATAAAAAAGGTATTAAACGTTTTGGTAATTTTATTCTACCTATGGACGAATCCTTAGTGTTATGCGCATTGGATTTAAGTAACCGCCCATACTTTATGAATGACTGTAAATTCCATAATGAGCGTGTAGGGTATCTTGATACTGATTTAATTCAGGAGTTTTTCTATTCAGTTTCCTATAGTGCGGGAATGAATCTACATTTTAAAGAATTATCCGGCGGTAACGACCATCACTTAATTGAAGCTATGTTTAAAGCTTTTGGTAAGGCATTAGATCAGGCAGTTTCTTATGACAGCCGTATTCAGGATGTTTTAAGTACAAAAGGTACTCTGTAATATTAGATTGGAGAATGTAAATGAAAAAGAAGTTTGTGGCAACAATGTATTTATATCAAAATAAGGCAGTAAAGGGAATTAACGACACTACTGTGTTAAGTGATGATCCTGTTTTGTATGCAAGAACCTTTTTTGATAATAATCTTGATGAAATTCTTATTTATGATATGAGTACCACAGATGCAGAGCATGATGAAGCCATCAGCATGATTAAAAAAATCTGTCTGTCTTGTGAAATGCCTGTAATCGGAAGCGGTCATGTTCACAGAATGGAAGATATTAAAAAATTATTGTATGCAGGCTGTGCACGTGCTGTTCTTGATTTTGAAAACGAAGAGAACATTGGAATTGCCGAAGAAGTCGGTAAAAAGTTTGGAAAAGATAAGTTACTGGCAGCCGTTTCGGATGTATCAACCTATAAAGCCAATCAGATAGCGATTCAGGCTTATACAAACGAAGTGATTTATCAAAATGATGATATGAAGGATATTATGAGCGTAATCAATATGCCGGTTATGTACCATATTCCTGCCATGTCCCTTGAGAAGATGTTAGAGTATTTATCCCAGGATATGATTAGCGGTGTAACCGGTGATTATATAAATGAAATTGCAGGGGAAATTACCTCTATTAAGTCACTTTGCTTTGAAAAAGGAATCCCGGTTTATACATTTGAAGGTTCCATGCCGTTTTCTGAGTATAAATTAAATTCAGACGGAATGATTCCTGTTGTAGTGCAGGATTATAAGACCAATCAGGTCCTTCAGGTAGCATATATGAATGAAGAATCCTATAATAAAACCTTAAAAACAGGAAAAATGACTTATTGGAGCAGAAGCCGTAATGAGTTATGGACAAAGGGTGAAACCAGCGGACATTTTCAGTATGTAAAAGAACTTATTGCTGACTGTGATAAAGATACTCTTGTTGCAAAAGTTAGCCAGGTAGGGGCTGCATGCCATACAGGAAGCTATTCCTGCTTCTTTCAACAGGTTGCCAAAAAAGAATATGCAAATACTAATCCTTTACAGGTATTTGAGGATGTGTTTGCAGTAATCATGGATAGAAAAGTGAATCCGAAAGAAGGCTCCTATACCAACTATTTATTCGATAAGGGAGTGGATAAAATCCTCAAAAAACTTGGGGAAGAGGCAACAGAAATCGTAATTGCTGCTAAAAATCCAAATCCTGATGAGATTAAATATGAGATTTCTGACTTCTTATATCACATGATGGTATTAATGGCTGAGAAAAATGTGACATGGGAAGAAATTACTCAGGAATTAGCCAGACGTTAAATAAAAACAATGGAGATTGTTGTATGAACAAATTAGCTTTATCCGATGAGATATTGTTAACCATAGAAAAACCTGCCCGATATATTGGGAATGAAGTAAATAGTGTAAAAAAAGATTTAAGTCAGGTTGATGTGCGTTTTTGTATGTGTTTTCCTGACGTGTATGAAATAGGAATGTCACATCTTGGAATTCAGATTTTATACGATATGTTTAACCGCTTTGATGATGTGTGGTGTGAAAGAGTATATTCACCTTGGGTTGATTTGGACGCTGTTATGCGTGAAAAGAAAATACCTTTATTTGCCCTTGAATCTCAAGACCCGGTTAAAGACTTTGATTTCTTAGGTATTACCATTCAATATGAAATGTGTTATACCAACATTTTGCAGATACTTGATTTATCACAGATTCCACTTATGGCGTGTGAAAGAACTGAGGAGCACCCCATTGTCATCGGTGGTGGTCCTTGTACCTATAATCCTGAGCCCTTAGCAGATTTCTTTGATTTATTCTATATCGGCGAAGGAGAAACTGATTACAGGGCATTACTTGATTTGTATAAGGAATATAAAGCAAAGGGATGGAGCAGAAAAGAATTCTTATTAAAAGCAGCGCAGATACCGTCTATTTATGTTCCATCTTTATATAGAGTTGAGTATAAAGAGGACGGAACCATTGCCACTTTTTCTCCGATTAATGAAAATGTGCCTACAACAGTTAAAAAAGGGCTTGTACCTGAAATGGATAACACAACCTATCCCATGAAACCTGTTGTACCCTATATTAAGGTGACTCAGGACAGAGTTGTTCTTGAAATTCAGCGTGGTTGTATCCGTGGTTGCCGTTTTTGCCAGGCTGGTCAGATTTATCGTCCGGTACGTGAAAGAAGCGCAGTTTTATTAAAAGATTATGCAAAACAGATGCTTACAAATACAGGACACGAAGAAATCTCCTTAAGTTCCTTAAGCTCAAGTGACTATACAGAATTGCCTGAACTTTTGGATTATTTAATTGAAGAATGTAATGAGAAAAAGATTAATATTTCTTTACCTTCGCTTAGAATTGATGCCTTTTCCTTAGATGTTATGAGTAAGGTTCAGGATGTTAAGAAGAGTTCATTAACTTTTGCACCTGAAGCAGGAAGTCAGCGCATGCGTGATGTAATCAACAAAGGATTGACCAAGGAAGTCATTTTGCAAGGCGCAAAAGAAGCTTTTGAAGGTGGTTGGAATAAGGTTAAACTTTATTTTATGTTAGGGCTTCCAACGGAAAAAGAGGAAGATATCCGGGCAATTGCAGAGCTTGCAAATGATATTGCGGCATTATACTATGATACAATTCCTAAGGAAAAAAGAAATGGTAAGATTCAGATTGTTGTAAGTACATCCTTCTTCATTCCAAAGCCCTTTACTGCATTACAGTGGGCGAGCCAGAATACCAAGGAAGATTTTATAGAAAAGGCTTATCTTACAAAAAAGTCTGTCATGGAACAATTAAATCAAAAAAGCATTAAGTATAATTGGCACGAAGCAGATGTTTCTGTTATGGAAGGTGTATTTGCCCGTGGCGACAGAAAGATTGGAAAAGTTATTAAACGTGCCTATGATATGGGATGTCTTTATGATGCCTGGGGTGAATACTATAAAAATGATTTGTGGTTGCAGGCATTTGAAGAAGAAGGTATTGATATCGGTTTTTATACCACCAGGGAAAGAGATTTGGATGAGATATTCCCTTGGGATTTTATCGATTGTGGTGTGACCAAAGAATTCTTAAAACGTGAGTGGAAAAAAGCCATGAATGGTGAAGTTTCCCCTAATTGTAAAGAAAAATGCCAGGGATGCGGTGCCATGAGATTTGAAACCGGTATCTGCATTAAGGCGTAATGGAGTATTTATGACTGTTAGAATTAAATTTCGTAAATTTGGTGTTCTTAAATTTATCGGACATCTTGATGTTATGAGATATTTTCAAAAAGCAATCCGAAGAGCCGGGATTGATGTAAAGTACAGTATGGGTTTTAGCCCCCATCAATTAATGTCTTTTGCCGCGCCTTTAGGAGTAGGTCTTTTAAGTGATGGTGAATATTTTGATCTTGAAGTTAATTCACTTACTTCATCAGAAGATATGAAAAAGCGTTTAAATGAGTGTATGGTTGAAGGCATGGAAATTTTATCCGTTAAACTGCTTGATGAAAAAGCGGGCAATGCCATGGCCAGTGTTCAGGCTGCTTCCTATACGGTACGTTTTTATGAAGAAAAGCTTCCGGTTTTTTCATTGAAGGATGCTGTAAAAAGATTGATGGATAAGGATAAAATTCCGGTTGTTAAAACCACTAAAAAGAGTACCGTGGAAATGGATTTAAGAGAAGGCATTTATGAACTGAGTGCTGATGACGATAAAAAAGAAGTGACTATGCTAGTCAATGCAAGCAGTTCCGGAAATATTAAACCCAATTTTGTAATAAAAGAGTTATATCATGAAATGGGAGAAGTTCTTGGAGATTTTGATATTATTATTACAAGAAATGAAACCTATACAGGCACTCTTAATAACTTTGTTCCCCTGGATTTTGAGGCAACTTTATTCTAATGTGGTGATTCTATGATTCATAATGTATTACTGACAACACGATTCCGAAAAGGAATCGTGTCTTTGTACTTAAAAGAAAACAGAATAGATGAAATTCATTACTCTTGTGAAGATTCAAAATATCAGATAGGCGATATTTATGTTGCAAAAGTAATACATGTGGCTAAAAATCTGAATGCTGCTTTTGTTGAAATAAGCCCGGGTGTGAAGGGATTTTTACCTTTTGATAAAGTTAAGAATCCCATCATGGTAAATCGTGAATATGATGGTCGTGTATTAGAACAGGATGAAATAGTAGTCCAGATTGAAAAAGCTGCGGTTAAGACAAAGGAAGCAGTTGTGACAACTATGCTTAATATGGTTAATCCTTATTTTGTTATCTCTCTTAACAATACAAAAATTGGTTATTCCAATGAGTTGACGAAGGAAAATAAAGCTTACATTAAAAATTATCTTTCAGCTGAAATGTCAAAGGATTTTATACTAAAAGAAGATGGTCATTTACAATGGAAAGAAGAATTTGGTCTTGTATTCAGAACGGAATGGAAAGAATTATTAAAGACTGATGCCTGTGATCATTTGCAATCCGTGTTGGATGTTTTTTTACTTCCGTATGTGCAAAAAATGAAAGATATTGTCCGGTTTTCAAGGCACAGAACATGCTATACATGTCTTTATCAGGAAAAACCTGCATACTTAAAATGGCTTTACAGAGTAAATTCTGATGAAATTGATGCATTTGTAACAGATGATCAAGAGTTGTTTCAACAATTATCAAAAAGTCTGGAGCCTGATTTAAACCGAAAACTTAAACTGTATCAGGATGAACAAATTTCATTACGTGCCTTATACGGACTTGATGCTAAGATAAATGAATTACTTTCTAAGAATGTATGGTTAAAATCCGGCGGTTATCTGGTCATTGAGCAAACGGAAGCTCTTACTGTCATTGATGTGAATACCGGTAAAAATATTTCTTCAAAGTCAAAAGAGGATATTGTAAGGCTCACCAATACAGAAGCTGCAAAAGAAGCCATGCGTCAGATAAAGCTTAGAAACATCAGCGGAATTATTATTATTGACTTTATTAATAATGATAATAAAGAAGAAATGTCTGAATTAATTAAGCTTATAAAGCAAGAAGCAAAACGGGATTTTGCAAAACCTGCTTTTATGGATATTACAGCACTTGGTCTTGTGGAATTAACCCGGAGAAAAATAGAAAAAAACTTAAAAGAAGCCCTTGACATCAATGGTTTGGAATGATATTATATCTGAGTATGCCGCATAGTGAGGTCGAAGTATGTCCATTTGACATCACCGAAGCTAGCGAGTAAAGAATATAGGAGGTGCCCTATGTACGCAATTATTTGCACAGGTGGAAAGCAGTACAAAGTTGCTGAAGGTGACGTTATCAAAGTTGAGAAACTTAACGTTGAAGAAGGCAGCACTGTTACATTTGACCAGGTAATAGCAGTAAGCGATAAAGAGCTTAAAGTTGGTGCAGACGTTGAAAAAGCAACAGTTAGCGCAACAGTTGTAGCTCAGGGTAAAGGTAAAAAAGTTATCGTTTACAAATACAAGAGAAAATCAGGCTATCACAAGAAAAACGGTCATAGACAAGCATACACTCAGGTTAAAATTGACAAGATTAATGCTTAGTTTTTGGTAATGGTAACAATATGATTACTGTAACAATTTGTAAAGAGAATCAATGTTTTACTAAGATTCAATGTAAAGGTCATGCAGGATATGCGAAACACGGTCAGGATATTGTTTGTGCCGCAGTTTCCATTCTTGTAATCAATACAATCAATGCATTGGAAGCTCTTGTGGCCCAACCCATGCAAGTGGAATCTGATGAAGAAACAGGATTCATTCGTTGTTCCATCGATAAACCTTATCATAAAGAATCAGATTTATTGATTCAAACCATGATTATGGGGATTCAGTCGATTAGTGAACAATATGGAAAGAGATATGTAGACTTAACAATCAAGGAGGTATAACACCATGTTAAATATGAACCTTCAATTTTTCGCTCATAAAAAGGGAGTTGGTTCTACAAAGAACGGTAGAGACTCTGAGTCAAAGAGACTTGGTGCGAAAAGAGCTGACGGACAATTCGTAAAAGCTGGTAATATTTTATACAGACAGCGCGGAACAAAGATTCATCCGGGTGTTAATGTTGGTCGCGGTGGCGATGATACATTATTCGCATTGGTTGATGGCGTTGTTAGATATGAAAGAAAAGGCAGAGACAAAAAACAGGCTTCTGTTTATCCGGTAGAACAGTAATGCGAATGAAAGGGCTTCAAACTGAGAGTTTGGAGCTCTATTTTTTCAAAGAAAGGTATTTTATGTTTGCAGATAGAGCGAAAATCATAATTAAAAGCGGTAAAGGCGGAGATGGTCATGTGTCATTCCGCAGGGAAAAATATGTACCAAACGGAGGTCCGGATGGCGGCGATGGCGGACATGGCGGATCTGTTATTTTTGAAGTTGACGATGGATTAAATACACTTATTGATTTTAGAATGAAAAGAAAATATGTTGCTGAACCGGGAGAAAACGGCGGTAAGAAAAATTGTCGCGGTAAAAACGGTTCGGACATTATTATAAAAGTTCCTGCAGGAACAGTAATCAAAGAAGCTGAGTCCGGCAAGGTTATTACGGATATGTCAGGTGATAACAGAAGATATGTAATATTACAAGGTGGTAAAGGCGGTAACGGTAACCAGCATTATGCCACACCTACAATGCAGGCACCGAAATATGCACAACCCGGACAACCTGCAAAAGAATTAGAAGTAATGCTTGAATTAAAAGTAATTGCTGATGTAGGATTGGTTGGTTTTCCAAATGTAGGTAAATCAACTCTGTTATCAAGAACAACCAATGCACGTCCTAAGGTTGCCAATTATCATTTTACAACCCTGAATCCACATTTAGGTGTGGTTGACTTAGGCGATAGTAACGGCTTTGTTATGGCTGATATACCGGGACTTATTGAAGGTGCTTCAGAAGGCATTGGACTTGGCTTTGAGTTTTTACGCCATATTGAAAGAACAAGAATGTTAATTCATGTGGTGGATGCGGCATCTACTGAGGGCAGGGATCCGATTGAAGATATTTATGCCATTAACGCAGAGCTTGAAACATATAATCCTGAGATTGCAGGACGTCCACAGGTAATTGCTGCTAATAAAATAGATGCAATTTATGATAAGGATAACGATCCTGTTGATAAAATCCGCAAGGAATTTGAACCAAAGGGGATTAAAGTATTTGCTATTTCAGGTGTTACAGGTGAAGGAATCAAGGAACTGTTATATTACGTAAATGAACAGTTAAAAACTATTGAAGATAAGCCTGTTATTTTTGAACAGGAATTTTATCCTGAATTTGAAACCGGTCTTTCTAATGAGCCATATACCGTTGAGTATGACCCGGAAGAAAATGTTTATGTTGTAGAAGGACCACGTATCGAAAAAATGCTTGGTTATACCAACTTAGAGTCGGAAAAAGGTTTCAAATTCTTCCAGGGATTCTTAAAAGACAATGGTATTTTAGATGAATTGGAAGCTCTCGGTATTAAAGAAGGCGACACAGTCCGTATGTATGGCCTTGCATTTGATTATTATAAATAATGTTATGCTTAACCATGCGGTTAAGTTACGAAAGGAAAAAATATGACAAGTAAGCAGCGTTCTTATTTAAAAAGTCTTGCAAGTAATCTGGAACCTATTTTTCAAATCGGAAAATCAAGCGTTACTCCGGAAATAATTGAAGCAATTTCTGAAACTTTTAATAATAAAGAATTAGTGAAACTGAATGTATTAAAGAATTGTTTAGATGATCCAAAGGAGATTGCACAGGTAATTGGTGAACGTACCCGTTCCCAGGTTGTTCAGGTAATCGGGCGTAAAATTGTTCTTTATAAAGAAAACAAAGACCATAAAAAGATTATTTTACCGAATTAATATGTTTTAAAACGCGTAGGAGGCCCAAATGGCGAAAATAGGGATTATGGGAGGAACATTCAACCCGGTTCATTTCGGACACCTTAAAATGGCTAAATCGGCTTTAGAACAGCATTCATTAGATAAAGTCTTGTTCATCCCCAGTGGAATATCATATATGAAGCAGGATGTTTTAGATGCAAAGCATAGGTTTTATATGGTTCAATTGGCGATAAAAGATGAACCTTTATTTGAAATTTCTGATATTGAAGTTAATAGAGCCGGTAATTCTTATACATGTGATACATTAAGCAGTCTATATGCGTTATATCCGGATGATTCTTTTTATCTTATTATGGGTGCTGATTCTATATTTCAGATTGAGTGTTGGAAAAATCCCGAGCAAATATTTAGTCTTGCTACAATACTTGTAACTATCAGAGATGATTATGGGTTGTATGATGTACAAAGTAAAATTGAGGCGTTAGAAGACAAATTTAACGGAAGGATTCATGTTTTTACAATGGACCCTGTTGACATATCATCAACGGTTATCCGGAATAAAGCTAAGCGAAATGAGCCGATTGATGGTATGGTACCTGATGTTGTAAAGCACTATATTCATGATTATCATTTGTATAAGGAGTAATTGATGTCCGGGGACTTAATTAAGCTTAAAGAGCGTTTAAAGAAGGAAATAACCGAATCAAGATATGAGCATTCAATGGGTGTCGCCTATACGGCAGCTAATCTTGCCATGAAATATGGATTAAACATAGAAAAGGCATTAATTGCAGGTTTGCTTCATGACTGTGCTAAGAGCATGGAACCGAAAAAAATGCTTCAATTATGTGAAAAGAACCATGTGGAAGTATTTGAAGTTGAAAGAAAAAATCCCGGACTTTTACATGCTAAGGCAGGGGCTATTCTTGCAAAAGAGAAGTATGATATTCATGATACTGAGATTTTGGATGCAATAACATGGCATACTACAGGAAAGCCCAATATGACACTGTTAGAGATGATTGTTTTTGTTGCAGATTATATAGAGCCGCATCGATATAAAGCAATGAATTTAACTGAGATTCGAAAAGAAGCTTATGAAGATATTAATAAAGCCACACTGCATATTTTGAAAGATACCATTAAGTATTTAGAAGCAGGTAAAGGCGAGATAGATAAAATGACGTATAACACGTATCAGTACTATAATAATCTATAAAGGAGATAAAAAATGACAGAATTGAACCAATCAAAAGAAATGGTAAAACTTGCAATTAAAGCTCTTGAAGATAAAAAAGCCAATGATATTCAAATTATTGATATTACAGGAGTATCTACAATTGCTGATTATTTTGTTATTGCAGGTGGTACTAACAGAAATCAGATTCAGGCATTAGCTGACAATGTTGATGAAACATTGGGTAGAGCAGGATTTGTGGGACGCCAGGTGGAAGGATATGAAACTGCTAATTGGATTTTAATGGATTATAAAGATATTATTGTTCATATCTTTGATTCTGAAAACCGTTTGTTCTATGATCTTGAAAGAATTTGGAGCGATGGAAAGAGAATTGACATCGGTGAAATGTAATGAAAAACCCTTGTACATATTAAGATTGTACAAGGGTTTTTGATATTAATGATATAATCTGAATACTCCGAAAACTTTACCTAAAATCTCGCAATGGTCAACAATAATGGGCTCCATATAATCATTCTCAGGTTGAAGTCTGTAGTGGCCATTTTCTTTATAAAATGTTTTAACTGTTGCAGAATCATCCACAAGAGCAACAACGGTATCGCCATTTCGTGCAGTGTTGCAACATTCAACAAAAATCTGATCCCCGTTAAAAATTCCGGCATTAATCATACTGTCGCCTTTTACCTTTAATACAAAAGTCTCGGCGTTAGGAACCATATCAGTTGGAATAGGGAAGTAGCCTTCAATATTCTCCTCAGCTAAAATAGGCTGACCGGCAGCAACAGTACCAACAATAGGGATGCTGGCCATTTCCTGACGAATCATCTGAAAACTGTCATCCACAATTTCAATCGCTCTTGGCTTGGTGGGGTCACGTCTGATGTATCCGTTCTTTTCTAATGTTTCCAAGTGAGCGTGTACGGAAGAAGTGGATTTTAAATTAACGGCTTCACAAATCTCACGTACTGCAGGCGGATAACCTCTTTTTAATATCTCTGTCTTAATATATTCAAGAATCTCAGATTGCTTAGAAGAAATCTTACCATATCCCATATGTATTACCTCCAAATAAGTTACTGTAATACAACTATAACATATAAAAAGCCAAAAAGCAAACATATATTCCGAAAAAATGTTCGATTTTTTAACAAAAATGTATTGACGAACATTTGTTTGCGTGATAATATAATTTCAAGAAACGAACAATTGTTCGCAAACATGTGTTTTGATAATCAGATTTTTATGAGGTGATACTTATGACAAGAACTCAGGCAAACTTAATGAAAAGACGCAGACAGATTGAAGTCAGAATTAAATTAGCAATGATTATTTTAATGTTTATCGTTGTCATTAGTGGTGCCGTTATAATTGGCACAGTTATTTCTAATGCCAATGAAACACAGGATAATTCTTTTAAATATTTTAAGAGTATCGAAGTAGATGCCGGTGATACTTTATGGTCTATTGCTGATGAATATATGGATTCTCATTATGATTCTAAAAATGAATATATAAAAGAGGTAATGAAGATTAACTCCCTTACCTCTGATCAGATTGACGTAGGTCAATTTATTGTTGTTCCATATTATGGTGAATTAGATTTATCTCTTAATTGAACCATTTGAGAAGCTCTTTGTTTTAAGTCTTCATCAATTGCAGCGTAGTGTTTTCTTGTTGTGTTTACATCTTTATGTCCTAAGACTTCAGCGACCAGGTATATATCTCCTGATTCACGATAAAGATTCGTGCCGTATGTACTTCTTAATTTATGCGGTGTAATCTTTTTCATTGTAGTGATTCTGGAGGTGTATTTTTTTACCAGTTTTTCTACAGTCCGTACTCCGATTCTTTTATTTTGCAGAGAGAGGAAGAGAGGACCGCTTTGTTCAGATGTTTCTATATTGACATTTCTTTCTTCTAAATAGTTCATTAATGCTTCTTTTACTTCGTCTCCAAAATATACCATGGATTCATATCCGCCTTTACGATATACTTTGATTCGCATATTTTTAAAATCAACATCTTTTATATCAAGTCCCACACATTCTGAAACACGGATACCGGTTCCTAACATCAGTGTTAATATAGCTAAATCACGTAATCGGGTTTTTTCATAGTAACGGCTTTCGCCTTTGGTTACACCGTATCCATTTTCTACGGAATCTAAGAGTGAACTTACTTCGTCAGAATCCATACGAACAATCTCTTTTTCGTGAATTTTAGGCATATCTACAATAGAAGCAGGATTGGTTTTAATCATTTCAGCTTTGTAAAAATAATTATACATACTTTTTAAAGATGATAGTTTTCTCTTTTTGCCCTTGTCATGATTAATGTATTCTTTATCGTTTTTATAATATAAGGAACAATAACTTAAGTATTCTTCAATATCCTGTTTGGTAATCTGGTCTAAGATATCAATTGTATAGTCGGTAATATCCGTTTTCTTTAAGACAGGATTAGTGTTATGCATGTATTCAAAAAATACGCGGATATCGTAAGCATAATTGATTCTTGTTCTTGTTGAAGTCGTTTCACTTATGCCTAAAAAGAAAGTTGATAAAAAGCGTGGAAGAGTAGCAATTATTTCACGCAATTTCATTATGTTTTTAATATCTACCTGTTCGTGATATGTTTTTTCGTTTTCCACTTAAATCGTATCCTTTCAAACAATATCATTCCATATTTTTCTACGCATGATAGCGGTAAACATCCGGTCCTTAACACCCGGGTTTTCATGATTAAGTTGAATTAATAAGTTTTTAATATATTCACGCTTGGTATAGCCATCAGCCGGACATTTGCTTTTTGCAATCGGTAATTCGTATTTATTGGCAAATCCGATTACATCAACCTCGTTCATGAAAATAAGCGGTCTGATTACGGTTAAATCCATTCTGTCTAAGTAGGTATAAGGATTAAAGGTATGAATTCTGCCTTCATATATAAGGGACATTAACATTGTTTCAACAATATCATCTTTATGATGTCCATAAGCGATTTTATTGCATCCTAAAGACTTCATAGCATCGTTTAGTGCACCCTTACGCATTTTAGCACATAAGGAACATGGATTTGATTCTTGTCTGTCTTTAAATATAATGTCTCCTATTTCAGTTTTTACTATGGTATAAGGAACCTCAAGTTCGGCACACAATTGTTTGATTTTGTCAAAGTCCTGAATTCCAAAACCAAGATCTACAGTTACTGCATGTATTTCAAATTTCTTGGGATAAAAACGTTTTAATCCATGGAGAGCCATTAATAATGTGAGACTGTCTTTTCCGCCTGATATACCGATGGCAATTTTATCCCCATCCTCAATCATGTTAAATTCATCAATTGCTTTTCTTGCAAGACTTAATACTTTTTGTAATTTCATAATTTCCTCTTATTTTTTGCTTTTAAAGAATTATATCATATTCATGACATAATGATAAGATTTTATGAATTTTTTCCTTTTTTACCCTTATGTCACATGGTATAATAATTATAGTAATTCTTATTGGGAGGACAATATGAAATTTCGTGGTGATAAGAGATATTTTTACTGGGGATTAACCTGTTTTTTTACGGTTTGCGCCTGTTTGTTAGTTTATTACATATTATTTCATGGTGTTAAGGTTCAGTCAGCCTTTGACAAACTGATTTCAACATTAATGCCGATTATTCTTGGGTTTGTATTTGCTTATGTATTGGCACCTATTTTAAATGCAATTGAGAAGAAGATTATTTATCCGATTTTAAGCTATTTTCATAATAAGAAATTATTAAAAATCAGAAAGAATATTTTGGATTCTCAATCTGTGGTTGTAGATGAAAAAGTAGTTTTGTCCAGAGAGAATGTAAGTAAAAAATTACAAAACCGTATTCGTGTTATTTCTGTATTTTTAACGGTTATCATTATGCTTTTAGCGATACATGGTTTATTTTCCATGTTAATTCCACAGTTGGTTGGAAGTGTGGAAAACATTGTATCCCAATCCGGTCATTATCTTAAGAATATTTCTGATTGGGTACATGATTTGGCTGATAAATATCCGGTTGTAGATGATTTTATTAGTAACAGTAATTTTAAGTTTTCTCAGGAATCTATTGTTTTATGGCTTCAGGAAAACGTGGATTTAGAGAAATATTTACAAAATATCGGTGGCGCTTTTTCAACGGTATATAAGAGCGTTTTTGATATTATAATGGCTTTGTTTAATTTAATTCTCGGTATCATTATTTCTGTATACTTATTATATAGTAAAGAGACTTTTTCCGGCCAAGCGAAAAAGATTGTTTATGCAGTTTTAGATACGAAGGATGCGAATTACTTTATTAAGGATATGCGTTTTGTTCATAAGACCTTTATCGGTTTTTTGTCGGGTAAGAGTATTGATTCCATCATTATTGGTATTTTATGTTTTATAGGCACAACCATTATTGGAACCCCTTATCCTGTTTTTATCAGTGTTATCGTTGGTGTGACTAACGTAATTCCTTTTTTTGGACCATATTTAGGTGCTATACCATGTAGTATCTTTTTATTAATGATAGAACCGATTCATTGTTTGTATTTCGTAATCTTTATTTTGTTCTTACAACAACTTGATGGTAATGTAATTGGTCCAAAGATTCTTGGCGAATCTACCGGATTATCAAGTTTTTGGGTTATTTTTGCAATTACTTTCTTTGGTGGTATATTTGGTGTATTCGGTATGATTATTGGTGTTCCTGCATTTGCGGTTATTTTTGCATTTATCAGAATTAAAATTAACCGTAAGTTAAAGAGGAGAGGATTACCGATAGAAACCGAAAAATATATGTCTGTCACGGAGATTAAAAATAAAGAATTTGTGGTAAAAAATGATAGATTAAAATCAAAACAATCCAAAAAGGAGAGTATTAACTATCAAAAATTCGGCAGTAAGGCCCATGAATATGTGGAAATGGATGAGCCTAATGAATAATCAACATACAAATGTCGGCATGTATGTATTTGGAGGTAATAATGAAATTTGTGATACAACGTGTTAAGGAAGCTTCTGTAACAATTGATAATCAGGTGAAAGGCGCTATAAATAATGGTTTCTTAGTGTATATTGGTATTGGTAATGATGATTCAAAGTTAATTGCTGATAAAATGGTTTCTAAATTATTAAATTTGCGAATTTTTGCAGATTCTGAAGGAAAAACTAATTTGTCCATTCAAGACGTAAATGGTCAGATCCTGTTAATTTCTCAATTTACACTATACGCAAATTGTAAAAAAGGCAATCGTCCGTCATTCACTCAGGCAGGCGCGCCTGATATGGCAAATTCTTTGTATGAATATATTATTGAATCTGTTAAGAAGCAAATACCGGTGGTTCAAACCGGTGAATTTGGCGCAGATATGTCAGTATCGTCCATTAATGACGGTCCATTTACAATTCTTTTGGATTCTGCTGAAATCATATAGTATAATTCGTTAAACTTGTGTTTTGCGAATAGTTCTAACAATAAAGAAATAAGCAGCTATATCAATTATTCTGATATAACTGCTTTTCTATTTTTTGATTTATAATTGTTTTTCGAAGTTTTCGATATACGAAATTAAAAGATTTACAGTTCCCTCAATACCAAGTTTGCTGCTGTTAATGGAAATGTCATAGTTATCAGAGCGTCCCCATTTTTTTGATGAATAATAGTTGTAATAGCTTTGTCTTTGTTTATCCTTTTTAATCATCATATCCTTGGCTTTTTGTTCCGATAAATCAAATTTTTCCATAACACGTTTGATTTTGTTTTCTTCGTTGGCATGTATAAAGATATTTATACAATTCTTATAATCAGCCAATGCATAGTCGGCACAACGGCCAACAATAACACAAGGTCCTTCATCTGCTATTTTTTTGATCGTATCAAACTGGGCTAAAAATACTTTTTGACTAATTGGCATATCTACAAATGATGAAGAATTATAGCCAAAGGAATAAGTATCCATAACCAGATTATATAAGAAAGAATTGGTGGGTCTTTCATCGTGAATTTTAATCATTTCTTCACAGAAACCACTTTCTTTTGCAGCTCTTGTTAATAAATCCTTATCATAGAATTTAATTCCATAATGCTTTGCAAGTCTTTCACCGATTTCATGTCCTGCAGAGCCAAATTGACGTCCAATCGTAATTATAGTATTCATATAGCATCCCTACCTTCTGAATAAAATTAAATTATAGCAATATTATACAAAATTATTACACAATAATCAACTTATTCGTTTAAAATATCCAATAAATGTAAGAAATAATTAGGTAACGGAGCTTCAATTTCTAAGTACTCTCCTGTTTTTGGATGATTAAAACCTAAAAACCATGCATGAAGAGTCTGGCCTTCTAATCGAAACTCTTCTTTTCTGTTGGAATAGACATCATCTCCAACGATTGGATGATTAATGCTTGCCATATGGACTCTAATCTGATGCGTACGTCCGGTTTCAAGCTTACATTCAATGTAAGCATATTTGTCAAATTGTTTTAACACTTTATAATGTGTAACAGCCGGTTTGCCGTTTGGTGCATGAATCATCATTTTTTTCCGGTCATTAGGGTTTCTTCCGATAGCTCCTTCTATGGTTCCACTTTCTTCATTAAAACGGCCGTGAACCAAGGCACGATATCTTCTGTCGATTCCATGGACTTTCAGCAAATCAGAAATAATCTGATGACTTTCATTATTTTTACAAATAATTACGGAACCGGTTGTATTCATATCGATACGATGAACGATTCCGGGACGTAGAATTCCGTTAATTCCCGACAAATTGCCTTTACAGTGATATAATAATGCATTTACCATGGTTCCTGAATAATGGCCCGGCGCAGGATGAACCACCATTCCTTTGGGTTTATTAACAATAACAATATCATCATCTTCATATAAAATATCTAATGGAATATTTTCCGGTTTAATGTCAAGTTCAACGGCATCAGGAATGGATAACTCGATAATATCATCTAAATACACTTTGTTACTGGCAGATGCTGTTTTTGAATTAAGTAAAACATTTCCGTCTTTGATTAACTTTTGGATATAAGTACGGGAATGCTTTTCTAATAGTAATTGAATGCACTTATCTATTCTGATGTCATCATACTCTTCTGAAACTTTTAAAAATAAATGTTCCATATACATCTCCGTTATTTATACTTAATTTCTCGATACTTCTTTTGTTTCATGTTTAAGAAGTTTAGATCGTCTTCTTTATATATAAAAAAGAATAAAAACAAAAGAATGATAGCTGCTATTGTAACAAAAACATCGGCAAGATTAAAAATCGGAAATTGAATGGCTTTAAAGTATATAAAATCAATAACATAGCCATTCATTAATCTGTCTGCAAGATTGCTTAAGGCTCCTGACATCATCATCGCTAATGCAATATGAAACATATTATATTTCTTATCATTAGGCATTTTAATGATTAAATAGACAATTATCATGGCTATAATTGAAGTAACAGCCACAAAGAAAAATAATTGGTTTTCGAGGATTCCCCAGGCTCCACCGTAGTTTTCCTGATAACGTAATTCAAGCACGTTAGGAAAGATTACAATACTTTCTTTTGTTGGCAGACTTAAGTTATTAACAATGTAAAATTTTGACACTTGATCAATGAGTGCAAAGATAACAAGTAAAACCATATCAATAATGATGAATTTCTTTTTATGCTTATTCATTATCCATTTCATCCTCATTAAAGTAAATCTCTTTAATACCTGCAAGGATTTCTTCATCTGTTACATCGGTATCAATATAAGCCTTACCGACTTTTTTTAGTAATATAAACTTAATTTTACCCTGACTCATCTTTTTATCTGATTTTGTCAACGAAAGAATCGCTTCCGGATCAATATCATCAATGGTGATTGGTAATTCGAAAGGTACAAACATATCACGGATTTCATAGTACTCTTCTGTTGAAAGAAGATTTTTCTTATAGGATATGTATGCTGCAGCCACACAACCTAAAGCTACACATTCACCATGAGCAAGTTCAAAGTTTTTGTATTTTTCTATGGCATGTCCAATGGTATGTCCAAAATTTAATAATGCTCTATCTCCTTTTTCAAGAGGATCTTTTTCTACCACAGCTTTTTTGATTACATTACTTTGATATACCATTGGTTTTAAATAATCAATTTCACGTGTACCGATTTCATAGAAATGATTAATCAGCCACTCATAATACTTTGCATCTTTGATTAAACCGTGTTTAAGTACTTCTCCCATACCGGAATAGAATTGGCGGTCATCTAATGTTTTTAAACAGGATAAATTGGTATAGACAAGGCGTGGCATTTTAAAAGCACCAACCATATTTTTATATTGGTCAAAATCCACACCGGTTTTACCGCCAATCGAACTGTCAACCTGACTTAAAAGAGTTGTTGGTATTTGAATAAAGTCAATCCCCCTAAGATAGGTAGCAGCTGTATAACCGCACAAATCACCTACGACACCACCGCCTAATGCAATTAATAAATCTTTCCGTTCAAACTTATTTTGAATTAAAAATTCGTATAATGCTTTAACTGTATCAAGGGTTTTGCTTTCTTCTCCTGCTTTGAAAGTAAAAACTTCTATATGTTCACAAAGCTTACTTAATTGTTCTTGTACAGAATCAGCATATAAAGGTGCAACATTAGAATCCGATACGATACATATTGAGTGAAAGGATAATTCTAATGTTTTAATATTTTCAGATAATTCATTAAAATCTTCGGCATAAACAATATCGTAGCATGGTTTGTTTTGATAGTTTACAGTAAGTCTGTTTATTGTTTCGTATTCCATATTTATCTCCAATCAAATCTAGTATTAAGAGAAAAAGCGCAAACAAATTGTCTGCGCCTGTGAAGCTTATTATTAATAATCTAATGCTCCCCCAAACATATCCTGAAAATCTCCTGCAATATTAACAGTAGCCGGAGTTACAAGAAGTATTGAGCGACTGATTTTTTGTAATTTACCATCAATAGCATATGTAGAACCAGAGGTAAAATCGATAATTCTTTGTGCTAAATCTACATCTAAGCCTTCCAGATTTAATACTACAGTCTGGTTAGCCAACAATGTGTCAGTAATCTCATGAACTTCATCATATGAGGTTGGTTTAATAACGCACACCTGCATGCTGGAACCATTCTGTTTCTTACCGGTTCTGATAGGTGTAATCTTGGTTGCCGGTTTTGAAGAAACGGTTTCCTCAGATTTATCATACTTATCTTTATAGGAAGCGGATTTTGTTACGACTTCTTCATCCATATCATCATCATCAAGATAATCGTCATCATAATCTCCATCTTCTTCTGTCAGTCTGAGACTGTTCAGAAATTTGTCCATTACTTTCATAATATGCCTCCTTGGTTAATGACTATAATTTCTTTCGCCGAAAATGGATGTTCCAACACGTACAAAAGTTGCTCCTTCTTCAATTGCAACTTCGTAGTCACCGGACATTCCCATAGAAAGTTCACTCATATCTACATTATCAATGTTTTCCATACTGATGTCAACAGATAATTCTCTCATTTTCACAAAATATGGTCTATTTTCTTCGGAATCTTCTACATATGGGGCAACTGTCATCAATCCATTGATATGAATTCCGGGTAAAACAGATATTTCTCTTATAAATTCAATGGCATTCTCTGGTTTGATTCCAAATTTACTTTCCTCATCCGCAATGTTGATTTCAATTAGGACATCAATAACGATGTTCTTTTTGATTGCTTCCTTGCTGATTGCTTCAGCCAAACGTACAGAATCCACACTATGAATGCATGCAACCTTATCAATGATGTATTTCACCTTGTTGGTTTGTAAATGTCCAATCATATGCCATTTAATATCATTAGGCAGTTTATCATATTTGTCCATGATTTCTTGTACCTTGTTTTCACCAAATAATCGGCAACCGGAATCATAGGCAGCTTGTAACATCTCCCATGGTTTGGTTTTGGAAACAGCGATTAATTGAACGTTATTGCTTGTCTCTTTTCTGCGTTTTAATGCATTATCAATATTCTCATTGACCTTATTAATATTTTTCTGTATAAATTCATATTCCATAATTAGCGCATTCCTTAATCATATACAAAATCATTTTCATTTACTGTGTTTGCATCCAGTACAATTCTGTCATATACAGTTAATCCATAGGTTGTATTTGGTTTAACAATGGCATATTCATCATTTTGGTATAAAATAGATATTTCTTTAAATTCTGCATATCCTTTATTCATATTATAAACTCCGATTAATGTACCGCTTTTGGTTACGGTAAAGGTTTCGGTGGAAGCTTCCTTAATAAGGATATCTCCAATACGCAATGAAGTCTGATCAATATAGTATTCATTTGCAAGTTTAGAATAAATTGTGACCTCAACAAATTCACTGGTTGCCTGACCTTTATCATCATAAGCTAAGCGTAAAACACCTTCTTTACTGTTTTTGCCGCCTTTTATGATATATTCGGTAGGTATCATATAGAATTCTTTTTCTACAATGGATGATAAGGGAATCTTAAGTCCGGTTTCATCGTCCATTAATAATTCTATTTCTACGTAACGTTCATTAGCATACTGTAACATTGAGTGTCTTAAACTAAGAATTCCATATACACCATCCGGTAAATATACTAATTCAATGGGGAGTGTTGATGTGTTTGCAGTATCACAAAACATTACATCAACATATGTTTTATTTGCTAATTGTGCAGTTTGAATATCATTCAGTTTTATAACAAGCTGCCAATTCTCATCATTGCATATTTTATAGATTGGTTCCCCAATATCTACCAAATCGTTGTTAAAAAACTGTTCTTTTTTATAGTTTTTGGTGTCAAAAATTGATGCATTAATGGAAGCATGCGTAAATTGCTCATAACCATCCATATAATATGTCACAATACCTGAGCTATCTGAATATCCAAAATGTACAAAGTCAGAAAAATCCTGGCTTGTTATTTTTTCCAGGTTTTGAAACATTACATAATTGGCATATTTAAATAAGCTGGAATTAATATCATTTTTAAGATGATAAGTATTATTGAAATTATCATCATTCTGATTTTTTTGGGCTAGCGCGATTTGGTTTTTGACTTCGTTTAATTCTTTGTCTGTTAATGTATTTGCCTGATTGGCATTATCATTTAAAAATGTAGCCAATTGATTACTTTCATCAATTGTAAAAATTAGATCTTTATATGCAGCCTTCGTACCTTCCTGCACATAATAATTGATGTAGCCGGAATAATTGCTTGATACAATGGTTTCATTTCTTAAAGCAAAGGCGGTATATTTATTGGTAATAGATAAACTGCCTTCTTTTACTTCATACCCAACAATGGTATCTGAGCGGAAATACATGATGACAGCACAAATAATATAAATAATTATGACGCCAAATATGATCACACCGATATTGATATGATGTTTTTTCTTAAATTTGGTTACATTATTCTTAGTTGCTGCCACTTAATTCTCTCCGTTCATTCTAATTGTAAACAAGCGAGTAAAAAGCCCCGGACCTTCCGAGGCTTTCTGTGATTCATTTTGATTATAAAGAAACAATAATCTTTTCTTTTAAAGAATCATCTAACTCAGATTCATCTTTAGAAATACTTAAAATAAACTTAACGTCATATTTATTGCTTAAAGCTTCAATTTTATTAATGGTTGGCATGATATCTTTGTCTTCAAGACATGCAATTTTGATAAAGCTATCAAAATAAACCTGCTGTAAATCATGGTCCGCAGCAAGAAGTCCTGCTACAAATCCGGCAAACTCATCACTATTACTAATTACATATTCTGTTACATCAACTAAACGAACTTTATTATTAAGTTCATACATATGTTTAGTACTCTTATCCAGATAAACAACATTACCGGATACTACTTTAATCTCCTCATTTACTTTATCTAAAAGATGTTTTGTTTTGCCTTTGCCCTTATTACCTACGATTAACTGAATCATTGTAATACCCTCCTAAAGTAAATAGTTTCATTAAATTTATTATAAGTGATTTACACTTAAAATACAACCTTTAGTTATAGATTTCATTAAGCATATCGGTCATTTGTGTATACAATAATCTGCGCTCAGATGCTCCTAAAATAATACCGATATAGGAGTTCCCGTAAATATCTTTTGCAAGCACACATAAACACTGGCCGGCTGCATTGGTGGTACCTGTTTTGCCGCCAATTACGGTTATTTTATCAGGTGCATTATAAGTACCGTTTAAAAAATGATTGGTTGTTTTGATTATCATTTCTTTATCTTTGTTATTTTTATCAAGATATACGGTTGAATATGTTTCTCTTGAAATGATTTCATAAAACTTATCGTACTTAATGACTTCATTAAAAATCAAATAGATATCATAAACGCTCATTAAGTGATTATCCTCAGTCAAACCGTGAGGATTCAAAAAATTAGCAGTTGTGGCCCCGATTCGCTGGGCTTCATCATTCATCAGTACTGCAAATTCTTCAATACTTCCGGCAATTCCCTCTGCAATCATTATGGCGGCATCATTGGCGGAACAAATGAGCAATGCATTTAAAGCCTGATCCAAGGTCAATGTATCACCTACTTTTAAGCCACAGGTAGACGCACCGGCCTGTAAGTTATTAATGCTTGAAGATGCAATTAAATGCATATCCAACTCACCATATTTTAATGCAACAAGAGCCGTCATTATTTTAGTAATGCTGGCCGGATTCAAACGCGTATATAGGTTTTTGGCATAGATTACTTCATTGTTATTTAAATCAAACAATCCCGCTGCAGTTGCATTAGACATATCAACATCAGTATTGTCACTGTAATCAGCCGATGATACACATAAATCAGCAGCGAAAGTGGCTGCTACTTCTGAATCATCAATGGTAACAATTTTATAACTGCTGACAGGATACTGATAATCATATTTCATTGCAATGTCTGTTTTGCTACATGCTGTCAGACTGAAACTCAATAATATGCACGATAAAGTTGTAATAAATCTCTTATTTGTACATTTCACGCCACTCTAAATCTCCCCGATCCAGTGATTTGATTAGTAGTTCTGCACTTGCAAGATTTGTTGCTAAAGGAATATTATGAATATCGCATAATTTTACAACATTATTAACATCCGGCTCATGTGATTTTGCATTGAGAGGATCACGCAAAAAGATAACTAGGTCAATCTGATTGTGTTCAATCTGAGCACCAATCTGCTGTTCTCCTCCTAAGTGGCCGGCAAGAAACTTATGTATATTCAGGTTTGTAACCTCTTCAATAAGTCTTCCTGTTGTTCCTGTTGCATAAAGGTCATTTTTACAGAGAATCCCCCTGTATGCAATACAAAAATTCTGCATTAGTTTTTTCTTTGCATCATGTGCAATTAAAGCTATGTTCATATTAAAAACCCCCATTTGAAGATAATTTTATCCTAAATTTTATTTGCGTACTCCCTGTAATCTTACATTAAGTACTAATCCCATACCAATATATAATGCAACCAAAGATGTTAATCCGGCACTGATAAATGGTAATGTAATACCTGTGTTTGGTATAATTCCTGTTGCTACGGAAATGTTTAAGAAAGATTGAACCCCAATTAATACTGCCATTCCGCAACAAATCAAACGTCCTGACAAATCCTTTGCCTTTCGTGCAATCAGAATACATTCGATACAAATGAGTCCGATTAACACTATTACTGTACAGCTTCCAACAAAGCCTAATTCTTCACCTATTACTGCAAAAATAAAATCGGTCTGCGGTGCTGAAATGAAATTCCCGTTTTTAACGGAACTAATGACATTGTTATCAAGCCCTTTACCCCACAACTGTCCCGAACCGATTGCCATAATTGAATTGGCCTGTTGATAACCTTCCGTGTTTGCATAATTCTCAGGCTGAAGCCAGGCAAGAATACGCTTTTGCTGATAATTTTGTATTAAAGTCTGTCCTTCCTGTAAAACAATCATTAAAAAGATAATGACGCTTGGTACGGCTACAGCAAGTCCGCCAATAATTATTTTATAACTGAGTCCGCCAACATAAAGTAAAGTAATGAAAATTACTAAAATCATAATACTGGTGGAAAGGTCAGGTTGACTATAAATCAAAATCCACGGGGGGATAATCAGTAATATAGTTGAAACCAGGACTTTAAAGGTGTTGAGCTTCTTTTGATATTTCATCAGGTATTGGGCAAAAAACATAATCAAAATGATTTTAGCTGTTTCTGACGGCTGGAATGCCACACCAAATATGCTTAACCAACGTTGTGCACCACCGGCGCTGTTTCCTAAAAACTTAACAGCTAAAAGCAATACTATGTTAATGCCGTATAATATCCAATAAAACTTTAAAAAGAAACTGTAATCGAATAAGGATACAACTATCATTAGGAATAAACCTAAAATAAAACCTAACAACTGCTTATCATGGTAAGCCTCGTTCGCACTGGTTACGGCGAGAATACCAATGGTTGTTAAAGCAATTAATAACAATATTAACTTGAAGTCATAATCTCGAATCCGATATCTGTTCTTCATTATACACCTTTTTTAAACAAAATGCTCTATTTTTTGTAAAATTTATATGATAATTTGGTGAAAATCCTAATTTTTTTATTAAAATCAGTGATAGGGATATCATCACCGGTTATTCTGCCGCATAAATTCATAAATGCTTTTGAAATATCATTCTCTTTATGAATCAGATGTGTCCCCTGATTGTATGAAATCATTACTTCTTTATGATTTGGAATTACACCGGATATTTTCAGATTTAAAATTTCACTAATATCATCCGGCGATAACATATCTCCGTAATAAATCATTTCCGGAATGATTTTGTTAATCACCAAATGAATTTGTGATAAATCCTTCTGTTTCATAATGCGGATTACTTTATCTGCATCTCTTACGGAAGAAATATCAGGTGTTGTAACAACTACGGCACGGTCTGCAAAAAAAATTGCATTGTGGAATCCATGTTCTATGCCGGCAGGTGAATCAATAATAATATAATCAAATTCTTTTCGTAATAATTCAAGCAATGCATGAAACTGATCCGGTAATAAATCCTTTGCACTATGCTTTTGGCTTGAAGGAATGAGATAAAGATTTTTATAATATTTATCTTTGATAAATGCCTGATTTATTCTGCAATTTCCTTCAATAATGTCCATTAAATGGTAGGTAATCCTGTTTTCTAATCCCATTACTGCGTCAAGATTTCTTAATCCGATATCTAAGTCAATCAGCACGGTTTTAAAGCCTAAAGAAGAAATACCTGCTCCTATGTTTGCTGCCAGAGTTGTTTTACCAACTCCGCCTTTTCCACTGGTAACGACAATTACTTCGCTCATAAGAATCACTAACCTTTCTCATATAAATGTAATCATTGTTCCCTGAATGAAAAAATTAGAATTCCAGCTCACTCAGTAATTCTTTTGTAATATTGGAAGTTACTATTTTTCCCTTTTTAACATATGCAATTTTCGGTTGTATTTTAGGCTTGATGGACCATTTTGATTTTTCATTTTTATATGAAATTCCATCGATGGTTAAGGTCTCAGGCTGCATCTCAAGTGCAATTATAAAATGGTCTTCCGGTTCGTCTGTTGCATTTTCATCAAAAATCTTACCCACATGCGCTTCCCCGTACAGACCGCCAAGAATAATAAGATTTTTTGAAGTAACAACTGCGCTTTCAGGATATACATCACCCACAATAACCATGGTACGGTCCGCTTCTAAGATTTCATGATCTTTAATGGTTCCTTTGTGGAATTCTGCAGTGTGGTTATCATCATTTCGTTCTACTTGTTTTAACGCCTTTAAGTAAATTTGATTTTTTATTTCATCTTTACCGACGATACACACAATATTAATATCAGAATATTCCTGGATCGTTTCAACGATTTTTCTCTCTTGATCTTCTGTCAACAATCTTCCTTCAAAGGAAACTGCCATTTTGGCGTCTTTGAAGAATGCGCTTGTTTCACGGAATTTTGTACCTATTTCTTCTAAAATGTCATTAAAAGAAGCTTTATCATCCATGTAAACGCTGATTCCGTTTGGAAAGCTTTTGATAATTACAAGATTATTCATGGTACTTCCTCCTTTAGTCTGTGTTAACTCCTGAAGATTCCATTTCCCCGGCTTGTCCGTTAATAATAATGTCTTTTGCTTCAAGATTAAAATAATACATAATAACATCTTTTGTTGTTTCAGCAGCATAATCAGAGGAATAACCAAAAGCGATACGTGTTGCAATGGCTATTTCAGGACTTTCATATGGTGCATAACATACAAATAATGCATGAGTTGGTCTTGCTGTTGATTCCTGTGCTGTTCCCGTTTTTCCAGCAACATTGATTGTTACGTCTTTAAAATATGACTTACCCTGTACTACTTGAAGCATACCTTCATGAAGTACTTTCCATGTGGATTCTTTAAAGTCAATCACATTTCTTATTTCTGCATTATATTCTTTTAAAACATTTCCATCGGAATCACGTAAACTGTCCAACAAAGTTAAATTATAGCAGGTTCCGCTATTTGCTATGGTTGTTACATACCGCGCAAGCCCAACTGTTGAATAATCATGTGTACCCTGACCGATTGCAGATACTACAGAGTATTTGTCGGAAACATTTGGCGAGGATTCGCTGATTTCAACGCCGGATTTATCTGTAAGACCAAACATGTCAGCATAGTTTTCCATTGTTTTCAGTCCTAAATCCGAATCATAAGCACTTCCTGCCGTACTTAATCTATAACCCATTTCATAGAAGAAACTGTTACATGATTTTGCAATGGCAGTAGTTACATTAATGGCATTATGTGCTCCCGGATAAATCCAACAACGATAAATAGTTGGTGATAATTTATCATACGTTCCGGTACATATTACCTTTTCCTTGTTTTTAACAACTTCTTCCTCTAAGGCAGCTGCAGCGGTTACCATTTTAAAGGTTGAACCCGGTGCGGTAGTATGTTGCGTAGCATAATTCCACATTGGATTGGATAAATCGTTTAATAATTGATTATAGTATTCAGGATCAATACTGTTTGCCAATTTGTTATTATCGTAACTTGGATAAGTAACCATGGCAAGCACATCACCGGTATCAACATCTGTAATTACTATAGAACCTGAGCAAGGGTCTAATGCGAGCTGTGCAGGTGTAATTTCAAGGTTGGAAATTCTGTCAATCATAAACTGATATGGACTTAATTTTCCTGAAGTAAGGGATTCACATACCTCATCTTCTACATTAACAATATGTTCATTACACAGAATGGTACATATCTGTTTGCCGGTAATCTTATCGGATTTAATCATGTATTTTATAATCCTTTTTGAAAAATCCGAATTATCACTTAATAATTCAATAATTAGGTCAACGAGTTCGGAATAAATCTCATTGGTATCCATATATTGAGTATCCATATCAAGCTTGGTAACGTCTACCCAGCCGTTTTGAATGGCATAAATCAGATAATCATATAAACTGATATCCTCATCCTGCCTCCAAGATATATACATAGGATCTGATGTGTCGATTTTATCTGTTTGAATAATTCCCACATCATTTGAAGAAAGCATATTTACAATGTAGCTTTCATATATCTTAAATTCTTCTTTTAACTTTGAGTAAATGGTTTTCTTTTCAAACAACTCATTTCTTAATTGTTCGAAAACCTCTTCTCTTCGTGTTAAAAAAGCATTGAATACCTCATGTGAAACATCAGAAGCATCCTCAGTTGCAAGGTCTTTTAATTTGATAATATTATTTTCAAACAAAGCATAATATACATCATAGATTGCAATTCTGATTTTACTCTGAGATGCATTTTCAGCAGGTATATATTCCTTAATGTTATCGATTTTCGAAACAAGAATACCAGCAATCTGCTGCTCTAAGATATTGTAGGTGGCAATTTGAAGGTCTTTATCAATGGTAAGATAAATATCATTACCGGCAACCGGTTCTACTAAATTGGTTGATTCTATTACTTTTCCAAGGTTATCAACAAAAACAGTTTCGGAACCTTTAGAACCCTGCAACTCAATTTCCATATATTGTTCGATTCCGGTTTTTCCTACCATATCCGAAGTCGAATAGGTTGCATCAAGTGCCTGATATTTTTCCAGTTCCTCTGAAGATATTTTACCTGTATATCCTAAGATTGCAGAAAAATAAGTACTGTCCACATAGCGTCTTACAGTATCTTCTAATATGGTAACGCCTAATAACCGGTCAGTATTTTCCATGATAATGGCAACGCTTTTATCTGACACATCACTGGCAATTTGTGTTGCAATATATTTTTGATAACTGTTTTTACTCATGGCATAACGGATGGTTAATATCTGTAAAGCCTCTTCGTTGGTATAGCCTTTTAGTGGGACAAATGTGCTTTTTCCGTCAATGGTTTCGTAATTACCGATCCCATAACGGGAGTTAGAACATAAATATTTAATAACATCATCCGGAGTTGCGGTTTTTTCAGCATATTTCAAATCATTAATACTGCTATGACCGTATACATCTGCCAGAAAACGAAGAAGTGCATTGCCTGAAACCCCAAATGTGAAGCGGTTATCTTCATTTAAATGAATGTTAAAATCATTTAATATCGTATCATTATTAGCTTCAAGTATCTTAATTACTTCGTAAATGGTTGCATTCAAATTCGCATTTTTATTTTTACCGGATTCATAAACGTCTTCTATTGTTACGGAAAAACTGAGTTCATTGTATGCTAAAAGATTTCCGTTGCGGTCATAAATATTGCCGCGGGTACTGGAAATAGAACGTTCTTTTTTTATTTTTAATTGAAAATTGTTAAGATATTCTTCTCCGTTTACAATCTGTAAACCAAAAACACGATAGATTAACGTAGAACAAAGGGCAACAATCAGTAAAACAAGCACAAAAAGTCTTGATGTTATTATTTTAATGAAATGTTCTCTGATATAACTAAACAAACTTCTTTGCACTCCTTTTTTCAATCTGATCAAATTTGCGATTTATTAAGAATAAAAGAGGATATAGCAATACGGTTATAATTACGGTATATACTAATTCCGGTATCATTACGTTCAAAAAATAATAAGGTAACCTGAAACGTCCTCTTAAAAGGAATAAGAGGCAATAAAAGATAAAATTATAACCAAAATCAATGGCTGCAACTAATAAAATGGGCAGTTTAATATCTTCTTTGAAAAACAATTCGTGTAAAAAACCAATTGCAAAACCTATGTACATGTATAAAAGTGCATATAATCCGATTACTTCACCGAAGAAAATATCCATTAACAGTCCTGAAAAAAAACCTACATATAAACCGGTCTTTTTACCGCGCATAAAACCATAGGATACAGTTATAATGATTGGGAGGTTTGGAGAAATACCGCCAAAGCTTAAAGCTTTGAATACTGTGGTCTGCAATAAAAAGCATATAAAAGTTATGAATGCAGTCACAATATTTCTTGCCATAAATTCTCCTCTCTCCTATTCTGTCACGTTTTGTTTTAATTCAAGAATTACAAGTACTTCAGATAAATGTTCAAAATCTACAACCGGCGAAAGTAACCCGGATTTTGACAGATTATTGGCATCCATATGGATTTCCGTTACATAACCGATTAAGATACCCGGTAAATATTTTGAACTGATATCACTTGTTACTATTTTATCACCAATTCTTACAAGCCCGGCACTGTCTAATAGTTGTGAAAAAGTAATGCGGTTATCAGCCATTTTTTCCAAACTTCCGGAAACAATAAGATTATCATTGGTAGATAGAATCATTCCGCTGACATTCGATGTATCATCAATAATGGATAATACTTTTGACCAGTTATCAGATACCTTGGTTACACGTCCAACCAAACCTCCATCGGCAATTACATTCATATCAACCTGTATCCCATCGTTACTGCCTTTGTTGATTACAAAACCGGAATACCAGTTTCCGCTATCTTTAGAAATGATACGCGCTCCGGTTTTTTCATAGTCGGCATATTCTGCATCAAGCTCCAATAGATTTTGGAGATTTTCAAGGTCATAAATCTGTTGTTGTAAATGGATGTTTTCATTGGTTAAATCAGCTACCTGTTGTTTTAAACTCTCATTTTCTTTTAAAACATCACGTAACTGTAATAAATCATCAGATTTTTTAGATAAATATGCCCCTACTTCCGAGATTCCTTCCTGAAACGGCACTACTACATAACCTGCGATTTTTTGAAGTGGGCCACCCATATAATTGGTCATGAAGGTTACAACCATTAGAACAACACATAGTGAGGTCAAAATTAAAAGCACATATTTACTTGGCATTTTAAAGTTTTCTTTTTGCTTTTTTACAACAGGACTCATTATTTACTCATTCCCTCAATGGTATGCGCTACGGATTTATAATGATTATCTTTAATAATCTTAGACAAACCTATTACAACACTTGAAATCGGATTTTCAGCATGGTTTACTTTTAATCCGGTTCCTTTTGCCAGTAATTCAGCCATGTGGTTAACCTGTGAAGCACCGCCTGTCAGATAAATACCATTTCTGTAAATATCAGCAGCAAGTTCCGGTGGAGTTCTTTCAAGAATAATTCTTACACTATCAATAATCGTGTTAAAATGTTCTTTTAAGCATTCGTCCACAAGACTTGTTGGTATTTCACGTTCTACAGGAAGACCTGTTACAATATCACGGCCATAAACAATGGCACCGCTGTTTTCCTGTTCTAATTCTTTTAATGACATTTTTACATTTTCCGCTGTTTTTCCGCCAATAATTAAATTGTATTCCTTACGAACGGCATTACGGATGGAATCGTCAAATTTCTGACCGCCTACTTTGATAAGACGGCTTAATACAATTCCTCCCAGTGATAAAATAGAGACTTCCGTTGTATCATAACCAATGTTTACAATTAAGACACCCTGGGAATTTTTTACATCAATTCCAAGACCTATTCCGTCGGCTATGGCTTTTTCCACTACCATAACTTTCTTTGCTTTGATATTTGCATCGCGGATTAAGTCATAGAACGCTCTTTTTTCAACTTCCGTTACATCTGTTGGCACGGAAATATAGTAATCTGCAGGTTTATTTGCACCATGTTTATCTGCTAAAAAGCATTTGATTAATTTTTGCATATTTTTAATATCTGCAATTACACCATTGGTTAATGGATGGGAAATTACAATATTGGATGGTGCTTTCTCATACATTTCATAAGCTGAATCACCATATGCAAAGAGTGTTCTCTTGTTTTCGATTGCAATCATATTTTTTTCAATTTTGATTGAATCATCATTCTTGCTGTAAATTCTAATATTACTGGTACCTAAATCAATACCAAAGACATTGTTTGCCAATTTGACAACCCCTTTCTTTATAAAAGACCTTTATCTTTAAGACTTGTATACTCGCAATCTCCGATAATAATGTGATCCAGTAAAGGAATATTCATTAATAGGGATGCATTTTTAAGTCTTTCTGTAGTTAGTATATCCTCTTTACTCGGTGTAGAATCACCGCTGGGATGATTATGTAATAAAATAATGGATACAGCATTCTTTCGTAATGCTTCTTTTAATATTTCCCTTGTTGAGACAGGGGCACTGTTTACAGTTCCCACCGCAATTGTTTTTTCGCCTAAAAGTCTGTTCTTTCCGTCAAGAAACAGAACAATAACATGTTCCTGTTCTAAATGTCTTAAAGATTCCATATAGTAATCAGAGACCGATTTCGGACCTTGAAATGTGATTTCATTACGTGAATGTTTTTGCATTAACCTTGCAGATAATTCTGTAATGCATTTTAGTTTAATCGCTTTTACTTCGCCAATTCCGCGTATTTTCGTTAATTCTTCTAACGTAATGTTACGAAGTCCCATTAAATCAGTGGTTTCGGATAAAGCCAACACTTTATTTGCTACATCGGTTGCATTTTCTCCTTTTGTTCCGGTGCGCAGTATAATCGCTAATAACTCAGCATCCGATAAGCTTTCAGGTCCTTTTTCTTTGAATCTTTCATAAGGCATTTCATGGTTTAATTGTTTCAATTGTTCACGCTTTCCGACAATCTCTCCAAAGACACAAAAACCACTTATTATGGTAACATAAAAAGTGGTTTCTGTATACAAAATCAGTGTATTTTTTTTAGTGCTTTTATGACAAAAAATTATATTATTCCGGCATTTTTTAATTCCTGTAATGATTTCAGAATACCGAATTTTGCATGATACCATGTCAAGCCACCCTGAAAATAGACATTATAGGGTTCTTTTAACGGACCGTCTGCGCTTAGTTCAATAGATGAACCGGAAATAAAGGCTCCGGCCGCCATAATTACCTGCGAGTCATACCCCGGCATATCCCATCCTTCAGGTGTCAGATATCCGTCTACAGGCGCTGCCTGTTGGATACCTTTACAAAAAGCAAGCAATGCTTCTTTGCTCTTTAAAGTAATTGCCTGAATGATATCATGTCTTGATTCCGTGCTGTTTGGAACCACATGATAACCTAATCTCTCATAAAGGTTTGCTGCAAAAATAGCACCTTTTAATGCGCTTGCAGTTACGGTTGGAGCAATGAACAATCCCTGATAAAACTGTGGAAGTACGCCTAAAGAAGCACCTACTTCTTTACCAAGTCCGGGTGAAGTCAACCGATATGCGGCATTTTCTACACATTCTTTTTTCCCTGCAATATATCCGCCAATAGGGGCAAGACCACCACCGGGATTTTTGATTAATGAACCAACAACCATATCAGCCCCCACTTCAGAAGGCTCCATGGTTTCTACAAATTCGCCGTAACAATTATCCACCATGCAAATAACATCCGGTTTTATCGATTTTACAAAGCTTATTAATTCACCAATTCTTGCTACAGATAAGGTTGGTCTTGTCTGGTAACCTTTGGAACGCTGGATGGTTACCAGTTTTGTCTTATTGTTAATTGCGTTTTTAATTCCTTCATAGTCAAAAGAACCGTCAGGAAGTAAATCAACCTGAGCATAGGATACCCCATATTCCTTTAAGGAACCTTTTGAATCTCTGATTCCGATAACTTCTTCTAAAGTATCATAAGGCTTTCCAACAGGGGATAATAATTCATCCCCGGGGCGTAAATTACTCATTAATGCTAAGGCAAGGGCATGGGTTCCGCATGTAATCTGCGGGCGCACTAACGCGGCTTCGGTTTTAAACACCTTTGAATATACTTCTTCCAAAGTATCCCTGCCTAAATCATTATATCCATATCCGGTGGTACCTAATAGGCATGCTTCGCTTACCCTGCATTCCTGCATTGCTTTAATTACTTTTAATTGATTATATTCAGCAATCTTATCTATTTGTAAAAAACGGTCATTCAGTGCTGTAAGGACCTCTTCACCCATTTGATATATTTCATTGCTGATTCCCATTTCATGATAAATCCGGTTCATGAAAATTTCCTCCGATAATCTTTCGTTTTACTAAATGTTCAATAATTTCATCTAAAATTTCAGCATCATTTTTTTCGTTCTTATTAAGCCAGATTACATCTTTTTCACGCTTAAACCAGGTGATCTGACGTTTGGCAAAGTGCCTTGTATCGCGTTTGATAATATATTCTGCTTCTTGAAGTGTACACTCTCCGTTTAGATAATCCGCGATTTCTTTGTAGCCAAGCCCCTGCATTGCAATATCATTTCTTTTTAGACCATGCTCCATAAGAGCCTTAACTTCATCTACCAATCCTTCTTTAAACATTATATCAACACGTTGATTTATACGTTCATATAAGGTTTCTCTGTCGTTATTTAATACAAAATAAGCAAAATGAAAGGGCGATTCTTTTTTTGCTTCTGCTTCATTGTGCGCACTGATTTTTTCGCCTGTTAAAAGATAAAATTCTAATGCTCTGATTACTCTCTTAACATTATTGTGATGAATCTGATTTGCTGCTTCCGGATCCACTTCTTTTAAACGTAAATGAAGTGCTTCACTTCCGTTTTCTTTTGCAAAATCTTCTAACTCCTGCCTGATTCTATGGTTATCATCGTTTTCTTTAAAATCAATTTGATATAATACAGACTGGATATAAAAACCTGTTCCGCCGGTAATAATAGGAATCTTACCTTTTTTTAGAATTTCTTCAATAGCATCATTGGCCAATTCCTGAAACACAGTTACGTTGAATTCTTCGGTAGGTTCTAAAACATCGATTAAATAATGTTTAATTCCCTGCATTTCCATAGGCTTTATCTTCGCGGAACCAATATCCATACCCTTGTACACCTGCATAGAATCAGCAGAAATAATTTCACCGTTGATTTTTTGTGCAAGTTTAATGGATAAATCAGTTTTTCCAACCGCTGTAGGGCCGGTTAAAATAATCAGGGGTGCATTTTGAAACATAATTTCACTCCGTATATTAGTTTACTATTCGTTTGAACTTTTTCTCAAGTTCATATTGTGTCATTGATATAATAACAGGGCGGCCATGAGGACAATGATAAGGATTTTCCAAAGTCATTAACTGTTCAATAAGGGAACGGGCTTCGCTCTCTTTTAATTCATTGTTACCTTTTACGGCTGCTTTACAAGACATACTTGCTATTTTATCCAGTATAACTTCAGGTTTATCTGTAATCGGTTTTTCGATTAATTCATCTATGATTTCTAAAAACAGGCTTCTTGCATCAAATCCATATAAATCCAAAGGAATTTCCCGGATGGCATAATCTTCGCCGCCAAATTCTTCCACTACAAACCCCAGTCTGTCAAAATAATCTTTGTATGACATGTAAGTTTCGTACTCTTTTGCGCTGAAATGAAGAATAATCGGTGGAGCAAGTAATTGTGTTAATGTCTCTTCATTAGATTTCAAACGCTTTATCAGACGCTCATATATTATTTTTTCATGGGCAGCGTGCTGATCAATCATTAACAGTGCATTTTCGTGTTCTATAAGCCAGTAAGTTTTAAATATCTGCCCCAATATCTTGTATTGACTAATTTGGTCTATGATTTTCGGTTCTTGATCAAAAATCCTTAATTGTTCCGATTTTTCCACGAAAATGTAATCTTTTTCTTTGATAATATTTGAATTATTTTTTTCATGAATCGGGTTTAAATTATTCAAAATATTAACTGGTACTTTAGTATCAGGTCTCTTTTGAATCAAATCTTGCAAATTTGCTTCATATCCCGCTTCTTCTCTCACCATTGAAGCTGTTTCATTTGCAATTCTGTTATATTCAAAAGGCTCGGGTGCCCGGTCTTTATTTGCAGTTCTAACGCTCTCTACATCTTGTGGTTTGTCAAAAATAGCTGTTGGAATGAATTCTTTGTCAGAAAGAGCCTCATTTACCAGCTTTACAATGGATTCGAACACGGTTTGTTGTTCTGAAAAACGGATATCCATTTTGTTCGGATGTACATTGACATCAATTTTTGATGTATCTATTGTAATGTTTAAGACACAAAAAGGATACTTATGCTGCATTAAATATCCGGAATATCCTGCCTCCAGTGCTTTTGATAATAAATCGCTTTTAATATATCTTCCGTTTACGAAAAAAGTTTCAAAATTTCTGTTAGCCCTTGTAATAATCGGTTTTCCAAGATAGCCGTCAATATGAACACCGTTTTCATCCGTATCATTGATGGAGATTAATTCTTCTACCACTTCTCTGCCATAAATGCGATAGATGACTTCTTTTAAATTACCATTTCCGGAAGTAGAAAAACGATTATGGTTATTGGTTATAAATTGAAACGCAATATCAGGATGTGATAATGCAAATCGTTCCATTAAATCAGAAATATAATTACCTTCCGTAATAGATGACTTTAAAAATTTTCTTCTTACCGGTGTATTGTAAAACAAGGTTCTGATAAGAAAAGTGGTTCCGTTGGGAGCACCGATTTCCTCTTTGCTGATTTCATTACCGCCTTCGATGCGATACAAAAGTCCGGTTAACTGGTTTGGTGTTTTAGTAATTACTTCTACTTTTGAAATTGCGGCAATGCTGGATAAAGCTTCCCCTCTGAAGCCAAGACTGTTAATTTTAAACAAATCCTCACTGTCTTTAATCTTACTGGTAGCATGGCGCATAAATGCTTTTTCAATTTGAGACATATCAATTCCGCTTCCGTTATCAGTAACACGGATAAATTCGATGCCTCCTTCTTTAATCTCCACAGTGATAGAGGTGGCTTTGGCATCAATTGCATTTTCCACTAATTCCTTCACAACGCTGCTTGGTCTTTCTACAACTTCGCCGGCAGCAATTTTATCAATTGTTTCGTGGTCAAGAATATTAATAACCGTCATATAAGCCCCCTTTTTATTTCATGTATAAGATTACCATCGGTTCTTTAATTTGTTTTGTAACCGGTAAAGCTCATTCATTGCATCCAATGGTGTCATATTGCTGATATCCATTTCTGTAAGTTCCTTTATGATATCTTCATCTTTTACCGTATCAAATAATGACATTTGTTCCAAATCAACTTCATCCAATAAAACCCGTTTTTTCTTCTCAGGCTTAGTGGTATCAACCTGAATGTTTTGGATTTTTTCAATAATATCATTATCGGTTAATTGTTCCACAATCTCCTTAGCGCGGTCAATCACCATGGTAGGAATTCCGGCTAATTTTGCCACTTGAATACCGTAGCTTCTGTCTGCACCGCCTTTTACAATCTTACGTAAAAAGACGATATCATCTCCTTTTTCTTTAACGGCAATGCAATAATTATGGACATTGTGGATTTTACCTTCTAATTCTGTTAATTCATGATAATGGGTGGCAAACAATGTTTTTGCACCCAGTAATTTCTTGTTACTGATATGTTCAATGACAGCCCAGGCAATAGATAATCCATCAAAAGTAGATGTTCCCCGTCCGATTTCATCTAAAATTAATAAGCTGTCAGGTGTGGCATTACGAAGAATATTGGCAACCTCGTTCATTTCAACCATAAAGGTACTTTGTCCGCTGGCAAGGTCGTCAGAGGCACCCACTCTCGTAAATATTCTATCCACAACCCCGATGATGGCTGATTTAGCAGGCACAAAAGAACCAATTTGCGCCATAAGTACAATTAACGCAACCTGTCTCATATAGGTTGATTTACCTGCCATATTTGGACCTGTAATTACAGCAATACAATTTTTACCATTGTCAAGTAATGTGTCATTTGAAATAAACATATCATGGTCAATCATTTTTTCAACCACAGGATGTCTTCCTTCTTTAATTTCAATGGTACCGCCTGCATTCATTTTAGGGCGCACATAGTGATTTCTTTCTGCAACCAGGGATAAAGAACACATAACATCCAAAACCGCAATTGCTTTTGCAGTATTTTGTACTCTTTCCAACTGTCCGTATATTGCATCCCGCACTTCACAGAATTTATCATATTCCAGCGTATATAATTTATCTTCCGCATTTAGAATCATATCTTCTAATTCTTTTAAGCGTGGCGTGGTGAATCTTTCGGCACCTGCAAGAGTCTGCTTTCTGATATAATCTTCAGGAACCAAAGACAAAAAGGAATTGGTTACTTCAAGATAATAGCCAAATACTTTGTTATATTTGATTTTTAAATTCTTAATGCCTGTACGTTCTCTTTCTGAGGTTTCCAAATCAGCAAGCCAGTTCTTTCCTTCTGTCTTTGCTTTACGTAAGGTGTCAATATCTGCATCATAGCCATCTTTAATAATGCCACCTTCTCTTACAAGAATCGGAGGTTCCTCAATAATTGCAGCATCAATAAGTGCGTAAATATCCTGAAGGGAATCTAACTGCTCATTAATTTTTTGCAATAACCCGCTTTGTTCTAAATCACGTAAAACGGTTTTTATGTGTGGCAACATTTCAAGTGAATTTCTGAATGCAATTAAATCTCTTGGATTTGCAGTCCTATAGCTTACTTTACCCAATAGTCTTTCCAAGTCATAAATGGGATTCAGATATTCGCGTATTTCATCACGCTCCATAGCTTTATGACATAATACGTTAACTGCATCGTGACGTTCGTTAATTAAGTTTAAGTCAACCAAAGGCTGCTCTAAATACCCTCTTAAAGTTCTGGCACCCATGGCTGTTTTGGTTTTATCCAATACCCAGAATAAGGTACCTCTTTTTTGTTTTTCACGTATGGTTTCACACAACTCTAAATTCCTTCTTGTAGAAGAATCTAATAGCATATACTTACTTGTAAGATATGGTGTGATGTGTGTGATATGAGCCAGAGAATTTTTTTGTGTTTCGTACAAATACTGAAGTAACGCACCTGCAGCAATCATACCATAGGTGAAATCTTTCAGTCCGATGGCATGAATATCCTGTACGTTAAAATGCTCTTTTAGGCATTTGAGACAGTTTGCTTCATCAAAATACCATGACTCGATATTATAAACAGCAATTCCCAATCTTGATTTTAAGTCATCAATATCAAGTCCTCCTAAGAGACATGCATCATTACAGATAATTTCTGTAGGAGAATATTTAGAAATTTCATCATACAGCTTTTTTGCATCTTCTACTTCTGTTACATAATAATCACCGGTAGAAACATCTGAAACGGAAATACCGATTTTTCCGGTCATATAAAATACACACAGAAGATAATTATTTCTGTTTTCTTCCAAAGACTGCATGTTAATATTGGTACCCGGTGTTACAATACGGACTACTTCTCTTTTTACAAGTCCTTTGGCACTTTTTGGATCCTCAACCTGTTCGCAGATTGCAACCTTATAGCCTTTTAAAATCAGCTTATTAAGATATCCCTCAACAGCATGATAAGGAACGCCACACATAGGTGCACGTTCCTCTAATCCACAGCTTTTTCCCGTTAATGTAATTTCTAATTCCTTTGACACAGTAATGGCATCATCAAAGAACATTTCATAAAAGTCACCAAGTCTGTAAAAAAGAATACAGTCCTTATATTGTTCTTTGGTTTCCAGATACTGTTGCATCATTGGTGTTACTTCAAGCATTATAATTCTCCGTTTCGAAACTATTTTTCGGCTGTAAGAACTTCAGCGCGTGATAACGCATCGTCGATATGTTTACAGAAGTTATCTTCTCCAATCATATCATAAAATCCGGCTTTTTTCATGGAATTCATCGGTTGTTCATTTACATGGGATAACATCAAAGTAATATCCTGTTTCTTACAAGTATCATATAAATGTTCTAGTGAATTCATAGCCGTAGAATCAATTGCACTTACACTTCGCATACGAAGAATAAGTACTTTATCTTCAGGTTTTACGGAAATATTCATGATTTTATTTGCGGCTGCAAAAAACATAGGTCCGCTGATTTCATATACAACCGTATGTTTTGGAACTACTCTTAAGCTAAGGGAATCAGGATCTGTTTCATCATCCACGTATTTCCATCCTTCTACTTCCGAAACCTCACTCATACGTTTCATGAATAAGAAAGCAGCCATAATAAGACCAACTTCAATTGCAACAACAAGGTCAAATACTACAGTCAGTACAAAGGATACGACTAAAACTAAAATATCACTCTTCGGTGCTGTTTTTACTAAATGAACAAACTTTCTCCATTCGCACATGTTATATGCCACCATAAAGAGAATTGCAGCTATAGTCGGCATGGGTATGTATCCTGCATAAGGCATTAATACAACAAGAATTAATAATAATGTGACAGCATGTACCATTCCCGCTACCGGTGTACGTCCGCCATTCTTAACATTTGCTGCAGTTCTTGCAATGGCACCCGTAGCAGGAATACCGCCAAATAAAACGCTTGCAACATTACCTGCACCTTGGGCAATTAATTCCATATTGGAACGATGCTTTGAATTTACCATACTGTCAGCTACAACACATGATAATAATGATTCAATTGCTGCTAAAATGGCAATGGTAAAAGCATCCGGTAATACTTCTTTTGCTAAGGAAAAGCTGAAGTTTGGAACTGTAAAACTTGGGAGGTCATTAGAAATATCATATAAGCTTCCGATTGTATTCACTTCCATCTTAAAACCGCTTACCATAGCGATACCAACAATTACTGCAATGAGTGAACCCGGTATCTTTTTATTAATGTATGGCCATACAATTAACACCAAAAGACACACAGCACCAACTAAAAATGCCTGCCAATTAAAGGTAGAGATGTTTTCAACAACGGCTTCTACTTTTTCCACGGTTTCAATGTGTGTTGAACCTGCCGGATACTGTAAACCTAAAAAGTCTTTAATCTGACCAACCACAATCGTCACAGCAATACCGGAGGTAAAACCTGTGGTAATGGTGTCAGGAATGTATTTGATCAAATTACCGAGACGTAAAAAGCCCATAATAATTAAGAAAATACCGGCCATAATAGTAGCTAAGATTAGGCCATCCATGCCGCTTTTTACCACAATACCCGCAACAATGGTTGCAAATGCGGCGGTTGGTCCGGCAATTTGTACGCGGCTTCCGCCTAAAAATGAAATAATGAATCCTGCAACAATTGCGGTATAAATACCACGTTCAGGACCTACGCCGGAAGCCAAGGCAAGCGCAATGGATAACGGCAATGCGATAATTGCTACAATAATACCTGCAACAATATCTTTCACGAATTGTTCTTTCGTGTACGTTTTCATGACTGAAAACAACTTCGGTTTCAATTTTTCCATAATTTTTTCCTCGTTTTTAAATCTAGTATATTAAAAATGTGTGGAACACATTTTAATCTAAAGTAATCTTATTCTACAATTTCCCCGAAATAGTAAAATCCTTTGCATTCAGTAAGTTTTACCTTGATAATGGAACCGATTAACTCTTTTCCACCCTTTAAATGCACGGTAGTACTGTTAGAAAGCTTACCGGTTATAAGAGTTTCATCCTGTTCATTTAATTCTTCTATCAGAACTTCTTCAACCTGACCTACCAATCTGCCTGCTCTTTCATGTGCAATATTTTGAACCTCTTCAAGAACACGGTTAAAGTTATATTTTACTTCCTCTTCAGGCACCTGATTTGCCATAGCTGCGGCAGGTGTACCTGTTCTTTTAGAATAAATAAATGTAAAGGCATTATCATAACCGGCCTTTTTAATAACATCAATGGTTTCATCCACATCTTCCTTTGTTTCTCCCGGAAATCCTACAATAATGTCTGTAGTAAGAGAAATATCAGGAATATTCTTTCTGATTTTATCTACAAGATTAAGGTAATCTTCTTTTGTATAACGACGGTTCATTTCTTTTAAAATACGTGTAGAACCGCTTTGAACCGGTAAATGCAGATGACGGCAGATTTTCTTGGAATCCCTCATAACTTCAATTAATTCATCTGATAAATCCTTAGGATGTGAAGTCATGAAACGGATACGTTTTAATCCGTCTATCTTTTCAATGCGTCTTAAAAGCTCTGCAAAAGAAATAGGTTTTTCAAGGTTTTTACCATATGAATTAACATTCTGACCTAAAAGCATAACTTCTACTACACCATCTTTTACAAGGTTTTCGATTTCTTTAATAATATCTTCCGGATTTCTGCTTCGTTCCCTGCCTCGTACATAGGGCACAATACAATAAGAGCAAAAATTATTGCAACCGAACATAATATTAATACCTGATTTAAAGGGATATTTTCTCTCTACGGGTAAATCCTCTACAATTCTGTCCGTCCCATCCCAAATATCGATAATCATTCTTTCGGATTCAAACATTCTTACCAATAGTTCTGCAAATTTATAAATGTTATGAGTACCAAAAATAAGGTTGACAAAAGAATAGCTTTTCTTTAATTTGGTAATTACCGTGTCTTCCTGCATCATACAACCACAAAGCGCAATTTTCATATTGGGATTCTTCTTTTTTAAATTATGAAGATAGCCTAATCTTCCGTATACTCTTTGATTAGCATTGTCTCTTACGGTACAGGTATTATAAATAACAAAATCCGCATGTTCGGAATCTATTAATTCAAAGCCTGTTAATTCTAAAATACCTGCAAGCTTTTCGGAATCTCTTGCATTCATCTGGCAACCGAATGTAGTCACGCAACAGGTTGGCTTATGTCCTATTAATGCAGCGTATTCATTTACTTTTATTTTGGCTTTTTCAATATATTCGTACTGTAATTTTGTTTCTTCTTCTGATGTAAGGTTATTGTTGGTAATCTGATATTTTATATCGCTCAAAGTAAGTCTCCTATCCTCGTATCTGACCATTTCCGATAATTTCGTACTTGTATGTGTTTAATTCCTTAAGACCCATAGGACCTCTGGCATGAAGCTTTTGTGTACTGATACCGATTTCAGCACCAAATCCAAATTCAAATCCGTCTGTAAATCTTGTGGAAGCATTCACATAGACGCATGCAGAATCCACTTCATTAAGGAATTTTTCAGCATTATTCATGTTTTTCGTTAAAATAGCATCGGAATGATGAGTATTGTATTTATTAATATGTGTGATTGCTTCATCAACGTTATTTACTATTTTGATGGAGATAATATAATCAAGATATTCTTTGTAATAATCTTCTTCTGTTGCAGGAATACAATCCTTTAAAATTGTAGCAGAAATTTCATCTGCACGGATTTCCACATTTTTCTCTTTTAACGCTTTTTCTAAGGTTGGTAAAAAGCTTTCATAAATACTATTGTGAATTAATAATGACTCGCACGCATTACATACGCCGATACGCTGGGTTTTAGCATTTAAAATAATTTTAACCGCTTCGTTTAAATCAGCGGAATCATCAACATAAATATGGCAATTGCCGGTACCTGTTTCAATAACAGGAATTGTACTGTTATTTACTACACTTTGAATTAAAGATGCGCCACCCCTTGGAATTAAAACATCAATATATTCGTTCATTTTCATTAATTCCATAACAGTTTCACGTTTTGTACTGTCTACAAAAGAAAGAATATCCGGATTATGTCCTTCTTTTTCTAAAACTTCACGGATAATCTTAACAATTACCCTGTTAGAATGGATTGCATCACTTCCGCCTTTTAATACTACGGCATTTCCTGCCATAAAACATAACCCAAAGGCATCTGCAGTAACATTGGGTCTTGATTCATAAATAACACCGATTAATCCTAAAGGTACACTGACTTTTTTAACGTGTAAGCCATTTGCAGGTTTGAATTCTTCCAATACTCTGCCTGTTGGGTCCTCTAAATCAGTGATTTGTCTTAATCCTTCGCTCATGCCTTCAATTCTTGGTAAAGTAAGCCGTAAACGGTCAATAAGACCGTCGCTCATTCCTTTTTCTACAGCATACGCGATGTCTTTTTCGTTTTCTGAAATAATAATATCTGCATGCTTTATAAATGCATCAGCAACTTTTAACAATACATTATTCTTCTGTTCTTTTGTAAGCTTTTGAACATCATATTTTGCCTGTTTAGCTTTGGATAACAATTCTTTTAAGTACATAAATATTCACCCTTTTCTGTAATAATCCGATCCATTTTTATATCAGTGATATCGGATGGTAATCTGTCATATATCTGACAATCATAAGCAATAGCAATTTTATATATATTACCAGTTACTTTGCATCTGGCCAAATATCTGTCATAGAAGCCTTTTCCATACCCGATACGGTTGCCTGTTTTATCAAAAGCAACACCGGGTAATATCATAAGGCAGGAGTCAAAAAAAGTATCAACTGGGAAAATGCTTTGAGAATTATCAGGTTCCGGAATTCCTTTGTATCCTTCCTTTAATTCTGTTATGGAGGATATTCTAAAAAACTCCATAGTCCCTTCACATCCTGTTACTTTTGGAACATAGACTTCTTTTCCGTTTTCTAATGCATGTTTCATTAACGAAAACGTATCTGCTTCATTTTGATAGGAGGCATATATTAATACAATATTTGTATTTTGGTATTCGTTACAATGAATAATTTGGTTGAAAATTTTCTGATTTTTCTCGCTTCTTTCTTCATCAGATAATAAGGAGCGGTTATAAAGCGCTTCCTTTCTAACTTGGATTTTGTTTTTTACCATATTTTTCACCAAGATTTTCAATACTTCCGTCAGGATTCTTTATATCGATTCTGTCAAGCTGGGCTGTAAAATTGCTTGACATTGCCTGAATATAAAGCTTTCTTAACTTTTGCTGTTCTTCTTTTTCTTCAGGAGTTAATCCTTCATTTTGCGATTTATGATATAACTCATTGATTCTATTGATCATTTCGTTGGTCATTAGTTATCACTCCCGTGTAAATTTTTAACATATTCATTCAAATCAAAATGTTCGTTTTTATTTGCTTTAAAAATAGTGCCGTAATCTCTACCATCCATAATTCTATGTATGATTCTGATATCACTGCTGTTAGCAATAATCATGTCAGCACCAGCATTGGTTGAAATCTTAGCGGCTATCAGTTTAGTGTTCATGCCACCGGTGCCGACATTGCTTCCGGTTTCACTTTTTCCCATATTCATGATATGCTCATCTAAAACTTCCACCGTGTCAATGAACTTAGCATCTTTATTTGTTCTCGGATTATCGGTATATAATCCGTCAATATCTGATAAAAGAATCAATAAGTCAGCATTAATTAATGCGGCAACAATAGCGGACAGAGAATCATTGTCACCAATTCCCATTTCATAGGTGGAAATCGTATCGTTTTCATTAACAATGGGAATGACACCCATTTCCAATAATTGCGAAAAAGTATTTTGCGCATTGAAACGGTTCAAATCATCAACGAAAGTGTTTTTAGTCATTAATATTTGCGCAATGACTTGATTATATTCTGCAAAAATCTTTTGATAAGTCATCATCAGTCTTGCCTGTCCTACGGCTGCACACGCCTGCTTTACAGGAACGGAATTTTTTTCTTTTCCGATATGCATTGCTTTTCTGCCGCATGCAATGGCTCCGGAACTAACCAAAACAACATCTTTTCCCTGATTTCTTAAATTGCACAACTCTCTTGCAAGCACATCCATTTTTACATAATCTAAATCACCGGTTTCGGGATGCTGCAATGATGAAGAACCGATTTTAATTACAATTCTTTTTTTATCTTTTATTTTTTCTCTTAAGGGATTCATAGTTAATACCTCACATACGTTCCATATTTTATATTATCTTTTACAAAAAGTCCATATGATGAACAATCTGCTCTGCCACTTTTATGCCATCCATAGCAGCACTGGTGATACCTCCGGCATATCCGGCTCCTTCACCGCATGGATAAAGTCCGTTAAATGTACTTAGGCATTCATCATTACGTATAATTCTTACAGGGGAAGATGTTCTGCTTTCAATCCCTGCAAGATAAGTTTTAGGATGATTAAATCCTTTGATTTTAGTGCCAAACTGTTCCATTGCACGATAAAAAGTATGATTCATATCGTCGTTTAACAACTCGTGCAAAGGACAGTGCTCCACAAATTCTCCTTTTATTGCAGGTTTAAAATCATCAAAAAGATAATCGGTATCTTCGTTTGTTACGTTAGCTGTTTCCTGCCCGATACCACGCACAAATTCCCCGTATGTTTCAACCGGAATCTTACCTTTTCCCATTTCATATGCCTTTTGTTCCAAGCTTTGCTGGAAATAGACTCCGCATAAGGGGGAATCATTATCCATATGATTAATATAGTCTTCTTTTTTTACCATTACTACAATAGCACTGTTTGCATTGCTGCCTGCCCTGTCAGAGTAGCTCATTCCGTTAATGGCAAGCCGCTTTTCTTCACTGGATGCATTCACTACATAGCCCCCCGGGCACATACAAAAGGAATATGCATTTCTATCCCCCAGTTTTTCACCGGTTAATTTATAAGGTGCAGCACCAAGCACAGGATTATCCTCTCCGTATTGGCTTAAATTAATCAGCTTTTGAGGATGCATTACACGAAATCCAACTGCAAAATCCTTGGGTTCCATGGGGATGCTTGATTTATGTAACATTTCAAAGGTATCTCTTGCGCTGTGACCAACAGCAAGGACGATAAAATCGCTGTACCATTCTTTGTTATCGCTTGTAACCACGCCGGTTACTTTTTGTTCTGTAAGAATCAATTTGTCAACACGGGTATTAAAATAAAAATCGGCACCGTTTTGAATCATGGTATCACGCATGGAGCGGATTACATTCATTAACACATCAGTTCCGATATGCGCTTTATAGTCATACAAAATATTTTCGTTGGCGCCGTGTTCCACAAAAATCTCAAGAACTTTTCTGTTCCGTCCGTATTTATCCTTAACCAGTGTGTTTAATTTGCCGTCAGAGAAAGTGCCGGCGCCGCCTTCTCCAAATTGAACATTTGAATTGGGATTAAGAACACCGGTTTTCCAAAATTCTTCAACATCTCTTTTACGTTCTTCAACCTTTGATCCACGTTCCAAAAGTATTGGCTTTAAGCCTGCCTTTGCGAGCATATAACCGCAAAACAAGCCTGCCGGTCCGGTTCCGATAATAATAGGACGTTGTCCTTTTTTAGTTACCTTCGGAAACTGATAGATAAATTCATCAACAACGCATACATCCTTATTTTTAAGCTTCTTTACAAGGTTTTCTTCTTTCACATTTTTAAGCTTACAGTCAAGGGTATAAACATAAAATAAATCCGGTTTTTTACGTGCATCAATAGATTGTTTTACAATATGTAATTCTATAATTTCCTGAACAGGTACTTTTAGAATTTCGGCCGCTTTTTTCTTAAGATCCTGACCTGAAATACGTACCTTACACTGGGTTATTCTAATCATCTATAAATCCTTTATTCTATTTATGTTTTAGAAGCGTGCATACCTGCCACATAACCACTGCTCCATGCCCATTGGAGATTATATCCGCCACATTTTCCGGTAATATCCAAAACTTCGCCGGTAAAATACAAGCCTTTATATTTTAATGATTGTAAATGTGTATCAACTTCAGTTAATGATACACCGCCACTGGTTACCTGGGCATTTTTGTATCCATTATGTCCGTTTACTGTAATTCTGAATTTTTTGATTACATTGATATCCTTACTCAGAATATATTTTTTAAAAAGAAATTCAGCCAGTTTCGGATTTAGTAATCCTTCTAAGTTATGCTTACTTAAAATCTCTTTTAATTCATCTTCACAAATGTCCGGTAAGAAATCAATATAGCCTTCTAAAAACTCATTATTCTGTAATCTTCTGCAAGCATTGAGACTTAATTGAAAAACAGGAAAACCGGATATTCCGTAATCTGTTATTTGCAGTTCACCATATTCTGTGCAGTCGGCAAGTGTAACACAAGCGTCACAACGTACTCCGGAAATCTGCTCCCAAAAATTGCCATCACATTTTAGCTGTACCAGTGCAGGACATGTATCAACTACAGTATGTCCTAATTGCTTGGCTAAATAGTATCCGTCCCCATCAGAACCGCTTATGGCAGACGAAATACCACCTGTAGCGATAATGACTCTATCAAACTCTTCTATACCTTTGGAAGTCTTTAACTCAAATCTTCCTGTATCAGTTACAGATATCTTTTTAATTCGTTCAGAAAGTCTTATTAAAATATGATTACGTTCCAACTCATTTTTTAAAATATTGACTACCGACTGAGCCTGTCCGCTTTTGGGATAAGCCATTGATTCTTTGATAGTAAAATACAATCCTAATTCTTTAAAGAAATCTCTTGTGTTTTCAAAAGAAAATTCATCTAAAATATGGATTAACTTATTGTTATCAACATCGCTTTCTGAATAATAATAAGTTTCAGATAAATTATTGTTAGATATATTACACCTGCCGTTACCTGTTGCAAGTATTTTTTTGCCAATTTGGTCATTGGATTCAAAAAGTGTAACGATGCAATTGTTTTTTGCTGCAACAATGGCAGCCATACAACCGGAAGCCCCGGCACCTATGATTGCTATTTTCTTTTGCATTTTATACCTACCTGTATATAATTCCTAAACAATTTATTATAACTCTAACTGGTGTAAGACTCAAGGAAATTGTAGATTTCTTCTACTGAATTCATAATTCGGCCCTCTAAAATTGACTCTCTTATTTCATAGGGTAAATCATCAATATAAATTCCTGTTTCAAAGAAAATGGTATTTAAATCAGGATATAAAACAGTTACATATCCGTCAACACAAGTCATATAATAAGCAAAATCTGTAACTTCTTCAAATTCGATATAGGGCTCTTCACTTGTTACTTCTGTATTGAATGTTTCAGGTGGCTCGTATTCGGCTGTGTCTATTAAGTCGTCACGGGGTACTTCAACATATTTTTCTTCATTTTCTTTATAGTTTGACTTAATAATAAAATAGCAAAGAAAGATTACGAAAACCGAACCAATAAAAAACAGACTGATTTTAAACAAAGGTTTCATTTGAACAACTCCTTTTTTTATAGTATCAGTCTGTTTATATTAAAATATTCATTAGATTAATCTGAATTTATCAAGTAACTTCACTACGGTTTGCCCCACAGGATAGGAACTTAACTCATGTTCATCAAGACCTTTTAAAGCCCCTAAAACAAAGAGATAAATGAAATAACCGATTGCACAGCATAGTATCAAGGTAATAAAAGCACCCAAAACCTTATTAAGCAACAAATTTACCACGAAAATTACAATTCCTGATATGAATGAAGCAATATAAGGTATAAATATACTGTAAACAAGCTCCTGTTTATATCTTATTTTCCTCTTCAGTATAAAAAGTTCTGCCAAAATAATTACGGCTGCAAAGGCTATTTCACTAAATACTAACATTTCAAGCCCTAGTTTAAATACTCTTATACATGCTGCAATTGTTGCAAAATATACAATATTTGCTAAGAGAAGAATTAGAATCAAGTGTCCTTTCTTTTTTAATTGATATAACAATGCTGTAAAAACAAATACAACACTATAAAGTACAATTAATATGCTGCCCGGAAATAACATATATGAAGTAATCGGAGTTACTTTTCCTAAAAACAGTTGTAAAAGATTTTCTGACAATACTGCAAAAATTACCATTAAAGGTATGGAAAATAACAATACATTTCTTAATTTGTCAGAAGCATATTCGCGAATTGATTTTGCATCCTGATCATTTAGGAGAATACGCATCTCATACTGTATGTTTTTTGAACCAAAGGCAAAAAACAAAATTGGAATTATGATAATACACCTAAAACCGGTATAATAATATCCAAAATTATTTAGTGCACTAATTGCACCATCGTTATTTAAAATATAGTGTTGTTGAATCAAAAAGTGATGTATCAATATTAAGAAACTAATCACAATCATGGGTACAGCATAAACAAACAGAATATGACAGACTTGTCCATAGTTTTCATCTCTTGTTGTTCCATCTTTATGCAGGAGTTTCTGATATCTTCTTCTGTTCACAAAATAAACAACAATCATTAACACCATATAGATTGCAGAACCTATAATGATAGCTAATACCGCTCCCTTTGCACCATAAATATATTGATAACTGTCATCCTGAATCAGATTGCCGACTTTGGTTCCATATCCCATATAATATTTTAGTAACAAATATGTGGAGGTCCAAATAATTACTTCTTCGATGATTCTGATTGCATGTGAAGCAACATTCACTTCATAGCCATTCATAAATCCCTTAAAAACGCCGGCAACAAACCTAAATAGTAATACAGGAGCAATTGCACTCAAAGCAAAACGGATACCGGGTACATGAAACCATTTTACAGCTATTGTCCCTGACATTAGTTTTACAACTAAAACTAGAAAAAGTCCCATGATTACAGAAACGACAACAGCACTTTCCAAAACTTTATAGGCATTTCTATATTGTCCTCTCTCCGCTCTTGTTTTTACCATTCGTGAGACTGCTTCACTAATTCCATAAGAAAATGCTATTAATAAAACACAGCATAATTCATAGGGAATCACATAATAACTGACACCATATTCACCCAGGCGTTTTGAAATACTGAATATTCTTAGCACAGCTATGATACATGCAATCACTTCCATATATACCACAGCTCTTCTTGCTTTTAACTCTTGTGTCATTAGAATTCCTCCACAAATTCCCCATTATTCATTACGTGTATATCCTAACTTATTAAGGATTATATCTTGTTTATCAAACATTATTTTTGCTTCTTTCTCTGTCATATGGTCATAGCCGGAAAGATGTAACATACTGTGAGCGATTAAAAACGCAAATTCCCGTAATTCAGAATGACCATAGTCTTGCGCCTGTTTTACGGCACGCTCATAACAAATAATAATATCCCCTAAAACCACTTCATTATTTTCAGGATTAATATCATCAGCGCAAACTTCCGGAAATTCACCGGGGTTATCAAACTCCAGATACGGAAATGATAAAACATCGGTAACACTGTCTATTTCACGGAATTCATAATTGGTTTGCCTGATTTCTTCTTCATTTACAATGGTTAGACTGATTTCTGTATCATAAGGACATTTTTCAAGACTTAAGACTTCTTTGGCTACCCTTTTAAATACATCTTCTATTTCAAACGGGAATGCATATTCATGTTCATTTTCAACGTAAAAAGTCATAATATAATGATTCCTCCACAAATGATTTTTTCATTTCAAACAATTCACGCATTGTAAAATCACACTGTTCAAAAAATCCTTGATTTTGCTTTTCCATAAACAAATCCTGAATCAATTGTTTATAGTTGATTTTTGCTTCCTTTTCTTTGGCAATTTTATTTGAAATTGTTTCAATCACCAAATTACTCATATATACAGATACAGCCTCTTTAGACTTAAGTCTGGTTGACTTGTCTGTAAGTTCAAGGATTAACTCAATTGCAGAAGGCGGGAATGCATATTCATCACGAAGCTTATCAATATACTTTTTATTCTGTTTTCCGCTCTCATCCATGCATAAACGCCAATAATACGAAGCCGTTTTAACAGAATCTGCATTCATATTAAATTTTCGTGTTAACTTTTCTGTCAGATACGACGTATGTATTGCCCTATAATATGTTTTGGAATTATTCTTCTTAAGGTCGGCAAATATTTCAAATTCAGAGTCATTAATCGTTAAGTAACGTTCCCTATACTTATGAACATGTCTTGCACTGATAAATTTAAGAACAATGATCATTAGTACAAGATTAATCATAATATTGATTCCGGGAACCAAAAAGGTCTCATAATTCATGCTTGTATCGCTAAAAAGAGTAATGTTAGCCATTACGGATACAAGGTAAATACATAAAACCATAAAAACCGGAATTCCGATTTTATATCTTTCATCCACCCTTTTAAAAAAGAAAATGACACTAAGACCACAAAACATAAACATTGCCATTATTGAAACATCAGTTTCTGATAATAAACATGAAATAGTTAATACTCCGATGTATGAACAAACAGCCATAGAATCATTGCTTACAAGTAAAAGTAACAATGCAATCATAAGAAACGGCCACGCCATAGCATCCATAAATGGATTAATACATCCCATTAACATGCATAGAAAATAACATAATACAAATAAAGTACAGTTATTTTCCATACCAAACTGGTTAACAAATTTCTTGTCTGAACTAAGCTGATAAAAGAACTCAATTGCAATTACGCCGAACAAAATCAACGACATAATCAGTATCTGTAATAATCTTGTGGTATCCAGTTTGTATACAAACGAAAATACAGCCGGAACACCCATCGATATTAAAAACAATAAAATTGTCACAAAAAAAAGCTTCTTTGTTGTCTTTTGCATAAGTTTCACCCGGTTTTATTTTGTCTTTTTAGAGGTACGTTTTGCCTCATACTCTTCGTATGCTCTTACAATCTGCTGTACTAACGGATGTCTTACAACGTCCCTGTTTGTAAGATTACATACTGCAATTCCTTCCACATTTTTTAAAATTTTTGTAGCAACATCAAGACCTGATACAGCATCTTTGGGAAGGTCCTTTTGAGTTGCATCACCTGTTATGATTGCTTTCGAACCAAAACCGATACGTGTTAAAAACATTTTCATTTGAGCAGGTGTGGTGTTTTGGGCTTCGTCCAAAATAATATATGCATTATCCAAAGTTCTTCCTCGCATATATGCAAGAGGAGCCACTTCTATTGCGCCTTTTTCCATGTTTTTTTGAAATGCTTCAGCTCCCATAATCTGATATAAAGCATCATAAAGTGGTCTTAAATAAGGGTCTACCTTACTTTGCAAATCACCAGGTAAAAATCCCAGTTTTTCGCCTGCTTCGATTGCGGGTCTTGTAAGAATAATACGGCTAACCTCTTCATTTTTAAATGCAGTAATGGCCATTGCCATAGCAAGATATGTTTTGCCGGTTCCTGCAGGACCTAATCCAAATACAACCATATTATCCCTAATTGCATCTACATATTTCTTCTGGCCCATTGTTTTTGGTTTTACAGGTTTTCCCTGCATGGTATGGCAAATACAGTCATTATCGTATTCTAATAAACCATCTTCTTCATTATTGATTGACATAGTAATTGCATAATCCATATTCTGATCTTGGATTATATTTCCTCTCTTTGATAATTCCAACATTTCTTCCATTAGTTTTGATGCTTTATTTACAGCAATATCATCTCCGGTTATTTTAATCATTCCGTCTCTGTCAACAACCGAAACTTTCAAATCACGTTCAATTTTCTTAATCTGTCTGTCATTATATCCAAACAGGTTTTGCATATGCTTTGCATCTGCTTCTATTCTTAATTCACTCAAATTATTCACCGTTTATCACTATCGGAATGGAACTGACAGCCTGTTCTTCTAAAATCAGTTCACATGTTAAATGATACATTTTCCCTTCATAAAATATATTAACATTTTTTTCAATAATTTGTACCCCTTTTTGACTTAAAGTTGTTAAAATTTCTTCCAATTCTTCATTAAGGATACTCTTTGCTTCTTCTAAGGTATATTTTGCATCTTCTTCTATGTATTCTTTGGTAGTTTTAACACCAAAATACAGAGGCAAATAATATTTGTCAATTAATTTGAATTGCTTTATGGCAGTTGTAGAATGAGAAGTCTTGTATAAGGTATTATGAAAGGGATTCCATATTCGGAAATTGCCGAATTGAATATAATAATCTTTTTTTGATTCTTGTGTATATTCCTTTTTAATATACTTTTCTTTTAAAGTAAGATGTATATTATCGGTATAACGTACCCAAATATCAGCATCAGCATTTACCAGTATTTCACTCTTAAGGGTTAAATCATCATTATAAACAGGAATATTCCCTTGTACAAGAATATCTCCGGGGGCTATTGTATCGCCGATATTAACCGTGGCTACTCCCTGTCTTACTACCATGTTTACAATTTCACCTTCCCTGGTTGCAATCAGATGACTGTTTTCAAAGGTCTGCTTTTCAGTTTTATAAGAACTTGTATCCTCTTTTATTACAATATAAAGTCCGGTACCCTCTAATGTTACGGAAGCCCAAGTTACTTGGGGAAAATACTCCCTGATAGATGCTTCTAACTGTTTATAATCAATATTTTTACTGTATGTGCCGTATTTTATGTTATTTGTATTAAGAAATCCGTAAAACTGTTCAAAGGAAATACTTTCATTGCCACTAAGTTCAACCCGCCAGATTCTTGATAAAACATTAATCAGAATAAAAGTGCAAAATAATATTGCTATTATAAACATCCATCTTTTTTTTAGTTTTAAATAAAAAAAGGGCAGTCCACTTTTTCTTAGTAAGACTGTCCTTGTATGAGTTTTTTGTAAAACCGGTTTCAAAGTCAAATAATCTTTTGCAGAAATTGTAAAGCAGGTTGAATTATCTGAAACCTTTATTTCGTGAATAACAATGTTTTTGTTAATACACAGATTAAAGAAACGCTCCATTTCTTCTCCTGTTGCTTTAATCGTCAACATACCTTTGATAGATTTCATAATAACCTCCGGGCACTTTTAAATATATTTTATTTCTTTGATTAGCCCACAGATAATCAATTCATCTTTAGAATACTTCCTGATACACAGTTTTTGACCAACAATTAACATGTTATTTCTTTTCATTCGTATCAACAAACTGTTTTCTTTATATTCAATAATCGATTTAAAATTTTCAACACAAAGCTCTTCATTACCAATCATTTTAACATTTGGTAAAGAATATAGAATATCTTTCATTCTGACAATTCCGGTTGATTATTACATTTCATTGTATGAAGAAAGGCAATATTAAATGCCTATTACACCCTTTATAATTTCTTTAGTCTGGTTATAGGAATCCGTTATGGTATAAGCCTTTAATAATCTCTCTTTCGCAAGGTTGATTTTCTCTCTCGAATTTCCGTGAATGGTAGCTAATACGGTGTTTTTATCAACATAGTCTCCTTTTTTTGCATGCAAAACAAGGCCAACCGAAAGGTCGATAACACTATCTTTTGTTTCACGTCCACCACCAAGAATCAAAGAACATATTCCAATTTCATCACAGGCTATCTTGCTGATATAACCTTCCTTATCAGCATATACTTCTTCAATAATGGATGCTTTACAAAGATTTTCAGGATGATAGACATCCTCTCTGTTGCCACCTTGGGCTTCAATAAATTCTGCAAGTTTATCCAAAGCTTTACCTGATCGGACTGTATCTTCAAGCATCTGTCTTGCTTCTGCTTCAGACTCTGCTTTGTTTCCTGCAATCAGCATATAGGTTCCAAGTGTATAGCATAGTTCGGTAAAATCCTTTGGTCCATTTCCTTTTAAAGTATCAATTGCTTCTTTAACTTCAAGCGCATTTCCTACTGCATTACCCAGCGGTTCATCCATATCACTTATAACTGCAATTGTTCTTCTTCCTGCGCCGTTACCGATGCGAACCATTTCATTTGCAAGACTAAAAGCATCTTTTTCTTCTTTCATAAAGGCTCCGCTGCCTGTTTTTACATCAAGCACGATAGCATCTGCTCCGGCAGCCAGTTTTTTACTCATAATGGAGCTTGCAATTAATGACATTTGATCGACGGTAGCCGTAACATCTCTTAAGGCATAAAGCTTCTTATCAGCAGGTGCAAGAGTTGCGGTTTGTCCCATAATGGCAATTCCTTTTTCATTTACCTGCTTAATAAAGTGTTCTGTAGATATTTCAGTGGAAAAACCCGGAAAACTTTCTAATTTATCAATGGTTCCGCCAGTATGTCCCAATCCCCTGCCACTCATCTTAGCTACAGGTACTCCAAGTGCAGCCACCATAGGTGTAAGGGCAAGACTTGTCTTATCACCAACACCGCCGGTGCTGTGCTTATCAACCTTAACACCATTTATTTTACTAAGGTTTAGCATATCACCGCTTTCTGCCATTGCCATGGTAAGGGCAAGGGTTTCTGCCTCTTCCATCCCATTAAAATAAATAGCCATCATCATGGCAGACATTTGATAATCAGGGATATTTCCTTTTGTATATTCTTGAATCATCTCGTATATTTCATTTTCCTTTAATATACCGCCGTTTCTTTTTTTCATAATCAAATCATACATTCTCATGGAAAAATCTCCCTTCTTTTTTATCAAAATAATAATATTATTATAAATTGACACTAAAAATCTTCTGTGCTAGAATTGTCTTGAATTTATACATACTTTTTATTTTAGGAGGAAACACAAATGAAGGCTTTATTAGGTTTATTCCCACTTAGTAACGTAAAAAAAGGTAATGTTGTAGGACTTGTAATTGCAATCTTAATTTATGTTGTTGTTGCAGCTGTTTTAGGTTTTGTATTAAGTCTTGTATCAGGCATTCCTGTAGTAGGATGGGTTGTTGGTATCGTAAGTACAATCATCTGGATTTATGAAGTAGTTGGTATCGTACTTTCAATCTTATGCTTTGTAGGAATTAAATAAGTACTTTAATGAATTAAGAAGTGAGATTTACATCTCACTTCTTTTTTTGTTTATTTATGATACGGTTCATTATTTATAATTCTAAAACCACGGTAAATCTGTTCTAACAAAATAACCCTCATTAACTGATGGGGAAATGTCATGTCAGAAAAACTAATCAACTTATCTGCTCTCTTTTTTATACTTGGTTCAATACCAAGTGAACCGCCTATAATAAAATCAATGGTACTGTTTCCTTGTATGGCAAGTTTTTCCATTTCATTTGCAAAGGAAACAGAATCATATTTCTTACCTTCAATAGCTAATGCAAAAACATAATCATCCTCTTTCATATGTTTTTGTATGCGTTCTCCCTCTTTTTGCAGAATTTTATTCTCTTCTGCTTCACTTGCCTTATCCGGCGTCTTTTCGTCAGCAACTTCGTAAATATTTACTTTACAGTATTTAGATAAACGTTTTGTAAATTCATTGATAGCATCCCTGTAAAAGCTTTCTTTTACCTTGCCGACACAAATTATATTTATATTCATGATTCAAACAACTTCTGATAGTATTCTTCAATAATATGCTCTAAAAAATCTTCATGAAGATTCATGTATTTATCTGTAATCAATTCTTTCATGCGTTCAGTGCGCTTGAAATAAATGATATCCTCTGAATCTTCTTTGTCTAAGCATTCATCAATAATCTCGGCAGTAAGATTCTCATCACACCAACCGGTTACTTTTTCAGTCAAAAGATTCTCTTCCTTGGAATCTTCTTCGTATTTTTTTGATGATTTAAAAGACATAAAGCCCATTACAATAAATACGAGGAAAAGAGCACCCATTACAATGTCAACCAATGTCTGATTCGCAAAAGAAAATGGTAAAATTCCCATATGAAGCATTACAAGAAAAGCAAATCCTAAAATACCTACAACAATTAACATGTATGCAGAGCTTTTAAATTCCTGTGCTTTTTCTTCGGACTTCTGGTACACCTTAGAATTGGTATAAATAATACGTTGTTCTACTTGTACTTCTTCATCATCTTCTTCTGATTCCATTGTAGCTTCTTGCATAGCCAGTTCTTCTGCCTTTGCTTTCATTTCCTCTTGGATGAATACAGTTACGATTTTCTTCGCTTGAAGTTCATCTTTTTTATCAACATACAGGCAGTATTCATCACTTTCCTCATCCTGTTTTACAAAAGCTTCCACATCATTATATTTTATAAACGAAGTAAGCTTATTAACCACATCTTCGGGACCTTTAATAATAACGCATTTATTTTCTGCATCTGTTGCGTCTAAATCAATCAACTTGGTTCCACAATCTACGCAAACTTCAACTCCGTCTTTATATTCAACTTCACATTTTGGACACCACGGCATAGCTTTATTCCTCCAACCTAAAATTCATAATCAAAGCATGCTCTTTCGCATGTAACGGTTTTAATATATGCACCCGCTTCAACATGGCCGGGATGCACCTGGTAGCCCTTGAGTGCTTCTTCAGACTCAAATTCTGAAATTAAGGCAATGTCTCTGTTAGAAGAATTAAGAGCATCAATTTCCACTTTTACAGAAATTGTACCCGGAACAATATCTTTTAATGCTTCTAAACTGTTTTTAATTCTAAGCTTTGCCTGTGTACAAGCTTCCCCTGTAATTTCTTTATTAATACACCACATTACAATATGTCTTACCATAGTTATTCTCCATATTACACGTTAATGTATAAAGCACGAGTCAGTAAAACTGACCCGTGTTTACACAATTTATTTTTTTTATTTGTTTGATAAGTATTCGTGAATACCCTTAGCCCCTGCTTTACCTGCACCCATAGCAAGAATAACAGTAGCCGCACCTGTTACTGCATCACCACCGGCATAAACACCTTCTTTTGTTGTCTTACCGTTTTCTTCATCAGCGATGATACATTTATATTTATTTACTTCCAATCCTTCTGTTGTTGAAGAAATAAGAGGATTTGGTGAAGTACCAAGTGACATAATAACTGTATCTACATCAATTACAAATTCACTGCCTGCAACTTCAACCGGTCTTCTTCTGCCTGATGCATCAGGTTCTCCAAGCTCCATCTTAATACATTTAATACCGGTTACCCAGCAATTTTCATCCTGTAAAATTTCCACAGGGTTTGTTAAAAGATCAAAGATAATTCCTTCTTCTTTTGCATGATGTACTTCTTCAACTCTGGCTGGAAGTTCTTCTTCGCTACGACGATATACAATATGAACCTCAGCACCAAGTCTTAATGCAGTTCTTGCAGCATCCATAGCAACGTTACCGCCACCAACAACTGCAACTTTTTTACCACGCATAATCGGTGTATTGCTGTTTTCGTCAAAAGCCTTCATAAGGTTGCTTCTTGTAAGATATTCATTAGCTGAGAACACACCATTAGCCTGTTCTCCCGGAATTCCCATGAATTTTGGAAGTCCTGCACCGGAACCGATAAATACGGCGCTAAAGCCTTCTTCATCCATTAATTCATCAATGGTTACAGATTTACCAACAACAACGTTGGTTTCAATTGTAACGCCTAAAGACTTCACGTTTTCGATTTCTTTTTTTACTACATCATCTTTTGGAAGACGGAATTCAGGAATACCATATACAAGCACGCCGCCTGCCTCATGTAATGCTTCGAAAATGGTTACATCGTATCCAAGCTTTGCAAGATCACCTGCACAGGTTAAGCCTGCAGGACCGGAACCGATTACTGCAACCTTTTTACCAAGTTTTGTTGTTGCTTTAGCAGGTTTGATTTCATTTTCTCTTGCCCAGTCCGCAACAAAACGTTCCAATTTACCAATTGAAATCGGCTCACCCTTGATACCTCTGATACATTTTCCTTCACACTGGCTTTCCTGAGGACATACACGTCCGCATACTGCAGGAAGTGCACTTGACTCAGAAATTACTTGGTATGCTTCTTCAAAATTGCCGTTTTTAACATTTTCAATAAATCCAGGAATGTTAATGGATACAGGACATCCCTTAACACACTGTGCATTTTTACAATTAATACATCTTGAAGCTTCTTCCATTGCTTCTTCTTTATTATATCCAAGACAAACTTCTTTAAAGTTCGTAGCGCGTTCTTTTGCATCCTGTTCACGAACCGGTGTTTTCTTTAATACGTCCATTATTTGTCTCCTCCGCAATTTCCACATCCGCCGTGATGTGTATTTCCTTCTTTTGCTTTAAGGAATGCTCTTCCTTCAGCTGTTTTATAAATCTGCTGACGTTTCATTGCTTCGTCAAACTGAACTTTATGTCCGTCAAATTCAGGACCGTCAACACATGCAAATTTAACTTCATCGCCAACTACAACTCTACAAGCACCACACATGCCTGTACCGTCAACCATAATAGGATTTAAGCTGACAACAGTCGGAATGTTAAGCTTTTTAGTGGTAAGACAAGCAAATTTCATCATAATCATAGGACCGATGGCGATACAAACATCATACTGCTTACCTTCTGCAACTAAGTCTTCGATTACTTTTGTTACAAGTCCTTCTCTACCATAAGAACCATCATCAGTAGTAATATAAAGATTTCCGGCAACAGCCTTCATTTCATCTTCAAGAATCAATAAATCTTTTGTCTTTGCACCTACAATAACATCTGCATCAATACCATGTTCGTGTAACCATTTAACCTGTGGATATACAGGCGCAGTTCCTACACCACCTGCAACAAAAAGAATCTTTTTGCTTTTTACTTCATCCAATGGATCAGTAACAAGTTCAGACGGTTTTCCTAATGGTCCAACAAAATCTCTAAAAGAATCTCCTGCTTTTAACTGTGACATCATCTGAGTTCCGGCACCGACAATCTGAAAAACGATTGTAACAGTTCCGGCTTCTCTGTCATAGTCACAGATTGTTAACGGAATACGCTCACCCTGGTCGTCCATTCTGACAATAATAAATTGTCCGGGTTCACAGGATTTTGCAACTCTCTTTGCTTCAACAACCATTTTAAAAATGTTTGTTGTAAGTTCTTTTGCTTCTAAAATCTTGTACATTTTTTGCCTCCTCGTTTATACAAAACACAAAAACTGTGTTGTTTTGTCGAAAAAATCACATTCTGCTAACTGATAAATATCCGTTTGCATCCGTTGATACATAATATAACAGACCGCTTCCTGAGTCAATTGCATATTTATTACCTGTTAAGAATTTATTTCCTAAAGTATCAACATACCTTTCGATTACTAAATAGAAAATCATATCCTGATCCACAAATGCAGAATCACATTCGTATTCTAAGTGTCCGGCTCTTCCGCTTACTTTTCCGGTATTATCTGAAAGCTTACCTAAAGTAACAAGATAATTAACAAGACTCTTAACACTGTCTTCTACACTTACCACCCAATGGAAATTAAGGTTGGTATTTAAAGTAACAGGCTCACTGGCAACACCCTCTGGATCAACACATATAAATTGGTATGTAGTATTACCCATACGCATCGGTAATCGCTTATTATATAATTCACTGGCACTTGTTGGTGTTGTGCCATCAACCGTATAATAGACATAACATTCCAACGGATATGTTACAGTAATATATTCAGGAACGGAATAATCACCTTCTGCAATATCAATTATCGGAACAGGTAATAATTCCGAATCAATAGCATATTTTGCAGATACAATATTACTTACCTGGTCAAGCTCATTTACAAAAAATGCCTGAATCTTAGTAATTCCGGATTCCAGTTTAATGGGTCCTGTATACACATTACTTTCCGTAGTTGGTGTTGTACCGTCCGTTGTATAATAAATTTTACCATTGTATCCGGTTGAAAGAACAATCTCGAGTTCTTCCTCATAATTACCTTCTACAGGGAAGAATTCAGGTTCAACAGCATAATAACCATCATAAAGATCAAGTACAGAATCAATATCACAAATACGTAAGAATTTATTTAATGAAGTAAAGTCTTCTACTAACAAATAATAATCGGCTATTGATTCAGCAGCAACAGTTGCATATTTGGGATTGCCCATCAGTTCTGTATATACCTCTATTGCTTCTTCGATTCTACCCACTTTCATATAACATTCGGCTTTAATTAAAATACCATCCATATAATCCGGATCTAATTTAAGAGCACTATCCATAGCATTAATTGCGGTATGATAATCTGCGGAATCATATGCTGCCATTGCCTGTTCATAATAATCATTAAATGTGAGTTTTTCTTCTGCAACCCACAAATAGGAACCCAAATAGTACAGTGCAACAACGCAAAGGATGGATAATATACCATAACCTAAAGGTTTCCATTTGCAAATTCTCAAAAACAGTGCTAGGAAACCAATACGTTCTTCTTCTGCAAAATCATCAATATCTTCCCAATTATCGCTTGTCTCTTTTTCATCAATATCTTCCACGATATTTTGAAGGGCATTATTCAAATTTTCTTCTACCTCAGGTTCAAAATCAGGAACGATGCGGATTTCATATCCACATTCATCACAATATAGGCAACCTTCCGGTAATTCGTTTTTACATCTAGGACATTTCATAAGTTTACTCCGACATCTGAAGAGCTACAGATTCTACACAGTTATTCATTAACATTGCAATTGTCATAGGTCCTACTCCGCCGGGTACGGGAGTAATATAACTGCATTTTTCATATACATCATCATAATCAACATCGCCGCAAAGTTGGTTGTTTTCATTTCTGTGAATTCCAACATCAATGACAACTGCCCCGTCTTTTACATATTCAGAGGTAATCATTTTAGGTTTTCCAATGGCTACCACAAGAATATCAGCTCTTTTTGTAACTTCTTTTAAATCTTTGGTTTTTGAATGACATACGGTAACAGTTGCATTTTCCTGTAACAAAAGAAGTGCCATTGGTTTTCCCACAATATTACTTCTTCCGATTACAACGCATTCCTTACCTGCAATTTCAATGCCGCTTCGTTTTAAAAGCTGTATAATTCCTGCAGGAGTACATGATACAAAACCTTTTTCACCTATACAGAGGGAACCGACATTTTGAGTATGGAAGCCATCCACATCTTTTAAAGGTGAAATTGCACGAATAATCTTATTATCATCAATATGTTTCGGAACAGGAAGCTGCACAAGAATACCGTTAACCGAAGGATCATTGTTTAATTTATCTATTAATTCAAGAAGTTCGGCTTCTGTTGTTTCCTCCGGTAATTCATAAGACAGCGAACGTATACCAATGTATTCACATGCTTTTTTCTTATTATTGACATATACAGCACTGGCAGGGTCATTTCCTACCATAATGACTGCCATGGATATTTCAGTTCCTTCTGACTTGTATTTACTAACCTTATCCTTTAATTCATCTTTAATCTGTTTTGAAATCTGTTTTCCGTCTATTATCTGTGTCATTTTCTTTGCCTTTCTAGAATAAACCGGTGATTACACCGTTATCATTAACATCGATCTGATATGCTGCAGGAGCTTTAGGTAATCCCGGCATGGTCATAATGGTTCCTGTAATAGCCACAATAAAACCGGCGCCGGCAGAAACATAAACTTCCCTGATATTTACTTCAAAATCTTTTGGACAACCAAGTTTTGTCGGGTCATCAGATAATGAATACTGGTTTTTAGCCATACAAATAGGAAGATTTCCATAGCCAAGGCTTTCAATCCGTTCAATCTGTTTTTGAGCCGAAGCCGAAATATTCACATGGGATGCACCATAAATCTTGGTTGCGATTGTGTTGATTTTATTAACAATCGTATCATTTTCATCATAAAGAACGCGGAAATTGCTTTCCTTATTCTCGATAGTATTAAGTACTGCTTCTGCAAGTGCTTTACCGCCTTCTCCGCCTTTTGCCCATACTTCAGCCAATGCAAAATCACAATTTCTTTCTTCACAGAATTGTTTTACAAAGTCAATCTCTGCCTGTGTATCTGCAATGAAAGAGTTTAATGTTACAACAATGGGAACCCCATAAAGCTGTAAGTTACTAATATGTTTTTCGAGATTTACAATACCTTTTTTTAATGCCTCAAGATTTTCAGTATTTAAATCTGCTTTTGCAACTCCTCCATTATATTTTAATGCACGGATTGTTGCAACCAAAACAACAGCATCCGGTTTTAATCCGGCTTTTCTACACTTAATATCAAAGAACTTTTCCGCACCAAGGTCGGCGCCGAAGCCTGCTTCAGTAATAACATAGTCTGCAATTTTTAGCGCTGCTTTGGTAGCTCTTACACTGTTACAACCATGTGCAATATTGGCAAAAGGACCGCCGTGAACAAGTGCCGGAGAATGTTCCAATGTTTGAATTAAATTAGGTTTTAATGCATCTTTTAACAGTGCCGCCATAGCCCCAACTGCTTTAATCTGTCCACAGGTTACCGGCTTATTATGTATGTCATAAGCAACGACAATCTTTGAAAGTCTGTCTTTTAAATCGTTCATATCATTAGAAAGACATAAAATCGCCATAATTTCAGAAGCAACCGTAATGACAAAATGATCTTCTCTTACGTAACCGTCTGCTTTCGCACCAAGACCTACAACAATATTTCTTAATACTCTGTCATTCATGTCAAGACAACGTTTCCATACGATTTGTCTTGTATCAATTTCAAGCTCATTGCCCTGTTGAATATGGTTATCAATCATAGCAGCAAGTAAATTGTTTGCAGAAGTTATAGCATGAAAATCACCTGTAAAATGAAGATTTAAATCTTCCATCGGTACTACTTGTGAATATCCTCCACCTGCTGCACCGCCTTTAACACCGAAACAAGGTCCTAAGGAAGGTTCTCTTAATGCAATGATTGCTTTTTTGCCTAGCTTAGACATTGCCTGTCCCAGTCCAACAGTAACGGTTGTTTTCCCTTCTCCTGCCGGAGTGGGATTAATTGCTGTTACAAGGATTAATTTACCATCAGGTTTATCCTTAAATCGTTCAATACATTCATCCGATAACTTTGCCTTATATTTACCGTATAATTCAATATCATCTTCTGAAATGCCGATACTTGCAGCTACTTCTTTGATTGGCTTTAATTCTGAATTCTGAGCAATTTCAATATCTGTCATCATAGTTTGAATCTCCTAAAAATTAAACATATTCACTAACATATTCTTCAAATTGTTCCATGGTCATAAGAATATTTCTCGGTTTTGTGCTTTCTTCTTCACTTACCACACCGGCATCACATAACTGATCCATAATACGCGCCGCACGATTAAATCCTATTTTAAAAGCGCGTTGTAACATACCAATTGATGCTTTGTTCTTTTCGATAATAAAGCGTCCTGCTTCCACAAAATAAGCGTCAAAATCATTACCATTATCTCCGGACATGCTACTTGAACCGGAATCCTGCATCGCAGAAATCTTCGATGTCATATCTTCGGACTGGGATACTATAATATTCTGACTCTTAATAAAATCTACTACTTCAACAACTTCTTTATCCGAAACAAATGCCCCCTGAACACGGGATGGTTTGTTGGAACCTGTAGGATAAAAGAGCATATCACCCTTACCAAGAAGCTTTTCTGCACCGTTCATATCAAGAATGGTTCTTGAATCCACACCACTTGCTACGGAAAATGCAATACGGCTTGGCATATTTGCTTTAATCAATCCGGTAATAACGTCAACACTCGGACGTTGTGTTGCAATAATCAAGTGAATTCCTGCCGCTCTTGCAAGCTGGGCCAATCTACAAATAGATTCTTCAACAGATTGTTGAGCAACCATCATAAGGTCAGCAAGCTCGTCTACAATAATAACAATCTGGGGTAATTTAGCAGGCGCATTTTCATCACCTTGTGCCCGTAAACTCTCAACAGCATTATTATAATGTTCAAGATCTTTAACATTGTAGTCAGCAAAAATCTGATAACGTCTTGTCATTTCTTCTACGCCCCAGTGAAGCGCACCGGCAGCCTTTTTGGGATCGGTTACAACCGGTAATAACAAATGCGGAATACCGTTAAATACTGATAATTCCACAACCTTCGGATCTATCATAATAAGTTTGACATCTTCAGGATTTGCTTTATAAAGAATACTCATAATTAACGTATTAATACATACGGATTTACCCGAACCGGTTGCTCCTGCAATTAATACATGTAACATTTTCTTAATATCAGAAACTACTACCTGACCGCTTAAATCCTTACCAACCGCAAAGGCTATATTGGATTTATTATTCTTAAATTCCTGCGATTCTAATAATTCACGTAAGCAAACCGAAGTATTCTCCTTATTCGGAACTTCAATACCAATCGCTGCCTTTCCCGGAATCGGTGCTTCAATTCTAATGTCTGTTGCCGCAAGATTTAACTTAATATCATCTGCCAAAGACACGATTTTACTAACTTTAACACCCAGTTCGGGTTGTAATTCATACCTGGTGACAGCAGGTCCTTTACTAATATCAGTAATGGTTGCCTTAACACCAAATATTTCCAATGTCTGCTGCAATCTTAACGCAGTTTCTTTCAATTGTTTCGGACTATCTCCGACTGCATTTGGATCCGGCTTGTTTAATAAAGAGGTTGGGGGAAGCACATATTTATCAGCGCTTTTACCATTCTTTAGAGGCTTTGGAGTTATAGCCACTGGTTCCTTTGATTCTTTCGGTTCTTTATGTTCTTTAACAACAGCTTTAGGTTTCTCAAACACAGGAGTATGTACCATTCCTTTTGGTTCGGGAATGGAATCGAGCAACGTATTTGATGATTCCTCTGTACGTGGCTCTATTTTAGAAGCTGTAGAATGTAATGATACATATTCAACCGGCTCTTGCTCCGGTACATCATCTATGGTAATTTCATGTAAGTTTTCACCGCTAAACGGTGAAGCTTTCTTGCTTTCCGGTTCAATCGTCACATTAAGTACACTATCGGTTACTTTTTTATCCATACGACGTTTAGGCTCAGGCTTTTCCTCAATAGGTTCTTCCTGCTCAAAGGCACGTTTTTCACGTTCTTTGGCTCTTCTTTCATTTCTGCGCTCAGATTCACGGACAGCGTTTTCATATACTTTTTCACTACCGCGTCTTACGCCGTTAATAAATGATTTTTCCGTAATGATAACAAAGCTGATTAAAGCAATCACTAAAACAACAAGTACAGTACCCACTTTTGAAAGATAATGATTCAAAAGATAAGCAAACATACCTGCAATCAGTCCACCGCCTTTAAATTGCTCACTGGACTGCTTATATAACCATGCAAAAATATTACCTTCTGTTTCATTTAAATTGAACGTGAAAAGCTCAAGCAAAATTCCTGCCGATAATACAAGTAAAACAATTGCCACAATTTTTCTTTTCACAAATGCACTCTTCTTATTTAAAATATAAACTAATATCGTGAATAACATCACAAAAGGAAGTACATAAGAAAGGATGCCGAATAAACCAAACATTACTTTCTTAACCATAAGTCCAAAGGAACCCACAATATCAAAATTGCATAAAAAAAGAAAGACTGATGCAGCCATTAATAAGATGGCAAGAATTTCAATATCATCATTATTCTGTTTTTTTGGAATATTTTTTTGAGATTGTTTACCTCTTGTCTGCGAAGTAGAACGACTCGTTTTCTTTCCCGATGCCATAACTCTCTCCGTTTCTTCACATAGTCCTAGATATTATAGCATTATTTTAATGAATTGTCACCAATTAATGAGTGTAGCTTTTGAAAAGCTTCCTTAATTCCTCCAACCTCATTAATTATCTTTTCTTCCACAGTTTGACTGCCTACTAATATTGTTCCGAGATCTTTGGTCAACTGTTGAGTTTCCATCATAATTTCTTCCAGACGTTTTTTACTTATATCCGAATGTGTTGTAACAAAATCCATGATTCTGTTTTGAATTTGTTTGAAATAATCATATGTCTGTGGTGCTCCGATTACAGTTCCGTTTACTCTGACGGGATGAATTACCATGGTAGCAGAAGGTACAATAAAACTGTAATTAGTACTAACTGCAATAGGAACACCAATCGAATGACTTCCACCAAGAACAAGCGAAACGGTAGGTTTGCTAAGTGATGAAATCAGTTCTGCAATTGCAAGACCTGCTTCCACATCTCCACCTACCGTATTTAACAAAACCAACACCCCGTCAATTTCATTACTTTCTTCAATTGCTGCAATTTTAGGAAGAACATGTTCGTATTTTGTTGTTTTTACATTGGATGATAATACGTCGTGGCCCTCAATTTCCCCAATGATTGATAACATATATATGTTATGTTTTTTTTCATCATTTTTAATTATTACCTCACCAAACGCTTTTATATTTTCTTCAATATTTTTCATTGCTTTACCTCTGTTTCATCCGGATTTTTTAAATAAAAAAGGAACCCAAATGGATTCCTTTATATTCTTACCGGATAAACAATAAGTATGTATTAAACTTAAATATCATAATCAGCATTTTCGTCAGTCAATTCAACATCAAAATGCATTAAATCCTCCGTTACCTGAATTGCATAATCCAGTTCTTTACGCACATGTTTTTTAGGAACCGGTAGTGGATTCCTAAGTAATTGCACAGTATTTTGCTTTTCCTCGGTATTTTCTGATGCTTGAGATTCACAAGTTGTTTCTTCGCAATCATCTTCTTCCATGAATTTGCATTTTTCGTATTGCTTCACAAACATATTGACATTAATTCCGGCTAAAATAGCCATGCCAACTAACAACACATGGCCTCTCCATGTATTTCCATAACCACAAATCAGTAATATATACTCCAGTACTATCCAGAAATAAACCGGATAGATATTTTTGCTGTCCACAAAGAAAAATGACACGCACCAGCCTGCAAGTAAAATAACAACAATAAACATTACGGAATAATAAGAGGAAAAACTAATAAATGCAATATCAGGGTTTAACTCCTGTAAAATCTTATTACCGAAATCATATATAAGGTCAATAAACCTGCCACCAAATATTATGGAATGAACCACTATTCCCAGAGCAATGCCGCAAACAGAAAATACTATGAGTCCAAAAGATGATACTATCTTAGACCATACCTTATGATAAGTACGGTTTTCAATGAACAGGAATATACCTAAAAACACCAGCGCAACACTGACAAAGTCCTGATATGTCAGAAAACCGATAAACATACCGCTAACGAATAATAATATGCATTTAAGTACAGTTTTTCTGCCTTTTTGAATCATCAATGCAATGAGATATAAAATTACTGCCAGTAATAATAAATACATATGCATAGCACTGATATTGGATACGCTTTTTAAGTAATCAGGAACAAAACCAAGGAAAGTAATACAGATAATTCCCGCTGTTTTACCACTGATTCTTCTTACCGCACAGTAAACAAACAGCATGGTAAAAAGTTGTAATCCCATAATGGCAAAGAAGGCTACTCTTTCTATATTACCGAATAACATCATAAATCCTCTTAAATAAAGGAACATGAAGTTTTCCAAAATAGAATTGCCGTATGTAAGATTATGCATACCGCTTTTGGTTACGTAAGAAGCATTTAATAAAGCTTCGTTCTCCAAAACAGGCGAATCTATAATATACAGCAAACGCATAACTCCTGCACCAACAAGAATTGCACATACAACAATTACTTCAAGAATTTTATAAAAACGTTCTTTCTTTAGGGGTTTGTTACTTAGCTTAATTCCAAGGGAAATAAAATAATAATCAAAGAAAACAATAACCGACAATACAACAACAGCTAAAACCAATTGCCATTGCTGCTGCAATTTCATAATAATTGCTTCCTTGTATATGATATAACCTAACATAAAAACAACAGGAAGGGCATAAAGCAACCATAAAACATATGAGAAAACTGTTTTATTCTTTTTCATCTGCTACCCCTCCTTATTGTTATAAAAATTAGTATTGAATTAAACCAAAGCAAGTGCCTGTTCTACATCAGCAATAATATCGTCCACATTTTCGATGCCGACTGAAAAACGGATTAAGTCAGGCTGAACGCCTGCTTCTAACAATTGCTCATAGGTCATCTGTCTATGTGTGTGGCTTGCCGGATGTAATACGCAACTTCTTGCATCAGCAACATGTGTTACAATGGCAATCATTTTTAACTGATCCATGAAACGTACAGTATCTTTAATGGTATCTCCTGTTGTGCTCTTAATACCAAAAGAAATAACACCGCAAGTACCCTTAGGCATATATTTCTTTGCTAAATCATAGTACTTATTACCCTCTAATCCCGGATAATTAACCCAAGCCACTTTTTCATGGTTCTGCAAGTATTTTGCAACTTTTAATGCATTTTCACAGTGTTTTTCCATGCGTAATGGCAATGATTCCAACCCATTATTCACATAAAATGCATTTTGAGGTGATTGGATACATCCTAAATCTCTCATTAACTGTACTGTTGCTTTGGTAATATACGCTCCTTTTCCGAAACGTTCCGTATAAGTAACACCATGATAAGAATCATCAGGTGTGCAAAGTCCCGGAAACTTCTCAGGATACTTTGTCCAATCAAAATTACCCGAATCAACAATAACACCACCAACGCTTAATGCATGTCCATCCATATATTTAGTAGTTGAATGAGTCACAATATCCGCACCATGTTCAAAAGGTCTGCAATTAACAGGTGTAGGGAATGTATTGTCAACAATAAGCGGTACACCATGACTATGGGCAGCTTTGGCAAATTTATCAAAATCAAGTACAACCAATGCGGGATTTGCAATGGATTCTGCAAAAACACATTTAGTATTTTCTTTGAAAGCAGCATTCAATTCTTCTTCCGTACAATCCGGATCAATGACAGTACATTCAATTCCCATCTTTTTCATTGTTACGGTAAAAAGATTAAAGGTTCCACCATAAACGGCACTGGATAAAATCATATGTCCGCCGGCTTCGCAAATATTAAATACTGCAAAGAAATTTGCAGCCTGGCCTGATGATGTAAGCATTGCTGCAACACCACCTTCCATGTCGCGGATTTTTTCAGCAACATAGTCATTGGTTGGATTTTGAAGTCTGGTGTAAAAATAGCCACTTGCCTCAAGATCAAATAACTTACCCATTTCTTCAGAAGTTGTGTATTTAAATGTAGTGCTCTGATAAATTGGAAGAACCCGCGGTTCCCCGTTTTCCGGTTTCCATCCGGATTGCACGCATTTAGTTTCAATTGAATATTCCTGATTCATTTAGTCTCCCATCCGAAGAAGCATTATTCTTCTTCCCAGTTAGTATATACATTCTGAACATCATCATCTTCATCTAACAAATCCAAAGTTTTCTGAAGTGATTTTACAGCATTTTCATCTGTTAAACTTACATAATTCTGCGGAATCATAGTTACTTCAGCAGATACATATGGTATTTTAGCTTCTTCAACAGCCTTTAAAACTTCGTCAAAATCATCCGGAGAAGTTAAGATTTCATAACTGTCTTCTTCTTCATTAAAATCTTCTGCACCTGCATCAAGAGCTGCCATCATAATATCGTCAGATTCCATATCACATTCTTCTTTATCAATGATAATCTGTCCTTTTTTATCAAACATAAAGGATACACATCCCTGTGTACCAATGCTTCCGTTTCCTTTTGTAAAAGCACTTCTGACATTAGCTGCTGTTCTGTTTTTATTATCTGTAAGCGCATCAACAATAATTGCGATTCCGTTAGGTCCATATCCTTCATAAGTTACATATTCATAGTTAATGGCACCGCCCTCGCCGGCTGCTTTTTTAATACCTCTTTCAATGGTATCATTAGGCATGTTATTAGCTTTTGCCTTACGGATAACAGTTGCAAGCTTAAAGTTATTAGCCGGATCAGGTCCGCCTTCCTTTACAGCAATCGCAATCTCTCTACCGATAATTGTAAAAATCTTTCCTTTTGCAGCATCATTCTTTTCTTTTTTGTGTTTAATGTTTGCAAATTTTGAATGTCCTGACATAAAAAACTCCTTTTAGTATCTTAATTATTTATTTCATTCATATCATCAGTAACTACCTGTTTTTTGGTAACAAGTACTTCACGAATCATATGATTTTCAACCTTAGTAATTTTAAAATTGTAACTATCCACATCAATATCAAAATTTTCATCATCTTCAGGAATCTTGTCCATTTTTGAAATGAGATATCCGTTCAATGTTTCAAACTCTTCTTCTTTGAAATCAATGTCTAACTTTTCTTCCAGTTCATCAAGCGGAGTCATTCCGTCGAGAATATATTCATCAAGTCCTGTTTCTTCAATATATTCCTCTTCTTCGTCATATTCATCCTGAATATTACCCACAATTTCCTCCAAAATGTCTTCAAGGGCAATTAATCCGCTTGTCTGTCCGTATTCATCTACAACAATAACCATTTGTGTTTTGTTTTGTTGCATTTCACGGAATAAATCATCAACATTTTTCGTTTCAGGAACAAACTCTACCTTACGTATTAAGCCGTCAACATCTTCAATCATTTTATTATCATTACCGGCTATCTTACTCTTTCTTACTGCATCTTTTAAATGAATAATTCCAATAATATGATCAATATTTTCCTGATAAACCGGATAACGGCTGTTGTTTTCATCTAACATAAAATGAATGGCATCCTGCAATGTGATTCCTGCTGAAAGAGCAATTATATTTTGTCTGTTCGTCATAATATCCGCTGCTTCTTTATCGCAGTATTCAAAGATGTTGTTAATCATCTTTGCTTCGCTTTCCTGCAAAACGCCTTGTTCCTGACCTTCGTTAACCATTGAAATAATCTCTTCTTCAGTAACATCATTCAAATTCTGATTCGGCCTGATACCAAATATCATTAAAATGAATTTTGCTGACACGGATACAATCCATGTAACAGGAGTTAACAACACAATTATGTAATGGGCTAAATTCACCATACCATAAGCCCATTTTACAGGATAACGTCTGCCAAGTCTTTTCGGTATCAGTACTCCAAATACCAACTGAATATACATCATGATTAAAAAAGAAGCTACTAACGCTAAGGGTTTCACTGATATGTTTAATAAATTGTCAATCATACCAATATAGAAAACACCAAAAAACAAAGCAATAAACGTTGTCACAACTTGTAATGTATCAATATACTTTGCAGGATCTTCACACAACCTGTGAACACGGATTGATTTCTTATCCTTGTTCATCTCTAAGCGTTCTTCTACTTCTTTCATGTTTATATGCTGCAAAGCGGCACTGAATCCGTAAAAAATAAAGTCTAACAATACCAATGCCAAAAAAATAATGATACAGCCCGAGGGCCCAATACTATCCATGTAAATTATACTCCTTATAAAAAGATTACATTTAAATATATCATTTTGTTTCTCATACGTCAAGGAAGCCTATGTAACCAGTTCTAAACTGATTTGAAGTGCTTTATCAACTTTTTTCATAATCTCTGAGTCTAAATGACACACTTTGTCTTTTAATCTTTTCTTATCTATTGTTCTTAATTGTTCTAATAAAATCACTGAATCTTTATCCATTGCATACTTTTCTGAAGACAATTCTATATGCGTTGGTAATTTGGCCTTATTCATCTTTGAAGTAATGGCTGCGACTATAACCGTTGGACTATGTTTATTTCCAATATCGTTCTGAATAATCAAAACCGGTCTGATACCTCCTTGTTCAGAACCGATTACCGGTCGTAAGTCTGCATAAAACACATCTCCTCTTTTCATTTATTCACAACCTTCCCAATTTCTAGAAACAGTATTCCCTTTGCTATTTCGTCTTATTCGAGAAACATATTCTGTGAATAAACTTTTTCTTTATGTGCCTTATTCTATATAGATTCTTGGAACTCTTTTGTTCAAATCGCATACAAATTCATAGTTGAATCTGTCACACATACTTCCTAACATTTCAATGGTAATTGTTTCGTTTCCGTCAGTTCCTATTAATGTCACAACATCACCGATTTTAACATCAGGAATATCCGTTACATCTACCATAAACTGGTCCATACAGATTCTGCCTATGATTGGTGCTTTCATTCCGTGTATCAGCACGTATCCTTTGTTTGATAAACTTCTGGGATATCCATCCCCGTATCCTACAGGCACTGTTGCAATCTTTGTGACACGTTTTGTAACATAGGTTCCGTTATAACTTACTTCCGTTCCTTCAGGAACCGTTTTAATATAAGAAACGCTACTATACAAAGACATAACCGGTGACAATGAGATGATATTTTTATCTACTTCATCTGAAGGCCATAAACCGTATAAAATAATTCCGGCTCTTACCATATCCATATTTGCTTCGCATATTTCTATAATGGATGCACTGTTAGAACAATGCTTCATCGGAATTGTAATTCCTGCTTCCTTTTCTACCTTATCAACAAAGGAATGGAACAAAGCAAGCTGTTTCTTAGCCGGCGTTTTATCCGCTTCATCCGCTTTGGCAAAATGAGTAAAAATACCTTCAATTTGAATCATCGGTAACTTACTAATCTTTGATACTAATTGAACACCTTCTTCATCAGCCATACATCCTATTCTTGCCATTCCTGTATCAACCTTGATATGAACGGGATATTCTTTATTAAGGCGGATTGCTGTCATGGACAATTTTTCAGCCATATCAAGCGTAAATACTGCAGTTCTGATGTCGTGTTCCACCATAAGTTCATAATCATCTTCAAAAACAAAGCCAATAATTAAAATCGGTTTGCTAATTCCTGCGTCCTTTAACTCCATTGCTTCTTCAATAGTAGCCACAGCAAATCCCCAAATATATTCAACTTCATCTAATTTTTTCGCAATCGGAACTGCTCCGTGACCGTATCCGTCTGTTTTGATTACGGCTGCAATCTTTGTTCCTTCCTGCAAGTGATTTTTCATGGCATTTACATTATTCATTAATGCATTTAAATCAATTCTTGCATAACATCTTTTTGACATATATATTATCTCCATTCCGAAGTCTTTAATTCTTCACATAAATCTCCAGCAAGACAAGTATATTCGTTTCCTCGCTTAACTGCAATCCTTTCACCAAGTGCTCCATGTAAATATACGGCATTTAACACACTTTCGAAAGGTTGATTCATTCCATTCTGAATCATAAACGAACCAATGATACCACTTAGGACATCACCGCTTCCGGCTGTAGCAAGCGCAGAACATCCGCTGTCAATAAAATAAATATGTGAATTTGTAGTAAATACAAATGTTCTTGAATCCTTTAAAACAATAACCGCATTTAATTGCTTTTGAAACACTTTAATACAGGATATCACATCTTCCTTTAAATCATCCATTGAAATATTGCTAAGCCTTGAAAACTCAAGCAAATGAGGAGTTAAAACAATATTTCTTTTGGTCGATTCAATCTTAAGGATTTCAAAAAGATTTTGATCCGTTGCAATTAAACTTATAGCGTCAGCATCTATAACCAACGGCTTTGATGTTTTTGTTAATACATAGTTTAACAGTTCCTTGGAATAATTCGACTTGCCAATCCCCGGACCGATGATTATGACACTGCCAAAATCAATGGCGTCCATAATATCGTCTGACAAACATTCCTCATCATTATAATAACAGGTCAACGCTTCCGGCAGTCTTGTTCCAATAATTTCTCTGTGATTTGCATGGGTAATAATCTTAACCATTCCCGCTCCGGCCCTTAGTACAGCTTCTGCGCACAGTACGCACGCGCCACTAATCTGACTATCTCCTGCAATAACAGTAACTTTTCCTACACTTCCTTTATGTGCATTTGCATTGCGCTTAGGCCATTTAAAATCAACATTTTCAAACAGAAGCATCCGTTCTGATTCATATTGATTGAAACAATAAATACCGATATCTGCAACACTTATGCTTCCTGCATTTAATTTACCGTCCCTGATTAAAAGCCCCGGTTTTAAATAAGAAAACGTAATCGTCTTATCTGCTTTAAATACCGCTCCCATAGAATTACCTGTATCACTATTTAAACCGCTGGGAATATCAACAGCTATTTTATATCCTTTGATCTGATTCATTCTGCTTATTACATCACATAATTCTTGATTCAAAGGACGATTCAATCCAATACCAAACAATGCATCAACAACTATATCTTTATCATATGAAACTTTATCCAAAGATGTTAAATAGCTGAAACCATATTTTGCGAAGATTTCTAACTGCTTATCATGCGCTGCACAAGCCCTTCCCGTACAAATATCCACAAGATCAACATCATAGCCGCATAGAGCAAGTATTCTTGCACAGGCAATTCCGTCTCCCCCATTATTACCGGAACCGCTAACCACTAACACACGCTTAGACTCACTTGTCTGTAAATATCCCTTTACAAGTTCTGCAACCTGTAAAGCAGCCTTTTCCATCAAAATAAGATTGTCTATGCCATATTCATTTATGGTTAATTCATCAAGCTTTTTTACTTGGGATGCATGTAATATGGTTTTCATACATTACTCCTCTGGACGTTCTCCAAGTTCCGGATTATAGTTTAAATCAAATAAATTAATCACATCGGCACCAAAAATATCATGCAAATACTGATATAGCATTTGATTATTATCTTCCTGTTCCTGCTTTCTTACAAGCTGTTCCTTTAACTCTTCACGGATTTTTTTGATCCATTCACCGATTTTTACAATCTCGGCAGTATTTCTTTGCATCATTAAAAAACTAAGTTCCATTGTCCAAAGCATTAAATCCCTGTTAATCCGGTCAATGTCTTCATCAATTTCCTTTAATTCTTCCATATTCTTTTCAGTTTTCTGATTGCATTCTTCGATTAACTTCTGATGCTTATTCAAATGATTGCCAATGGCTTTTTCATTTCCGTTTTTATCTAATTTGTCTGCAAGTTCAACGATTTCTTTCATAAGCTTACTCTTTAAAGCTCTCACATCTTTGAGTTCCTTTGAAAGCTTCGCCTGTTTCTTTAACAGATTATTTAAGACCTCTGAGTTTTTCTTTAAAATTCCTTTTTCATCTAAGATATCCCGGATTTGAAGCCATTTGTGGTCTAAGGTTAAAATCGGAAGCTTTTTACCTACGAGAGCTTCTTTAAATTCATAATTAAACTGTCTCATAATAATAACCTCCTATTTCTTTTTGTAATGGTTGATATTATACGAAAGCTTCATAAGGCTGTCTGACAAATGAACGTTTTCAACAATGACTCCTTCCGGAACTTCCAAGTCAACATGGGCAAAATTAAGGATAGCTTTCACCCCATATTTTACTAATTGCTGGGTTATATCAACTGCTCCGTTTTTTGGAATTGTCAAAACAGCAATGTCTATATTATTCTGTTTTACAAATTCTACAACATTATCTAATGGTTGTACTTTAATTCCTCTTAAATCTTTACCAAATAAATCGGGATTAATATCAAAAACACCTTTTACAATAAAACCCCTGCGTTCAAAATTAACATAATTAGCAAGTGCCTGTCCAAGATTTCCTGCACCGATAATAACAAGATGATGGCTTTTATCAAGACCTAATATCTTACCAATTTCTGTATAAAGATAATTAACATTGTATCCGTATCCCTGCTGTCCGAATCCTCCAAAATTATTAAAATCCTGTCTGATTTGTGATGCAGTAACATTCATAAGTTCACTAAGTTCCTGGGATGAAATACGTTCTACCCCTTCATCTTTAAGCTCACCCAGATATCTGTAATACCTTGGCAAACGACTAATCACCGCTTGAGAAATTCCCTTTTCTTCCAAAATACAATTCCTCCTTAACATACTGTTTTTATTATAAAATTCTGTTAAAAATATGTCAATGAACTTTAGAGTATTTGAATATTTTCTATCTTCTGTTATAATCAACATAATGTTTATTTAAATTGAGGTAAAGAAATGTTATTAACATGCAGCCATATTTCAAAATCATTTAATGAAGTTCCGATTATAAAAGATGCAAGTTTTCATTTAGAAGATAATACAAAATTAGCAATTGTAGGCATAAATGGTGCCGGAAAATCCACTCTTTTAAAAATGATTATGGGTGAATTGGAACCTGATACCGGTAATGTAACCCTTGCCAAAGGAAAAACCATGGGTTATCTTGCCCAACAACATGCTATTGATAATTCTTCCACCATTATTGACGAGTTAATGAATGTCCGTAAGGATATTCTCGAAATGGAAAGAACTATCCGTGAACTTGAACTTCAAATGAAGCATGCAAGCGGGAATGATTTGGACGAGTTGTATCGAAAATACACTAATCTTACCCATCAGTTTGAATTAGAAAACGGATACGCATATAAAAGTGAAGTCACCGGCATTTTAAAAGGTCTTGGTTTTTTAGAGGATGATTTTAACCGTGAAATCAATCAGTTAAGCGGTGGACAAAAAACCCGTGTTGCTCTTGCCAAACTTCTTCTTAGAAAGCCTGATTTAATCCTATTAGATGAGCCGACCAACCATTTAGACATTCATTCCATCCAATTTTTGGAAAACTTTTTAATGAATTATAAAGGTGGCGTTATTCTAGTATCTCATGACCGATACTTCTTAGACCGGATTGTAAATCAGGTGATTGAAATTGAAAACAGTGAAGTGATTCATTTTACCGGTAATTATTCAGAATTTGCCAAGAAAAAAGAACAACTTCGTATATCACAATGGAATGCATATGTAAATCAGCAAAAAATGCTTAAACACCAGGAAGAAGTTATCGAAAAATTAAAATCATTTAATCGCGAAAAATCAATAAAAAGAGCTGAAAGCCGCGAAAAAATGCTTAGTAAAATTGATGTTTTACAAAAACCGGCTACCATTGATGACAAAATGAAAATTCAATTAACACCCCATACCTTAAGCGGTAAAGACGTGTTAACCATACGTGAACTTTCAAAATCCTATGATAATCTCCTATTATTTCAAAATGCAAACATCGATATTAAACGAGGTGAGCATGTTGCATTAATCGGTGATAACGGAACCGGAAAAACCACTTTGTTTAAAATAATCAATGAACTAACCAAAGCAGATTCCGGAGAAATTACTTTAGGTTCACAGGTAGTGATTGGTTATTACGATCAGGAACAACAGGTTTTGGATGATGATAATACTCTTTTTGAAGAAATCTCTGATGCCTATCCTAATCTTAATAACACTGAAATACGAAATACTCTTGCGGCATTTTTATTTACCAATGATGATGCTTTTAAACTGGTCAAAGATTTATCCGGCGGTGAAAAAGGTCGTCTGTGTCTTGCAAAGCTAATGTTAAGTGAATGTAATTTTTTAGTTTTGGACGAACCAACCAACCATTTGGATATTGTATCAAAAGAAATTCTAGAAAATGCCATACGTTCTTATGAAGGTACTATTTTCTATATTTCTCATGACCGTTATTTTGTCAATCAGACAGCAACGAGAATTTTAGAATTAGAAAATGGCGTATTCCATCAATACTTAGGTAATTACGACTACTATCTTGAAAAAAAGGCTGAAAAAGAGGATGCCGGAAACCTAATTAAAGATACTACACCTCAAAAGCAATCTTCTAACGCACTTGACTGGAAGGCTTCAAAAGAACAACAGGCTGCTCAGAGAAAAAAGGAAAATGAATTAAAGAAGGTTGAAGAAGAAATCAATCAGTTAGAAAATAAAATTTCTGATTTAGATGACGAAATGGCTCTGCCTGAAAATGCATGTAACTCTGCAAAACTTGCTGAACTTTCTAAAGAACAATCTTTATTGCAGGAAAAACTAGAGAAACTCTATGAAAAATGGGAACAGTTGGCTTAACTGTTCCCATTTTATATATTCATTACATTGTTTCGTATGTTTTTGCAATTTCTTTGATAAAATCTTCACTGTTTAAAACAGTTACATTTTCAAGAGAAGTAATCAAAGCAAGGTCTTTTGTCATCTTACCGTCTTCGATTGTCTTTAAAGATGCTCTCTCTAATTTATCTGCAAATGCGCAAAGTTCAGGAATATTATCTAACTCACCACGTTTTCTTAATGCACCGGTCCATGCAAAAATAGTTGCAATTGAATTCGTAGAAGTCTCTTCTCCTTTCAAATGCTTATAATAATGTCTCTGTACAGTTCCGTGAGCCGCTTCGTACTCATATACACCTGAAGGACTTACTAAAACAGATGTCATCATAGCAAGTGAACCAAAGGCAGAGCTTACCATATCGCTCATAACATCACCGTCATAATTCTTACATGCCCAGATAAAGCCGCCCTTTGCTTTCATTACTCTGGCTACAGCATCATCAATTAATGTATAGAAATATTCTATTCCTGCAGCTTCAAATTTTTCTTTAAACTCTTCCTCATAGATTTTTTGGAAGATATCTTTAAAATTATGATCATATTTTTTAGAAATTGTATCTTTTGTAGAGAACCATAAATCCTGTTTCGTATCAAGAGCATAGTTAAAGCAAGCTTTTGCAAAACTTGTAATGGATTTATCTGTATTATGGATTCCCTGAAGAATGCCGGGGCCGTTAAAAGTATGTATTGTTTCTACTGTTTTTGTTCCATCCTCTGCCGTAAAAACAAGCTCAGCTTTTCCTGCCGAAGGCACTTTGATTTCTGTATTTTTATAAACATCACCATAAGCATGTCTTGCAAGTGTTATGGGTTTTTCCCAATTTTTAACGCAAGGTTCAATACCCTTAACGATAATTGGTGCTCTAAACACTGTACCGTCAAGAGCTGCACGAATTGTACCGTTTGGTGATTTCCACATCTCTTTTAAGTTATACTCTGTCATTCTTGCAGCATTTGGAGTAATGGTTGCACATTTAACAGCAACACCATACTTTTTGGTAGCTTCTGCTGAATCAACAGTAACCTGATCATTTGTTTCATTACGATATTCAAGACCTAAATCATAATATTCCGTTTTTAAGTCTACATATGGAATGATGAGATGTTCTTTAATCATTTTCCAGAGAATTCTGGTCATTTCATCTCCATCCATCTCAACAAGCGGTGTAATCATTTGAATTTTACTCATAATAATCTTTTCCCTTCTTATTTATCGTCCGAATTTGTGCTTTTGGTTGCATAAACTTCATATAAACCGTTTTTAACAATATTATCAAATGCATTCAAAATATGCATGTTGGCAAGTTGTTCAGCCTTGTCAGCATCCTTCGCAATAATGGCTTCCATAATCATACGGTGTTCATTAATGGAAGCTGAACTTCTTGCCTGATTAGACAATGTTTTTCTTCGAACCCTTAAAACATACTGATGGTAATCATTTAACAGATGCTTTAACATCTTAGAGTTACAGGCTTCATACAATATTTCATGAAATCGGTTATCTAATTCTGCCATCTGTTCATGATGTCCTTTTGCAGCATGAAAATCTGAAAGATATATATTTTCTTCCAACTCTTCTATTAATTCTTTGGTTATATTTTCTACGGCCCATCTTGCACATAATCCTTCTAATTTTGAGCGGATCATGTAAATATCCTTTACGTCATCAGCCGTAATGCCGGTAACATAGGCTCCCTTGTTAGGAATAATCTGAATCAAACCTTCCAATTCTAACTGTCTGAATGCTTCTCGTACCGGTGTTCTTGATACTCCTAATTCTTCACCGATTGCAACTTCACGAAGTTCTTCATGCTGTGCATATCTTCCATCCAAAATATCATCTCGAAGCTTTTGAAAAACCCGTCCACGCAAGGAATATTTATCCGTAACTTCATTTTTTACATCAGATTCCTGAATACTCATATTCATCCTCCATGGTACACTTCTTATTCACCAAGTGTAATATTTTCTCTGATACAAATTTTGTGAATTTCACTAATAAGCTCTTCATCTGTTAATACAGTTACTCTACCGTTTTCATATTCAGCGTCAACCCAGACTTTTAATTCCTGCACCAGTTTAGAATTCTTATCAACCTGCTTATCGTCTTTTAAACGATAGAATGTGTTAATCCAATGTGCAATACCTGCAAGACCTGAAGTATTAGAAACCGCACATAAAACCGGTCTGTTAAGAAACTTTTCTGTATCAAAGATGTTATATATTTCTTCGTTTTTTAACAATCCGTCCGCGTGAATGCCGGCTCTTGTTACATTGAAATTTTTACCGACAAAAGGTGTTCTCGGCGGAATTTCATATCCTATTTCACGTTCATAATACTCAGCAAGTTCTGTAATAACTGTGGTATCCATTCCGTTCAAATGACCTCTTAACTGGGCATATTCAAATACCATGGCTTCAAGCGGTGTATTACCGGTTCTTTCACCAATACCAAATAAAGAAGTATTAATTCCTGAACAACCATATAACCATGCCGTTGTTGAGTTAGCAACTGCTTTGTAGAAGTCGTTATGGCCATGCCATTCTAGCAATTCATGAGGTACTCCTGCATGAACATGTAAAGCATAAATAATACCCTGAACACTTCTTGGTATTACAGCACCCGGGAAGTTAACTCCATATCCCATAGTATCGCAAGCACGGATCTTAATAGGAATTTTATATTCTTCCATTAATTTCATAAGTTCCATACAAAACGGAACAACAAAACCGTAAATATCAGCTCTGGTTATATCTTCTAAATGACATCTTGGACTAATACCGGTCTCTAAGCACTCACGGATAATGGACAAATAGTGATCGAGAGCCTGCTTACGTGTCATTTTAAGCTTTAAAAAGATATGATAATCGGAACAACTTACCAAAATACCTGTTTCTTTCATTCCAATTTCTTTTACAAGTTCAAAGTCTTTCTTATTAGCACGGATCCAGCTTGTCACCTCAGGAAACTCATAACCTCTTTCCATACATTTATAAACAGCATCACGGTCTTTTTTACTGTATAAAAAGAATTCACTGGCACGAATCATACCGTTTGGTCCACCGAGTCTATGTAAATAATCAAAAATTGTTACAATCTGTTCTGTTGAATAAGGAGCTCTGGATTGCTGACCATCACGGAAGGTTGTATCGGTAATCCATATATCCTTTGGCATATCATGAGGAACAATTCTATCATTAAACGGAATTTTGGGAACTTCTGAATAAGGAAACATATTTCTAAATACATTTGGCTTTTCAACATCATCCAAATAATACATATGCTCTTCAATTCTTAACAGATTATCCCTATCATCCATAGTGACTTTTCTATTTTCAAAAATATCATTTCTGTTCATTATTTTTCCTCCAAAATTTTACATCGGTATCATTGTATACAATAATACCGATGTTGTCAATACGCCTTTGTTAACAGATTTTCTATATTTAACATTCCCCAACCTTGCTTCAACCAATTTTCTTTTAAATCAGTTGCAGAAAGCCGGATTTGTCTTTTAATTCTTTCGTTATCGCCCAAAAATCCGGAACTAATTAAAGAAGCTATAGCCCCTGAAACCATTGGAGTTGACATACTGGTTCCGCTCTTTGAAATGTAATAGCTTTTCTGCTTCATTCTTTTACCCATAAACCTATAGTTACACGATACAATGTCTGTACCGGGAGCAACAATATCCGGTTTCCTGATATCATAGGGACTCGGACCTCTTCCCGAATAATCTTCACATTTATATCCGCTTTTTGAACAATATCCCATATCATGGCAACCCACAGTAATCACTTTTTTACTCATTGCCATTGGAGATAATGTCATAGGTCCCGGACCACTGTTTCCGGAAGCACACACAACAACCATTCCGGCATCCCAGGCCTTTTCCACCGCTTCCATGAGTCTTCTTTCATTTGCACTGTTAAACTCAGCCTTTACACCAATAGAAATGTTTAACACATGTATGGGTATTGATTTATTAAGCTCAATCAGCCATTCAATGCCTTCCAACATCTGTTCCGTATTCCCATTCCCCTCTGAATCCAACACTTTTCCTACAATAGCATTGGAATCGGGTGCTACTCCGGAATAAACCCCATTAGATTTATGTCCCGTTCCAAGAGCAATACCGCACACATGAGTACCATGACCACTGTCATCATATGGTTTTACTCTTTTATTTACAAAATCTCTAAATCCAATTACTTTTCCTTGTAAATCAGGGTGTTCACAAATTCCGCTATCTAAAAAGGCAATTGTCACATTATGGCCTAAAGCCTTCTGACGAATTGCCTCTTCATGCCTGATGATTCGTTTTGCTCTCTCCACAAATTCTTCCAGGTCTTTTTTTATATCATATGTAATTAACGGGAAATTGTGCTATTCTCTTTTTTCTTTCCTCTCCAAAGAACCATTAGTATTCCCAGGGCTAATAACGAAATACAAAGAAAAATTCTTGGTTCAAACCCATCACCGGTATCCGGTGAATCATCAAGAGCTCCCGAGCCGGTATCTTCACTATGGTTGAATTCATAAATTGCATATGGTGACAAATGTGCTACTTCAAATACTATACACTCTAATTCATCTATAGTTTCGATGGTACATAGAACTTCTTCAAGTTGACCATTTTCATCCATACACATCATTTTTAAAAATTCACTGTTAGTAGAAATCGGAACAGGTAAAGTTACTTTCATTGAATTGTTACCGAATTTATCAATAGATATATCTCCCTGCTTATCGGTTAACACAATATCAAGACCAAGCAATCTGGCAAAATCAGTTTCACCATATAGCTCTTCATATGCAGCTTCAAATTCTTTTGCAATGGATTCACTTTCCGTTATGCTAAGCTTGTATTGATGATGTACACCCGAAATAGTTGCACTTGCTATTTCCTGATTCTTCAAAGAATTTGCAAAAATAGATAATTCTATTTGTGGTATTTCTTCTATAACAATATCTTCAGGAACAACATCTTCAGTAACAGTTCCCTCTTCTGGTAAAATTTCTTCGTCTGTATTATTCAATTCTATCTCAGGAATCAAAGGTAATGTAAGCCCTACACCCTGAGGAATTACAACTTCTTTTAATGGATTTCTTTCCCATTTATCAGAAAGTTCATAAAAATCAAATGATTTATCATCTATCTCAACTAAATCATACTGTTTGCCAAAGATTTCATAGGTAATTGGAATATATACTTTTCCTTCTTCATCAGGATACATCGTACACAGGCGTAAACATACTTTACCTCGGCCATCTCCAATTGCTTCCTCCAGGATGCTAACGCAGACGCCATGAAATCCGTTTGTTTCCGGGTCCAGCGCTGAACCTTCAATGTCATCTTTTCTGATACTATTACTAACCACAGCAAAAGAAGCCTCATTAAAAGCGTCAATACGATATTGCTCATTAGAAACTCTTTTAGATGATATCCCTGCAGTAATACCGGGAATTTCAATTCCCTGGAATATAATAAAGGCTTGTGATGTATATGCACCAACACCAACAGTTTCCACGCTTGCAGGAATTCTGATGTTTGATAAAGGACATTCAGCAAATGCTCTGTCACCTATACATTTTACACTCTTACCACCTGTAATTAACTTAAGCGAAGAACATCCGAGAAAGGCTTCTTCATCAATATATAAAAGAGAATCCGGTAATTGAACAGACTGGATTTCATTATGGTTTTCAAACACATTGGCAGCAATTGTTTTAACATCATCCGGTATAATGACATTACGGTAATCACCATTATAAGCGATTAATATTCCGTCACCAACAATCAAAAACTCTTCACCGGAATACTGCTTCCATTTTTTAATCCATTTCGTCTCAGCAAAAGCTGCCGGTTCAATGACTGTAACTGTATTTGGAATATTAACTTCCTCTAAATAATCGCAATGATAAAATGCACCGTATCCGATTTTTGTAACACTTTCAGGTATATTAATAGATGTTAATGCACTTCTTGCAAAAGCAAAATCTCCGATTTCAGTAATCACATTGGGTAATTCAATTTCGCTTAACGTTTCATCCAGATAATATGCCTGGTTAGCTATAACGTTGCGATAAACCGTATATTTTGGGAACGCCTGTCCCTTTCCGTCAGTGACAAAAATGATATCATCAAAAATGGTTTCTTCTTCAGGTTCCTCTTCTTCCGGTTCTTCTTCAATACCATAGTCAGAACCGTCATAAACATCCTGCTTCGTATTATCAATGAAAACAACTGCATCCTGACCCACAACCTGAGTTACACCCAGTGCATTTGGATCATATAAATCAACATTTACATCCTCGGACTCTTGTTGGTTTTCATCATCTTTATTATTATTTTCTTCATTTTTGTTATTATTTTCAGTAGCCATGTTTTCAAGCTGAACTTTTAAATGAACAATTTCGACCATGTCCTCATATTCAGCTCTCGATACATTGCTTGTATCCATCTTTTCAAAATAATCGTATGCATAGGAACCTTTTACGGTATTGGCCTTTAACTGATAACATCCATCAAAAGCCGTGCTGTGAATATCGATTACAGATTCCGGAACAGAAATCATTTCAAGACTGACACAATCCTCAAATGCCTTTAAGCAAATACTGCGTACAGAATAAGGAATTTCAATGACAGTAAGCTTACTGCAATTTGAAAAGGCATATTCAGAAATTTCAAAAAGATTTCCGGATAAAGTGGCACACCATAAATGGTCGCATCCCCAAAATGCATATGGTCTTATCTGCTCTACTTCTGACGGCATTGTATATAAATTGCCTTTACGTCCGTTTAACATTTCATAAAGGATATCTTTGTCATTACTGTAAATGACTCCGTCATCAAACGAAAAATACTCATTTTCATCGGATATTTGAACAGAATCTAATTTTTTACAACCTGCAAAAACACCATTTCCTAAGTCTTTTAACTTCTCAGGAATCGTAAAACTCTCAAGATTCTTACAATTTGCAAAAGCACCGGAATGAATCTCTTCCAGTTCATTATTCACATGAACGGTTTTAAGATTCGTACAGTTACCAAATGCACCATAACGCACTTCTCTTACATTATCCGAAAAAGTAACTTCTGTAACAGTTTCATTATTTGCAAATGCTTCTTCGCCGATAATTTTAACTGTATTAGGAATAGACACGGATTTCTCCGTGCCTGTATATTTAACCAATATATCACCGCTTAACTGAAACGAATGACTATCTGCAGAAACCTTAGCAGCAGGAATCTGAGTAAGAATAATCGCTGTCAGAATAAACAATATTCCTATAGTTTTTCTAATTCGACGAATATAAGTCATATACCTTTATTCCTCTTATACGTTACTAAGTACCACTTTTGATTTCTTATCTTTTTTCAAGAAAAGAACCGCTGACATACATCCAAGGGCAATTACCACGAACCACTTAGGATGTAAGAAATCACCTGTCTGAGGTGTATCATCAATTACACCCGACATTAAATTTGATTTGTCAACGTAAACTGTATACGGCGAAAAATGAGTTGCTGTAAACTGAACACATTTAACACCATCAATTGTGACAAATTTTGTTTTTAATACTTCGAGTTTACCATCTACCACTGCTGCAACCCTATTGTTGCCTGCATACTGGATTAAATCATCCGGTATCGGAATTGTAATATTAATTTTAATACCTTTGGTATCTGTTATCTTATTCTTACCGGTTGCATCAAATAAACTGATATCCATGGATGAATAGGATAAATTTTCTAAAGTACCGTACTTATCCATCAAAGCAGCTTCAACCAGAACTCTGGCTTCATTTGTATTTGTAATTTTAATTACATAATTATCATTAGAACCGTCAACAGTCGCACCTGCTTTATCTTCATTGGAAATATCATCTTTATCAATTTCAATAGATGTATCACCATTTCCACCACCTGTATTACCAGAGCCGCCGGATGGGTCTTTATCTCCTGCCTGTGTATTGTTACTGCCATCATTATTATTGCTACCGGATGAATTTAAGTTCACGTAGGTTGCAGTAATGGTTGTATCTAACGCAGGCATAGTGATGGTTGTAGTCGCACTTGTTGCACTTGTTATCTGAAGATTTCCGTTTGTTGAAACCCATTTCGAGAAAGTTTTTCCAGCTGGTGGGTCATTTGCCTTAATCGTGACAGTAACACCGGCTTTATAGGTTCCGCTTCCGGTTCCTGATTCAACAGTTAATTTGTAGGTTTTATTCTGATCAGTATTATTGCCTGTATCGGTATCTACAATCAACTCATACATAGCAACAACAATGGTATCCTGAGTAATGCCGATATAATTAGCACTCCAGCCAACAAACTTATAGCCTGTTCTTTTCGGCGCTTCAGGTGGTGTTGCATTTTTACCTTCTTCTATGTATTGAACGTCGCATAATTCAGTACCGTCATAATCAATAAAGTATACACTATAGGTATCTTCAATATATTCAATGTCATGACCAAAGGTAAGCGCAAATGTTGCTGCCGCAGTATTCTTATAAGTCCTGATTAATGCCATTCCCGGATCAAATGCATCATTGTCAATCTGGGTTTCTTTACCTGTAATTGTTGTAGAAATACCCGCAGCTGTTCCGGTAAATGCATGTGACTCAATTTCTTCTAATGAATTAGGTAATAAAACAGTTCTTAATTCACTACAACCATCAAATGCATATGGTGGAATAATTCTTAATCCATCACAACCTGATAAGTCTACCTTAGTAATTGAAGTTGCATTTTGGAATGCACCCTCGGAAATCGTTGAAACCTTAGAAAGATTTGCATCAGATTCCGTTGAAATAAACTTTTCACCAACTACATCTCCACGGCCTGACAGACACTGGACAATGTTTAAAGTTTTATCATCATTAGTACTGTAAATAATACCGTTTTCACAGATATATTTACTATTACCAACAATACCAGATAAAGAATCACAGCCAACAATCGGACCTACTCCAAGGTCTTTTAAATCTTCTCCAAGCTGTAATACTTCAAGATTTTCACAACTGAAAAATGCATTGTCAGGCAAATATTGAATATCATTCATTTTAATGCTAAGAACACGGTCATTACCACGGTCTACAAGCTCGTATTCACTACCTTCGGGATACTCTCTGTCAGAACCGCTAAGTCCGTAGAAACCATTAAACAAACCATAATTCTTATAAATATCATAGTATGGTGTACTATTCTTTAAATAAGTCTGGCAATTATTATAGTTGTCACCCTCATTAATAAATCCTTTGACATCAATTGACTGTACACCTTCAGGTATATCAATAGAAAGAGCAGCTTTTACAATCGCTGTCTCTTCAGCTGTAAGCTCATAAGTTCCGGAATCGTCACCTTCCACATAAATCTTTTCATAAGCGGTCTTAACATCCTCATCAATCAATTCATAATGAGGATAATCAATCAATGTAACAAGTCCTGTTGCTTCATCACGCATTACAGTAAGGTTTGTAGGATTTCCGGTCTTATAGCATACACGGATATGCTTAATTTCATCCATGTAGTTGTCTTCCTGCATTGCCCACTTAAACGGTGCATAGTTAGGATTAATATCACCATAGAAAATTAAGCTTGTACCGCCTGTTAAGAAAGCATTATCGCCAATTTTAAGGCTTGCATAACCTGCCAACGGGGTTGCAAAATCCACTTCTTTTAATGCAGAACATCCTGCAAAAGCATTGGCTCCGATATCTGTAACTGTATTACCGATACGAACATACTCTAAGAATTTGAAATCCTTAAAAGCATCAGCAGCAATAGTCTTAATAGAATCATCAGTAATAATAAGACGTTTCAATAACATCTTTAAATCAACGTCAGCATCATCTGACTCAAAACAACCACTGCCAACCGCAGTAATCACTATTTCGCCAACCTTGTTTGGAATAGTGATTTCACCTGAAAACTGGTCTTCCGGTACAATTAAAGTACATTTTTCCAACACACCGCCCGAATTAACCAGGTATAAATATTCACCATTACCGGTTTCATAATAGGTTTTACCGTCAGTTCCGATAAACTTATAGGTAATGCCGGCTGCTCTGGCACACTTTCTTGGTGAAGCAATGGCAGTTGTGATATCAAGACCGGGTCCTGCAATATAAAAACTGTCAGATACAACATCAATAAAAGCATTTGGCTCAAATTTTACGTAACCGCAAGAACCGTTATTATTATCCGGGAATTCTACCATATTAAGGTTTACGCAGCCTTTAAAGAATCCGCTACCGAGAACGTTATTGGTCTGTGTTGACCCAAAACTACTTGGCATAATACAGGTCTTTAAGTTAGCGCGTCCACTCATTACGTAATCCCCTAATACACTTGCCTGATCAGGGAATTTAACATCTATCCAGTTTCCGGTAACACCGGTTTCTACTGCAAACGCACCGTCCCCTATTTCAGCCGTATCTATAGAGAAATTAACACTGTTCAAAGCATAATCATCATAGAAAGCAAATTTCTTAATTACTAAATCCTTCGTAATTGCGCTCATATCAACAGCACGTAAATAACCGCAGTATGCAAACGCACCTTCACCGATAATCTCAACGTTACTGTTCAGTGTAATACTTGTCAGACGGTTACAACGTTTAAATGCTTCTGTACAGATTACTTCCGTTACACCTTCGAATGTAAGACTTGTTAAAGAAGTACAGTCTTCAAAAGCACGGTTTCCGATATACTCCGCACTGATATTAATAGATTTAATACCTGAAACGCCTTTAAATGCTTCATCACCAATTACATAAATTTCTTCAGGGATAGTTAAAGATGTAATATTGGAAGCATCTTTAAATGCACCTTTACCAATATAGTTAATTAACTGAACATTACATGCAGGTGCATACCACTGTCCTGTTGCTGTATTATACGGAATATATACCGAACTGGTTGCTGCATCATCACCACTAACATCATAAGCCTCTCGTAAAACACACTGGGACATATACTCACCGGCATATGTATTACCACTTGCCGTATTGGTTGATGTATAAATGGTATGTTCACAGAAATAACTCATTTTCTGGTCAGTTGTTAATTCTGAAACCATATGGGATGGCTTCACTGCTGTAAGCGGATCTTTATCAAAAGCCGCTTTATACTCTGCCCACTCCGATGGGAAATACATTGCCAAGTCGTCATCTGTTAATAAAGTACCCGCATTATCGTTTAAGAAAGTTGTGACTTCTGTAGAAGTATATGTAGGATACTGGGTTACAACTTCGATATCAATAGAAAGCTCAGAGTTCTTGGTAGAATAACCTGTATTATACTTACTAATTACACCACCGGCACGGTAGTTTTCATTACCGGGGAAAAGATAATACTCATAAGCATAATCCAAATAGAATTTACCGGATGACAGTTCACGGATGGTATACCCTTTTTTTACATCAACACCGCCTAATGTGGAAACATCAAGCCAGTCCATATCCATTTCATCATAATCCGATACGCCATAATTAATTACAGGAACCTGTGCCAATGGCACGATTCCACCCGTAGGTCCTGCAGCAGTTGTGGTGTCTGTCGGAATCATGGCAACTAAAATAGCCATAATCAAACAAAGCGTACCGGCTGTCTTTCGTATCGCTCTCAATGTCTTCCTACTAAATTTTTTCTTAGTACTCTTTTTTGACATGTCTTTCTCCTTTACCCAATAACCTATTGGATTTTCTTAGCTACAACGACAAATCGTCCGTTTTTTTCCTGATAGTCACAAGTTGATAAAGTAATCAATTCATCCCCAAAACCCGCTCTTACACCCGTATCATACAATGACATGGACGCCATTTCATTCATATAAGAATCGAATTCTTCAGCTGAATTAGCATTGATAAATTGATAATATTTAAATCGTATTTCATCTTCCGTATAAATTTTGGAACGGAACACATACATTATCTCATAGGTACCTTCTTCATAAATGGTATCAAACTGAATAATTGGGTGTTCTTTAAAATACTTATAATTACTATATCGGTCAAGATTGCCAAACATATTACCCGATTTCATATGATGACCGTAAATAATTAAATTAACATCCCTGTCTACTACATTACAATCCGAATCCAAGAAAATAGAACCATTCTTATTTTTCTCTTTATAGAAATCATGATTCAAATAAAACTCAGAATCATCACTTTGTAATACCGGATAGTCAATATCTGTACCTTCAATTTTTAACCAGCCGATTAAATCATTGTTTTCCTTGTATAAATCACTGTATTTTTCTAAAATATGTAATGTTATCTCTTCTTTTTCACCATTATCATTAATCACGATTTCAGTATGTGTCATTAATGACATCTGACCGGAATAGGCTGAATTATCTACTTTCTCTGCCAACTCTTCCATTTTCTCCTGGGTTCTGTCAGCAATATAATAATAATAGCCGAAATAGCCAAGACTGATTGCAATAACGGCTAAGCATGCAAGGATAAGGGACTTTCTTTTCTTCTCCCTTTGTTTCATTTGGTGCTTAATCTCACGTTCAAGCTCCTTATCATAATCGATTCTCTTAAACGAACCTTGATTTGTTACGGAAACATCATTTTTTACTTCCGGTTTAGTTAGGCTTCCGTTTTTCTTAATCGTATTAACCTTTTCATAGAGCATATTGTCAAAGTCAACACCGTCTTTTGTTACAAATTTATATCCGTTGGTTTGAAGCCATCGATATACATTAATGACATCACTTGCATTATCAAAATTATATTTTTGTTTTAGGGAAAGTATCAATTTCTTTTCCTGTTCATTACGATTATTATTACTCATATATTAAAAACAACTCTAAATTCCCATCTTTTTTATACACTACCATTTTACTATATATCGGAATAAATTCAAGTTTTTTTACAACATATAGTTATTATTTTTATGTTTTATGATGTAACATTTTCTTCCATTTGCATAATATATAACAAACACAATTGTGGAGGCTTACAATGAGTGATTTAACAGCTACAAACTGCTCTTGCCAGAGAACAGACAATTGCAACAACTCTTGTTCAAGCATTATTTGGATTATCATTCTCCTTTTCTTCTGTGGAGGAAATTGTGATAACGGTTGTTCAAACGGATTCTTTGGACGCGGTAACGATTCCGGCTGCGGATGCGAAATTATCATTCTTATCCTCTTACTCTCTTGCTGTGGCGGAAGCAGTTTCTGCTTCTAATCTGATTCTTAATCAAAAGATAGGAAAAAGGCTTCTTAGGAAGCCTTTTTCAATTAACTTAAAGTAATGACACCCCATTAATATACATAAAATAAATTAACACAATTATTTACGGAGGATTCCATGGAGCAAATAAGTGAATCACAAAATCAGATTTATATTTTTGATTCTTTATATACAAATAATCACATTCAAATGCTAAAAATCATCTATGGAGTTTTGCCCGTAAAAGTTCAACAAAAACTTGCACCATTTATTAAGTATTTAGAATTGCAATACAGTTTACAACTGGTAAGAAGCGGATTTCCCAATCCACCAAACGATACCGATAACCCAAATAATATAATGTTTGATACAATCGGTCCCATGATCAAAGAATTAAAACCATATTTGGGACCAAAAGAAAGTGAACAATTCAATAAATTAGAACAATTCTATCAAATGTTTCATCAATTCAAACACATACAGGAAACGTTAGAACAGTTCGAAGCAATGACAGGAATAAAGCTAAGCGACCTGGCAGCTATGAATTCAAACGATAATTCCGTAAACATGGATTTATTACTGAATTTATTAAGTAACGAACAAAAAGATATGTTTGACGCATTTATGAAAGGCTAAAATATGACAATTGATTTATTATTTAATGACCCAAGACTAAAAGATATAGATAAAGCAAAGCTGGTATTCATACAAAAATTATTCTTTGAAAGTAAACAAAAAACACAAAAGGAATTACTTCCATTTTTCTTAAGCATTGCTAAAATGGCGAAAGAAATGAATATTCAATTTAGTGAAGATGAAGTAAATAGAATTGTTGAAGTAATTAAAGAAAGCAGTACACCGGAAGAATCGGAAAGAATTTCTTTGATGCTTAATAAATTTAAAGTTCTAAAATAAATTAGCTTTGAATAATTACTCTTAAATAATCAGAACCACTGGACTAACCAATGGTTCTGATTATCATACGAGCAATAGTATTCTATTTTATAATTTCTGTATATTCATATTCATAATAATAAAATAGATTTCCTTCATCATCACACACTTCTTCTTTTATAATATTCCCTGCATTATCATAATGATAACTATAAACAAATCTTAGACTTCCGTCCTCATCATAACTCATTTTTTTAGCAAGATTTTCATTACCATCATACTCATACTCAATTTTACTAGATAGTCGATTTTCATCACCTACGTATAACTCTTCATTTATCATATTACCGTTAGAATCATATCTACGAATATATTTTGATTCAAATGTCTTTTCATTTGTCTCTATAACAAGTTCTGAATTTATCTCCTCAATGCAATTTCCCATCAAATCATATACTTTGTTTATATAATTATAAGAACCAAATACACCTTCTCTTCTAGTTTCAATCAAATTACCATCATCGTCATATATGCTATATGTTGTAACTTCACCATTATCATTATAATCAATTTCCTTCAAAAGCACACCAGCTTCATTATATTCCCACTCGGTCCAATAAAAAACAGTCTCATCCTTATAATATGTTTCTCTAATAAGTTCACCAGCTTCATTATATTCCCATTCGGTCCAACTAGTAACGCTTCCATCTTTATTTACCGAAGCATTTTTAGTCATAAAGCCGTTATCGTTATACTCTATATCATTTTTTATAGAATAATTATCTATCCATATTTTTTGATATGTGTCATAATACTTTTCACTATATTCTATTTGGCCGCCATATTCATCATATACATACCTAGACTCGTACCCTTCTGATACTGTAGCTTCTTCAGCATACACATCCTGTACATATTGTATGCAAACTTTATTTATAATTCTATCTAAATCATCATAAGTATATTCACTTGTTCTTGTCTGTCTCCACCAATAATCTCCAAAATCATAGTAGCTATAAGCAGTCTTTTCATAACGAATTTCATTTCCATACTCATCATATTCATAATATTCAGCCTCCAGTAATTTATCACCGGAATATAAATTCATCTTAGTTAACAAATATTTTTTTTCATTCACAAGTTCTTCTGTAGAACTTTCATCTGAACTTGCATCATACACATCTGTCTCATCAGTTTGAGATTCTTTATCTGATTCCCCTAACACTTCCGACCCAAAATCTTGCGTATCTGATGTTACATCTTTATTTTCTTCAACAATAATATTATTTGAATCACTTAAACTATCATTATTCTTGTTATTTTCAATTGAACCACAACCCAACATATAAATACTACAACAAAATAAAAAAAAGATTCTTAATATTTTTTTCATTAGCTTCCCCCCATTATACACATAAAATATTCTTTTAAAAACAAAAAAACAGAATATTCTTACTTACGTTATAATTGTATCATATAGCACGACACAGTCAATAATTTCTTTGTTTTTAACTAAAAATCCAAATAAAAAAACACAGTCATATGACAGTTGCTTAGATATAAAAGTTAATATCAAACTTAAAATTGAGGTGATATTCCAAGAATATCACCTCAATTATTAACAAAAAATATTGCTTAATAAAATTTATTTAGCTTTTTTCTTTTTAGATACAACTACTGCTACTGCAACTGCTGCAACTACTACAACTGCAACTACTACGATAATGATGATTGTGTTATCATCACCAGATTCGTCATTGTTATCAGCCGGTGCATTTGTTGAAGCATCAGGTGTTGTTGTTGCGTCTGTTGAAGGTGCATCTGTTGCTGCATCTCCGCCAGCTGATGCTGAATCATTTGCAAATCCTTCGATTGTGAAAGAAATTTCAAGTGATGTTGTAGGTGCTGCATAATAGCTGATTTCAGCTTTATCACTATTCCAAATGTTCTGAACAAGGATACTGAAATAGTCTTCTTTATCAGGATTCTGGTAAGCTACATCCTGTGTATCTACTACTTTGCCATCCATCTTTGTTTCAACGTTAGTAATTTTAACAGCATCTGTTAAAGGAATATCCGTTGTTACACCAATAATATTGAACCATTCCTGTCCTGCTGCAGCAAAGTCATCAGCAAATACAGAACCCATATCAGTAATCTTAACAGTAAATGTTCCATTACCATCAATTACAGCGTCAGTTACAACACCATATGTTTCACCAGAGTCATTGTTCTTAATCCACTGTCCCCAGTTTTCAGAACCGATACCATTTGCATCGTTCCATGCATCACGGAATGTCCAGTTAGGTGTCTGTAATTGCAAATAAGCATTATAAGTTGCATTAGCATCAAATTCCGGAACTACCGGAGCTTCTGGTTCAGCAGGAGTTTCTGGTTCAGCCACTGAAGTAACTGTTCCATAAAGAGCTGTCGCACTATTTACTTTTAAATGAGCAACATCAACTGCTGAATCCCAACAGCAATCATATAAATCAATTGTAAACGCTTCGGCATTTACAGGAATCACAAGAGAAATGCTTCCATTCTCAGCGGAACCCACCCAACTTGAAGAACCAACACCTGTTGTATCTGGTGCATCATCTCCATTAAGATCAGTTCCCCAACCTACCTGTGATCCTCCAAAATCATAATAACTAACAACATCACCCGCTGTTACTTTAGCAGCAGCTCCACACCAATCATTCCAAGCGACATCTCCCTCAGATGGTAACATAACACTAACATTCATAACTACTGCTGAAACATTTCCCTGAGTTGTAAATGAAGAAGAATCCAGTGTATATGCAGGAGCGGTTGTTCCTGAGTATGTAATTTCACTTCCAATTTCAATCACTTCTCTAGAAGCAACTTCACCATATAAAGCAGTTGCACTATTTACTGTGTAATGAGGAATGTCTGTTGCAGAATCCCAACAACAATCATAAAAATCTACTGTAAAATCTTTTGCATTTACCGGAACAACAACAGTAGCTGTCTTCATGTTATAAACAGAACCAGCCCAACTATCAGTACCAACGCCTGTTGTATCAGGTGTATCATCTCCAGTAAGATCAGTTCCCCAACTTACTTGAGCTCCACCGAAATCATAATAACTAACAACATCACCTGCTGTCACTTTAATCGCTTCTCCACACCAATCATTCCAAGCAACATCACCTTCTGCCGGTAAATTGATAGTTACATTGAAAACCATAGCACCCACTGTTTCACCAGTTGTTAACGAAGAACTGTCAAAAGTATAAGCAGGAGCTGTTGTTCCTGAGTAACCCACTTCCTGAGCTACTTGTACTGTTTCTGTGCTACCTGCTGCTGCTGAAACAAGTGTCATTGAACCGATCAACATTGTTGCTGCGAGTAATGTAGCAAGAAGTTTTTTCATTTTTCTTTTCATAGTACTCTCCCTTTAAAAATTATTATGAAGACATATTATTCTTCACGAAAATTATAATAATACAAAAGCTTCCTTCAAAAAAGAGTTAATTCTGCATATAAAATACTATATTTTTTTTACATATACCATAAATAATACAGTACAAATTTCACTTTTACATATATAAAAAGAGGATAACAAACGCTATCCTCTTAAAATTACGGTATATAATTCACTTATTTTACTACAATATTGACAATTCTGCCCGGTACATAGATTTCTTTAACAATGTTACCTGTAAGCTTATCTCCTAATGCTTCTTTTGCTTTTGCAATAGCTGAATCCTTGTCTTCTGATTTAGAAATAACCATAAGGCATTTTGTCTTACCGTTTACCTGAACAGCAATCTCAACAGTATCTTCCACCATTTTTGATTCATCATAGGCCGGCCAGTTTTCATAAGCAATGGTATCCTCATGTCCTAACTGTTTCCACATTTCTTCACCTACATGCGGACAGATACATGAGAACATTTTGATTAACCCTTCTGCATATGCTTTTGGACATTTGCCTACTTTATAAACTTCATTTACAAAAATCATCATCTGGCTGATAGCCGTATTAAATCCAAGCACCTCAAAATCATTAGTAACTTTCTTAACCGTCTGATGATATACCTTAGTCAGTGTTCCGTCATCCTCAGCTGTAATATTATCAGGATTAGTAAAGAAATTCCAAACTCTTGTAATGAACTTTCTTGCCCCCTGTACACCGCTTGGATTCCATGGTTTAGAAACCTCCAAAGGTCCCATGAACATTTCATAAAGTCTTAAGGTATCTGCACCATACTCATCAACAATATCACTTGGGTTAATAACAAATTCCGGGAAACGTTTACCCATTTTAATTCCGTTTTCACCCAAAATCATACCCTGGTGAACTAATTTTTTGAATGGTTCTTTTACAGGAGATAAGCCTTTGTCATATAAGAAACGGTTCCAAATACGTGAATACATCAAATGCCCTACGGCATGCTCAGGACCACCTACATATAAGTCAACCGGCAACCAGTGCTTTAACAATTCCTGATTAGCAAACTCTTCATCATTATTTGGATCAATATATCTCATATAATACCATGAGGAACCTGCAGAGCCCGGCATAGTCGATGTTTCTCTTACACCTTTGATTCCATTCTTATCATACTGTTTCCATTCCACAGCATTTTCGAGAGGTGCTTTACCGTTTTTACCTTTATAATCTTCAAGTTCAGGTAATATTAAAGGTAACTCTTCATCCGGAAGGAAGTAAATCTCGCCGTCTTCCTTGTAAACGCAAGGGACAGGTTCTCCCCAATATCTTTGACGTGCAAAAATCCACTCACGGAAATGGTAATTTACTCTTCTTCTTGCAACACCCATAGCTTCAAGCTTTTTGGTAATTGCTTCTTTTGCCTCTTCAACAGTAAGTCCTGTAAATTCTTCAGAATTAATTAACTTACAACCTTTTCCAAGATAATCACCTTTTTCAAAAGCATGCTCGCTTACATCAGCACCATCAATAACCTGAATCATATCAATCTTATGTGCAATTGCATACTCAAAGTCACGCTGGTCATGACTCGGTACTGCCATAACTGCACCGGTACCATAACTTGCAAGAACAAAGTCACCAATAAACAAAGGAACTTCTTTTCCGTTAACAGGATTGATTGCATATAAGCCTTTCAACATACAACCTGATTTTGTCTTGTTTAATTCTGTACGGTCCAAGTCATTTTTCTTCAAGGTTTCATCTATATATGCCTGAACCTCTTCTTTATTTTCAACACGGTCCATAAGACCTTTCACAATTTCTCCGTCAGGAGCAAGAACCATAAAAGTGATACCGTAAATTGTTTCAATACATGTTGTGAAAATTGAGAATGAGCCACCGCCAACGATTTCAAAATCAACTTCTACACCGGTACTTTTACCGATCCAGTTTTTCTGAATTTCCTTGGTTGAAACAGGCCAATCAATTTCTTCAAGTCCTTCTAAAAGCTTTTCAGCAAATGCCGGCTGGTCAATTACCCACTGTTTCATATTCTTTCTAACAACCGGATATCCACCACGTTCTGATTTACCATCAATAACCTCGTCATTAGAAAGAACTGTACCAAGCTCTTCACACCAGTTTACAGGCATATCAATGTATTTAGCATATCCTGCTTCATATAACTGTTTGAAAATCCACTGTGTCCATTTATAAAATGACGGATCAGATGTTGCAATCATCTTCGACCAGTCATAGTCAAAACCTAATTCTTTTAACTGTTTAGAGAATGTCTTAATATTCTCTTCTGTAAATCCAACAGGATGATTTCCTGTAGAAACTGCGTACTGTTCTGCAGGAAGACCAAAAGAATCATATCCCATGGGATGAAGTACATTATATCCCTGCATACGCTTCATTCTTGACATAATGTCAGTCGCCGTATATCCTTCAGGATGTCCTGCATGAAGACCTACACCTGATGGATAAGGAAACATGTCCAAAGCATAATATTTGGGTTTGCTAAAATCCCAAACATCTGTTTTAAAGGTTTCATTCTCTTCCCAGTATTTCTGCCATTTAGGTTCAATTTCTTTGTGATTATAAGGTGTTGCCATTTTCCTTACTCCTTCTTATATAAAACTAGAGTCATTCTAATCGTATTTACCCTAAAAGTCAAGTAGTTGCGGATAGCTTATACCATCCGCAACTACTATATTTTATTCAAAAGATACTACTTCTTTTATTCCGTCAACATCTGAATATTTTAGTGTTATCTTATCCCCCACAGCATACTTAATAATCATGGCAAGCGCATCATTACTTAAATTCACATCATACAGAACATCCTCATCATCAATGATAAGATAATAATGTGAATTTCCGTCTATAACAACTGAAGCCATTGCCGTAATATTTCCGGTAATAACTGCTTCTTCACCTGTGGCAGCATCAGATATACCGTTTGTGCTAAGAAGTGTAATATAATTCTTTTCACATTCTTTTACCGTATCTCCTATTGCTACCCACTGATATTTTTGGATATTAACCATTGCATATTTCTTAACAAGTCCTGCGCCGTCTTTTAAAGCCATAAAATAAGTTGGCTCATCCGAAATATTAAGAAGTAACGGGAACGTTGCCTGGTAACCCAGATTTTGTACCTGTCCTTCTGCAGATGACATAGCCGCATCTTCAATGGAACCTTCTACAATATAGAATCTTGTTTCCATGGTTCTTTGGTTCATAAGAACAAAACCTACATTAGACTGATCACTTGCGACACTGGTAACACCGGTGTATACCCAAACATCATCTTCCATGGCAATGTAATTATAGCCATTTGTTGACTGCAAACAATCTTTCTGACTTAAAACACTGTTCCAAAAACCATTTACTAAAGTTCCGTGGTAATCATATAATTCAAGCAACAATTCTGCTGAATACACTTTATCAACCCATGTTGGTACATCTTCAACTGCATAATCAACACAATCACCGGTCTGGGCATTACAAATAACTACTCTTCCAATAGTTTTACCACCGAATAATCCAATATTATATTTTACAACCGGACAAATCCAAAATGGTGTTCCCTCGTCGTCAACTTCAAAGAAAATCTGATCATCAAAAATATAAGTAGGATACTGGAATCTTAAATGTCTGTAAATATATCTTCCGAAAAATTCACTTTCCGAATATTTAATCGGTTCTTCAAGCTGAACACATTCTGTTTCCTGATTGGTCATATCAATTAACATGTATGCAGGAATTCCCTCAGAATGATTTGAAAACCATTTAATAATACTGGCATATTCAAGCGGTGTTACTCGTACAGGTTTCCCGTTAAAGTTAATCTGTGTATAATTATCAGCAACCTCAAACTGTGAAACCATGCCTACCATACTACCCATTTTTTTGTCACCAAGCAATGTTGCTGATGCTTTATCAAGAATTGGAATCTGAGTATAGTCAACTTCTTTAATGTCTTCAACAAAATTACGTGTCTCAACAGTTAACAATTGCTGATATTTCTTTGCATTAAAGAATGTGGTTGAAGCAAGACTTCCAACAATAAAAACTAAAATCACCACACCTGTTGCAATAAGACCGATTTTAATCTCTTTGATAAGGCTTATATCAAGGTCAATACCTTTCGTGGTAAATTCTAAAAAGCCTTTCCCTTTTTTCATCTTCTTAATCAGCCAACAAATATTGAGGACAATCATCATAAAAATAATGAATCCCCAAAACCCTTTGGAATGGATGTTAATTGCAGGCAATGTAATGTAATAATAGGCAAACGCTACCATAAAAACAATAATTGCAGCCACAATGTATCCAATGATCTTTTTTGCTTTTTTGTTCATAACTTTTCTCCTCTACACAAATTTGCTATAAAACAATAGCGTATAACAGTCATTATACGCTATTGTTGAAAAAAAAGATATTAAATTTTAATTAAGATTGTTTATGCGTCAATGTCGTTTTCAGCAACCTTAGAAGCTCTTGCGGCAACTTCTTTTTCCTGAACATCTGACGGACACTGTTCATAACGTGCAAATTCATAAGAGAAGGTTCCTGAGCCGCCTGTCATAGAACGTAAATCTGTTCCGTATCCAAAAAGACTCATCATCGGAATATCAGCTTCTACCACTTGTTTACCTTTGCCCACAGGATTCATACCAAGTACACGGCCACGACGTTTATTTAAGTCGCCCATAATGTCACCGGTATACTGATCTTCTACCGTTACTTTTAAGCTTGCAATTGGTTCTAAGAGAACCGGTGTAGCTTCCATCACACCTTTCTTAAATGCCTGGGTAGATGCAACCTTAAATGCCATTTCTGATGAATCAACCGGATGATAAGAACCATCATACAATACAGCCTTGATACCTACAACGGGATATGCAGCCAAAGGACCCTTTAATACGCAGTCCTGAATACCTTTTTCAACTGCCGGGAAGAAGTTCTTAGGAACTGCACCTCCTACAACTTCCTGTTCAAATACATACGGTGTCTCAATATCGTTTGAAGGTTCAAAACGCATCTTAACATGACCATACTGTCCATGACCACCTGACTGCTTTTTATACTTATATTCAACATCACTCTTTTTCTTAATGGTTTCACGGAATGCAACCTTCGGCTGACTTAATTCAATTTCAACCTTATATTCGTTTAAGAGTCTGGAAGCAACAATTTCAAGCTGTTTATCTCCAATACCGTATAATAACAACTGACGGTTTTCTGTATCATTCACAACTTTTAACGTCTGGTCTTCATGAGTCATCTTCTGTAAGGTTGTAGAAATCTTATCGATATCAGCTTTATTAACAGCTTTATATCTCATATATGTATAAGGCGTAGAGATTTCTGTCTTACCATATCTGATTGTGGTAGCTTTGGTTGAAAGAGTGTTGCCTGTTCTTGCAGCAGTAAGCTTAGCAATGGCACCAATATCACCTGCATGTAATTCTTTTACCTCAATTGGTTTATTACCTTGCAGTACATACAGCTTGTTAATCTTTTCTTCCACATCTTTTTCACTGTTAAAAATTAAATCATCTGCTTTGAATACACCTGAGCAAACCTTAATTAATGAATACTTACCAATGAACGGGTCAACAATTGTTTTAAAAATATATGCTGACTTTGCTTTGGAGAAATCATAGTTTGCAACAAAGATTTCATTGGTCTTTAAGTTAACGCCTGCAATTTCTCTGCTTTCAGGACTAGGGAAGTATTTAATAATATCTTCAATTAAAGTATAAATACCCTGGCAAAGAATATTTGAACCCATTGACATAGGAACAATACTTCCGTCATTTACATTCTGTCTTAATGCAGCACGGATTTCTGCTTCAGAGAATGTCTCGCCATTAAAGTAACGGTCCATCATCTCTTCACTGGTTTCAGCAACTGCTTCCACTAATGTATCACGGCAAATCTTTAAGTTCGGTTTATTATATTCAGGAACTTCACATTCCTTAACCTCTTTACCAACCCAACGGTTACCTGTTTCAGAAATAACATTAATATATCCAACAAACTTTTCATCTTCACGAATCGGTAAATGGAATGGAGCCATCTTCTTACCGTACAATTCAGTCATATCCTCAACCACCTGACGGAAAGAAGCATTATCAATATCCATTTCAGTAACAAAAATCATTCGTGGCAGTTTATACTTATCACATAAATCCCACGCATTCTTAGTACCAACTTCAACCCCGTTCTTACCTGAAACAACAATAATGGCGGCATCCGCTGCACTGACTGCCTGCTCTACTTCACCAACAAAGTCATAATAACCCGGTGTATCTAAAAGATTAATCTTATATCCTTCCCATTCAAGAGGAACAACAGATGTACTGATGGAAATCTGTCTCTTAATTTCTTCTTTACCAAAGTCACTAATGGTATTTCCGTCAGTCACTTTACCCATTCTGGATGTAAGTCCGGCCATATATGCCATCGCTTCCACCAAACTAGTTTTACCGCAACCATTGTGACCTAATACAACCACGTTACGGATTTTGTCAGTTGTGTAAACATTCATATTGAATTCCTCCATTAACTTGAAATTTTAGCTATTATTCCGAGATTTGTCACTCAAGTTATCATAACTATGTGTCTATTTTACTAATAAATCTAATTTTGTGCAATAATTATATGTAAATTTTCACAATATTTTTGCAATATCCAACTTTATTCATTTGTATTGACTTTATATCTTTAAAATGATATAACTACTTTATCACTTTAAAGCGTGTTAGCGAGGTGTTTATCATGCAATCATTTACTTGCGCCTTTATCGGACTGGGACTTATCGGCGGTTCCATTGCAAAAGCAATCCGCGCCCATCACCCAAACAGTATCATATATGCTTCTGATATTGATGTTTCTTCACTGAATCTTGCAAAACAAGAAGGAATCATTAATGATACTATAACTTCTTATGAAGATGGTAAATTAAAAGAATGTGACTATCTTTTTTTATGCGCTCCTGTTTTGGAAAATGACAAATTAATATTAAATATTAAAGATCATATAGGCTCTAAAACAATTCTAACTGATGTAGGAAGCGTAAAACAGGGAATTCATAAAAGAATAAATGAATTAGGACTGACTCATTGCTTTATCGGTGGTCATCCCATGGCAGGAAGCGAAAAAACTGGATATGCTTTTTCAAATGAAAGGTTAATTGAAAATGCTTACTATATCCTGACTCCAACGGAGGATGTTCCTAAAGAAAAAGTAAATTCGTTTCAAGAATTTGTAACCTCACTAGGTGCCATTGCAATGCTTTTAACTCCTTCGGACCACGATTATGTTACAGCGGCAGTAAGCCACATACCTCATTTAATCTCTGCTGAACTTGTAAATCTTGTAAAAAAACATGATTTACCGGATGAAACCATGAAGATGATTGCAGCAGGCGGTTTTAAAGACATTACAAGAATCTCTTCCTCTTCTCCTACCATGTGGAAACAGATTACTTTTATGAACGATAAGCATATACTGGGATTATTGGATTCTTATATCGAATCTTTAGAGCTTTTAAGAAAACAAATTATAGAAAATGAGGAAGATAAGGTTCTTAATATGTTTTCTGATGCCAAGGATTACAGAGAAACCTTCAGTGATTTATCAAGCGGACCTATCCGCATGGTATACAGAACCTATGTAAACATTCCCGATGAAGCAGGTATTATCGGTAAAATTGCTTCCCTTTTAGCTTCTTATGACATAAGCTTAAAAAACATCGGAATCATTCATAACCGAGAGTTTGAAGAAGGTGTACTTAGAATCGAATTCTATGATAAACCATCTTTACTTCTTGCAAAAAAGATACTTTCAGAAAATGGATACGATTAAAAAAGCGCAGGTTTATATCCTGCGCTTTCCTCATTATTTAGATTCATTAAAGGTCTGGTATACTTCAATTCTCTGCGAATCCATTTCAGGCATACCCACAAAAATACCGCCATAATTAAAAGTACTGCCGTCCTTTTCAATTCTTACAACTTCAATAAATGCATGAATTACTTCTTTTGTCCAGATTGTCATATATGCTTCATATACAGAACCAATCATTAACGCTTTGGTTGAAGTAAATCCAACACCTGTTTTTGACAAATCAACAATATCAATTACAAGTTCTTCCGGTTCATTTTTATCCAATCTCTTAATAATAAGCTTGGACTCCATATCAGTTCTGGTATTTCTTCTTCTTTCTTCCATACTTGGTAATCTCCTTATAAGTAAGCTTTTAATAAATAACCCTAGATTATTTTAACTCTTATGGTTATGATTTGTAAAGAAAAACAATGTTATATTTTGTTATTCGTTACAAACATGGCATCTCCAAAGGAAAAAAATCTGTATCTTTCTTTCACAGCGGTTTCATAAGCACTTAAAACATTATCTTTACCTGCAAGAGCTGACACCAACATTATAAGTGTAGATTCCGGCAAATGAAAATTGGTAATCAGGCAATCAAGAACCTTAAATTGATACCCTGGATAAATAAAAATCTGAGTATTATCACTTCCTGCCTGTACAACTCCATTCTCATCTGACGCACTTTCTATGGTACGGCAACTTGTAGTTCCCACACAAATTACTCTGCCACCGTTTTTCTTAGTGTCATTAATAATCTGCGCTGCCTCTTCACTCACCTGATAGAATTCAGAATGCATCTGATGATTGGTTACGTCATCCACCTTAACTGGACGGAATGTACCAAGGCCTACATGAAGCGTAACATAAGCAATCTTAATTCCCTTATCTTCTACTTCTTTCAAAAGTTCATTGGTAAAATGAAGTCCTGCAGTAGGCGCAGCGGCACTGCCGTCATATTTGGCATAAACAGTTTGATATCTGTTTTTATCCGATAATTTATGGGTAATATAAGGCGGAAGGGGCATTTCACCAAGTCTGTCAAGAACCTCTTCAAAAATACCCTCATACTCAAAATGCACTAATCTGTTTCCGTCTTCTAAAACATCTATGATTTCAGCACGGAGTAAGCCGTCACCAAATTGAATCCTTGCGCCCTTTCTGGCCTTTTTACCGGGCTTTACCAACGTCTCCCATACATCATTGTCCAAACGCTTTAAAAGTAATAATTCAATGGTTGCGTCCGTATCTTCTTTGTGTCCGATAAGGCGAGCCGGTATTACTCTGGTATTATTTAAAACCAGGCAATCTCCCGGTAGTAAATAATCTAATATATCACGGAAATGACCATGTTTCAGGTTCCCCGTATCTTTATTTAACACCAATAATCTGGAAGAACTTCTGTCCTCTAACGGATCCTGGGCAATCAATTCTTCCGGTAAATCAAAATAAAAATCCGATGTTCTCAAGATAGTACTCTCTTTCTCATGTAACTCTTAATTAATGCCTTCAAGGAATGCAACATAACCGCGTTTTGTCTCGTATAAGTCCGCTTTACTTGTTACTTCCCAAGGCGCATGCATATTTAATACAGGAACGCCGCAATCAATCACATTCATTCCATATAAGGCAAGAATATAGGCAATAGTTCCTCCACCACCCAAATCAACTTTACCTAACTCTGACATCTGGAACTGCACTTTCCCTTTATCCAACACATTTCTAAGCTTAGCAATATATTCTGCATTGGCATCATTGCTTCCTGATTTTCCTCTGGCACCTGTAAATTTATTTAATACCATACCCTTAGCAAAATAGGCTACATTCTTCTTATCAAAACATGATGCAAAAGAAGGATCGTAAGCAGCCGTTACATCTGAGCTTAACATATAGGAATTCTTCATACACCTTCTGAGTGCAAGTTCTGAGTAGCCACCTAACAGATTCATCACTTCCGCTGTTGCATTTTCAAAGAACATTGACTGCATACCGGTTGCCCCAACGCTTCCGATTTCTTCTTTATCCACAAGAATACAGCATGTTGTTCTTGATGGATTCTCAGCCTCCAGCATAGCACGAAGAGATGCAAAAGCACATACTCTGTCATCCTGTCCGTATGCCATAATCATACTACGGTCAAAGCCCGCTTCTCTTGCAAGCCCTGCCGGAACCACTTCAAGCTCTGCTGATAAAAAGTCATCCTCATCCATATCATACATTTCTTTTAAAATTGCAAGAACACCCTGTTTTACAGCTTCTTTACCTTCTGTATCAGAATCTTTCTTGGCCTTCTTATCGTTTTCACCAAATGTGATAGGTTTATTACCGATTATGACATCCAGTGCTTCACCTTCGATTACCTTATTTGCCTTTTTCTCCATCTGCTCACCGGCAAGATGAATTAATAAATCTGATATAAAAAATACAGGATCATCCTCTTCTTCACCAATATTCACGATAACACTTGTGCCGTCTTTCATCACAATGACACCATGAATTGCAAGAGGAATCGTTACCCACTGATATTTCTTAATACCGCCGTAGTAGTGGGTATCAAGATATGCAAATCCTGTATCCTCATATAACGGATTCTGCTTTACATCAAGACGGGGAGAATCAATATGTGCTCCCAAGATATTCATACCATTTTCAAGGGGTTCTGTACCAATATGATATAATATAACGGATTTATCCATATTAACAGAATACACCTTTGCGCCTGCCTCAAGTGTTCTTCCTTCTTTTATTACACGTTCTAATTCTTCGTATCCCTGTTGTTCTACAAGATTTATAATAATTTCGGTACATTCTCTTTCTGTTTTTCCTGCGTCAAGAAAATCTCTATAATCCTTTGCAAATAATTCAAGTTCTTTTAACTGTTTCTTACTGTATTCATTCCATAAATTTTTAAGTTCCATACTCAATTTTCCTCCTATCCGGCGCATCATAATCATAGTACGTCAGACAACATTCTTTCTCATCAAGTATACACAGTTTGGTATATTTTATCAACAATAGAAATCTATCGTTTATCAAAAAAAGAAGAAGCTTCTGCAACATAGCAAAAGCTTCTTACTCATCATAATTTTACTGTCTTAATTCGATTCCCATGCTTTCTAAGCCGTTAAGAATCTTTTTCATGGCTGCAGTTACATCATTATCTTCCAATGTTCTGTCTTTTGCACGGAAGGTAATAGAATATGCAACAGACTTAAAGCCTTCTTTAATCTGGCTTCCTTCATATACGTCAAACAATTCATAGCTTTCCAAGATTTTACCGCCACGCTGTGCAATCATCTTTTCAATCTGACCAACAAGAATTGTTTTCGGTACAACCATACTGATATCACGGGTTACTGCAGGATATTTTGCAACACCTTCATACTTACGGTCAAAAGTTGCAAAAGGAAGTACGTTCGGCATATCAAGTACTGCAATATATACTCTTGTAGGAATATCATAGTTATCTGCCACATCAGGATGAACTTCACCCATGTAACCTACTTTTACTCCATCATATACAATATCCGCCTGACGTCCCGGATGAAGATATACTCTTCCCGAATTAGGATCATATTCAGGTTTCTTATTCATGCCAACACTTTCAAAGAACTCTTCTATCACACCCTTCATGGTAAAGAAATCTCCATCACCGTAGAAACCGAAGGTCATCTGCATTCTTTCATCAGGAAGCTCTGTCAAAGGAAGTGCCTTTGGTAAGTAAATATTTCCCAATTCGTAAAGTCTTACGTCTTTGTTTCTTCTGTTATAGTTAGTTGCAAGGCTTGTAAGCATACCATTTAAAGGAATTGTCCTCATAATAGAGAAGTCTTCACCTAATGGATTAGAAATCACAATCGCTGTTCTTTCCGGTGCATCGGCAGGAAGCATTAACTTATCAAATACCTTAGGACTTTCAAAGCTATAGCTGTATCCCTGTGAGAAACCGCAGAATTCAGCAATATCTCTTGCTTTTTGTTCAATACGAAGCTTAAACGGAAGCTTACCTGTTGTAGCTTCACCGCTCGGAAGAGTCATCGGAATCTTATCATATCCGTGGAAACGTGCCACTTCTTCTGCAAGATCTGCAATACCCTCTAAATCCTGACGGAAGGATGGAACAACTACCTCTCCGTTTTCAAGAGTTAATTCAAGACGACCAAAGATTTCCAGCATTTCTGCTTCACTTATATCCGTACCAAGTAACTGGTTAATACGCGCTGCACTGAAAGGAATTCTTCTTAATGGTTTGATTGGAAGCTTAACATCAACCATTCCACTAACAACTTCACCACAGCCAAGTTCTTCAATAAGCTGACACGCTCTGTTAATGGCTGCTTCAGCATTAACAGGGTCAAGACCTTTTTCAAAGATTCCTGATGCGTCAGTTCTAAGACCTAATCTCTTTGCTGACTTACGGATATTAGCCCCGTTAAAGGTAGCAGCTTCGAATAATACAGTCTTCACATCATCTGTAATCTTTGAGTTTTCACCACCCATAATACCTGCAATACCGATTTCTTTGTTGGCATCACAAATCATTAACATTTCTGAATCAAGTGTTCTTTCCTGACCGTCAAGAGTCTGGAATGTTTCTCCGTCTTTTGCTCTTTTTACAATAATCTTATTGCCTTCAATGGTAGAAAGGTCAAAGGCATGCATAGGCTGACCGTATTCTTCCATAACATAGTTAGTAATATCAACTAAGTTATTAATTGGTCTGATACCACTTGAAGCAAGGCGTCTTTGCATCCATTTTGGACTTGGTCCGATTTTAATATTCTTACATACTCTTGCACAATATCTGCTGCAAAGATCAGTATCTTTTACTTCTACACTAATGTAATCTTCAACTTTTTCATTGTTTTCTTTTACCGTAACAACAGGTGCATTAAATGGTAAGCCAAAGGTTGCTGCTGCTTCTCTTGCAACACCAAGTACGCTATAACAATCCACACGGTTTGATGTGATTTCATATTCATATACGCTGTCGCGAAGTCCCAATACTTCAATTGCATCAGCTCCAACTTCTGTATCTTCCGGAAAAATATAAATTCCTTCTTCCGGAGCTTCAGGATACATTTCACGGCTTGAACCAAGTTCTTCGATAGAGCACATCATACCAAAAGAATCTACACCGCGTAATTTACCATTTTTAATCACAATTCCGTCTTCCGGAAGTGGACCGCCATCATGCCCGCCAGCCACTTTACCGCCGTCGATTACAACAGGTACTTTATCACCAACCTTAACATTGGAAGCTCCTGTTACAATCTGTAACTGTTTGTCACCAAGATTTACCTGGCATACAATTAATTTGGTTGCATCAGGATGAGCTTCAATACTCATAATCTGACCAACATAAATATCTTTTAAGTTTTTATCAAGACGTTCAAAAGTTTCTACTTTTGTTCCGCTTAATGTCATTGCATCAACATATTCCTGATCTGTACAGTTCAAATCCGGAACATATGCTTTTATCCATGATAAAGATGTATTCATACTATTTTCCTTCTTTCATAAATTCTGGTTTTGTTAAAATTGTTTCAAGAAACGGATATCGTTTTCGTATAACAATCTCATGTCATCAATTTCGTATTTTAATAATGCAATACGTTCAAGACCGATACCGAACGCAAATCCTGAATATTCTTCCGGATCAATATTGCTCATTCTTAATACGTTTGGATGAACCATACCGCAACCAAGAATTTCTATCCAGCCTGAACCTTTACAGAAACGGCAACCCTTGCCACCGCACTTGAAGCAGGAAACGTCCATTTCTGCACTTGGCTCTGTAAAGTTAAAATGATGAGGTCTGAATTTAACCTTTGTATCTTCGCCAAATAATTCTTTCGAAAATTCGGCAAGTGTTCCCTTTAAGTCAGCAAAGGTAATCTTTTTATCAATAACAAGACCTTCAATCTGATGGAAGGATGGTGAATGTGTAGCGTCCACTTCATCAGAACGGAATACTCTACCCGGAGCAATCATTCTGATTGGAAGCTTGCCTTTTTCCATCTCATGAACCTGAACACCTGATGTCTGTGTACGAAGAAGGATATCTCCGTTAATGTAGAAAGTATCCTGTTCATCCTTTGCAGGATGGTCAGCAGGAATATTAAGGGCTTCGAAATTATAATAATCAGTTTCAACTTCAGGTCCTTCTACTACTTCATATCCCATGCCAACGAAGATTCTTTCTACTTCTTCCATAGCAATGGTATTCGGATGACGATGTCCCACACGATTCTTATTTGCAGGAAGAGTTACGTCAATCACTTCAGCCTTCATTGCGGCTTCACGTTTCTCTCTCTCCATTTTCTTAATGGCATTTTCAAGTATGCTTTCAATTTCTGCACGTACTTCATTTACCATCTGACCAACCTTAGGTCTGTCTTCAGGCGCAACATCTTTCATACTCTTTAATACGTTGGTTAATTCACCTTTCTTACCAAGAATTCCAACTCTTACTTCGTTCAATTTTTCAAGGACATCAGCTTCTTTAATCTGTTTCAATGCCTGTTCCTTGATTTGTTCAAGTTTTGCTTTCATTGTTAATCCTCCTGATTTTATTAGAGATTTGTTTACAAATCTCTTGCGCCGAGCGCGGTCGTTTACGACAACTTCCATTCGCGCGAGTGTGCATTTATCCTGATGTTTTTTATTTGAAAAAATAAAAAACATCCCTTACTGTATCACTACAGTAAGGGACGAAATATTTCCGCGGTACCACCCTAATTCCTAACATGGCTCTCATTCTATGCGTAACGTGCATCTACGTCGGACTCTAATAAATATAATCAACATAATTCAAATCCGCTGCTCCGGTGGGAAATTCAATCAGTACCTGAACTTAAGAAGGCTTTCAGCCGGTGACCCTCTCTCTCTGATAGAAAGTACATCTCTACTTAACACTTTCATAGCATTTTTCTTTTCTTTGTTATTTTAGTGAAGGAATCGTGTTCTGTCAAGTACTTTTCATTAAAACCCGGGCTTGATTACAAAATTCATAAAGGTTCCATCTTCAGTATATATTGCATATATAGGTGTACTGATTTCCTGAATCCCCAGACTTGAACCAACCAAAAGATACCCTGAATTATATGCAATTGGATAAACATCTGCAACAATCTCCATATGCTCACCTTTAGCATAGTGACGCAATGGTGCACGCATATCTTTCCAAGTACATATCTTACCGGTCGCTATATCTAAAGAACACATTTCAGGGAAACCTTCAAAGAAGATTATATTTTGAGACATAACTAATTCCATAAAATGAGAATAATCATCATATTCACCATTCTCCAAAGGAATATGCTCTACACTTTGCTTTGATGGTTCATCGATTGGAATTGTAACTATAACAAATTCCTCTATTGTTGTGTAATTGCGATAATAATAAATAACTTTTACTTCATTGCTCTCAAAATCAGTATAAATATCTCTGAATTGCTTATATATCTCATCTTCCACTAAAAAGTCAATCATCACATCATTTACCAAAGACTCATCACCATAATAAATATCATACTGTTTTGTTATACTTCCAACATCCTCATACATTACAGTATCATCAGAGCTTGATAATTCTGTATAATAATACCCGTAATATTCGTTACTTTCATCAGAAAAAGAAAAAATCTCATTGGTCGATGGTACATAGATAACCGTATCTATTTCTTTCTCGTAAATACTATTATTTTTAAACACTATGGCATCTGCATGTTCTCTCAAAACATCTTCCAAAGTTTTATAAACAACATATTCTTGGGTCTGCATATAATTTTCGTTAATTTTTTCCTCATTAGATTCAACAGTATAACTTATTCTTTCACCTGTTGCTAAATTTATTTGATATGACCCTCTTTCATTGTGATAAATAATATAATCATCAGAAAAGACTGTCTTATATGTTGGATCACAAGCTTTTAAACCCAATACATAAGAATACTGATTTGATAACGCTAATGTATCAATGGACTGTGCTAACTTATCCTCTAGCGAAATTGTAATAATTGCAAAATACTCATATAATTCACTATTATTGCAATAATATAAGAGTTTTACTTCATTGGAATCAAAATCTGTATAAGCATCACAGAACAAATAATATTGATTATACGAAATATATAAATCAAATTGCAATTCTACATCTTGCAACAACAAATCACCATCATATTTAATATCAAGTGTTCCATCCTCGTTATTAACATAAATTTCGGTCAAATCAGAATTACTTATCCATTGCATGCTATATTGTCCTGTAACATCTGTATCCCGAACCATACCTATATTCATTTTAGGTTTATCAAAGCTATCTTCATATGGGGTTAGACTTATATCCTCTTCTGTTTTTGTCTCATTTAACCAATTTTTCATCTGTTCATAACCTTGTTTGTACAAATCCAACATTGTAATGTCGGATGGCACATATTCAACATATACACCATTTTTCTCAATAAATATTAATGGGTTATTGTCTGTATCAAACGTGGTCTTAAATGATAAAGTTTCACTCTTGCTAACACCTAGATTTACACGCTCTCTTTCAAAGACTTCATAAACATATTCAGCCAATTGTTCTGCCTGAATTTCTGTATCAACATATCCCATGATTGTTTTTTTGAACACATCTTTTGTACAGGTTGTAAAATTAATATTCTTATAACCCAGTGCTTCAAACATTCCTTGAACATAATATATGTCATTAAATGATTCTGCTTTATTATGCAATTGCAAGTCTATTTGTGAATATATTATATTCGAATCAGTGTCATATGTACTAACTATGCTGTACGAATCAACATTGAATATCACGGAATATTCTCTGATTACATGTTCAACCAAAAATTCCTCTACTTCCTCAGTCGACATAGCCTCATTCTTCCTACCACATGCTATTAATGTCCACAATACACAAAATAGAATAATTAATAATTTGTATTTTTTCATCTAACAATTCCTCTTAATTCCACTCAACTTCTATCTCATCAAAATGAATCTTATATTTTCCGGGATTTTTAACAATAAAATAATACTCGTCTTCCGGTATTCCTCCCGTATTAAGTTCAAAAGATGCTTCTCCTTCCATCTGTGAAGCGTCAATACTAACCGTATACCTTTCATTCAAATCAGATGCTAACATAAGTCCCACCTGAATATCCTCAGTTATGGGAAACCATGAAACATTACACTGTATTTTAGTTTTTCCCGGAATAATATAATGTGGTTCTCCATAAGTGATATACCGGTGTTGCCACATCCCTTCATCATACCACTCACTTCTTGTTTCAAGAAAACCGCTTCTATCCCACTTAAAGCCATACATTGTGTCAGATTTTCTTGTAATCCATAGTCCAGTGGTTATTACACCCATTGATAAAATAAGTAAAATGGAAATGACCCAAGGGCAATATAACCTTTTGTACTTAGTCATATATCCACCTTTAATGACTAACAAACGCTTCTTCAAATTATCTTTATCACTAACTAATGCATTTACCATACGAACAGGTTTTTGATGGTTATTCACCTTAATAGAATGTAACAGTAATATTCCGTATTCGTTTCGTTCATCATCATTTAAAAAGTATACAACCTTTTCATCACAGGCCAATTCACCATATTGAATCATATCACGATACACATATGGCATGAGTGGTACAAACCAATACACACCATGCAATACAATAAAAAAAAGATGTAACCATAAATCCTTATTCTTAATATGCATTAATTCATGTTGAATAGAGCATGTAAGTGCGTTTTTTTCAGAATTATTGCACATTAACATAGATTCAGGAATTAATATTCTTGGACTAAAAAAACCTAGTGCAATCGGCGTAGACAAACCACTCATAGAGTAAATTTTTACATTCCCTTTAACATCCAATTGTTTTTTGTATACTTTTAAAAGTGAATCTAAATGCTCATTCAAACAAGTTTTGTTATGTGAGAAATACTGAACAGTTTTAAAATAGCCAACCAGATTAAACACATAATATAGAATCATTCCGATCAACCAAACAACAAAAATACCGGCAACAATCACACCTCTTTGCTTAGAATCAATACTATAATCAAGATATAATTCAATTCTTTCAGATAATGTATTATTCTTAGTTCCAACACGATTCACTGTTCTTTGATATATATTTTGTAACACATTGCTCATTACATAAACAAACGGAAACAGATAGAATATAAAATGCATTTTGAACAACCGATATTGCCATTTTGCACTAAAAGTATAATAAATGCTTTTTTTCATAATACAAAAAACAAGATATACAGACATTCCCGTAAGCGCCATGCTTATGATTAACCAAAGAAATCGCTCCATACTTACTCCTTTTACACATAGTACTATTTCAATTCCTTAAACCATTTTTCTAATTCTTCTACTTCTGTTGAATCTAAACCTTTTCCACCGCTCAAAGCCACCAAAAACTTCTTAATGGAATTATCAAAACCGGTTTTCAAAACACACATTGCTCTTTTTTGTTCATATTCTTCATAAGTCATTTTGGGATAATAAACATATATTTTTCCTTTTGATTCAGCTTTGATAAGTCCTTTCATTTCAAGACGCTTTAAAAAAGTATTCAGTGTATTTAACTTCCAATCCTTACCCTGACCTTCAAAATGTTCCATTATGCTCTTTGTAATTATTTCAGTCTCATTAGAACATCCCCATATATATTGCATAATCTCAAATTCTGTTTCAGATAACTCTTTAAATTCCCTGTTCATTACTACCATTTCCTTTCATTCTACACTGCTGTAGTGATTATATTTTAAAATCTTACAAACTATTTGTCAATGTTCATTCTACAATATCGTAGAATACCTTTTAAAAAAAAGACTGAGTATGAAGTTTTCTATACTCAGTCTAAATTAATTTCTGATTTAAAACCCTACGCTCCTCTTACAAAGCATACATAACTGACATACGCTTTTTACCTTCATATCAAACGATAAATGGTCAAAAAAACGATGGTCTACATTACGCTTATCCATAACCTTTCGTATGTCACCTTTATAAACCAGGTTATCACTTAAAAGTGTAACTAACTCATCGGGCTTATACTTATGGCATGGTTTTGTAAGCGGATATCCTAAATGTTTTAAAATATGCATAATAAACTCAATGCAGGTAAAGGTCTTTCTTACACGGAACCCTCTAATCACCGGATAAGTTAACACTGAAAAAAGATTATAGACATATTCCGGATCATTTTTGATTCTTTGAATCACATTTCTCATTCTATAATATTCATCTGCGCTTACTTCCAGTTTAAATATCATAACAGGAACCTTTTTGTCCTTATTTAAGGTATAACTGGAATATGATTCCCTAACTAACTTACCTAATAAAACCGCATGATAATTTGGTCTTGCAAAGGCATATATTTCTTTTAGGTCTTTATCAAAACTGATAGCTGCATGATTGTATGTTGTTTTTCCCAGTTTTCGAATACATCCTGCAAACTTGGTTGGTGTTTGCGATATTACGATGTAAACAGCTTTCATTTCACTCATTCTTATTCCTCAAATACAGAGCACATTACTGATGTTTCTTTAATTCCATTGGTTCCGTTAATAAATACTTCACCCCAATCAGGAGAAAGTACGCTTCCGTCCCATTCAGTGGCAAGATCAAGATATTCCACTCCACCACCGTTACCTTTCCATGACCAAGCCATATATCCGATTGCATTATCAACACAATACTGCATTAAATATCCTTCGTCCACATCACCATCAGTATGTGTATAACCAAATTCACCTACACATACGCATAAGTCACGGCTTGTTGCATATTCTAAATTTTTCTTGATTTTATCATCAGTACCGCCGGCTGTTCCATACATATGAATGGAGAACATTACGTTTTCCAAAGGATCAGCGGCAAGTACCTCTTCCCCTTTTTCTTTAATACATTTAGCATACTGGCCCCATCCGCAGCAATCAATCATAATCGTATGGGAAAGACCTGCTTCTCTTAACATTCCGATTGCTTCTGTATATGCTTCAGCCCATGTTTTACTACGTTCACCGCCCCATTCATTTGCAATATTAATAATGACATAATCTTCTTCACCGATTAATACATCCTTAATAAATACAAAATACTGTGCACATGCAATCAACGATTCCGTGTCTGTATAGCCTGTTGCATCGTGAACTTCAAGAACTGCAACCATTTTCTTTTCTTTACAATAATCAATAATTTTCTCAACATCCTTTGCTGAGTTCATAGACCACTGGGCACCATTGGATAAAACAATTCTTACTGAATTACAACCCGTATCAGCAATAGCATCTAAGGAAGTTTCAAGTTGACTGGTAAACCATGTATGCGAATGATTCACACCTCTTAAAATAAAAGGATTACCATTGGCATCATACAGAGTGGTTCCATCCACATAAAAGCCCATTTGTTCTTTTAACGATTCCACATCAATAGCCGGAGTTGCATCTTCTGAATCACTGCCATCATCGGTGTTGTCATTATCTGTACCTTCGTCAGTTGAATCAGTAGTATCTCCTTCTACGTTAACATCCTGTGAAACCTCCGGTTCTACATTACTATCCTCTTTTTTACCGCACGCCGTAATAAGCATCATGGCACAGAGAACTGTAACGAACAATACTCCAAGTTTTTTGAATAATTTTTGCATTTGTAACCCTCCAAATTATTTATTTCTATTCCGTAAATTTCTAATCACCGGAAAATGTGCCAGAGTTTCATCAAACATACTGTTAAACTCAGCACCTAAAATCATAATATACATACAAATGTACAACCATATCATAATAATTATTATGGTCGTAAGACTTCCATACATGCCTAATCCTCCAAAAGTATCAATATATAAGGAAAAGACAAAAGAAAATACAATCCACCCTATGGATGTAAAGCAGGCACCAAAAATCTGGCTTTTAAACTTAGGCCGCTTATTCGGGAGCCATACATACAAAAGTACCGTAAATATGGTCAGCACAATCCAAACAATAATATATCTTAAATTCATTATGATGGAAAGAAGCATATATAAATGCGGAATGTAAGTATGTATCATCTCCATAATTACATTTGCAAACACCATAAATATCAAAGACAAAATAATCATAACCAATATGATTAGTGTATATATACTGGCACGTAAACGAAGCATAAAATAATTACGTGTCTCTTCTACTTCATTCACAGCATTCATAGCCCGCATCATAGCTAAAATACCTTTTGCAGCTGACCATATGGTAATAATGGCAGTAACTGAAACAAGTGCCACCGATTTACCATAAATCTCGTTAATCAGATTCACCGCAAAAGAATCCATGGACATCGGTAAAATATCCGTTACCGCTCTCATCAAATCCGCCTCTCGTATAGGGGTAAAAGGCAAAATGGAACACATCAAAATAATAAACGGAATCAGTGACAAAAATATAAAAAAAGCTGCACTGGAAGCATGGGCTCCAACATTATCCTTTTTTAACTCGGATAAAAATGACCTGATAATCTTATATGCACGCATATCGTTAAACCACCTCGATTAACATAGTTCCCTGATAAAAGAAATCTAAAATATCGTTATAACTCATTCCCATGTCCGCCATGTTTTTAGCACCGTTCTGACTCATGCCAACTCCATGACCATGTCCACCGCCTGTCAACGTATACTCTAATACAATACCATTCTCCACGGTATTTGTCACTACAAAAAAGGCGCTGGGTATTAACTTTTCACATTTAGCAAGGCTTCCGTTATTGGTTACAACACTGCTAAGTGAATTACAGAGAATATAACGGATATTATTTTGACCATTAATTACATATGAGGCATTTTCACCTTCAATACTTAAGGTCATGGCATAACCGCTTGCTGCTCTTTTTATCACTTCAATGTTAGTGATACTCCCCGGATTTACAAAGGTATCTTTGGTACAGGTAATACTGCCGTCCCCATTATTTTTCCTATCTATAATTCTATCATAAATCACATCAGGATTTACGGTTACAGTATAGTTCCATCTATAGTAGTTTTCATTTTTTTCAAATGAATCTGTTTCAAGGGATGATAATTCTATCCATTCGCGGAATACAGTTTCCTCACTATAGTTCATGGTGTTTTGCAATAAATCGGAATCGCCCTGCATATTGCCGGCTTCAACCGCAAGCTGTCTATATCCACTAACACTAATATCTGAATTGTTTAAATATGAAATATTACTCATACTCCAAACTTCTTCATCTGCGCCAATGCCACAAGACGTTGAATAATAATATGTTTTTGCCAGAGTATCTCCGTAAAACATAAACATTCCTTTTGTCTCATCAACAGCACGATTCGTAGTTTCCTGCCATTCAATATTATTATAAACCTGATGATTCGAACTATCCGAAACGTCCGCATTAAAATCTTTAAGATCGGAATGAAGCATACGTTCATAAGCATAAGTACGGGCAGATATCGCCTGTGCTTTTAATGCTTCCAACGGATAATATGACGGCATTTCACTGGGAACCACAGAATATAAATAGGTTTCAATGTCAACTTCATTAACAATACAAAGTCCTTTTTCTTTTTGTGTAATTTCAAAAAATCCTGAATACTGTGGAATTCCCTGTGCTCTTGTAACACTTAACAATTCTATTTTTCCGGTATTATCAGTAGGCTTTACAAATACGGTGTAATCGTTTTCATAGGTTCCTGAAGTTAAAGTCACAACATCTCCGGCACTATATTCTTTTATCGAATTCTCTGTTTGAATTGTAAAATCAACATCTGAAGTAATTTTAATTATCTCATGATATACAGAACTGTAATTCGTATCATATAAAAGCACACGAATATCTCTCTTACTAAGAGCACTTAATACTTCTCTAACTGCTTCTTCATCATGAATCATTTCACTTTCGTTTGTATTATTAGAAACATTTTCATTTGGGTTTAAACCCGCAGGCGGTTGTTCATCCGTTGTATCTGATACCTCTTCTTGAGACAATACACTTTCATTTTCTGTTTTATCAGAAGTCCAAAATATAAATTCCCTTACAAAAAATATACACAGTGCTGCAACTGCAATCAGTAATATATAAATGGAAAGCTTTTTATTTTTTTCAGTCATAGAAACTCCTTTCAAAATAAATAAATAGCGTCGCTTAAAGCGACGCTACTTTCTCTTTTGAATAGCCGAGATGCCGGTTCTTGGAGTTTGACGCCTAGCTGTAGCTAGGTGGGTAACCGCAATCCTGCTTTTGCCTTCCCCTGGCCATATTGGGGGGCCTGACAGCCACATGACAATATAGGAATCCCATGAACGTAAATGTAGGATCAAAATACCAAGAGTTATCGAACATCCCAGGAAAATGAAATGATTGCTCATTTCTACTTACATTATATCCGAGACCATGGTGTAATACAACCATTTTTTATGGAAACATTAGTTAAGACACAAATAAATCATAATATAAATTCTCTAAAATCAATATTTCATCATCTATTTTGATATAAGCTTCTTTACCAGAATTCATTCCTTGTTCATACGTTTTACGTAACATATCCATGTTACCTTGTAACAAAATTTGTCCATGATTCATAAAAATTATTTCTTTTGAAATTGTGCTGATATCCTCAATAATATGTGTAGCTATTATAACAATTCTGTCTTTTGCAATTTCTTCAATATACTCTCGCATGCGAATACGTTCCAATGGATCAAGGCCTGCCGTTGGTTCATCCAATAATAAAAGTGATGGATTATCTAACAAAGATTGAGCCAAAAGAGCTCTTTGCAACATCCCTCCGGATAGTTTTTTCATCTTTTTGTTACGTTGTTGCGCCAGATTCAGTCTGACAAGTAACTCCTCCGCTTGTTCCTTCAAGTCATTTTTTTTCATTCCTTTTAAAGAACCAATATAGTTAAGAAATTCTATTACAGTCAGTTCCGGATATATACTCTGCTGCTGAGGTTTATATCCTACTATTTTCCGATATTCATCGCCCAACATTAATATATCTTTATCCTTCCACAGAATAGTTCCTCTTTGTGGTAATATGTTTTCAACTAAAAGATTAATTAAAGTTGACTTTCCTGCACCATTAGGTCCCAAAAGTCCATAAATACCTGTGGAAAGCTCCATATTGAAATCGTTAAAAACCTTCTGACTCCCATAAGCAAAGTCCAAATCCTGTATCTTTAAATTCATCCATTTCCTCCAATAATTATATAAAGTCCAATAAACGATGCCCCTGTATGATATAAGTTTGTATTAAGAAAAAACACAACAATACCGCTCCAAAAATAATGATGGATTTTATGTAATCTTTACACTTTCTTGTAATCTTTTCATTAATGAATACAATTCCACCAAGAATAACGAGTCTGAGTAATACCATAAATAACCAATAAACATTGAAATTTAAAGGATACCATGAAGCATATTCATGCAGATGAGTAACACTCAAATCATGCCCAAATATACCAAATTGTTTTGCTGTAACATAAGTATTCCCTAAGTACACAGAAAACATCACTAAGATTGCAACAATATATTGCACTAACATTCTTGCATATCTTGCATGTTTTTTCCCCTTAAACGTAGTAGATATCAAATTATCTGCGTTTTTACGATACTCAATACAGGAACTTAAAGGCAGAACAATAATTAGAAACACCATTCCGAACAGTCTGAATAATTCAGTATCCTGACGTTCTTTTGTTCCCAGTAAATAATGATGTCCTTCTTCATAAACAAACGAATTAACATCCGGATTATCTAATATGTATTGATACCTGTCCATCACCTTCATAAAGGCATCCCGTTTTGCCATCATCTCTTCAATATAAATAAGCATAACTGATTTAGACGGGTCGATTAACACTTCCTGCTTCAGTTCATCAAGATTTTCAAATTTATTCTTTTCTGCATTTAAATATTGAATCTTATCTGCTGTCAGCGGACCATTTAATTCTTCCATATATTCCTGATAGAAAATTTCCTGTCTGCTTAAAACGATGGAGTCAGCATTAAAATAATATAATACGACTATGCACAACCATATCAATATGGGTAGTCCCAATTTATAACTGATAATATTCTTTTTCCATTCATTTCTAAAAATATTTGTATGAAAGTGAAGTTTATTAAATCTATTATAATTTTTTCTTATAAACGAAATTAAGCTTAGCGTCTTATGCCTCTGCTTTAAGATTTTGCGACTGTAAATAATTCTTCCCACCAAACAAGAAATGAATCCAAGTACAAGCAAAGCAACAAATACAATAAGTTGAAAGGAAATAGGTGTACCAAAAATATTTAAATTATGATATTCCAGTAAAACCGATTCTGAATCTATTAGCATAACCGGATTCACTACTTTAAACATTACAAACGATGATTGAAAATCAATTTCGTCGTATAGCTTATATCCTAGAAAAGCTATTAAGAATACGCTTCCAATTAATATACTACTTTTCTTTGACAATGTCGCCATAAACATCATCGTTGCTGCAATTATAAATAGCATTACTATTTTTAATGCTATATATAAGAAAATCGCTTCCCATACGCAGATATTGTATGTACATGCAACATAGCCTGCTGTCTGTATTTGCTCATTCCATGCCGGGCTTGTATACCTTAAACAAGTAACTGCTAAATAAGTGCCATAAAAAAGTACCGTAACCAAAGTAACAGTAAAAAATAACAATAACAGCTTAGCTGTATAATGCTTCTTTCTGCCCTTATATAAAGTCTTAGTAAGTGAATAATATCCTTTTTCTTCTTCATCCGTACTCAGATAAATCACCAGAATCAGCAAAAATATCACCACAAAAAAGTCAATACATCCAGAATTTAAAAAGGTTCTAACGGAAAACTGGTTGGCGTAATTATCGATTACCACATCCACACCGTAATAATCTTCCTTAACCTTTGCGTTTTCCTTTTTCAGGTAATCGGATTTGTTAAAAAAACCTAACGTACTAAGTCCTGCTTCACCTTCCTTGATTCTAATTAAATTTTCATTATAAGATTTTAGTCCCTTAATCTCTTGTAATAATTCTTGTTCAATTCTAAAATCATTTAAATCAGCTTTGATAAAATCTGCTTTAGAAATATTTATCCCATAATTATCTACTAATAAATGAATTGCTTCGTCAACAGTAAAATAGCCCATCCTATACAGCATTAAAGTTGAAGATATAGTAGCATTATAAGCTACTTTCTCTTGCAGCAATTCTTCTGCTTCAATAAGGCTCATCCCGGAATAGGTATCAGCCATCTTACAATAAGTTGATGCACTCATGTTTTTATTAACATAATCTTTTTCAATGAAATAAAATTGACATAGCATCGAACCTATCAAAAGTCCTATACAAGATATCCATATCCACTTTTCTTTTATAACTTTACGCAATTCAGCAATCATTAAAGTCATCAATTAATCCTCTTAATACACAAAATCAACTAACCACATAAAATTGTCTCTTTTATTGATAAAATCATCATACGAAATCATATACAAGCCGTTGATTCCGTGGAAAAATAAACGTTCACCTATCTGCCCCAAATAACTTGAAAGATTATCATTTTCCACTTCAAGCACCACTCTGCCATTATCTATTAAAGCGAAGGTTTTATCTAAAAAATAATTTTCATCATACAACTCTAATAAAAACATATGGTCTATCATCTTAATTGAATCGATGATCTGTTCTCCTGTATAAGCAAATATTTGGTTACTAATTCCGGTATCAAGACAATATTCATAAATCCCGTCTTTTAAATAATAGAACAGATGATCCTCGTCAACAGAAATCAAACCATTAACAACATTATTCGATGTTGATTCAACACACTTCAATAGCTTAGTTTCTCCGGTGCTTTTATCTATCTGATAATAATTTGTATAAGTCACTAGTTCATCCCATGGAATATCTGATATATTACCTGTTTCAAAATCAATATATTCATTGAGATTTAGATTTGTACTACCAGTTGTATAAAAAATAGATTGATTATTAACTAGCACTTTTGAAAGTGCTTCCTTATGATTCTCTATATAATATCTTTGAACCTCTTTATTGTTTAAGTTTACACTATAAACCACCCCGTAATCTTCTTCTTTTTCTTTATCCCAACATGAAGCCCCAAAATATAATGTTTCCTCAAATATCACCATTACATCCGGTCTTGGATGCCCCTCCAAATTTTCAATCCATGCACGTCTGTTCTCACCATATCGGTTACACCGATATAAGGTATAATTCTCACCATCCTCAGAACCAAATAAATATAAATTATTATCAAAATAAAATGGATACATAAGGTCAGTTCTTGCAGTACAGTCAGCCGTACTATGAGAACAGTTAGGTATATTACATAAATATTGGTTCTTACCGGTCTCAAAATCATAAATGTGAATATATGATGTTGGTTTCTGCAATACAACAGAATCAGAAATAATGAAACCATCAAATATTTTTGAAGTTTCTCCTATGGTAGTATCTTTTTTACTACACGCAGTGAATATACATACAACCAACACCATCAATAAAATAAGTTTACATTTTGTCCTTAACTTCATAATTTACATATCTCCTATACTTATACCTTATCATATAAATAGGTTGCATTAATGTAATCAATCACATCCTGATATCCTGCTTCCAAAAGCTGTTCATGCAACTCATTTAACTTATTCTCAGTTTCATATCCGTAAAATCCTAAGAATATCTCCAGATTATTCTCTATAATATCTTTGCATGCAAGATATTTAGATTCTACGTCGCCAAAATGAACCGCCGTTTCATAGAATTCTGATAGATATACATTTTCGTTTAATGCTTCAATCTCATTCGTATATTTTTCTGACCATTTTTCATTCTGTAAAAAGCGCCTGTCGCTTTCTAATCCCAAAGAAATACCAAAAACACCTTCATCAAATACTAAAGTGTCACCTTCCCATTTGTAATGCAATCCTTCAATACCACAATATAAAAGATTTCTTATTTCCTGATTCGTTACAAATAAAGCAATGAATTCTTGCGCATATTCCGGGAATTCCGTATTAGTATTTATTACTAATGCTTGTTCCATTCCGGCATGAACATATGCAGGTTCGTTATATACATATATATTACTATTCATATTTGCATTATCATAAGACGTATTGTCATTCGGTCCAAACAAAGCATGCAAATCACTACTGTATATCAAGTCAAATAATATGTAGTCATATAACAATGAATCCATCTTTTTCCCCTCATCTGTTTGAATCAGACCGGTTATTTCTAATAATTGGGTTGAATATGATAACCATCCTTTTTCTTTCAATTCTCCAAGATAACAATACCAATCTTTCAACACATTATATTCCAGAAAATCCATTGCTTTCATGTCATTTTCATCTTGTTGTATTGCTATGATATTCCCAACAATATCCAAACCATATTTCGGGCACATTAATATATCATCTATAGAATCCAAACAAAGTCTAATTGGACATGTACCTTTATCCACTGCTTCGTCAAAACAATCTTTAATTACCGAAAAATCACCATTAATGTGATTTATGTTGATACCAAAATATTCAACCACCTGAGGATTATAAACACATTGGAAGCGTTTTGTTGTAATGAAATTGAGCGGAACTCCATAAACCTTCCCATCTTCACGGGTTAATTGTTTCCAACTAATATCTTCATAACTATCATATACCTTCTTACCATCATCAGAATTCAAATAATCTGACAGACATAAAAACTTTTCCTCATTGGCACCACTTGCATAATCAAATGTAACATATATGTCAACTGCTGTTCCTGATTCTTCTATTTTTTTAATTTCTTCGTCAGGACTTCCTATAAGTCCACTCATTACATCCCCTAAATAAGGTTGAATAAAGTTTACACTGAATCCATAATCATTTTTATATAAATAATAGTTTAACTCATCTTCTACAGTGTCAAAATTCCAGTTATCATCATCAGACCATAGATTAATATAAAAATTTAAACAAGGTAAGTCCTTCCATTCTTCCCCTGTAAATTCCGGCACATATGTTTGCTCTACAACTCCTTTTCTGGTTTCAAAATCATATTCCCAATGCAATTCCTCATCTGATAATGATTCCGCGTTTTGTATATTAACATTTTCACTGTCTTTAACTGCTTCATTTTCTTTATTTTCATTACTTTTGGAACATCCAAATGTGGCAAGTGATATGCACATAACCAATAAGATGCTAATTATTTTTCTCATTCCCATATTTAGTAATTCCCTTCGTTCAATTAAAATACATATATTTCTAACACTGATTATAAAATATAGTAACTGTACTCTTTTCAACTACATTTTAATAATTAATCAACGTATAATTATACACATAATTAGTATTTGTAATCGTATGTGTCTGCAATGCTGCATAAGTCGCTTGCGTTGTCTGGTAACTGGTAGACGCATAATTGGCATTAGCACTACCGCCACTGCCTATACTATAATAATTTTCTGCCTGTGCCTTTGAAGAAATAACCACTGTTGTATTACTACGCGAAGTCGAAGCAAATACATTCTTATCATTATTACTAATTGTACATATGCATACACTACTATCAGAGTTATTAACGCTGTAGCTATTTCCATAATATGTATTGTTCACACTGGTTCTTGGCATAACGTATGCCATTGATGCTTCATCATTTTCTACTGATGTCAACTCTTCTGCATACGCAATTGTTGTCATAGAAAACATTAAAATTAAGACTAAGCAAAATGAAATTACCTTCTTTTTCATGTTCATCCCTCCATACATTTAGATAAAATTTGAAAAGAGTACAGTACTTATCTTATCTCTATATGTGTTATTAACGAATGAAAATGCCAAAAACTTTCACTTTTTAAAAAAATTTTTAAGTTTCTATGATTTTTCATCAACATCAATATTTTAGTCTTTTTCAGAAATGAGCGCTATCATAACAGATAACGCTCATTCAATCATCAATATTAAACTTCTTCTTTTTTCTCTTCAAGTACAGATGTACAATGAGGACATCTTGTAGCTTCAAGGGCAATGTCACTTAAGCAATATGGACACTTCTTAGTAGTAACCGGCTTTGGTTCTTCTTTTTTACCGGCAGAAAGCATCTTATTAATGGTTCTTACTAACAAGAAGATAATAAACGCCATGATGAGGAAGTTAATAATTGCAGTAATAAATTTACCATAAGCAACAACTGCACCATTTACATTCCATACATACTGGTCAAAATTCATACCGCCGGCAAGTCCTAAAAGTGGGTTGATAATATCATTTACCAGTGAATCTACGATAGCTTTAAAAGCAGCACCAATAATGATACCAACAGCCATATCCATTACATTACCACGTTTAATAAAGGTTTTGAATTCATTAACAAATTTCTTCATTTGTGCCTCCTAGTTTTGATTTAATTGAGACTATTATACAACAGAAGAAAACTTAATTCTAGTCATTAATATATCATCATTTAAAATATTCGGAAGGTAAATCGAAAATTTCATAACTACGCGAATTATAATAAAACAACTGTACTCGCCATCCACTATATACTAAACTTCCAAACTCATCATATGCATCATTGGCAACAATATAAGAATTGTCAGGGTATGCAGAAATAATGTACTCCTTCCAACCATCTACTAATTGGTCATGTATTGAAATCGGTTCAAATGTTGATGCATCAAAATTAATTTCCGGGTATTCTTTAGGCGATTCAAACTCTCTAAAACCAACTTCATAACAATCTCCGCGCAATATTATATCCAACGCCCAAGGACAATCGGGATAGAATTTATCCAAATACATATCCTGCATAGTAATAAAATGATTTCTTAATTCTTGGAGTTCATCTTGTGAATGAAATCTAGAACCAATTGGTACGTAATATTTACGCTTTTCGATTTTCACCGTACCATATTCATAATCCGGCTCAGAGCTATCCCATACATCAACAGCTTCTGTAAACAAGCCTGTCATATCTCGATACTGCCATACCACACATACGTCTTTCATCGTGTATTGCGTATAGGAGAACATTACCGGAATCCTAAAATATGGATTGTCCTTATCAAAATATATACGGTCTATTGTAAAGTATTCGGGTGTACCAAGTATTCCTGTGAAATCAACCCCTAAAAACTTTTCGTATCGCTTCATCTGCCCATCAGAATAGTAAGCAGCAATATTATCAGCTAATGCATTATTTAATACAGTAACAAAATCAATACCTTCGTAAAACAATTCACTAAAATCAGTAATTTCTCTTTTATTAATCAAATCATAGGTAACCGTCTGACAATATTGATAATGTATAAACCCCTCTGTGTCAAACCACGTGCCAACATCATGTTCTTCAATATCGAATGGATATCCAATAGTAATTGACATATATCCATTTAAAATCTCAACACTAATTTCTTTATCTGTATAATACATATTTCCGTAAAATTCCGGATCATAATATACCATATCCGGATGTTCCGTAGCATACGTTTCTAGATTTGATATCATTTCTTCAATTTTTTTATTGACTTGCTCTTGAAATACTTTGTCCTGTAAGAATTTAATTTTAAATGCTGTGATCTTTTTATCTGGAACACGCCTTTGATCTTCCAAAGAATTAAAGGTATATTCAATCGTTTCAATATCAAATTGCTCTTCATCATTCAAATCAATTCTGACATAAGATTTTATTTTATCAGGAATATATTTATCATCCTTTGCAACACCTGTACCAACAGCCTCATATGGTAAATAATAATCCGGGATTTCCATATCAATTACGGGAATATATCCACTTGCCAGTACAGCATTTTGGCCTTCCTCTGATATCATCCAATCAGTCAACTGAGCTAATTCATTCACACGATTATTATTAGCTTTATACATTACATAAGTACAGCTCAATAATGGATAAGTACCATCCGCCATCGATGCCTTTGTTGGTTCAACGCCATCTACCGCGATAAACTTTACTTTATTTTGATTCGCATACATCTGTGCTGCATACGAATACACTGAATATCCAATTGAATTTTCAGCATTATCATAAGATGCTACCGCATCCATTATTCCCGACATAGCATCCGGTCTCGAAGTAATAGGCGCATCGATTAAAGGTACATCACCCATAAAGTCCGTCATATAATTCTGACTTCCACTATCTTCATTTCTTTGATAAGCAAGAATTGGTGCATCATTACCACCAACCTCTTTCCAATTGGTTATCTCTCCGGAATAGATTTTACGAATCTGATCCTGCGTTAAGGAATCAACAGGATTTGCAGCATTTACAACAAATACAAATCCTTCCTTTGCCACCGGTTCCATTACCAATTCAATTCCATTAGCATCTGCTTTATCCTGCTGTTCTTTCGATATAGGAACGGTAAAAATCAGATCAACTTCACCGCTTATAAGTCTATCAAAGGATTGATGTGTTGTTGTATGACTTACTTGTTCAAGAGCTTCATGATAACTAACATCATAAAGCACCGAGCGCAGTCCTGCTTCTAATGGTGTCGCTGATGTGGAGCCGTCCATACGTGGAAAATCAGTGATTGTTTCGTTACCTTGAGTCTCGTCATCATCCTGAATCACCACATCAACTTGAGGCTCATCACTTCCCTCTGTTGAATCCTCTCCCGAAACCATATCATCACCCTGGGTTGTATCATCACCCTGGATAGATTCTTCCTCATCCTGCTTAGGCTCTTCATTATCTTGTGCGGTGTCTTCACCCACATCCTCATTATCGTTTTGAGACTCATCACTTTGAGACTCATCTACTATATTAGAATCCTCGCCTGTATTGTCTGATACTACTTCTTTGTCTGCATCTTCATCTAACCCTTCCTTTTTCCCACATGCAAATACAGTGGTACAAAGAAGAACTAAACACAGAATTAGCACAAGCCCCTTTTTCAAGTGCATAAAACGTTTGTATCCTCTCATTTTCTTTTCTCCTTTTACTAAAAATCAAACTTATATCTCTCGTTTCAAGTATTCACTAGGAATTATTAGTGAGTAAAAATCATTCCAATCTCTCGTAGACGAATCACCATAATAAAAATGAATTGTTGTATTTTCAGGTTCACTCCAATTTGGAATTAGCATTACAGCCTCAGGATTATAATCATTCTTAGATAAGAATTCAGCTTCATCTGCATAAGTATCTATCAAATATTCTTTCCATCCGTCTTTCAGGAAATCGTCTATGGTAAATGGTTGTAACGACTCTTTATGTACATACAAAATCGGTTCCTCGTATGGAGATTCAAAATATTGCACCAATCTATAACAATCTTCATCTTCATAAATATTAATCCAGCCATGGTCATTGGCATCAAATATCCTTCGATATTCATCCTGAACGTGGATATATGCATTTCTTCTTTCGCTTACTTCTTCTTTAGTATGAAATCTTGAATCCAAAACACTCGTATAGCTATTCTCACCAATCACTTCAATGTAATATTCATATTCATCCACTTTCACTGTTCTATACATATAATCGTCTGCATAAATAGCATCAGAAAATATGTCATCCATGCTACGATATTGATATATAATACAGCTATCCATCATTATATGGTCACTAAATTGAAAAACTAAGGGAATCTCAAAATAAGGGGAATCATCCGAAAAATAAATTTCAGTTAAAGTAAACTTATTTTGCTCAGCACCCAAAATGCCATAAAAATCAAGTCTTTGCAATTCAGCAAACTCTTCACATTCCGCAGTAAAAAGAGGCATATTGTTTAATAAAGCTTCATCGATTATTGGCACAAATTCATCACCTTCATAGAACAAATCACTGAAAGTTTCAATTTCTTTTTCCTCAATTAAATCATAACATAAGGTTTCACAATATTGATAAAACTCGAACCCTGAATATCTCATAAAGTGTTCATAACCGAATTCTTCAACATTTACAGGATATCCAATTAATATAGATAAATACCCATTCATAATACTAATTTTAATGCTTTTATCATACTCACTAAAATCATATAGTGATGAATAAAAAATCATCTCAGGATTTTCTGTCGCATAACGCTCTAAATTCAAAATCATTCCTGAAATTTTATCATTAATTTCATTCTGTAACTCTTTATTCTTCAAAAATGTGATTTCAAACCCTGTTAATTTATTTTGAGGAATATTTTGTTGTCCATCTAAAGTGTTAAAAGAATAGGGGACACTTTCTACCATATAAACATACTCATCTTCATGATCACCAACGTAACAGATTGATAAATCTTTACTCGGCTTATAATCCGAAGGTCTTTCAATCCCCGTTCCCACAGCTTCATACGGTAAATAATTATCCGGTATCTCCATATCCATGACCGGAATATATCCACATGCGAGCACCGCTTCCTGTCCTTCTTCTGAAGTCATCCAATCAACAATTTCTGCTAATTCATCAGCTCTACTGTGATTGGCTTTATACATTACATATGTACAACTCAATAAAGGATATGTACCATCAGCCATTGTGGCTTTTGAAGGTTCTACACCATCGATTGCAATAAATTTAATTTGTTTTTGATTTGCATACATCTGTGCCGCATAGGAATATACAGAATATCCAATAGCGTTTTCTGCATTATTATAAGATGCTACAGCATCCATCATGGCAGCCATTCCTCCTGGGATAGTTGTCGTAACCGGTTCCATGAGCGGAACATCCCCCATAAACTCTGTCATATAATTCTGACTGCCACTATCTTTATTTCTCTGGTATGCAAGAATTGGTGCATCGTTACCACCAACTTCTTTCCAATTGGTAATTTCACCGGAATATATTTTTCGAATCTGTTCCTGTGTCAAAGAATCAACCGGGTTATTGGCATTTACAACAAAAACAAATCCCTCTTTAGCAACTGGTTCCATTTCAATAGTAACTCCCAAAGAAGATGCCTTCTTTAATTGTTCTTCAGAAAGTGGTACTGAAAAAATCAAGTCCGTTTCAACGTATAATAATCTATCAAAGGACTGATGCGTCGTTGTATGTGACACCTGACTCAATGCTTCATAATAACTAATATCATATAATTCAGAACGTAATCCTGCTTCTAACGGTATAGCTGAAGTAGAACCATCCATACGCGGGAATTCAGCCTCTGTTTCGTCATCCTGTGTCAAGTCATCCCCTTGTGGCTCATCACTACCCTGAGTTGCATCTCCTCCCGTAACCACATCATCACCTTGCGTCGCATCTGTGTCTTGTATCAGTTCATCATCCTGAGCGGACCCATCACCTTGAACCGTATCGTCACCTTGCACAGGTTCATCATCCTGTGTTACATCATCGCCTTGACTCATGTCATCGCCCTGTGCCGTGTCATTGCCTTGTGTCACATCATCACCCTGGTTAACCTCCTCATTATTGTTTTCAATTACAACATCTTGATCGCTATCTACATCGGCATTTTTCTTTTTCCCACATGCAAATACTGTGGTACAAAGAAAAACCAAACATAGAATAAGCACAAGCCCCTTTTTCAAGTGCGTAAAACGTTTGTATCCTCTCATTATCTCTTCTCCTTTTACTAAAAAACAAATTTATATCTCTCGCTTCAAATATTCATTAGGAATATTAAAAGAGTAAAAATCATTCCATTCTCTTGTAGAAGAATCTCCAAAATAATAATGAATTGTAGTGTAATCCGGTTCAGTCCAATTTGGAATTAGCATGACAGCTTCTGAATCATATTCATTCATAGATAAGAATTCAGCTTCATCAGCATAAGTCTCTATCAAATATTCTTTCCATCCGTCTATCAGAAAATCATCAATGGTAAATGGTTGTAACGTTTCTTTATGAACATACAAAATAGGTTCATCGTATGGTGATTCAAAAAATGCTACCACCCTATAACAATCTTCCTCTTCATAAACATAGAACCAACCATGATTATTTGCATCAAAAATCCTTCGATATTCGTCCTGAACATGTATATATGCATTTCTTCTTTCATTTACTTCATCTTTTGTATGAAATCTTGAATCCAAAACACTTGTATAACTGTTCTCGCCAATATGTTCTATGTAATATTCATATTCTTCATAACGACCTTCTCCAAGTATATCAGAAAGCTCATCTATAAAAACATCATTCATGCTGCGGTACTGATATACAACACAGCTATCCATCATTAACTCGTCATTAAAAGTATAAAGAACAGGAATCTGAAAATAAGGACTATCTTCATTAAAATATATAGAGTTCAACGTAAATTTATTTTGCTCACTACCTAGCAAACCGGAAAAGTCAACACCTAAGAACTCAACCATCTTTTCATTATCCAAACAAAATAAAGACATATTGTTGCTTAATGCATTATTAATGATTGGAACAAATTCTTCATCTTGATAGAATAAATCACTAAATTTCTCTATTTGCTTACCTTCAATCAAGTCATAACACAATGTTTCGCAATACTGGTAAAAATCAAAACCTGCAAAGCCAAAACCGTCATCATATCCCAATTCCATCATATTAATCGGATACCCAATTAATATAGACATATAGCCATTTTTAATATGAATATCAATTTGCTTATCATAGCGGTAGTATCTGGGATAAGTCGATGTGTAAAAGATCATTTCCGGATTATCAAGAGCGTATTGATCCAGTTTCTGAAACATATCTTTAATTTTATCATTAATCTCATCCTGAAGTTCAGTATCCTTTAAAAAATTGATTGTAAGACCGGTTATCTTATTCGTTGGTTTTATAATAGGTTTCTCAAATGATTTAAATATAGCAGGTTCATATTCAAAATCATAGTAATTTGACAGGTCACCTGAATACGCGAAAATATTACTAGGCTTATAATCCAAAGCTTTCTCAATCCCCGTTCCCACTGCTTCATATGGTAAATAATTATCCGGTATCTCCATATCCATTACAGGAATATAACCACATGCAAGTACTGCTTTCTGTCCCTCTTCCGAAGTCATCCATTCAACCAATTCAGCAAGTTCATCAGAACGACTATGATTTGATTTATACATTACATAAGTACAGCTCAATAATGGATAAGTTCCATCCGCCATGGTAGCCTTAGATGGCTTAATACCATCAATTTCAATGAATTTTATTTCATTCTGGTTTGCATACATTTGAGCAGCATATGAATATACAGAATACCCGATTGCATTCTCTGCATTGTTGTAAGATGCTACTGCATCCATCATTGCACCCATTCCACCTGGAATATTAGTGGTAACAGGTTTCATCAGGGGAACATCTCCCATAAACTCAGTCATATAATTCTGACTTCCGGAATCAACGTTTCTCTGGTATGCAAGAATTGGTGCATCGTTGCCACCAACCTCTTTCCAATTGGTGATTTTCCCGGAATATATCTTTCGAATCTGTTCCTGTGTCAAAGAATCAACGGGATTATTGGCATTTACAACAAATACAAAGCCTTCTTTTGCAACTGGTTCCATTTCAATGGTTACTCCCAAAGAAGATGCCTTATTCAATTGATCTTCTGAAAGTGGTACTGAAAAAATCAAGTCAGTTTCAGCGTATAATAATCTATCAAAAGATTGATGCGTCGTTGTATGTGACACCTGACTCAATGCTTCATAATAACTGATATCATATAACTCAGAACGCAAACCAGCTTCTAGCGGTATTGCTGAAGTAGAACCATCCATACGTGGGAATTCAGCCACTAATTCTTCATCCTGTGATGGAATATCCTCTATAGGCTCATCATCACCTTGATTAGATTCATCCTCACCCTGCGTAGCCTCATCATTACCTTGAGCAGTGTCTTCATCCTGAATCGGTTCATCGTTACCTTGCGCAGTATCATCACTCACATCTTCACTATCGTTTTGAGTTTCATCGCTTTGAACCTCATCATCCACACCGGAATTCTCACCGGAATCCTCACCTGTGATGTCTGATACTACTTCTTTTTCTTCCTCTGTATTTGACTCCTTGTCCTTCCCACATGCAAACACAGTGGTACAAAGAAGAACCAAACACAGAATCAGCACAAGCCCCTTTTTCAAGCGCATTTCCTGTTTACTACTTTTCATGTTGCTTTCCCCTTCTACAAATAATATTATAACTATCATTAGATTAGTAATAATATACTAATATTAAAACCTACACTTTTCAATAGTAATTCTATTTCTTAAATAAATCTTAATATTTGTGTAAAAATATTCGCTCAAATCATTATATGCGAAAAAAAGCTGCCACCTTACGGTGACAGCCTTTAAGTTATGAATAATATTCAAATTATAAAGAAGCCATTTCATCAACAATCTTCTTTAATGCAGCAAGTGCTTCATCTGGAAGTTTGTCATATCCTTCTTTCTTTGTAGCGAAATCTTCAACAGCTTTAACACGTGTCTGCATAGCTGCTTTAAGTTCTGCAACGTAAGAAGCATCCTTTAAGTCTGGTGTAAAGTCTGCTGTCTTACCTGACCAATCATTCATGATTTCGATATCAGAGAATGGTCCCCACTGTTCGAATTTAGCTTTTCCTTCAACGATTGTTTCAAGAATTCCTAATGTATCAGCAGGTTTACATTTTGTTCCCATGAAATCGCCTGTGTTAACGATGTAACAGTCAACGTTCTTTTCTTCAACTAACTTTTTGAACTTCTCATAGTCATTTACTAATGGATAAGTTCTGAATGGGTTAGCATATGGTACGATACGGATTGCATTTAAGTCTGTACCTGCAGCAACACGTTCAGCTGTAGATGTCTTAGTAGCAAGTGTAGCACCCATTACTGAAGCAAGAGCTGAACCTTTTAATTTGATTACAGGTGGAATTGTAGGGTCTTTCATAATCCAGAAAATTGCATTAACAGGAGCGTCAATCTTATCTACACGGTTAGGTGACCATAATTTAGATTTAATAGCACGTCCGTTACCATTTCTGATATCTTCTGTTACTAACTGAATCTTTCCTTCTGAATCTAATGTACAAGAACAGTTCTGAGCTGATAATAAGTAATCATTATCAGGACATCCTGTTGGGTAATCAGAAGTCTTATCAAAGTATGTAGGCTCTAAAGCGATAGATGCACATGTATCTGTGTTGATAATGAAAGCATCATCATGAAGAACTTTGATTGCAGGATATTTTCCGCCATGTTTTGCATGTGTTAATGTTGATTTACCAGATCCTGATAATCCGTAAACAGATGCAACGAATTTAGAACCATCTTCTAATGTATATTCTTTCTGTCCACCGTGGCATGATGCATAACCATTTCTGTTAGCAAGAGCCCAAGCCATAGTAAGAGTACCTTTCTTGTGTTCACCGAAGTATCTCATACCAAGGATAGCTGCACAGTTTGCATTTGTATCAAAATAGCAAAGTGTAAGTGGATCGCTTAAGCAGCTGAAATCAACGTCAGGACGTTCCTGTGGAACCCACTGAGGATCAGAGAAAATGTAAACGTCAGGTTCATTTCCGTTACCTACAGGTACAGAATTCTTGTACATTTTTACATATTCATCTGACATATACTGGAAGTTTAACATCCAGTTGTAAAGAATGTTTTCTTCTCCTTCCGGAATAAGAAGGTGAGCTTTTACCATGAATTCAGGATCAAGACCGATGAAACATTCTGCATGGTACATTGTTTTCCAACGTGTTTCATAAACAGCGTCCATAACAACTTTATCAAGTTTCACTTCATCAACGCCAGGTTCGCCTTTAATACGACGAGCTGCAGCATAACGGCCTGTTACAGCACCATCATTGAATAAAAGAACTCTTGCATCTTTTTCAAGACCAAATGTTTCTCCATCTTTGATTTTCATGTCTGTTACAACAGTACCAGGTGAATTTTTAGCTAACTCATAAGCTTCTTTTAATGTGTTAACTTTCACTACATTGTTTCCGTAGAAAGCTGCTTCGATGATTGAACGTGTTTTAGAAAAACCCACTTTGCCAGCACCGATTTCAGCTATTGGATAATAAGCTTTTGTTGACATACTTAAATTGTCCTCCTTAAAATTTGTATAATTGTAACCGTCTATAGGCGGTTGTTGTTAAATTACATACCTTTACACGGCGTCTACAATATTATTGCAGATGAGTCTAAAAAAGTCAAGAAAAAATCAGTACTAATCCAGTCTATAACGGAGTAGTTGCACTTCTTAACCAACTCTTCTCTTCCTCAGATAAAAATGGTGAAATATCACGATACACATCTTCATGATATTTATTTAAAAACTCTCTTTCATCCTTCGCTAATAAATCAACCAAAACAGCCTCTTTATCAATGGGAACCTTGGTTAAAGTTTCAAATGACATAAACTGTCCGTCACTGTTTTTAATATCTTTATGGCACAAAAGAACATTCTCAATTCGGATTCCGTGGCTTCCTTCAATATACACTCCCGGTTCATTGGTAATGACCATTCCTTCCTCTAATACTGAATCATCAATACCGGGTAATGTTTTAAACCGAAAGCTTTGAGGACCTTCATGAACATTTAGCATATACCCAACGCCGTGTCCTGTACCGCATTTATAATCAATACCCTCTTTCCAAAGCGGACCTCTTGCAAGAATATCAAGATTCTTCCCACTGCATCCGTACATAAATTTTACCATAGATAAGTTTAACATCCCTTTTAGTACCAAAGTGTAATGTCTTTTCATTTCATCCGTAAGTTCACCTAATACTATGGTTCTTGTAACGTCTGTTGTACCACCGTAATACTGCCCACCACTGTCTACTAATAAAAATCCTTTATTATCAAGCTTACTGTTGCTTTCTTTTGTTGCTTCATAGTGCATCATCGCCCCATTAGGGCCATATGCACAGATAGTCGGAAAAGATAACTCAATAAACCCGTCCACTTCCATGCGGTAACAATCCACCATGCGCCCTACTTCGTACTCATTAAGCACCGCCTTATCTTTAACATTTTTAATCCAATATATAAACTTCGTTAATGCTGCACTATCCTTAAGATACACCTCTCGCATTCTGCTTATTTCTACCGGATTTTTAACGGCTTTCATAGCAATAATCGGACTCGGCAACTCAATAATCGTATTCTTTTTTTCCAAAATACTCTTATGCCGGTAAGAGGCATATTGCGGGTCAATTAGGATTGTCTTATTCTCAGGTGTTGAACATATGAAATCACATTCAGAATAATCAATAAGTTCAATTTGATTCTTTTCACAATAATCTGACAGCTCCTCTGTCACAGCATCTTTTTGAATCATTAAAGTACTTATATCTTCATCAATGTAGCAATAGGAAAGAGCAACAGGATTACATTCCACATCATTGCCCCGAATATTAAAAAGCCACATAATGTCATCAAGCTTACTAAGCCATATTGCGTCTGCTTTTAATGCTTTCATCTTTTTACGAAGCTTTAATACTTTTTCTTTATAATCAACTCCGGATAAATCACCATTCAAAACAAAAACCGGATTCGCCGGTAATTTAGGCTGATTATCCCATATGCCTTCATAAGGAATAAATCCATCATTAAATTCACAATAAAAGCCCGTAGCATCAAAAACAGCATCCTTTATTTTCTTTGCAAACGAAGTTGTAATAACCCTGCCGTCAACCCCCATAACTTCATCCTGTTTATAATTTAACGCCAAATATTCCTGTATGGTTGGGACATCTTCTTCTCCCATTTTGCATAAAATAATTTCAGAACCCTTTAATTCTAACTCAGCTTGAATAAAGTATCTTCCGTCCGTCCAAAGCAAAGCTTCTTCCCTTGTCACTACCAATGTACCGTTAGAGCCTGTAAATCCGGTAAAAAACTCGCGCACACGAAAAAAATCACTTACATACTCACTGTTGTGATAATCTCCTGTTGGTATTATGACGTAATGCACATTGCATATTTCCATTTTTTTACGCAAAGCAGCGATTCTGCTATTAATCATAGGACTTACCTCTATCTTGTATTTTCATTTCACATTTTAGTTTATCATATATTATCCAAAATAAAATAAGAATTAAAAAATTATTAATTTTAAGTTTTTTCTTGTAAGATGTTATGTCTACATGGTATGATTGATTTGTATTTTTCAAAAAAATCAGAAAGGTGGTAGAAAAGTGGATAATATCAATTTTACTGAGATTACTCCGGAAATCTTAAGACTGACAGAAATGAGTCGTAACGCCGGTATTATTGACAGCGAATTATTCACAAAATATGAAGTTAAGCGCGGTCTTCGTGACTTAAACGGTAAGGGTGTTTTAACCGGCTTAACCAATATTTCAGATGTTCGCGCTTCTGCAATAATCAACGGTGAATCCGTTCCTGTTCACGGCAGATTATTCTATCGTGGTTATGATGTCAAAGATTTAGTAATCGGTTTTACCAAAGAAGACCGTTACGGTTTCGAAGAAGTCGCTTATCTTCTTCTCTTTAATCAGCTTCCTGATCAGGACGAACTTAAAAAGTTTGAACAGTTGTTAGCACATTACCGCTCACTTCCGACAAGCTTTGTTCGTGATATTATCATGAAAGCTCCAAGCCGAGATATGATGAATACCCTGGCAAGAAGTGTTCTTACTCTTTACTCCTATGATGACATGGCTGAAGACACAAGTTTACCTAATGTATTACGACAGTGTCTCCAATTAATCAGCGTATTTCCAATGTTGGCAGTCTATGGTTATCAGGCATATAGTCACTATCATTTTGGAAACAGCTTATATATTCATCAACCGGATCCGGAATTATCAACTGCAGAAAACCTGTTGACCATTTTACGTCCGGATAAGTCCTACACTGCCCTCGAAGCAAAGCTTTTAGACATTGCTTTAGTTCTTCACATGGAACATGGCGGCGGTAATAATTCAACCTTTACAACCCATGTTGTATCAAGCTCATTAACCGATACATATTCCGTTATTGCAGCTGCTATCGGCTCCTTAAAAGGCCCCCGTCATGGTGGTGCCAACTTAAAGGTTGCCCAGATGTTTGATGACATGAAGCAAAACATTAAAAATTGGAAGGATGAAGAAGAAGTTTCTGAATATCTCAGAAAGCTTCTCCACAAAGAAGCCTTTGATAAAGCAGGTCTTATTTACGGTGTCGGTCATGCTATTTATTCAAAATCTGACCCTCGTGCTACTCTCTTAAAAGAGTTCGTAGAGCAATTAGCCGTAGAAAAAGGTCTTAAAGATGAATATGAACTTCACGCACTGGTTGAACGCCTTGCTCCAAAAATTATTGAACAGGAACGCCAGATGTACAAAGGTGTAAGTATTAACATCGACTTCTATTCCGGATTTATATATGATATGTTAGATCTTCCAAAAGAACTATATACTCCTATGTTTGCCATTGCAAGAATTGTTGGCTGGAGTGCTCACCGCATGGAAGAACTTGCCAATAACGGTAAGATTATCCGCCCGGCATACAAGCCGATTTGTCCGGATAAAGACTATATTGATATGAAAGACAGATAAAAAATAACAGGATGCAATTTCAAACTGCATCCTGTTTATTTTATATTCATTTATTATTGAATTCCAAGGAAATTCTTCACAGCCGCTTCCATTTCTGTTCTGTCACAAACTGTCTTATGAAGAACCGGTGCTGTTCTGATTTCTTCAATGGCATTTGGAATTGCCACATTACCGACTTTGCTTAATTCATCAATCAGTTCAAAGTCAGACATTGCATCATACTTCGTATCAATGGCATTCATAACACTTCTTGCAAACTTAAACGGACTTGCAGTTGAAGCAATGACTGTTACAGTGTCGTCCTTAGTATCTGCTTTATATTTTCCATATACATTGGCAGCAACAGCTGTATGTGTATCAATCACATATCCTGTCTTTTCATACAAATCTTTAATTGTCTTACCTGTTTCAGCTTCCGTTGCATAATTGCCATAGAAATCAGAAAGAGCCGATTTCATTTCATCCGTAATCACATACTTACCGTCTTTGGATAATGATGTCATAAATGCAAGGTTCTTTGCTGAATCATTACCTGCAATGCGATAAATCAATCTTTCAAGGTTACTTGAAATTAGAATATCCATAGATGGTGAATTGGTTAAAACAAATTCTCTGTTCTTATCATATTCGCCGGTTGCAAAGAAATCAAATAATACCTTGTTATCATTAGAAGCGCAAATAAGCTTATCAATAGGAAGTCCCATGTTTTTTGCATAAAAAGCAGCAAGGATATTACCAAAGTTACCTGTAGGAACAACCACATTCATCTTTTGTCCCTTTGTAAGCTTACCCTCTTTATAAAGAGTTGTATATGCATATACATAGTAAACAATCTGTGGAACCAGACGTCCAATATTAATGGAGTTTGCAGATGAGAACTGGAAACCTGCTTCATCCATTACTTTTGCAAGTTCTTTATCATTAAAGAGGTTTTTAACACCGGTCTGTGCATCATCAAAATTACCATGGATACCCACAACATGTGTATTAGCACCTTTTTGAGTTACCATCTGTTTTTCCTGAATGGCACTTACACCATTTTTAGGATAAAAAACAATAATCTTAATACCATCAACATTTGCAAAGCCTGCAAGTGCTGCCTTACCTGTATCACCTGATGTAGCAGTTAAAATAACAATCTCATTTTTTACATTGTTCTTTTTTGCACTGGTAACCAGAAGATGCGGTAAAATAGACAATGCCATATCCTTAAAAGCAATGGTTGAACCATGGAAAAGTTCAAGATAATAAGCACCATCTGCTTCAACAAGAGGAGCAATCTCTTCTGTGTCGAATTTAGAATCATATGCCTTCTCAATACAAGCCTTTAATTCTGCTTCTGTAAAGTCAGTAAAATATAATTTCATAACTTCATAAGCAACCTGTTGGTATGTCATTTGAGACAACTCATCAATTGTCTTATCTAAAGCAGGAATGGTTTCCGGAACATATAATCCTCCATCTTCCACAAGTCCCTTTAAAATTGCTTCCGAAGCCTTTACCGGTGCAACATCACTTCTCGTACTCTTATATAAAATTTCCATTTTTCGTACCTCTTAATTTGTTTATTCTTGTTCAGTGACACATTATAGCACAACATTTAATATTCTGTAAAGAATTCATGTCCACCATAAGCAAATAAAAAAAGAAGTTTTTCATCAAACCACTGCATTTTATCCGGATCTGCATATTTCCTTGCAGCAAAATACAGCGCTCCTTCCGATTCATCCGCCCCATTTAATGCATCAGTGACTGCAGTAATGGTTTCCTCAGATACGGTTACCTTTTCAATCCTTCCGCTTCCTACCGGTGAAAACTGCGCTCTTCCGTTAGAAGTCTGATATACCACTTCTGTTATGCTATCAGGAAAACTCTCATCTTTTACTCTGTTTAACACAACATTGGCCACAAGAAGCTTACCTGTATAGTCTTCGCCTCCTGCTTCAGCTTCCACAATTTTTAATAGTGTCGTATAATCCTCGTCAGTTATGTCCCATAGCATAGTTTTTTCCAAACGATAATATGTAATATTGCGTTGTTTTGATTCTGAAACAGTTATTAGATATTCTCCGTATGTTTTCACAATTTCATCCTGCACATTTTCTATTTCTTTTGCATCAAGAGTCATATAAGAAAAAAACGAGAATAAACTAATCATATAAAGAATTGCTGCGTACTTTTTATACATCATACCTCCAATTTAAGCTAAAAAATTGTTCACCTAAATTGTATTATCTGACTTTTCTTGTTATACTTATTTCATAAGTTTTTTCATCGTAAAATTCAGAACAATTTCAACAAAAGGAGACGTTATGGAACAATTTCCGGGTGTGACAAAAGCCGTCAAAAAAGATAACTCCATATATTACAGAGCTTCCATAACATATCGTGGCAAGCATATCAGCCTCGGAAGTTTTAAATCACCAAAAGAGGCAACTAAGGCGTATGAATGTGCAGGAAGAATTCTGAATTGCCCGGAGTACACACCGGAACATATGGAGCCAAGTAAGCAACTACCCTTTGAAAAACAGGTTGTTCTTATGAATTTCCGTGACCACAATCTGTATATATCACACCCCATTTACTTACGTAAACATTATTTTGACTATTATTATTCCAAACAAATATGTCTTAAATTTGACATAGATGACTTATTCTATTATTCATCCCACAAGATAATGAAGCGTGGAAATCATCTGTTTGTTGCCGATTACGGTATGCAGGTAAATATTTTAAACCGTTATGGGATTATGAGTTTTGCCGTTCCCGGAAGGGATTATGAATTTATCAATGGTGATTCTCTTGATTTCAGACGTCATAACTTAAATATTATCAACCGTTATCGCGGTGTCAGAAGGGAAAAAGTGGGAAATACCTACCGCTACCGTACAAAAATACTGGTAAACGGAAGCATGAATGTAGGCATTTACGATACGGAGGACCAGGCTGCCATTGCATACAATAAAGCCATTGATATCTTAAAAAAGAAAGGAGTGCAGATTAACTACACTCCCAATTACCTTGAAGGTCTGTCTCCTGCCGTATATGCAGGAATCTATACCGACGTTTCTATATCTAAAAATATACTGAATTATACGGTTTCTTAATTTATTTTAAGAAACCGTTAATTATTGCCGCTTCCGCTTCTGCCTCAGTTAAACCAAGGGTCATAAGCTTAATTAACTGCTCTCCTGCAATTTTTCCGATAGCTGCCTCATGAATCAGACTTGCTTCCACGTGGTTAGCAGTAATTTCAGGAATTGCGCTTACACTGGCTTCATCCATAATAATGGCATCACATTCCGTATGTCCCGCACACTTTGCATTACCATTTATCTTAGATAAGAACAACTGATGCGACTTATCCTTAGCTACACTTCTTGAAATCACATTTGCACTTGAATTTTCACCATTCAAATCTACGGTAAAGTCCGTTTTAGCATGCTGATTACCATGTGTCATTATTTTCTCTTTAATAATAAGTGTGGCATCCTTTAAAAGTTCTGCCTGGGTCAGCCTTTCCGTTGAATCCACACCCTTAATTTGAACAGTATCCATTTCCATGTAACTGCCTTCTTCCATCTTAACAATGGTGGTAGGATTCATAATACGCTTTCCGTTTCCGTCTCCACGTCCATAGTGTTTTTCAACATATCTGACTTTTGCATTTTTCCCCACAAAAAAGCTGTGAATACCACTATGTTCACTGTTTTCATCACCGCCATTGTGAATACCGCAACCCGCAATAATGGTTACATCACAATCCTCGCCAATGTGAAAATCGTTATATACAACTTCTTTTAATCCGGTCTGGCTTAACAATACCGGAATGTGCAAACTCTCATTTTTAGTTCCCGGTTTAATAAAAATATCAATGCCCGGCTTATCTTCTTTTGTAACAATATCAATATTTGCAGTTGTATTTCTTCCGTAAGTACCGCCATTGGCACGGATATTGTACGCACCTGTGGGAATCTCATGAAGTTCTGCAACCTGCTCTAATAGTTCCTTTTGAATCTGATCCATATATTTTCTCCGGTTATCTTTTATAATTTATCTGTGAGTTGTTTACAGCTTCCCACAGTTCCTAATAATTCAGGTAAAATCTCATCTCTCGTTCCGACAGAGCGGATAGAACCGTCTGCAAGAACAATAACCTTGTCAGCTATATTTAAAATTCTCTCCTGATGAGAAATAATAATAATGTTACCCTGAATCTTCTCATGCATGCTTTCAAACACTTTTATAAGGCTGTTAAAGCTCCATAAATCAATGCCGGCTTCCGGTTCATCAAATACAGAAATCTTTGTTCCTCTTGCAATAATCATGGCAATCTCAATACGCTTTAACTCACCGCCTGATAAGCTTGCATTAACTTCACGATTAATATAATCCCTTGCGCAAAGACCTACCTCCGACAAATATTTACATGCATCAGTAGTAGTAATCTCTTTTCCCGCAGCAAGTTTAATCAACTCTTTAACCGTAATCCCCTTAAATCTTACAGGTTGCTGAAAAGCATAACTGATACCTCTGCCGGCACGTTCCGTAATGGATAAATCTGTAATATCTTCACCATCTAATAATATCTGACCTGATGTTGGTTTGATAATACCTGCAATCATTTTTGCAAGTGTAGATTTACCGCCGCCATTAGGCCCTGTAATTGCAATGAATCTTTCGTCAAATGAAATTGAAATATTCTTTAAAATCTCTTTTTGAGTTTTATTGTCTTCCACTTCATAAGATACATTTCTAAGTTCTAACATTGTACTCCTCCATCCGTTATTGAACGGAATAATCTATAAAACTAATGCACATATCTACGGCACCACTTACACCGCTTATGTCATCACTTTGTCCATAATTCCATATCTGGAAACGATAAGGATAATCCGGTTCTTCCTTTAATTGAACCAATCCTTTATCATACTTTTCCATATTAACAAGATTATATTTTTTAATCAATCCTTCTTTTGTATCATAAAGCATGGGAATATATCCCGCTTCTCGGATTTTATCCAAAAAAGCAGTGGCATATTCAGTTCTTGTATATCTATGTACGTTTACGGTACGGGAACTGTTTCCCTCTTCTTTTGCCACGGTAAAGAACACAGGATATTGAATGGAATAATCTTCTAATAATCCGGTAACATAATCCGCTTCTTCCTCTGCTTCTTCAATGGAAACCGCACTTGAAACAAACATAACACCAATCTTAAGCCCTGCATCCTTTGCATTCTTCATGTTTGTTGCAAAATATTCATCAGTCATAAGTGTTCCTGTTTGATTGCCGCGATAGCCCAGTGTAATAATACAAAAATCAACACCGGACTTTTTCACTTTCAAAAAATCAACCAAACCCTGATCTTTGGAAATCATTACACCATTATAAGAAGTGTTTTTTCCATTCTCGCTATAGCTATAAAAAGGCTTGTCCCAAGATAAATTACTATAATCATACTCATTGCGCTTTATCTTACTGCTAATCTCTATCCACTCAGTCATTCCATCATCATATTCTAACAATGTGTGGGTTTCTTCACTGTAAGTATCTTCACTGCCACTATCCGCTTCCGATTCAGAATCAGTTCCCGGTGTATCTCCGGAATTATCGTCTTTAGATTCTTCCTTTTCACCTGCAACATCGCCATCCGGTGTGGCAACGATGGATTCCCAGACTTCGTCCGCACTTGGAGAATTTTCTTTTTTATCTTCAAATGCCTCGTCATCCATTACAGTTGCTTTAGTATTATTATTACGAAACAATTTATCCTGATTGACAAACAAAACAATTACGATAACTAAAACAATTACCGTAATCGCCAGAAAACCGATATGCATCATGGAAACGCCCTTTGGTGGACGGTCAAATTCATCTGTCAGCTTCATCTTAAGGCCCTCACTTATTTACTTATCTAAAATATCATAATTTGATATTTCATGCAATAAAGCCTTGCATCATTTCCATGATTTGATAAGATAAAAAAGAATCGAAAGGATAAATCCATGAAAATAAAAAAAACATTATTATTACTTTTATCTCTATGCTTAATAATCTGCTCCCTTAACGGATGTTCCAAAAAATATGATGCTAAATCCGTTACGGGATTTCATTTTGACACGGTAGTCAAAATAACCATTTACGATACAGACATGAATTTAGAAACCAAAGAGAATCTCTTAGATGAATGTCTTAATCTTTGTGATTATTACGAATCACTTCTAAGTCGGACAAAAGAAAATAGCGATATTTACAATATCAATCATGCCAATGGTAAAGCAGTGAACGTTTCAACGGAAACCTATCAGCTTATAAAAGAAGCCTTACAGTACCATGAATTATCAAATGGTCTGATTGACCCTACCATTGCCGTAATTAGTGATTTGTGGGCGTTTACTTCCAATACCCCAAAAGTACCTGATGCCCAAAAGATTGACACTTCTCTTTCCTTAGTCGATGCTTCACAAATTGCCTTAACTGAAAGCACAAATAGTTATACTATACAGCTTGCCGACCCATCCATGAAGCTTGACTTAGGTTTCATTGCCAAAGGATATATTGCTGATAAGTTAAAAGAATATCTCATGTCTCAGAATGTTACAAGTGCTTTAATAGACTTAGGCGGAAATCTTTTAACCATTGGTAAAAAACCGGATGGTACAGCTTTTAACATTGGAATACAAAAGCCCTTTGCACTAATGAACGAACCCATTATCACCTTATCGGTAAATAATTCATCGGTTGTAACATCAGGGGTTTATGAACGATATTTTGAAGAAAACGGAATAAAATACCATCACCTTTTAAATGCGAATACAGGATATCCTGAGAATAACAACCTTTTAAGTGTTACTATTTTATCCCAAAGCTCCATGGAAGGTGATGCTCTTAGCACCACTTGTTATCTGTTAGGACTTGATGAGGGAATGAATCTTATTAATAAAACAGATGGTGTTGAAGCCATCTTTATTACCACTGACTATACACTTCACTATTCTGATGGTTTAAATGTGCAATAAATAAGGAGTAACGTAATGTCTTTACGTTACTCCTTAAATTATTATTCTTCACTTTCCAACGGAAGTACAATAGATTTCTTTGGACATTTTTCGGCGCACAGACCACAATGGATACATTTTTCCTGATCAATATACGCATGGAAATCCTCAACAATAATTGCATCAACCGGACAGTTTCTCTTGCAAAGACCGCATCCGATACAGCCTGTATCACATGCCTTCATGGTAACAGGTCCTTTATCTTTAGAACTGCAAGCCACAATATTGGTGGCATCATAAGGAACCAGTTCAATTAATCCTTTCGGACAAACTGCAATACATTTACCGCATGCTTTACATTTTTCTCTGTCTACTACTGCTACACCATCTTTAATATGAATGGCATCAAAGGGACATTCTTTGACGCAAGTGCCATATCCGAGACATCCATATGTACAGAATTTCTCGCTCTTATTTGGAACATAAGATAACATTCTGCAATCCTTAATACCGGAATATTCAAAATGCACTTCTGTTCTTTGAATCGTACCCTGGCATTTAACGAATGCTACCATATGCTTTGAATCAGCACTATCAACACCCATAATACCTGCAATCACATCAGCAACCGGCTGACCTCCAACCGGACAGGCATTAATCTTAGCTTCTCCTTTGGCAATGGCTGCAGCCAGACCGGAACATCCCGGATATCCGCAACCGCCACAATTATTTCCCGGAAGTGCTGCTAAAACTAATTCTTCTTTTTCATCTACTTCAACTTTAAACTTAATACCGGCTATACCAAGGAAAAGTCCTACAAATAATCCAACTCCGCCAACGATACAAACCGCTATAATAATTCCTGTAACGTTCATTCTCGTTCTCCAATCACAAATTGAATTTATAGTATTCCTGCAAAACCACAGAAAGCAATTGCCATTAATCCTGCCGTAACAAGGGTTATTGGCATACCTTTAAATGCTTCCGGAATATCGTTGTATTCCATTTTTTCACGGATTCCTGCAAGAATAATGATTGCAATTGTAAAACCAAGTGCTGTTGAAAATCCGTTTACAATACCGGTTACAATATCATATCCTTTTTGAACATTCGTAATGGCAACGCCTAAAACCGCACAGTTTGTTGTAATCAAAGGAAGATATACTCCCAGTGAATTGTAAAGAGGCGGTACATATTTCTTAAGAAACATTTCAACAAATTGTACCAAAGCAGCAATAACTAAAATAAATACAATGGTTTCTAAGTAATCAACACCATATGGTTTTAATAAGTAAATATCAATAGCGCTTGAAACTGCTGAAGCAAGAGTAATAACAAAGATAACAGCTACACCCATGCCGGCTGCAGTATTTACTTTTTTAGACACACCAAGGAACGGACACAAGCCTAAGAATTGACTTAATACAACATTATTCACAAGTGCTGTTCCGATTGCAATTAATATCAACTCACTCATTTGTCTCCTCCTTATCTAAATCTTCAATTTCCATATCAGCTTCTTCATTCGTTCCCATTAACTCTTTTGCCAACTCTTTTTTGTCTTTTGCAGACGCATCATAAAAACGATGAGCACATCCACCTTCACCACAGGAAGAACAATCTGAATTACATCCCTTTGGTTTATCAGCAGAAACTTTTTTACTCTTTGTAGAAGCAATTTTTCTAATCTTATTCTGAATAGCCGTTAACATTGCAAGAACAAAGAAAGCACCCGGAGCCATAATAAAAATCGAAACCGGAGTAAAACTTTCAGGCATAATATGATAACCGAAAATTTCTCCCGCTCCAAGAATCTCTCTAAAGGAGCCAATGCAGGTTAAAGCAAAAGTAAATCCTAATCCCATTCCCAGTCCATCAAAGAAAGACGGAATGACAGGATTTTTATAGGCATATGCTTCTGCCCTGCCAAGGATAATACAGTTTACTACAATTAATGGAATATAAATACCAAGTGAACTATACAGACTTGGTAAATAACCTTCTAATAATAATTCAACAACAGTTACAAAAGAAGCAATAATAACAATGAATGCCGGAATTCTCACACTGTCAGGGATCACTTTTCGAAGAAGTGATATAAAAATATTACTAAGTACCAAAACTGCAGTGGTTGTAAGACCCATTCCGAGACCATTCATTGCAGAAGTTGTAACTGCAAGGGTTGGACACATACCAAGAGTTAATACGAAGGTTGGGTTTTCTTTGATAAAACCGTTATAAAGACGTTCTAATGCTTTATTCATTTACCCCACCTCCTACTAAAGATGCATAATAAGTAAGACCATAATTTACAGCTTCTGTAATAGCTGTAGAAGTAATGGTTGCCGAACTAATTGCATCAATTTGATCTTCTGAAATCGAACCTGTTTTAACAACCGTAAAGGATTGCACAGTTTTATTCTCGAACTGAGGAACCAACACATCTTCTGCATTCATACCAAGTCCCGGCGTTTCTCCGATTTCAGTAATGGAAATGCCGTTTAAGGTTCCGTCGAGACGGATACCCATAGAAAATGAAATATTTCCTGCATATCCATTTGAAGTTGTTATGGCAAATACGTATCCAAGTAATTCACCAGTTTCACTTTGCGCTTTTACAACCTCACTTATCTTGTTGCCGTTTTCATCACTAACCTCTGTAAATCCATCCATCGCAGGAAATTCAGTAGCATCTGAAAAAACATCCTTAAAAGCTTCAATACGCGCCTTTGCTTTTTGTTTGGCAATAGGTTCTTTTGTAATTTCATATACAAATCCTAATGCAAGGCCGGAAATCAATGTAATCAAAAGAAGAATAAACGCATCTTTTAACATTTTTTTCATTAACGTCTACCCCCTTTTCCAAAAGCTTTAGGAGCAGTCGCTTTTTCAATCAACGGTACCAACAAGTTGCCGAAAATAATAGCATAAGACACACCTTCAGGACTTGCACCAAAAATACGGAAAATACCCGTTAATACACCAAGTAAAACACCATATACATACTGTCCAACACGCGTAATAGGCCTTGTGGCATAATCAGTTGCCATAAAAATAGCACCAAGCATTAAACCACCACTGGCAATATGTGCCGCCACAAAATTGTAGTCAAGACCATTACCGCCAAAAATAACAAGAAACGCTGCAAAACTAATCACATACATAGCAGGAATTCTTAAATTAATAACTCCTGATAATAACAGAATACAACCACCTGCAACCAATGCAATCATTGAGGTCTCACCAATGGTACCTCCTGTATTACCGATAATTAAATCCATTAATTCAAGGTCTCCCCCTGCACGCAGTGTAACAAGCGGTGTAGGTGAAGTAATTCCTTCAACTTCATAATTTGTCATAATGGATGCAAAAGATAATAAAAGAAAACATCTTGCACCAAGGGCCGGGTTCATGAAATTTTGTCCCAAACCACCAAATAACATTTTTACAACAAGAATCGCAAAAACACCACCTACTACCGGAATCCAGAACGGAACTGTAACAGGTAAGTTTAACGCTAACAGCATACCTGTTACAATAGCTGAACAGTCGCGGATGGTAATCTTTTTACGACAAATTAATTCAAATACTAACTCTGTTAAGACACAGGTTACTACAGTTATTGCAATAATCCAAAATGCACGGACACCGAAATGATAAATACCAAAACCAGCAGCAGGAAATAATGAAATTACCACTAACAACATAATGCTGGTTGTTGAAGCTTTGCTTCTAACGTGCGGATTGGATGATACTTTTAACAAGTCACTCAATTTTCTTTCCTCCTACTTTTTCTTCTTATCTTCTAAAATCACTTTACGCATTGTCTTAATCGCTTGTGTAAGCTGTCTCTTTGCAGGACACACATAGCTGCAACAACCGCATTCACAACATTCCATTCCATCGCATTTTTCGAATGTTTCTTTATCAAAACGTTCTGCCAAATCTGCTAATTTATTAGGCATAACCCGGCCCGGGCACACTTCAACACAACGTCCGCAGTTAATACACGCAGTAGGTTCGTTTCTTGATACCTCATCCTTAGTCATACATAATAATGCAGAAGCTGTTTTCGTTGTAGGTACATCTAAATCAAATAAAGCAAAGCCCATCATTGGACCACCTGAAATAATCTTCACAGGTTTTTCTTTAAATCCACCGGCCTCATCAATTAACTCATGATAATTGGTTCCGATTCTTACTAAGAAATTACGTGGCTTTTTAATCGCCTGCCCTGTAACCGTAACAATTCGGTGCATTAAAGGTTTTCCTTCCGTAACAGCCTGATAAATTGCACAAATTGTATCACAGTTATCAACAACGCATCCTGCATCAGCCGGAAGCATACTTGAATTAATCATTCTTCTGGTTGTTGCATAAATCAACTGTCTTTCAGCTCCCTGAGGATATTTTGTCTGAAGAGCTTTGACTAAAATACGTGGGTTATCCTTGGTAAGCTCTTTCATAATCTGAATACAATCAGGTTTATTATCTTCTATCGCAATAATGCCTTTTGCATTTTCAAAAATTTTAAGCATAATACGCATACCGCCAACAACCTTTTCAGGTTCTTCCACCATTCTTCTATAGTCAGAAGTCAGATAAGGCTCACACTCAGCACAGTTGGCAATTACATAGTCAATCTTTGCAGGATTCTTAGGTTGAAGTTTAACGTGTGTCGGGAAACCGGCTCCGCCCATACCTACAACACCTGCTTTTTGAACTAATGCAACAATTTCATCTCTATTCAGTTCTGTATATGGTTTTGGAACCACATACTCAACTTCTTCATATAGACCATCATTTTCAATAATAATACTTTCTACCATATCCCCCGTAACAACACGTCTTGGTTCAATGGCTTTTACCGTACCTGAAACGCTTGCATAAATAGGTGCCGAGACAAATCCACCCGCTTCTGCAATCAATTGTCCGGTAAGAACATGATCTCCTTTATTTACTACAGGCTTTGCCGGTGCACCGATGTGCTGACTCAATGGATAAACCAAATCACCCTTTGGAAGTACCGCTTTTATCGGCCTGTCTTTGGATAGTTTTTTTCCGTCTGATGGATGAATTCCACCCAGGAATGTTAACTTACTCATTCGTTACCCTCTTTCCTTTACTTATCTATCTCACTAATATACTATTTTTTCGACAAAAATACTACTGTTTCTTTAAAAATTATGCTACAATGGGCTCATGAAGACAATAAATAAAACAATCTATGAACTAAATATACCTTATTCCATTGAGCATATTAATCCATTGTCTAAAACCGTTTTTATTGATATCGAGACCACCGGATTTACGGCAAAGACTTCTTCTTTATATTTGATTGGATGTATTACATATGATAATAATCAGTTTATCATGCATCAATGGTTTGCCCAAACTCCGGAAGATGAAGAAAATGTATTGCGTTCTTTTGTAGAATTCATTAAGGACTATAACTTTTTAATTCACTATAACGGAAATCATTTTGATATTCCATATCTGGAACAAAAGTTAAACCAGTATAATATTTCATTTAACTTATCAGCATTACCGGGACTGGATATTTATAAGAGAATTGCACCATACAGGGATTTTCTTAAGCTTCCTAACTGTAAGCAAAAAACCGTAGAAACCTATCTTGGAATTATGCGTGATGATGTACTTACAGGCGGTGACCTGATTGGTGTTTACCATAATTATGTTAAGAATCCGATTGATGAATATTCAGATTTACTTTTATTACATAATGAAGAAGATGTTAAGGGTATGGTAAAGCTTTTGCCAATACTCTCCTACGTGGATTTATTTAATGAGCCATTAACCGTGGTTAAAGTATATGCCCAATCATATACCGACCAGGACGGCAATCCTGCACAGGAAATCGTAATGAAAGCAAAAATTAAGAACGCTCTTCCTGTACAGATTTCCAATTATGCCAACCACTGCTTCTTTACCGCATTTGGTGAAAATGCAACCATTAAAGTTCCATTATTTGAAGGCGAATTAAAATACTTTTACTCCAACTACAAAGAATACTTTTATTTACCTATGGAAGATGTAGCCCTTCACAAATCTGTGGCAATTTATGTTGATAAAGAACATCGTGAAAAGGCGACCGCTGCAAATTGTTACACCAAGAAGTATTCGACTTATCTTCCTCAATGGGATTATATTGTAGAACCTTTTTTCAAAGCTGAATACAAGTCCAAAGAATTATTCTGGGAAGTGACAGAAGAAAATAAGAAAAACAGACAATTGTTTTCATCTTACGCTTCACACATTCTACAAATGATTATGAAACATTAATACAAAAGAGAGATTTCAATGAATGAAATCTCTCTTTTATCATTTATACTCTTTCAAATTTGTTCACTTCGCTCTGTAACTCTTCTGAAATTATTTTAGAATCTTCTGTGGCATCATTAATCTGTGCCATAGCAGTAACCAAGTTGGATGCATCTTCAGCAACACTGGTAACCGCTCTGGCACTTTCACCAACCGTAGCTGTAACATCAATAATACCGCTGTTCATATTCTGCATTGTTTGATTAATAACTGTAGCCTGTTCAACAAACTCACCCAGAATACCACTCATAAGTTCAGCATCTTCTTCGTACTTATTTACAATTTCTACAAATGAATCATAATCCTTAATAACATCTGTTCCCACAAACTCAAGCATATTACGAGCCTGTTCTGCAAGCTTTGCAACAGCCTCTGTTACAATATTGCTAATGGTCTGAATATCATTAGCAGTCTTACTACTGTTTTCAGCCAACGCACGGATTTCGTCAGCAACTACTGCAAATCCTTTTCCCGCTTCGCCCGCACGAGCCGCTTCAATAGAAGCATTTAAAGCAAGTAAATTGGTCTGACTTGCAATATTAAGAATATTTCCGGTAAGCTGGTTGATTGTATCAACTTTCTTACTCTCTACTACCGCATCTTCTAATTCCGTGCTAATAGTCTGAAGTACTTCAACAGTATGATTCTTACTATCCATAGTTTCTTTCTGCATTACAATTGCACGGGACTTAATACCTTCAACAGTTTCATTTCCGTTTTGAGCACTTTCATTCATACCGGATACTCTGTCAAGGATATCTGCGCTGCCGCTTGATAATTGATCCATAGTGGCATTCACTTCCTGCATGCTGGCAGCAAGTTCCTCGGTTGCAGAAGAAATACTAAGAGCACTGTTATTAGATTCTGTTACCTGACCGGATACCATATTGGCTGATTCCATCATTCTTGTTGATTGGGTCTGAATACTCTGCATCAAGCTTTGAAGTTGTTCGATAAATCCGTTAATTCCCATGGAAAGCTGGGCGATTTCATCTTTTGATTTAACAGTAATTCTTTCTGTCAAATCACCGCGATTCTCTTTCATCTTATGAACAATACTATCCATTTGCGCATTGGCAACGCGTGCCGGTTTTGCAATGGTACGGTAAACAATAAGAATAACCAGTAACATAAACACAGCAGCAACTGCAAGTAATATGTAGTCAAAGGTCTCTGTACCCTCAATTCTGATAATACTGTGATCCAATTCATGATTAATATTTTCTTCTAACTTCTCAATTCCGTTCATATCATTAGCATGAATTAAATCTTCATATTGACGTACATGTGTACTGATATCATGGTTAAACTGATCCATCGCATTCCACGCAGACAAGTTGAGGTAAATGGCAACCAACAAGAAAATGCCCATAATACCTACTAAAATGATTACTTTTGTTCCAATACTTTTTTTCATTTGTTTACCCCCTTTGTAATTAATATAAACAATTATACTCTCTCATAAAAAAATGAATTTTTTCTTCCAAATTCAATTTCTTTATAATTCATAATCTGTTCTGTGCTTCCAATAAAGAGAATTCCTCCTTTTGCCAAAGAATCCCTGAACTTAATGAATACTGCGTCTTTGGCTTCTTCGGTAAAATAAATCAGCACATTTCTACATACAATCAGATGATAATCTCTTGGATAAGTATCCTTTAAAAGATTGTGTTCTTTAAACTCTACTCTTGCTTTGATTTCATCTGAAATCTTATAAGAAGGACCAATCTTTGTAAAGTATTTTTCTTTTAAGTCCTTAGGAACTGAAACAATACTCTTTTCGTTATATAATCCGGCTTTGGCTTTTTCAATAATCTGTTTATCCAAATCAGTAGCAACAATCTTAATCTGATTTAACGGAATGTGCTTACTAAGAGCCATAACCAAAGAATACGGTTCATCTCCCGTTGAGCATGCTGCGCTCCAAATCTTTAAATTCTTACCAAACTTTTGAATAAGCTCCGGAATAATCACTTCATCCAAATACTTCCATTGGTCCGGATTACGGTAAAACTCAGAAACATTAATGGTAAGATATGTAACAAACTCCTCAAACCGTGCATTATCCGTCTTAATTAACTTAACATATTCTTCATAACCGGCAACACCCGACTTTGAAATTAGTGCGTCAATTCGACGCTTCATCTGACGTTCCTTATAAGAGCTTAAATCTATCTTGGTTAAATCAAAAATTGCCTTTTTAAACTGCTCATAATCATATGCCATACTACACTCTCCCTTTGTCCCATTTTATTTCAAGTGCAAAATAAGACTCTTTACAAAGAAAGAGTCTTATTGATATTTAATTATTATTCTGCGTCTTCACTTGCTTCTTCTTTTGCAATCTCAGCTGCGATATCTACATCAACAACATCTGCATCTTCTTCGGCAGCAGCTTCTTCTGTCGGTTCTGGCGCAAACATAGCCTTGATACTTAAACTGATTTTCTTATCAGCTTCATTAAAGTCAACAACTCTAGCTGTTACTTCATCTCCGATTTTAAGAACATCTGCAGGTTTTTCAACATGATCTTTAGAAATCTGGGAAACATGCAACAATGCGTCCACACCTGGCTCTAATTCAACAAATGCACCAAAGTCAGTCATTCTTGCAACTTTACCGGTTACATCATTACCTACAGCATACTTTGTTGTAGCATCTTTCCATGGATTAGCATCAGCAAATTTTAAGCTGAGTGCAATTTTACTGGCTTCGATTTCTTTTACAAGAACATTAAGCTTTTCACCAACCTTGAATACTTTCTTAGGATTTTCAACACGTCCCCAAGACATTTCAGAAATATGAAGTAAACCATCTACTCCGCCAAGATCAATAAATGCACCAAAGTCAGTTACATTCTTAACTGTACCTTCAACAACATCGCCTTCTTTGATCTTTTCAAGAAGTTCCTTCTGCATAACAGCTTTCTTAGCTGCTACAAGCTGTTTACGGTCACCGATATATCTTCTCTTCTTTGGATTGTATTCGCTGATAACGAATTCAATCTCTTCACCTGCGTATTTGCTCAAATCTTTTTCATATACATCTGAAACAAGGCTTGCAGGAATAAATACTCTTACTTCTTCAACAACAACACTTAAGCCGCCTTCTAAAACCTGTGCAACTTTTGCCTTAAGCACTTCTTTATTGTTGAAAGCTTCTTCGATTCTCTTATTACCTCTGTCTGCAGCAAGTCTCTTATAAGTTAATAATACCTGACCTTCTCCGTCATTCACTTTGTAAATCTTAACTTCGAGCTTATCTCCTTCCTTCAGGACAGCTGTTAAGTCTACGTTAGGTTCATTAGTGTACTCATATCTTGTAAGAATACCGTCGGATTTATATCCGATGTTAAGTACTGCTTCTTCAGGCTTAACACTGATAACTGTACCCTCAACTACCTCTCCTGTATGTATTGTTTTGAATGATTCTTCAAGCATTTGTTCAAAAGTTAAGTCTGACATAATTTTGAACCTCCTCAATAATATTATTTGGGGTAGATGCCCCAGCGGTTATACCCACCAGTTTAACAGTTTTAGGTAATTTAAAACTTAGGTCTTCCAGTGTCTGTATAAAAAACGTATGCTCACATTCCTTTTTACAAATCTCATAAAGCTTTCTTGTATTAGAACTATGTGCACCGCCTATTACCAACATTGCGTCAACTTCCGCAGCAATTTTTCTTGCTTCAGTCTGTCTGACTTCTGTTGCGTTGCAAATTGTATTCACAACACTAATATCATAACCTTTTTTTGTAAAAATTTCAACTAATTCTTGAAATTTATTGTAGTTAAAGGTCGTTTGAGAAACAATACTGATTTTTGAACAGGAATCTATCGAAAAAGCCTCGGCTTCTTCAATACTTTCAATAACAAAACAAGGACCTTTTACCCATCCTTTAATGCCTTCAACCTCAGGATGTCCGTCATTCCCGATAATGACTATAATCCTGCCTTTTTCACTCTCTTTTTCCACTACCTGATGAATTCGTTTTACAAAGGGACAGGTGGCATCTACACATTCAATTCCTCTCTTTTCAAGAATCTCGTAGATCTCTTTAGAAACACCATGACTGCGTATTATGACACATCCTGAATCTAACGCTTCTAACTCTTCCTTAGAATCGATGACCGCTACGCCCTTTTTCTTTAAATCATCAACCACTGTTTCATTATGAATAATGGGACCATAAGTATAAATAGAATTCCCTTTATTAATTTGTTCATAAACCGTATCAACGGCTCGTTTTACACCAAAACAAAACCCGGCTGATTTAGCAAGAATAACTTCCATTCCAAAATCCCCTTACTCTTGTTTTACTTTTTAATAAGTGCAATAATTGCATCCACTACTTCATCAATGGTCATATAGGATGAATCAACTAAAACCGCATCATCTGCCTGTTTTAAAGGCGAATTTTCACGGTTCATATCACGATAATCTCTTTCGATAATATCTTTTTCAATGACTTCTAAATCACATTCTTCACCTTTAGCAATCAGTTCATCATATCTTCTTTTGGCTCTTACGGCACTGCTTGCCGTAAGATATACTTTGACATCGGCATCCGGAAGAACGCAGGTCCCGATATCTCTTCCATCCATTACAACATCACTTGTAGCAGCTAACTTTTTTTGAAGCTCAACAAGTTTTTTACGCACATCCGGATTTGGGCTGCTGGCCGAAGCCATATTTCCAACTTCCTCAGTTCTAATATACCCATTTACATTTTCTCCATTCAGATATACGATTTGTTCTCCGTTTTCATACTTAATGGTAATATCAGCCTCTTTACATTTTTCACTGATTGCGGCTGAATCCTTACAATCCACATTGTTTTTAAGCAGATATAGTGCCATAGCACGATACATTGCTCCTGTATCCACATAAATAAAATTCATCTTCTTTGCAATCTTTTTTGCGATGGTGCTTTTTCCCGCACCTGCTGGTCCGTCAATAGCAACATTGTATCCCATATGATACCTCCTATTCTCCTATACTGGTTCCCGCAAGATATCCGGTAGACCAGGCTATTTGTAAATTAAACCCTCCTGTAAGGGCATCAACATCCAATACTTCGCCGGCAAAATATAAGCCTTTCACCAACTTACTTTCCATGGTTGAAGGATTTACTTCTTTGACCGTAATTCCTCCCTGTGTTACAATCGCCTCATTATAACCGCGTAATTTTTTAACGTGTAATGTTATATTTTTAATCACAGAAACAAAATGTAATCTTGCTTCTTTAGAAATCTCATTCACTTTCTGTTCCGGATCAATTCCTGACAGCTCAATCATAATGGGAATTAATCTAACCGGAAATAATTTCTGTAAAGCATTTTTAAACTGCTTATTCTTATTCTCCTCAAAATCCTTAAGAATTCTTTTGTCCAATTGTTCATGGGTCAGTCCCGGCTTTAAATCAATATGGATAACTGAAGAATCAACAGCACCTCTTTTAGCAATATAGCTGCTGGCACTTAATACCAAAGGACCGCTGATTCCAAAATGTGTAAATAACATCTCACCCAGCTCTTTATAAATTAATTTTCCGCCGCTTTCTGCTTTTAATTCAACATTTTTAAGAGAAAGTCCCATTATTGATTTGGGCCATTCTTCACTCACTTCAAGGGGAACTAAAGCAGGTGATAAGTTTGTAATGGTATGTCCTGCCTTCTTTGCAAACTTATATCCGTCCCCGTCAGAACCGGTGAGAGGATAAGACATTCCTCCCGTTGCAACAACCACAAAATCAGCACTCAACTTCTTATCCTGTGACAAAATGACGCCACAAATATGATCATCTTTGATATCAAGGTCTTTCACTTTCGTATTTAAGCAAATAGTTACCCCCAACTCATTAAGCTTATCCTGTAATGCCCTGATTACATCTGAGGAGTGATCGGAAACAGGAAAAGCACGCTCGCCACGTTCCACCTTTACTCTACAATGCATTTCTTCCAACAAAGAAATAATTGATGAACTGTCATAAGAATAACATGCACTATATAAAAATTTGGAGTTACTTACAATATTGTTAAAAAAAGTATCCATATCACAGGTGTTGGTAATATTACATCTTCCCTTTCCTGTAATGAATATCTTTTTTCCTAATTTTTCATTTTTTTCTAAAAGGGTTACTTCATGACCGTTTTGTGCTGCATAAATTGCTGCAAGCATTCCGGCCGCTCCGCCACCCACTACGATAACTTTACTCATTCGTCTCCTCTTGTTAAAGAATTATCCAAAATCGGAACATCTTTAATAAAGTTAATCTCGTCATTAAGATAAACCTGATAATTGTTCCAAGCACTTTCCAACATTTCAAGATTATTCTTAATTTCATCCGGACATTTTAAACACAATGATACTACCAATGCATTAATCAGACTTAATGGAGCAACCAGGGAATCAACAATAGATACCATGTCACTTCTTGCAAATAAATTACAGGATGAATACAGACACATAGGTGAATGAACCGTATCAGTAATTGAAATCACCTTTGCATTTCTGTCATTTGCAAATTCCATGGCTTTTAAAGTTCTCATAGAGTAACGCGGAAAACTGATTCCGATAAATACATCCTCTTCACTGATTCGAATCATCTGTTCAAACAACTCAGAGGTACTGGTAGTCTTCAAATTATATACATTGCCGCGAATCATATTAAGATAAAATCCCAAAAACTCAGCTAATGGTTCACAGCTTCTAACACCTAAAATATATACATTTTTGGCATCAATAATAGTCTGAACTGCCGCTTCAAAGGCAATAGGGTCCAGATTATCAATGGTATCACGGATTTTTTCCATATCAGCAGCCAAAACCTCGTTAACCACTTCGGACTGGGTACTGTTGCCGTATTTTACACCGATACGCTGAACTGAATTTAATTTATTCTTTACCCACAAAGCCAAAGCTTCCTGAAACTCAGGATAGCCCTCAAAACCAAGTCCTGCTGCGAAACGCACAACTGTAGATTCACTGATTCCGGTGGCTTCGCCTAATTTTGCAGCAGTCATAAATACTGCCTGGTCATAATGTTCTTTAATGTAAGTAGCTATTGCCTTATGGCTTTTACTCATCTTTGGATAATGATCTTCAATAATACTTAAAATGTTCTGTTCTGTTTTTTTCATGAATACCCCTTAATTTTCAAAAGCTTTATAGCACTCTTTCAACAGATTCACTGTTTCGTTTTTCGGAAGGTCATAATCTCCCGTAATCGACATACAGGCAGCGCCATGGATAAAAATCCACATTTTCATAAAAAGACTACTTGGTGCTTTACATCCGTTTTTTGCAGCCTTCATAATTTCATCTTTTACCGCACCGCTTTCTCCATTTAATAATTCATATAACTCTTTATCAAATCTGTCCTTAGACAAAAACAGTACTCTAAAAAGATTAGACTCTGTTTGCGCAAAATCAATGTAAGCTAAGCCTAAGTCAACAAAGGGAGTACTATGCTCTTTAACATACTTCGCATAATATGTATCAAAGTATTTCATTGCCATTCCAAACAATGTTGCATAGAGCTCGTCCATTCCCACATATACTCTGAAAATCGGTTGTGTTGAGCAACCAATCCGAGCTGCCAGTCTCCTGGCTGTAATATTTTCTTTTCCTTCTTCCCTTAACATTTCAAAAGCCGTTTGATTAATTAATTCCTTTGAAACACTCTCTTTTCTTGCCATATTGTAACCCTCTTAATTGTTTGTCGTAACACCTGTTATTTTACTAGCAATTATGAAAGATGTCAATTCTATTAATGATAAGAATCACTGACACATTTTTCTAAAATCTGATATATTTCGGCAAAATCCCGTTTCATGCGTACAGGTTTCATATTCTTATCCAAAAAGCAATGTTCACTGTAAGCTGTTGTACGAACAGTCTCATCCCCATGAATATACATCTGATATTCCAGTTTAAACTTAACACCATTAAAATGTACTGCCCTTAGTCTGATTTCAATTTCATCACCAAAACGAAAGGGCTGTTTATATTCACAACATACTGATAAAACCGGAATTATAATTCCATCCTGTTCCATTTTATCATAAGGTAATCCGATTTCACCAAGATACGCAATTCTCGCTTCTTCCATAAAACGGATATAATTGGAATGATGGACAATTCCCATCTGATCTGTTTCATAATAATTAATTTTTCTAATATATGCCATACATTAACCTCAACTGTGTATCTTAACCAAAAACGCCCGTCCGATTGGACAGGCGCTTTATGTTAAATATTCATCATGTTAGATAATTAAACCGGATATGCTCCGTTTTTACTGTCTGCCTGAGTCATATCAACTTTTTCCTGCTGAGCCTGACGATATTTAAAGAAGTCTGTAGCAACCTGTGGGAATAAAGCGTATGATAATACGTCTTCATCCTGCTGTTTCCATTCAGCCATCTCTGCTTCAAGCTTATCAAGTTCGTTCTCAATTAAGTCTGCAGGACGACATGTAATTCTTTCTTCGCCCGGGATAACTTTATCGATAACTTCCTGACTCATTGGTTTAACTGTCTGACCGTATTCACCACGTAATACAGCTTTTGTTTCTTTAGTAGCCATCTTATAACGTTCACCCATTAATACGTTAAATACAGCCTGTGTACCAACGATCTGTGATGAAGGAGTAACAAGTGGTGGCTCACCAAGGTCTTTACGAACCTGTGGGATTTCTTTTAATACATCATAGTATCTGTCTTCAGCGTTCTGCTCTTTTAACTGGCTAACCATGTTGGATAACATACCGCCCGGTACCTGATATAATAATGTCTTAATATCAACACCCATAACCTTTGGATTCAAGAGACCATTTGCAAGACATTCATCTCTGTATGGTCTGAAGTAATCAGCGATTTCTGCAAGAAGATTCTGATCAAATCCTGTGTCGTATTCTGTACCTTTGAAAGTTTCAACCATAACTTCTGTTGCAGGCTGTGAAGTACCCATAGCTAATGGAGACATTGCACAGTCAATAACATCAACACCGGCTTCAACAGCTTTTAAGTATGTCATACTTGCAACACCTGAAGTATAGTGTGTATGTAACTGAATTGGAAGCTTTGTTACGCTCTTCATTGAAGAAATAAGTTCAGTTGCTTTATATGGTACTAAAAGACCTGCCATATCTTTGATACAGATAGAATCAGCACCCATAGCTTCAATCTTCTTTGCCATATCCATCCAGTAATCCATTGTGTATGCATCACCTAATGTATAGGAAAGAGCAACCTGAGCATGTCCTCTTCCTTCCTGTGTTTTAATCTTATTAGTCGCATCTACAGCTGCCTGTAAGTTACGAAGATCATTTAAGCAGTCAAAAATTCTGATGATATCAATTCCGTTAGCAACTGATTTCTGTACGAAATATTCAACTACGTCATCAGCGTATGGTCTGTATCCTAAGATATTCTGACCTCTGAATAACATCTGTGTTTTTGTATTCTTTAAACCATCTCTGATTTTTCTTAAACGATCCCATGGATCTTCCTTTAAGAAACGAAGAGATGCATCGAATGTAGCTCCACCCCAGCATTCTACTGAATGATATCCAACTTTATCCATCTTATCAAGAATTGGAAGCATGAATTCGGTTGGCATTCTTGTAGCAATCAGAGACTGATGAGCGTCACGTAATATAGTTTCTGTAATGCCAATAGGCTTTTTAACTTGTTCTGACATATCTATCCTCCTGAATGTTTATCATGTTATTTTATGAAATACCGAAAACAGCCATGAATGTACCGGCTGCAACTGCAGTACCGATAACACCGGCTACGTTAGGTCCCATAGCGTGCATTAACAAGAAGTTTGTAGGATCCGCTTCTGCTCCAACCTTCTGTGACACACGTGCTGCCATCGGAACCGCTGAAACACCAGCCGAACCAATTAACGGATTAACCTTACCTTTTGTAGCAATGCACATTAATTTACCAAACAAGACACCTGCCGCAGTACCAAATGCAAAAGCAATTAAACCTAAAGCTACAATCTTTAATGTGTTTAAATTTAAGAATGCCTCTGCACTTGTTGTAGCTCCTACGGAAGTACCCAAAAGGATAACTACGATATACATAAGAGCATTGGAAGCAGTTTCTGTTAACTGTCTTACAACACCTGATTCTTTGAATAAGTTACCTAACATAAGCATACCAACAAGTGGAGCTGTTGTAGGAAGAATCAAGCTTACAACGATTGTAACAATAATCGGGAATAAGATTTTTTCAAGCTTAGAAACAGAACGTAACTGCTGCATCTTGATTTTTCTTTCTTTTTCCGTTGTTAACAATTTCATAATTGGTGGCTGAATAATCGGAACCAATGACATATATGAATATGCCGCCACCGCAATAGGTCCAAGTAATGCAGTCTGTCCCAATTTACCTGCAAGGAAAATTGATGTAGGACCATCTGCACCACCGATAATTGAAATAGCTGCCGCAGCTTTGTCATTAAAGCCAAGTGCAATCGCACCAAAATATGCTGCGAAAATACCGAACTGAGCTGCTGCACCGAGAACAAAACTCTTAGGATTCGCAATCAACGGACCAAAGTCTGTCATGGCACCTACACCCATGAAAATAAGGGAAGGTAAGATTGCCCATTCATCCATAAGATAGAAATAATACAATAAACCACCTGCATGTTCTCCTTCAGGCTTAGCCATGATATCCGGATAAATATTTACAAGCAGCATACCGAAAGCTATTGGTAATAAAAGAAGTGGTTCATACTCTTTTTTAATAGCTAAAAATAAGAAAACACAAGCAACTGCGATCATAATGTAGTTTCCCCAAGTTAAGTTGAAGAAAGCTGTCTGTTCAATCAAATTGCCCAGTGTATCTCCAATATAAGATAACATGCTTTTAACCTCCTGTGTTATTTTATCTGCCTAAAGACCTGTTCATTAATTTAATGTAACAAGTGTTGCACCTGCTTCTACTGCATCACCAACTGATACTTCGATGCTTGCAACTGTTCCGTCTTCAGGAGCAACAACAGGAATTTCCATCTTCATTGCTTCAAGAATAATAACAGTATCACCTTTCTTAACAGCTTTTCCTACTGCTGTTTCAACCTTAAATACTTTACCTGCTGCACCTGCTTCTACTTTGATGCTTCCTGCTGCACCTGTTGCTTTTGGAGCTGCGGCTACAGGAGCTGCCTTTGGAGCTGCCTTTGGTGCCTGAGCTACAGGAGCTGCACCTGTAGATGCACCTTCTTCTACTACTACTTCATATACGTTTCCATTTACTGTAATGGTATAATTTTTCATTGTTAATTCCTCCTATTAAGCGTTCTGCCATTTTTTGGCATTTGTTTTTCTAATGGATCTTACTACAAATCCATCTGTACTTGTTGCACCTTCACTTGCTGCAATAGCTGCTGCAATAACTGCAACTAATTCTAAATCATCAACTAACTCTTCTGCTTCTTCTTTTTCAACAATCTGAGCAATTGTATTATCAATAGCAGCTTCTTTTTCATCTTTTTTCTTAAACATCGCTGTGATCTTAGGAATAAGATTAAAGCAACTGATTAATGCAATAAGCAGAATTAATACTGCAAATACGGTAAACATACCTAATAAAGTATTTAATGCCGCATTTGTCATCTTCTCACCAAAAGTATATTCAACATTTACTGCATAGCTTGTAATCACAATACCGTTTGGTGGTGTTAATTCAATGATAATTTCAATTTCAGCGTCTTTCTTTGTACCACTAACCTGAGCAGTTATAATGGTTTCATCCGCTGCTAAATCTACTTCATATGATGAAACTTCGCCCATTTCGCCCATGTCTTTAAGAGCACGATTATAACTATCAACTGCTTTTAACTGGACTTCATAAGACATCACGTCAAAATACGGATAGAACTCTACTTCTCCGGAAGCAATTACTTCAACAATTTCAATTACACTGGCAGCAACTTCTTGTGCCTCTTCTTTTGAAATAATTGGAGTTTCTTCTTTTTTACCACATCCGGTGATAGCAATGATGCAAAGAATCATACAAAGTAGTAATCTGAATTTCTTCTTCATATTATTTACATCCTTTCCTATACTGTGCCGTGTTTTTTACATGGACGATCTTCTCTTTTTGCATATAACATTTCGAAAGCACCGATTACATACTTTCTTGTGTCAACTGCATCAATGATCTGATCTACATATCCTCTCTTAGCTGCACTGTTTACACTGTTCTGTAATTCAGCGTATTCAGCTGCTTTTTCTTTAATCACGTCAGCGCCCTGACCCTCATACATAATCTTAGCAGCAAGTGTGGCATCCATCATTCCGATTTCAGCTGTTGGCCAAGCCATTGTAATGTCTGCACCGATTGATTTTGAGTTCATAGCTATGTATGCGCTTCCGTAAGCTTTACCAACGATAACGTTTACCTTTGGTACGGTTGCATTTGCAAATGCATATGTTAATTTAGCTACAGCTTTTGCGATTTTCTTTTCTTCACATACTGTTGCAGCGAATCCTTTTACATTAGTTAATGTTAATACAGGAATTTCAAATGCATCACAGAAGTTAACAAAGTCAGCAGCTTTCTCACAGCCTTTTGCAGAAAGAACTGCGTCAAACTTCTCTGCAACTTTTCCTTCTTCATCACAAACTTCTGAACGGTTAGCAACAACACCAACTGTCATACCGTTTAACTTAACAAAACCTGTTACCATATCTTTTGCATAATCAGCTTTTACTTCAACAAAATCATTGTTATCAGCAATCATAGATAATGCAATTGATGTATCACCTGCGCAATTAGCAAGCTCTGCACATGCTCTGTTCAAATCATCTGTACAGTCAGCATCTTTTACATCTTCATTGTTTGAAGGAAGCATAGCTACAAGGTTTCTAATCTGACCTAAAATAGTTGCTTCATCACCTGTGAAATCAACAATACCTGCTTCTTCACTCTGGAATTTTGCACTTGCTGTATCACATTTTGAAACATTATTTCCATCTAAAGCATTTGGTGAGTTCACAAATAATTTAGCCTTTGTAGATTCCATAAATGTAAAATCTGTTAATGTAGGAATCATTGCAAGACCGCCACCACATGCACCAAAAATTGCTGTAATCTGAGGAATCACACCTGATGCCATAGCCTGACAAGAATAAATCTGTCCAAAACCATTTAAAGCATCTGTAGCTTCCTGTAATCTTAAACCTGCTGAATCAATTAATCCGATAACAGGAGCACCTGTTTTCATAGCAAGGTCGTAAAGTTTTACAATCTTCTTAGCGTGCATTTCACCAACAGAACCACCCATAACAGATGCATCCTGGCTGTACACATATACAAGATTGCCGTCGATAACACCATAGCCGGTTACAACACCGTCAGAAGGAGTATCGTTTTGCTTCATGTTAAAATCAGTTGCTCTGGCAGTAACCATAGCTCCGATTTCCACGAAACTGTTTTCATCGAGTAAAGCTGCAATTCTTTGACTCGCGCTTGAAGTATTACTCATTTTTCAGCCCTCCGTTTTATATTAATTAAATGAATACATATTATTGCAAATCAGTTTGATACCAATTCACAGTCCCAACAAGTATATCATAGATTATTTGAATCGCAAAGTGGTTTTTTTAATATTTTTTGCATAAAAATACAAACAGGGAGTTTCTTGTCGAAACTCCCGTTTAACTAATTGTTCATATGTATCACAGCTCTAATGTGATTATCTTTTTTTCTTGTTACAATTGCAGAAATATTATTAAAATTCCCTTCTGCAACCAACACGTAATCTTCCCTGTCTTCTAATATAACACCGATTCTGTCCTGAAGTACTCCTTCAAAAACACTGTCAACAAGGATGAGATCCCCGGATTCTAAATTCATTCCGTCAACATATTCTTCAAACCTGTTAACTTCCGGTAACATAGCCCACTGTTCCCATGCTTTCGTATTAGCAAAGCTGTAACTGACCTGAGAATCATGGAATCTTACATCAAGGGGAAACTCAGCCAAAGCACAACAATGATATACAAAAGCGGCACCCCAGTGATTATCCCATCTTCTCAAATCCCATGCCGGGAAATATTTGATTATTTCATGCAGATTAGCTTCTGTTCCACAGACATATCCGTGGTAAAACTTTCCCACTTCCTGTCTGGCAAAGCCTGCGATTTTCTCGTTCATGAAGAAACTCCTCCATTAGTTCTAGTATAACTTCATTACAACTGCTATCACATAAATTATGATTAAATGTAACGGATAGAATACATGAAGCATATAACCGGTCTTTTTACCCTGTTCTCCATTATAAAGAGCAATCGGAATCAAACTCAAAAAATACGGTACTGTATCTAACTGATAGATAAAGTACATGGAAAACACACCCAACATAACGCTGGATAACTTATTCTGTTTAAAAATATACATACACATCATTACAAGTGGTGCTATACCAAGGAAACCTCTTGATAAAATACCAAGGAACATAAATGTGATTGTAACAACAATAGCCACTAAATACTTTGCAAATAATGATGTGAGATATTTTTCCCATAATAAATCCACTATTGCCACAGCACATAAGCCCAAGAACAAGGATAAGAACATATTTTGTCCTGTGATTTCCAACACTTTCCCACTCATAGCAAGATCATAAGGAACTTCAGAAACAATTGCTATAATGGCAAATTCGATAATATCCTTTGCTTTTTTTTGGGAATTCACATAGCCCATTACTAACAGATACGCTAAAATCGGGAATGCAATACATCCCAAAAATTCTAAAATCATGGTTACTGTAAGGGTTCCGCCGAATTTTTCCATAAATGCTGTAACTGCTTCTGAATCTTTCGTATCCAATGATAAAAAATCCATATATCTGTATAAGATTACTCTGGTTACCGCAAAAAACACCATCGATACCATTGCAATAACTTTCAAATGAAATGCAGTAATACCCTTTTTCTTTTTCTTATTCTCTTTTTCAGCCTTCATTCGTTTGTTAAAAGCATCCGCCTGTCTAAATGCCTGCTGATTGCTGTCTAAATTCATCTCTGTCTGTTCGCTTGACATATCTTTCCTCCAATTGTCAGGTTATTCCCACCTCAACATGTTTATCTATTATATCAAAACAATTGAATAATGGCAATCATCTATTCACCAAACAAAAAAGAGAAAAGTTCTCAATTATTTTTTGTAAGGCCCACTTATAGTCTCTTTCTTTTACCATTTCATCAGTCATAATATGATAAATTTTATATGGAATATCATTTACATTATAAATAACACTTCCAACCATTTCTCCCTCTTTTACGGGCGCATAAAGAACCTTTACAAACTCAACTTTTACATTTACACAATCGTTTTCCGATAATAACATTCCCTTTATATTGCTTTCATCTTCCACCGGTTTTATGCCAACGGTACAAGAGTCTCCAAGCTCTTTCGTCCGTGCATTTAGTACACGAACCCGGTCCGGAAGATTTAACTCGGAAGTGTCAGGAAATATGTAATATTTATAATTTGTAACGGCATAAGAAATCAATGCCTTCATATCCGACCATTTATACGTCTTGTGATTAGGCCAGCCACAAGCTAACAAGGCAACAATATAGAGATTTCCTTCTTTTTCTACTGCGCCCACATAACAGTAACCTGCTTTTGATGTGTAACCGGTTTTACCGGAAACCGCTCCGTCCATCAATTGGAAAAGTGTATTATGGTTAGTACAATAATATCCGTTAAAAGAGTGGGTTTTCGTAGATGTTATTTCAATAAATCTTTCTTTTTTATCTGATTCAGTCAAGCAATATCTCATAATTTTTGCAAGGTCAACCGCCGTAGTGCTGTGACATTTTTCCATTATTGTTCCATCCGCATTTTCCACCTTCGCAACAGCGTCCAAACCGTTTGGCGTTATAAAATAGGTAGCATTACAGTTTAAATCTCTCGCCTTTTGATTCATCATTTCTGCAAATCCTTCCATAGAACCGCCAATATGTTCCGCAATAGCAACCGCACTGTCGTTATGGGACTCTAACATGAGTGAAAAAAGCAAGTCCTTTAAGTAGAATTGTTCCCCCTGCTTTGCTCCTAAATGCACTTTAGGCATGCTTGCTGCATTCTTTGAAAAAGTCACCAAATCTTCCTCATTCCCATACTCCAATGCTAAAATACAGGTCATTATTTTTGTTGTACTTGCCATAGGAAGGATTTCATTTTCATTCTTTCCATATAAAACTCTCCCGGTAGAAGCATCCATTAATACTGCCGATTTAGCATATAGTTTCACTTCATCCGCCTTCGAACTAAAGCCATGGGAGATAAAAAACAAAAAACAAATAAGTATTAATCCAACTCTTTTTTTCACAAAAAATCCCTTTTCATACAGACATTACATCTAAGTATATGAAAAGGGGTTTCGTATTATTATATATCAAGTTTTAATTGTGCTTCTTCTTCAGCCTGAATTCTGAAATCTTCAATCTGAGTTGTACTCATTTCAGGTAAATCTTCTAAGGACTTAACACCAAAGGTCCTTAAGAATTCTTCCGTAGTACCAAACAACAACGGACGCCCCGGAGCATCCAGTCGGCCAAGCTCAGTAATCAGATTATACTCTAACAATCTGTTTACGGCATGATCACAGCTGACACCTCGGATTTTCTCGATTTCCACTTTGGTAACCGGTTGCTTATATGCAATAATCGAAAGCGTTTCCAAAACAGTATCTGTTAAAGAATAATGTTTGGGAGCCTTGGCAATCTTAATCAGATATTCGTACATATCACTCCGCGTACACATCTGAAAGGCACCATCCAGTTCAATGATGCGCATTCCTCTGTCTGCGCTCTCATATTCCAAAGCCAACTCTTCCAGAATCTTTCTTGTTTCTTTTTTATCAAATTCAATTACTTCCGCAATCTTAGATAACTCTACAGATTCACCCATTGTGAATAATATCGCTTCAATGATTGCTTTGGCCTTTTGTCTATCCATGTTCATCCTCTGACTTTCTTACTGCTTATGAGTACTCACTTTGTATTCCTATTCCGTCTGCACCTGAAAACAAATCAAAATTCTCACTTGCCGTAATCGTTATATCATCAAACAATTCTTCCTGTTCAATTGTAACTCTTCCAACCTTCATCATTTCAAGCACACACAAAAATGTAACGATAATTTCCATCTTGCTTCCTTGCTTTTCAAGCAATTCCCGGAAGCTTACTTTTTTTTGCATGCGGATATAGTTTGTAACAAACTGTTCCTTTTCCTCAAGGTTGATTTCATCCTTTTCTATTTTACCATACTGACTTCTGATAGGGTCAATACGGTATTCCTGCCTTTTCATCATGAACTTAAAGATCTCATGAAGTTTATTTAAGGTTACATCACCTGCAAGAGTATCATAATCAATGGGTTCCCTGTAATCTGCAACCTCATCCGGAAGTGTCTGTTTTTTATAAAAACTACGACCGGCGTCCACCTGTTTATCTTTTAATTCATAAGACATATACTTATATAACTTATATTCCAATAACTTTTGAACAAGTTCTGCTCTTGGGTCTTCCTCTTCCCCTTCTTCATTCACTTCTTTCGGAAGAAGCATTCTGCACTTAATATCAATTAAAGTTGCAGCCATAACAAGGAACTCACTCACCACATTCATATCTTCTGTTTCCATTTGTTTTATGTACTCAAGATACTGTTCTGTAATGGTTACAATAGGAATGTCATAAATATCAACTTTATTCTTTTCAATCAGGTGTAAAAGTAAATCCAAAGGACCTTCAAACACCTGTAATTTTACCGGTATAGCCATGTAAGTCTTCCTTTCTCAACATTCACTATTGTACTCATCTTTTTGAATCTTTACAAGCTTTTTTACTCACAAACTCAACAAGAATCAATTCACCCGGGTTAAACACACGAAGCGGCAAAGTATGAGAACCAAGCCCTCTGCTCAATATCATTTTTTTATCAGCAGATTCAAATAATCCACCGTCATATTTTGGAAATAGTCTGTATGCCGGTGAAATCACTCCACCAAGCACGGGAAGCTTTACAATTCCGCCGTGAACATGACCTGACAGGGTAAGGTCAGCGCCCCATTTAACATATGTGTCAAAATAATCCGGATTATGCGCTAACAATACTTGAAATTCTGTGTCAACCGCTTTACCAACACTTAATTCCATTTCATCAAGGGGCAATCTCTGTCTTCTGCCTCTTTTATAATAGTCCAAAGGAATCTCATATCCGGTTACTCTGATATTATACTCTTCCATAAATTTTGAAGTGTTTTCCAAATAATACAAATCATTATTCAGAAGTTTTTCCATATATTCGTCATACTGACTTCCATACTTTTCTCTTTTGATACGCATTCTTGTCTCATGATTACCATTTACGTAGTATACAGGATATTTATCACTAAGCTCTTTCACAAGATTTAACGCGTTCTTTTCATCCTTCCCGGGAATTCCCGTTAAAATATCACCTGTCATTAGAATGCAGTCAGGATTCATAGAATCAATCCGAGCAATTAATGGCGCGTTATTCTTTCCATAGGATTTATTATGCAAATCAGAAATCACTACAGCCCGCATATCTTTTAAAATCTTATGGGATTCAACCGTATACTGTTTTACCACGAATCTATTCACATCAATTGCAGATATGAGCAACGCTATTATTATCAAAAATAATACTACTGATAAAAAAATAAGCATATCAAACTCCTTTGGAATTTATGTACAGCTATTTTAGTATAGCACATTACTCTTTAAATGAGTAATTTTTTTAACAAATCAAAAAGATAATCCCCATATCCTGCCTTATCAACGGTTTCCATGCTGATAATCGGGCACTCCCCAATCACAGAACCGTTTAATTCATAAACCGCCTTTCCGACCATGTCACCTTCTTTGATTGGTGCTTTTATCTTATCATTCCATTGAATAGACTGCGTAATGCCTGACAAATCATTTCCACTGATATCTAAGTAAGTAAATGGTCCCTCAAATGCCACTTTTATCTTATTTTTAATCCCCCCTGAGATATGAACATCTTCAAGTTCTTCTTGATGAGTATCTTCATATATTCTGCTGACGGAATAACCATATTCTAATAATTTGGCAGCCTCACTAAATCTTGTTTTAGAATCCGGGGCTTTCATAACAACAGCTATCATTTGAATATCATTTTTATTGGCAGTTGCAGACAGGCAGAATTTAGCTTTACTTGTAAATCCGGTTTTTAATCCCGTTGTCCATTGATACTGTTTTAGCAATTTGTTTGTACTGCTTAGCGTAAAAACACTGTTTCCTTTGGCAGTGGTATGTGTAATGTCTTCCATCCAAATTTGCGTATACTCAAAGATTGTCGGATGATTAAGAATTAACTCCCTTGACATAAGCGCAATATCATAGGCGCATGTATAATGCTCTGACGAATCGGTTAATCCGCAACAATCCACAAAATGGGTGTCATTCATTCCTAACTCCTTAGCACGTACGTTCATTCTGGCAACAAATTGCTCATTGGTACCGGCTATGAATTCCCCCATTGCAACCGATGCGTCATTTGCACTTGCAACCACAATGCACTTTATCATTGTTTCCACGGTTTGAATTTCATTTACTTCTAAAAAGACCTGACTCCCGCCCATGGAACTTGCATATTCACTGGTTACTACAGAATCTGTCAAGCTGATTTTCCCCTCATTAAGTGCTTCAAAGATTAGCAGTAATGTCATAATCTTAGTAATACTGGCAGGGCTTAAATGCTCTTTTGCATTTTCCTCATAAATAATTTTACCCGTTGATGCCTCCATTAATACGGAAGATTCACTTTTTAAATTAAGTTCAATCTGCTCCGCATGTGAAAAAGAAGTATTTGTTATTAAAACAAACACACACAATAAAGAAACTAAAAATCTTCTTATTTTCATATAGAATCCTTTCTAACATCTATACTAATTCATATTCAAAAAAGTCGGGAAAATCCCGACTTTTTACTTTGGTTTGATTCTAATGAATATTCATACACAATAACTCAAAAGTCCCTGATAGGTTAACTATCAGGGACTCATGTGTCGTATTAGTTATATTTACGTTTTCTAGCTGCTTCAGATTTTTTCTTACGTCTTACGCTTGGTTTTTCGTAATGCTCTCTTTTACGAATCTCTTGCTGGATTCCTGCCTTAGCACAACTTCTCTTAAAACGACGTAATGCGCTATCTAAAGTCTCGTTTTCTTTTACGATTACATTTGACATAATTCACACCCAACCTCCCTCCAGTCCTATATTGTGCACTAGACTGTTCGGGTTTTCTTAATTGCACAAAATAGATTATAGCACAATATTTCCATTCGTCAACTGTTTTTTTGAATTTTATTCGTTAATCTGACCTTCAAGAACCTTAACTGTCTCTTTCAAAGCATCATTGATTCCCGCAGGGTTCTTACCGCCTGCCTGAGCCATATTAGGACGGCCGCCACCGCCTCCGCCTACAAGCGAAGCAATTCCTTTAATCAGGTTACCGGCATGTGCTCCCTTCTTCATGGCTTCATCGGTTGCCATAGCAATCATGTTAACCTTATCATCAAGCTTAGACATTAATACAACAACACCCTCACCGAGCTTAGTCTTTAACTGGTCACCCAAATCTCTAAGTCCGTTCATATCCACGCCATCAACACTGGTTGCAAGGAGCTTAACCCCTTTTACTTCAACAACCTGACTCATAACATCACCAAGGGCGCTTTGAGCTGCTTTTGCTTTTAATGATTCATTTTCACTGTGGAGTGTCTTGATTTCTTCCTGCATATGTTCAAGCTTCTCAATAAGATTAGCAGGTGTAGCTTTTACAATTTTTGCAGCCTGTTCCATCTTATCTTCGATTTCTTTATAATATGCAAACACACCGTTTCCGGTTAATGCTTCAATACGTCGAACGCCTGCAGCCACACCGCTTTCACTAACAATCTTAAACGCCGTAATAACGCCGGTGTTTGAAACGTGAGTACCACCGCATAATTCTGTAGAGAAATCTCCCATTTTAACAACACGAACAGTTTCTCCGTATTTTTCACCGAATAATGCCATAGCACCTGTTTTCTTAGCATCCTCAATACTCATAACCTGTGTATCTACCAGGATGTTCTCGGCAATCTTCTCATTCACAATTCTTTCAACTTCTGCAAGTTCTTCCGGCTTCATGGCTGTAAAATGACTAAAGTCAAAACGAAGTCTTTCCGGATTTACAAAAGAACCGGCCTGTTCTACATGAGTTCCTAAAACTGTTCTTAAAGCTTTCTGTAACAAGTGAGTTGCACTGTGGTTCTTACAAGTATCAATACGGCTTGTAGGATCTACTTTTAATGTGACAACATCTGTTGTCTTAAACATTCCTTTTGTAACCTGACCGATATGTCCAATCTTGCCACCAACAAGCTTAATGGTATCATTAACAATAAATTCACTGTCGCCTATTACGATAACACCCTTATCACCTGACTGACCACCCATAGTTGCATAGAATGTGGTCTCTTCCGTAATAATGGTACCTGTCTGACCGTCAGTTAATGCTTCTACTACTTCTGTTTCAGTAGTCAATGCAACAATCTTAGATTCGGTCACTAATTTATCATAACCAACAAATTCAGAAGTAATTGCAGGATCAATTTCTTCATATACTGTGGCATCAGCTCCCATATAATTAGTTACTTTTCTCGCATTTCTGGCATCATCCTTCTGCTTTTTCATAGCAGCCTTAAAGCCTTCTTCGTCTACAGTAATTCCCTTTTCTTCTAGGATTTCTTTAGTTAAATCAAGAGGGAATCCATAAGTATCATGAAGCTTAAATGCATCTTCACCTGAAAGCTCTTTTTTACCTGCCTTAACAAGCGCTTCTTCCATTTCAGCCAAAATGCTTAATCCCTGATCAATTGTTTTATTAAACTGATTTTCTTCATTGGTTAATACATTGAAGATAAAGTCTTTCTTTTCTTCTAATTCAGGATATCCGTCTTTTGAACCTTCAATTACGGTTGCACTTAATTTAGCAAGGAAAGTACCTTCAACCCCGAGTAATCTGCCGTGACGGGCAGCTCTACGGATAATTCTTCTTAATACATATCCTCTACCTTCATTGGTCGGCATAATACCATCAGAAATCATAAAGGTTGCAGAACGGATATGATCTGTGATCAGACGGATGGAAACATCAGTTTTTTCATCTTCCTTATATGTTACGCCTGCAATCTTACATACATCATCGCGTAATGCTCTTACAGTATCAACATCAAAAATAGAATCCACATCCTGAACAACAGCTGCGAGACGTTCTAATCCCATACCTGTATCAATGTTCTTCTGTTCAAGTTCTGTATAATTACCCTTACCATCATTATCAAACTGAGTAAATACGTTATTCCAAACTTCCATAAAACGGTCGCAGTCACAGCCAACCTTACAGTCCGGCTTACCGCATCCATATTTTTCTCCACGGTCATAGTAAACTTCTGAACAAGGACCGCACGGACCTGAGCCGTGTTCCCAGAAATTATCTGCCTTACCAAAACGGAAAATTCTTTCCGGAGCAATTCCGATTTCTTTATTCCAGATATCAAAAGCCTCGTCATCATTCTCATATACTGACGGATAGAGACGGTTTGCATCCAGTCCTACTACTTCTGTTAAAAATTCCCATGTCCAGGCAATTGCTTCATGTTTAAAATAATCACCAAATGAGAAGTTACCAAGCATTTCAAAGAATGTACCGTGACGTGCTGTTTTACCAACGTTTTCAATATCACCTGTTCTGATACATTTCTGACATGTAGTCACTCTTCTTCTTGGCGGAATTTCCTGTCCGGTAAAATATGGTTTTAAAGGTGCCATACCTGAATTGATCAATAATAAACTGTTGTCATTATGAGGAACCAATGAGAAGCTCTTCATCGCAAGATGATCCTTGCTTTCAAAAAATTCCAAAAACATTTTTCTTAATTCATTTACACCGTATTTTTTCACTTGTCTTCCTCCAAACGATATAATCCCGAAATATCTAATATATTATAGTTGGAAATATGTCCCGTGTCAATTTCATTATTTGTTTAACATACAAACATTAAAAAGCGCAAATGCTTCAAGCATCTGCGCTTTACTGAATCCAATTTACTGATTTAATTTTTTAGCTTTTTCATTTAATTCCATAAATACACTTGCCATTTCATCTACAATCTGAGCATCTTTCTCACTATCAGTCAGAGTTTCATTAGCACGGGCAGATACTTCTTCAGTAATTGCAGAAACATTATTAATGCTTTCCACAATACTTTCATTGGATTTTGCAAGATTACGGATTACATTTTCTAAATCATCACTTAAATCATAGATATTGCGGGCACTCATTTCAATATTTTCAAAATTTGCCGCCATGGTTTCCGCTGATTTATTCTGTTCTTTATTACTTTCCATCATGAGATTAATTGCTTTAAATACTTCATCAATGGAAAGAGCAATTTCTTCAATCAATTCTGTAATGCTGATAGTTGCATCACTTGTCTGTTTTGCAAGACTGGAAATCTCTGAAGCTACAACCGCAAAACCTTTGCCTGCCTCCCCTGCCCTTGCTGCTTCAATGGAAGCATTTAAGCTTAACATACTGGTCTGTCTTGTAACAGAATTAATCATATCTACAATAGAATTCATCTTCTCTGTATTTTCTGTTAACTCTGTCATCTTAGCAGCAACAGTTGAGCTTGCCTCTTCCGATTTATTAACATAATCTAAGAGATGATTAATATTGTCTTTACCGATAGTAATGGTTTCTTCCGTCTGACGAACGTCTTCCGCAATAATCTTAGAAACCTGTTTAACCTTGTTAACATGCTCTACAATTTCTTCCGTCTGTAATAACTGAACCTGCATAGCTTCCGCTGTTTCATTTGCTCCCATAGAAACATCAGACATTGAATCTTTTGTAGCATTTACGGATTTGTCTAGCTGTTCCATTCTGATACTTACCGCATCAATATCATCAGAAATACCTCTTGATAATTCAAGGGTTGTTGCTAACAATTCATCTGACTTTACTTTTTCTCCGTTTAACTCTTCGATTCTTTGCGCATTTACCTGTCCGATTACCCTTGTTGCAAGGCAAGAAAATACAGCCGAAAGCAATACTGATATTAACTGTATCTCAATAATAGCTAAATCATCCGTTGTTAACGAACCGCTGGTAAAACCAATCGCTACAGAAATAACATTTGACACTATCGCAAGCGCACCTGTGATGATACATAACTTCATATCACCATAAGGTATTATTAAAAACATAATCAAAAATATGTAAACAAAGGTTGTCGGAACTGCCGCTGTTAATAAAACGTAGGCATATAAGAACGAAAAGCCAAGGCTTAATACATATTTCATAACCTTGCTTCTTCTATCTTTTAAGAAAATCATTACACATAACGCCCATGGAATTAAATCAAGCACACCAAAAATTAGTGTATAGGTCAATGTTCTGCTTCCTTTTACTAACTCTAAAACATACGCAAACAATAAAATAGCAACCATTACCGTATAGGATATTAAAGCCGAAACATTCACTCTATGTGTCGCAGACATCTTATTTAATCTTAATTTCATATGTACCTCCGTCAATCTTAATTACGTTGATATTCAAATTATATACTATTTTTCAGGATTAGACAATTTTTTTATTTAGTTTCGGCATAATTTTTGCCTATTTCGACATCTTTATACATATTTTACTAATATATTGCTTAAGAAAACCAATAAAAACACCGAAAAATATATTATATATCAGGAGGTGCCTATGACAACTATCAGTGTTTGTATGATTGTGAAAAATGAAGAAAAGATATTATCCAGATGCTTGGACTGTTTACGGGATATTGCTGATGAAATTATTATCGTTGATACGGGTTCTACGGATAACACTAAGGCAATTGCCAAAAAGTATACCGATAAAATATATGATTTTGAGTGGATTAAAGACTTTAGTGCTGCAAGAAATTATTCACTTTCTTTTGCCACAAAAGATTATATCTACTGCGCAGATGCTGACGAAGTAATAGAGCCTGAAGAACAAAAAAAATTCATTGCCTTAAAACAAGTTTTAACCCCGGATATTGATATTGTACAAATGCTGTATACGAATCAGTTACAGTTTAATACTGTTTATAATTATGATGAAGAATTAAGACCCAAGCTATACCGCAACGGCAAAAACTACCGTTTTGAAGGTTGTGTACATGAAGCGGTTGTTTTTGATGATTCAGCCAAAATCATCGAAACCGATATACGGATTAAACATATGCCTTTACAAAATCATGGCAGTCGCGACTTAGATATTTTTCTTAAATCTTACACTCCCGAAAATACAAGACTGGATACAAGACTTCACGAACAATTTGCCCGTGAATTATATGTATGTGGTACTGATGAAGATTTCATACGTTCCGCTCCGATTTTTGAAAGAACTCTGAACGATGCAGAACGCAAGGAAGACGAACTCATTGAAGCCTGTTGTGTTCTTGCCCACGCTGCACGTTTAAAAAATAATCTTAACGAATTATTCCGTTATTCCATAAAGGGTATGGCTTTAGGCGCTTGTTCTGAATTGTTGTGCGAATTCGGCGATTATTTTAAAGAAACGGGTAATTATGAAGAGGCTGCCATTTGGTATTATAATGCTGCTTTTGAAGCAACAAGCAAAATCAATATAGCTTATTGTACCCAATACCCAATTCAGGCACTCGCCAACCTTTATGAAGAATTGGGAATGCCTGAAATAGCTAATCAGTATCGAACTAAATTAAATAACTAAACTTCCATAATCTGTTGGATTTTTGCTGTTTGAACTTGGGTTTTCGTTTCATCTTTCTTACATGTTCTGAAAGGTGCAAGCGGAAGCCCATTTTTACCGAATACAGTAACTTCAGCATAATTAGTCCACAAATATCTCACATAAAGCGGAGAAACAATCTGCGTTGAAGAAACAATAATTCTGTCACCTTTAATGGTAGCATCTGCCGTCACAAACTGCTTATCACGTCCCGCAATCTCAAATCCTGCAATCTCACCTTTTACAGTAAATCCATCCTGTGCATACAAAAAGCACAACTCAATAGAATCATCATGATAGATACATTTGTCATAAACAGGACCGAATGCATCCTTTTTATCAAGTTTATCATATACATGGGCAAGTGCCTGAAGCTCAAGTCTCTCACCAACAGTCAACTTATCAACCGGATGAATATTATTAAACTCTCCTCTGTCTATAATAACTGCAATACCTGTGTTTTTTACAGTCTTATAGGCATCCATCTGTGCTTCACGTATAATCGGCCAGTTTTTAAAATCCTCATCATACTGATAGCGATGCATAGTTAATTGAACCATTAAGAACGGCAATTCTTCATCCAAGAACTCTTCTCTCCATTCTCTAATCATACGGGTAAAGAGTTTATAATACATATGGGGCTTATGGTCATCACTTTCACCCTGATAATAGATAAATCCCCTTAACGAATAAGGGCATACTCTCTGAAGCATACATTCATGAAGTCCTGATGGTCTGAATGGGTTCTTTACATTCATGGGTCCCGGCCACTGGCATGGTCCTAACACAGCTTCCACCTCTGACCACTGAAGATTCGGATTTTCCACATACATCTGACCGCATTTTTTATCCCATTCTGTGTGGAATGCAAGATACTCGTCATATGCTTTTTCCTGTTCTTCTACGCTAATTCCCTGAATGGCATTCTCATACTCTTCTACATAACTTGAAAGCTCCTTATCTTCTAAAAGAGCTTCCTTATTCATCCATGCAGATGCACTTGTGCCTCCCCAGTTACAACCGATGATTCCTACTGTTACACCGTCTAAATCCTTAGAAAGTTTTTTTGCAAAATAGTAACCAACCGCTGACCATGCACGGGCACTTTCAGAATCAAATGTCTGCCACCCCGAATTTTCTTCAGATTCATAAAATTCCTTGTTTTTATACGGATTTTTCTGTGTATAGTAAAAACGTACATTAGGATTATTGTCATATTTCAGTGTATCTTGTCCGCCTTCACAGTCTTTTAACTCTAATTCCATATTAGACTGACCGCCGGCAAGCCACACTTCCCCTATTGCTACATCCGTATACTCGATTGTATCAATCTTTTTACTATTCTTATAGGCATCAACCACCAAAGAACAGTTTAGTTCAGCAGAACAAGGAGGTAAAATAGCAAGCCATTTTTCATTTTCAGTTTCCGTTTTAACAGAAACTTCACTACCGTTTGAATGGATTAGCGTAACCTTTACGTTAGTTCCTTCTTCAGCCTCTCCAAAAATATGTATGTTTTTTTCCCGTTGCAATACCATGTGATTACTGAATACATTCATAACACGAAATTTCAATGGACGTTCATAATATTGTGACATTTCTTTCTTCCTCCGGCTTACAAATTATGCCTCATTATAGATTTTTAAAAATATCTCTTTTTTAGCTATGTAAATATCAGATTTATCATTTTTACTTACGCAAAGCATATCTCCTGCTTTTCCGTACATATACGTTTCATAATTCCAACGGGTAAATACCTTGGTGTATTTTTCAAGAGGTCTTGCCAATATGACAGAACCATTCAACGCTTTGCACGGGCGCACATAATCCATAATCTCATATGGCTGATTTTCTGCTAAATTGATTACAGACGGTGCATATTCAAAACTCTTATCATAGATACCCTCTGCCCATTCATATTTACTCTCAAATACCTTAGACTCAATGGGATACACTTCACCATTATATCCAATCATAATATAAGTATCATCATTACAGGTAACAAACACATCGCCTTCTAAGGTTCTTACCTTACATTCCGTACCGGGCTTAAATACATCGGTTAATCTAACACAACCGTACAAAATATCTTTCTTAACATATTCCTTAAAAATCGTCTTATCCATGATATGGTCATGATAATGAATAACATCATAACCATTATAATACTCTTCCATACGGCTAAACAAATAAGATTCAATGCTACGCATTTCAAACTTACTTAAAAACTCATCTCCACAGATAAAACCGCCGGCCTTATCAATATGCCCGCCACCATTACCGATTCCATCTGTTATAAAGTTTGCAAGTTCATTGGCAGCAACTTCCGGCGTACAGCTTCTTACTGATAATTTATATCCTGCCGGATATTCACAAAAGACAATGCAAACATCCACACAATCAACCTGTAATGCCAAATCACCAATTAATCCAAGAATATTCGGATCACAAGCCTTAGAATTAATAATTGCAAGACGATGCTTTTCTACATAAGTATGTCTGATAATGGCAATACCTGCTGTTTCAAAATCAGAAATACTAAGATTTGCATACTTTAATCTGCTAATTAAGCCTTTATCAAACCGTAAAAAGTCCATCATATCCCTGTCATACGGATGACTGATTTCAGAAAACTGATTACTGTCCATATATAATCCGTAATACAAAGCCGTAGCAACCCTGATATCAGCATTCACATCATAATTTGCATCTTTTAAAAGAGCATAGCACACCGTCGCACAGCTTACCAAATGACTTCGGATTTCACACATATCATCTGACAGTTTTCCGGTATTATGATGATCTATCACCGCAACATTCTGTGCGTCAAACAGTTGTACATTACCTTCACCATACTGACAATCAACTGTAATCAATAACTCCGGATTCCCTGCATCTTTAACATACTGAAGCGGAATATCTAACTCATCAACTAATAAAAGAATATTACTCTTGTTGATTTTATTTTTACCGCCGTAAATCAGTTTTACTTTTTTATCTTTTGATAAAAAGTAACGATATAAGGCATATCCTGAGCCTACAGCATCCGCATCCGGATTATCGTGTATCTGTATTACAATTTCATTGAATCTCTCTAAATGAGTTAATTTCATTATTTCTTATACCACTCTTTTAACACTTCTTCTGCTTTTTTCAAATGAATATTAAATCCATTTTCTTGTTGGGCTTCTTCTTTTGTATCATAAATATATGTACTCCAATCCCACCAGAACACACCGCCAAACCATGGCTCATGTGCAAAAACAGATAAGCAGGAATCGTAAAAAGCTGCCTGTTCATCTTCATCATGAGGAAGGTCTTTATGAGAAAAATCCCAAGGCATGGTTGCACAACCATGGGCACTACGGCAACCGATTTCCATAAACACAATGGGTTTATTAAATTTTTGATGAATCTTATACATCTCATCACGAACCGGCAACCATGCCTGCTTCATCATTTCCGATGTAGCACCGCCTTCTTTTGCTACAGGGAAGTAAGCACTGGTACCCACATAATCTACCGCATCAAACCACTTCACATCATCCTCGTGACCGTGATTCGTATTATATACTAATTTGCCGGAATACACTTTTCGGATGTCAGCAATTAACTTTCGCCAATGTTTTTCCTTACGTTCCGTTCCGCACATTTCGCAACCGATACATAACATTTCACATCCGGTTTCCTCTGCAAGCTCTGCATAATAAATCATAAAATCTGAATAACTCTTAAACCACTTATCCCAGTAAATGTCATTACCATCAAAGTCTGAATCTGCAAAATTAATATACGCACGCCATACACCGTCTTTACAATTTACCATCGGTTTAAGGCAAACCTTAATATTATTTTTATGAGCACGCTCTACGGCCGCAATAATATCTCTGTCAGAACTATTTGCTCCAAAATCAAACTCAATCTTGGTACTATGGGCAGTTTCCTGTTCCAGTACTACAGCCAGACATAACCAGTTAATACCTGTTTGGTATAAAAGTTCCTGAGACTTAATTCCCTCTTTAGACCTAAACATCCCTCTTTTTGCAGCAAATCCATAAGTAAAACCTTTAAATTCCATATATGTAACCTCTCACTTTCCAAAATACAACTGCATACTATTTTTAGTTTAACCTCAAAAAACAAATATATCAATGTAATATTTTTTCAATGATTTGTAATATTTTGTCCTAAAAAAAGGTATGCCATCGCTGACATACCCTTCTTTTAATTCCAAAATTCAGTTTTTCCTTGAAGACCGATAGTTGAAGCCTTAAATTCCGGATTTTTACCTTCTTTACGCTGTTTCAAATAATCTTTTAAAGCAGCAAGCGCAGGTCGGCTTAAGATTACAATAACGGGTAAGTTAATAACAGCCATAATTCCCATCAAAACATCTGACAAATTCCAAACCAATCCAAAGTCTAACTGTGCTCCCACAAAAATAACCGCACAGGCAAACATATAAAATATTCTTAATCTCTTTTTAGCAACGGTCCGTTTTGCAATATAGTTAATACATCCCTCACAATAAAACAGATTCCCAATCAAAGTAGTAAATGCAAATAACAATAAAGATACCGTAATAAAATAGAAACCAAATCTTCCAAAGTTTGACGAAAGTGCTGTTTGTACAAACGGAGCTCCGGTCAAAGATTCAGACGGTTCAATACCGCTGCTTAAACACATCATAGCAGTTGCAGTACATACTAAAAGAGTATCAATAAATACACTAAGCATCTGCACTAAGCCTTGTTTTACCGGATGTGATACGTCTGCGGCAGCTGCCGCATTTGGTGCTGAACCAACACCGGCTTCATTGGAATACAATCCTCTCTTAATTCCCTGCATTAACGCAGAACCGGCAAAACCACCAAAAATTGCTTTCATATCAAATGCTGATTGAAAAATATTCTTTATTACTCCCGGGAGCGTTCCCATATTTATCACCATAACAACGAGAGCCATTAAAATGTAAACAACACCCATAATCGGTACTAATACACTTGTAACCTTTACAATCCGCTTTCCGCCACCAAATACACAGAAACCTACCAAAACTGCCAGTATACCGCCACAAATATACGGAACATAAGAAGTATCCGGATTGCCATAAAAACTGTACTCTGACAAACTGGTAACCAGATTATAAGAGCAAAGCATATTAAATCCGATTGCATATGTTGCAATTAAAGCGATAGCAAAAATAATACCTAACCATCTTTTGTGAAGTGCTGCTTCAATATAATAAGCAGGTCCACCATAGCTTCCGCCATTTTCGTCACGTTTCTTAAAAATCTGAGCCAAGGTACTTTCAACAAATGCTGAAGCCCCACCAACAAGTGCAATCGCCCACATCCAGAAAACCGCGCCATATCCACCGATGGCAATTGCATTTGCAACACCCACAATGTTCCCTGTTCCTACGCGGCTTGCTGTAGATACCATTAAAGCTTCAAAAGCCGAAACGGACTTCTTGTCTCCTTTTTTCTCAGAAACCACCTTTATTGCCTCGGGTAACAAACGTAACTGAACAAACTTTGTACGAAGAGTAAAATACAAACCTACCGCCAGTAATAAAATAATCAGCAGATAGCTATACATAAAATTACTTATTTCTGATATCACTTTTGAAATTAAGTCATACATTTAAATTTTTCCTCTCTTTAAAAACCTATCATGTCCATGATATCATAACCATCTTTGAAAAGACATAACATAGGAATCAGTAAAGAAATTAATTTGAAACTCATTAATAGGTCCCACATGCAGGATAGAAGCTTCTATTATTATATAGATACTCGCAGATATCAACCATTAATTCAGTCACTGTTTCATAGCTCCTATCTTGTGCTATTCTCTGAAACTCTGCATTAAAAATCCAATTAATCAAATCATATTTGTCTTTAAATAGTTCATTTTCATAATATATTATCTTTTTTTTTCCTCGATTCAATCATAGTTACAACGACCAGCCTTATCAAATAAAAAAGACGAAACTCATCCACTCTTGCAGATAAGTCTCGTCATTTCAGGTTAAACCAGGAACTAATTTCCATGATGTTGATTCTAACCACACATTACTGTGCCGACTACTCCCCTATTTGTTATAGGGTAACATTTTATTTGTTTTTTCACAATAAGATTCAGGCTCAAACTATTGGACACTTTTGCATTTTTGTCCAATTTTACAAAATAACACCAATATCATTTTTCACTTTGATTATTTCAAAGGAATCAATTCTGAATAAGAATAATTACCTTGTAAATCTTTGATTCTAAACATACACACATAGTTTTCCGGATTGTCTAACGGCCGCATCTCTAAGTGATAATCATTCGTAAGCTCCTGTTCAAATCCTAACATCCAACCGGAATTTTCCCAACTATAGAAATTAAGCATTTCACCGTTCTCACCTCTTGTGAAATAGCTTCCCCTTGATACTACACTTAGTGTAGTAAAATCATCTAACTCCAACAATTGTTTACTTGGACTGATTTCCTCCTCGTCAGATAAAGGAACTGCAGATCTTATAATACCATCAGGGTACTCATCATTAACCACAATTTGCAGCTCAGCAGCCTCCATTTCCCAAAGAGATAAATCATCAACACTATAATTTCCAAGAATTACATTACTAATGTAACGCTCTTCCTCTTCCGTACTGTCTTCTTCAATGAGAATGAATGGAATACTCGAATAACTTGCTTCTGTTTCGTCATATAAATATAACGCTTTATTGCCATAATATCCGTGTAAAACGCCATTTTCATCAACAGTTACATCTTGTCCAAAATGAATGAACATATAGATTTCTTCTGCACGCTCATCGTTTTCTTCTGTAATAAAACCTGCATCCTTCGCTTTTGCAAGAATGAAGAAATCAGCGTCGGCATAATTATTCTGTTGTTCTTCCGTTAACTGTAATGATAAATCACTGGTATCCACTCCTGATCCATCCGTTGACTCTATAGTTTCAGCTCCTGTAACGGCATTCTTAAAGTTCCAATCACTAAAAAGAGTATCCCCATTCTGTATCGTATAGAATTTCTTTAAAAATCCCACATAATCAGAAGAAAAATCAATATATTCCTGGAATGCCACACATGCATCCGCATAATCAGAACCTGATGCATAAGGATAACAAATCGAAATACCATAAGCATTTTTCATATTTGTTTTTGAATATACTACCATATCCTGTAACGCCTCAATAACATCAACTGCCGACTCCGTATTTCCCGATATTAATTTAAGCAAATGCATTGCATCTACCATACCATAATCAAAGGATGTGGCATACACACCAAAAGCTCTTGTTTTTTCACGTCCGCGGACCATATTAGGATATGTATCAATATTTAATCCATCATCAAGTTCCGCAAAACATTTATTCAGCGCTGACTCAACAATACCATATTGTTTTAAATCAATACAAGATAATGTTAAGTCGCAATAATATCTTGGAGATATGTCAAAAATAAATTCCCCATATTCCATATAGGTATCCACTATCTCCTTACCCATCTCCTCACCGGTTAATGGTTTTTCAGAAGTAATAGAAAGAAAATCATAATTCCATCCCCATCCCGGCTCTGTTTCCTGGGACGCAATCATATAATTAGCATATGGCTCTAATAAATCAGCAAATTCTAAAGAATTCATCAAACACGCATCAAACCCAACCCATTCAAGGCGCTTATTCCGTTGTCCCACAGAATCTTCGAATGCTATCTTCATCTCATCAATTGTTAATATATCCATATAGTTCTCATCAACACCAAATCCGTATACAGGACCTGCACCATGATTCCATAAAATAAGGCTATAGCTTTCGGACTCAAAATTATCATAACAATAGTTAATGAAATTACTTAAAGTATCCGCCTCTCCCATATTATCAAGGCTTGTTGTATAAATCACCTCAAACTCATGAGCATCATTCAGCAATAAAATAGAATTCTCATAATCCGGTATCCCATTCATTTGCCATTCTGAAGCACCACCTGTATAAACAACAATATTATTATGTTCTGTATCCACTCCTGCATCCATTATTTCTTCCAAATCTGCACTGGCGCTTCCATAATAGGATTCCAAATCAGAACCAACCATATAAATCATAATTGTCTGCGCATCCATCTCATCCGGTTCCATAGGTACGTCCGGTTCTACCGGCACATCCGGTTCTACCGGCTCTATCTCAGTATCCCAAGAAGGATTGGGTTGTTCAGGCTCTGTATCATCATCGTCATCATCTATATCTTCATTTTCGTTTTTGGCATACTCATCATCGTATGAATCTACTATTTCATTTAAACTGACTAATGGTGTTATGTAAGCACATCCATTTAACATAGTCATTACTATTACCAAACTAATGATTCTGGAAAGTAATCTCTTCACATTTTTCATAATAACAAGTCTCCTTATCCAAAGTATTATCATTGTAATAGCAATATATCATAGAACTACATTTTTTTCAAATAGAAAATAGCAAGTTGTGTTCTGTCACGTAACTGCAGTTTTTCCAAGATGGTACTAATATAATTACGAACCGTTCCCTCGCTAAGATAAAGATTGGCAGCAATTTCTTTATTATTAAGACCTAATGATACCTGCTCCATCACTTCAATCTCTTTTTTGGTAAGGTCAAATTCACGTTCAAACATATCATGACTGTTTTCTTGAGTTTTTTGTACATCACTTGTCCCCATCAGATTAGGTAACTTTGAAACAATCTGACCGCCAAATACACTCTGCCCGCTATACGCTGCTTTTATTGCAGGAATAATACTTTCAAAATCCTGTTTTAACAGATATCCTCTCGCACCTAAATGCAAAGCCTTTATAATATATTCATCATCCGAAAAAGTAGTTAAAAATAAAACATTGGCTTTTTTATCATAATTAAATATAACTTCCGCTGCATCTAATCCATTCATTACATCCATCCGGATATCCATAAGTAACACATCGGGTTTTAGCTCTTCATACAGCTTAATTGCTTCTTTACCGTTATTTCCTATCCCTACCACCTGTATCTTTTCATCGCTTTCCAATATTGTTTTAAGCGACATCGTTACAAACACATCATCATCTACAACCAAAACTCTCATCATTAACCTCTCTGCTTCTTAGGAATGGATATAAATATCTTAAATCCATTTTCACCGGAAAATCTTACATTTCCCTGAAATGCATTCACTCTTTCCCTGATATTTTCAAGACCAATTCCATGCTTACCGGAAACATCATCCATCGCTTTTATCGCTTCTTTGCTCTTTGAACCATTATCCTCAATCAGTATTTGATATAACGCAGGATGTTCTCTCATAACAATAATAACCCTGGTACTGTCACTGTGTTTGATTGTATTGGTAAGAGACTCCTTTATAATTGCAACAAGACAATACTTTAATTCTTTGGAAAGATAGGGACTCATATCATAATCTATTTCTATTTTCAGATTATCATATTGCTTCACCATATCCTTTACCATGTATTCCAAATCGACAGAATCATCTTTTAAGTCATGCACACTTTCCCTAATATTATTCATGGCTGTATCAAGGGTGATTTTTAAATCGTTCAAAGGTGCCTTCATTTTCTCTTCCTTGTTAATTGCTAAAATAGCTCCTAGCTGTAAGATTGACCTTGATAACATATGCCCCACATGGTCATGAATCTCCCTTGCAATTCGATTTCTCTCTGCAAGAGTCGCAGCATGGATTTCTGTATCCTGCTTTATTACCAGCTCTTCATGACTTTTCTTATTCTTTTGTAAAAGAAAAGATTCTTCATCTTGCAGATTATGTACTTTTTCTGATAAATCGTAGGCTTTCTTAGCTTTTATTCCCCAAGCAATTCCGATAACCATAAAAATCAAGACACCGTATATTTCTTTAGACAATATACGATATTCAAATTTTTCCACATAAGTAAGAACTGCCAGTAGAAACTGCATCGGAATAACCGGATAAATACCGCTTAATACACATTCATACACAAGTAGCGGATAAAACGCGGTAAGCTTTGGGACAAAGAAACTGACAATCAAAAATACAACACAAATAAACAACACTGTTTTCTTTTGCCTTACATACATTATCATCGCTTCTGTAATAATAACAGCAAGAATCAGGCAGACCATTACATAGTCTACCTGATTCTTCACAATCAACAATATTGAAATTGCAAAAAGTAACAATCTGTCACAAAGGGTGCTCATTTACCTAAGCTTCCTCTCTCTTATATCTTAAAACCGCCAGACCTATACAGAAGAATGCCAAAGCATACAAAACCAATATACCGCAATTCTTCATAAACGCTTCCATATTCAAGTCTGAGAATTTCTCCACTCCTACTATAACATCATTTGCCTTAATATACCAATATGTTGGTGTTAATCTTGCAATATTTTTTATGGTCGAGCCAAGAAACTCCAATGGTACAAATACGCCCCCAAGGAATGAAAAACCAAGAGAAACAACATTGGCAAATCCACCCATAACATCTGATTTAGAAAATACAAATCCGGCAAAATAAGTAATTCCAAGACAAACCAGTAAGAAACACAAAGTAAGTATCAGATAACATACAAAAGCTGTCATTGAAATGGTACTTCCATATAAAACATAGGCAAGAATATTAAAAATACCCATAATCACAGCCCCAAAAGTTACAATTCCCAAAAACATCTGTACACCGTAACTCTTAAAACTCTGAGCGGAAACATTGATACGCATCTTAACATCTTTTTTTCCGAATGTAATCAGTATGGGCCCCATACCGGTAATTACAATAGCAAGGAAAATATACGGAATGTATTGATAAAAATAATAGTACATCGGCTTATCATCTGATATAGTACTTGTAGCCATTGGATTTCCGGTAATTCCGCTATTATTAATATCTGCAACAAGCTGTACGTCTACACTATTCTTAAGTGTATCCAAAGTTTTCTTAATTGCAGTTTCCATATCATTGTCTGCCACAATGTAAGACTTTAATGTTTTCATATAATTTTCAATGTACATATCCATATAGTATCCAACAGAAGTATTCGTAACTTTATAGTTCATTAACTCCATATCTTTACCGGATGCAACAGCCTCTTCAAAGCCTTCCGGAACTATCACGGCATAATAAATATCACGATAATAAAGAGCAACACGGATTGCTTCTTCATTGTCCGCAACTTCCACATAAGTATTTTTTACGGAAAGATAGTCCTTGATTGCTTCACCAAGTGCACTCCCATCCCTGTTAAATACCGTAAAGCTTATTTCTTCATCTTTATATAATTCTTTTTCTGACTCTTTTCCCTGAGAAGTAGCCATAATAGCCACAATCATAAATACTACAAAGTAGATAATAACGGAAGGATAATTTTTCAATGCTATTTTAAGAAACGCTTTATAAGTTTGCATATTTTTCCCTCCTTAATACCATAATCGACACAGTTGCAAGTAATACTGTCCAAATTCCCATTGAAATGATACATCTTACATACATGGATAAATCATCATAGGCACAGATGGAATAAAAACAATCCGAAATAATTGCCGCAGGATTGATTCTGTTAAATACAGGACATGCTTTTTCAATAATGAATTTCATGTTACCAACCATTAACCCTGCAAGGAAATTCAAGAACAATATAACAGCCATTTGAATACCCTCTTTTGCACTCTGTTTTCCTTTGATAACCACACCAAAGAAATATCCTAATGCAACACCCAAAAGAGATGCCACAAAGCTTGCCAATGCAATTAAACCATATCTGTTTCCAAGGTCTACTCCCAGCACCAGCACCAAATATGCTGCTAATATTACAAATAAAAGCTCCATAATGGTTACAGCTGCCAGATATTCTGACAATACCATTGCCATTTTTTTCGTAGGCGATGCCGCTCTTCTGACCGCAACTGTAGACTGGTCTGCCTGACAATGCTCTGTGTTCAATAAACCTATACTTGCACCAAACATACATGTCATTGCAAAAAGAGCAAAATAATACTGGTTATAGATATCCATATTCTTAGCATTTAAGGATATTTCTTTATTCACGCTTACTTCGCTATAAAGTTCATCTATTACACTTTCAAGCGCAGCAGGATTTGTCATTGCTGCTTCTGTAATCACTTTTTCTCCATACTTATATGTATTAATCATATTCTTCAGTATGGTTTCATTCATTCCACTTCCTGCAAATACAAGGGACATATCAATGCCATTTTCCGTCTTTGTAAGTACAAGCGCACCATCAGCCTCATCTTCACTTACCACGTTCATAGCATCTTCATAAGACGCATAGGATACTTCAAAATATCCCTGTTCTTCCATCGTAGAAATGAATGAATAAAATCCTTCATACTCTTTTGTCAGTTTTTCTGCATCAGTATTGTTTTCTTCTGTTGTTACTACCACACCAATGGTTTCTAATGACTCTGATTTTTCTGTAATTTCAGAAAAAGCCATATGGAAAAATGTTCCTAACAAAATAGGAAACACTCCTATCCAGAATAAAAGATACTTGTTATGCAAAAGTATTTTTACTCTACATTTATATAAATGCCAAAACATATTGGTTCCCCCTAATCTCTAAGTTCTTTTCCGGTAATTTCTAAGAATACATCATTTAAAGTAGGTAACTCTGAATATACCCTTCCAAAAGAAACATCATTGTTCTTAAAGAAGTCTATCAGTCGCACCAAATTTCTCTGTCCTTTGGTATAATGAACTTTAAGATGATTATCAACATATTCCGCTTTATATACATGGGGTAATTCTTTAACTTTATCAATCAAATCATCCGCTGCATCCAATATTTCAGCCTGAATCATTTCCCCTGTTTTAATCATGTCTTTTAACTGTTCTTTTGTACCGATTGCTAAATTCTTTCCCTGATCCATAATTGCAATTCTTGTACAAATCTGCTCTACTTCTTCCATATAGTGGGAAGTATATATGATTGTTGCACCGTTTTTATTCAGCTCCTGAATACCTTCCAAAATCTTATTTCTACTCTGTGGGTCTACTGCAACTGTTGGTTCATCCATAAAAATCAGTTTCGGTTTATGTGCAATACCGCATGCAATATTAAGTCTTCTAAGCAAACCTCCGGAAAGCTTCTTTGGTTGGAATTTTCTAAACTCCTCAAGACCTGTAAACGCAATTGCTTCCTCAACATACTGTTTTCTAAGAGCCTTATCGTTAATATATAGACCGCAGAAGTAATCAATATTTTCCTGTACGGTAAGCTCATCAAAAACCGCTACGTTCTGAAGCACTACACCAATATCCTTCTTAATATCATAGCTGCTTGCATCCATGGTTTTCCCAAACACTTTGATGCTTCCCTTATCATATTTTAACAGTCCTAAAATACAGCTTATGGTTGTTGATTTACCGCTGCCGTTAGGTCCTAAAAGACCGAATATTTCCCCTTCTTCAATTTCAAGATTGAAATGATCTAAGGCAACCAATTCCTTATATCTTTTTACCAGATTCTCCACTTCTACTACTTTACTCATATTGATTTCCTTTCTATCAAGTAAACGCTTTTTATTACAGTGATATATTAACAATGTTTTAAAATAAACAGAAGTGAAAAATGTCATTATTTTTTTACATGACATATGTCACAAAAAAATGCACCTTCAAATGCTAATTCTATCTGGCATTTGAGGTGCATTTCTAACTCTATTTACTTATCCGTTTGTACGTGTTTTTGCTACGATAATCCATGGTGCAGGTTCCTGTTTGAAAGTATTATTACTTCCAAGCTTAGAAATTGCAACCTGAATGGTATAGGTATCAGTTAATCCGTAATTCTGTAAAGTTGTGGTAATATTAGCTGCCACTTTAAAGTCTAATGTATATATCACAACATTGATATCAGGATTTAATCCAATCAGGTACTCAAGTTCCTGTTCTGTACTTGCAGAAGCTACCATGAACACAAGATTCGGAACCGGACAATCTTTCATATTCTCTGCATCAATATGGTCAATAATCTTAATATTATGTAAGTCAAAGCGAGCCACATTGTCAGCAAGCGTTGCTCTATCCTGCTTATTATATTCAACAGCAATAACATTACCTTCCGGTGCTAAAAGAGCAGCTTCTATGGCAATGCTGGCACCACCGACAACGCATATATCATCTTGAGAATCAATTCTCATTTTATTAAGAATTATAGTTCTGATTTCACTGCCGACATATTTAATAGAACCACGTTCAAACATCTCATTACTGAGACCAATCTTAGCAGTATTTCTGGCATTTGGATTAATAATCAACATACCGGCCGAAGCATTAATACCTCTGTCAATCATATCCTTCACTTGTTGATGAAGAATTTCACCGGATGGATCTGAACCTTCGTTATACCAAACATCACATTCTCCCAGTCCTGCATTCCACAAACGGTAAAAAATATCTTCAATTCCTGCATTTGTGAATACCAGGGTTGTCTTATGCGCTTCTACTGTCGGAATAAGATTCTTGTTCTTTTTTGTAATGTCAATCATCTTAACATGTTCTAAATCCAAAGTAGTGTTTTTTGCATAATACTGAAGCCAGGATAAAATCACTTCATTTGTAAAGATCTGTTGTTCCATAAAATACCCCCTTGTATGTATATTCCGTCAAAGCATTTATGCTCCTTTATTATACCACTTTCACTTAGTACTTTTCAACAAATTCATGAATCGGCATGGGCTTTGCAAAGAAGTATCCTTGAATCAAATCACATTCCTGTTCTGCTAAAAAGTCAACCTGCTCTCTCGTTTCAATTCCTTCTGCAACAATCTTCATATTTAATTTTTTAGCAAGACCAATTACTTCTGAAACAATGAGCATACCTCTTTCCTCACTGCCTGAGCCACGGAAGAAATCTGCATCAATCTTAAGTACATCAAGCTGCAACTCTTTTAGTGAATTAAGAGAAGAATATCCTGCACCGAAGTCATCCATTGATACGATAAATCCGGCGTTTCTTAATTTGCTAACCGTATCAAGCAATGCCTTCTTATCATCAAAGAATGCGCTTTCCGTCAGTTCCAACTCGATTACATTATGAGGCACATTATATCTGTCAACGATACTGCAAATGTGTTCCGCTAAATCTTCCCTTGTAAAATGAGCTCTTGAAAGGTTTACTGAAATCGGAACAATGTTACGTCCATTCGCTATCCATTCTGCCTGTTGCCTTGCTATTTCTTCTAGCATATAATCATCCAGTTTTAAGATAAATCCGTTTCTTTCAAAAATTGGGATAAACTTATTCGGCGGAATAAATCCTTCCGTAGGATGAATCCATCTTACTAACGCTTCCGCACCGGCTAGTCTTTCTTCTCCGGTACTGATTTTAGGCTGCAAATAAACCATAAATTCGTGGTTTATAAGTGCGCGGTCCATATCGTCTTCTACCTTACGCTCCCACAGCTTCTGTTTATTCATTTCAACATTAAAGAATGCAATTCTGCTTTCATTTTCTTCACCGGACATTTCACATGCCAAAAGTGCATTGTTATATAATAAATCAATGTCTTTTTCACCTTGGGCAATCAGATACACACCAATACCAAAATGCATTTTCATACTCGGTAAAATAGCATTTAATCCTTGCTGAATTGATTCTAGACGGGCAACTAATTCCTGTTCATCGGTATAGGTAAGTAACAACCCAAACTCAGCATTCTCATGATGGGAAATAGCTTCTTTTTTACTTAGTTTTTCTTTCAAATTAAGGTAAAACTGTTCAATTAATCCTTCCCCTTCACGCACACCGAAGCAGGTACAGAAGCTTCTGTATTTATATATTCTCAAATGAACCATTGCATAATTATTTTTATGTCTGCGCCTACGGTTCCACTTTAATTTTGATGTAGCTTTTTTAACAAACTGTAACCAGTTATCGCCACCCGTAACCATATCTGTATAAAGAATCTTGGAAGTTCTTCGCATACTAATAAGGAAACTGATGAATGAAACAATATAGTAAAGTACAAAGAATGCAAGTATCACAGCAAAGACTATCAGACTTATAATCATCATAAATAAGTCAGTAGCATAAATCTGAATATGATTCAAAGCAAGCACCTGAATATCATTCACCGGAATAACATACCAAATCTTAAATCCTACAATAACGTTATCATCTAATACCGCAAAAAAATCATCATCAATCAAAAGCGGCATAATATTAACGCTATCCAAAATATTTGTAGTAAGTGTTACCTCGCCGTCCTCAAACTCTAACATATCATTTGAATCTTCTTCAACCACTATCCTGATATCGGAAAATTCCTCATACTTTTGAAAATCAAATCTATACGAAAAGTCCAAATTTGGATATTCATTACCTGAAGCCCACAACTGCTCTCCATCTTTTGTTATCAAGCTAACCTGTTCAATATCTGTATTAATATCAAGGTACGTTTTTACCAATTCCTGTCGGCTCGCTGCATTTTCTTCTGAATAATCTTTAAACAATTCTGCAATTTTTACAGAATCATTGGCAGCATAGCCTAATTTTCTTTGCGTAACATCAAAAATGGAGGCAGCTAATAATAAAGCTACAATCACTCCAAAAATCAAAACAATAAAAAGCAAGCCTATGACTGACGGCCATATTCTTTTTTTCTTAAGTTTATTAATTCTTTTATCCTTTGAACTTACCATGACTAACTCCCTCATATAATCATATAAATCTTATTCCATTCGGTATCTGCGCTTTCCTGCTGTCTTTTTACCATAATCAATAGCTTCTACAGGACAATAGCTGATGCATGCCATACATTGAGTGCACTCTTTTCCCCAAGTGGGTTTTCCATCCTGCATACAGATATTGTTAAGGGGACACATCTTAGCACATTTACCGCAACCAATGCATTTGTCACTTACTTTAAACTTATCCGACTTAACATACATAGAATAAAACATGGAATTCACCGGACCACTCATAAATCGGTCATACAGATTATTTCGCGGTTTTGAAAATTCCCTATTATCAACGATTTGTTTTGCAATGTCATCAATAACCGGATTTGCTTTTTCTACTATCTCCTGTAACTTTTTCTCCTCCGGAAGCTTAAACATAAGAATATAATTATCAGGCATTACAATTTGAGCCGTTCCTTTATACACAAAATTCTTCTGCTCACATAGCTCCTTATTATACTTTGCAGCATTTCCAATCTCACCGCCGCAGCTCATTACAAACCATACATTTTCTGCAGATTTAAATGTTGTATTCAATATCCATTTTCTTACTACACGGGGTATTCTCCAGGCATAGGTAGGTAGCACAAACACTAAATTACCATTTACTTCAATCTCTTGAGTATCCTTATTTTTCATTTTATCATTAATACTTACTACTTCATCTGAAGTAACTGCAGCAATTCTGTTTGCAATATACTTACCGTTTCCGGTTCCTGAAAAATAGAGAATCATTATTTCACCTCATATATCATATTATAAACTTCCATAGCTCCCGTCTTGAAATCTTCAAGACTTCCGCAATCATCCACTCCATTAGAAGTCCATGCAAAAGCACCGTTCCACCAGTTATTGTATAAATTAATATAGCAATCATCCGCTGACATTTCCTTTGAGCCATTTACATTTCCCAACATACCGACTGCCGGAAATTCTCCCAGCACACAGGGCTTAGTTCCATCAAGACCAAATTCCGTAGGAGTTACATCAAAAGGAAAGCCGTACCATGTTGCCTCCCACTCATAATAATGTGTGGAATAAAAATCCAAATAAGCGGCTTCATCGGCATATAACGACTGCAAATACTCATCCGAGCCCATATTTCCCGAATAAATTTCACTATTATACTTAATCATGCCAAAACCGATTGTTACAAGAATATCACTGTTATCATGAATTGCTGAGGCTTCCTTTGCAAAAAACTTACAGATATTTTCCCATGAAATCTTGCCACATTCAGAATTTTCATAAATCCAGTCCGGTTCATTACAAAGGTCGATACTCCAAAGAGAATTAAAATCATCATATCTTTCACAGAAAGGAATTAAGTAATTCTCCACATAGGAATCCATCAATGTTTCATCCTGAATCATGGTACGCCAACTGTTATATGTATTATTTGAATCCTTAAAATGGTCAAAAGACATTAACGTAGCCATAACATAAATTCCGTTTTCTTCTGCAAGGGTAAAAAGAGTATCTAAATGCTCCCAATGTTTGGTTGAAGCACCGTTCACATATCCCTCTTTGGTAATGGACATACCGGCATCACCATTGCATGAAATCCACACACGAACAGAATTGATACCGCTCTCATGTAACGTTGCAAAATGCTCATTCCAGAATTTCTTATTAAAAGAGCCCCCAAAATCATTCCAATTGTTCCACGGAACATTGCTTCCGTTCATGTATATATTTTCACCATCTACCACAAATTCCGTACCTTCTACCGTAACCCTTCCCGGAAGTATAGAATTGATGGCACTAAAATCAATAGACTCCGGCATTTTCAGCAATGGATTCTGAGGCTTCGTTTCCTCTGTGTCTTCTGAATTATTGCCTTTCGAACCTAAATCTTCCGATGTACTATCATCCTGTATTGTATCGGATTCTTGAGAAGAATCAGCCGATGCAGCATCATTCGTTTTGGTGTCATTGTTATTTCCACAGGCGCACATACTGATCGACAGCATAACTATAAGTATAGCTGCGTATATTCTTCTGAAATTCATTAAGTTATCTCCTTCTCACTAAGACATAAAATGATTTCTTAAATTATACCATCATTATTAATTGTAAACAATGCAAATCAAAAGAACTCAGTCCAATCAATGAACTGAGTTCTACTTCTTTTCACTTAATCAATACTCATTTTACCGATTTTTCTTGTAAAATAACCGTTTAAATGGTATTGTTTATCTGTTGCGGTTATTTTACAAATAAGAAAAGAGACTAAGATAATGTACAAAATAATGACTTCTGATGAAGCTATGAATTTAATTGAAAACGGTGATGTTATTTGTGTTAATTCATTTCTGGGAATTGAAAACCCTGTTGAATTGCACGAAGCGCTTTACCGTAAATATAAAGCGACAGGTTCTCCAAAGCACTTAACCATGATTTCAAGTGCGGGATTTGGTATTTGGGATGAAACAAGGAATGCTGAATTATACATCAAAGAAGGTGCTGTAGATAAAATCATCTGCGGACATTTCGGTGCTATGTTCAGCACCAAAAAACTTGTATTAGAGAATAAATTTGAAGCATATAATCTTCCGCTAGGTTGTATTTCCCATGCAATCAGAGCCCAGGCAGGCGGTATACCGGGTGCTCTTTCCAAAGTTGGTCTTGATATTTTTGTAGACCCTATGATAGACGGTCCTGCCATCAATGATATCTCCCATGATGATTCATTAGTAAAACATGTAGAAGTTGATGGTGAAGAATTCTTATATTATAAGCTCCCAAAAATAAATGTGGCGCTCATTAAAGGAACGGCCGCTGATTATAAAGGAAATATCTCTTTTGACGATATGTATATGTCAGGTGATGCCCTCTCCATTTGTCAGGCTACCAAAGCAAACGGCGGTAAGGTCATCGTGCAGGTTGACAGAATTGTAAGCACTCCTTCAAGACCACGTAACACTATTATTCCCGGTTGTCTTGTTGATGCCATCGTAAAAGTAAAACCCGAACCGCGCCATGCTGCTTATGAATCTCTTACAGGTAGCTTTGAAATTCCATATACCCAGTGGCAGGACTGGAGCGACATGTTAGAAGCCAGAACCTCTACCAAAAATATTGTCAATATACCGGGCAATATTATCGGTAAACGTGCTGCTATGGAGCTTAAGGAAGATGATATCGTTAATATCGGTGTCGGTATTCCTGAGACAGTGACAAAATATGCAAGAGAAAGCGGAATTCTTGATAAAGTAACTCTTACTGTAGAGTCAGGCGGTGTCGGTGGTTTCCCTGCATCCGGTAAAGTATTTGGTGCAGTCATCGGTGCCAATTCCATGAATGATATGGCCAATCAGTTTGACTTATATAACAACGGTGGTCTTGATATCTGTTTCATGGGCGGTATCGAAGTTGATAAACACGGTAATGTAAACGCCCACCGCGGTCCCGGTGCTTTTGCAGGCATTGGCGGTTTTGCCAATATTACAGCAAAGACAAAAACGGTTGTATTTTGCGTGACCTTTAATACAAAAGGTCTGAGTGTTGATGAAAATGACGGTATGATTACCATTAAAAATAACGGTTCCGTTCCAAAGTTTATTGATAAAGTCACAAGCATCAGTTTCTCTGCCAAACGTGCCCGCGCTAACAAGCAGAAAATTCTGTATGTAACGGAACGTTGCGTATTTGAACTGGGTGAAAACGGACTTCGTCTGATTGAAGTATATCCCGGTGTTGATATGGAAAATGATGTGTTAAGTCTTTTACCTTTTGAAGTAGAGATAGACCCAATCTTAAGATATTAAAAAATTGACCCCTTCTTATAAAAAAATTTATAAGAAGGGGTTTTATCATTTTAATCTTCTATACAATTCATAACCACAAAATCATACAATAATTCCGTCATTTTCTTAGTACCTTCATCGCTAAATCCATGACCTTCCAAAGGAAACAATTCCAAATGAACATTTTTGTATGCCTTTTTGATTTTATCCATATAACTCATTGATACAATCGCATCTTTTTCGCCATGCATAACCAATATGGGATTGTCATATTTACCTACATGTTCAAAAACATTATATCCGTAAATACTTTCAAAGAACACTCTTCCTAACTTCATATCCCATAATTCAAATTCTTCCGGTATATCTTCCTTTTTAGGAAACTTCTTATTCCAATCATCAGCAATGCAAAACGCCGGATACAAAAGAATCATTCCCCGTATCTCATCAGGAATATCTTCCACTACAAGAGCTGTTACAAGCCCACCCTGACTTCCGCCAAACAAAAATACTTGTTTTTCATTAATAAATTCCAATTCCTTAACATATGAGAAAACAGCAAATAAATCATCTTTCTCCGTAAAAATCGTCATATCTTTCGTAGACATACCGCTGGTATCTCTGGTTGAGCCTCCGCAAAAAGCAAATGTCACAGCACAAATTCCACGTTCCGCCAAAAACCTTGCAGTAGAATCAAAATCTGTTTTAAATCCATTGTATCCATGACTAAAAATAACTACCGGATAAATACCTGATTCCATAGGCATATATACTAATCCATCAATCTGTCTATTATGATTTGAAACCTTTATAGAATCAACCACTACCTTTCCCATAGAACCTCCAAATATAGTGCGTTATTTACATATCTGCTTCACTTTTTGATAATAATTTACTAAGTCCCTGAATAACAACACAAATTCCTAAAGCAAAAATTGAAACAGCAAACACAAGTTGTAATGTGTCACCAAAATATGCAAGTGACGTAGCGGTAATCAAAGCCTTTGCTTTATTGAAAATCGTAAATCCCAATGCCGTAAACGATACAGCAAGCATAACACCTAACGGTATATACATAAACCAGCGTACTTTTTTACAACGTTTCAAGTAAACAGCACAAGCTAAAAACGCAAAGACTGATAACAATTGATTTGACGCGCCAAACAATGCCCATATATTTTTATATCCCACTCGCGTTAATACGAATGCCAAAACCAAAGTGATAACAGAAGCAAAATACTTATTCGTCAGTATTTTCCTTACTGTTCCCATCTCTTCATCTTTAATGGAACTATCAAGAAACAGTTCCTGGAATGATAATCTTCCGATTCTGGCAACAGAGTCAAGGGAAGTAAGTGCAAAGGCTGAAATTGCCAATGTAATAAGCGTATACATTACCTCGGAAGGCAATCCCATTGTAATAAGGAAGTTTGATACTGCACCTGCAAAAATCTGTGCCGGTGTGGTCCACCCCTGTGCATTGGCCTCTCCTATTGCAAATGATGCCACTGCTATTAATGCAACAACTGCAAGCATACTTTCCATCAACATAGAACCAAAGGAAACCGGTAACATATCCTTCTCATTCTTAATCTGCTTAGATGCTGTGCCTGATGACACCAGAGAATGAAATCCTGAAACTGCACCGCAAGCTATTGTTACAAACATAATCGGGAATAAAAACTGTCCATCCACATTAAAAGCAGTAAATGCAGGTAAATTAATAGCCGGATTTGCAAATAACACTCCTACAACTGATGCAAGAATCATTGCTACCAAAAGATAACTATTCAGATAATCTCTCGGTTGCAGTAATGCCCACACAGGTACTACAGAAGCAAGCAATATGTAAATAAAAATCAGTATCTGCCATACTTCAAGGGATATATATATCGGAAAATAAAGTCCGATAGTAACTGATGCAACTAACATTACCAATGCGATTGCTGTGTTTAACCATGTAGGAAATTTTCCGTAACGTAAAATCATTCCTAAAATAACTGCAAACACAATAAACATCACAGACGTTGTTGCCACCGCACCATTTGCAACAATATTTGCACTACGGACTCCTCCTGTAACCGTCCACCCCCGGAATGTTCCTGCCACAATATCTGCAAAAGCAGCAACTACCAGAATGCAAAAGAGCCAACAAAACAGTAAAAACAATTTTTTACCTAATTTACCAATGTATAATTCGATAATATATCCTATACTTCTACCCTTATTTCTTACTGAAACATACATTGATGCATAATCCTGTACAGCACCAAAAAACACACCGCCCAGTAATACCCATAGAAGAACCGGAACCCATCCGAAAATTGCCGCTTGAATAGGACCGTTTATTGGTCCTGCTCCTGCTATGGACGCAAACTGATGTCCAAACACAACACCTTTTGGAGCCGGTTCATAATCCACGCCGTCTCTTAACTCATATGCAGGCGTCTGTCTCTTGGCATCTACGCCCCATTTTCTTGCAATCCACTTTCCATACAATATGTACGCCATAACTAGCACAATTGTGGAAATTAACATAATCGTTACACCATTCATAGAATCACCCCTGATTGTTTTATTATCTTATTCTTTCTATTCCCCGAATCTAATGTTCTTTACCGTACCGGGTTCAATGGATAAATGTTCATATACTCTTTCCCCACCACTACCTGTCGGTGCCTGTGCCAATAATCCAACTTTAACTACTTTACTTTCAGGCATAAGAAAATATCTCGTCATATGGAATTTTTCTCCGTCTAAAGAATAATGGAAAGAGAATGCTCTGCCTACACGGCATACCTTTAACCACAAGTAGTCCTGTCCTTCAATATTACATCCATTCGCATCGTCTGATTCACCATTCTTAGTAACAACACTAACCGCCGCATGAGTTCCGAAGTCTGTAAGCTCAAAACAGCATTTTGCCCAATTCTTCATATCCTGCATAACCATAACGGAAGCCGAATCATAAGTTTCTTTAAACTTGTGAGAAACCTTTACCTTAAGTACGAAATCGCCTTCTATTTCAGTATAATAATATGGTGCATTACACAATGACTCCGGTAAGATTCCTTCTTCACTTACCGTTTCTCCTCCACAGAAAAAATCTGTAAGTGCCGGTGCTGTCATTGTGATACGGTTTTCTTCAATTACTATGTCTCCTTCATTAATCCAATTAAAGTTATCCTTATAATTCATACTTACCTCCTAATATTTTTTTCATATTTTATTAATCATTATAATACATTTCACTTTTGATAGATAGATTAATGAATTAATTTTGTTGAAAATATCTATACGGTTCTTCTCTTCTAATTAGCGGTTCTGTATGAATCGCCTGTTCGTTACCATATCATAGTAATAATATAATATGGTGCATGTTTTTCATATTCACCGAAATCCCCGGATTCATCTACAAATACACTTAATTCCTTCATAATACCTCTAAAATAAAAAACGGCGGGGAGTCTCCCCGCCAAATAGGTTGGACCTGGGTCTTTCGACCAGCCCACTGTGAACTTGTTTACACTATTATTATATGCAGAAAAACGAATTTATGCAATAATTATTTATCGAACTTATGTTCTCTATTAGTTATAGTACATATTCTCAAATTAATCAACCACATTTTTCTACAAGGTTCATAGTATGCAAAAAATATAGGGAGCCTATTACAGACTCCCTATACAATGTATAGCTTCATTATAATCTTTTCCGGGAAACTCTTATTGAACTATCGTTCAATAAGCAGCCCTCGCCATAGGCTCGGTTAATTACTGTTTGTTGTTGATAGCAGCCTGTGAGGTATTAAATAATTAGCCTGCGATTGCAGGGATAAATAACATTAATATTTCCCACATAGTTTCTCAAGCATACCAAAGTCATTTGTTCTTTTTGCTAAAGCTGTCGTATTACCATTATACATTTTATGACTATATACAATTTCTGCATTTTTTCTTATTCGATTCTTCTGTCTGTTAACTTCTCGACTCTCAGCTTGTAATAAATATCTGTAACTCAAATCTTTTTCTTTATTAATATCCAGCTCAATTATTTGGTCAGAAGGAACCGGTATCATATTATTTAAATTAATAACCGCATAATCCTTTATCTTAATAAAATCTACTGTTTCTGGCATTTTCTTATGCTTATCCTTGTATGAAGATAAAGGGGCAAAATATTTCATCCCATTAATCTCCATAACAATACCAATATACTTACGATTAGATTTTCCATCTTTATGTGAAAATATATGTTTTTGATATAAAGATAAATACTGTATATATTCATATTGTATCTCATATATTCTTATTCGTTTATTCATAAATTTACCTTCCTACAAAAAAATGGCAGAGACCATAGTCTCTGCCATCTGTTAACTCGCTCACTTTAGGGCTGTGCATCACCCACTAATAAATCGCTCATTTATAAGGCTGTGCATCACCTTCTACAGATAGTATACTATTTCTATGTCACTTTAGTCAATCCATTTTCTTATTTCTCAGCTCATCATAATACGCTTTATACCTATATGCTGTACGTCTGCTAATCTCTCCCTGATTAACAATCTCCATAATGGTCATACCAGATTCATACTTCACGACAAAATCATTATACGAAGCCATCCATGTCTCATCATGCTTCTTGCGCCCGGCTGGTGTAATATTCTTATATCGTTCTATTTCTTCGCGTAACGCCTTGTTCTCTGATTCTAATTCAGCAATTTTTTCTAATGCTTGTTCTATTGTTGTTACCATAGCAACCTCTGTGTCATTTATTTATTGGCATAATAACATAAAGAAAACAGTGTGTCAATCTAATTTTTGGCACACCATTTTCTTTAATATACGTCATGACAGTTTAAAGTGGTCGAATTCGAACACTTTAAATATGAAAATCATACCACTAATTCTTATTTACAATAATTTTATACATCTCATATAAAGCATGAGATATAAAAAATACTCTCTATCACAATGAATGTACGGGTGGCAATGGTTTCGCTTAAAGATTACTTCTACTTAAATATCAAATTATTAAGTTCATCTATCAATTTCTGATTATTAATTTTTCTAGCCAATGGCATATAAATTTCTATAGTTTCCATATTACCATTTCTTTTTGTGATTTTCTAAGAGCCATATTAATACCTCCAAATTCTTTTGTTATTACTATTTTACTGACTAAAATAAAACTTTCTTACTCTCATAAGCCTGTGCTAATAGTTCTTACATAGAAATTATCTCAAATTAAGTGTCCAATAAAAATCACTTTTAGATAGGTGATTTAAACATAATCATGTAACCTTTCGTCCAACCACCCCAATCGCTTTTCCCCACTCTTCCATATTTCTCATACATTCCCACCACTTTCACCACAAAAAAATATCCCACTAGAACCATTACGATTCTAGTAGGATATTCATAATTTTATAGACTTTTCTTAACTGTTAGTTAAGCGATCGCTCTACTTATTATTTATAGCAGCCTGTGGTGCTATCAGCAAAAGAAGGAGTTTGCTGTTTAAATTTCATGTTAATTGAGGCGGCTTAAAATTCGAGAAAAAACTTGATAGTATTCTTTAATCATATTATCGATTATACTATCAGCCTTATATCCGTCCTCAACTTTCATTTTTTTCTCCAGACCTAAAAATCCTTTTTCTCCTGTGCCGACCTTTTTATATTTTATTTCAGAAATATCGGGAAATGTTTTGGTAGTTATATCTCCGTGTCCATCTCCATCACTTACTGAAATATAACCTTCCACATTAATTCCATAACGGTTATTAAGGTATACTATTGTTAAATCGTGCGCAATTTGTTCTTTGCTAATCATTGATAACATCCTTTCTGTTAATCAAAAAATATTGATTAAGTATTGACTCTCCTTTGTTTATATATCATTATATTACATAATCATAAAAATTACAAATAACTACAAAAATCCCTCTGCCGATTACTCAGCAGAGGGATAAATTTTGCTTTATAAATCTAATTACTTAGATTCTTTGATAGCAGCCTGTGCTGCAGCAAGTCTTGCAATCGGCACACGGAATGGTGAACAAGATACATAGTTAAGTCCTACCTTGTGGCAGAATTCAATTGTACTTGGGTCTCCACCATGCTCACCACAGATACCAAGTTTTAAGTCTTCTCTTGTAGCACGTCCTTTATTTGCAGCCATTTCTACTAACTGACCAACACCATTCTGGTCAAGTCTTGCAAATGGATCTGATTCATAAATCTTAGATTTATAGTAATGCTCTAAGAACTTACCTGCATCATCTCTTGAGAAACCGAAGGTCATCTGTGTTAAGTCGTTTGTACCGAATGAGAAGAATTCTGCTTCTTCAGCGATTTCGTCAGCAAGAAGTGCTGCACGGGGAATTTCAATCATAGTACCTACTTTGTACTTGATATTTGAATTCTGCTCTTTCTTAACCTGTTCAGCTGTTGCAACAACAACATCCTTAACATACTTAAGCTCTTTCTTTTCACCAACAAGCGGAATCATGATTTCAGGAACAATCTTGTAACCTTTTTCACGGTTTACTTCGATGGCAGCTTCCATAACAGCTCTTGTCTGCATCTTAGCAATTTCAGGATATGTTACTGCAAGACGACATCCTCTGTGTCCCATCATAGGGTTAAATTCGTGTAATGAATCACAGATAGATACTACTTCTTCAATAGACATATTCATCATATTAGCAAGTTCTTTGATATCTTTTTTATCTGTAGGTACGAACTCGTGAAGTGGCGGATCTAAGAAACGGATTGTAACCGGTCTTCCCTCCATAACTTCATAGATGCCTTTAAAGTCAGCTTTCTGGAATGGAATTAACTGATTCAAAGCTTTTTCACGAACTTCTACGGTTCTTGCTAAGATCATCTGGCGAATCTTAGGAATACGTTCCGGTTCAAAGAACATATGCTCTGTTCTACATAAACCGATACCTTCTGCACCAAACTTAATTGCATTTGCTGCATCTGCCGGGTTATCTGCGTTAGTTCTAACCTGTAATGTTCTGAACTCATCAGCCCAAGCCATAATTCTTTCGAAGTTACCGCTGATAGTAGCTTCCTGAGTCTTGATATCACCGTAGTAAATGATACCTGTTGAACCATCAAGTGAAATATGGTCACCCTGGTGAATCTTTTCTCCACCAAGTTCAAATACTTTCTTTTCTTCATCGATAATGATATCACCACAACCGCTGACACAAGCTGTACCCATACCTCTTGCTACTACTGCTGCGTGAGATGTCATACCACCACGAACGGTAAGGATACCTTCTGCTGCATGCATACCTTCGATATCTTCCGGTGATGTTTCAAGACGGACAAGAATAACTCTTGAGCCTTTTTCATGTGCCTTCTTAGCTTCTTCTGCTGTAAAGAATACTTTACCTGCAGCCGCACCCGGTGAAGCAGGAAGACCCTGTCCGATTACTTTTCCTTCTTTTAATGCCTTAGGATCAAAAGTAGGATGTAATAACTGATCCAATGATTTTGCATCAATTCTTGCGATTGCTTCTTCAGGAGTAATCATTCCTTCATCTACTAAATCACATGCAATCTGCATAGCAGCCTGAGCTGTTCTCTTTCCGCTTCTTGTCTGTAAGAAGAATAATTTACCTTCTTCAATGGTAAATTCCATATCCTGCATATCGCGATAGTGATTTTCCAGTTTATTAGCAATTTCCATGAACTGAGCATACGATTCAGGCATGTCCTCTTCCAATCTGCTGATTGGCTGTGGTGTTCTGATACCTGCAACAACGTCTTCACCCTGTGCGTTAATCAAGTACTCACCATAAATCTTATTCTCACCGGTAGATGGGTTACGTGTAAATGCAACACCTGTACCGGATGTTTCACCCATATTACCGAATACCATTGCCTGTACGTTAACAGCTGTTCCCCAGCTGCCGGGAATATCATTCATTCTACGGTAAACAATAGCTCTTTCATTATCCCAAGAACGGAATACTGCTTTTACAGCTTCCATCAACTGTACCTTAGGATCCTGTGGGAAACCTGCTCCCTTTTCTTTTAAGTAGATTGCTTTAAACTTTTCAGTTACAGCTTTCATATCTTCTGCATCAAGGTCTGTATCAAAAATCTGATCTTTTTCTCCTAAACCAAGAGCAACTTTTTTGTTCTCTTTGAATTCGTCCAATACTCTTTCAAACTTAGATTTCGGAATTTCCATAACTACGTCTGAGAACATCTGGATAAATCTACGGTATGAGTCGTAAGCAAAACGTTCATTACCTGTTTTTTTAGCAAAACCTTTTACTGCAACATCAGTAAGACCAAGGTTTAAGATGGTATCCATCATACCCGGCATGGAAGCTCTTGCTCCCGAACGAACTGATACTAACAGTGGATTGCTGTTATCACCAAATTTCTTACCCTGTTTTTCTTCTAATACTTTAAGAGCATCAAAAATCTGTTTTTTAATTTCGTCAGATACTTTTTTACCCTTATCGTAATAATCATTACAAGCTTCTGTTGTAACGGTAAAACCTTGTGGAATCGGTAAACCAAGATTAGTCATTTCTGCAAGGTTGGCACCTTTACCACCTAAAAGGTTTCTCATGTCAGCACTACCTTCTTCAAAGGCATATACCCATTTAGTCATATGTATCCTCCATTTCCAATATTTTGTAATACATAATTCTTATGCCCATTTTTTTGGCATATTAATCATCTTCCACTATTATAGCATTTGTTTACTTAACATGCACGCAAAATCTGCAAAAAAAATACAATTGTCCGTTTGTACAAAAAGAATCCGCCACATTTGTGACGGACTCCTATCAATTTCATAAAATTAGAATGTGAATTTGTCTGCAAAATATGCATCAAGCTCAGCAATCGGAACACGAACCTGTTCCATAGAATCACGGAAACGGATGGTAACTGCCTGATCGTTTTCTGATTCAAAGTCATAAGTAATACAGAATGGTGTACCAATTTCATCCTGTCTTCTGTATCTCTTACCAATGTTACCTCTGTCATCGAATTCACAGTTATACTTCTTGCTAAGTTCAAAGAAAATCTTTTCTGCAGGCTCACTTAATTTCTTTGATAAAGGAAGCACACCAATCTTAACCGGTGCAAGTGCAGGATGGAAATGAAGTACTGTTCTTACATCACCTTCTGCAATTTCTTCTTCATCATAAGCTGCGCAAAGGAAAGCAAGTACCACACGGTCAGCACCAAGGGAAGGTTCAACAACGTACGGAACATATTTTATGCCTTTTTCATCATCAAAGTATGACATATCAACCTTAGATACATTCTGATGCTGTGTTAAGTCATAGTCTGTACGGTCAGCGATACCCCATAATTCTCCCCAACCGAATGGGAATAAGAATTCAATATCTGTTGTAGCTTTTGAATAGAATGAAAGTTCTTCCGCATCATGGTCACGTACTCTCATCTCTTCTTCTTTCATACCAAGAGATTTTAACCAATCAATACAGAACTGTTTCCAGTATGCAAACCATTCTAAGTCTGTATCAGGCTCACAGAAGAATTCGAGTTCCATCTGTTCAAATTCTCTTGTACGGAATGTAAAGTTACCCGGTGTAATTTCGTTACGGAATGATTTACCAATCTGTCCGATACCAAATGGGATTTTCTTACGGCTTGTTCTCTGTACATTTTTAAAGTTAACAAAGATACCCTGTGCTGTTTCAGGTCTTAAGTATACTGTATTCTTAGCATCTTCCGTTACACCCTGGAAGGTCTTGAACATTAAGTTGAACTGACGGATATCAGTAAAGTTATGTTTGCCGCAAGTAGGACATGGAACATTATTATCTTCGATGAAGGCTTTCATCTTTGCATTGTCCCAACCATCAACACTGCCATCTAAAGTAATGCCTTTTTCAGCCGCATAGTCTTCGATAATCTTATCTGCACGGAAACGTTCATGACATTCTTTACAATCCATTAAAGGATCTGAGAAGCCACCTAAGTGACCGCTCGCTACCCATGTCTGCGGATTCATTAAGATTGCACAGTCAACACCAACATTGTACTGGTTTTCCATAACGAATTTCTGCCACCATGCTTTTTTTACATTGTTCTTAAGTTCTACACCGAGATTACCGTAATCCCATGTGTTTGCAAGTCCACCGTAGATTTCAGAACCCGGATATACGAATCCTCTGGCTTTTGCCAATGCTACGATTTTTTCCATTGTCTTTTCCATTGTGTACACCTCATTCATTTATTCATATATCACATAACCATAAGTGCCTTCTCTTATGGCTGCGCAATGATCGTTAATTAACTCAATGCCCTCTGAAAAAAAGAGAATATTGCCATCTATCTTAAGTTCATGCCCCGACTCCCAGATGCATATTTTTTCATCCTGCATCCCCGGCAGTTTAAGAACAGATACTTCACTTCCGTCTTTTACCGAATATAATTGTAAGGAAAACTCATATCCTTCTAAAACAGCGTCACCAAAGGTTCCAACGTAGAATATCTCCCGGTTAAACTGTTCATAGTCTTTTGACGACCCATAACTAAGACTTACTCTTGCAACATCATCTTCCACCGAAAACCCGTCCAAAGATACCTGACCGCCTGATACATCAATTTCCGATTGAATCAAAGACTTTAATTCCTCTTTATCATAGACTGTTTCATCAAAGGCCTCAACAATGTATTCATGAATGCTTTCGTTTTCTTTCAATACGATGGTTGATACATCATACGCCTTCTCTTTTGTCCGACCACATGAGGTAAGTGATATTGTAATCACCGCACCTGCAAAAATCAGACTACATCTACGCATATATCGGTTCTCTTTCTTCTATTTGACATTTTCACATCATTATATAAGATATCTTTCACATTTTCAACTGATTTATAACATTTCTTCCAGCACTTGTAAGCTTTTTAGCTTTCTGTCGATTAGTCTGTTCATATAAAAATGACTGATATCCTTTAATTGGGCCAAAACCTGCCCATTTACGGTAAATGTATAGAGTTTTTCTATACTGCTGTCCATGATATACTGAATGGAATACGCCGTGGACTCTAATAAACCTTCCCATTGGGGAATCCCCGGAAATTCACCGTTAATCACAAGGGATTTCATCTCAAATATGTATCTTATAAGTTCATTGGAAAGGGAAGGCAGACATAAAGCTCTCATCGTCTGGTATAAGAGTTTTAACATCTTTACTTCATCGTTATTCTCTCTGGTATAATAATCCGTCAGTTCCAAAAAATACATACCGTAATAAGCCGCAATAAAATCATTCCTAAGTTCTTCAAAATAGTTCGATATAGATGCATCCAAAACAGTATAAGAATTCTTACCTACATACAATTTAAACTCACCAAAAGAAAAAGGATTGGTTGCCGCCACTAATCTGCTGTTGGGGCGTCTTGCCCCTTTTGCAAATGCGGTAATCTTTCCTCTTTCTTTGGTCAGTATGGTTACATGTCTGTCATATTCACCCACGGGCAATGTCTTTATGACCATTCCCGTCATCATTACATAATCCTGCACTGTCTGCTTCCTTTTGATACGTCTTAAGTATGTTCTTTCCTACGAACGTTTCATTTCTGCTTTCTGCCTTAAATCTGAGATAATCCTCAACTGCTCCGGATGTACAAAAACGTTCCCAGTAACTTGTTTCTTTCATCGTTTGACTGCCCCCTAGGTTAATTACCAATTGCTTTGTTTGATTCTAGGGTATGCAGTTTCATGATTTCTATACTTCCCTATCGTTATGATATCCGAAATTTTTTAACATAAAATCACTGTCCCGCCAATCCTTCTTTACTTTAACCCATAACTGAAGATTAACCTGCATTTCAAGCAATTCTTCAATCTCTTTTCTGGCTAAAGTTCCGATTTTTTTGAGCATGGAACCTTGTTTACCAATAATTATTCCTTTATGGGAATCCCGTTCGCATACAATGGTAGCATCAATATTGACAATCTTTTTGGTAAACTTCATGCTGTCAATTGCGACTGCTATTCCATGTGGGATTTCATCTTCTAAGGAACGTAATGCCTTCTCTCTTATCAGTTCCGCCACAATCTGTCGTTCCGGTTGGTCTGTAATGGTATCCTCATCATAAAAAGCAGGACCATAAGGAAGATATTTAAAAATACACTTCATAAGTTCTTTCGTGTTATCTCCCTTAGCAGCACTAACAGGTACAATTTCTGCAAAATCAAGTTCTTTACGGTAAGTATCAATATATTCAAAGACCTGTTCTTTTTTTACGGTATCAATCTTATTAATTACAAGAATAACAGGTGTCTTTGTATTTTTTAATTTATCAATAATATGGCGTTCGCCTGCACCGATATAATTGGTAGGCTCCACAAGCCACAGAATCACATCTACTTCATTTAAGGTGTTTTCTGCAACACCAACCATGTAATCACCAAGCTTATTCTTGGCTTTATGGATGCCCGGCGTATCTAAGAAGACAATCTGCCCCTGTTCATCCGTATATACTGTCTGAATCTTATTTCTGGTAGTCTGTGGTTTGTTTGACGTAATTGCAATCTTCTGTCCGATTAAGCGGTTCATTAATGTGGATTTCCCCACATTTGGTCTGCCAATCAGAGTTGCAAATCCCGACTTATAATTGTCCGCCATGCTGTTCCTCCGTTTGAATCATCATCTTTATATTCTTTTTCTTATTTTTCTTAATTAAGACTACAATAATTACAGTAGGAATTGCAAGTACAACAAACCATAATACAAGGTATGGGATGGAAATAATAAAGGATACCGCCATATCCACAAACCACTCTTTGATATCTTGGATACTTTCTTTGAATCCTGTAACAATTTTATCCGTTGTGGTCTGTTCCTTGGTAATAACCGGAGTATACCGCATAACCTCGCTAATGGTAAGTGTAACCGTGCTGTAATTTACTTTGTTGTCATAAGTTCTTAATTGAGATTCCAAGCTGTCAATCTCATATCTTAAATCTGATAATCTGCTTTCAAGGGCAATAATCGTTTCAATGGTATCAGCCTGTGCCAAAAGATTCAAAATGCTGTCGTACTCAACCTGTAATGCTTCCTTACGGCTTTCTGTATCCACGTAATTTAATGTGACATCGCGTACTGACTGGCTTCTGCTTAATACATTGGTTTCCTCTTCCACCATAGTAACAAAGCTCTTTAAATCCGTAGCAGGAATTCTGACAGTATAATAAGCTCTTTGTAACTTGGTCTCAACGCCGTATTCATATGTATAGTAATAGCTGGTATTCATGCTTTCCACATATCCGCTTAACTGAGTCACCTTATCTTCCACATTCTTAATCATATCGTCAAAATGCTCGGTTTCTACTTGCAAATCAACGTTCGTAATTAATTTTCTGGTAGGGTCAGATACATTGCTTAATGCGGTGCTGTCACCGATTTGGGTATCTTCCATTTCCGGTGCATAGCTTTCTTCCATGGCATCTTCCGTTACCACTTCTTCATAGTCATACCAAAACTTACTGTCACTCGCACCTGTATTCACGTCAGTGGCATAATATCCCTCATCACTCCACATGTCTTTTACAGACTCTGAGTAAGCATCCTCCTTGGCGCCACATCCCATAAGTCCTAACACAAAACTGATGGTGCCCGCTAATACAATCCCTTTTTTAAACAATCTCTTTTTCATTTTTCTTCCTCCTTTTCAAAGCTTTATAGTTGCTTCTATAATAGCTACGAAAAGGAGGCATCATATTTATGGTAAATTAATGAAAAAGACTTTCAACATTCATAAACAATTCTGAATTGTTCTTAATATTATCTTCATTACCCACTACACAGATACATTCATCTGATATAAAAGCTTCAATATATTTTGAAAGCTCATGCAGGTTATCTAACGTCAAATCAAGGACTTCGTCTCTTTCCCTTTGGAAATCCTCATTTGTTACATTACTTAAATATGCCGCAAGACTTCTGGCGCCTTCATGAGGCGGATTTAACGGTGTATCCAAATCGCTGATGGCACCGATAATATATTTTGTCATCTCACGTTCATCCACATTTAAATTCTTAACATACTCTGCCGCTTTTTCAAACACATCAATGGTTCTTGTAAGATTCGGATCACGATACGACACAAAATAGCAATCACCGGACACCCGATAATTACTCATGCATCCGTAAGCACCGCCCTGAACACGAACCTGTTCCCACAAATAGTTATAACCCATGAGAACCTTTAACACCAATAAGGCCCCCGTATAAGGCAATCCATGTTTCACAAAGTTACCGGCACGGCAAACATACTGAATCTGTGCTGAAGTGGTAAGTCCTTCGTTCTTTTTTTCAGGTGTCAGATGAAGCAAACCGCACGCATCCTGTCCTGACGGAAGTTTTTCATAGAATGCAGGGAATTCTTTTTCTAAGATTCCATATCCTTCTTCATCCGCAGTAATATCTGCCATCAGATGTTCTTTTGTAAAAATAAAATCTGCAGTTTCTTTTAATTTCTGACACACTTCTTCTTTACGGTTTTCCCAGTCTTTTTCAAGAGATTCTAAAAATCTAAAGAATTCAAGGCCGTTAATATACTCACCAATCATCACTACTTCTGACTGATAAGACAAAGCTCTGGCTGCAGCAAGGGAATGACCGGAAGAAGTCATCTGTGCCTGCAATCTTGATTTATTTTCCGACACAAGCTCTAACAGACGCTTTGTATCATCTAATTTTGAGTTTAAAGCCATCTCCTGCATTAATTCTAATGCTTTTCCGGTATTAGAGTAAAATGACTTTGCTTTTAACTCATAAGTAATCTTATATTCATCAAAATTCACTCTGTTACGGTAAGTATTGATAATGGACTCAATTCCGCCTGTATGGGTATTGATTTCGTTAAATAAATCCCCATAGCTGTATTTTTCCGTATCCACAAGCCCCATAACTGACTTTAACAGACCCAGATAAGGCAATAATTTTTCCGGCAAATGAGAAATATCAAATATCATTCTCACGTAATTAATTCCATTGGTAAAAATAGGATGGAATAATACTTTTGTATCTTGAATATTTCTTACTTCATTCTTAAGTGGCTCTGCATTTTTGGTCAAATCCTCCCTTGCGAGAAGGGGAATCTTAGCTAAATCTTCAGGTGAGCTTTCTTCCTGTTGATACTCTTTTAACTCTTTGGTCTTATGAACAATGGCTGCAATCTCCTCTTTAGAAAGCTTTGCTTTATATTCTGCAAGCTCTTTACGGAGTTTTTCTTCTTTTTTTGCAGTAAGTCCTTTTTCGGGAACTACCGTCAAAATAGTCTTATGGGTATTGTTTAAAAAATACTTTTCGATTAATGCTTCATAATAACCGGTTCCTAATTTTTCACGGAGTCTTTTAAAAGTATCATTAGCCTCAATATGGATAAATGGTTTATTTTCATCATAAAGCCAGCTGTCCAAAGCCTGTAACCCATACATTAATCCTTTCGGATAAGAACCATAATCTGATTCACGGTACTTAAACTCATAATAATTAAGGGCAGCTTCCAGAGATTTTTGGTTGATACCGTTCTTACATAAAGAAGTCAATTCTTCTTCCACAATCTGAACGAATCTTTCTTCATCCTCTTCATTACAGTTTTTTGCCACAATACTAAAGTATGGCTGGGCTATGCCGTTTTCATAAAAGCCGTAAACCTCAGTTCCGATACCTTCATCTACCAAACGCTGTTTTAAGGGTGCCCCCGGTGCAGAGATAATGGCATAATCAAGCAACTGGAATGCTGTATAATAATCTCTGTTTAGGCTATCTTCAATCACAGTATTATAAGAAAAATAAGTACTTTCTTCCAAAGACTCTTCTTCGGAAATCGGATATGATTTTTTCACTTTACGGATTGCATCAAATGCCTTTTGTTTTTTTACAGTGGAATCGATTGTAAGAGCATCAAAAGATGACAGATAGTGCTCATCTATCCACATAAGTTTTTCTGCCATATCCATATTACCGTAGAGGTAAATATAACTGTTGGAAGGATGATAGTATCTTCCGTGGAAATCAAGGAACTGCTCATAAGTAAGCTTAGGAATCACATCAGGATCACCTCCTGATTCCACACCATAAGTAACGTCGGGATAAAGGGAATTCATAATCTCTCTTTCAAACACTCCGTCCGGTGAAGAAAAAGCTCCTTTCATCTCGTTATATACAACACCATTCAATGTAAGCTCAGAGTCCTCTGACTCCATTTCGTAGTGCCAGCCTTCCTGTAAGAATATCTTCTCTTCCCGATAAATATTGGGATAGAAAACCGCATCCAGATACACATGCATCAAATTCTGAAAATCCTTATCATTGCAGCTTGCCACAGGATATACTGTCTTATCCGGATAAGTCATAGCATTTAAAAAAGTATTCAGACTTCCCTTTACAAGCTCAACAAACGGGTCCTTTACTGGAAACTCTTTTGAACCGCATAAAACCGTGTGCTCTACAATGTGTGCCACACCGGTAGAATCTTCCGGCGGAGTTCTGAAACCGATATAAAACACCTTATTCTTATCATCATTACTTAAAAGTGCAAGCCTTGCCCCTGTTTTTTTATGCTTTACAAGATAGCTTACGGAATTCAGGTCCTTAATCTCTCTTTTTTCAAGAACCTCATAAGCCGCTAAATCTTCTACTCTCATTCTTACCTCTCCTTTGATAACAATATTATTCACAGTATGTACTAAGTTCATTCTAATTACACAATCGTATATAGGACATTCTTAAGTTATAATAATGAGCTTCTTACTAATCTTATTCTTACTTTTTTACCAACAAGCACACCCAATATCACGAACAAAATATCTTTCACAAGATATGGGGCACTGACTATCAAAAAAGAATCCAAAACCCCACGTCCGGAAACAATGGAAAACTGAGTTACACCACAAATATGACATAACAAAAGTCCCATTAATGACACAATGTAAGTGAGTATTATTCTTTTGTCCTTTAATGTTAATCCGCTTAATATGGCAAGTGGAATAAATCCCCAAATAAAGCCTCCGGTCAGATGCAATAACGCCTGCACGCCTCCTTTAAGACCGGAAAAAACAGGAACGCCCACCGCTCCTACCAGAATATAGATAACCAGTGCAATCGTAGCCCGTTTCCACCCCAAAACAACTCCCATAAAGACTACAGCAAATGTCTGCAGGGTTAAAGGAACACCTGTAGGAAACGGAATTGACACCTGCGATATAACTGCCAATACTGCCGCGAACATTCCGACTAACACAACTTCACGCGTCTTGTTTTGCATTCCCTCCTGCTCCTTTCATAACCACATTCCATTATAAAATCCATGCCACTTTATGTCAAACATACACTATGCGAAAATCTTCTCTGTGGCATACCTTCTCCGGGGTCTCCCTCCTCTGTGGGTATTTATTCTCATCTTTTCTATTATATACCCTCTCTTCTATAATTGAATAGGAGTTAATGATTAACTTCCTTCCTCACGCATGAAGAAAGCATCCAATCACACAAAGGACCGGATGCTTATAACTTATCTGATATTAAATACCGTATTTTCTGTTGCAAAGTTCGGTATATTATAAAGAATCAATATTTCATCAAACTTGGCCATTTTCATATAATCTGTAACCTTTAGGTTAAAGAAACGCAAGTCAAGAACATGAATTTCTTCATAATGGTTGGTTAAAAAAGGAAGCATACAGTTAGCATAGGAATCCTTTACCACTAACAATTTCTTACCATTATCCACTTGGGTTTTAATCTCAACAAGTCCATGATTTCCCCCTTGGAACACTTCATATTCGTCCGTGGTTTCAAGCTTGCTAAAATCATACAGTGAATCCCCCCAGGCTCCCATCATGTCATAACGAACTTCAATAGGACTGGGAACGCTCTTATGAAATAGAGTAATCTCATCCGGCTTAGTGTTGATATTAATCTTGGAAGTAATGGTTCCGTAAAACTTGTCATGGACTACTTCCAGTGTATAATCAACATCTGCCGTTGAAGAAGATAAATTTACATCCGGCACATACCCGCAACTCTTTGCAAATGCCAAATAACCATAATACGCACCAAGGGTTGTCCAGTGATGGTCCGTTCTGTAATAAAGGTAAGATTCCGGTTCTCTTTCAAGTTGAAGCTTCATCTCTGATAAAACATCCACAAATGCTGCCTCATTACCATTGGCCTTTAATTCGTTATAAACTTCATCCAATAATTTTCCCTGGTCATAATCAGACACAAAAGCCGGTAACTTATCCTTTAATACCTCATTTGCTGTCGGCACCAGCATAAGTTTCACATTGCCCTGTCCTAACACTTCTGACTGGGTTTTAATAAAATTGTAAACTGACTTTAAATTCTTCTCTAACTGCTCTGTTTCTATTTCTTCTGCAGTGTGTGCTTCGATTAAGTAATCATCATCTGCAAAATAAACACCGTTAATTTCTTTTTTCTGCATAGCAAGCTCAGTTAAAGTCTTAACAGTAATCATTCCATCCCTCATAGGGAACTGGTCTGTAACATAATTCTCATAATCCGTCATAAACTTTCCGGAAAATATGGCATCAACGGATACCTTCGGTGCTTGCGCCAAAAACCTGTTTTCTGTTGTAGAATAAGCACGTTTCGGATAAAAAATACTTAAAATAAACACTCCAAAGATTAACAGAAGAAATGTCACATTGATAATCTTTGACTGAAAATTCTTATTCTTTTCCATAGACATTCCTCCTAAAATCTAAAATATAAGAACGGGTTATAACTTGCATCCACAAGGTAAGCAACGCTTAAGAGGAAAATAACCACGATAAAAATCAGTTTTAGTATTGTAAAACGTTCTAATTTCCATTTTTTTGCAAGCCATACCGGAATGGAAGTCGATCCGATAATAAGAATCAACAGAATAACCCAATGGTTGGAAATCTGATACAAGAAGTTATTATTTACAAAAACATTACCGTATCCGCCAAACATAGCTTTCAGGTAATGTAAACCTGATGTCAGATTATCGAAGGCAAAAATCACCCAGCTTATTAATACTAAAAGTAATGTGTAAATATGGCTAAACACCCTTGGAATCTTTGCTAACACTTTAAGAAGGAATAATTTTTCAGCCACAAGGATAATGGCAAAATACAATCCCCATAATCCGAAATTCCAGCTTGCGCCATGCCAGATACCGGTCAGGCACCATACAACAAAAATATTAAAAAAGTGTCTTTTGATTCCTTTTCTGTTACCGCCGAGAGGAATATACACATATTCCCTGAACCAGGTGCCCAGTGTTACGTGCCAACGACGCCAGAACTCAGTAATACTTCTTGATTCATAAGGATGTAAGAAGTTTTCCGGAAAGTGAAATCCTAACATTCTGCCAAGACCGATTGCCATATCAGAATATCCTGAAAAATCAAAATAAATCTGGAATGCATAGCAAACAGCCCCAAGCCAAGCCGTCAATACGGACACTTCTGCCATATTTGAAGCTGAAATCGTATCCCAAAGCATACCAATGTTATTTGCCAACAATACTTTTTTTCCAAGACCGGTCATAAAGCGCATGATACCGTCAGCAAAACCGTCCTGTGTTACTTTTCTGTCCACTAACTCTTCTGCAACCGTCTGATATCTTACAATAGGTCCTGCAATTAACTGTGGGAACATGGCTACGTACGCGCCAAAGCTGATAATATTCTTCTGTGCCTTTGCCTCTCCACGGTAAATATCAATGGTATATGACATTGTCTGGAAAGTATAAAAAGAAATACCAATCGGTAACGGCAATTTTAATAACGGAATATCAGCTCCGAAAATACTGTTTATATTGGTTAAAATAAAATCTGTATATTTAAAGAACCCTAACAGACAAAGATTAATAATCACTGAACTGATAACATACTTCTTTGCCTTCTTCTTATTGCCTGCTTCAATGCATTTTTCCACTCTGTTTCCATGAAAGAAATCAACAAGGGTAGAAAAAATCATAAGCACAACATAGACAGGTTCTCCCCATGCGTAAAACACAAGACTTGCCAAAAACAAAAGTCCGTTTTTAAGCTTTTTGGGCGCTATAAAATACAGCAATAATAAAATCGGCAAAAACCTGAACATAAATAACAGACTACTAAAAACCATCGATTAACCCTCTCAAAATGCTAAGAAAAGAGGCAGTAGCGCCTCTTTTCCATTATATTTATTCAAAATAACCTGCAATAATATCAAGTGCCGGCTGAAGTGCTGCAGTATAGTCTGCTAATAAACCTGCTTCATCCTGTTCCATATTTTCAATAGTACCAAGCATTACAAGGAATACATAATCGCCATAAGTTACAACCTGAGATGCCTGAATCTTCGGAACGTTTGAAGGATACTGCATAAAGTCATTCTTTAACATATCCTGATATCCTGTAACAGCAGCTTTCAAATCTTCAAATTTACCTTCTGCAGCTTTAAATCCCCAGAAGTTATCAACATGTGCACTCATCATTGGAACATTTACAAACCCAAATTCATACATATCCGGAGTAATGCTGTATAAACCGGAAATTGACTCTGTATCAAGTGCCATAGCGGCCAAATAACTATCACCATACTGGGTCTGAACATCTGTTAAGATACCTGTTAAAGTATCATCCATAGCAGGCATACCCGGAACTGCTTCATCAGTTGAATCATCTGCACCGTCGTCTGTTGTACCCTCATCTGTTGTACCTTCATCTGCAGTGCCTTCATCTGTTGCTGTATCATCACCTGTGTTTGTGTCTTCCTGTACTGTGTTGTCATCTGCAGGTGCTTTGTCGTCTTCTTTTTCCTTAGAACCACAACCTACTGCTAATACCATAGCAGAAATTAATAATAAGCTAACTAATTTTTTCTTCATAATATTGTTCTCCTTTTTTGTTAAACGGAAAAACCCATGAGTGCCATTTTGGAAATAGCAATTTCCTGAATAAATAACTGGTCCTCATTTAAGTTTCCATTTTTTACTTCTTGTTTAAATTCTTCCATGACCTTTACAAAGTCTTTTAAAGATAATACTTCATTTCTGTTATGAAGTCTACCTTTAGAATCCTTACGACCATCAATAATCGTAAATTTAATCTTGGGCTTTAACTGGGAAAAGGTCATATATCCCATGGATTCCGGCTGCAACTTGTAAAAATGCTCTGCCAAGGTAGTGCTGCCTTCCTCCTCTTTTTTGAAATACTGCATAATGATTGCCTGAAACTTAAATGGTACATGCTCATCCTTAAGCATTTCATCATAAGTATAGCTTGCCCCAAAATAGATTTTCATAGTATCTAACATTACATATTTAAAATCATCATTTAAAACAATCATTCTGTAACCTCAATGTATTCCATATTATTGGCTGAAATCCGGATTGCCTCCAAAACCTGTGATTTCTTAAGCCCCGTTTCAGTAACAAGCTCATCCACCGTTACCTTTCTTTGTAATGTTTCAGCCAATTCTTCCGAAGCTTTTTCAACCTTGTTAATAAGCTTCAGTACTCTTTCGTCTTTTTTCTGTTCGCCGACTTCTTCTTCAATAAACTGTTCCATGGCATCCATAATCATTTTACCAAGCATTCCGTCAGCTTCTTCTGTTTTTTCAAGGCACCCAAGCATTTCAACGCCCATTGCAAGTGAAACGTTACCTTCACCAATCAAATCCATCATGGATACCCCCTGCCCTGCGTAGAGCTTGGCGATATCTACAACTTGAGGAAGATAAATTTCAATCAGTCTGCTTTTTGCCTCTGCGTCTCCTGCCATTGCAGACATAATGGTTGCTTCCTTTTGTCCCTTAGTGGCTACAGGAAGTTGCCCCAATTCTTCCAAATAAGTATTCAAGTAATCAAAATCCTCTTGTGTATAATAATCTTCAGGATTCACAGGTTGTCCAATTCCTATGTGATTATCTTTCAAATACCCATGGATTAATGCCGTCTGTTCTTCGCTTAAGGATAGCTTTGTTACAAACTCCTGTACCTGTTCTTTACTAAGCACATTTTGTTGTTCACCGGCTAATTCTTTAAGCTCACTTAATGCCTTTATAAATACGCTTTCCTGAATCACGAAACGTTCCTCCTTTAATTATCCCTACGGATATGTTGATGCGTAAAAAGATGATCCGCACAATATTCGTAATTACCGTCACACTTTGAACAAAATCTGAATTCCAAATTCGGATATTCTTCTTCCGTTCTTCCGCAGATTGCGCATTTATGTCTTGTAATTTTTACTTTTCTCTCGGCAGTCTTTACCTCGCGGTGATACATACGCTGCCCCTGCGTTTGTCTTGGTCCGCGTCTTATCTTTTTCCTTGTTAACAAGAAAACAAGAAGGAAGTTAAGCAGACTGGCTCCTACCGCAACACCCAGGGAGACACCCATTGTAAAAGTAAATCTTCCCATTGATACAACATCATATACAATGCTTATGATGTAAATTAATGCTGACCATTTTACCTTAATCGGAATAATCATCATAAGCAGAACCTGCATATCCGGGAACGAAACTGCAAGTCCTAAGAATAGTGCCATGCTGATATAATACAATGAAAAGAAATCAAAGGAATACATGCCATCAAGTGTAAAGCAAACGTTGCCAACCCATAACATTTGATTGCCGGGTGCCGTCAAGCAAATATACCCATATAACAAAAAGGCCCCAAGGATTGTAAAAAGAATACCTGCAAACACATACACGTTGAAGTAAAAGCTACCCCACGCTCTTTCAAGCAGTCTTCCTATTGAGTAAAAGCAATACATAGAAATCAACACAAAAAATATATTAGAATCCGAAGACGGTACCAGTATCCATGTGAAAATCCTCCAAACTTCACCTTGCAATATCATATATGGATTTAAGGCAAGGTTATAAACAAATTGTGGGTTAATCATTTGTAAAAGGTACCCTGCTCCATAACAGATAATCAAATATAAGGAAAGGTTTGGAATTGCATATTTACCAAACTTACGCTCCCATTTTCCCATTGAATACATTTATTCTTCCTCACTTCATACATTTCTTGTATTCATTTTATCATTGCACTTTCAGATTGTAAACAAACACTCATTTTTTGTCTAGTCACTTCATAAAAACTTAATAAATCAATCACACTTATTTCACATTGCACTTTCAAAAATTTTGTCGTATAATCTGTAATGGTGCGTTATAGACAATTATTTCTACTTATTATAAATATATTTTTGATTTTACACAGTTGGGAGGATTTTTATGCAACACATGAACCATACCTTAGGAATTGATATCGGTTCAACTACAGTAAAGATTGCTGTTCTTGATAAAGACAATAATCTTTTATTCTCAGATTACGAAAGACATTATGCCAATATCCGCGAGACCTTACAGTCTCTTTTACAAAAAGCTTATGATTCACTGGGCGATTTTACGGTACATCCAATGATTACCGGTTCCGGCGGTCTTACTCTTGCCAATCACTTAGGTGTTCCTTTTGTTCAGGAAGTAATCGCTGTATCTACTGCCCTTCAGGTCAGTGCGCCAAAAACAGACGTTGCTATCGAATTAGGTGGCGAGGATGCTAAGATTATCTATTTTGAAGGTGGTAATGTTGAGCAACGTATGAATGGTATCTGTGCAGGTGGTACAGGCTCTTTCATTGACCAGATGGCATCCTTATTGCAGACAGATGCAACCGGGTTAAATGAATATGCAAAAGATTATAAATCCCTTTACACCATTGCTGCCCGTTGCGGTGTATTTGCAAAATCGGACATTCAGCCGTTAATTAATGAAGGTGCTACCAAAGAAGACCTTGCCGCTTCTATTTTTCAGGCAGTTGTAAACCAGACAATTTCCGGACTTGCCTGCGGTAAGCCAATCCGTGGTCACGTAGCTTTCTTAGGTGGTCCGCTTCACTTCTTATCAGAGTTAAAAGCAAGTTTTATCCGTACTTTAAAACTTGATGATGAACATATTATTGAAACAGGACTTCCAACCCATCTCTATGCAGCCATTGGTTCTGCCATGAATGCAAAAGAGGTTTCTTTCACCATGAAAGAAATGGTGGATAAGCTCTCTTCTGACATTAAGATGGAATTTGAAGTAGAACGTATGGAGCCACTTTTTGACAGTAATGAAGAATATGAAGAATTCTTGGAAAGACATAACAGCAATTGTGTTAAAACAGCAGAATTAAGTACATATTCAGGAAACTGTTTCTTAGGTATCGATGCAGGAAGTACCACAACCAAAGTGGCACTTGTAGCCGAAGACGGCTCTCTTCTCTACTCTTTTTACAGTAATAACAATGGTAGCCCGTTAAAAACAGCAATCCGCTCTATCCAGGAAATCTACTCTTTGCTTCCTGATACAGCTACTATCGTGCGTTCATGCTCCACAGGTTACGGTGAAGCATTGATTAAAGCTGCCTTTTTATTAGACGACGGTGAAGTCGAAACAGTAGCCCACTATAATGCTGCTGCATTCTTTGACCCTACTGTTGATTGTATCCTTGACATCGGCGGTCAGGATATGAAATGTATTAAGATTAAAGACCAGACTGTTGACAGTGTTCAGTTAAACGAAGCATGTTCTTCAGGATGCGGTTCTTTTATTGAAACCTTTGCAAAATCACTGAATTACAGCGTACAGGACTTTGCCAAGGTGGCTTTATTTGCAAAGCATCCCATTGACTTAGGTACCCGTTGTACCGTATTCATGAATTCAAAAGTAAAACAGGCACAAAAAGAAGGTGCGGAAGTTTCCGATATTTCTGCCGGTCTTGCTTATTCTGTTATTAAAAATGCGTTGTTTAAGGTTATCAAAGTATCCGATGCTTCTTCACTTGGTAAAAACATCGTTGTACAGGGTGGAACCTTCTATAATGACGCTGTTCTGAGAAGTTTTGAAAAAATTGCAGGCTGTAAAGCTGTCAGACCTGATATTGCAGGTATTATGGGTGCCTTCGGTGCAGCTTTAATTGCCCGTGATAATTATACAGAAGGCTATGAAACTTCTATGCTTACCATTGACCAGATCAATGCCCTTGAATTTACAACCAGCATGGCAAAATGTAAAGGTTGTACCAATAACTGCCGTTTAACCATTAACCGTTTTTCAGGCGGTCGTCAGTTTATTTCAGGTAACCGTTGTGAACGCGGACTTGGTAAAGCAAAAAATGAAAATAATGTTCCAAACTTATTTGAGTATAAATTACATCGTTACTTCGACTATGAACCTTTAACCATTGACGAAGCACCACGAGGTACTGTTGGTATCCCCCGTGTTCTTAACATGTATGAGAACTATCCTTTCTGGTACACCTTCTTTACAAAGTTAGGTTATCAGGTAGTTCTTTCACCAACCTCAACACATAAAACATACGAACTTGGTATTGAATCCATTCCAAGTGAATCTGAATGTTACCCGGCAAAACTTGCCCACGGACATATTATGTGGCTCATTTATCAGAAGGTAGACTTTATCTTCTACCCTTCTCTTTTCTATGAAAGAAATGAGTTCCCGGATGCAAGCAATCATTACAACTGTCCGATTGTAACATCTTACTCGGAAAATATTAAAAACAACGTGGAAGAAATCGAATCCGGTGAAGTGAAATTCATGAATCCTTTCATGTCTTTCCGTGACCCTGAGGTAATCAGCGAAGCTTTAATCAAAGCCTTCCCTGATATTCCTGCAAAAGAAATCAAATCAGCTGTTAACGACGCATGGAAAGAACTTGCAAATGCCCGTCTTGATATGCAAAAGAAAGGCGAAGAAGTTATTGAATATTTAGTAAATTCAGGCAAATGCGGTATCGTACTTGCAGGCCGTCCATACCATATTGACCCTGAAATCAATCATGGTATTCCTGAATTGATTAATTCCTATGACTTTGCTGTATTAACCGAGGATTCCATCTCACACCTTGTAAAACCGGAAAGACCTCTTCGTGTACAAGACCAGTGGATGTATCATTCCCGTTTATACGCAGCTGCTAACTACGTTAAATTAGTCGACAACCTTGATTTAATCCAGTTAAACTCATTTGGTTGCGGTCTTGACGCAGTTACCACCGATCAGGTAAGTGAAATCCTTACCGGTTCAGGTAAAATCTATACTTGTTTAAAAATCGATGAAGTTAACAACTTAGGTGCTGCACGTATCCGTATCCGTTCTTTAATCTCAGCCATTAAAGTTCGCGAAGCAAGACATCAGGAACGTACCATCAAGTCATCTGAATATAAGCGTGTTATTTTCACCGAGGAAATGCGTAAAAATTATACAATCCTTTGTCCTCAGATGTCTCCTATCCACTTTAACATCTTAGAGCGTGCCTTTAACGCCAGCGGATACAACTTAGTGGTAATGGATAATGATAATAAGAAGTCCGTTGATTTAGGATTAAAATATGTAAATAATGATGCCTGCTACCCTTCTTTAATCGTGGTTGGTCAGATTATGGAAGCTGTACTTTCAGGCAAATATGATACAGATAACCTTGCTGTTATTATGTCTCAGACAGGCGGCGGTTGCCGTGCAACCAACTATATCGGATTTATCCGTCGTGCTCTTGAAATGGCAGGCTATGGACATATACCGGTTATTTCCATTAACCTTTCAGGTTTGGAAGCAAATCCGGGATTCAAGATTTCCATTGGAGGATTTTTAAGACTTCTTTACGGTGCAGTATTCGGTGATATCCTCATGCGTTGTATTTACCGTATGCGTCCGTACGAAATTGAACCGGGAAGCGTAAATGCACTCCATGATAAATGGAACAAAATCTGCGGTGATTTTGTTGGCAGTAAAAAGCTTCCGTCCTACGGTAAATTTAAAAAATATTGCCGTCAGATGGTTGAAGAATTTGATGCCATCCCTATTGTTGAAAAACGTAAACCGCGTGTTGGTGTTGTTGGTGAAATCCTTGTAAAATTCATGCCGGCAGCTAACAACTATTTGGTTGAGTTATTGGAATCTGAAGGTGCGGAAGCTGTTGTACCGGATTTATTGGATTTCATGCTCTACTGCTTCTACAATCAGATTTATAAAGCAGAAGAACTTGGTATGAGTAAGAAAACTGCACGTAATTCTAAGCTTGGAATTTGGGCTCTTGAAAAGGTACGTGGTGCTGCTTCCAAGGCTCTTGCAAACAGCAAACATTTTACAGCACCTGCAAGCATCTATGATACTGCTGAAGGCGCAAAGGATATCGTTTCCTTAGGTAACCAGACCGGTGAGGGTTGGTTCTTAACAGGTGAAATGGTAGAATTAATCCACGGTGGTACATTGAACATTGTATGTACACAGCCTTTTGCCTGTCTTCCTAACCACGTTGTTGGTAAAGGTGTTATTAAAGCCTTAAGAAAACATTATCCAAAGGCGAATATCGTTGCTATCGACTATGACCCGGGTGCGAGTGAGGTTAACCAGCTTAACCGTATTAAGCTGATGCTCTCTACTGCAAACAAAAATTTGGAAGAATAAAAAATAAAGGATATCTGTGATGTGATGTTCACAGATATCCTTATTATTTGTTCTTTATTTGCTTTTTATTGCTCTTTTGTCTTACTGCTTTTCTATTGCTGTACTTTCTACTACTTCTAATTTTTTATATTCCTTTTTGTATGTACGCATAAGGAACATGGAAACTAACATACCTATCCCCAGTACAACATAGGAAATTCCTAAGAAGATTGCTCGTGTCTTTGCTGCATCAAATTTAATAAATAATACAAGTAATCCCAACACTAGAATAACCCCTGCTGAAATCAATTCCACATACCAGCCCGGACGTTTTACACGTTGTAAATCCAAAGCCATCTGTGCTAATGTCATACCCTGGAATACAAGTACTATGCCTAATGCAATGGGGATAATGCCTGCGATTACTTCTGCTTTCATAACAACATAAAAGGCAATCAGTAACATGAACATTCCTACTGCAAGTTCCTTACGGAGCATTGCTTCATACTGTTCCAAACGGAAATAATTAATAATTCTGACAACGCCTACAACGCCTAAAACACCGCCGATAACGCCGCACATAATTTTAATGGATGGTTCCGGATTGGTAATTAAGAAAACACCTAACATAAAATACATCACCATTAAAATTAATCCCATAATGCTATTTGGTTCTTTTTTCATTTTGTAACCCTCCTTGTCTTTTGAAAAAGATATCCCTCTCTATTATATTTACCACTCATATGGAGTGTTCTGATACACGTAATAATTAAGCCAGTTAGTATACAGATTATTACAATGTGAACGCCATTGTAATCTTGGTTTATTGGAAGCATCATCATTTGGATAATAATTCTTAGGCATCTGAATCTTCAATCCCTTATCTAAGTCACGATGGTACTCTTTATCCAATGTAATCCTGTCATATTCCGGATGTCCCATTACAAAAATCTGTTTACCTGCATTAGCATAACACAAATATACGCCAGCTTCTTCAGATTCTGCTAATACGGTAAGTTCTTCACATCCGTGTATATCTTTAGGATTTACCGTTGTATGACGGCTGTGCGGAGCCATAAAATAATCGTCAAAACCTCTGACAAGAGGAATTTTACGGTTATTCACCTTATGCTCATAAATTCCAAAAAGCTTATCCTCTAATATCTGCTTTTGAATTCCGAAATGATAATATAATGCAGCCTGGGCACCCCAACAAATATGAATGGTAGAAGTCACATTGGTCTTTGTCCACTCCATAATCTCACAGAGTTCCTTCCAATAATCCACTTCCTCAAACTCCATCTGTTCTACCGGAGCTCCCGTAATAATAAAGCCATCATATTTTAAATGCTCCACCGCACTAAATGGTTGATAAAACTTATTCAGATGATTGGCAGATGTATTCTGGGACACATGACTGGTTACATTAATAAAGCTTACATCCACCTGTAACGGAGTGTTAGAAAAAGCACGTAAAAGCTGAAGCTCCGTGTCCTGCTTAATTGGCATCAGGTTTAAAATTCCCACACGCAATGGTCTGATATCCTGATGCATTGCCCTTTCTTCATCCATAACAAATATATTTTCATATTCTAATATTTCTTTTGCCGGTAAATTCTTGTTCACTCTGATTGGCATGACAAAAGACCTCTTACTTTCTAAAATAATCTCATAAACTAGTTAAAATAATAGCACTTTTTTTTGAGATTTACAATTCTTTCACAAAACTATTATAAATACTTTGCCACAAACTCTTCTTCCGTCATAATGGGAATACCAAGTTCCTTCGCCTTTTTATTTTTTGATGAGCCAGATTGAATATCATTATTAATAAGAATGCTTGTCTTTGCCGTTACACTTCCCGTAGCCTTACCGCCATGTTTTTCAATTAAGTCCTGAAGTTCTTTACGGTTATCAAACTTATAAAGACTTCCGGTAATTACAATGGTCATATCCTTTAGATTCTGGATACCTTCATCAATCACTTCTTTTTCAATCACAAGTTCTTTTAACAGATTATCGATTGCTGCCTGATTCTTAGGCTTTGCAAAATGGGCAACAATTGCCCCTGCCATCACACCGCCGATTCCTTCAATTTCAGAAAGCTCCTCTTCACCTGCATTTCTAATGGCATCAAAATCTCCCTTAAAATACTTATTTAACAGCTTGGCATTTGCCACTCCGATGTTTTCAATCCCAAGAGAATAAATCACGCGTGGTAATGTAGTATTCCTTGAGGCTTCAATGCTGTTAATCAGATTCTGATATGATTTTTCTCCAAAGCCTTCCATGGCACAGATTTCCTCTTTATACTGCGCTAAATGATATAAATCCGCAAATTCATGAATATAACCTTTTCCTATGAATTTCTCTAGAGTTGCTTCCGAAAGGCCGTCAATATTCATAGCATCACGGCTTACAAATAAAGTGAATGCCTTTATCTTTTTCGCATCACATTCAGGATTTGTACAATAAAGTGTCTGTACATCATTCATCTGTCTGATTTCCGTATTTCCACCGCAAACAGGGCAGGCAGACGGAATCTCAAGGTTATCACTGCAGGTTAAGTTTTCTGCAATCTGAGGTATTATCATATTAGCCTTGTATACCGTTATTCTGTCTCCGATTCCAAGCTTTAAGCTTCTTACGATACTGATATTATGAACACTTGCACGGCTCACAGTCGTACCTTCTAAAGATACCGGTTCAAAAATAGCAACCGGATTTATGAGTCCCGTTCTGCTGGCACTCCATTCAATCTCTTTTAAGGTTGTTTCAGCCGTTTCATCCGCCCATTTAAAAGCAATGGAATCACGGGGTGATTTTGCTGTTCTTCCAAGGCTTTTTCCATAGGCAATATCATCATAAGTAAGCACCAATCCATCCGAAGGGATATCATAGTCAGTTATTTTTCCTGCAAAGCCCTCAATGGCATCTAGAATAGTAGACTCCTCTACTCTTACATAATCTACGGTATCAAAGCCTTGTTCTTTTAAAAACAGAATCTCATTTTCTTTGGAATTATTCGCATCAAAGCCGTCTGCTTTTACAAGATTAAAGGCATAAAAACGCACATTTCTTTCAGCCGTAATCTTATTATTTAACTGTCTGACAGAACCGCTGCAAAGATTACGGGGATTTTTATACTTCGCTTCTACGTCATCAATTCCTGCATTAATACGTTCAAACTCAGAGTAAGTAATGACTGCTTCCCCACGTAAAATAAGGCTTTCTTTATGTTTAATTTTTAGCGGAACATTTTTAAAGGTTTTGGCATTATTGGTAATTACTTCACCTATTTCACCATTGCCTCTGGTAAGTGCCTTTACAAGCTCTCCATTCTCATAAGTAAGCACTATGGTAAGTCCGTCAAGTTTCCAGCTTAATATACCTTCTTCTCCGTTAAGCCAGCTTCTTAATTCCTCACGGCTCTTGGTCTTACCTAATGACAACATAGGCTGTTCATGTGCTTCCTTAGGTAGTTCATCCACTGACTCATATCCCACATTCACCGTCGGCGAATTAGCAAGTGTCACTCCTGTTTCTTCTTCTAATGCCACAAGCTCATCATATAATTTATCGTATTCATAATTACTCATGATTTCTTCATCTTTTGCATAGTAGCTTTCGCTTGCACGATTGAGAAGCTCCACAAGTTCTAACATTCTGTCATTTGCTGCCATTAAAGATTCCTCTTACTCTCTTACTTATTCTCGCATTCCCGAAACTCTACATCACTGTAACTCTTCATCACTGTAAGTCTTCATTCCCGGAACTCTACATCACTGTAACTCTACAGTCCTACACCAGAATACAATGCCTTTTGTTCCTCGCCTGATAATTCCCGATATTGTCCCGGTTTTAAAGTACCAATAGTTAAATCATTGATTCTGATTCTCTTCAACTGCTTTACTTCATATCCAAAAGTCTGACACATTCTGCGGATTTGACGATTCAGTCCCTGAGTCAGAATTATCTGAAAAGTATATTTTCCGGTTTGATGTATTTCACAGGGTCTTGTTGTGGTATCAAGCTCCTTTAAGTATACCCCTTGTCCCATTTTTTTAATGAACTCTTCCGTAATCTCTTTTTGAACCTTGACCACATACTCTTTTTCATGGCGGTTCGCACCGCGCATAAGCTTATCAATTAATTCACCGTCATTGGTTAATAAAAGCAAACCTTCCGAATCCTTATCCAGTCTCCCTGCATAAGTCACTCTTACCGGAAGTTTCACACTGTCCGTAACCGTTACCTTTGCATGCTTATCCTTCTCGGTACAGGTAACCCCAACAGGCTTATAATAGATATATACTTTTTTCTCATTCTTGCTACCTAATTCTTTTCCGTTAACTGTAACAGAATCTGTTTCGGTAACCTGTGTTCCAAGAGTCGCTGCCATTCCATTAACAAAAACACGCCCTTCTTCAATCAGACGATCTGCCTCTCTTCTGGAACACATACCACATTCAGCCATATATTTATTAAGTCTCATAATTGACTCCTTGTATTTCCAACATGTCCTAATTATACCATAACAGTTCTTAATTCACACAAAAAAATCAAATAAATATTCTCAAATTCCGGAAGGGTCTCAAATGCTTTATTTTTCTGTCAGACCCCCATAATTTAATTTTTCGGGGTCTCATGCCATGATGTATGTACACAGACCCCAAAAGCTACAGATATTACATGAAAAATGAAGATTTTTCGCAAAAACGGGGTCTGAGAGAAATTTTACTTCTCTCAGACCCCCGCATCACCCTATTTCAACTTTATCGCATATCCTTCATCGCAAATCACCCATCACATTTCGCCTATCACATTTCCCTATCGCAGAGCCCCTATCGCAGATCCCCTATCACTTATTCTTTCGCAATATTAAAAAATGATTTTTCTCTACCTGTAATATTGGGCCTGGGCTGCAAACATTTCGGCATAGATACCATTTTCAAGTCTTACAAGCTCATCATGGGTGCCGTATTCTTTAATCGTGCCTTCCGAGAATACCGCAATTCTGTCACAGAATTTACAGCTTGATAATCTGTGGGATATATAGATTGCAGTCTTACCGCCTACTAAGTCGTTAAACTGTCTATATATTTCATACTCTGCTACAGGGTCAAGGGCTGCAGTTGGTTCGTCTAAGATTACTACAGGAGAATTCTTATACAATGCTCTTGCAATGGCAAGCTTTTGCTGTTCTCCTCCCGAAGGAACAATTCCATCTTCTTCAAACTGCTTAAACAGCATAGTGTCCATTCCCTGACTAAGTGTTGACAACTTTTCCGATAATCCTACCTTGGATAAATAAGGTTCAACCTCTTTATTCTCTATCTTTTCATCCATGGTAATATTCTCTTTGATTGAAAAAGCAAATAACTTAAAATCCTGGAATACCGGAGCAAACAAATTCATATACTCCTCGTAATCATATTCCTTAATATTCACTCCATCTAAGAGAATCTCTCCTTCTGTCGGGTCATAAAGACGTGAAAGGAGCTTAATAAAGGTTGTTTTTCCCGCACCATTCAAACCTACCACAGATAAATGCTCTCCCGGTGTTAATGTCACATTTACATGATTTAAAACCATAACATCTGTATTAGGATAGGTAAAAGATACATTTTTAAATTCAATGATATGTTCTTTTTCTTCCACCGGCTTATTACCTTTTACAATAGCTGCCGGATAATTCATAAATTTCACATATTCGTGGGCATAGTTTGATTTCTTAACAATCTCCTGGACGCCCCACACAATAGCCTCCAAGGAGCTTTGGAAGGTAGAAGACGCAGAACGCATCTGGGTAAAAATACCGATACTGATATATCCAAAAATAGCCAGATACCCAAGATACAGATACATTAAGGTAAAGCGGGCAACATCAATTATAACCGCAACCAAAGCCCATTTCAGATTATCATCAGCATTTTTCTTCCAGTTGGCATTCATCTCATCTGTATAACGCCCCCACTTAGTAACCATCATGTCCTTGGCATCATAAAGACGGATTTCCTTACCATACTGAAAATCTGTAAGATTCCAACATAAATATCCCCAGACACGATTCAGCTTTGATAATCTTGCGTATGCTTCAACCTCTAACTGATTCATCTTATGTCTGATAAGCACGTTAAATACAAGCAACACAAGAATCAAGGCAAACAGTAACGGTGCATATATGGCAATCAATACCATAACACCAACCAGCTTAATAATATTAGAAATCATATTAAATAACTGGGTGGTAATTCCGTGAACACCGCCCGAATACCACGACATACCTGTCCTTGCCGCTTCGATTTGATCAAGTGCTTCTTTATCCTCGGTAAGCTGAAAATCAAGCTCCATAACACGCAAGCTGATTTGTTCCGTAAAATAATTCTGCATCTTTTGATCGTATTTCTCCATGATACACCCAAGAACCGAACCAATTAAAGATAACAGTGTACTTCCTACAGCAATGATTGCCACGTAGGTGAGCAAGTATTTTACATTGCGACCTCCCAATAATTCATCAATAAGCAATGGAGAAATCATAATTAATACAAAAGGCTGGATTGCATCAATCAAAAGCCTTATGAAACCACAGAAAAAATAACCTTTAAATTGTTTCCATGCAGGGGGATATAAATATTGCATGGTCGTCTTTACTACATCCCATGACTTCACTTTTTCAGATTTGTTTTTATTAGTCTTCTTCATAAGTCTCCCCCTCCTTTTCTTTATAATACTGAGCCTGAACCTCAAACATTCTGGCATATTCGCCACCCTTTGAAAGCAATGAATCATGGGTTCCGTACTCTACCATTTCTCCTGCTACAAACATGGCAATATTATCGCAAAATCTTGTAGAAGATAATCTGTGTGAAATATAAATTGCCGTTTTATTCCCAATCATTTCATCAAAATTCTGATATAAATGATATTCAGCCAAAGCATCCAGTGCGGCTGTAGGTTCATCCAGTACAATAACTGGAGCATCCTTATACAAAGCCCTTGCAAGGGCAAGCTTCTGCTTCTCTCCCCCTGATAAGTCAACACCGTCATCATGAATCACTTTCAATAATTCTGTATGTACGCCCTTCTCTAATGACAATATCTTATCTTCCAAGCCTGCCTGTAACAGACACTGATATGCCTTGTCTGAATCCGTATCCTGTGGATTTTGCATAGACACGTTTTCATCCATCGGAAAGGCAAACAAAAACACTTCCTGAAACACCGGTGCAAATAACTCATAATACTCTTTTCTCTTAAAGCGTTTAATATTGATTCCATTTAAAAGGATTTCTCCCTCCGTCACATCATAAAGACGGAGTAACAGTTTAATAAAAGTTGTCTTACCGGCGCCGTTAAGCCCTACCACTGCAAGCTTTTTACCATAAGACAGGGTTAGATTTAAGTTCTTTATGGCATAGGTTTCAGCTCCCTCATATTGAAAAGAAACATTCTTAAATTCGAAGGTATAAAAATCCGTTTCCGGTATGGGAATACATTCGTCCTCGTTTTCCATAACAAGATCCATAAAAGAACGGTGGTCATCCACCTGCATTGATTTTTCCTTGATGGAACCGCGAAGGCTCAATAAATCATTCATATTTTCAGAAAAACTTGTTGCAAGTCCTACAAAAAGAGTAAAATTACCGATACTCATATTCTTATCTAAGACTGCATAGATTAACACACCATATACGACTGCCTGGACAATCACCTGCATTCCATGGGCAAAAATAGTATTATACACCCACAGGTTTCTGCTGTGACACATTTTATCTGCTTGTTCCTTATTAATCTCATGTTGCTTTTTGGATAGCCAATGCTTCATTCCAAACAATCTGATATCCTTGGCATAATCGAAATTCTGGGTGGTCTGCTCCATATATTCCTGTTTACGCCATGTAGGTGGTAATACATCCCAAACTTCTTTTCTGTCTCTTTTTACCGTATGTCTGAAAAAAGCAGATTGAATAAAGGAAACCAATAATAACACTAAAATCAGGCGCATATCTAAAACCAGAATCGCCGAAAAAGTTACTCCGATTACCGTAGCCCTAATTGCCATCTGATAGAGTGTTCTCATCATCCCTTCCACGCCCTGTTCATTACCGCCTGCAGCCTGTAATGCCTTCTGGTGCATATCAAGAATCTTGGGTTGCTCTAGCATCTGATAATTCATGGATAATACTTTATCAATCCGTTCCTTTATTACACACATACGGACATGAATAAAGCTATACCATACCCTGTTGTTTGCGATGGCATTCATTGTCATACAAATAAAATCTAATACTGTTGTTATTATTAATAGCTTAATTAACGGCGCTAAATCCTTATCCGCACTTGTTGCCTGAACTTCCACAATATCAATAACAAATTTACCGATAAAGCTATATAGAAATTGTAATGCTGACCCTGCTAACACGCCTGCTAATAATAACACCAATAGTTTTGGACTGTATTTTTTAATCTTTTTTAATAAGAACACAGTGTTTTTTATAACACCATACTCAGTATGTAAAGGATTCTCATTCTCACTTTTTTTCTTCTTGTTAAAAAACAACATAGCCTTCCCCTCTTATCCTTTTATTTATCATCATTATGCTTTTTGTAAGTCTGATTTTTCAAATAGGCAGACTCCCTGTCATTCCACTGGAAACAATAACTATATGGCAAATTCAGCATTGTTCTTAACGTCAACAAAAATGAAATAAAAACACCACAAGCATTATTTCGATAAATAGTCTCTTCTCCGTTCCCCTCTTGTAACATAGCTTTTGTAATCAATTTAAAATTAAGCAACCCATTAATTATTTCCTCTGCCCTTTGAGATGTAATGCCTAATTCGCTTATCAAAGCATCTTTACTAAAGAACCGGTATCCGTTCCCTTCTCCCATATAATACATAGCTCTTAATGCATCCGGACTTGACAAAAAACGTAAAAATTCCACTTGTCTTTCGTCATATCGTAACACATCATCATATCCCTTTTCCGGCTCCGGAATCAAAATAAAGTATTGCAGGTTTTCATTATTTCTGGCCTGCATCCAGCCGGATTCAAATTCTATCTGAGAATGTTGTTCCCAATCTGTAGCCTTCAAAATTTGTTCTGTAAGTGGCACGTACTCATTATTTCCACAGCTTCCTACAATGATTGCCCTGCAAATATCAAAAGCAGACTTAATCCTATCCTTCTTAGGAGTTTTTTTCATGTATTCTGTCACCTGCTGGTTCATGGTTAATTCTTTTTCCCCTCTGCCAAAAAGTTCATCAATTTTTACACCTAATGCATCAGCTATCATAGGCAATAATCCGGCATCCGGAAAGCTACTGATTTCCCATTTTGAAACCGCCTGTGCTGATACACCTACTGCGTCCGCAAGCTGTTCCTGCGTTATACCCTTTTCTTTTCTGATTCGTCTGATATTCTCATTAAAATTATTATCCATGAGTTTCCCCCTTCGTCTCATTCACTGCACACTTATTATAATCACAATCAACAGTTGAATACAAGTGATGTGTGGTTTAATAATTCAACCACTGGTTGATGATTCAGCTTTTCCGGTCAAAAAAAGAGGCATCCAACAAATGCCTCTTTCATACTCTTATATTCTTTATTTTATAACAACTCCTGATTATAAACTGCTCTTTCTCCACCAACAAATTTGGCTCTGGTTCTTGCGCATACCACATGGGCATTCCCAATACTGTTAACCGATAATCTTACAGGAACTGCAACGCTTCTTAAATGCATGCCGATTAATGTATCACCGATATCAATTCCCGCATCCGCCTTTACATATTCTACTGCAACGGGATGTTTGAATCTGGCATAAGCAGTTGTTGCAAAGGAACCGCCTGCCTTTGGCTGTGGGATTACATTTACTTCATCCAATCCATACTTATTGGCAGCTTTCCGCTCTATAATTAATGCACGGTTCAAATGTTCACAACACTGGGCAGCAAGAAAGATTTTTTCTTTTGAAGTCACTTCATAGATGCCTTCAAAGACTGCCTCTGCTACTTCTACACTTGAAAAAGTACCTATTTTCTTTCCTGTCACTTCACTGGAGGAACAGCCGACTACCAAAATATCACCTTTCGATATTCCTGATGCCAATACAAGCTCGCTTGCTACCTTTTTGGCTTCTTCTTTTATCTTTATTAATTCTTCGTTCGCAGTTTCACTCATAACACGTTTTTACCTCTTTCTAATCTTTCATTTCACTGGGTATATACTAAATAAACCTTCGTTTCATACCCAAATATCCTCATAAAATCGCTATAAAAATCACTAAATGGGTATACAGAGAGTTATTTGCTGATAATACCCTGTATTTCTATCATATAAGGGGTATTTACCAACAAAACTTCTCTATATACCCAACAGGTTAACTGTGTTTACACTAGCTTTTTACTGAATTGTTGCGTGAATATCCTGTAATGACATTACACCAACTTCACCCTGCTCAAGAACTGCCTTAATACCTTCTGCTGTTGCTTTTGCAGCCGCTAAGGTTGTGATATAAGGAACTTTTGCTTTGATAGCTGTCTTACGAACATAACTGTCATCAAAAATGCTTTCTTCCTTGGTTGCCGGAGTATTGATAATCAACTGAATCTTACCATTCATTACAACATCTGCAATATTTGGTCTGCCTTCCTGCATCTTATTGATTCTTTCTACCTTAACCCCTGCTTCTTTCATACGCTTATAGGTATTTTCAGTTGCAAGAATACTAAATCCACATTCTTCAAAAATCTTGGCAACTTCAATTGCTTCCGTTTTATCGCTACCGCTTACACTGATAAGAACACATCCTTCTGTAGGAAGTTCTGTCTTAGTTGCTTCCTGGGCCTTAAAGAATGCTTCACCCACATTTTTAGCAAGTCCTAATACTTCTCCTGTAGAACGCATTTCAGGTCCTAATAATGGGTCAACCTCAGGGAACATATTAAACGGGAACACTGCCTCTTTTACACCGTAGTATACAGGTGTTTTTTCTTTCAATGAAGGAACCGGTGATTCTTTTCCTGTAAGCTCAGATGTAATAATTTCAGTTGCTAACTGAATCATCTGGATATTACATACCTTAGATACAAGCGGCACTGTTCTTGAAGCTCTTGGGTTTGCTTCAAGTACATATACTTTATTGTCTTCAATTGCATACTGCATGTTCATAAGACCTCTTACGCCCATTTCTTCTGCAATCTTTCTGGTATAATCCTTAATTGTCGCAAGTAACTCATCAGGAATATTCTTAGAAGGAAGAATACAAGCTGAGTCACCTGAGTGAACTCCGGCAAGCTCAATATGTTCCATAACAGCAGGAACAAATGCATGCTTACCATCTGCAATAGCATCTGCTTCACATTCAAGGGCATGACGTAAGAATCTGTCAATAAGGATTGGTCTGTCAGGTGTTACGCCAACGGCTGCAGCCATGTACTGCTTCAAGCTTTCCGGATTATTAACAACTTCCATACCACGTCCACCTAATACGTAAGAAGGACGTACCATAACCGGATATCCGATTTTTTCAGCGATTTCAAGTGCATCGTCTACAGTAACAGCCATTCCTGATTCAGGCATAGGAATCTCAAGTTTTTCCATCATAGCTCTGAATAAATCTCTATCCTCAGCCATATCAATAACTTCCGGAGAAGTTCCTAAAATATTAACGCCTGCTTTCTTTAAGTCAGCTGCAAGATTTAACGGAGTCTGACCACCAAACTGTGCAATAACACCAAGTGGTTTTTCCTTATCGTGAATACTTAATACATCTTCTAATGTTAATGGTTCAAAATAGAGCTTATCCGATGTATCATAGTCTGTTGAAACAGTTTCCGGATTACAGTTAACGATGATTGTTTCAAAGCCTAATTTCTTTAACGCAAAAGCTGCATGTACACAACAGTAATCAAATTCAATACCCTGACCGATTCTGTTAGGACCACCACCGAGAATCATAATCTTCTTATTTGTTGAAGCAGTAGTCTTATCTTCTGCATTATAGGTTGAATAATAGTAAGCCTTATCTTGTGTTCCGCTTACGTGTACCGGCTCCCAGCTTTCCGTAATACCATATTCAAGTCTTGTCTTACGGATTTCATGCTCAGAAATGTCTAATAATTTGCTTAAGTATTTATCAGCAAAACCATTCTTCTTAGCACTTTCCATTACTTCCTTGGAAGGCATGGTTCCCTTCATTGCGATTAATGCATTTTCCTCGTCAACCAGCTCTTTCATCTGTTCAATAAAGTAATGCTTAATCTTAGTTAACTGATAAAGCTCTTCTACAGTAGCGCCTTTTCTTAATGCTTCATACATAACGAACTGTCTTTCGCTTGTAGCATACTGTAACATCTTAAGAAGCTCATCTTTTGACTTTTCATTAAAGTCTTTTGCAAATCCGAGTCCGTATCTTCCGATTTCAAGACTTCTGATAGCTTTCTGGAATGCTTCTTTATATGTCTTACCGATACTCATAACTTCACCAACGGCTCTCATCTGAGTACCAAGCTTATCTTCTACACCTTTGAATTTTTCAAATGCCCATCTTGCAAACTTAATTACAATATAGTCTCCATCCGGAACATATTTATCAAGGGTTCCGTACTTACCGCAAGGAATTTCATCCAATGTTAAGCCTGATGCAAGCATTGCTGAAACAAGGGCAATGGGGAAACCTGTTGCTTTAGATGCAAGAGCTGAAGAACGTGATGTTCTTGGGTTAATCTCGATAACAACAATTCTGTCTGAAACAGGGTCATGAGCAAACTGTACGTTTGTTCCACCGATAACCTGTACTTCTTCTACGATCTTAAATGCCTGTTCTTTTAATCTGTCCTGAACTTCTTTAGAAATAGTAATCATAGGTGCGGAACAGAAAGAGTCACCTGTATGAACACCGATTGGGTCGATGTTTTCAATAAAGCATACAGTAATCATGTTGTTCTTAGCATCACGAACAACTTCTACTTCTAATTCTTCCCAACCTAAGATAGATTCTTCTACAAGCACCTGATGAACAAGACTGGCCTGTAAACCGCGGGCACATACTGTCTTTAATTCTTCTACGTTATATACAAGACCGCCGCCGGCACCACCCATGGTATAGGCAGGACGGAGAACAACCGGATAACCTAACTTATCCGCAATTTCAAGCGCTTCTTCCACAGAGTAAGCAACTTCACTTCTTGCCATTTCAATGCCAAGCTTATCCATTGTCTTTTTAAACTCGATACGGTCTTCACCACGTTCAATAGCGTCAACCTGAACACCGATAACTTTAACATTATATTTATCAAGCACTCCCGCTTCTGCAAGCTCAGAGCATAAGTTAAGTCCTGACTGTCCGCCTAAGTTAGGAAGCAATGCGTCCGGTCTTTCCTTTTCAATAATCTGCTCTAATCTTTTTACATTTAAAGGCTCTATATAAGTAACATCTGCGATTTCCGGGTCAGTCATAATTGTAGCCGGATTTGAATTCACCAGTACAATTTCGTATCCAAGATTTCTAAGTGCCTTACAAGCCTGTGTACCTGAATAGTCGAACTCACAAGCCTGACCGATGATAATTGGACCCGAACCGATAATCAATACTTTTTTAATGTCTTCTCTCTTACTCATTTTGTCCTCTCCTCAAACTAGATTTTTCAAAAAAAATCAGTAAGCAAAAAAACTTACTGATTTAAGATTCCTAAAAAAAGAGAATAAAACATCTGCCATGTGAGAAAACAAGTCACATACCGTCGAAACGCTGTTAACTTTTTGAAGCACAGAATGTTTCATTTTCTTCCTCCTAATTTATGTCTTTAGGTATTATAATCGAAATCATGCATTTCGTAAACACCTTTTTTCAAAAAAATAAAATCTTTTTAAATGATCTTCTCCAACATACTAACCCGATTAAAAGGAAATGAAAAATAATATCCGTCTGCAAAATCATCTGTCAAAGCCATCATCTCTTTTGCAAGTTCAATACCCGCCTGTTCGCCTTCTTCTCTTGTCATATCTTCACGGAAACGGGCTAACACCTCATCATTTACATCAATTCCTGTCATCTCATTTTTCATGAATATGGCATTTTTTAAGCTGACAAACGGCATAATACCGCATAAAATGCGTGCTCCTGTCTCCTGCTTGATACGTCTGACACGTTCTGCACTTTCTTTGGTTGAAACAGGCTGGGTCAAGAAGAAGGTTGCTCCCGCTTCCATTTTCTTTTTTACACGACCAATTTCAACTTCTAAATTTCTGCGTCCCTGATTAATAGCCCCGCCATAACAGACAGGTTCTTTTGCAAACTGTTCATCATTCATATCATTCATAAGGCGCATCAACCCCACTGAATCAAAATTAAATACACTCTTTACGCTTTCCCGTGCCATTGACGGAATCGGGTCCCCTGTAATTACTAAGAAATTCTTAATATGATTCATATGGGCTCCCAACATTAAGGAACGCATGGCTATGGCATTCTTATCACGGCAACAGATATGGGGCATAACACACATACCGGTTTCTCTGGCTACTTTTTCCGCCATAAGAACGGAATCGGCTCTTGTTCTTCCGGATGGCGAATCCGGAAACGTCAAAACATCCACACCCTTTTTAATTAACAAATGCGCTGCTTCCAGTAATTTTTCATCATCGCTTCCAACCGGAGGTGCCAGTTCTACAGCGATTAACTTCTTGCCTTCCTTACCGGCAAAGAAAGAACTGTTTTTCTTTTCTACTGCTGTTTTATGAGTGGAAATTACTGTTGCTGTTTTCTCAATTTGTTCAAAATTAAGTTTTTCCCTGATTTTCCTAATATACTCCGGCGTTGTACCGCAACAACCACCGACGATATCCACTCCGTCTGCCGCAATATCACTAACCTTTGATGCAAAATAATCAATATTTTTATTGTCAAAAATCATACGATTGCTGACTAGCTGAGGATATCCTGCATTTGGTAATGCAGTCAGCAATTTCTTTCCAGAAAAAGCAATATTCCTGATAATCTGTTGCATATGTCCTGAGCCCACACCACAATTAAATCCAACAGCCGACACACTATCAATGGATTCTGCCTGTTGTATTAATTTGCGGGCACTTAAACCGGCATTACTATATCCAAACTGATTTACCAAAAACTGTACAATCACAAAAGCCTTATCACCAATCCTATTTTTGATTAGCTTAATCGCTTCACAAATATCTTCCATATCCGAAAATGTTTCGAATACGAAGATATTAGCACCCTCTTCTAAAAATACTCTGCATATTTCAACATATTCCTTGGAAACACTCTCACGTTCCACCTGATTATCCCAATGAATCTGTCCAATATCCGCAGCAACATAAACTGTCTCTCCTGCCGCTTCCTTTGCAATACGATATCCCTGACGAATATTCTCTTTCACACTTTCCCACGGCATATCCATGGAAACAGTATTGCTTGCATAGGTATTGGTACGGATAATCTGAGCTCCTGCCTCAATATATTCTGTGTGAATTTTACGTACTCGTTCAGGATGCTTTGTATTTGCAAGCTCAGGTAATTCCTTCGTGTCATATATCTGTGCATAATAAGTTCCGAATGCACCGTCAAATAAAAGCTTTTGCTTTTTTAATTTCTCTTTTATACTCATAGAACTTTTCTCCTCTACTCTATCAAAATATATATTCATTTTTTTCTCCCGTCAAGTTATCCGGCATGTACTTAAGCATTTGTGATTCATGTAGATTCGGACAAATTATCAAAGAATCACAAAAAACCTTGGAAACATTAAGCTTCCAAGGCTTTTTAATAATTCAATATTTCTCATTAATTATTTACATTCTCATTAATCTTATCCTGAATTCTGTCATGTACCAGTTTTGCAAGCTCTACGGTATTCATGTCCTTATATTCCTCATAGTAGATTGCCGGCAAATAATGAAGTTGCACTGTAACAGGTTTTCTGCCTTTTTGGTCTAATACCTTATAGCAATCTATTAAAGCAACCGGCACAATCGGACACTTTGCTTTCATGGCGCATTTAAAACTTCCGCTATGGAATTCTAATATCTGATTGCCATTTTTACTTCTGGTCCCCTCCGGAAATATAAGATAATTACGTCCGTTTTTTACTTCCTTGGTTACTGCAAGCATTACTTCCATGGACTGTTTCAAATTATCCCTATCCATGGGGAATGATTTACTACAATCAACAATCTGTTTCATAAAAGGAATATCATATAACTCCTTTTTAAGTACTGCTCCCCAAGGTCTGTCACAAGCTGCACAAATGGCTAAAATATCAATTAATCCCTGATGATTGGAATAAATGATAAAGCCGTCTTTTTCAGGAATATTCTCTTTGCCATACACTTGAAAATCAATATTACCCGACTTTATTGCTGTTTTAAATATATACTGAATGTGCTTATATTTTACTTCTTCCGGGTATTCATCCGTATGCTTGGCATAATGACATAATTTAATATATGCGCCCGGCACCTTCCAAAAGTTTCTAAGAATCATTAATGCTAATCGATTCATCTTTTCCTCCAATGATGTCAAATCGTTAATGTCAACTTCCCTTTACTACATTACCCATATAACAAAGCACAAGACTGTTTGGTCCTACATGTGCTCCGATTAACGGACCAATATCTCCAATAATTACTTTTAAGGATGGATATTCTTCGTTAATCATATCTTTTAAAATATTCGCGTCCTTTATACAGTCGCTATGCGAAATAAATACATATTCCATACCTTCAGCGTTGATATTGGCTTTCATTCTGTTAAACAATTCGTTAATCGAAGTTTTACGTCCTCTTACCTTTTTCGCATTGAAAAGACGTCCATTTACATCAACATTGATAATCGGTTTAAACTGAAGAACGGTACCGGCTATTGCCGCTGTTGCCTTTATTCTTCCTCCACGTTTTAAGAAAAACAGATCATCCACTGTAACCTGATGATGAATATAATCGCGGATAGCCTCTACCTTTCCGTGAACTTCCCCGATTCCTTCACCGGCATCTCTTAATAAAGCTGCATAATGAACCAGTAACGCCTGCCCAACAGAACCGCTTAAAGTATCAACGTACATAAGTTTTCTATCAGGGAATTCGCTTTGCAATTCCTTCATTACCATAACGCCGTTACTGTATGTAGCAGATAATCCCGAAGAAAAGCCCACATATAAGATATCCTTACCTTCTTCCAGACTCTTTCTCATATGCTCTTCAAAAAAGCCCGGTGTTACGGCTGAAGTCTTTGCATTTGCTCCTGCACGTAACTGCTGATAAAACTCCTGACTGTTTAATTCATTACTAAGAATAGGCGGTTTATCATCAATAATAACCTCTAACTGCATAACATGGATGTTATACTGTGCAGCCAGATCTTTCGGCATATCTCCTGCGGAATCTGTAAATATTTCATATGTTGGCATTGTCTTCTCCCCCAAATAATTAAATAAAAAATGATAACCTACATTTTCCATGTAGGTTATCATTATAACATCATTTTGTTTAATACTCAATAGCAAGTAGTATTAAATACTACATTATTTCGTTATTTTTTCCCTAACCTTTAAAATTTCAGTAGGTAAAACACTTAAATCATCAATTCCAAATTCCATGAAAGTATCCGTAAGTGTAAGATCAGAAGCTAACTCTCCGCATATTCCCACGGTTATTCCTGCCTTATGGGCATTTTCAACAGTCATATGTATCATTCGTAGAACCGCCTCATGACGGGAATCATAAAATGCATCTAATTTAGGATTCTGTCTGTCAACCGCAAGGGTATACTGTGTTAAATCATTGGTGCCGATACTAAAGAAATCAACCTCTCCTGCCAATAAGTCACTTATTATTACCGCAGCAGGCGTTTCTATCATAATTCCGATTTTTACATGACCATATGCCACCTTTTCTACATCAAGTTCCTTTTTTACATTCCTAAGGATTTCTTTGATTTTTCTTATTTCCCAAACAGAAGTAATCATAGGAAACATCACATCTACGTTTCCATACACTGAGGCTCTTAAAATAGCGCGAAGCTGTGTTTTAAATACTTCTTCCTTTGTAAGGCATATTCTGATTGCACGGTATCCCATTGCAGGATTCGTTTCCTGTTCCAACTCAAAATAATCCGCCTGCTTATCTGCACCAATATCAATAGTACGGATCACCACCCGTTTTTGTTTCATACTTTCCACAACTTTTTTATAATGAAAAAATAATGTTTCTTCTTTTGGATAATCCTTTGCCTGCAAATATAAGAATTCACTCCGTAATAATCCTATTCCTTCTGCATCATTCCTGATTGCAGACTCAACATCCGAAGTATCTCCTATATTCGCATATAAGTTAATCTTTTTCCCATACTTGTTAATGGTTTCCACTCCCCGATATTTCTCCAGTTGCTTTCTCTTTTCCTGCTCACATTGCATATTATTTTGATATTTAGTAATAGTCTGCTTATCCGGCTCTATCAATACATTCCCTGATTCTGTGTCAACAACAACCTGTTTTCCATTCCATTCCTTCTTTATTTTTATCCCGGTAATCATTGGAATGTTCATGGTTTTTGCCACAATGGCAGTATGGGAATGAACAGAATCATTCTCAGTCACAATGCCTGCCGGCTTCTTTTCCGCAAATCCCATAACCTGACTTGGCGTTAATTGATATGCCATAATAATCGCCGAGGCTGCACTAAGCATTTTGATTTCCGTATTACACAAAATAGACAACAGCCTGTCAGAAATATCTTTTATATCAATGGCTCTTGCTCTAAAATACTCTTCTTCCAATTTCGAAAAAGAATCATAAAATTGCTCGCAAATAACAGAAACTGCATATTCAGCATTTACCTTTTGACCGGTTATCACCTCTAAGATAGCGTCAAGAAACGCTTCATCTGTAAGCAACATTTTTTGTGCTTCAAAGATTTCTGCCTGAATGTTCCCATATTCACATTCTGTTTGACGTGCCACTTCCGTTAACTGGATAAATGCTGTTTCTTTTGCCTTATGAAAGCGTAGAATTTCGTTGTCAATGTCACAAATGATTCGTTTTTCTATGGCATTTTCTTTTTCATATATTCGGATATAACCTGTGGCAATACCACCACAAACTGTCTTACCTTTCAAAACCTGCATGAAAATACTCTCTCCCAAAAGTTAAGGAGATGAGAAAACTCATCTCCTTATCAACTCTAAAATAATGAATTTAAATACATAAATCCTAAAAATTTGCTGTCACCGGCAATCTTACCCCAATCTGTTCCTGCCGGAATTGTCACTGAATAACTCTTTGACTGATACTTGAAATCAATGGTGAGATTAACTGTATTATTCTCTTTTAATGTTTCAATAGCACTTGGTCCAAAATAGAACCAATTACCTGTATTAATTGTTAAAGAACCACCCTCTGCCATTTCATCAAGTGCATCGCTTAAATCAGCACTCATATCATCAAGAGTAGCATACTCTTTATTTAACGCTAATTCATCATAAACAGTAGTACCTTCTTTTCCACCAAACATAGAATTGAGATACAAAAATCCTACCCAAATACTGTTTCCTGCAACAGCCTTCCAGTCTGTTCCTGCCGGAATTGTTACAGTATAATCAACACCCTTATAAATAAAGTTCAATGCAAGTGTTACATCCGGTCTCTTCTGTAATGCCTCAACAGAAGCACGATTCATACTAAGAGTTTCACCGGAATTAATAATAACTGTTCCGTTTTCCGGTGCTGCTGCAACTTTTTTAATAATCATACTCTGAACCTGTTCGAACGGAGCAATAGATTCTACCCATACGTGAGCAGCTAAATCACCATTCTGATTAGCAATGGTAGATACACCAATTACCTTATAACTTTCCCATTCACCTAAAACCCATTCGTCACCATCAATAGAATATGTTGGTGATGATGTGTCGCCATAGGTTTTATCAACATGTACAAAAAATCCGCCTGCAGCTCTTGCATGTACACAATCACCGGCCTCTAAAATCAATCCTGCACTGTTAGAATTGATTGAAATATGATTAGCTGCACTTACTGTTAAAGTGCTTCCGATTACCATAACCAATGTCAACAGTAGAACAACCAAACCTTTTACGCTTTTTCTTTTCACAATACATTCCTCCTTTAATATAGAACTATATTTAGTATTTTACCATTGTTTACATAAAAATACAATTATTGTATGTAAATTTTACAAAATTTCTCGTATATTTATTCAATGTTTTGCAAAAATTCAACATCAAAATTAATAATTGCTCTTTTTACATTCTCAAACAGGAGTTTCTCATCATTATCAAAATGGTACTCTTCCAATTGTTTCAGTAAATCATCTAATGCATCAATGTCCATATCCTCTGCTGCAACCTTAATCTGAGCATATATATTTTTCACTTGCTGTTCGTCTAATGAAGCATCCTTTACATCTGCATTGTTTTCACATAAAACATTAAGTCTTTCCTTATACTCACACCATTTTGACAAAAAGTATGGCGTAAACTGCCGCAGTACATCTTCTTCATTATTTCTGGCTGCGTCCTCTAAAACCTTTGCCATGCCTGCTAAGGGAACAATTCCTATAATAGCAGCAGAATTCTTCATGCTATGAACTTTGGTACAATAAGCTTTTCTTCCCTCTTCAGTATGAACCTGTAAAAGCAATTGTTCCAATTCATTAGCATCAAACTCTATGGTAGAACCAAAAAACTTTACTGCATCAAGCATACTTGGTTCATCATTAAAATGAATCGATGCATATTTCCAATCCAGACCATCTATCATCGGTAACTCTGATAATACGCTGACCGGTGTATCGGTTTTTACAAGATGAAGCTTACTGTCATCCAGAAGATTCTTAATCAAGTCTTCTAATTTTGTATAATCAATCGGCTTTGATAAAAAAGCATCAAATCCCTTAGCCAGATATTTCTCTTTGGCACCAACAATAGCATTTGCAGTAAGTATTACAACGGGTGTTTCTTTACACGGATAATCTCCCAATTTCTTCATTGCCTGCAAGGTTTCAATTCCATCCATCTCTGGCATCATATGGTCCATGAAGATGATATCATATGTGGTTTCCTGTACCTTTTCAAGGCATTCCATACCGCTTTGGGCTTCATCAATCTGAATTTTCGTATCTTTTAACAGGCTGATAAAAACGCGCCTGTTCATAGGATTATCATCTACTACTAACACCTTCGCATCCGGTGCTTCAAAAGAAATCTGATATTCATATTCCTGATTACTTGCTTCGATTCTGTCTGCAAGTTTTCCTATAGGTTCAGCATCTATGATTTCCATTTCTAACAGAAAAGAAAACTCACTTCCCTTTCCATATTCACTGGTAACCGTAAGTTTTGAATTCAGCATGGAAAGAAGCTGCATGACTATACTCATACCAAGACCGGTTCCTTCAATATTGCGGTTTCTTTTTTCTTCTATTCGCTCAAAAGGCTTAAATAACTTCTCGATATCTTCTTCCTTGATTCCAATTCCCGTATCCTTCACCAAAAAAGAAATAACTGCCCTATCTTCCTCATCATTAGGCAGGCGTCTTACTTCTAACGAAACCTCTCCCTCATGGGTATATTTTACCGCATTATTGAGTAGATTTACCAAAATCTGTCTGATACGGATATCATCCCCTAACATTCTGCTTGGAATGTTTTCATCAATGTCCACTTTAAAATCCAATTCTTTGGCTTTCGCCTTAAAGGATATCATATTTGTTACGTCATGTATCAGACTGGAAAAATCATATTCCACATCAAGTGTGGTAAGCTTACCGGCTTCAATCTTTGTAATATCCAGAATGTCGTTAATAATACTCAATAATGAGTTGGCAGCTCCCTGCACATCCCTGGCATACTCTCTCACATTGGTATCCTTACTCTCTCTTAAAATCATCTCATTCATTCCTAACACCGCATTAATAGGTGTTCTGATTTCATGAGACATATTTGCAAGGAAATTCGTCTTAGCCTGATTGGCAACATCCGCTCTCTTTCTTTCCTTAGCCAGCAAATCAACCAATACCGCATCCGGATTTTCCACCGTAAAATAAATACCCAGATTCACCAAAGCAACACCAAGACAAGTAATCAGTGCAGTAGGTACCACAGATTGGTATAGTCCAACAACAATTTCACTTAACATGGAAATAAAAACAACCTTTTTCTTTTTAGGTGGAATATCCTTCCCATGTCTAATTAATAATCTGATAATCAAAATCAGATACACTATAACACCAACATAAAGCATAATCGCCGCCGGTCCGTGGGAATAATTGCCCTCAGGTGTCTCTATATAGTGTAAGGGTAAAAAAATAACGCCAATACAAACTAGTATCAAAGGAACAAATGTAAATTTTAACCTATGAACTTTATCTCCGATTTCCTCTTCTATCAACGCTTCCAGATACTTAAACGCCACATAAAAAATTAGTAGCATAAAGCCCATATAAAAATTGTGAACCCAACGGTTGACAATTTCAGGGACCATTTCTAAATGATTAACTGTATAGACAGATATACTATCAAATGTAATCTGTACAAAGGAAACAATTAATAAGGCAGCAAACCACTTTGAGCTTTTGTTCTCTTTACGTCCTGTCGAAAAAAAGAACGCGCCCACAAATATAATAATAATACAGCATATAATTTGTGCTTTATACAAAAAATCACCCTACTTTCCTAAGGTTTTTTCAATTAAAGTAAGCAGTGCGGCACGCTCAGCAGGTTTTAAAATATATCCTGCCGGCTTTAATAATAATAACTGGGTTACAATTTCCTTAGTTGCAACGCTGGTTAAGAAAATTACCGGAATGTCTTTTGTTTCTTCATTGTTCTGAAGCATTTCCATCGTTGCTTTTCCATCCATCAATGGCATTTCATAGTCAAGTAATATCAAATCCGGTTGTTTTTTACCAATAGAAACAAATGCCTGTGATGCAGATGCAGCTACCGCTACCGAGTAAGTACCGTCAAGCATCGCTTTCACATTGCGCAGTACCATTGCATTGTCATCTACAATCAAGATATGTGCCGGTCCCGAAGCCTTAGCACCTTTTCCCATACCAAACTCATCATCTTCATATACCAGTGCGCAACATTCATTTAATAGCTCCTCATCACTCATCGGACGAAGAAGCTTATGGAAGTGCTCTAACATATAGAACTGTCTGTATGCCATACTTTCATATTCAGTGCCGACTGTAATCACAGGAATCGCGTTTTCTTCCTGCTTTAACATTTCAAACAAATGCACATATCCGGCCTTTTCACCAATTAAGCTTACAACTACTGCCGAAAAAGATTTAGACTTTAGCAAATCATCAATCTTTCTGTCACCGGCAACACTAAAAACCACTTCAAACCTTTGTGTTAACGTCTCTGCCATCTCACTGTTTGCCGAGTTTTGTTTGCCGACAAACACGATTCTTTTTTTATCCATATCACAGTCCCCCTGTTTATGTATTTAATTATATTATAGGCATATTTGAGCAAAAACTCAACAAAAAAGAAAGCCTTGATTTCAAGACTTTCCTCTCATTCTAAAGCAAATCCGCAGTCCTTTTAAGCTTTAAATACCGCCTGTCTGTTTCTTTTTGTAATTGCTCTACTACTTTACTATATTCTTCTTTCTGTAAATGCTTCGTCCTTCCCATCATAGAAAGCCATTCTATCACCGGAATCCGCTTTCCTGTTTTATCCGGATCATAGGAAATCTTAGTCACTCCCTGCTCCACTTCGTATAGCGGAAAATAGCAACAATTGACCGCCGCTTCAATCACTTTTCTTTCTGTAGCCGGTTTATCATTCCAGTTTAAGGGGCATGCTGAAATTGCTTTCACATAAGCTGTCCCTACAGTCTTTGCATAATGAGCTGCTTTCGCCGCTTTTTTCATAAAATCAATAGGATGGGATTCTGCAACGGTTGCCACATAAGGTATTCCTGTTGCCGCCATAATCTGTGGCATATCTTTATGATAAAAACTCTTTCCGTATTGTTCTTTTCCCACATGGGAGGTTGCGCTTCTTGCACCTAACGGCGTGGAATAAGAAAGCTGATATCCCGTATTCATATATCCACCGTTATCATATTCAAATATCAAGAGTCTGTGTCCCCTAAGTGCCGTACCTAATGCAGACCCCATTCCGATATCCATTCCGCCGTCGCCGCTAACCATAACAAAAACAATATCTCCCGGTGGAATTTCTCCTTTTGCCTGTTTTCTATGACAGATTTCAACAATACCGCTTAAAGTAGCTGCACCGTTTTGGAACAGGTTATGAAGATAAGGCACCTTAAAACTGGTCTTAGGATAGGCTGTTGTCACTATCATGGCACATCCTGTCTGAAACAAAAAGACAACCGGATCTTCAATTCCCCTCAGAAGCAGATTTAGATTCACGGGTATCCCGCATCCCGGACAAGCCCCATGTCCCGGTGCAATACGGTCCGGCATGGCAGTCACTGCATTTAAGTTACCTCCGTTTACGCCAAGTGCAGTTTTTTCTCTTACAAGGGGTGCAAAAAGAGGTTTTTCATGCTCTTTTTGTTCTGATGGCACGCCTGCTGATATACCGTAATAATCAAAATCAGGTTTAGAATCATCCTGAGCCCACTCTAACATGGCTTTTACATCTTCTTTAAAGAAATCGTTACCGCCAAGCCCATAAACAAGACTCTTAATGTTTGCCTTACTATGATATTTTTGCATGGTAGCCCGAACCTCTAAGGAAAGATTGCCGCCACCGGCGCCATAGCTGTCCTGTCTGTCAGCAACCATAATATTTCTTGCATTGGAAAGTAAGGAAGCCAATTCCTTTCCCGGAAATGGACGAAGGACATTTAACGTGGCTGCCCCTGCCTTCTTTCCTTGTGCCCGTAATTCCTCTATGGCGTCAACTGATGTATCATAAGAAGATCCTAATAACACCAATACATCCTCAGCATCTTCACACTGGGTACCATCTACCTTGTTATAATACCTTCCCGACAATTCTCCAAAGGAAGCAAATAATTCCGATAATACATTATCCGTCTTTTCCATGGCAAGATGAAGCTGATACCTGTTATTAATCAGATCCGGCTCATTCATATAAGAACCAACTGTTATGGGATGCTCTAAATCTAAAAAAGGATACTCTTCTTTTTTTTCACCAATATATTCTCTTACGGACTTATCATCATTAAAACGATAGCATCTTCCCTTTTGATGACTTGTAAAAAAACCATCATATGCAACCACGACAGGAAGCCTAACCATTTCCGCCAACTTAAGAGCAATAATATTAAAATCGTATACCTGCTGTACGGTATTTGCAAATAAAATAGGCCAACCTGCATTTAAAAGATACATAATGTCACTGTGATCCCCTTTTATGGATAAGGGGCCTGAAACTGTCCTGCAAACCACATTCATTACCATAGGATATCTGGTGCCTGACTGGACCGGAAACTGCTCTATGGCGTATAAAAGACCATTGGCACTGGTCGCATTTACCACACGCCCGCCTGCCACAGCTGCACCATAACAGATTCCTGCCGCACTATGCTCACCTTCTGCAGCAACCATCACTAAATCCGTTTCTCCGTTAGCCCTCATAATATCAAGATTTTCAGCAATCTGAGTAGAAGGAGTAATGGGATAATATCCCATTAAATCATATCCGATTTGTTTAATGGCGATTGCTGCCATCTCATTGCCGGATGCATATTCCATCACTTGTTTTTTCATTATACCTCTCCTCCTTCCATTCTCTTTTCTGTCAAATAGGATTCTGACGTAATATATCCGTCAGGGCCTGCCTCCTCATAATATTCCGGCATTCTCAGAAGTTCTCTGTTTGGTAAGAAGTATTCTTTGTTTGGATGCTCTGCTTCCACTCCCCTGACAAGAGCATTTACGGGACAAATATCCACACAACGCAGACAACCTTTGCAGTGATAGTAGTCAAGTCCCTGATTTACCATCATTTCCTTGCCCTTATACTCCCCTTTTTCAAATTGAAATACCATGTCCGGGCATGTTGAATAACACAAACCGCAGTTAATACATCTTTCCTTTATAAAAAGAGGTATATATCCCTGTCGCGACGGAGATAAATCCGAGATTACCGTACTGCCTGCTCTTGGATTGATGCCCCCAATGGGGGCTGTTAAATATCCTAAACTTTCCTTTGTTGCCCGCTTTTTGTACTCTGATTCAGATTCATTCATCCCCTGAATGGCTCTTACTTCATCAAACCCACGTTTGATTCCTTCAATATTATTTTTTAAAGCGTCAGGATACTTTTTCCCCAAGGTGTCTTCACAAATTTTTTCTCCGGACTTGGTATTTTTAAGTCCCATTACCCTAAGGATTGCCCCAAGCATGACCACATTAATTCTGGAATGGGTTTCCATGGCAATCTTCTGGGCTTCTAATCCGTAACAAGCTAAAAAGCTCCTACTGCTTAACCCTTTGATTTCTTCCTGCCCGGGTTCTAAGGCTATAATCAACACTGTATTTTTACCGCATCCTTTTAACACAGATTCATCCTGTAATAATGCCTGATGAAATACTACTAAAACATCCGGCTCTACAACAGGATAATGGACTCTGATTTCCTTCTTTTTATCACAAAACCGTATAAATCCTTTTACCGGTGTCCCGGTTTTTTCTGAACCATAACTGGAAAAATTACTACTGTTAACTTCCAGATATTTTAGTCCCAGTTCTCCTAACATTTTCCCGCATAAATTAGCCCCAAGACCACCGATACTTTCTAAGCGGATTTCATAATAAGGCTGCCCTTTGGAAAGTCTTTCGTATAATCCGTCTTTATGAGCTTCACTTTTCACTATTCCTGTACCTCGCTGAACATCTCTTTTCCCACCGAGCATAATTCACACACAAATTCCTCAGATAAATCTTCAAACTTGGTACCGGGTGCAATTCCTAACTGCGGTGCTCCCGCTTCTTCATCATAAACCCATCCGCAAACATCACATACATATTTCATGATACAATCTCCTTTACAAGCTCTTCTAATTGTTCTATTCCTTCATCATTTAGTGCTGATACCATTCGTACTGTATTCTTAGCAAAAGTGATATCCTTGCACTTCTCAAGTCTCTCTCGCATAAGCTTAGCAACTATGGGTGCCCAGCTTCCATTCTCAATAAATGCCACAAAGCGGTTACTGAAGTTTCGTTCCGTCAAAGCAGAAATAAACTCCCGCATAGGCGGAAACAGTTCCGCATTATAAGTGGTTGTCGCTAACACCAACTTCCCGTATTTAAAAGCATCTGCCACTGCCTCTGACATATCACATCTTGTAAGATCATAAACGCATACTTTAAAGCTGTCTTTTTCATGTTCCCCGTCATGTAAGCGGTCAACTATTTTATCGATAAGCATCATGACCGCCTTCTTGGTATTTCCATAAACAGAGGTATAGGCAATCATAACGCCATCTTCTCCCGGCTCATAACTTGACCATGTATGATATAGCTTTAAGTAATGTTCCACGTTCGCGTTTAAGATGGGGCCATGCAGCGGACAAATCGTTTGAATTTCTACATCTTTAAGCTTATTCAATAGCTTTTGAACAAATAATCCATATTTTCCAACGATTCCAAAATAGTAACGCCTTGCTTCCCCTTCCCACTCTTTTTCATCAACTATAGGTCCGTCCATATCAACAGCACCAAACCGACCAAAAGCATCTGCGGAAAACAACACTTTATCCGTACTGTCATAGGTAACAATGACTTCAGGCCAATGAACCATGGGTGCCGTAAAAAAAGTAAAGACATGCTTACCAAGGGATAATATATCCCCATCGTCTACCACGATTTTGTTTTCGGCTAATTCTATTCCAAAATAATTTTTCATCATAACAAAAGCCCTTGATGAAGCAACCAAAAAAGCTTCCGGATATTTTTCCATGAACTTAAGGATGTTTGACGAATGATCCGGTTCCATATGCTGTACAATCAGATAATCAGGTTTCTTATCTTTTAATGCAAACTGTACATTTTTAAGCCACTCATCCGTAAAGCCGGTATCCACCGTATCCATAACAGCAATCTTATCATCTAAAATCACATAAGAATTATAAGCCATCCCGTTTGGCACTTTATATAAGCCTTCAAACAAATCAATTTTATAATCATTGACACCCACATATTTGATATCATCCGTTATTCTCATTGCAAAACCTCACATATCACTTTTTTCATAGTGTTTTCGATTTTAACCAAAATATACAAAAGCCATACAGCAAAAAAGTCTTGCAAACAAGTATTCCCTGCTTACAAGACTTTTCTTTTTTCTCTATTTATTTCTTTTTTCTTCTACATAAAGTACAAATAATGCATGCGACACAAACCACACAGATTACTGCCGGTATCACCCAGATGAATGAATTTCCTTTTGCTTGGTCTGTCTCACCCAGATTTGCCTGAAGCTTATTGATTTCGTCATCAGTTAATCCCAAAGCGCTGATGTATTCAAGAGCCTCTTTCTTTAAATCCGCCTCTTTTAAATCCTCTACCTCAAAAGCAATACATAAACTTTTTACTATATTGCTCTCTGCAATCATCTGATATTTTTCACTTTCCGGTTCTACTCCGTAATAATTATAAAAAGAAGTCATATAATCCGTAACTACTTCTTCATAAGTTGCTCCCATAAGACATTCTAAGAGAGCACACACAAAACCGGCACGGTCTTTTCCATGGGTACAATGAATTGCATAGACACCTTCATTACCGGCAAAAAAGCGAAGGCCGCTCGCTAAACCGTCTTTAAACTCATCCGATGTAAAATCAACACCCAGATTCAGATAGATAACCTTCTGTTCTGCATAGTAGCTTTCCGAAAATCCGTCATATCCTGTTGCAGTTTCTTCACTATCCGCTAAATTCATAATAACGGTTACTCCGGCATCCTCTAAAGCTTTTAGGGCATATGTATTTCTATTTAGCTGACTATCGATAGGTGTGGAGGTACGATATAATTTATCATCTCCCATTCCGGTTGTATCAATCTCACGGAAGTTAGCGTATTGGGCATCCGTAAGATTCTCATAGTCCTCACGAAGATTTGAAAATGTAAGCTCGCGAATCATAATTTGATCTGCATATCCGCCGGCCTTTGCCATCTCAAAGTTAAACTCTACCGGATATGTAACATCCGTAGCAGCTTCCCACCACCATGAACCGTTATCATCACTTTTCTTAATGCCAAGTCCATAAGTTTCGCCAAAGTTACCCATGTTAATGGCTAACGATACGTTGCCATAGGGTTCCCCTGTTTCTGTCAAATGTACAATAATCGCAGGATTTCCGCTGTCTACATAGGTATAATCACAAACCACCGGAAGAATCAACTCTTGTTCTAAAAAGCTTACTTCTACCATGTCTCCTACGGAAAATCCCAACTCATTAAAGAAATCTTCTACCGTACAACTTAAATAAATGTTTCCATACTTAGAAAACCATACATCATTGGTAAGTCCTCCAAGATAGATTCCATCCTCTTTACCTTCAGTTACTAAGATTCTTCCACTGCCGTTTACAGTGCTGTAATCCACCATAAAGCCGGGATATTTTTCCATAAGTGGTGAATTGCATGCATCTACAATCCCATTTTCAAATGCACTGACATAATTAGCAAGCACCATGTAATCTTCCATAACATAGTCAACTACATTAACGGCACCGTCAAACATGCAAAAACCATCACCCAAATCTCTTAAAGTATAATTGTATCCGGCCATATAATAGCTTTGGTCAGCAATTAGGTCGTCCCAAGTATTGGTTTCTTTGTTATAAATCTTAACATCATATACTCTGTATTCTCCGCTAGGTCCGTTCGTCCAAATGCCCTTGTCGTCTTTTCCTGTAGTATCAGGAGTCATAGTATCAATCTTATAAGTAAGACCGGACACCTGTAAAAATCCGCCACATTCTGCCTCTCCTGTAGTACGTGCTCCCCACTCCAATGCATCTAAAATCTGCTGTCCTGATACAATCTGTAAACAGGCTACATTTCCAAAGGTATGGATTTCCTTACAAGTCTTATAGGAAATATCTCCTGTTACCGCCTTATTGCGGATGCCGCCACCATTCATAATGGCTACGTCAACCTCTAAGTCCATATTATCAAAAAGATAATAGAGAGCATCGGCACAAAAATCACCGGTGTTAGTTTCTTGCATACGAACTAAGCGGTTACCTTCTTCATCATAATTATCATAGGTTACAGAAACTGAACCAATCTTAACATCAAGCTTCGTATCAATTTCTTGAATCCAATTTTCTTTTTGTTCTTTTACTTGAGCATTGCTTATGTATTCTTTATCACTATAAAGTTCTGAAACCAGTTCATATCCAATGACTGTTTCAGTTTCATCCGCTAACAATTCATTGCATTCTATAAAATCTGTAACGATATCCCCTGTTTCCGAGTCAATGACCATGATTCCGATACGGTCAAAATACTCGCCTGTCTGGGTTAAAACAATCTCATTCCCGTCCTTAGCAGCTACATTCATTCCCTTCATAATGGTATGGGAATGTCCGTCAATAAATGCATCAAGGCCTGACACATTGGCAATGGTAGCTTTGCTGCTCCATGGATTTGCCTCACCTTCACTACCCAAATGCCCGAGTGCAATCACCTTAGTAGCCCCTGATGCCTTTGCATCATCTATGGCTTTTTGTACATCTTCATATAATGCTTTACCATCTTCGCCACCGGCGATTCCATAAATATAGTTACCATTTTCATCCTGGAAATATGCAGGTGTGGATTTCGTAAAGGTTTCAGGCGTGGTAATTCCAACAAAAGCAATAACCTCATCACCACACTGAAAAGTCACATAACTATCCAAAACATTTCCGGTTCTTACTCCATCCTTTTCTTCATAAAAGTTAGCTGAAATATAAGGAAAATCCGCATCTTCCACTGCTTTCAAACAACCAAGCATCCCATAGTCAAACTCATGATTTCCCAAAGTAGCCACATCATATCCCGTTTCATTCATGAGCTGTATGATTGATGCTCCATCATCCATGGAACCGTAAGCAGTTCCCTGAATATGGTCCCCTGCATCTACTAACAACACATAATGATACGTTGTAAGCAGCTTGTCCTTTATACCCGCAAGCACGTCATAGCTTAATGGTCCATCGATATAGGTATGGATATCATTGGTATATAAAATTACAATATCGTCAGACTTCTCGTTAGCCGCCTCCATAGACTCTGTTTTTACAAAAAACAGAGCAATTACCAAAACCAATAAACTGAATACTCTTTTCCTCATCTTACACTTCGCCCCTTTGTAACAATTTATATGTTCATAATACAAAAAGAAGCAGCAAAATTCAACGCGGAATTTGACAGTTCTTTTCAACCATAGAAAAGAGCATTCCATTCAGAATGCTCTCTTCTAGTTATACAATAATTTTATCACTCTTGGACCGATTACATTTCCAACATAATGTTTGGAGATTGTTTTCTTCAGTTTTACCACCCTTTGATACCGGAATAATGTGGTCTATCTCAAGCAACAGGTTCGGTTCTGCATGGGTAGAATTTTTACAATAACAGCAAGTAAAATTATCTCTATTTTTAATAAAATCACGCAATTTCTTAGTCATCAGATTTCTCTGTTCTTTTGCAATGGCACTCAAAGTGAGTTTTCCTTCTAATACTCTAATTAACTGTACTATCGTCTCATCTGTCATCGGTACAGTAAAAGACCTCTGTGCCATTCCGCCGCCAGAAGTATATGCAAATTTGTATTCTACTGCTAACACACTTTCATCGATGTTTGCAAAGCCAAGTCTGGAATAGAATCCTGCTTCATCTTCCTCCATTATATAACTTGGAACATCACCAAGATATTGCTGATATTCTTTCTTGTAGTTTTCAATTATCTGTTTAGCTTCTTTCAATGTTTCAAGTTCTTCTACAAGCAGATATAGTTTCTGAATCTGTTCTGGATATACTTCCTTATTAGGATAAAATTGCTTTACGACATACTCCAATGGTTTATTCTCTGCACTTGCAAATACTGCTGCGGAAACATCCGCGGTAAAAGGGGTAATTGTCTTTTTATATGGTCGAATATAATTATACTCATCATCATTAATTGTTTCATTTCTAATTATTTTCGTTCCAAAAAGTTTTGAAACAGATTCTACCTTCTCGATGATATATTCATTAAATTCTCGCTGATTACTCATTAAAACTTCACAAGTCTCTTTAATCTTCATGAATTCAGGCGACTTGTAATAGTCAAGAATTCTCTGGTTTTTTCTTACAACCTTCCTAATCTCACCTTCAATACGAGTTACTAAATCTCCAATAATGTCCCATTCTTCGCTATCAATAGCTTTAATTTTTTTGATACTATTAACCGTTCTATCAAACAATTGAGAGACTAATTTATCCAACTGTTCCTGGCTACCTTTGAGAATCAAATTTTCTCTGTTTTCATTTGCATAATCAATAATTCTATTTACATTTTCATAATATTCATGATGTCTAAAATCCAAAACTTCTTTTTGTTGTTCTTTCAGATACTTATTATATTCTCCTTTACCCATTAACAAAGAAGGATCGTTCTTAAACCGATCTATATTATATTGTCTTAAAGAAATCACTTTATCACCCAAATGATTTCCCGCCGCCGATATATACTTAACATATATCCTATATGCCTCTGCACATTCTAAAAGCTTCTCCAGCTCTTTTACAAGACGTTTATACTGAAAGCGCTTTTCAAATTCATTGCTTCTAAGAAAATCTCTTATAATTCTTGCTATTTCATTTTTACGCATCAAGACTCTTTCTGCTTTTGCAAGTTTTTCCCTATTCTCTTTAAAAAACTTTATATCATCATATTTTTCCAATGTCTGACGACTTTTTACTATCACTTCTTCATCAAAATATGAAATCATACTCAAAGATGGAAAACCTATTTCCTCTAATACTTCCATCTTTAATCTTTTATACTTTTCTTCTTTATTTACCATAATGATTATAGCCATGATAATTATCAGCACCATTATTGTTAATTCCATCATTCGTTTCCTTTCCCTACATCTTTTGTTATACAATTTATAATATTTGATGTTCTTAATGAGATACTAATATACTACATCTCAAATTTCAAGCCAAACAACCAAAAACAACATAAAATCTATACGTTCTAACGACTAACATCTCATAATTCCTCGACTTAAAGTATAACATCACACCTCTAATTTTTGCACTATTCGTTCCTCGCTTCCATAATCACGCAAAGGGTATCCTGACTTGAAATTTCCTAAAAATACCCGATATTTTCATCTTATCAGGATATTTCATGAGTATTCTGCTTGAAATTACCCATTTCACTTACTATTTCAAAACATTCCTACTCAAAAAGGGTATTTCCATCCAATTTTTTAAGAATATACCCTTCGACCTTTTATTTTAGTGCCAACACTCTCCCGAAACCATAAACAAAAAAACAGAAACAAAATCTCGCAAAAGCCGGAAATAAAAAAACGTCAATATAAGATACTAAAATATCAGGAAAGCCCAAACCCGCCAAAGCCTTACGGCCCCGGCGGGTTGATTTCATAAAAACACTATTTTCTCTTATACAATACCCTGTGCTGTCATAGCCGCTTCTAAGGTAACCGCATATTTACTGGGGTTTTGAGGTCGTTTGTATATCACGTGTATATAGTTATTGTCGGACAATTTCAAACAACAACTATTTTTAAAAGGACTGTGAATTATGAATACTATTATCAATGAAAATGGAATTAGCTATGTTTTAGCCCCCTAATGGGATATATTATCCCGCTCTTAAATATGATACTACTGAACCTCATTATGGAAAATACGGTCTTCTCCGGAAACAATTTCTTCAGGAGCATCATAAAGGTTATTATAATGCTCTGCTACTTCGCGGGAAGCTTACTGAACATCTGAACCAAATCGACGATGCAGCCAATATCCGTATAGATTTCCTTGTTTCTCAAATGCAACAACAACGGCACATTGATGAAACTCTCAAAGTTCATGACCAGATAACATGGATTCGTGAGATGAATAATATTTATAAAGCTGCGGAAGAGATTATATTGAATGAGTTAATTCATTCTTAAATGCAAAGTCCTCTGGCTTCGTTATGAGAGCAGAGGACTTGCATTTTAAATCATTTACTCAAAAACTTTACTTCCGTCCGTAAATACATACTTTATTTCTGGCTTCATTCCTCGGTAACTATCTGGCACTTGCTGTACAATAGTTTTTCTATCCACAACTCCAGAACAGATAACATACTCCTGAATAGCCCCAAAAAATAATATACTCCATCCTTCCTTTATTCCCTTTACATACTCAGGCTCTGTTCCTGCAAATTCTGCAAGTCGTTCTTGTTCTTTCAAATTTAATTGTCTCGGTGCAATATATGCAAATAATACCGGTTCAACGTTCTGCTCTCTTGTCATTTTCCCTTGATTTGTTAATTCAAAGAGCCAATACTGCTTTTGTATATTATCAAATTCTCCAACGTAACATTCCTTTTTGCTGAAACGATCAAGTGTTTTAGAACTTATACCATAAAAAGGATGAATCATTACTGGATCAAGTGCCGCTATTCCCTGCAAACCATTCCCTACATCGCTTATTGCCTTACTTCGATTAGTAATATCTTCAATTTCATAATCATCTATAAGATGATTAAACAAATGTGGATTCACAATAGGCCATAATATATTTACCAAATCATATTCCTTATATATACCGTTCCATGTATCTGCTTTTATTACCATCGAACACAATGACAATCTATCATAATTGTGCATACGTCTTGCATATGGAAACTCTTCATATTCACCACCTTTAATATCAACAACAAGATCATCAACTGCAATTGTGTCCGCATTCATTATTCTTCCAAGTAATACCTGACGTGTTACTTCTTGATATTGAGTAAAATCAACATTTTTAAGTTCTATTGCATCTTTTGAGAATATTTCTTTTAATGAATATTCATTTTCTTTTATAAAAATATCATCAAATTTTAATTCTTTAATCTCAGAAGAACCTAATACCTTTAATAATATTCCTGACAATGATGGAAATGTTCTAACTGCTATGTCCATAATCATTGTTAATTCGGCATCATAAATTGCAATCTTTTCTTTTGCAATATGCTGCATAATAATATTCTTGAGTTCATTAATAAACAACTCCCTTATGGTGTTTAATTCTTCTTCCATATCTGGCATTTTTACACAGGAGTTTCTATCAACGGATAAAATAGGTCGCTTACTTCCAAAATAGTTTAGTATGCTATTTCTTAAAATATCATCACCTAGTATTTCTGTAATTTCATCCGTTATTCCAATCGATTTGCTTACTAATATTCCATCCACAAAAATACTATTCTCTCTTTTGCCTAAAAAATGACAAAAGTCAAAAATCTTTAGTTCATAATCTCCAATACCTTTTCGTGGTAACGCAATGTGTGAATATATCTCCAAATTTTCACTTACAACTTTAATAACATAATCATCAATAAATTCTCTTTTTTCAATCACCTTTTTATAAGGATTTAGACTTCCATCGAAGTAATAATATTCACTCCATAGCATTTCAACGTCTTTGTCCTCAATCTCTTCATAATTTCTTTGATCAAAAATGGTATTGCTATAAAAAATATTCCTTTTAAAATTTCTTTCATCTTTTATTAAAACAGGAATATCTACATGACTAATACCTATATGTTTACTTAAAATATAGAATAAATTACCCTTTAAAAGCTTTTCATCACATATTTTCTTTACTATCTTTGAATCAGATGTCATTAATGCAATCGGTAACTTATCCATATATTTCACATTAATATTTTCCTCATATTGAGATTTTAAATACAATTTAACCAATGTACCATGTGTACCAATTTGTTCTTCATCTATTCTACTAGGCTTTATATAATAAAAATGTTCACTTGCCCCTTCCAAAATAAAACTCAGCGTTGGGCTACTACCTTCATAATAGACAGTCGTTATTCCTATTTTATCCGCCAACATATAACCAGACAATATCCCAATACCAAACTGCGACGTAGGCTTGACATCATATCCCCAATCCGTATTCTTTTTAGCAAAATCTTTTGACTTGTAATATGAATTTCCAATATGCAACAAATAATTATTTATAATATATGAATTCATTCCTGTTCCATGATCCAAACAATAAATATACTTTTGTTCTTTACCTTGAATCATTTCTGTTCCAATACCAAATTCAATATTCAAGTTTTCACTCTTTCCATTTTTCTTATTAAATGCCAGCATACATTTTGATGCATCTAAAGCATTCTGGTATATCTCCCTTATACACAAATATTTATCTTTATATAATTGAACTCCCATCAATAATTCTAATATCTTTGCTTGATGCAACACAAATTTCATATCCTTATTTGGAATAAAATTATCCTTGTCATATTTTACTTCACTTCTATCAACTTGTCCTCCTAATGGTAAGTTGTATTTTTCAAAATCAGTAATTCTATTGGCTCCCCATTTATTTTTTAATATGTAATAATTATCTATTTCATTATCAACCCAATCCAAATAATCCTGAATAAAATAATATATTTCAGGTTCTTTACAATATGCCATATACTTAATTTTTATATTATTGTTATCACAATAAAACTCGAAACTCAGTTCTTGGAATTTAGCATTCCAATGCTTAAAACTTGTTTCATCAGTAATTTGCTTTTCTGCAAATAATGATAATGGTGCTCTACCAGAATCAAAATGAATGACATCTCCTAATCTTAGTAAAATTGCAATAAACTGAATATTTGAATTTTCGCCTTTCCAGTCTTTTCTTTGCGTCTGTAACTCAAATATGCATTCCAAATCTTCCCCATGGCATCTACATATATCTGCCAAATCTTCTACGAAGTTATTTGAATAAATGTCCCCTATTACTCCACTAATTTTTTTCTTCAAAGCAAAAATATTATCTGCAGAACGAGTGTGATGAGTCTGTCTTATAAATTCACTTCGTATCATCTTACTCATATTGATATATTCCGGAACTGAAGTTTTACATTTATTCAAATCATCGATATAACCATTTCTAAATTCTTCATATGAACACATAAGTTCCGCCAGAGAAGATATTATTTCCTCTTCCGTTTCTCTCACGCATACATAGTTTTTTGCTGTTTGATAATCAAATAACTTTTGCTTATTTTTCTGTATAATAAGTAGCGCTTCTGAAAATTTATGTACAGGCTTATAATCATTACAAATCCGAAATTCCAGTGTATTATCGTAATAATCTTCCGTTCCCTCCACCGCTTTAAGTAAATCATATTCCCATTTAGGCATAGCCATTGCAGAATCATGCAAATATGCAGACATATATATTAATATTAATTCGTAAAAAGATAACTCTTCTATCTTCTTTCCTATAACATTTTCTATTATTTCCAATACCTTTTCACTATGCTCTTGATCATGAATATCATAATTACTCATTTGCGAAATAATAAGTTTATTATGCTGAATAATATTATCAACTATTTCTTTACATACTCTCCACAAACTTTGAGCTTTATCATCAGTCTTTTTTTCCAATAATTCAACTATTCTCTCCTGAATTGTCATGGGTACCTCCGACAATATAATACGTCACTTCTTAGTAATCGTTAATCTATTCACTCTAAAATATCTGCGTAATATCCTGATATCGATTCACCACTCGGTAAATCTCCACATACTCGTCTCCAATCTTATATAGCACTACATAATTTCCAGAAATCGCATACTTATAATTCGTCCGGAAGCTAACTCTTTTAGAAAGATCAGCTCCCATATACGGAAACTGTTGTATATTCTCGATTCGAGTGTATATCTCTTGTATTGTTTTTACTGCCATTTCTTCATTGTCTTCAGCAATATATTCTTTAATGTTCTTTAAGTCCTCTGCAACTAAAGGATTAATTCGTAATTTCATCATAGGCTATACCCCAACAGATGCTTTCAGCTCATCCAGACTCATCCAAGCACTTTCGTCCTTAACCACTTCTTCTGCTTCCTGCAATTTCATAAGTAGCTTCTTCTCCGCCTTTTCACGCTCGTAATCCTCAATATCCATAACCACAAACTTGCCTCTTCCGTTCTTGGTTAAAAATACCGGTTCTCCAATCACACAATTTTTCAATACTTCATTATAATTTCTTAAATCTGATACAGGTAATATATTTGGCATAAAATCAACTTCCTTTCTTTAGATATTGTTTCTTCATCTTACATATATATTATACGAAAAGGAGCTGTAAAATTCAACGTAAAATTTTACAGCTCCTTTTTGAAATAATATATTCTATGCTTTATTTTCTCGTACGTAATGTGAATTATTAATTCTTTACACTATCCGTACGTAATGTAATTCGTAATGTGAACGTCTTCAAAAAAGTTGCGCAAAACCGAAAATACAGGGTCAAATCAATTTAAACTGGAATTTACTTTTTCATTTGACCTAAAAATATCATGTCATATTCACATCGTCATATTGACATGTCTTTTCTTAAACACATACTCAGGAGTATTCTCTCTTCCTCTTACCACCGACATTTCATACTCAAAATCAAACTTTGGATAAGCGCTAATCCTTTTTTGCACCATCTCATCAAATTCATTTTTCAAATTATTATGTCGTCTTTGTATAGGAAACATCTCCCAAATATCCCATTTTAATGTTGCCATCACTTCTTCCAGCTGGTTAATTCCCGCCTGTTTATTCGTCTGATTATCCACATATATTGGGTCTCCGAATTTTGCATAACAACACTCAGAATAGTACTCTAAAACTAAAGGAACAATCGGCACTCCTGTCTGTTTTGCAAGCTCAATAATCCCCCAATTAAGTGGAAGCATAGGTTTACTTGGTGTTAAATTCCATGTTCCTTCCGGACATATCAGAAGACTTTTTCCACCCCTTAAAAGTTTTAACATTTTATTTAAGCTCTTCTTTTTATTTTTCTTGCTTTTTCTGTCCACATAGACAACTCCGTTTAAGCGAAAAAAGATTCTATCTATTAGGTCCAGCGATTGTTTTCCAACTAGAAAATAGAAATGTTCCTTAATTATTTCACTGGACACAGGTCCATCACAAACTCAAGAATGATTGATTGCAATTAGTTTATTCCCTTCTATCTTTGGCATAAAATTAAGCATTTCTATTTGAAAATCTCTTCTCCCCGGCATAGCCTTAAGTAAAATTGGATGTAGTAATTTACGAATTCTATCTAGCAAATCAAGCTTACTTGGCATACTTCATGTTCTCCTGCAAATATTTGATTAGGTCATATTGTTTATCTTCTTCGCGCCTAACCAGCATTTCCGCTAATATATGCGCATTTCTGACATTTACCTGTACTCTATCCACAAACTCTCGCGCTACTTTTGGAGTAATCACATTGTGCCCCGGATAATAAGTCACTTCCTCATTCCATACATCAGAATGCCATTTCTGGCATTCATACACTTGTTTTCTTACTTCCATCCAATTTTTTCGTGGTTCCTTAGGTAAATCCCTTCTTTTCACAGGCGGTACATGTTTCTCCATGATTTCCCACACCAGGGTGGACATTTCATCACGAAGCAGGCGCATTGCCTCATACTTTTCGTGTACAGACAAATCCATAGGGGTGCTCGCACGCACATAAATAGTTTTCGAGCCTATATCATTGAATGAAATGAGTGGCACAACCTTTACTCCTAATTCTTTACACAACATATAGGGACTCGCAAAAAGGGGTTGGATTAATTGATTCTCCGTATTGTTATATCCTCCCTCTGCAAACAAAACCACACTACTCCCTGATTGTAAGATTCTCTTCATTTTATCGATGGAGCCTGCTCTACTTTCATTGTCCGTACGATTCACATAAATCATTCCATTTGCCCACAATGCTAAAAACATTGGATTATGCAATGTTTGATCTGTTGTTCCGTTAAGCATGTACGCATTTCTATCAATAGACGCCAAGACAGAAATAGCATCCTCGTCAAAAGAATGATTTGCCACAAAAACATAAGGTTGCTCCTTCTCCAATGATGGATATTTTTCAATAATAATTTTTCTTTTTGTCGCCAATTTTAAAATTATTCTCCATGGTCTATTAACCCGTCGTCTGACCTTAATTCCGAAATTTGATGTAAAATTATGTACATCGGAATCCATATATCGTTTCAACCCTGTATTAAACATCAGAAATATCCTCTATGTATATCTTTATTGTTTTTTTCTACTCGTTCCATATAATAATTCCTACACCCAACTATTCATCGCATTATTACTACTGGTTTTATATAAAACCGATTTTCATCAACCCATTCCAACCATCCGATTACTTTAAAATAGAACGGTTTCATACATTCTATGCGTAAAATGTCTAACATGCATATTTACTTTTTTCCATCAGCAAATAAATCCGCGTGAACATCTTCCACACAACTCTCTTTTCCATCTATCTTGTATTTCATTAATGTTATATCGTGACGTTTATTTGCAAAACCAATTGGTATTCTATAATTCGAAATAAACTTTAAATGCCACACCAAATCCTCTGCTCTTCTAATATTTGAAACTTTACCCAAAATATTCTTTTCTGGCTTTCTCTTATGGTACATCTCATCAAGAACAAAATAACCACTTACATACACCAAACGAGTTATTTCTTGCTTTACCAATTCCGATTATAACGGAAAGACATCACCACCAAGTTTTTTAATAATGTCCACAATTTTTCGTTGTATAGAAATTGTCTCTCGTTCAGTAATAGATATATTTTGTGAAATATTTAATTCTCCATTTCCCTCTATACTCACAAGTTTCCATTTAGATAAACCTGCTCTTAAACTAGCCCAAAATGATTTTGTATGTTCTTTACTCTTTGTAATTTCAGTAATATTACTAATCTGACTCCATATTGCCTCCACTTCATCTTCATCAACATACCAAATGTTAAGAAATTCCATTATAATTTACCTCTTCAATAAATTTCTTTCTCATATTCGCCACCACATTTTCTTTCTCTAAGTCTCTTTTCCTACAATACCAATATCTGCCATTAAGTTTTGTAGCCTTTAGTACTTTATTCTTCAACCGCACTTCTCCAAGCGTCTCTATTATTTCTTCATATTCCTTTTCCACATCACTTTTCTTAATTAAATACTCCGCATCAAAAACATCATGTCTCCATTTCAGTTTTTTAAAAGCATCGTTCACGTAATTCTCTATGAACTTAGCTTCAATGTCCTCATAATCGTTTCTGGATAACGGTTCAATATGACGGGCAATTAGGTGATACACACTTGTTGCCATTTTATCTCTAATATAACTACTTAAAGCTTTTATCCTATATTTTTTATTGTTATCCATCCTCGGAAAATAGTCCTGAACATTCACCTGCAGACATCTTATGTCTATCGCATTACATACATCAATATATGAAACCTTATTCTTATCATCTCTAACCAAAGAAATAGGCACAATCTTTTTACCTGTTTTTAGTGCTAAGTTAACTGGACCATCAAATAATGTATTAACTAATCTACTAGGGTGATAATTATGAGAACCTTCCGGGAAAATCAAAATGCTATTGGTTCGTAACACGCGTTCCATCTTTGGTATTAAACCTTTTCGCATCTTGTCATCTAATATGTCAAACACAATCATTCCATTTAGCCATGATAAATACATCTCTGGGTCATATTTCAATGTTTCAACTGAGCCTAGAATCAAATAAGCATTACGGTCAATAATGTTCAACATCGTCTCGATATCTTCCGGGCAGGTATGATTACCTACGAAAATGTAACTCTCATTTTTCTCTAATTTCGGGTATCGCTCTACGACAATATTATTCGCTTTCTTACCCATTAATAGCGGATAATATTCTCTTGTCACCTGCAGCAAATCTAAACTAGCATAATAATCCTCATCACTCATTTCAGTAGTACCATTTACTCGGATAATATTGGCGTTTGTGAAAATATTGCATGCTTTCTTAAAAGGTTTATCCAACTTTCTTCGTAAAAATAGTCCTATATCTGTTGTGAAATGATTCAAATCTTTTTTATGTAAATTGGTAATAAATAAATTTTGCATTATGCTCCTATTCGAATTTTCCTTTATTTCTCTTATCAAACAAAAAAGCATTTCCTATGTTCGTTTGAATACTCACAATATATGCCATTCAGATAACGGTTCAATAAAATGTTCATAAAATTGCATTAATAACCGACCTCTTTTCTCCCACTTCTCATAATGCTAATTAATCAAATATCATTCGTATTTCACTCTTTCCATAATGCTTTTTCTTAATATATATATCAACATTACGTTCTTCTACTTTAGGGATAGCCGATATATCATAATCCCCTTCTTCTTCATTCATAGTATCATTGCCAACATACTCATATTCTACGGCAACTTCATATGTATATTCGCCTAGACATACGAACATACTTTTTAATATTTCCGTTTTCTCCGTTTCACTCCTTTTACGGTAATCATCTATATATTTTCCGTCACACTTCAAATTACACTCCGTATATAGGTCACATAATAATTTTTCACAAAAACTATTATTACTATTGCACCCACTCTCAATTAATTCTTGAATTCTATCCATCTCTTCATATGACAGTAATTGAATAAGATTTATCAGGCTATATCCTTCTTCACCTTTACTCATCGCCAATTTAAAATAGTTTTCAGCCATGCTATAATCTTGTGCATAATATATTCCATTTGCATACATTACACCAATATTTAATAATACTTTTGGATTATCTTTTAATAATTCATTTGAATAGGTCATAGCTAGTGCTTCGTAATCTCCGCACAAATAATAATTTTCTGCAACTTCTAACATTTCTGAAACTTTTTCTTCGTTCCTATATTTCTCATTTTTAAAAAATGAGATAACAGAAAACACAGCAGATATAACTGCTGCAATGCTTACTAATATACTCAAGAAAGAAAATAATTTTTTCATCATAATCAACCATGGCTTATCAATTGACGGATAACCTGTTAACTTTTTATTATCTTCTCCCATATTTTATAACCTCTCAATTGTATTTTCTCTCACATAGGCAAATATAACTTCTCTGACCTTCTGATTCTTTAAGATGCTTCTGTGTTGTCTCATTGACAGCTTTCTCTGAGGAAATCTGCTTACTAAATTTCAAAACCCGTGAAACCAACATTTCAATGCAAACTAATAACAATAGTATTTTTACCACTTTCATACCGCACCTCACATTTTTATTTTTTTCTGCGCACTTATGCTAGTCACTAAATGATAATAGACAAAATGTTCAAGCCTCCAACCATCTAATCCATTAATTCCTTCATTAAACATTTAGCATTCTTTCGTTTTTCACTCAGATTACAATTCTTAGTATCAATTTCCAGCAATTTTTCTATAAATGTGTTACTTCTTTGAATATTATTTTTTTGCACAGTTTCCCACATTTCATTCAATTCATTAACGCTTCGTTTTTCACTATTTATGGAATAACCAAAAGTCACAATAACTTTATTTCGAATCACTTTATTCTCTGGAATCCACACTATTGAAAACGGCTGAATGTAACTACCAGAACTGTTAACAACTCGGAAAACCCTATTAGACTTCAAAGGCAATATTTCTCGCTTTTGAAAGTCATTGTTATGAGTTCCTTCCGGAAAGAAACCTATTGATGCTTTTTTATCCTTCAACGTCCTTATCAAGAAATGTATCGTATCATAGTTTATCTTTTGATAATCAGGACAGTCCTCACGAGCTATAGGTATAACTCCCATCAGTCTCAAAAATCTAGCCGATAATTTGCATCTCCATTTCTTTTTTGAACTGCTAAACAGATCCTCGCCTCCGTCAAGTAGTCGTTGCAACGCTGCCCAATGAATGATTTGCTTTACAATAGCAATCATAATGATAGGGTCACCTTTCTTCCGATGATTACCCACAAATGCTAAACTTTTGTCCTTAGGAATTCTGCGCTTACCAACTATAAGCGGATGGTATTTATGAAATACTATTGGCGAACCAATGAATTTAATAAATTTATAGAACACCTTAAAACTACTGGATGTTTTCTCTTTTCCTCTCTTAAAGTTCGATAGCTTTTCCATTTCTTCTACTAGTTTTATGTCATTAAAGCCATTGATTCTAATTACACCATCTTCTAATTCACTTGTAGTATTGTGGCAATTGTTCATACATATTACTTTTGAATCACTACCTAAGACTTTAACCATCTCATTTAAAAGAAAAATCTGATCTTCAAACACATATTCCGGATTTATAGCGCGAATGTATTCTACTTTATCGTTAATCACTGACGGCATTTCCAAATAGTCATATTTTACACGACCTTTCCATAATTGCCATTTCGTTAATAAAGGAACTATTTTCTTTCGCACAAATAAATCTTTTCGTGATTCTTTTTCTTTGGTCTTTTTTCCACGCATTGATACAATTCGAATTTCATACCCCAGTTTTCTATATGTAGCAATTACTTCTCTGGCGCCTTCTCTCAATGGTTCGTTACAATATTTAATGAAATGTTTATTCCAAAACTTTTGAGATATCTTTCTTGCCTTCATTTCAGCATCAGCTTCCGTATACCCAAGTATGACCAATATATCTTTAATTCCATACACTTCTGAAAGCTCATATCCATTAGGGTTTACTACTGAAACATCCCAGCCATATACTTTATGCAAGTAAGTGGGCGCAAACCTTCGCATGAACTCTGTTTCTTCTGTTAACACATCGTCAATATCAAACACAATTGTTTTCATCTTATGTCCTCATTCCCATGCTATCGCATTGTATATTCACTGGCTTTGTTTCTATTTTCTTGTAGTTGTTCCTGCTGACATTTCATAAATATGGAAAACACTTCATTCATATTGTCTTTACGAACTTCCAGTTGACTTCCAAAATTGACAATACATTTCCTTTTACCTTTATGAGTAAACCAATATATGGTAATGGGTTGAATTATCGCATTTGTTAATGCTGCTAACCTAATAAATGAATCATTAAACTCACCGAAATCATTCTCCGTATTTTTCAAAGTAGTTCCTTCAGGAAAAATACCTATTTTACATTTGATATTTGAACATTCTATCATCTCTTTTATAGAATTATTGTTATTTGCATTAACGTCATCTCGAATCCTCTCTACAGAAAAAAACTTAAGCTTCTTAAATCCGAATGCAGTGATTTTTCGTAACAGTATATTTTTACTATTATTAAAAATACTATCTTCCCCTCTAAAGAAACGTGCCAATGCAGCATAACGAATTGGTTCATTAATAATAGCTGTGATAATTATAGGATCTAATGTGCTCCTATGATTCGAAGCGTAGATAACACCTCTATCCTCTATTTTTTTTAAGCGATTGGCATTTAATACTATTGGTTTAAAAGATTTTTTAATACCTTGTCTAATAAATAAAACTCGTTTATAAAATACATCTGATTTTGCAATTTCTTTATATAAATTCCATTTTTTAGTCCCTATAAGACTTGTTATTGTTTCTTCTACTTCAATCCATTTATAACTATTTAATCTCTTAACGTATTTACCCTCTCTTACTTCTCGATTATGTTTTCCCGAAACGCAAACACATTTTATCTTTTCTGTTATTAATTGTTCACACATCTCCGGTTTATCCTCAAACACAATATCCGGATAACGTTTAATAACGCCTTCTGCTTTGAGCGTATCATCTTGATAACAATAAAAGCATTTACAAGAAATGAAGCATCCATTTAGCCAATATTGAAGATACATTAGCGCTCTAGTCAATTTTCCTATTAAGCCCCTATTATCTGCCTTTAATCTTGAACTATGTATTTCAATTCTATGTCCTTGCTTTTTTAGTTTTTTTAAAGTCTTAGCCGCGTCTTTATAAAACATTCCGGGCAAAGAATATATAATATACCTAAAACCCACCCAGAATTTTTCAATGATTCGCTTGCTCTCTATTTCCGCATCTTTTTGAGAATACCCTTTTTTTATTAGAGTATTTTTCATATCAAAAACATCTTCAATTTCTAAACTATTGATATTAACAACTTCCATACCATACTTTCTTCTAAAATATGGTATGGCATATTTTTCAATAAATTTATGATAGTCAACAATTGTTGCATCATTATCAAAAATAATTTTCATTTTTCATACTCTTTTCACACAACTTGAATTTTTAGTCATCTTTAGGGTAATTATATTTCTTTGACTATGATATTGTCAAGAAAACTTACCTATCTTTTAGGTAAAAAACTATAAGGGTGATTTGATTGAAAATATATGATTACGATGGAAAAGCTAATATTGTAGGACGAAAGATTTATGCATTTCGCAAGCAACAAAAGTTGTCCCAGGAAGAATTAGCTGCAAAAATGCAACTAAATAATATAGAGATTTCTCAAAAGGTAATCAGTCGAATTGAAAAGCAGGAAAGATTTGTTACAGATTATGAATTACTCATCTTTTCTCAAGTGTTAGGTGTAAGCATCTATGAACTCTTAGAACCCTAAAAGCCTTGTAAGTAAAGTTGATACTCTACTTACAAGGCTCTTTTTGGTTTGTTCCCCCCTTCCATTTAATTTAATTATCACTCAAGGGTATCCTGACTTGAAATTTCCTAAAAATACCCGGTATTTTCATCTTATCAGGGTATTTCATGAGTATTCTGCTTGGAATTACCCATTTCACTTATTATTTCAAAACATTCCTACTTGGAAAGGGTATTTCCATCCACTTCTTTAAGAATATACCCTTCGACCCTTTGTTTTCACGTGAACACTCTCCCGAAACCATAAACAAGAAACAGAAACAAAATCTCGCAAAAGCCGGAAATAAAAAAACGTCAATATAAGATACTAAAATATCAGGAAAGCAAAAACCCGCCAAAGCCTTACGGCCCTGACGGGTTGATTTCATAAAAACACTATTTTCTCTTATACAATACCCTGTGCTGTCATAGCTTCTGCTACTTTTAAGAAACCTGCGATATTAGCACCTGCAACGTAGTTGCCGTCCATACCGTATTTCTTAGCAGCGTTATCAAGGTTATGGAAAATGTTAACCATGATTGTCTGTAACTTGCTGTCTACTTCTTCAAATGTCCAGCTTAATCTTTCTGAGTTCTGGCTCATTTCAAGTGCTGATGTAGCAACACCACCTGCGTTAGCAGCTTTACCCGGAACAAAGAGAACACCATTTTTCTGTAAGTATTCTGTTGCTTCCATAGATGTAGGCATGTTAGCACCTTCACAAACTGCTGTTACACCATTTGCAACCAATGCTTTTGCATCATCAAGAAGTAATTCATTCTGAGTTGCACAAGGAAGAGCCACGTCAACCTTAACTGTCCATACACCTTTACCTTCATGGTATTCAGCGCTTGGTCTAGCTGCAGCATACTCTGTTAATCTTGCACGTTTTACTTCTTTTACTTCTTTTAAGAGAGCTACATCGATTCCGTCTTTATCATAAATCCAACCTGTTGAGTCAGATACAGTAACAACCTTAGCACCTAACTGCTGTGCTTTTTCTGTAGCATAAATAGCAACGTTACCTGAACCGGACACAGCAACTGTCATACCTGCAAGTGATTTACCATTGCATTTTAACATTTCGTTTGTGATGTATAATAAACCGTAACCTGTTGCTTCTTTTCTTGCAAGGGAACCACCGTATGAAAGACCTTTACCTGTAAGAACGCCTTCGTATACGTCTTTGATTCTCTTGTACTGTCCATACATGTAACCGATTTCTCTTGCACCTGTTCCGATATCTCCGGCAGGAACGTCTGTATCAGCTCCGATGTATTTATATAATTCTGTGATAAAGCTCTGGCAGAATGCCATTACTTCTCTATCTGATTTTCCCTTAGGGTCGAAATCAGAACCACCTTTACCACCACCAATAGGAAGACCTGTCAATGAATTTTTGAAAATCTGTTCAAATCCTAAGAATTTGATAATACCAAGGTTTACAGATGGATGAAGACGTAAGCCTCCCTTGTATGGTCCGATTGCACTATTGTACTGTACACGATAACCATTATTAACCTGTACCTGACCCTTGTCATCAACCCAAGGAACTCTGAAAATAATCTGTCTTTCAGGAGTTACTAATCTTTCGATTAAAGCATCTCTTCTGTATGCTTCCTCGTTTGCTTCGATAACAACTCTTAAAGACTCCAATACTTCTTTAACTGCCTGATGGAATTCCGGTTGTGCCGGGTTCTTTTCTACAACCATGCTGTAGATCTCATCAACATATGACATATAAATGTCCTCCTTTATTACCCTTTTTTCACGTAAGTCATGTTGTTCTTACGTTTATTCTCTAATTCAACAAATGTTATTATAAAATAACATATTCCATTTGGCAAGAACTTTATACATGTATACAATAACTATAAATATTTCTTCAATGCCTCAATTCCATCTTCCTCTAAATGAATGAATTCCTTTGCCATTTCTGCAGCCTCTGCGGCAACCATTGAATTATGATTCAGACTTTTCCATAGTTTGGTTACTCCTGTATTCCTCTCTCTTATCATAATCTCCGCAATATGACTTGTGCTGGTATTTAATAATGTATTCACATGAATTCCCATTTTTAATAAGAAGTTATCAACCGCATTTCCACGATATGGTTCAACCTTTGCATCAATAAGTTTATTTTCCGCCTTATTATAAAGCTTATGATACTCCGCATTTTGTTTTGTCAATAAAAAGACAAAATCTTCATCTGCACATTTATCCCGTATGGCATCTATTGCCTTCATGCCCATTTCCGTATTCTTTTGAATATCCTTATATACCTGTTCATCTGCTTTATTCATAAAAAAGACACCCCATATTTTCTATTTTGATATACCGATTCATTGTATCAGTATAGACATTCCAAAAAAGAAATATGCAGGTGTCTTAACCATTCTATTTAGTTTCTCTTAAGATATTCCGACTTAATATAAGCAGTTTGACCTTTATAATTAATCTTACTCCAGCCATTTCCAACTTCTTCAATCAGTTCAAATACTTCACCCTTCATTGCAGCACCAAGCTTTGTGGCTGATGCAGAAGAACTTGCTCTTACGTTAACATTCTCAAGTACGGTTACAGAACCAATAACATTTTCTACCACTGTCAGGTATTCAGACATAATATACGCTTCTGCACCATTGTATTCAAGTCTGCTCCAACCATTGTCAAGAGCTTCCAGTCTTGTAAACACCTGTCCCTTTGAAGCTACCCCTAACTTGTCAGATGCAGTGGTTGAAGATGCTCTGATGTTAACCTTCTCCGTGGTCTTTACCATCTCTGTAGCCGGTTTTTCCGGTTCCACTACCTCAGGTTCCTCTTCGTCCGGCTTATTCTGCTCAGCCTCAGCAAGCTCCTGTTCTAAACGGGCTGCTTCTAAAGCTGCCAACGCTTCACTAACATCATCCTTCATATTTACGGAAAGATTATCCAAAAAAACCTTTAACGATTCGTCTGTATCAACTACTTCCGCATATGTGACCTTTACTCTGTTGAACAAATCGGAAACATCTTCCTGTAATGAAACCTTCTGAATATATTCGTACACTTCGTCAGTTTCAGCAAGTGCTGCACCGATATACAGACTGCCGTCTTCCTTTGTATCCACTAGCAAAGTATTTAACCCCGGTGCCAGAGTTTCCACATCCACGAACTTCACTTCGTAATATACATACACAACATGGGAATTTTCAAAAGGTCCCGGCTTTGTATAACAGATAATGTTCTGGTAATTATCAATATAATTACTCTTTATCTCCATACGGATTTTTTCAGTATCATCTGTTTCATCACGCATTGAAGCATAAGCGTCTACATCTCCGTTTGCCATTGCATCATAATAAGCAGCAATGAGATTATTCACTTGTTCATAAGCATTTTCTTCAAGTCCTGTTTCTTCTACTTCAAAATCTTCTTGAACAGGTACTTCTTCCTCGGGTACCTCTTCCGGTTGTTCCTTGTATGCCGTAATGTCATCAATTCTATCCTGAGACACCATAATACCGATTACCACAGCAACTAACGCCACACAAATAAACGCCGGGATTGCAACTCTGTAATAATCCAGAAACCATTCTGCTATTTTTTTCCAGATGCTCTTTTTTCCATATCCAACACTTTTTTTCACTTTGGGTTCTTTAAACTTAATGTCAGATAGTTTCCCCGCTCTTCTTTCCTTCTTATCCATATCCTTCTCCATATAGCTTAACGGTTATTACCATTGAAATGCACCCGACAGGAATCGAACCTGCATTAAAGGCGTCGGAGGCCTCCGTTCTATCCATTAGACTACGGGTGCATAAACCACATCTCTTATATTACCTAAATATGAGTAAAAAAGCAAGTAAAAAGCTACCGGAAAAACTTCCCGGTAGCTCTAACTGTTTTTAATATGCTATAATTGTTCGATTTAATTTCCGGGAAAATAAATAGACATGGTCTGATAAAACCTCTTGAGGCTCTAACTGGGTTTCATTTATTTCTCTTACCATATAGGATAAATCTTTAGGACTTCCGGCTTCTGATACCGGAATCAGAATCACTTCATGAATGCTGCTTGGAAGAATATAGAGATCATCTTGCACACTTTGGGCAAAACAGTCAAGTACTCCATCGTACAAAATTGCGGATGCGCCGTAAAGTTGTAAAGAATTGGTTAATACATACATAGGGATTGATTGCTCGGGCAAATCCGGAAACATTTCCATAATTTCCTCATCCGTAAAATCATCTCCCAACATACCTCTTCGCATTTTTAACAGAATTTCCCGCATGCCATATACTTTTTCTTCCATGTGACATGGTGTGTTTTTTAACGCCTGAATCAAAACATCGGACTTTGACACATTCCATATTTTTAAATGCTCGTTGGTAATCTGAATGGTACCGTTACTGTATTCTCCCGTTGATATCTTACAATATAAGACCATTGCCATATCAAGATATTTGATATGCGGCACATTTAATAATTCTTCTTTATTTTTTTCATAATTGATTAATTTATAGTATATTATTTCCTTTACTTGCAAATAATCAAAGAAAAAATCCAATCGCGGAAGGTTGGCTGTTTTACTGTTTTCATACACCCCGACAATCTGCTTTACAATTTCATCCAGGTCCAAATTCTGCTTATGCTCCTCGTAAAACTGACGCAAATATATGGTGGGTGACACCCTTTGCTCCTTGGTTCCTATTACAATTCCTTCGAATACTACTCCGTTATTCTTTTTTACATTATGGGGTGTAATTTCCACACTTCCATTAAAATAATTATTCAGTTTTTCAATAATTTGTTCTTGAAATTCCTTAAAACTCATACTATTTCCTTTCGTTTACTTCATTTCCGGGATTTTGTTATAGAGATAAGATACGCTTTGCGAATCCCGCTCTGACGAGCGGTCGGCAAATGTCCTTTCGTGCAAGCACGATGGACGCTTGACTCGTTAACTTCACAAAAAAAGACAACGGTCATAAACCATTGTCTTATCAGCTATTTCAATATAAAAGATATTTTAGAGATTAAACTCTTGAGAGATATTCACCTGTTCTGGTATCAATCTTAATCACATCACCCTGTTCAACAAATAATGGAACATATACAAGAGCACCTGTTTCAACTGTAGCAGGCTTTGTAGCACCTGTAGCTGTATCACCTTTGAATCCCGGTTCTGTTTCTGTAATCTCAAGTTCTACGAAAAGAGGTGGTTCAATTGAGAATACACTTCCGTTGTGTGAACAAACCTTAACCATTTCGTTTTCTTTTACGAATTTTAAAGAATCGCCAACTGTGTCAGCGTTTAATGCGATCTGGTCATATGTTTCAACATCCATGAAGTTGTATAATTCACCATCTTCGTATAAATACTGCATATCTTTTCTATCGATACGTGCCTGTGGGCATTTTTCTGTCGGTCTGAATGTTTTCTCGACAACGCCACCACTCTTGATGTTTTTCAATTTGGTTCTTACGAAAGCAGCTCCCTTACCCGGTTTAACATGCTGGAATTCAATGATCTGGAATACGTTACCTTCGAATTCGATTGTAAGACCATTTCTGAAATCACCTGCAGAAATCATAAAAATATCCTCCTAATATTGCCACGTTATAATTCTATAATAGTTTATCCTAAAAAGCGGAGTTTTTCAACTATTTTTTCAAGATAAAATCAATTGCTTCCAAATATCCCTGTAATCCCTTGCCATAAATCTGATAATCACAGGCAGGAGCGGTTACTGAAACCTTGCGGAATTCCTCCCTTTTTGTAATATCCGATATATGAATTTCAACCTTTGGTACAGTAATGCTCTTTAATGCATCATGAATTGCATAGCTGTAATGGGTATAGGCACCCGGATTAATCACAATTCCTTCCGTTCCGTCAAAATAAGATTCCTGGATTCTGTCAATAATGGCTCCTTCATGATTTGACTGATATACTTCTATCTCACAGTTTTCCTTAAGAGCCTTATCCTGAATCATCTTTTTTAAATATTCATAATCCTCTGTCCCATAGACTGACTTTTCACGAATCCCCAAAAAATTAAGATTCGGTCCGTTAATGACTAATAATTTCACTGTATCTTATCCTCTTTCCTATACATTCCAATGCATAATTATTTCGCTTAATACTTCTTCACAGGTTTTGCCGTCTGTTTCAATAATAACATCAGCAGCTTCCTCATAAAAAGGCCCCCGTTCCAGTAACATTTTTTCAATCTTTTCTTTTGGATTATCGCATTGAAGCAGCGGTCTTGTTGTGTCCGTCTTTACCCTGTCATAGATGGTTTGGGAAGAAGCCTTTAAATACACTACCATTCCCATCTCTTTTAAGAGTTTTCTGTTTTCCTCACGCATAGGAAGTCCCCCACCCGTAGAAAGAATCAGTGTAGAAGTCTCCTTCTTAATTTTTTCAAGTTGGTTCGTTTCAAGGTCACGGAAATACGCTTCTCCGTGATTTGCAAAAATATCACTGATACTAATGCCCTGTTCTCTTTCAATCTGCTTGTCCGTATCTAAAAACGGAGTCTGCAAACGGTAAGATAACTTAATTCCTAAAGTAGACTTTCCGGAGCCCATGTAACCGATTAAGATTAAGTGCTTACATTCTTTGCCTCTGAGTTTTAAAATCCGATACACATAGTTAGCTTCTTCTTCACTGACTTTGGTATCTGTCCAACGTTCAAAAGCAATAATTCCCTGATATAAAAGCATTTTTAAGCCATTATATGCCTTAGCACCATAAGACTTGGCAAGCTTCATAAACTTAGTTTCTTCCGGGTTATAAATGAGATCATACACGGTATGAATCTTTTCAAAAAACTCTGCATCTTCTATGGGTGTGCTATCCACATCCGGATGCATCCCTATATTGGTACACTGGATGGCAAGCATCTTCTCATCCGGTAAAGAATCAAAATCATGTAAACCTAATGCCGTTACAATCTCTTTGTGAAAAGAGTTATTTACTTCATTTGCAATCGCTTCCGCTTTGGATACAGTACGGTTCATAAGATAAACTTTACGGACTTTACTAAAAGCACACAGTACTGCAACCGCTCTTGCAACGCCTCCTGCTCCGACGATTACCACATCTTTGCCTTCAATCTCTATTCCATCAGACTGCATTCCTCTTAAAAGCCCCGGCATATCCGTGTTATATCCCTTGTAACCGTTTTCGGTACGGACTAAAGTGTTCACTGCACCAATACGTTCTGCTAACTCATCAATATCTACAATTGACTCCATCACATCGCTCTTATACGGCACCGTTACATTCATACCAAGAACATTTAACGCATATGCTCCCTTTACGGCATCACTAAGATTCTCTTTTACATGAAACGGAACATATACCAGATTCTGATTTTTCAGTCTTGCAAGTGTGTTATGTATTAACGGAGAAATTGTATGCTCCACCGGATTTCCGATTAATCCGCACAAACGTGTCTTTCCGTCATATTCCATTCTTTGATCTTCTTTCATTACTGTGACTCTTTCTTCTTTTTTCTGCGATACATGGCTAAAACCGGTTTTTCAAGAATACGCTTTAACACAATCTGTATCTCTTCTTTAGGATCGATGGGTTCTGTTAAAAAAGTGAAAATTCCCGCTTTGTTGGCTCCCCAAACATCTGTAAAAAGCTGGTCTCCCACAAAAATGGTGGTTTCTACCGTGGTTCCCATAAGCTCCATGGCTTTTTTGTAATTGGCAACACCCGGTTTTCCCGCTTTATAGATGTATTCACCATATCCTACCCCGTCACGGAAACTCTTGACACGCGGTTCTTTATTATTGGATAAAAAGAAAACCTTAATACCTAATGCTTTTAAACGGCCGATGAATTGAATGCTTCTTTCATCCGCAGGTTTCCCGTGCTCCACCAAGGTATTATCAATATCAAAAATAACACCCCGATAGCCTCTTTTCCATAAATTGTAAAAATCAATATCATATGCTGATTTTAAATATACATCAGGATAAAAACGTTTAAACATTGGTTTCTTCCTTTCCCGTTTATACCTTTAAATTTGCTGCTTCAATTAAGGTTTTTGTATAAGGATGGGACGGATTTACATACACATCTTCCACACGTCCCTCTTCCACAATCATTCCTTCTTTCATAATCACAATGCGGTCACACATCTGGTAAACCACGCGTAAATCATGGGAAATAAATATCATGGATAATTTCATCTCATCACGAAGTTTGAGCATTAAGTCAATAATCTGTGCCTGAATGGTAACATCAAGGGCACTCACCGGTTCATCGGCTATTAAAAGTTTAGGCTCTAACATTAACGCCGCAGCAATTGCCACTCTCTGTCTTTGACCGCCTGATAACTCCTTGGGATAATGGGACAGGTATTTTTCATCAAGTCCCACCCGCTTTATCATACTGACTGCCTTTTCTTCCTGGGCTTCCTTGGATAAATCAGTCAGATTCCGTAAAGGCTCCTTTAAAATCTGTCCCACGCTTCTTGCAGGATTCAGTGAATGAAAAGGATCCTGAAATACCATTTGAGGATTTTTTGAAAAGTGTTCAATCGTTCCGTCTACCTGTGGTAACATCCCTAATACTGCCTTTGCCACCGTAGATTTTCCGCAACCGCTTTCTCCTAAAAGTCCAAGGATTTCCCCCTCACCTACCGAAAAAGAAACATCCTTAACCGCATGAAAAACAGTAGGTTTTTTAAACAGCGATTTGGCATATTGTTTATAATAGACATTCAGATGACTTACCTTTAATACGTCTTCCACGGGTTTTTTCCTTTCTAAAAATAATGTATCACTTCTTCTCACATTTTGGAATCGCTGCAATCAGATTCTTCGTATATTCCTCTTTGGGATTTAAAAAGATTTCTTCTGTCGAAGCGTCCTCTACAATGTATCCGCCCTTCATAACAATAACCCTGTTACATAAGGTTCTTACCAAACTCAAATCATGAGAAATAAATAAAACAGCCATCTTTCTCTCACGATTAATTTTCTTTAACAATTCCACAATCTGCGCCTGAATGGTAACATCAAGGGCCGTTGTGGGTTCATCTGCAATAAGCAGCTTAGGATTTCCAACAATGGCAGCCGCAATCATAACACGCTGTCTCATACCTCCCGATAACTCGTGAGGATATTGTTCATAGACTTTTTCAGGGTCTGCAAGTTCGACTTCCTTTAATACTTCTAATGCTCTTTTTTTACGTTCTTCTTTTGACATCTTATGATGAAGCAAAAGACTTTCCTCTACCTGCTTACCGATTTTCATCACAGGATTTAAGGACGTCATGGGTTCCTGAAAAATCATGGAAATCTCATCCCCCTGATAGGTACGCAGTACACTTCTCGGACAAGTCAGTAAATCCTTATTGTCAAAAATAATCTGTCCTGTTTTTTTCATGTCATGTCTTCTAAGAAGTCCTGCAATAGCAAGGGCTGTCATAGTCTTACCGGAACCCGACTCTCCCACCAGTCCGATAATATCTCCCTCCTGCATCTGCATGTCAAAATCATAGACAACCGTTTCCGGTACCAGATGGTCATGAAATTCAATATTAAGATCACGCACCTCTAATAACATGCTTACCTCCGTGAATAATTACTTCTTTTTGTTAATACTTTCTGCAAGAAGGGCAAATCCTAAAATCAATAATACAATAGCAACCCCCGGTGCCAATACATACCAGGGTGCCCTGAACAAATAGGTCTGAGCCTCCGACAACATCATTCCGAGACTGGAGTCCGGTGGCTGTACACCAATACCCAAATAACTCATACTCGCTTCTGCAAGTACCGCATTATTAAATCCAATCATTAAGGATGATAATAATACGGGTAAAATATTAGGTAAAATATGAACAAACATAATACGCAGATGACTTGCTCCTGCAAGACGTGCCGCCCTGACATAATCAAGGCTTTTACATCTTAAAAACTCGCTTCGTACAATTCTTGCAAAGCTTGGTACAAAAGCAATTCCAAGTGCCAGTATTACGTTATATTTTCCGCTTCCAAATAAACTGATAAATACTAATGCCAACAATATACTTGGGAATGCAAATAAAGCATCATTAAGTCTCATCAGAATCTCATCCAAGATTCCTCCGAAATAGCCTGTTACAGCTCCCATAATAATACCGATAACACATCCGAGTAAAACAGTACCGATAGCCACAAAAAATGTGGTTCCCGCTCCTTCCATTACTCTGCTTAAGATGTCACGTCCAAAGTGGTCACATCCTAACGGATGCGCTAGTGACGGTGACGCTAATTTCAAATCAATATTCATCTGTTGGGAATCATATGGGGTAAAAAAGAATCCCACAACAATCAACAACAACATTATAGAGGTGATGACAGTTCCCAGAATCAGATTCCAGTTTTTCTTTTTCATCTGCCCTCCTAACCATTGTCCCGCATACGCGGATCAATCCATTTATAGATTAAATCAACCAATGTATTTGCTACAATAATAAATAACGCAAGTAAACAGATAATGGCCATTACCACCGGATAATCACGGTTTGAAATACCCGTCAAAAGAATTCTGCCGATTCCCGGTATACCAAATACCTGCTCAATTACAACACTTCCTGCAATCATATCCGTATAAGCCATAGCCCAGAAGGTCACTACAGGAATCATGGCATTACGCAGTGCATGACGGTATAGTACCCCTTTTGTGGTATTTCCCCTACTGTACGCAGTTCTGATATAATCCATATTTCCCTGCTCAATGAGTGAGCTCCTAAGAAGCTTACTTGCCATAGCACATTTCGGCAATGCAATGGCCACTGCCGGCGCAATGAGATATGCAACAAATCCACCGAAGTCCTTTTCATAAGATACAAAGGCACCCGGCGTAAACCATTTTAATATAAGTCCAAACACAAAGCAGATAATAATTCCTGCAAAGAAGGCGGGCACAGCCATAATAATCTGATTTACCACCATGAGAATACGGTCAATAATTCCTCCTTCATGACGGGCTGCGTAAATGCCTAACAATACAGTGAATACCATCATAATCACAAGCGCAATTCCTGTTAACACCAAGGTAATCGGTAACTTGTCCATAATCAGTTCCGATACAGGGATTCCATAACTATATGAAGTTCCCATATCTCCCGTAAAGAAGCTTCCAATCCATGTAAAATAACGTGTAAAAAACGGCTCATTTAACCCCATTTCTTCACGTAAAGCCTCTAATGCTTCCGGTGTTGCCTGGGTACCAAGCTTGGATAAAGCAGGATCTCCCGGAATAACAGAAAAAGCAAGGAACACAAGAAATGATACAATAAACAAAGTAATTATCATGGTAATAAGTTTCTTTAAGATTGCTTTCATCCCTGTGTTCCTCCTTTTCTTATTCTACAATATACAATTTAGAAAAATCCTGAACATATAACGGATAGAATTCATATCCTGCATATCTGTCGCTCAATGCCACAAGACAAGCTAAGTCCTGGATATATACATTTGCTGCTTCTTCACATAAAATGCGTTCACATTCCTTATAGTAAGAAGTCTGCTCTTCATCAGTGATTCCTGCAAGTGCATTGGCATATGCAGTATCATAAGCTTTAGAATTAAAGTTAATAAAGTTATTACCCGCTTCAGAATTGAAACGTTTTAATAATGCACTGGCTGTAAGCTGGGAAGCATCTACACCCACTACTGTTGCTTCGTAATTACGGCCTGAATATACTTCACTTAACCAAGTATCCCACTCCACCAGTTCAATCTTGGCATTTACATTAATATCTTTTAACTGTTCTACAATTACCTGGGCTGTATCAATATGCTGCTGGTAATTAGACGGTACCGTAAGGGTAAATGAAAAACCGTCAGCATAGCCCGCATCTGCAAGTAACTGTTTTGCCTTGTCAATATCTTTTGAATAATATGTGGAAAGCTCTTCCATATAATATTTACCGAATGCAGGATACATACTGCTTCCGATAATGGTTCCCTGTCCGTCAGCCATAAAATCAAGGATTTCCTGTCTGTCTACGGCGTAGCAAAGAGCCTGTCTTACTCTCACATCATCAAAAGGTGCTACTGCATTATTTAAATACATTGCCTGAACAAGATTCATGGTACCTTCCAACACCTTATAAGAAGTTCCGCTTAATTCTGCAGCCTGAGCAGCTGATACTCTACAAAACATGTCAATTGCGCCACTTCTTAAGTTCATAACTATCATGTCAGAATCTGCAATGATTTGCAAGGTTACTTTTTCAATATTGGCCTTTTCTCCCCAGTATTCATCAAAACGGGCTAAGATAATATTTTCCTGTGGGGAACGTGATACATACTTGTACGGGCCTGTACCGATTGCAACGCTATCCGCTTTATCGTTAGAAGCCGGAATAATTGCTGTTGTCATATAAGATAAAAAGTCAGAATCAGGATTTGCCAATGTAATCTCAATTGTCTTTTCATCCACAACCGCTACGTTTTCAATATTAGAAAACGCCGCTACCAGAGGTTCTCCGTTACTGGTATCGGCGCATTTATCAATGGAAAATTTAACGTCCTCTACTGTAACAGTACTGCCATCATGGAATTTTACTCCGTCTCGAAGTGTAAAGGTATATACCTTTTTGTCTGCACTGATTTTATAATCGCTTGCTACAGCAGGGTTCAGATTACCATCGCTGTCCGGCTTTACAAGTCCCTCATAAATATTAAAAAATATTTCCTTGGTTCCTGCCGCAAGAATCTTATGCGGATCCAGAGTATCCTCTATATCCTGAGGAATACCGATTGTAATCTCGGAAGCATTTGAGTCCTCCTTATCACCTGAACATGCGCTCAGTGCAATAGTCAGTGTCATTAACACAGACACTAAAAGAATGAGTCTTCTTTTTGTTTTCATGTGTTCCTTCCTTTCGTTCACATTATGAAATTGTTATGGGTAAGATTTTCAAAATAAACGCCTTACGGTCGCTTTTTTGTTATTCCTCACACCGCATACATTGTATACACATTTTTACCAAAAATCAATACTTATTATTGTAAAAAAATACACGTTCTGTATGGTTTTTTACAGAACGTGCGCTATTCTTAGGTCAATACTTTTTTCAATTCATCCATGAAGGAATTAATATCTTTGAATTCACGATATACAGAAGCGAATCTTACATAAGCAACTGCTTCTAAATCCTTAAGCTTATTCATAACAAGTTCCCCGATAACACGGCTTGGAATCTCCTTATCTTCCATATTGAAGATTTCTGTTTCCACTTCATCAATAAGCTGGGTAATCTGAGCCGCACTAATAGGACGCTTATGACATGCACGGAGTACACCTGCTTCAATCTTAGCACGGTCATAAGTCTCTCTGTTGTTATCCTTCTTAATAATAATTAAAGGAATTGTCTCAATCTTTTCGTAAGTCGTAAATCTCTTATCACATTCATCGCATACACGTCTTCTACGGATAGAATTATTATCTTCCGCAGGTCTTGAATCGATTACTCTGGTATTCTCATGACCACAAAAAGGACATTTCATATGCAAATCCTCCATTTCACACGCAATTATTATCATAATTATATTAGATTCACACAATTATGTCAACTAAATCATTTCCAATTATTGCCTTAGATGTCAACAAGTATAATATCCGGTCCGATTTGCCTGATGTCGCAATAACAAATAGAAACTTCACTGTCGCATCCCAAAAAATCGAACCATTTTCTCCTGCCCGGAACAATGATTCTTTTAATCTGCCCTGAGCACTCGTCAAATTCCAAATCAGTCACATGTCCTAACTTTTTACAATCCCTGATATTAATTACTTCTTTTTGTTTAAATTCAAAAAAGGTCATAAAATCCCCATTCCGAAGTACTTAATATATAATATGTGGTTCTAAATATCTGATATCCATATAATTAATATTTTCATCATTTTTCCTATTGTCATTTAACATCTCATTGGATATAATATTTTCAAAAGAAACAGTCCCGCTGTTCGTTTCGGACGTATTGGTAAAGGCTTGTTCATTTACTCCAGTGGCAATGTTTCTTTTTTTGTTGGAAATATACATCGTTTGAATTCGGGCCTCCTTAATATCTCCCCAAAACACAAAAAACGAGAGGTCGAAACCTCTCGTTAAATGCTTCATCATTCGATCAATTTTTATTTTATCGTCCTGTCAGAACCGTCACAGGACTCATCACAATGAAATAGAACCTTTGTGTTTTCCTATACACTATATATACGTAATACTACTTTTACAATCCCCAATTTCAAATAATTAGTCAACATCCCGAGAGCTCCAGTATTCAATTTTCAAGTTTCATAAAAACCCCATTTTCCCGTGAACCTTTGAGCGAATGCTCTATAAAATAAGAAAAAAAAGAACATGCAATGATTTTGCATGTTCTTATATTAGCACTGTTTTGTTATCCTTTCAATACTTACTTCATCACCGTATAATCCCAATCAAGAACTACCGACTCTTTCAAACGGATATCTTCCACATTGGCGCCAATCTGGATTTCATAGCTTCCCGCTTCTGCAAAGAAGCAATCTTTATTTACATCAAAATATGTAAATGCCTCTTCGTTAAGAGTAAGCTCCACTGTTTTGCTCTCTCCGGGATTTAATGCCACTTTGGCAAATGCACGAAGCTCTCTTACAGGGCGTTCTACTTTACTGTCCAATGCATGAACATATAACTGCACCGTTTCTTTACCCGCCATTTTTCCCGTATTCTTAACTGTAATATACGCTTTTACATTTACTTCATCCTGTGAAGATGTATTTTCAATGCGTAAATCGCTATACTCATAATCTGTATAAGAAATACCATAACCAAAAGGATATGCAACAGGGATTCCTTTCGTTGAGTAATAGCGGTATCCTACATAAATTCCTTCATGATAGGTTACGTTTGTATCACCCGGAAAATCTCCGTATACATTTGCCGGTGTATCTTCAATACAAAGAGGGAATGTTTCAGGAAGTTTACCTGACGGATTCACTTTGCCGAATAATACTTCTGCTAAAGCGCGTCCTCCTTCCATCCCTGCATACCATGACTGAACAATGGCAGATGCTTTATCCTTAAAGGCGCGCATATCAACCGGGCTTCCTGATACCATTACCACTACCATATCCGGTCGCACTTCAAGAAGTCTTTGGATCAAAGAATCCTGTTCATACGGAAGCTTCATATCTTTTCTGTCTCGCCCTTCCGTATCCTGCTCATGATTCAAACCACCAACATAGATAACTAAGTCAGCCTGTTTTGCCGCTTCCACCGCTTCGTCATTGAGAAGCTTGTTCGCTGCTTCCTGCTCAGGCGTTAAGGATTCCATATAGTCTTCTCTGCTTGCCTGGCTTTCAAGACTGGTTGCCTGCCAGCTTTCTTCTTTTTCTTTATGGGAATCATCCCAGATATTTCCCGTGGTAAACGCATCATAACCCTTTTTAAAAGTCACATTTACATCACCACCTGCAAGCATGGTAATTCCAAGAAGAGGCGTTACTTCATAAAGTGCCTTAATTTCTGCACTACCGCCTCCCGGTGCCTGACATCTGTTGGCATTATCGCCCACAACCAGAATGTTCATTCCCTTTTTCACCGTTAAAGGTAATATGTGATTTTCATTTTTTAACAAAACAACAGATTCTCTGGCCGCTTCAAGCATTTTTACTTTATCTTCAATATCATTATAGCTTCCCTGATAACGGTCGCCATCTAACATATGAAGCTCATTCATCAGATTAAGGATGCGAAGTACCTTCTCATCAACAACAGCTTCCGGTACAACTCCATCTAACACAAGCTTCTTAAGAGGATTTGCCATATAATACTCATCAAAGTTATCTGTAACGCTCATTTCCATATCAAGGCCGTTCATGGCAGCTTCCATGGTATCATGGGTTCCGCCCCAGTCAGAAACAACCACACCGTCAAATCCCCAGTCATCTCTTAAAATACCGTTTAACAGTTCGTTATTATGGCAGCAATGTGTGCCATTCCATTTGTTATATGCGCCCATAATGGCTTTTGCATTTCCTTTTTGAACTGCAGCTTTAAAACCCGGTAAGTATAATTCACGGAGAGCTCTTTCATCTACGTTAACATCAACAGCCAAACGGTTGGTTTCCTGATTATTTATTGCAAAATGTTTTACGCAGGAAGACACATCGTTTTCTTCGATTCCCTTTACCATAGGAACAACCATTTCTGATACCAGATAAGGATCTTCTCCCATATATTCAAAATTACGTCCGCATAATGGAGTTCTTTGCAGATTAATGCCCGGTGCAAGGATCATATCCTTACCTCTTCCGCGTGCCTCTTTTCCTAATATCTTACCGCTTTCATATGCTATATCCGGATTCCATGTTGCCGCAACCGCCGTATTACTCAATAGATAAGAGGTCTGATCTCCACTGGTTCCGATATCAAACCATTTTGTTTTTTCGTAATCCTTTCTTACGCCCATTGGGCCATCTGAAGTAGTAAAAGGAGGAATGTTTAAACGCTCTACTCCTTTGGTACGGAATAACTCATTTCCATGAATCATTCCTAATTTTTCATCTAAAGTTAACCGGGCTAATAAGTCCTGCAATTGTTCTCTTTCCATTGTATGCCTCCTACCAAGGTATTTTATCCTAGCATACCGAAGAAAGATAGGACTGTCAACGAACAACTTTTAGCATCTTTTACCCCAAAAATCTTAGATATTTGCTATTATCAGCCAACCAAATAATTCTTCATGACTTTAAGGGCGTTTTTTTCAAGTCTGGAAACCTGTGCCTGGGAAATCCCTATCATTCCCGCTACTTCCATTTGTGTTTTACCTTCGAAGAAACGTAGTGAAATAATTTCACTTTCACGTTCATTTAATTTTTTCATAGCTTCCGATAAGCAAATGTTTTCCACCCAATATTCTTCTTTATTTTTCTTATCACTAATCTGATCCATAACATACAGCGTATCACCGCCTTCCGTATAGACCGGTTCATATAAACTCATAGGATTCTGAATGGCATCCAGCGCATAAATAATATCTTCCTTAGGAATACTGATTTCCTCTGCAATCTCTGTAATCGTAGGCTCTTTTTGATTCTTTTTCATCAGATTTTCTTTGGCATAGATTGCCTTGTATGCAGTATCCTTTAAGGAGCGGCTTACCCTGATAGAATTGTTATCCCTTAAAAAGCGTCGTATTTCTCCTATAATCATGGGAACTGCATAGGTGGAGAATTTTACCATAAACGACCGGTCAAAATGGTCGATTGCCTTAATTAATCCCACTACTCCGATTTGAAATAAATCATCCACATTCTCATTTGTATTTTGGAATCTTTTGATAACACTTAACACAAGACGAAGGTTTCCCTCAATGAACTGTTCTCTCGCCTCTACATCACCTTCACCGATTCTTTCAAATAACGCATCCTTTTGCGCACTTGTAAGAAGCGGAAGTTTCGCAGTATTCACACCGCAAATGATAACTTTTCCCTGTGCCATTCCTCTTACCTCAACATTCGTTTTCTTGTAAAAAAAGGATGTGCAAACGGGTTATGTTTTATACTTATTTTTCATTGTATAAAAAAAAATAATTCAGGCAACACTAAGCACTGTCTACAAAAATTGATGTCAGACGAAAACACGGAGGTATTCACTATGAAATTCATTAACTGCATCGCATTAACTGTGGTGATTATCGGTGCGATTAACTGGGGACTTATCGGCTTCTTTGACTGGAATCTGGTAGACGCCATCTTTGGTGCAGGAAGCCTTTTATCCCGTATCATCTATGGCCTCGTTGGTATCTGTGGTATTTATTCTCTAATGTTTTATCCAAGAGTTTGTTCCGACGAAGCATAATGCAAAGGACCGGTGAAACACTTATGTTTTCCGGTCCTTGTATACTTATTAACTTTCTTTCACCATTTCCCTCTTTAAACGTTTCATTATTTTCTTCTCAAGCCTTGAGATATATGACTGGGATATTCCAAGCAGATTGGCTACCTCTTTTTGGGTCATTTCGTCCTCATTGTCCGTTCCAAGGCCAAAGCGTAATCTTACAATTAACCGTTCTCTGTCTGAGAGTTTTAATATGGCGCGATTTAATAATTTTCTCTCCACCTGGGATTCTATCCCTTTTGAAATCACATCTTCTTCCGTACCCAATATATCCGAAAGCAGCAACTCATTTCCATCCCAATCCACATTTAACGGCTCATCAATGGAAACCTCTAACTTTGTTTTATTATTCCTTCGTAAATACATAAGAATTTCATTTTCAATGCATCTTGATGCATAAGTGGCAAGCTTTATATTTTTATCAGCCCGGAACGTATTAATGGACTTAATGAGCCCTATGGTTCCAATGGAAATCAAATCTTCTACCCCAACTCCCGTATTATCAAATTTTTTGGCAATATACACTACAAGACGCAAATTATGTTCTATTAGTGTGGACTTGGCATATTCATCTCCTTCTGTCCCTAATGATTGTATCATTCTGTTTTCTTCTTCCGTATTAAGGGGTGGCGGCAGCACTTCCGCACCACCTATGTAAAACAATTCATTTATATTATTTTCAAGCAGATATAGTATCATGTTATCTTCTCCAATCAGCTAATTCTTATACCGGGCTACTTCTTCAGCCAGTATCATATGGTATTTGCCTTCTTTTTGTATTTTTCCTTCGTACAAAGCAATAATCGGATTTTTAATATGTACGTCACCATACTCCTTTCGTATTTTCATTTCATCAATACAGTAGCCTTTCAGATACCCATGCTCAGTTCCGATAGCATGATAGGGAATATATAAAAACCCCCTGTCCAACGTCTCTTTTAACAACTCTCTTGCCATTTCAGCTTCCACAACCGTAACACCCTTCCCACTGATTGGTTCTTTTAAACGGTTTCCTGTATCCCATAAAGCCGTAGTACTGATACTTTGCCCTTTGTTTACAAGCTCAACGAAATAAACATGATTTTTCTTTTTTTTGCTAATATTTCGTATTATTCGTAGTAAAAACAGGCAAAAAAAAGAGCCTATTCCAAGAACCCCAAGCATTGAATAACCATATGCATGAATGATTGGAATCTGCACGGATAAAGCCGATAATAATCCTCCCGTCATCATGATTCCTAAAAACAAAATCCCCGACGCTTTTAACAACGCTATGTATGAGCTTATCCTAAAACTTATTTTTACCATAAGAATTCCGGTAATTCCGTAAGTGATTATTAACCATAAATAATATGGCAAAGATATCATAAACAGACTAACACATGCAAAACATGCTCCCACCATTGCTCCGAGAAGAATTCTAAACTGTGTGGCAGAACATTTTAAAACTCCATTCACAAGAACCAGTAACAGCAAATCCATGCAAAAATTAGAAAACCAAAAGCTGTCTATGTATATCTCATAATAAATAAGTCATCATCCCTTACCTACTGTATTATTATAAATCCATTATAGCTTTCCCTTTATAAAAATTTTGTCTAAAACAAGCACTATAACAAAAAAATAATTCGACACACCTTGGCTTAAGTAAAAAAAAGCGCCTGCAAAATGCAGACGCTAAAAAAACAATTTATTTATTTTTCAAAAAGCTTGGAATATTTAATGTTTTCTCAACAACATTGCTCTTAATATCCACAGGTTTCTGAATACTGTTAAGCTGTGGTGGACGTGTTGCTTGTACCGGCTGTGCGCTGGCCATCGGAGCCTTGGTCATAGGACGGTTTGTTACAGTTGAATACATACCTGCCTTCGGATAGATATTGTTAATCTTATTAGCCGCCATAGACTGTACTTCATCAAGACCTGTTGCAATAACAGTAATAGTACATGTATCAGCCTGTGACTGATCATACATAGCACCAAAGATAATGTTAACATCATCTCCTGCAAGATCCTGAACATAGCTTGCTGCTTCTGAAGCATCAGCTAATGTAATATCTCCGGATACGTTAATAATAACATGGCTTGCACCACTGATGGTTGTCTCAAGCAATGGACTTTCTACAGCCATCTTAACTGCATCGAGAGCCTTGTCATCACCTTTTCCGGTACCGATACCGATATGTGCAATACCCTTGTCCTTCATAACGGTCTGAACATCCGCAAAGTCAAGGTTAATGACTGCCGGAACGTTAATCAGGTCTGTAATACCCTGTACAGCCTGCTGTAAAACCTCATCTGCCTTTTTAAGAGCTTCCGGCATTGTGGTTCTGCGATCAACGATTTCCAACAATTTATCGTTAGGAATAACGATTAATGTATCAACGCTTTCTTTTAACTTTTCAATTCCTGCGAGCGCATTTGCCATACGAGCTTTTGCTTCAAAACGGAAAGGTTTGGTTACAACACCAACAGTAAGGATTCCCATCTCCTTTGCCATTTTGGCAATTACCGGTGCAGCACCTGTTCCGGTTCCGCCACCCATACCACAGGTTACGAACGCCATATCGGCTCCCCGTAAAGCAGTAGCAATATCTTCTGAGCTCTCCTCAGCAGCCTTCTCACCGATTTCCGGTTTCGCTCCCGCTCCAAGTCCCTTGGTAAGCTTCTCGCCAATCTGAAGTATTCTCGGAGCCTTACATAACTGTAAAGCCTGACTATCGGTATTCACTCCGATAAAGTCTACTCCTTCAATACTCTCATCAATCATTCTATTAACAGCATTATTACCTGCACCACCTACACCAACTACTATGATCTTAGCTGCAGATTCTGCATCGTTCGTCTTAATCTCTAGCAAGGTTCTTCCTCCTTCACTTCCCATTACTCCATATTGAATATCATATAATTTTTTGTAAGATTTATCAACTATTTTTTTATTTTCGACTTAATCTTTTTTAAAATCAATGTCATCCATGATATTTGTATAATTTTCTACTTTTAATTCGCCGCTCATTCCCTCAAGACTTGGTAAAATATATTGAATATTCATTAATTTTTCATCCAAATACTCTGCCTGACCCAAACTTGCCCGAACTTGTCCGAAATAAGCGGTAATATTATAATCCGGGTCAAAATGGATTCTATTCGCATTAAGATTATATTTATCCATTAATTTTGTCAGGTTAAATATTGTAGAAAACACCTCTTCTTTTGAAACAGACAATTGCTTATACATAACAATCTGTTTGTATTCAAGGCCGGTAATCAATGGTACTTTTTCTGAAAGCTCTTTGGTACTTTCTACTACTACACCGTCTTTATCAAAATAAATATATCTTCCAAGATGCTCCACACAACCGGAAAGCATCTTTTCATACACCTGAATTGTGATTTCATGATGAGAAACAATTTCAATCTCTACTGTGTCTACAAAAGGAATATCCCATTCCTTTCCCTTTTTAATTGCATGGGACAGATAAAGAGAATTATCACCAAAAGCACCGGTTAGAACATATCCCTTGATTTCTTCATCCGTATGATATGTATTGCCCTCTATCTTTACCGCAGTAATCCGGTACTCGCTTCGGATGTAAAAATACACACACACAAGAATAAGCAATACTACCATAATTCCAATCACTATATATAATTTATGACTTCTTCGTTTTCTATGGCGTACCCTGCCTCCGGCAATTACTCTCAAAACGTCTCTCCGTTCGTTATTTTTTCAATATCGGCACCTAAAAATCTTAAGTCCCGTACGATATCTTCATATCCTCTTTCTATGTACGAAATACCACTTACCTGCGACTCACCTCGCGCACTTAACCCGGCAATAATCAATGCCGCACCGCCTCTTAACTCTTTTGCCAAAACTGAAGCACCGGTTAATCTGCTCTTTCCAAATACTGTCGCCTTCGTGCCATTCACCGAAATTTTTGCCCCCATTTTATTCAATTCATCTACCACACCAAAACGGTTTTCAAAAATCTTCTCACATACCACACTGTTTCCATCAGCCATACATAGCACCGGAAGCAGCGGGGATTGCAAATCTGTGGGAAATCCGGGATAAATACCGGTTTCAACATATCCTATCCTGTTACAAACCTTTGGCGCCACTATGGTCAGACTATCTTCACGTATATCAAGTATTGCCCCCAAACGAAGCAGTAACTTCATGACACATTCTAATTCGTTCACCGGAACATGGCACAATTCTATTACACCGCCTGTTGACATGGCTGCAAAAGCATACGTTCCTGCTACAATTCTGTCTGCAGGCACCTCAAACACCACATCTTTAAGTCTGTGAACACCATGAATCATAAGCTCACTTGTTCCGATTCCTTCAATCAGGGCTCCCGCCTTTTTTAAAAAAAGACAAAGCGACCTTATCTCAGGTTCAATAGCTGCATTTCTCACACATACTGTCTGATTTCCCAAAACAGATGCCAAAATAATATTTTCCGTAACCCCCACACTGGAATATGGAAGCTGCAACGTTACATTGCTTTCTCTTTTTTCACTGTAAAAATAGTATTCACCGCTTTTTTCATCCACCCTGTATCCAAGGTTTTTCATTTGAAAAATATGCTGGTCTATGGGACGCTTGCCGATAACACATCCTCCCGGTTTTGCTACCATAGCCTCTCCCATGCGTCCCAGGATCGCTCCTAAATACAATATGGATGCCCGTATTTTTCCGGCATATTCACGTTCTACTTTTACGGAATGAATATCCTTTCCGTCTAAAACAATATCACGGTTTGCTTTTCTTACTACTCTTCCGCCCAATGCTTCAAAGAGCTTTATCATATCATCAATGTCCGAAATCTGAGGACATCCCTTCAAACAAACGGTACCATTGACAAGAACAGCTGCGGCAATCATAGGCAAAACCGCATTCTTAGAACCCTGTATTTCTACCTGCCCCATTAAAGGCTTTCCACCATAAATTATAATAGATTCCATTCTTCACCTTTTTAGAAAAAACCTATTTTAATATATGTACGTCTATTCGTTTGGTTCCTCGAAGCTGATTCCGCGTCCCACACTTAGCACAAGTCCGATTTCTGCAAGAAGGAACAACATGGATGTTCCGCCATAACTGATAAACGGTAATGTAATACCGGTGTTTGGAATAGTATTGGTTACTACCGCCACATTTAAAATGACCTGAATCGCAAAATGAGCCATAACTCCCGTTACCAGTAAGGCTCCGAACAAGTCCTGGGCATTATTGGCAATTACCATACAACGCCAGATTAAAATAATAAATAATACTAATACTGCAATGGCACCCGCAAGCCCAAGTTCTTCACAAATAATAGAAAAAATCATATCGTTTTGGGCTTCCGGAATAAATCCTAATTTCTGTAAACTCTGTCCGATTCCTTTTCCAAAAAGTCCACCGGAGCCAATGGCATATAATGCCTGCAAGGTCTGAAACCCTGTACCGCTTGCATATGCTTCCGGATCAAGCCAGGCTTTAATACGTTCACCTCTAAATCCCAAGATATCGCTATGGGCAAGATAAATACCTACCGCTGCTACAATTACAACAAGCGTTAACAGAATCACAAATTTTTTATAATCAGGGCTGGCCACAAACCACATAACAATGGCAATTCCTGCAATAATAATGGCAGAACTTAAATTTTGGGTAAGGGCATACACCATTCCTGCAATAATAATGGGTAGAATAAGCACTGTCACAATACCCTTAAACTTTTGTATTCCTTTTTTCCCGATTCTGCTTAAGATACTTGCCATAAACAAAATTACGGCAATCTTTGCAACTTCTGCCGGCTGAATGGATAAACTTCCAATATAAATCCATCTGCTGGCACCGTTTACTGTTCTTCCGAGTGGGGATTTTACCAATACAATCAATATAGCAGAAATAATGATTCCCCAGATTGCAAATTTTTCCCAAAACCGATAATCGATTCTGGCAAGCAGCACCATAACCACAATTCCAAGCACTGTTGCAAACAGCTGTTTTTTCAGATAATAGGCTGCATCCTTATACTCTAAGTTTGCTTCATAAGAGCTTGTAGAATATATCATTACCAACCCGAAGATAATCAAAACCAGCACTACAAACAGTAAACTATAATCAAAAAATAAAACTTTCTTTTTTCTATTCTTCAATCTGATATACCATTTCCTTAAACATTTTTCCGCGCACTTCATAATTCGGGAACATGCCCCAGCTTGCACAGGCAGGTGACAATAAAACAGCATCTCCGCTTACTGCAAACTTCTGACAAAGTTCCATTACTTCTTCTAAAGACTCAGCAAATACGATTTCATGGAATCCATGCTTTTTTGCACACTCCGCAATTTTTTCCCTTGTCTGTCCGATTAAAATCAGTTTTTTAACCTTGCCGCCAAAAGCTTCAATCCACTCATCATATTCACTTTGTTTATCATAACCGCCACCAATAAGGATGGTAGGTCTTGACATCGCTTTAATTCCCTGAATGGCAGCATCCGGATTGGTTCCTTTGGAATCATTATAATATGCAACGCCTCTTTTCGTGGCTACATACTCAATCCTGTGTTCCACCGCTTTAAACTCACGTATGGTCTTTAACAGATTCTCAAAAGGAATTCCCATTGCATATCCCATAGCAAGTGCCGCCATAACATTTTCCACGTTACACATACCAACAAGATTCATGTCATAGATGTTCATGATTCTTTGTCTCTTACCATCACAGGCAAAATAAATATCCTCATTTACCAGGAAAAAACCTTCCTCTAAGATTCTTTCTGACGAAAAATAAATCACTTTGGCATTACATCTTAACCCAAAATCTCTGGTGAATTCGTTTTCATAATTTAAAATACAATAATCATCCTTGGTCTGATTCTTGGCAACTGCTTCCTTTGCCAGAATATAGTTTTCCATAGTGTGATGTCTGTTAAGATGGTCCGGTGTAATATTTAAAATTGCACTGACATGCGGTTTAAATGTTTCCACCGTCTCTAACTGGAAGGAACTGACTTCCGCAACACTGATAGACTTTTCATCAGTATCAAGTGCAACCGTTGTATAGGGATTTCCAATATTTCCCACCACAAAAGAAGCACCAAAATAATCTTTTACCATGGCTCCCACTAATGTTGTTGTGGTTGTCTTTCCATTGGTGCCCGTAATGGCAATAACCTGCCCTTTTTCTGCAGCATATCCCAGTTCTATTTCGCCCCAAATCTTTATATTCTTTTCTTTAAAACGTAATACCAAAGGAGAATCTGTAGGAACACCGGGACTTAATACCACAAGTTCCAAAACATTGATCACTTCATCCAAAAGAGCACCACAAATAATCTCCACCTTGGAATCATCCTGAAGCTTAGCCTTAATTGCCTCTTTATCAAGTTCTTTGTTTTCATCATACAAAATCACATCTGCATTCAGCTTACAAAGCATATCTGCTGCGCCGATTCCACTGATTCCAGTTCCTACCACCAGTACTTTTTTATGATTCCACTCCATATTCCAATGCTCCTTAAACTAAATTGCCATTAATGCTACCAGACACAAAATTGTTGTTACTATGGAAAATACTGCAACAACTCTTGTCTCACTCCAGCCACCAAGTTCAAAATGATGGTGAATGGGTGCCATTCTGAAAATCCGCTTTCCGTGTGTCAGCTTAAAATAACCAACCTGTAAAATAACAGAAATAATTTCAATCAAATAAATAAAGCCTACAAGAAGAATAAACAAAGGCATCTGTAACACATAAGCGGTTGCCGCAACAAAGCCACCTAATGCCAAAGAACCCGTATCTCCCATAAAAACACTTGCCGGATATACATTAAAGAGTAAAAATCCAAGCAAAGCACCTACCACTGCACAGGTAATCGGTTCTACACCAACGCCCATTCCAATGGCTACTACCGAGAAAAATGTAGCAATGATTACCGTTACACTACTAGCAAGTCCGTCAAGACCGTCTGTAAAATTAGCACCGTTAACCGTTCCTAAAATAACAAAGAACATACAAGGAATGGTAAGAAACCCTAAATCCAGATATTTACCGCTCATAAAAGGAATCATCATAGTTAATGAAATTCCGGAATATTCATACATATAATAAATAAACAAAGCTGTTACTACTAACTGCCCTAACATCTTCTGCCATGCCCTAAGCCCCATGGAACGTTTTAATACAACCTTGATGTAGTCATCTAAAAAACCAATTAACCCAAATCCCAAGGTCATAAAAAGAATGGGCAGAATCTTAGGATAATCCTTTACATAAAAAAGGCTGGTAATAACTATACTGATTAAAATCAAAATACCACCCATTGTTGGGGTTCCGCTTTTCTTAAGATGCGATTTCGGACCTTCCTCACGTACCGTCTGTCCTACCTTTAATCTTCTTAAAAAGGGAATGATGATGGGCCCTAATACTGCACTTATCACAAAAGATATTACAACCGGCAATGCCACATCAAACTTTAAAAAATCACTCATGGTAATCTCCATTCTGTATCTGTTTTGCTTCTTATTCTAACAGTTAATTATAATCCTTTCTGTCTAAATAAGGAAGTATATTTTCAAAAAGCTGACGGATAATTGGTGCTGCTACCTGTCCGCCATAATAAACGCCTTTTGGATTTTCTACGATAGCTATGGCTATCAATTCCGGATTATCCGCAGGTGTAAATCCGATATAAGAGGCAATATATCTTCCGCTTCCTCTTGGTAAAGTCTGGCTTGTTGCCGTTTTTCCGCCGATACTATAGCCTTCCACCGCTCCGTTTTTACCGGTCCCTTCCGATACCACCTTTTCTAAGATATACTGCATGGTTTCAGAAGTTTCCCTGCTCAAAACATTTTCTGTGGTCTGATACTGAAACGTAGTTACCTCTCCCGTTATAGAATCCACTGCCTTTACACCTAAATGGGGAGTTATCCTCGTACCGCCGTTTACAATCATTGCAGCCGTACTAAGTAATTGTATGGGCGTTACCTGAAAGGACTGCCCGAAAGCAACGGTTGCAAGTTCAACCATTCCTATGTTTTCAAGCTTATGCATAATGGTTCCCGCTTCTCCGGGCAAATCTATTCCTGTTTTTTCAAACAAACCAAATTTTTCAAAATAGTTGTAAAACACCTTTGCACCAAGGCGTAACCCTACTGTAATAAACACAGGATTGCAGGAATTCATGGTTGCAGTAACAAAATCCTCAGAACCATGACCGGTTGTCTTATGGCACCTGATTCTTCTATCTTCCACCACCACATATCCGGGACAGTAAAAAGAATCATTGACCGTAACTACTCCTTCTTCCAAAGCAGCCGCGGCCGTTATAATTTTAAAAGTGGAGCCTGGCTCATAGGTATCGTTAATGCAGCCGTTTCTCCACATTTTGTTTAATTCATCCTGTATGATTTCGGAAGATATCTGAGAATCCGTTAGTGTAAAAGGTTCATTTAAGTTAAATTCCGGAACATCTACCATGGCAAGAATCTCACCATTGACAGGATTCATCACTATAATGGACACACCGTCAGCTTCTTTTGTTTCCATAGCCTGAAGTGCAAGCTGGGTGGCATATTGCTGAATATTACGGTCTATGCTGATATATAAATCATCCCCTGCTATAGGTTCAATCCTTCTTTCACCCTCTAAACGTAACTCAACGCCTCTTGCATCAGTCATAGCCAGAATTGTGCCGTCCGTTCCCTTTAAATAGCTCTCGTACTCTACTTCCAATCCGATAATTCCCTGATTATCGCCCCCTGTAAATCCAATTACCTTAGATGCCAGTTCATCATACGGATAATATCTTTTATAATCCTCATCAACCTTAATGCCTTTTAGATTATATTTTCTGATTCTATCCCCTATTTCCTTAGGAACATTACTTTTTACTTTTTCTATGGATGTATACTTCTCTACCCGCCTCGTCACATATTCTTCCGAAAGGGATAATTCTTTTGTAAGACATGCAATTACGGCCTCTTTATCTTCCACCTGACTGTGAATCACCGAAATAGTACATACTGCCTGATTGGTTGCAAGCACTACACCATTACAGTCATAAATAATTCCTCTGGCCGCCTTAATAGCACGCTCCCTTTCATGAAGTTCCTGTGCCTCCTTGGTATAATAACCCGAGCAAATAACGCATAAATAGAATAATCTTCCCATGAGGATGGCAAATAGCAACAAAGAAGCCACAAAAAACACAAATGCTTTTTTTCTGTTAGATATCTGATTGCGAATAAAATGTTCCAAATAAATTCTCCATTTAAGTCCTTAAGATAATTTATTATGAAAACCGTTATTTCATTCACATATCAGGAATCTACTGTTATGGGTTTTCCCCGGTTGAATCATCCTGAGTTGTTTCATCCGTAATGATGTTTTCCAACTCATTCACGTAAGGATACAAACCTCTTTGCGCCAATTCAACAATCTGGTCTTGAGTCAATTCTTCTGTCATATAAATATTCATGTAAGGAAGAATTTCCTGCATAATATTTTTAAACACACCGCTTGCATAGTATGCATGTGCCTGTTCTTCCGTATTCGGTCTGTCAATAACCACATATACTAACACCTGCGGATTATCTGCAGGCGCATATCCAATAAAGGAAACAACATAGTTTTCCTTATCACGTCCTGCCATTTCGGCTGTACCGGTTTTGCCGCCAATGCTGTAACCATACGGCTTTGCTGCCGCACCGGTACCACTGTCTACAACCGCATTTAAATACTCTCTCATTTCATCAGAGGTAGTAGTAGAAATAGTCTGACGTAACACTCTTGGGTCAATTTCCTGCACTAATGCACCATCATCTGTAAGGATTTTGCTTACCATGTGAGGTTCATAATAGTAACCGCCATTAATTAAGGATGCAAAAGCAGATGCCATTTGAACCATGGTAACATTGTATCCCTGTCCAAAGCTTGAAGTTGCAAGTTCTACAACGTTCATTGTTTCACTGTTATACACTAAGGAAGAAGTTTTTGCTTCACCGGCAAGATCCACATTGGTCCTATACCCAAAACCAAAAGAATCCTGGAAACGAAGAAAATCTTCTTTTCCCAAAGAACGTCCCATATGCATTAATGCCACATTACATGACTGCTCTAATGACTGTGATACACTAAGTGACCCATGTCCGTATTTATTATTACAATTAATCGTATAATCAGCTACAACCAGTGAGCCCTTACACTCATAATATTCATTTCCTCTGATTGCTCCAACCTCCAAGGCTGACGCTATGGTAAAAGGTTTTGCAGTAGACCCTGGCTCGTAAGTACTTGTAATACAAAAATTAGACCAGAGGTTATTAAGTGCCTCATAATAAGCATCCGTATCCATGGCATCCAATTGTGCCTCAGTATAATATCCGCTCAAATCATAAGGATTATTTAAGTCAAAGTCCCCAAGACTTGCCATGGCGTAGATTTCTCCATTATTGGGGTTCATAACGATACATGCAATATTCTCACTACCTGCACCTTTACGATATTCATTCTCATGTTCTGCATTAAACTCTTTTAAACACTTCTCAACAATGCCCTGAATGGTTACATCCAAAGTTGACACAATAGTGTGACCATTGGTAGGTTCAATGGTTGTACGTTCCACATTGGAATCATCATTTAAATAACCATACTCTCTGCCGTTAATGCCCGTAAGAGTTTCATTGTAATACTGTTCCAATCCATACATTCCCACACCGTCACTGGTTGTAAATCCAATGGCATCACAGGCAAGACTTCCGTATGGATAATATCTCTTATACTCCTCTTCAAACCACACGCCTTGGACATAAGGATTATTTTTGGTATCAGCCTGAATATTCTGGAATTCACTGATTTCATCATATGTCATCCGTTTAAGCGGAACATAATAGGATGAGTTTTTATGTTCTTGGATATATGTTTTTATGGTAATCGGGTCAAAGTCAAAACACCGGACCAGGGCTGCCACTGTTGGGTCTAAGTATTTTGGATTTGACATGATTACTTTACTGTCAATAACAAGATTATACACTTTTTGACTTGCTGCTAATGTTGTTCCGTTAGCATCAAGAATTGAGCCCCTTCTGTACACAATGGTGGAGCTTTTATAATCCTGTTGGGACAAAATCATCTTCTTATACTGTTCGCCGTTTTCATACTGAATTAAAACCAGTCTGACCCCTAACCCGACGAAAGCCAGTAACACTATGAGACATAGTACTACCAGCTTCTTTTGCATATAAAGCGGAAACCGCTTCTTATCATCTTTTTTATTTTGTCTGTTATTTTTGTTGTTCACTGTATTTCTATCGTTCAAAAAAGGACACCTGCTTTATTCGGGAATAGAAGAATATTGTCTTACATAATCACTGTTTTCATTGTGATATGTAATAACCTGTTCTTCTGTGGCATATGTCATTCCGAGTTCCTCTGTTGCAACTCTTTGTACTTCTTCCAAATTGACATTGCTGATAATCCTATTATACGTCTCCTCGTTCTTCTCTTTCAAGTGGGAATATTCAGATTCTAAATAGCTGACATTTTCCATTGAGGTAGTAATGTCGGATTGTAATCTGATATAGTTCACCAGAATAAGTCCTGCAACAATCATTGCCACTGATAAAAACAAAAGATATCCCAAATTCATTGCTATCGCCTTTTCACGATTCTGCTTGGTGGCAGCACTTATTCTTTTTCTTGGTTCTTCATGAATGGCAGTTCTGACATCTAATTGTCTTGCTGTATTGCCTTCTATATATCTTGCCATATTGTTCTCCGTTCTAAGACTAAACAGTCTTCTTTTCAAATATTCTTAACTTAGCGCTCTTTGAACGCTTATTCTCTTCTAACTCTTTATCTGTCGGTATAATTGGTTTTCTGGTAATAACTTTTCCTTTTGATGCATTTCCGCATACGCAAACCGGGAAATGGGTAGGACAGGTACAAGGATTTTCATTTTTTCTAAATGCTGATTTTACAATTCTGTCTTCCAAGGAATGAAATGTAATAATACAGAATCTTCCACCATCATTTAAAAAGTCAATCATACCATCTAAGGATTCCTTTAACACATCTAACTCATGATTACACTCAATACGAATCGCCTGAAATGTTCTCTTAGAAGGATGTCCACCGTTAATCCGCATTTTCATAGGGATTGCAGCTTTAATAATCTCATTTAGCTGTCCTGTCGTTGAGATAACACCCTCGCTTCTCGCTCTCACAATGTGTTTTGCAATATTCTTGGCAAACTGGTCTTCTCCGTAATCACGGATAATTCTAAAGAGGTCCATTTCCGAATATTCATTCACAATCTCTTTGGCAGACAATGACTGTCTTTGATCCATTCTCATATCAAGATCTGTGTCATATTTATAGGAAAACCCTCTTTCCACCGTATCAAGCTGATAGGAAGAAACACCCAGATCAAGGACAATTCCATCAACTCCCGTAACGCCCGATTCTTTTAATCTTGATACTGCATTGCAATAGTTGTCACGGATAATGGTAACCTTGTCACCAAATTCACTTAAACGTTCTCCGGCAGCATTTATTGCAGCCGCATCCTGGTCCACTCCGTAAAAGTGTCCGTCTTTTAACTGCTTCACCACATGGTAGGCATGTCCACCCCCACCAAGTGTTCCGTCAACATAGATTCCGTCAGGGCGTATATTCAATCCTTCAATTGTCTCATCTAACAATACCGATTTATGTGAGAACTGTACTTCGCCCATCTTAAATCTCAATGCCTCCTTTTATATTCCATAACCGAGTTCTGCCATATGTTCTGAAATTGTATCCATATCCAAATCTTCGGTTGCTCTTTCGTATTCTTCCTTAGACCATATCTCCACTTTTTTACCTGCACCTACTAAAACCACATCTTTTTCAAGCTTTGCAAATTCTCTGAGTACATTTGGGAGTAAGATTCTTCCCTGCTTGTCTACTTCTACTTCGCAAGCACCTGCAAGGAAGAATCGGACAAATTGTCTTGCTTCTCTTTGGGCAAGCGGTAAATTCTGCAACTTGTCTTCGAAGGCTTTCCACTCTTCATTACCATATACAAGTAGGCAGCCGTCCAATCCCTTTGTAACAACAAAACTTTCTCCTAAAACGTCTCTGTACTTTGAGGGAATGATAAGCCTGCCCTTCGCATCAATTGTGTGATTGTACTGACTCATAAACATACAACATCACCAACCTTTGCGTGGTCTGCCACAAATGAAGGAAAACGGGTTTACAACAGCCTTGATTTTCACCACTTTCAACCACTTTTCTCTACATTTAACCACTTTTCACCACTTATGAGACCATTCTACCCCATAAAAAAGCATTTGGCAAGGGGTATTTTACGAAAATGAGCACAAAAAAAGAGGTTAAGATAACTTCTTAACCTCTCTTTTCACATTCCTATGAAACTTCTTTAATTGTTTTCGGTATCATCCGTCGCCTTCGAATCTGCTAGGCTATCTTCGCTTGCATCTGCCACATCTTGTTCCTCTTTAATTGTCTTAAGAATCTTCTTTTTCTGATTCATTAAAGCAATCACAATTCTTGTTCCAAGACAGGCGATAAAGAGTGTAATGCCAAGCATCTGGGATACTGCAATATCCGTACCAAACCATTTTAATTGGTCTGTTCTTAAACCTTCCACGAAAAATCTTCCAAGTCCGTATCCGCCTAAATATAAGAGAACGATTTCACCATCAAACTTCTTACGTTTAAAGTATAATAAGATGAGAATCAGCACCATTACATTCCATGCACTCTCATAAAGAAAAGTCGGATGTACGCTGACGCATTCAATTCCGTCAACAACCTGGATATTTGCCGCCATAGTATCAGTGATTTCACTTTTTCTTATCATATCAACCGGAAGTCTCATGGCAAAAAGATTATTAGTATAATCACCAAAAGCTTCTCTGTTAAAGAAATTAGCCCATCTTCCGATAATCTGTCCTAATATAAGGCCCGCAACACCGATATCTGCAAACTTAAGAAGCTTTACCTTCTTAATCTTACAGAACACTGCCGCTGTAATAAAGGCTGCGATAACAGCACCATAAATTGCAAGACCGCCATTCCTGATATTAAAGATCTCTTTTAAATCATCTTTATACATGTCCCACGCAAAAATGACATAATATAAACGGGCACCGATAATGCAAAATATAATGGCATAAATTGAGAAATCCCAGAACAAATCCGGATTCATTCCATCCACTTTTGCAAGTTTAAGCCACATACAAAATCCGGCAGCAACTGCTATGGTAATCACAATCCCATACATTGCCAGTTCAAACCCAAAAATATCAAAGGATTTTGGTACATTTTCAAGCAAAATCCCTAAATTCGGAAATCCGATATCCTTTACACTCATCCCTATACTCCCTATACATTAAAACGGAATAAAATTACATCCCCATCTTTTACTACATATTCTTTTCCTTCAAGACCTACCAAGCCTTTTTCCTTAGCTGCAGCCAAAGATCCCTGTTCTAATAAGTCTTTATAATTGACTACTTCAGCGCGGATAAAGCCACGTTCAAAATCCGAATGGATTTTACCGGCCGCCTGAGGAGCTTTTGTGCCGATTTTAATGGTCCAGGCTCTTGTTTCATCTTCACCGGAAGTCAAGTAACTAATAAGTCCAAGCAAACGGTAACTAGCCTTGATTAATTTTTCAAGTCCTGATTCGCTAAGTCCCAATTCTTCTAAGAACATTGCTTTTTCATCATCATCAAGCTCTGCCATTTCCTGTTCAATCTGAGCACAGATAACAAATACTTCACTCTTTTCTGCCTCAGCATATTCACGGACTTTTTTCACCATCTCATTACTCGCTGCGTCATCCGCAAGCTCGTCTTCGGCAACATTGGCAGCAAAGATAACCGGTTTTGCAGTTAAAAGATTATAATCCTTATACCATGCCTGTTCGTCTTCATCTTCACTTAATTCATAAGACTTTGCCATCTTACCCTCTTCCAGATGAGCTTTTAATGCTTCCAATAATACAAGTTCTTTTGCAAGGGTCTTATCCATTCTTGCACCTTTACTTGTTTTGGCAATTCTTCTTTCAAGAATTTCAATATCTGAAAAAATCAATTCAAGATTAATCGTCTCAATATCACGAAGCGGATTTACGCTTCCGTCAACATGTACTACATTAGGATCTTCAAAGCATCTTACCACATGAACAATAGCATCTACTTCACGGATATTACTAAGAAACTGGTTACCAAGTCCTTCACCCTTTGATGCTCCTTTTACAAGACCTGCTATATCTACGAATTCAATTACCGCCGGAGTTACCTTCTTAGACTGATACATATCACCTAATAATTTTAATCTTTCATCCGGAACCGCAACGATACCTACGTTAGGATCAATGGTACAGAACGGATAGTTAGCTGATTCTGCTCCTGCCTTCGTTAATGAATTAAATAATGTACTTTTCCCTACGTTTGGTAATCCAACGATACCTAATTTCATAGTCTGTATTTCCTCCTAAAATATGTTTTATGCCTTTAATATTTCATTAAACTGCACAGTATTTTCGTATGTATTTTCTCCAAAAACCGCAGACCCCATAACAATAACGTTAGCCCCGGCTTCTAAAATCATTTTCAGATTAGTCTTATTGATTCCGCCATCCACTTCAATATCCACGTTATAGCCTTTTTCATCTATAATGCCACGAAGATATTTCACTTTGTCCGTACAGTAATCAATATATTTTTGTCCTCCAAATCCCGGACGCACTGTCATAACAAGCACCATATCCACCATATCAAGATATGGTTCCACTGCATGGATGGACGTTTCCGGATTTACGGATAATCCCACTTTTACGCCCAAATCACGGATTTGTTTTAATACCTTTTCAGGATATTTCAAAGTTTCAAAATGAACCGTAATAATGTCCGCTCCGCATCTTGCAAATTCTTCTACATATCTTTCCGGTTCAGTAATCATCAAGTGTACATCTAACACCTGATTGGTTATTTTTCTGACGCTTTGAAGTACCGGCATACCAAAGGAAATGGACGGAACAAACACTCCATCCATTACATCAAAATGCAAATACTCTGCGCCGCCTCTATTGGTTTCTTCTATTTCTTTACCTAATTTTGCAAAATCAGCCGCCAAAATAGATGGTGACAAAATGTTTTTACGATTATTCACCCTAGTATCTCCTTTTTTGGGCAAGTTCTCTATAAATCTGCTCATAATTTTGATATCTGACCTTGGAAATAATATCATCTTCCACTGCCTGTTTCACAACACAAGCCGGTTCATGGGTATGGGTACATCCCAAATACTTGCACTGCCCCTCATACTCCCTGAATTCAGGATAGTATTCCTTTAATTCTTCTGCCTGTAAATCAAACACCTGTAAAGAAGTAAATCCGGGAGTATCCATAATAAAGGTGTTTTCATCCACGCGTAACAACTCACTATGTCTGGTGGTATGTTTCCCACGTTCGGTTTTAGCACTTATTTCTCCCGTTTCCATTACACTTTGATCAAGTAATCCATTGATTAATGTTGACTTTCCTACTCCGCTTGGTCCGGCAATTGTATAGGTTTTTCCCTTGATTCCTTCTTTTAGCATATCAAGCCCTTCACCGCTTTTTGCGCTGGTAAAACAGACCTGATATCCTGATTTTTCATAAACCCGTTTGATTTCTTCCTGTTCGGCATTACTCACAAGGTCTTCTTTGTTAAAACAAAGAATCGGCGTAAGTCCCTGTTGTTCCATCATAATCAAAAATCTGTCAAGCAAATTAAGATTCGGTTGGGGACTTGTCATGGAAAAAACCACCAATGCTCCATCCACATTAGAAACAGCCGGTCTTATCAACTCATTTTTTCGGGGCAATATTGTTTCAATATTTCCCAGTGCCTCCTGTTTATTGATAATGTCAATTTCAACATTATCTCCCACCAACGGCTTTTTTTGGTCTTTGCGGAAAACCCCTCTGGCTTTACATTCATAAAGCACTCCGTCTTCACACAAAACGTAATAAAATCCTGCGATTCCCTTTATTATCTTACCTGTCATTAAAATGTTTCCTTAACAAAAGTTACTTCTGTTTCAACTGTCTTAGTTTCGGTTGTAGTAATAACACCTGCATCCGTCTGAACATTAATATTGGTATTATAATTAAGAATTAAAATTCCTTTTGATGCATTCTGAATTGTCACAGTCGTACTATACGGCAACATTACACCGGCACCGGAATCAAAGAGAATTCTGCTTCTGCTGGCATCAACAATCATAATATTGGCAGAACCCGGAACATAATTAATATCATTCGGAACTTCCACTAACATATCATAATAATACGTAGCTTCTTCCGGTCCGAGACTCAATACAAGATTAATAGGAGTACCTTCTTTTACCGTTACAGGCTGTCCTATGGGATAACCGTAAGAACAAACCAGGCCTCTTGCATATTCTTCACTGTACTGGGAAGTCTTGGTTCCGACTTTAAGGTTTGCTTCTTCAAGAAGTACTTCCACTTCTTCCAGTGGTTTTCCTAAAATATCCGGAATTACGGTAAATTTATCAGCCACACCAATACTTACGGTGATAACTACAGTAGCACCAATGTCTGCATATGCGCCGGCTTCAGGATCTTGTGAAATAACACGTCCTGCCGGTACCTCTTCCGATTCCATCTCGATAAATTCAACCACGAATCCCTGGTCTTCAATATTAACGCGGGCAACATTTTTAAGCATACCCACCACATCATTGACCTGGAAGCGGTTTTGATTTACTTTATCGTCCTCTCCCGTATCATCCGGATTATCTGTATTATCAGGCTGAACAATTCCCTGATCAGGGGGTGTAGGTTGCTTACTGTCATTAGAATCAAACAGACCGCACACGCGGGCAACCACATATAATACTGCCAAACCTATTAACACAACTATGATAACCATAATGGTAGTGGTCACACGTTCCATTTTTTCATCATATTCATTATTCTTATTGTTAGGACGTTTATTTCCCTGGCTTTTCTGGGTTTTCTTTGCTTCCTCCAAGGTTGCCGCTCTTACGGATGTCCGTCCCTGATTCTTTCCGTTACGGTTATTTCTTGCAGAATTTTCACCTTGCGGTTTTCTCGAAGTTACATTACTCTTAACGTCCTCTGCATCCCATGTTCTTGTGGTGCTCACTTCTTCTTTTTCTTTACTACTTTCAACCGGTTTACGCTGTTCACTACGTTCTTTTGGCTGATTTGATACATTTTCTCCTGCGACTGCTTTTCCTGTGCCGGAACCATTTTGTTGTGTGCGCACACCATTCGGACGTGTTGTATTTGCTCTGGTTGCTGCTGTTTTTGCTGCAGCAGGTGCCAATTTCACAAAATCCTCATTAGGATTAATCAAAGACCTCTTCAAATCTTCAATCAATTCAGCCATTGATTTATATCTCTTATCCGGCATCTTCTGGCAACATTTCAACACAATTTTTTCTACGCTGACCGGAATATCCGAAACAAACTGCTTCGGTGACGGCATTTCTTCCTGAATATGCTTAATTGCTATAGAAACCGTAGTTTCTCCGTTAAACGGCACTTTCCCCGTTAACATTTCAAACAAGGTAACACCAAGAGAATAAATATCACTCTTTGCATCACTATATCCGCCACGTGCCTGTTCCGGTGATGTATAATGAACAGAACCCATAACATTAGAAGTAATGGTGTTGCTGGTGGCAGCTTTGGCAATACCAAAATCTGTTACCTTTACACGACCTTCTTTGGAAATAATAATATTCTGTGGCTTAATATCCCTGTGGATAATTTTATTGTTATGTGCAGCCTCAATACCCATAGAAACCTGGATAGCGATGCTGACAGCTTCTTTTACTGATAATCTTGATTTCTTTTCAATATAATTCTTTAATGTGATTCCTTCCACTAATTCCATTACAATATAGTGGATACCGCTTTCCTCACCTACATCGTACACGTTTACAATATTTGCGTGCATAAGTCCTGCAGCAGCCTGGGCTTCTACACGGAATTTCTGTACAAAACTTGTATTTTCACCAAATTCCTGTTTCAATACTTTGACTGCAACAAATCTGTTCAATTTATGGCATTTTGCCTTATATACGTCTGACATTCCGCCAGTTCCGATTTTTTCAAGGATTTCGTAACGATCTCCTATCATCATTCCAATTTTAATCATATATTCACACCTATCGGGCTAAGCCCATGAAATCTCCTATTTTACCAAAGGTTCAATGAGTATTACCGTAATATTGTCCCTGCCGCCGTTTTCGTTTGCAGCATTTACAAGTTCCTGCGCTTTTTCCACAATGTCTCTTCCGCCATCCAATATTGTCTTAATCTCGTGATCCTCCACCATATTGGTAAGACCGTCAGAACACATGAGAACTGTATCTTCATCATTGAGCTTTCGTTCAAAAAAGTCTATTTCAACAGTTTCTTTTACCCCGATTGCTCTGGTAATTACATTCTTATCCGGATGATTTCTGGCATCTTCCCTTGAAAGTCCGCCTCTTCGAATCATCTCTTCCACCAAAGAATGGTCCTTTGTAATCTGCTCTATGTCTCGACCTACAATGTATAATCTGCTATCGCCCACGTTAGCAACCAGTAATTCCATGTCTTCTGTACAGGTTGCCACAACCAATGTGGTTCCCATGCCATTTAAATTATCATTTTCAAATGACTTCTTATGAACTTCTGCGTTGGCTTTATCAACAGCCGCACGGATTACCTCTTTTGCATCAGTACCGGTTGAATTTTGAATGGATTCAACGATGGTATCTACCGCACAGCGCGAAGCATAATCCCCTGCTTTATGACCGCCCATACCATCTGCCACAATAAAAAGATTGGGCAGAATACCTACAGGCATCTCAGAGGTATACATGTAATCTTGATTAATTTCTCGTTTTTTTCCAACATCTGTTAGTGAAAATGTTTTAAACACTGTTTCACTCCTTAAAAATAATTTTACAATTTTTCTGTCTTTTTACTTACAAAACTACGTCTTAATTGTCCACAGGCACCGTTAATATCCCTGCCCATTTCCCTTCTTATAGTAACATTTATTCTGTTTTTTTCAAGTTTATTTTTAAATGCAAGAATAGCAGCCTTGGAAGATTCCTTATATTCTCTTTCTTTAATGGGATTCACCGGTATTAAATTAACGTGACAATTCAGTCCTTTGATAAGACCAATTAATTCATCGGCTTCTTTTTCGTTATCATTAACCCCTGCCACCAAACTATACTCAAAAGTAAGGCGTCTTCCTGTTTTTTCAAAAAAATACTTACAGGCGTCTATAACATCTTTTAAAGCATACTTGTTAGCGATGGGCATTAACTTCTGTCTTTTTTCATCCGTAGGCGCATGTAATGATAATGCCAGGGTTACCTGGGTTCCTGTTTCGGCAAACTCCCTGATTTTAGGAACCAATCCACAAGTGGAAACCGTAATATTTCTTTGGCTTATATTCAGTCCGTCTTCTCCTGTGATTAACTGTAAAAACCGAATCACATTATCATAATTATCAAAAGGTTCCCCAGAACCCATAATAACGATGTTGGATACTTTTTCACCGGTAAGCCTTGTAATGGCATAAATCTGGTCAAGCATTTCCGAAGGTTCTAAATTGCGCACCAGACCGTCCAGTGTTGAAGCACAGAATCTGCACCCCATTCTGCATCCTACCTGGGAGGAAATACACACAGAATTACCATGCTGGTATTTCATCCAAACACTTTCCACTATATTTCCGTCATAAAGTTCAAAAAGGAACTTTTTTGTCCCATCAATTTGTGATGTAAGTATTTCTACCGGCTTTAGTGTAACAAGAGGATTGTTCTTTGTTAAATCCTCTATAAGTGTTGCAGGAATATTAGTCATTTCCGAATAATCACGGATTAATTTTACATGAATCCATTCATAAATCTGTTTTGCCCGAAATGCTTTCTGCCCTTTTTTTATAAGCTCTTCTTTTAGTTCCGTAAGCGTCATTGATTTTAAATCCACTGTATTCTCCATTCTCCTCTTTGACTAAGCATCCGTCTTTCTAAACTTTGCCATAAAGAATCCGTCCGTTTTGTGAATCCCCGGAAGCAATTGAAGGTATCCCTTATCTGATGTATCATTCTTTAATTCTAGGGGTAGCAATTCTTCAAAAGACTCCGTCACAAATTCCGGATGGTTCTTTAAAAACCACTTAACCTGGTCCTCATTTTCAGCCTGCGTTACAGTACATGTGCTGTAAAGTAAGATTCCACCCTTCTTTACATACTTTGCTCCCACATCAAGTATCTGTTTCTGGATATCGGCAAGGCTTTCAATTCCTTCTAAAGAGGCATGGTACTTAATGTCACGTTTTTTACCCATAACACCAAGTCCCGAACAAGGTGCATCCACCAATACAAGGTCCATTCTTCCGTAGTCATTACTTACTTCCACGGTAGCATCCTGTACTTCTATAGATATATTGGAATAAGGTGAACGAAGAGCGTTTTCTTCAATGAGAGACACCTTATATTCTGATGCATCTCTCGAAGTCAGATGTCCGGTTCCCTTAAGCTTACTTAGCATATGTAAGGATTTCCCCCCGGGTGCGGCACACATGTCCAAAATTTCGTACCCTTCCTTAATTCCTGCGATTTCCGCCACCAACATAGAGCTTACATCAGAAACAAATACGCTTCCTTCGTAAAATCCCTCAAGCCCTGCTACACCTTCTGCACCATGGATTTCATAGGCATATGGTAAATAAGGATGTTGCTCAACCATAACTCCCTTTTCTCTATATTGATTTAGAAGTTTTTCTTTTTCTTCATTCTTAATATTTTCATCCATACGGATGGTAACCGGATGAATCTTTTCCATATCCTGTAACATTGTCTCTGCTACATTCTCACCATATTGTTCCGTCAAAAGAGTCACAATCCACTGTGGCATAGAATATTTCACAGAAAGGTCCTCTAACACCATATTTCCGTTTTCTCTTACAAGATTACGCATAATGCCGTTAACAAAACCTTTCAGGGTATGAAATCCCTTTTTTACTGCAAGCTTGACTGCTTCATTACAGGCTGCCGATTCCGGCACACCGTCCATATACAAAAGCTGGTACTCACCCATTCTGATAATATTACGGATTACCGGCTTCATTTTGTTTGTTTTTACCTTGGAAATCTGATTAATTCTATAATCAAGCTCTATCCTTCGTTCAATACAGCCTTCAAACAAACGCTTAATAAAAGCTTTTTCCTGTCCCGAAAGATAATCATACTTCGTCAAAACATCTCTCAAAACCAAATGACTATATTCCTGTTCTGATTCCATTAATAGCAACATTTCCAGTACAATTGCCCTGAGATTCTGATTTTCAGTCATACCATTTCCTTTCAACAATTTACTCTTAGACTAATCGTTATTCCTTCTTCCAAACAAAAGAATCAATCTTAATAATGAAAGAATAGCAGATGCCGCCGCCGCAACGTAAGTCATTGCCGCTGCACCTAACACTTTTTTACAACCCTGAATTTCCTGTGGATTTAAGATCTGATACTGTCCCAACAGCTTCGTCGCCCTGTTTGACGCATTAAATTCAACAGGAAGTGTTACAATCTGGAAAAATACTGCTATTGCAAACACCCAGATTCCGACTTGGATTAAGGTATAATTATAGCTTAATAAAACACCCAATAAAATAATAGGAATGCCAAGCTTAGAACCGATATTCGCTACCGGAACAAGTGTTGAACGAAGCACCAACGGTCCATATCCTTCATTATGTTGAATGGCATGTCCGCATTCATGGGCTGCTACACCGATGGCTGCCACAGAAGTATCCCCATAAGTAGCGTCTGAAAGTCTTAATACTTTACTCTTCGGGTCATAATGATCTGATAAATGTCCCGATACTCTTTCAATGGTGACATCATGGATTCCCGCATAATTAAGAATTGTCTGGGCTGCCATGGCACCGGTCATTCCCGAGTAACTGCGTACCTTTTGATATTTGTTAAACGCAGAATTCACTCTTGCCGATGCAATAAGCGAAATCACTGCTCCAATCAACACTAAAATATAAGTCGGGTCCCAATAATACCCATAATAGCCGTATAATAACATATTAATTCCTCCTTTTTACTTACGTAAGCCGAGAATCTCACCCGGTTTAATCTGATATCCTAACAGGAAATCTTTTACCTGCATCCGCTTTTTCCCCTCAAGCTGTATTTCATTTAATGCAAGAATTCCTTCACCGGTATTCACATATATTGTGTCCTTAGAAACTCTGACCACAACTCCTGTTCCTTCATCGCATTTTTCTTGCAAAATATCTGCATCCCAAATCTTTAACATTTTGCCGTTATAATAAGTATACGCACTTGGCCATGAATTCAAACCACGTATTTTACGTTCAATTTCTTCTGCCGGTAATGAAAAATCAATGAGTCCAATCTCTTTACGCATCATTCTGGCATAGCTTGCTTTGGATTCATCCTGCTTTTGGGCTTTGATTTCACCGCGTTCCAGCTTATCCAATGCCTCTACAATCAATTCTGCCCCCAGAGCACTTAACTTTTCAAAAAGAGAATCTGCCGTTTCTTTCGGTTCAATGGATACCTCACGCATTAACAACATATCTCCTGTATCGATTCCTTCATCCATCTGCATAATGGTAACACCGGTTTTTTCTTTTCCGTCTAAAATAACTCTGTTAATCGGCGCCGCGCCACGGTATTCCGGCAATAAAGAAGCATGGATATTGATACATCCATATTTTGGCATTGTTAAAATCTCTTTGGATAATATCTGGCCAAATGCTGCTACCACAAATACATCCGCTTCGTATTGGCGAAGTATTGCTATTTCTTCTTCCGACTTTATTTTTATAGGCTGAAAAACCGGAATATTATGTTTTACCGCGCACTCCTTTACCGGCGGAAACTGCATTTCCTTCCCTCTTCCCTTGGGCTTATCCGGTTGGGTAACCACTGCAGTAATCGTATGTCCCGCCTGAATCAGTGCTTCTAATGCCCCCACGGAAAAATCCGGGGTTCCCATGAATACTATCTTCATTCAATTCCTCCACGATTCTTAATCTTCGTATTCCTCATCCTCGTCATAAGTAACATCCTGCAAATCACCAATCACCTTTTCCACATAAAGATGTCCGTCTAAATGGTCAACTTCATGGCAGATTGCTCTTGCAAGTAATTCTGTTCCTTCAATCTCAATAGGCTCCATATCTTCATTAAGGGCAACCGCTTTTACATAGTTTGGTCTTGTAACCACGCCTGCTTTTCCGGGTACACTAAGACATCCTTCGTTTCCGGTCTGTTCTCCGCTTGTTTCCACAATACGAGGATTAATTAAAATATGTAAATCCTCTCCGGTAGTATCAATCACTACAATTCTTTTTAAAATTCCAACCTGAGGTGCTGCAAGTCCAACGCCTCCTGCCTCATACATGGTATCAATCATATCCTCAATGAGAAGTCGTGTTCTCTTTGTCATCTCAGTAACTTCCTTGCACTGTTTATTAAGCACGCTGTCTCCCATTTCTCTGATTTTTCTGATTGCCATTGTTTTATCCTCCATTATCATATCTTTACGGACTAACGCCGCTATATTACATTCATTGGATCAAAGTCAAACTGGACCATAACATTTTTCCATGCATTTTTTTCTACAAAACTTTCCAGTTCATCTTTCATTTGAATCAATCTGTTGTAATCCGGATGTTTTGCATAAGTCACAAAACGGAACACATCTTTTACCTTGCCAATCTGGGCACCGGTGGGACCGATAATTTTATCTCCATGCCCGCAAAAGCCATGCCGCAAATACTCTGTAAGTTTGCCGATTACATTCTCTGCAAGTTCACAGTTTGGAGACATTACCTGAATTCCCAACATATGCACTACCGGCGGGTACTCCATTAACTCTCTATGTTCAATTTCATATTGATAAAAAGAATCATAGTCCTGTGCAGCTGAAAGTACAATAGGCACTTCCTCCGGCTGGTAGGTCTGTATTACCACATCTCCTGCTACCTTACCTCTGCCTGCTCTTCCGGCAGCCTGGGTAAGCAACTGGAAAGTTCTCTCCGAAGCGCGATAATCCTGGGCATACAGGGATATATCTGCTGCAAGGACCCCTACCAGTGTTACATTGGGAAAATCATGTCCCTTTACAATCATCTGGGTTCCGATAAGAATATCTGCTTCACCATTGGCAAAAGAAGACAAAATCTCTTCATAGCTCTCCTTTTGTCTGGTAGTATCCGCATCCATACGTAAGGTTTTTGCATGTGGAAAGGTTCTCCATAACGCTTCTTCAATCTGCTGGGTTCCTGCTTTAAAGCCCATTAAATATCTGGAACCGCATTTAGGACAAGCCGGTGGCTTTGGTATCCCATATCCACAATAGTGGCACACAAGGTTTCCATTCCTGTGTTCTGATAATGCCACATCGCAGTGTGGACACTTCATGGCACTTCCACAGGTTCTGCATGAAACAAATCCGGAATATCCACGTCTGTTTAAAAAGAGAATAATCTGTTCTTTTTTACTCAGTCTGTCCTCTATCAATTCAAACAAACGTCTGCTGAAAATAGAACGGTTTCCTTCTTTTAGTTCCTTACGCAAATCTTCTATATATACGTTAGGAAGATTTCCTCCCGTTAATCGTTTCTTTAAATAAAACTTCTCCATCTTCCCTTGTTCACACAGATAACTTGCTTCCAAAGAAGGGGTGGCGCTTCCTAACACAACACTAGCATTATAATAGGAAGCCAACTCAAATGCAACTTCTCTCGCATGATACTTGGGCATGGTCTCACTTTTATAACTGCTTTCATGTTCTTCATCTATAATAATAATACCCAGCTTTTCAAAAGGCACGAACAATGCAGAGCGGGGACCAATGACTACATCCACTTCTCCCCTTCTTGCTCTTTCAAACTGGTCATACTTTTCACCCGGCGATAATTTAGAATTCACAAAGGTAACTCTGTCACCAAACTCATTGCTAAACCGTAACACAGTCTGATAAGTCAGGGCTATTTCGGGAATTAGAACAATGGCCTGTTTCCCTCTTTCAATGATTTCCTTAATTAAATTAATATATACAAAAGTTTTACCGCTTCCGGTAATTCCCTGTATCAAATAGTGTTTCCCTTCCCCTTTATCAAAATCAGCCAAAACTTTATCTACAATGACCTGTTGGTCGGGACTCATTTCTTTTGTATCTTTTTGATTATGATTCACGCGGACGGGATTGCGGTATTGATTCTCTTCCTCAATACGGATTAACCCCGTTTCTTTCATGGATTTAATAATAGAAGCACTGACACCAAGCTTTTCTGTTACCAACTCATATGGCAACACTTCATGTACACAAAGCTCCTGTGCAAGTCTTATTCTTGCAACCTGATGCTTACGCTCATATCCTTTGATTTTTTCTTCCCATTCTTCCTTAGAAAGACAACTCACAATACTTTTTTTAACAATTCCTTTGGTGGTTTGCTTTACCGGAAGAACTGTCTTTAATGCAGTAATCAAAGTGGAACCGTACTGCTTTTTCATCCACATGGCTAACCGGATGGCATTTTCTTTTGCACTGACCTGTTTTTTTACAACGGAATCAACGGTTTTCATACGGGTCGGGTCAAACTTAATCTCATTGGTACAGTTTAACACATATCCCTTAATCAATTTATTCCCGTTTCCAAAGGGAATCATTACCTGGACTCCCGGTTCTATCTCACTTTCCAAATGAGGCGGAATGATGTATTGAAATGCTTTATCCAGTTTTTCATGAGAAATATCCACTATGATATCAGCGTACATTCCACTCCTCCTTCGTTATTGCTTCGTATACTAATTCTCTGTCAAGCATAGGGTATCGGACACCTTGGATTTCCTGATAATCTTCATGCCCTTTTCCTGCCAGGACTATCATATCCCCTGATTTTGCATGTTGCAACGCATATCTTACTGCCTGCCTTCTGTCTTCTATACAGATATATTGTCCGTTGGTTCTTTGCATTCCTGTTACAATATCTGCCATAATATCCTGTGGATTCTCATATCTTGGATTATCCGAAGTGATAATGGTAAAGTCAGCATAACGTCCGCTTACCTCACCCATGAGAAACCTTCTGTCCTTAGACCTGTTACCGCCACATCCAAAAATAGCAATCAGACGCTTAGGATGATACTCTTTTAGTGTTAAAAGCAAGGCTTCTAAAGAAGTGGCGTTATGGGCATAATCAATAATCACCGTTATCTTGCAAGGCAGTTCTATCTTTTCCATTCTGCCGTCTATGGTTACGTCCTTTAATGCAGCCTTTATCCGAAAAGCAGGAATTCCGTAGGAATATAACACACCGATGGCAGCAAGCGCATTATAAACATTATACCTTCCCGGAAGGCGAAGTTCAAACACTTCTTCTACAAAGCCTTGTGTTTTAAAAGAATCACTGTTTATCTCTATTGCATAATGGTCCGATGGTTGTTTCATACTGTAATAATACATATTGCAGAGGCATTTTTCCGTCATCCTGTATACGTATGGATCATCCTTATTAAACCAGGCTTCTTTACAGGTTTGAAACAATTTACTCTTATATTGGATATATTCTTCAAAATCTGCATGTTCACCCTCACCAATATGATCCGGTCCTAAATTGCTAAATATGGCATAGTCAAAAATAATCCCTTCTACTCTTGCCATCTTGAGTCCCTGGGAGGAAACTTCCATAACCACTACTTTCACGTGGTTATCTATCATATCACGTAACAAACGAAATACTTCCACCGACTCCGGTGTGGTATTCCTTAATCTTTCAACGGTATCGGCGTAATAAGCACCATTTGTTCCAATAAGCCCACAGGGAACATTACATTTATTTAAAATCTGATGAATCATTCCGGCCGTTGTACTCTTTCCCTTAGTTCCTGTAATGCCAATAGTGATTAATTCATTTTGCGGTTCCCCATAATAAAGAGATGCCGCATTCGCCATACAGTGTCTGATTTCCTTTACAAGAATCAGTACACATTTTACCTCCTCACACAGCTTCATAAGCTTTCCATATACCGGTGAAACGGATTCTTCCCAAACAATGGCAACCGCTCCCCGCATAAGTGCTTCTTTAACATATTCCATTTCAGCGTCTTTATAACACTGTCCTGATACCGCAAAAAACACATTCCCGTCAAGTACTCTCCTAGAATCATAAGCGATTCCCGTAATAGTAATTATATCACTTCCCTGTACGCACAAATATGAATTTTTCCTTAATATATCCTGAAGAATCACATCGGAATTAAGCATTGCGCCCTCCATTGTTTTCTTATAATTCAGTATATGAAAAAATTTATAATTCCTTCAAAAATTTATGAATTAATTTATAATTGAAACACAATTTAAACACATTTTTCCGATATATTATTTTACGGATAGTTGTTAAAACTACTATCTCCCCCCTCATAAGAAACAGGAATCCCAAGTAAAAAACTTGGGATTCTTGTTGTTATTCCTTATTTTTATGAAAACCAAGCATAACAAATTGAATGGTTTTCATATTTCTATACTCATTGATTTCAGGATAATATAACATATCCCCCCGCACACTGTTTGTACTTCCTTCTTTTAATTTCATAAGCTGTTGTTCTCCGTATTCAGAACGGATAAACTCTTCCCATTCAGCACCATCCATATAATTGATTACGGAATATCTCTTGTTTTCCACATCCATTGCAGTAATCTTTATTACATTGTTTTGTTTACCCAAAATCTTATAGGAAAGAAGTCTGATATCCTTAATGGCAAAAACCGGTTTTTCATTCCCGTCACCAAAAGGTTCTAACAATGCAAGTTCCTTAATCAGCTTTTCGGAAACATAGGAAAGAGGCATGGCTACATCAATATATATTTTGTCAACAAAGTCCTCTTCCTTAAGACCTGCATGTTCATTGACAAAGGCTCTAAACCTTTCAAGATTCTCTTTGGGAAGAGATAAACCTGCGGCTAACTTATGTCCGCCGAATTTTGTAAAAAGTTCCTTACACTCATTCATTTTTTCATACATGGAATAAGCTTCTATTGAGCGTCCCGAACCTTTTAGTCCATCTTCTGAATCCGTTAATACAAATGCAGGCTTTCCATACTTTTCACGTACGCGTCCCGCTATAATTCCTGCCAGACTTTCATGACATTCCGGCAAAAACAACACCATAACCTGATGATTCTTGTATCCGTTTTCTTCAATCTGCTTAACAGCTTCCTCCGTCTGACGTATTGTCATATCTTTTCTGCTGTCGTTTAACTCTTTTAGACGGATTGCAGCACTCATAGCTTCATCACCGTTTTGACACAAAAACAGTTCCAAAACATTTGCAGCAGTATCCAGACGTCCTGATGCATTGACACAAGGTCCTAAAGCAAACCCCAAGTGATATGAATTCAGCTTCTTATCATACAATCCCGTTGCCATAAGCAAGGCACGCATTCCGATATTATCCGTATTTTCAATTGCTTTCAAACCATATTTTACAATAAGTCTGTTTTCATCTCTTAAGGGCATTACATCCCCTACCGTAGCAAAAGCAGCAAACTGAAGTAATTCATCAAACAAAATATCTTCTTGATTACTATATTCAAACAAAGCCATGACTAACTTCCAAGCCACAACCGCACCGCATATTTCCTTAAAGGGATAAGGACAAGTTGCTAATTTCGGGTCGATGACACATCCGGCATTCGGCACTATGTACCGCTTGATATTATCCTTTTCTTCATAGGGTATCTCATGATGATCCGTAACAATCACTTCCATACCAAGACTATTGGCAAGTTCTATTTGCAAAAAAGCTGCAATACCATTATCACAAGTAATAATCAGCTCTATACCATCCGCTTTTGCCTCATTTACCAAGCCATCACTTAGACCATACCCATCTTTCATACGGTGGGGAATGGCATAATCAACATCCGCCCCCAGGTGGGTAAGTCCCCGCACCAAAATATACGTAGCGCAGACCCCGTCAATATCATAATCACCGATTACTCTTATCTTTTTCTTTTTTGCTATGGCATCAGAAATTACAGTGCATGCTTCTTTCATACCCGCCATTAAAAAGGGAGAATGCATATCTTCTAATGTGCCATGCAAAAACCTGTGAATATCTGAATCAGTTTCAATATCTCTATTTCTTATGATTCTCGCAATTACAGGGTCAATATTCTGTTCCTGAGCAATTTTATAAAAATCTGCTCTTTTCGTGTGAAGAATCCATTTTTCCATTCAGCACCACACTCCATTCAACGAACAAAGAGTTCCGAAAAACGGAACTCTTATTCTCATTATGCTTCTTCTTTTTTAGGTGGGAATTTCATCCTCAATACATACCACACTGCACCCGCCAGGCATACAGAAGAATACGTTCCGCATACAATACCGATTAACAGTGGCAACGCAAACAACTTAATAGAAGAAACGCTTAATATTAACAACATGATAACCATAACAGCTGTTGTCAATGATGAATATACACTTCTTGTCAAAGTCTGCGTAATACTACGATTCACAACATCAACCAATGTGTCCCGTTTTTTCATTTCAGCCATGTTTTCTCTGATACGGTCAAAAATAACAATGGTTGCATTAATGGAATAACCCACAATCGTTAACATACATGCAATAAAATTACTGTTTACAGAAATTCTGAACACTGCGTAGAAACCAAGAACAATTAACACGTCATGTACCAGTGCTAAAACTGCGCTTGTTGCAAAACGTATATCACTAAATCTGAACCAAATATAAATCAACATACAGATAGTAGCCACTACTACTGCAATGATTGCATCATTTCTCATTTCCGAACTGATGGTAGCCGAAATAGTTTCCTGCTGAATCTCTTCCTGTATATTAAATCGTTCTGTCAAAGCATCTTTCAATGCAGTACGCTCATCGCTATCCAGGGTTCTTGTTTTAATAATAACTTCAGCTGAATCATTCACGGTCTGTGTCTGAATATTTCCTGCACCAATCACATCTTCCACAACCGGAACAACCCGGTTATTTACTTCGTCCAGGGTCATGGTCTCATTCATAACAACTGTTGTAGAAGTACCGCCCGAAAAATCAAGACCGTAATTCAATACACCTTTACCTCTTACTCCAAACACTGTCATGGCAATAAAACCTACTGCAATTAACGCAAGTGAGACTGAAAAACAAATGTTTTTCTTTCCTAAGAAATGGATGTTCTTTCTTTCCCTTGCAGCCCCATATAATTTTTCACCCGTTAATCCAACGCCAAACAATGCCTGTAACACCAGACGGGTTATAATTAACGCTGTAAACATGGACAATACAATACCGACACCCAACGTAATCGCAAAACCTTTAACAGTTCCTGTTCCCAAAAGCCCTAATACAACGGCTGCAATTAATGTTGTAACATTACCATCTACAATAGCCGATAAAGCTTTCTGGAAACCAATCTTAATAGAACTTCTTACTGTTTTTCCGGATGCAATTTCTTCCTTGATTCTTGCAAAAATAATAACATTGGCATCTACCGCCATACCGATGGATAAAATAATACCTGCAATACCCGGTAATGTCAGAGTGATTTCAAAGGCACAAATAATAAACATCATTAACAAAACATATATTACAAGTGCAATACCTGATGCTAATCCCGGTATACGGTATACGGCAATCATAAAAAGAATCACCAATGCAAGACCAATAGCACCTGCAAGAACGCTTGTCTCAATTGCTTCTTCTCCAAGTTGTGCTCCAACCACTTTTGAATGTAATTCTTCCAATTCTAATTTCAATCCGCCGATACGGATATTAGAGGCAAGCTTATCTGCCTGTTCTTTGGTACTCATACCGGAAATATAGGCAACTCCTCCGGTAATTTCTGAATTTACCTGTGGTACACTGATAAATTCGCCATCATAATAGATACCGATGGTTTCTCTTCCGTTAAGATATGCTTCCCTTGTAGCCTCGGCAAAAATATCTGCACCTGCATCAGAAAATGTTAATTCAACCACGTGTTCAGGCTGATTATACTGATTCACCTGCTGTCTGCTTTGGGCTCCCGTTACATCAGAACCTGACAAAATCGCAGAACCATCTGCAATAACCTCCTCAAGGCTCTTCTTCAAAACATATTTTTCCTGAGTATAATCAAATTCATAATTCAGATTACCTTTGCCATCCCGAAGAACGATAAAGTATAAAGAACCCGGACGGCCCAACTCCTCTAAGATTATTTCCGCATCTGTCATACCCGGAATTTCAATATTGATTCTGCTCGTACCTTCCTGATACACAATGGCTTCCGTAGAATACTGATCCACACGCTGCTGCAACTTGTAGATAGTATCATCCATATCCGTCTGTGACGGTTCTGTTTCTCCTGCAACCTCATAAGTAATGCTTACACCGCCTGCAAGATCCAATCCTAATTTAATTTCAGAAACTGCCCCATAGTGGCTTTTGCCAATTCCATTCATTGCTGAATAACACAATCCTGCAATCGCTAATACTGCCACAAAAAGCGTTACGACTGATTTTACTCTTTTCATACTAATTCTTCCTTACTTATTCTTCCTCTGCTAAAGCTGCTTTCATCATAATTGCACATTCCACACGTTTTCTTTGTAATTCGCACCCTACTTCATAAGCTGCATTAATATCCCCGTGGAAATTATAAGCATTAGCTGCACAACCACCACTACAATAGAACTTGGCAAAACAATTTCTGCACTTTTCTTTTGAATAAACATTACAGCATTTGAATTTATCCCTTAATTCTGTATTGGTAACACCGGTGTCTACGTTACCCATTAAGAAATTCTCATCACCAACAAACTGATGGCAAGGATATAAGTCTCCCCAAGGAGTAACTGCAAGATACTCTGTTCCGGAACCACAACCTGACAAGCGTTTAGCTACACAGGGACCACCTTCTAAGTCAATCATAAAGTGGAAGAAGTTAACTCCATTTCCCTCTTTACGTCTTTTTAGAAGTTCCACTGCAAGCTTATCATATTCTTCCATCAGAGCCGGAATATTCTCATCTCGAAGAGCATAATCCTCTGTTGGTTTTGCCACAACCGGTTCCACAGAAATCTGTTTAAATCCTAAATCTGCAAGGTGTTTCACGTCCTCTGCAAAATCCAGATTATGCTGGGTAAAGGTACCACGTACATAATAATTCATCTGGTCTCTGCTCTCGGCAACCTTCTTAAACTTAGGAACAATTTCATCATAACTTCCCTGTCCGCCCCTATGAGGTCTCATAAAGTTATGTACTTCCTTACGTCCGTCAATGCTCAAAACAATATTGCTCATTTCCTTATTGGCAAATTCAATAATATCATCATTTAACAAAACACCGTTTGTCGTAAGTGTAAAACGGAACTTTTTATTATGTGTAGCTTCTAAGCTTCTTCCGTAAGCTACCAGGTCTTTTACAACCTGCCAATTCATTAAAGGCTCTCCGCCAAAAAAGTCTACTTCAAGGTTTATTCTGTTGCCGGACTCTCTTACCAAAAAATCCAATGCCTTTTTACCAACCTCGAAACTCATAAGTTCCCTGTGACCACGATACTCACCTTCTCCTGCAAAACAATATTTGCAGGCCAGATTACAATCATGGGCAATATGAAGACAAAGTGCCTTTACCACAGTCTGTCTGTTTTTAAAAGCATCAATGTAATTCTCATAAATATCCTCTGTAAAGAGCATTTCGGCGTCTTTTAACTCAAAAATCTCTTCTACAGCTTCCCTGATTTCTTCTTCCTTATAGGGAACATCTTCCATAAACGAAATGGCTGCAAGAATCAGCTCTTTATCCATATTTTCTTTTAGCAAACCTTCTACGATGGGGATAATATCATAAACAATGTCATCCACAACATGAACCGAGCCACTATTTACATCAAGAACGATGTTATATCCATTATTTTTATACTGATGTATCACTTTTCATTCACTCCCATTATACAAGAACAAAGCAGCGATTGTTCATCGCTGCTTACGAATTCACTCTATCTTATCAGAACCTTATTTTACTTTCTCACAACTCTGATTTCCTACTGTACAAGATGTCTTGCAAGCAGACTGGCAAGAAGTCTGACATTCGCCACAACCACCTTTTTTCATAGATCCTTTTAAATCTCTTGTAGATAAAGTCTTAATATGTTTCATCTTTATTGCCTCCTAAACTCACAATATGTATGCATTGTAACACAGTTTGTTCTTCATTTCAACATTCTTTCTTTATTTTTTCTTTAACTCACCATTCCGCCTAACATTCCGCTTCCCGCACATATTATATAAGAAGTCACTAGATTCATAAGTGCGTTTTCGATTCTTTGATTTACCATAAGTGACACTATCACCAGTACGGCAAAATACAAAGAACCCATTATAATTCCCCATACGAATTTCTTATGTCCCAGCACTTTACCAATCATTAAACCCGAAAAAAAGCAGGAAATTACATAGATGCCGATAATACACGCTGATACCACAGACTTACTTAATGCAAACTGATACAACATAAATGCCAAGATAAACAAAAGACCTATTGTCAATAAATACGCAAACAAAAGGCATTTCAAAACCGGTTGCCATTTTTCATTATCTCTTACACGTTCTCCCTTTATCCTTCTTTTCTGCATAACAAGCTTTCCTCCTTACTATTGCCATGTCTTTTTAACATGTATATTCATGATTTTCCTTCAACTTGACAACCTTCTTATTTTTTAATATATTCATATATATTCTATAATGGAAAATATTTATACATAAGGAGTGAAAACATTGACAACCGACGGTGTCATACAACTTGTAACTATCATAATTCTTATTATCTTATCTGCATTCTTTTCATCTGCAGAAACAGCACTTACCACTGTAAACGAGGTACGCATCCGCTCGTTAGCTGAAGAAGGAAATAAACGTGCCCAAACCGTTCAAAAGATCAAAGAACGCTATAGCAAAATGTTAAGTGCTATTCTTATCGGAAATAATATTGTAAACATTTCCGCTTCTTCCCTTGTAACAACATTTACAATTGACTTATTCGGAAATGCTTTTGTAGGGATTGCAACCGGAATATTAACCATGCTGGTTCTTTTATTTGGAGAAATTGTTCCGAAAACTTGGGCAAGCACTAATTCTGAAAAGATTGCTTTGATTTATAGTTCGATTATTTATGCTCTAATGATAATACTTACGCCGGTTATTTTCGTTATTGATAAATTAGCACATGGCATCCTTAAAATCTTTAGAATCAATGCAACCAAAAAAGTTGCCATGACCGAAACCGAGCTTAAAACCTATGTAGATGTAAGCCATGAAGATGGGGTTATTGAGACAGAAGAACGTGAAATGATTTACAACGTGTTCGATTTTTCAGATTCTGTTGCAAGGGATATTATGATACCCAGAATTGACGTAGTCTCTGTATGTTCTACAGCAAACTATGAAGAAGTATTTGAGCTTTTTAAAGAGCATATGTATACAAGAATTCCTGTTTATGAAAATGATAAAGACCACATTATTGGTATCATAAACATCAAAGATTTCCTATTGGTTGATAATAAGCCGGAATTCAAAGTTAGCAATATCTTAAGACCGGTTCATTACACATATGAACTTAAGAAAACAGCGGATTTACTCATGGTGATGCGTGAAAAATCCACCAGTGTTACCATCGTATTAAATGAATACGGTGCTGCTGTCGGTATGATTACCACAGAAGATTTATTAGAAGAAATCGTTGGTGAAATCCGTGATGAATATGATGAAGATGAAAAAGAATTGATTCAGAAAATAGATGAACGCGAATACATTGTCGAAGGTAACATGAAATTGAGTGACTTAAACGATGCATTAGGCTGCTTACTCGAAAGTGAAGATTACGATTCCATCGGCGGTATTCTCATTGAACTTTTAGATAAGCTCCCTGAACTTGGTGAAAGTGCTACAACCAAAGACGGCATTCACTTAACCGTAGAAGAAACAGACGAAAAACGAATTAAAAAAGTGCGTATTCTCTTCCCGGAACCGGAAACAGGCGATAAGGATGATGATGATAACGCTGATGAGTCCATTGATGCGGACAGCATTCAATCTGACAGTGAGCAATAAAAAAGAGCCTTGTAAGAAAAAAATCTTACAAGGCTTTCTTCTTTTTATTTTATGCAATTAACCTCATCTTTTTTGCTAACCTTACAATGGCATGTCCTTTAGGAAGCCTTCTCATATCTTCTTCTGTCATACCCCCAAGCTTGATTACCACCACAAAATACACAAGTACTGCCACAAACACTGCCACAAACAAAGCAATCACATAATGGCAATGAATGAGTAATAACCCCTCATATACCAAAAATGCCATAATTCCCATGACTGCTGATGAAACAAAAGGCACCATAAAAGTATTAAGCATTTCCTGTCTGTATCCCAAATATTTCCTTACGCTTCTCTGATTTAACATACATATCGTAAAGGAATAAAAGATAGTTGCTATTACAAGGCAATTCTCATTTAAATCCGTATAGATTAACAACGGAATAATTAACAGGGTCTGTAACCCTAAGGCAATTGCTGAATTAATCACAGGAATATTTACTTTGCCTATTCCCTGTAATACACCGTTACTGATAGTAGACAACTGGTAAAAAATAACCGTAATGCTCATGCACTGTAACAAAAAGATTGCCATATCCATATGCTCTGCTTCCGGACTTAACAAATACATAATCGGCCTTGCAAGAACCGCAATTCCCACCGCTGCCGGAATGGATATTAACATGGTAGCCTTAATGCCCCCTGCCACCTTCTGATTTAAAGATGCAATCTCACCCTTAGCATAAGAGGAGGAAATAGTAGGAATCAGTGCAGAAGACATTGCTGCACCCACAGCAACCGGAATATTGGCAATTACCACTGCTCTACCTGAAAATACTCCATATAGCTTGGAAGCCTGGGACTCCGTAAAATCTTTAATATTCATGAGTATTTTCACAAATAGTGTCTGATTCACTACTGTATTCATGTTATAAATGCAGGAGCTGATAATAATCGGAGTAACAATAAGCATCAGGGATTTGAAAATAGCACCATAGCTCTCTTCCACTCCTGACCTGTCATTTTTTATCCTTTTATGAATCAACTTCTTATTAAGCAAGTACATTCCAATCATAAAAAGCAATGCAATAAGCACACCACTTCCCGTACCTGCCGCACTGGCACTTGCGCCATAAATAGCTTTCTTGGTTTCCACCGCAGCAGGATCAAGCAATGCTAACATGCCGGATTCTTTTTCCACTTGTTTTACTGCCAGATTCACCATAAAATAAGCGCCAAATACACTGACAAAAGCATTGACAATCTGCTCTAAAATCTGTGACACTGAAGTCTGTGTCATGGACCGGTGCGCCTGGAAATAACCTCTAAGTACACCCAAGTATCCGTAAATTACAATTGTTGGCGTAAACACCCTTAATACCACAGCCGAATTAGGTTCTAAGAACAAATCTGCACCAAAAAACAGAAAAACACTTGCAATAACTCCCATTACCGTTACATAAATAAGAGCACAACGGAAAATTTTCTGTGCGTTTCTGTAATGCTTCACCGCAAGCTCAGAAGAAACAATCTTAGAAATTGCCGTAGGCATACTGTAAGAGGCTATGGTTAAAATAATCAGATACACATAATAAGCTGCACTATAATAACCATTACCTTCGTTTCCGATAATTGCAGTGAGGGGAGTTCTATATAAAGTTCCGATAATCTTTGTTATAAATCCTGCCGCCGCAAGGATACCGGCCTGCATGATAAAACTGTCTTTTTTACTCTGGGTTCCCATTCTGTTTACGTCCGTTTTATTTCATTCATTCTTGTATTTAGTATATGGTACTTTAAATTTGTTTACAAGTATTTTCCAAGTTTTATCCTAAGCTTGCCCTTTTTCGTTTCGCTTAATAATCCTTCGTATACAAATTTGCCATAGCCTCTCACCGATACTACATCATGCTCCTTCAAAGTACCGCTATTATTTTCGTATAACCTTCCGTTAACAAACACCTTTTTTTGTGTAAAAAGAAGAATACTTTCACTTCTTGAAATATTTAACAACTTTGATAAGATACCATCCAGCCGCATAGAGCTTACCAATACTTCCACAGGTTCAATCTTCACTTCAAACTGAAGATTTGGAAGTTCCACCTTTTTTACTTTAACAGTAGTATGTCTTACCTGCGAAAAACTTTCCAATATGTAATCCGAAACCTTTTTCAGACAAAAAATGTATGCAGACTTATCCCTAATAATAATATCTCCAATAGTATTTCTTTCGATTCCAAGATTCATAAGTGCCCCAAGATAATCCCTATGACTTAATTCCTCCGAGAATTTTTTACTTACAGGCTCCACCATAATACAATCTATGGGAAATTCTTCCTCATATCCAAACTGCGCCTCGGAGCCAAAACATAACACCTGTCTTACGCTTCCTTCATACCCTCCAAAAAAAGAATACTCCATAAAGCGAAGCTCCTTATCCATGCTGAAAACGTCTGCTATTTCGGCCTCGTTCAAAAAATTGCTAAACATATATAGTCCCTTATGGTAGCTTTGATTTGCAAGATCCTTGATTCTTTTTTCGAACATTTCTTCCATACTGTAATTCCTCTGGATTTTATTTATTATTATTTTCTTAAGGTTATTGTTTTCAACTTACAAGTGTGATACTCTTGTTTCAGTCATTCGTAATTCAATTACCATAGGGGGAAGGTAACTATGAATCGTAAACTATTTTGTGAAATTTCACCAATTACTTACAAACTATCTGTACTCAAGTGCCGTGCTGCACGTCATTTACAAAACACATTTTGCCATCATCAATTTGCATTACAAAAAAATGATACCGACTTACCCGTATTAATCTATTCCCACAATTCTCTCATTCGTAGGACTCTGGGAAATACACAACTGCATCTGCAAGAAAACAAGGCTGTTAATCTTTCTCTTGCTGCTCCAAAGATAAACCGCATATTAATTCATCCGGGAGAAGTATTCTCCTTTTGGAAACTGGTTGGCAGCACAACTCCTTCAAAAGGATACAAAGAAGGATTGACTTTGTCCAATGCAAAAGCAACTTCCGGCATTGGAGGTGGAATGTGTCAGTTTACGAATCTGATTCACTGGATGGTGCTACATACACCTATGGAAATCATTGAACATCACCACCACGACGGCTTTGACCTGTTTCCGGATTATAACCGACAGGTTCCTTTTGGTACAGGAACTTCTATTGTTTATAATTATTTGGATTACCGGTTTAAAAACAACACTGACAATACATACCAGCTAATTACTTATGTTACCGATACTCATCTGTGTGGCGAGCTGCGTGCCAGTGAGAATCTACCGGTAAAATATCACATTGCGTCAGAAAACGAGCATTTTGTCAGAGAAAATGGCACAGTTTACCGAAAGGGCCAAGTGATTCGCACCTGTATTGATAAGGAAACCGGAAACACTCTATCCAGAGAACTTCTTCGCAACAATCATGCAAAAGTCATGTATGATACTGAACATCTAAATATTATAGAATAAAATACATGTAAAGAAAAGCGATAGTAATTCCTATTTGAATCACTATCGCGTCTTTTTGCATTAAATCTGGGATACTACAAAGATATCGTAAATTGCATTGATTGCTGTTTCAAAGTCTTCATTTTTAACACCGATAATAATATTTAACTCAGAAGAACCCTGATCAATCATCTTAACGTTTACATTAACATGGGCAAGGGCTGAGAAAATTCTTCCGGCTGTACCTCTTGTTGCCTTCATACCACGGCCTACTACTGCAATTAATGCAAGGTCGCTTTCTAAATCAATACTATCAGGCTGTACTGCTTTATATAAACCGGAAATAACACTCTGTTCTTTTTCTTCAAATTCATCCTGATGAACAATCACTGTCATGGTATCAATACCTGATGGCATATGTTCAAATGAAATGCTGTTATCTTCAAACACTTCCAGCACCTTGCGGCCGAAACCGATTTCAGAATTCATCATGTCCTTTTCAATGCTAACAGCACAGAATCCTTTTTTACCGGCAATACCTGTAATAGTATATTTTGATTTCTGAAGTGTGTTTTCTACAATCCATGTTCCGTTGTCTTCCGGACGGTTCGTATTACGGATATTAATCGGAATACCAGCCTTACGTACTGGGAAAATAGCATCTTCATGGAGAACACTTGCTCCCATATATGCAAGCTCACGGAGTTCACGGTAAGTAATAGTATCAATGCCTTCCGGATTTTTAATAATTCTCGGGTCAGCAACAAGGAATCCTGAAACGTCTGTCCAGTTTTCATATACATCCGCTTTTACGGCTTTTGCTACAATAGAACCTGTAATATCAGAACCACCTCTGGAAAAAGTCTTAACTTTTCCGTCAGGAAGTGAACCGTAGAATCCCGGAATTACCGCACGTTCTACATTTTCCAGTCTCTTTGACAATAATGCATCTGTGGTATCTGCATCAAAATTTCCATCTTCATCAAAACGGATGGTATCTGCCGGGTCAATAAACTCAACCCCAAGATAATTTGCCATAATAATACCATTTAAGTATTCACCACGGCTTGCCGCATAGTTGTCACCGGCTTTTGCCTTAAAATTCTTTTCAATTACTTTAAACTCGTCTGCAAGAGATAAATCAAGTTTTAATCCGTCAATAATTCCCTGATAACGTTCTGAAATCTTTGCTAATAATGCGGAAAAATCTTTTTCTTCTTCTGCAAGAGCATAGCACTGATATAACATATCAGTAACTTTAGTATCCTTGCTGTCTCTTTTTCCCGGCGCAGATGGTACCACATATCTTCTGTCCTTATCTGCACGAATGATTTTTCCTACTTTTTCAAACTGTTCTGCACTTGCTAATGAGCTTCCGCCAAATTTTACTACTTTTTTCATGATTACTCTTCTATCTCCAATAATTTATTGATTAATTGATATCCTTTTTCTACTACGTTACCACTTTCCATGGCATCTTTTTCACAGTATGACCAGGAATGATTTTCCGGCTTCGTACTGTCATATAAAAGATATGGTATGGCATCTGCCGTGTGGGTTCTTAAACGCACCGGCGTTGGATGGTCCGGTAATACCAACATACGGAAATCCACGCCTTCATGTGACAGCTGCTCCACAAGCGGTCCGATTACCTTCTCATCAATCTGCTCGATGGCAGAAACCTTTCTCTCGTAACTTCCCTGATGCCCCATTTCGTCAGGAGCCTCAATGTGAATATATGCAAAGTCATATCCTTCTTTTAAAAGACCATCCACTGCAGCCTGCATTTTGCCGGTATAATTGGTATGAAGGCCTCCGTTTGCTCCCTCTACGTTAGCAACGCCCATATTGGCACCTACAGCTATTCCTTTTAACAGGTCAACTGCGGAAATCATAAGACCCTTTTTACCGGTCTTTTCTTCAAAAGAAGATAACATAGGTTTTGTTCCTGCTCCCCAGAACCAACAACAGTTGGCAGGATTTAACCCTTTTTTCTTACGTTCCACATTAATGGGATGATTCACTAAGATATCGTAGCTTTTTTTCATCATATAACGAAGCTTTTCATCCTGAGGTAAGTGTTGACCGATGGTCTGTGTTAATACATCATGGGGTTGTACAAGATCAATCACTTCACCCTTATCCCAGATAAGGCAATGGCGATAGCTTGTCCCTACATAAAACTGATATGTAGCATCTGATAATTCCTTTGCAACTGCTTCTAAAAGCACTGCACATTCTTCGGTACTGATTTCTCCTGAACTGTGGTCGATGATTGTTTTTTCTTCGAACACTTCTTCCTCTTCGGAAATGGTTACGATATTACAACGGAGTGCAATATCTGTATCCTTCATAGGAACACCGATACTCAGTGCTTCTAATGGTGAACGTCCCGAATAATAAACCTGCGGGTCATATCCCAATACAGAAAGATTTGCTGTATCAGACCCCGGCTTCATTCCCTTTGGAATGGTATTTACCATACCGATATGGGATTTTTTGCTTAACTCATCAAGATTCTTAGTCTTTGCATACTCGATTGGCGTTTTCCCGGAAAGCTCAGCAATGGGTTCGTCCGCCATTCCGTCTCCAAGTACAATAATATATTTCATGACTAATGCCTTTCCTTTACGCAACTACTCAACGCGGATTACACTTACTGCTTCTACTTTTTCTGCAGCAGCTTTTATTTCTTTTTCACTCATTACTTCTGTAATGAATCCACACTCGCCTGCAATACCGCCATCGATAAAGCAAACCTTACCAAATGCTTCTTCAACAGCCTTTGCATCTTTCTTAGTACGTACAAAGAATTTTCTCTTTGCATCAGCTAAGTCAGAAAGAGTAATTTCACCTTCCTGCCAGCCGCAGTATAATGGATTTCCAAGATTCTTAGCAGCTTCAATGATATCAGATACAACAGCACTTGCTGTGGGGAGTTTTCCTGCTCCGCTTCCATAGAACATAACATCATTTAATGTATTACCATGAACCAGAATTCCATTGAATACATCATTTACTGCATATAACGGATGTTCAGAAAAAATCATAAACGGAGCAACAAGTGCATATACTTTTCCGTCTACATCGCTACTCTTACCAAAAAGCTTAATGGTTGCACCGGCTTTTTTTGCATAAGCAAAATCTTCTGAAGAAATCTTAGTAATACCTTCTGTATGAACCGTTTTAAAATCCACTGTCTTTCCGTAAGCTATGGATGATAAAATAGCAATTTTTCTTGCCGCATCATGTCCTTCAATATCTGCTGTAGGATCTGCTTCTGCGTAGCCTTTTGCCTGTGCTTCTTTTAACACATCTGCAAAGTCAGAACCTTCACGTTCCATTTTGGTTAAGATAAAGTTTGTTGTACCGTTTAAGATACCTGTAATGCTTTCAACCTTTTCAGGAGTTAAAGACTGGTTTAACGGACGGATAATCGGAATACCGCCGCCAACACTTGCTTCAAATAAATAATTACAGTTATTCTCTTTTGCAATCTTCATTAACTCAGGACCAAATTCTGCTACAACAGCCTTATTGGAAGTACATACACTCTTTCCTGCCTCTAAAGCACGTCTTGTGAAATCATATGCAGGTTTTGTACCGCCCATAGCTTCACACACAATATTCACTTCAGGGTCATTTACGATTACATTATAGTCATCTGTTACCAAAGCTTCATACGGATCTCCCGGAAACTTTCTTAAATCAAGAATATGTTTTACCTGAATGGAATCCCCCATTCTAGCCTCGATTAACTCTTTATTTGTCATAATTACTTCCACGATACCGCTTCCTACTGTACCGTATCCTAAAACTGCCACATTAATCATGTCTCTTTCTCCTATCTTTAGCTTTCGCATCATTCACTTATTCTTTTGCAATTACTTTAACATGGTGAACGCCCTGGGTTCGTTCCATATTCTCAATCATTTGGGACATATCTCCCGTAGTAGGTAACACCTGAACGCTTAAGCTTAAGGATGCTACTCCGTTAATGGGAATACTCTGATGAATGGTAAGGATATTGGCTCCGCACATTGCAATCAGCTTTAAAACATCTGACAAAAGTCCCGGCTCATCATCCATTTGAAAGGTTAAAGTAAGTGTGGTTCCTTCCGCCGTATCGTGAAAGGGAAAAATATCATCTTTGTACTTATAAAATGAGCTTCGACTGATTCCCACTCTGTCAACAGCTTCCTGTACGGAATCCACTTTTTCAGAATCAATCAGTTTTTTTGCATCTACAACTTTTAACAACACTTCCGGCAACGCTCTTTGCTTGACTACATAGTATCCGGACGACTCTGCCATGAAAATCCGCTCCTTTTATGACCGATTCTTCAACTGTTCTTCCACCAAACACATTTGTTTTTACTTGTCGTTCTGTGAAAGACATTTGTTTGTCACCGTGATACAGTTTAGCATATTACACAAATTACCGCAACCATTTTTGTGTATTTATTTCAATACATTACTTTTTCATCTTCGGGTCAAAAATCAGACTCGCCAGATATCCAAAAATCAGTGCAGCACTGGTTCCCGCTGCAGCCGCCTTAAAGCCACCTGTAAAAAGACCAATAAACCCTTGTGAATCTACAGCTTCTTTTACCCCTTTCATCAAGTTGTTCCCAAAACCAAGAAGGGGTACTGTTGCTCCCGCACCGGCAAACTCCTGAAATGGTTCATAAAGATTAAGGGCACTGATAACAGCACCTAAGCACACAATCAAAACCATGACTCTTGCTGGCATCATCTTCGTTTTTTCCATAAGGAGCTGGGCTAACATACAGATTGCTCCGCCTACCCAAAACGCATTAAAATATGTGAAAAAAATGTCCATAAAAAACCTCCGCACACATTATGATTATTTAGTATGCGAAGGTTTCTGTTTTTTATTCTTTATACAATTTCGAGACTTTTTGCTATCATATCCACTATTTCACGGATTTCTTTATCCTCACAGGGACATACAATGTCTGCATATCTTTCATATAATGGAGCTCTTTCATCGTACAGCTCTTTCAAGGTCTGTCCCGGTTTCATTGCGACTCCCCTGCCACGCAAGTCTCCCACACGATGTTCAATGGTTTCAAAAGGAAGTTTTAAATAAATCACCGTTCCCTGTTCTTTCAGGCTCTGCATTGCATTTAGTCCGTAAACCGCACTGCCTCCCGTAGCAAGCACCGTATTAACCAAAATTAAGGACTCATTCACTTCATCTTCGATTCGGATAAATTCCTGCAATCCGTCTTCCATAAGAATCTGTTGTAAAAGCCTTTGGGTTCTTTCCTGAATAACCAAATCAGAATCCACAAATCTCATTCCCAGGCGCTTTGCAAGTACAACTCCTACCGTACTCTTTCCGGCTCCCGGCATTCCAATTAAAATAATATTTTTCTTATTCGCCAACATAAGCAATCACTTCCACTTCACATAGCACATTCTTCGGAAGAGTTTTTACTGCAACGCAGCTTCTCGCCGGTTTCCCTGTAAAATATTTCTCATATACTCCGTTGAATTCTGCAAAATCATCCATATCAGCAAGAAAACATGTAGTCTTTACTACATTTTCAAAAGAGGTGCCTGCCTCTTTTAAAATCTCTCCCACATTTTTAATTGCTTGCTCTGCCTGAGCTGTAATATCCCCTGTTTCCAATTCACCGGTTTCGGGAATAATCGGAATCTGACCCGAAGCATATAACATCTTATCAATAATAATTCCCTGTGAATAAGGACCGATTGCCGCCGGTGCCTTAGGTGTACTTACTTTCTTTAACATATTCTTTCCTCCGTTTTTCATCAATCAATATCGTCTTCATCAAACTCAACTGTTACATAAAAACCTCTTGGATTTTCTGTAATATCCGTTACAATTCCCTCACGGGACTTTAATTGCTTATTAAACGGATAATTCCCTGACATGGCTAAAGACGGATCAATGGTATAATAATAATTACTTGGTAAAACGCCTTCCGTTACTGTAACCTTATCGCCAATGGTAAGTAATCCCTGACGCTCCATTTTAAATTCCATTCTACGCATTAGTTATTTCCCTTCTGTTCCATTGCAGCCTTTAATGCCAATGCAAGCTGATCAGGACAGGACGTGTTTTTAAATCCGCATTTTATTCCTTCACATCTCTTAATTACTTCCTCTGCATTCATTCCCTCTGTCAGTTTTGAAATCCCCTGAAGATTACCATTGCAGCCACCTAAAAACGATACATTCTTAACAATATCCCCATCCAGTTCAAAGGTAATCTGACTTGAGCAGGTTCCCTTTGTTTTATATACATAAGCCATAGTATTTTAATCCTCCCATCTGTTTGTATACGACTTTTTTATTGTATACTCTATCCCTTTTTATTTCAAGAGCCAAACATAAAGCAAGCCCCTTTTATAAGGAGCCTGCCTGCTTAACTAAGTTTATTTTTTCTTTTTCTTTTTACGACCGAACAAAGCCAGCACTCCGGCTGTAAGCGCCACTATGCCTGCGCCAATACCTATTAGCATACCTTTTCCCATTGGCTCATCTGTTCTTAGTGCTTCTTTTACCAATACCACCGCTGAAATTGGATGTACCGTAACTTCTCCCGATACGGAATCGAGGACTTTCGTTCCTGCTTTTTCATCATTTACATATACATTCCACGTGCCTTCCGGAAGTGTTAACACAACATCTTCCTTATTGGCATTATAGGCAATAAACAAACTTTCATCCTTTGAATTTAAAGCATTTACTATTGTATATGCCACTACATTATCCGGAACTTCTTGCACAAAAGACAAATTAGCCTGTATTTCCTCTGTTGTTCTCATGCGTAACAGTTCATGCTCTTTTCTGAATGCGATTAAACCTTTGTAATACTCATATACTGCAATATTATCGGTCTTTTCATCCCATTTGATAGAGTTTACGGCATCCGAAGATTTATAGCTGTTTTCATCAAAGCTTCCGTCAGCTCTTACTTTACTTCTTAATATCTCCTCGCCTGCCTGGAAGAAGGGAACCCCTTGAGAAGTAAGTACAATGGCTGCCGAAAGATTATTCATACGGATTCTGTCTTCTATACTATTGCTTGCATTAGAAGATGCCAATTTATCCCAAAGGCTTAAATTATCATGGGCTGACGCATAATTAATACACTGTCCCGGAATATTGGCCCAATAAAGTCCATGCAACACCTGTTCATTCTTCGTTGCCGCTACCACTCCATATTTTATGGCTTCTTCTTTATTCCAAGCACCGCTTACAAATCCTCTTTCCACTGCATTAAAAACACTGCCTTTAATACCATCTCGCAAATCGTCACTAAATGCTGCAATATTATTAAGTCTCTTGGTATTTAATTTGACTGCCGCTTCACTGCTTGGCAAGGCGCTGGTTCCGCCTGTCCATCCTTCTCCATACATAATAATGGTTGGATCAATCTCATCCAAAGCTGCCCTGATGGCGTTCATGGTTTCAATATCATAGCAGCCCATTAAATCAAAACGAAATCCGTCAATATGATACTCTTTTGCCCAGTACACAACAGAATCAACTATATATTTACGCACCATGGAACGCTCCGTTGCAAGCTCATTGCCACATCCCGAACCATTGGTAAAAGTAGTGCCGTCCTTGCGATAATAATAATCCGGCACAGTTCTGTTTAAATTAGAATCCGTAGAATACGTATGATTATATACCACATCCATAATCACACCGATTCCCTTTTCATGAAGTGACTGTACCATTTGCTTAAACTCATTCACCCTAACCTCTCCGTTGTACGGGTCTGTAGAATAAGAGCCTTCCGGTACATTGTAGTTTAACGGGTCATATCCCCAGTTAAACTGCGCCGCACCCGACGATTCATCAACACTTGCGTAATCATATACAGGCAATAAATGAACATGTGTGATTCCTAAATCAACCATATGGTCAAGCCCTGTAGGAAGTCCGGCGCTATTGGTTGTTCCGCTTTCCGTAAAGGACAGATACTTTCCGGCATTGGTAATTCCCGAACTTGAATCGCTTCCCATATCCCTCACATGAAGTTCATAGATAACAGCATCCGTATTACTCTCTATTTTTGGTCCTTTGTCCTTATCCCATCCTTCAGGGTCCGTAGCATCCAAATCAAGAATCATACCTCTAAGACCGTTAACGCCGGCAGATTTTGCATACACATCCACCGCTTCCGTTACAACATCTCCAAAATGCAACTCATAAGTATAATACTTACCTCCAAGGTCTTCCTTCACACTTGTTTTCCATGTACCGTTTACATCCCGGTCCATGGCTACGGATTGAATAAAATTGTCACCGTCTCCTTTTTCATACAGCTTTACATTTACTGCATCCGCTGTAGGTGCCCACACACGGAAATCTGTCTGTTCCTTGGTATATACTGCGCCCAAATCATCTCCGTTATATGTATAAGCCGCCTCAAATTCCGGTTCTGAAAATGCATCTTCCACTGCTACTGTCATACTTCCATATCCCTCTATTTCCAAAATGTATGTTTTTCCCATATCCAGATACTCCTCCATGATTACGGAAAAACTGGTGTTTAATCCCGGATTATCTGTCCATATCTTATTAATCTCGTATGAGTTTCCTTCTCCGTCATAAACCTTGTACATGGAAGTATCCCGCTCATCCGATGTATCAACAGGCATTGTAACGTTTACATCAATCTTTTTACTGGTAGGAAAATAAGCACTTTTTATCACCGGTGATAAATCTACCGCGCTTGCGTCAGGATAATATTTTGCATCACCCTCCAATAAATAGATTTCCACTTTTCCTGTTCCGTCACTAATGTCAATAAAACGGTCCTGTTCCACGTCTTTCATTTCCCATTCGCCTTTTCTGACAATAAAACCGATTGAATTTACCCCGTCCATATCCGGCATAACCGTTGTAAGATAAGCTCCATACTCATCCATTCCGGTAAATTCATATGCTCGTCCATCTATGCCGTCTGCCCATAACCACATGGACCACTTATCATAATTGCCGTCATATCTGTGGTAATGTATGGTCACTTCCACTTCATCGGCCGCCTCTACGTACTCCATTTCGGACCAATTGCAAAAACCTGTAAGTAGCAAACATACCGTTATAACGAATGCCCATATCCTCTTTTTCATAATTCTCTCCATTCTGCTTTCCACTGCATTATTTTTCCTTACTATACCACTTTTTATTTTTATGGAAAAGGTTTTCCGTTAAATTATTTCGTATTTTTTCGAGAATCGGCAATACTACTATTTTTCTTTTTTCTTTTTTGTGCATTTTATCCCCAAAAATAAAAAGTGCAATTATTTCTTTCATGTAAAAAAAGAAACAATTGCACTCTGTTTTAGTTTTTTTGTATTAGAAATAGAAATCGTCAGTTGTATAAGTATTGCCGTAAATATCATACACCACATAATAAGCAATAACTTCATAACCTTCATATACTATGGACTCATAAGTCAATTCAATATCCGAAGCCAATATACTTTCTCCGGTAACGTTCTCATATGCAATTTCTCCGGTATTGGTATTCATAATAGGACTGATAAGCTCAATCACATCATCATCCCTAAGCTGTTGAACCTGTCCGTATTCTTCAGTAACAAAGTCATACGGCATGTAACCAACCAGAGTACCTTGCGGATAATCCTCGTCATAATAAACTATCAGCATTGCTTCTTGTCCGTTGCATCGTGCGTAAATAAGACCTGACTGGGACCATTCTCCCGTATTCACATCTTCATATATATCTGTACAGACATAGGATGCTATTGTTCCGTTTACACGCACCCAATAATCCGGTAAACCAATGGCAATATCTCCCTCTTCATCATATACATAATAATAATCCTGACCTAAGAGTAAACCATTTTCATCATCTAATACTACGATGACACCTGCTTCCACCGTGGAAACTATATTCCAATCATCTTCTGATAAGCAGATTGCATAATAACCATCTTTTTCCGTTGTCTCAAGATAATATTCACCCGCCTCAGTATCAGCCTCTACATAACTATATGCAATATCCGAATCAAACCAAGCTCCGGCATAGTCATCTACAAAATCCTGTCCCGTATATGCCATGTTAATGCTGACAAAAGCATCGTAACACTCTAACACTTCCGATGTATAGCCCAAATCCTCCATATTGCTTCTGGCAATATCATATTTTTCCACGATAGCATATGGACTATATGCTGCCAAACCATGTCCATATAAGAAATCACTGTCTGTATAGTATACTGCATTTACAACAGCATTCATAAGCTCTGTAGACATGTCTGTATGGTACGCCGTGGCAAGTGTAATTAAGTCTACAGACTCCGTACCTCCATACTCACCGCAGGCAGAACGCGCTTTAATGTATTCTGCATATCCGTCATTTTTCAAATCATTATAAACACTTACCAAATAATCTTCATAGGCATCATATACATTTTGAATCTTTGAAAGATTAATTAATGACATAGAACCGATTAAATCACGCTTTGCAATACTCTCCATATATTCCGTTACTAATAATTCACAGGATTCAAGAGCGGACGCATTCCGATTATCATCCAAATAATTCAACCATACATCATAAGACATTCCGACATCCCATGTATAGCTTTCTGCCGCTACCATATACTTGGCATAATCCTTGATAGCCATTGCAACTTCCAGTGTACACATATTACATGCATCAAAAATAATACTTTCAAAAGATACCCCTGCTTTTTCAAGGGCATAACCGATTTCCACATCATATAATTGATCGTATGGGAAAAGTTCATCATATCCATAACAAATTGGTGTTCCGCCGCCGTGATCCCACATAAACAAGGTGTACTTATCCGCCGGATAGTTTTCAGATGCATATGTAATAAAATCAGCCAAAGCATCTACGGTTAACATACTCATCTTGCCTAATGCCTCAAGCTCTACTAACTTGCCGTCTTTTACTTCAAAACGCTGTACCTTACCATCATCCATTTCTTCCCGTTGCCAGTAGTAACTGCCACCGGTCTGAATCACTACGTTAATATCTTCTTCATAATCCGCTGCTAACATTTCTTGAATATCAAGGGTCGCATTCCCCCCATTGCTCTCCAAATCACTGCCCACTATGTATACCATAACAGTATGTGTATCTACATCGGAAGTAGCGGGAACATCCTCCGGTTTTGAAGGCTCCTGCGGTTCATCCGGCTTTTCAGGTGTATCCGGTTCGTCCGACTCATACTCTTTCTCAGGCTTGGAAGAAGATGCAGACTTTTTCTGCTCACTATCATCATTCCCTTTTAGCAACAACCATACCATAACTCCGATAAGTACCGCTAATACACAAAGCAATACAATAATTAATCCTTTTTTGGATTTCTGTTTTGGTTGTTGCGGCTGCATAGGGCGCTGCTGCATCTGCGGTTGCGGTGCCACAGGGCGCTGTTGCACAGGTTGTTGCATCTGTGGTTGCTGTGGCATAGGCCGTTGCTGTGGCTGCACAGGACGCTGCTGCATCTGCGGTTGCGGTGCCACAGGACGCTGCATCTGCGGCTGCACAGGTTGCGGTTGTACCGGCTGTGGCGGCGCTATTCTAAGTCCACAATTAGTACAAAACTGCGCTCCCGCTTTTATCTCTTGTGTACATCTTGGACATTTCATCCTTTTATCCTCCTTTAGCCTAAAGCTACATCTAAAATCATCATCAATACAAATCCCAAAGCAAATCCTATGGTACCAATGTTCGAATGTTTTCCGGTTTGTGACTCAGGAATCAATTCTTCTACTACCACATATATCATTGCTCCTGCAGAAAAAGCTAACAAAAAAGGTAATATGGGTGTCATAATTCCTGCAAGCAAAATAGTTACAAAAGAAGCAATAGGTTCCACAATTCCTGACAGCATTCCATAACTAAATGCTCTCTTTTTCGATACTCCCGTACTCTTAAGGGGCATGGAAATAATTGCTCCTTCCGGAAAATTCTGAATTGCAATACCTAACGCTAAGGCTATGGCTCCCGACATAGAAATCAACTCATTCTGAGCAATCAGCCCTGCAAAAACCACCCCAACTGCCATACCTTCCGGTATATTATGTAAGGTTACTGCCAGTACCAACATGGTTTGCTTTTTTAACGAAGATTTCATACCTTCCGGTTCATCATCTTTTACATGTAAATGGGGAATCAAAGTATCAAGTAATAGCAAAAATGCCATTCCTGCCAAAAACCCAATTGCTGCAGGAAGGAATGCCGGACCTTTTACAGATTCTTCTGCCATTTCTATGGCTGGAATCAACAGCGACCAAACAGAAGCAGCCACCATCACTCCCGATGCAAAGCCTGAAAGTGCATTGCCTACCCTTTCTTTCATCTCATTTTTTAAAAAGAAAACCATCATTGCTCCAAGAGTGGTCCCAATAAATGGAATCATAATGCCTATTATTACATTTATATTCATTTACTCTCCTTTCGTCACACAAAAACACTCTACCCGGGTTTTTACTGGCACCCGGGTAAAGATAAAATGCAAAATAATTATAACATTAAGTGTGCTCAATGACAACTCCATGTGCAATTCCCGGAACGGTTTGTCCCTCATTGTAGGATACTTTACTAAGCAACGCTCCTGTAGGAACAAACAGCACTCTTTTATAGACGCCTTCTTCTATTTTCTTAAGAATATATCCTGCAAGGGTAACTGCCGCACAGCCGCATCCCGAACCGCCCGCATGGGTATCCTGTGTATTTGCATCATAGATTTCAATACCACAATCCATATGTTGTTTACTGATGTCATATCCCTTTTGCTTTAAAAGATCAATTAACGCAGTTTGACCAATGCTTCCTAAATCACCTGTAATAATCTTGTCATAATCCTCCGGCACCCTTCCAAAATCCTGTAAATTATGAAAAATGGTATCTGCCGCTGCCGGTGCCATACAACATCCCATATTCATAGAATCTTTAATGCCGTAGTCCACGATTCTTCCCGTGGTAATGCCGGTAATAGCAACATTTTGAAACCCTCCTTCTGTGGTAGAGTTTCCCACCACAAAAGCTCCGCTTCCGGTTACTGTCCATGATGCGGACAAAGGTCTTTGACTGCCATAATCTAAAGGAAAACGGAACTCTTTTTCTGCGCTTGCAAAATGACTGGACGTTACTGCCATTACCTTATCGGCAAAACCACCTGCCACACACATGGATGCTAACGATAACCCCAAGCCCGAAGTAGAGCAGGCTCCGTATATACCAAACACCGGTATTTCATAATCCATTACACCATAAGAAGATGCTATGGATTGCGCAAGTAAATCTCCGGCAAACATATATCTGATTTCCTGTGGCCCCATGGCTAGTTTTCTAAGAACTTTTCCAACTGCTTCTTCCACAAATGAGCTTTCTGCTTCTTCCCAAGTCTCACATCCCATCAAATCGTCTTTTGAAACAATATCAAAGCACGCTCCCAAAGGGCCTTCTCCTTCTTTTGAACCAACCACTGATGCCGCTCCCATAATCCTTGGAGGGTTCTTATAGGAAAGGCTTTGTGTTCCTTTTGTCTGTACCATAAATCTTCCTCTCTTTTTACCATTCTTTTCTAGTATTTTGAGTAAAAAGAGAAAATTTATTCATGAATAATTCTCAGGATATAGAGTCTTTGCAATTCCATCTGCAATGGCATAAGCCACTGCTTCAAACCTGGTATCAAATATTTCATTATCAATTTGGGAATTGATAAATCCTACTTCTACTAAAACAGCCGGCATTCTCGTACTGTTAAGAACCACCAGATTACGTCGTTCCTCAATTCCAAGATTCCTAAATCCCACATCTGCTAAAAAAGCATTAATATTCCTTGCCATCTCGGCAGCTCTTCCGTACTGGTTATATACCAGGGTTTCAACGCCGTTATACTGATTGGGATACAAAGATGAATTCCTGTGTATGGACACAAAATAATCCACATCTTCCATGTTGCCTTCCATGGCTTTACGATAGGGTGACTCATAAATATCCTCTGTTCTTGTATACAAAACTTCAAATCCATAGCTTTGTAAAATATCACCCACTGCAAGCCCCAAAGATAATACATCATCCTTTTCAGTGCGTCCCTCATACACTGCTCCCGGGTCACTTGCGCCATGTCCCGGATCAATCATAATTCTATATGCCATAAAAAACTCTCATACCTCGCTTTATATTAGCTTATGGTATGAGAGCTTATCCCGTTCCTTATTCTATTAAACTAAGGTTTCAAAAACAACTTCTTCACAGATTGACACCTGCTTATCACAACAGACTGCCAGAGCGCATTCCTCTGATACAGAAAAACATACGGTTTTTTCATGCTCAAGCCCCAAAACACTAAACTCCGAAAGAGGCTGTTTCATTCCAAGGCCTGTATATTTAATATATGCCTCTTTTTGTACCCAGATATCATAAAACGCCTTTTCACACGTTTCATCTTCCTTCAAAGCTTCCTGCTCTGTTGGGGAAAAATAGCGTTTCACAACGCTGTCCTTATACCCTTTAAACACCTGGATATCAATACCTGCATTTTCCCGGCCTGCCACACAGGCGACGTAATTGCCGGAATGGGACATATTTACCTTCATTCCGCTCTCCGATAAGAGTACAGGTTTTCCGTTTTCACCATAAGAAAAAACAATCTCATTTACAGGAGGCCTTCCTGTTTCCTTAAGCATTGCATTAACCGCTTTTAACGCCAACAGATACGCAAAAATACTGCGAAGTTGATCCTTCCTGTTTTTTAAAGAAATTACTTTTTCTTTCCGCTGTTTACTAACCCGTAAAAGTAACCGGTTAAAATAGTCATCATCATTTTCCCGCATCAGTTCTTTGCTGATATCACTGACATATACCTTTAACACGTTCTACTCGCCCTTTTCTTCTACCGCCTTAATGGCAATCTGAAGTTCATCTAACTGTATCGGATCAACCACATTCGGAGCATCTGTCATAAGGCATGACGCATCTTTCACCTTCGGGAAGGCAATTACTTCTCTGATGGAATCTGCTTTTGCCATTAACATAATCATTCTGTCCAGACCAAAGGCAAGTCCTGCATGAGGCGGAACACCGTAACGGAATGCATCTAACAAGAATCCAAAACGTTCAGAAGCAGTTTCTTTTGATAAACCGATTACCTCAAACATCTTAGACTGAATGTCATTCTGGTGAATTCTCACACTACCGCCACCAAGTTCAACGCCGTTTAACACGATGTCATAAGCCTTAGCGCGTACTCTTCCCGGGTCAGAATCAATATACTGCCAGTCTTCTTCCATCGGCATTGTAAACGGATGATGCATAGCCATGAAACGTTCTTCCTCATCGCTCCACTCTAATAACGGGAACTCAGTTACCCATAAGAAATTGAACTGATCCGGATTCAATAAATCCATCTGTTTTGCAAGTTCAAGTCTTAATGCGCCTAATACGCTGTATACAATCTTATTGCGGTCAGCAGCAAATAATAATAAGTCATTTGCCTCACCGCCCATAGCATCCACCAAAGCCTTCATCTCATCTTCTGTCATAAATTTAGCAAAAGAAGATTTGTAGCTTCCGTCAGGCTGGATTGCAATATATGCAAGACCTTTTGCACCATAACCCTTTGCAAAATCTACCAACGCGTCAATCTTTTTACGTGGCATTTCACCCTGTCCTTTGGCATTAATACCGCGTACTGAACCGCCTGCTTCAATTGCGCTTGTAAAAACAGAAAAACCGCAACCTTTTACTACATCTGTTACATTCACTAATTCCATGCCAAATCTTGTATCCGGTTTATCAGAACCAAAACGGTCCATTGCTTCCTGCCATGTCATTCTCTGTAAAGGAAGTGCTATATCAATACCGATTGCATCCTTAAATACGGTCTGCAATAATCTTTCATTTACATCCAATACATCATCAATATCTACAAAAGATAATTCCATATCAATCTGCGTAAATTCAGGCTGTCTGTCTGCGCGAAGGTCCTCGTCACGGAAACACTTTGCAATCTGGAAATATCTGTCATATCCGGAGCACATCAAAAGCTGCTTAAATAACTGTGGTGACTGTGGAAGTGCATAAAAGGTTCCCGGATGAACACGGCTTGGTACAAGATAATCTCTCGCACCTTCCGGTGTTGACTTATTTAAAATCGGAGTCTCGATTTCAAGGAATCCCTCATTTGTCATAAACTCACGGACTTTAGCCGTTACTTTACTTCTTAACATGATATTTCTTTGGATATCAGGTCTTCTTAAGTCAAGATAACGGTATTTTAATCTTAATTCTTCTTTTGTTTTAGAATCCTCTTCAATTGGGAATGGTGGTGTATCTGATTCTGAAAGCACTCTTAAATCTTTCGCACGAATCTCAATTTCGCCTGTTGCAAGGTTTGGATTCACGCCACCCTGTCTCTTTTCTACAGTACCTACTACTGCAATTACAAATTCACTTCTAAGTTTTTCTGCCTTAGCAAATCCTGCTTCATCAATATCCGTTCCTTCAAAGATAATCTGTAAAAGACCACTTCTGTCACGTAAATCTACGAATATAATGCCACCTTTATTTCTACTCTTTTGAACCCATCCCATTACGGTTACTGTCTGTCCCACATTTGCTACCGAAAGCTCTGCGCAACGGTTGGTTCTTTTTAAGCCTTTCATTGTTTCAGCCATATCTGTTCCGCCTTTCTTATTATGATTAATTTAACGGGTTTTTATAGAATTCCTTGAATTCAAAATATCCTTCCCCGTTAAGCTGTTCCTTCTGGAACTTCTTATTCTTATTCATACGTACCACTAAAACCTGTTTGCCCTCAGCTCTTTCGTTTTGGGCTTTTGCAATGATTTCCTTAAGCATATCGCCTGATACACCTTTTTCAATCAGATATGCAACCTTATCGCTTTGGTTTGGGATACTGAATCCGCTTTCCAATAATAAAAGAACAATTCTTTCAAAGCCAATGGAAAATCCGCATGCCGGCACGTCATTACCTGTGAAATTACCCACCATCTTGTCATATCTTCCGCCGCCACCGCAGCTTCCGCCAAATTCAGGAATTGCTATTTCAAAAATGGTTCCGGTATAATAAGACATTCCTCTTACAAGGGTTGGATCGAACACCATCTCAAAGTCCGCATTCTTAGTCGCTTCCACACTATCAATGATTTCCGCAAGATTGGCTCTGATTTCATCGTCTAAGAATTCTCCTAACTTCTCCGATAAATAGCTAAGACCGTTTTGAGCCTCATCCATTCCTTTGAATAAATCTACATACTTTTCAACACTTGCAGCATCAAAGCCACTCTTTTCAAGTTCTTCCTTGACGCCCTCTAAGCCGATTTTATCCATTTTATCAAGAATAATAAATACCGTATCATACGACTCTTCTGCAAATCCACTGTATGCCGCCATTGCCTTTAAGATTCGTCTTTCATTAATACGGATTTGGAAATTCTTAAATCCCAACTTACCAAGTGTGGTAGTTGTTGCAAGAATTAACTCAATCTCAGCAAGATTACTTGGTTCCCCTAAAATATCAATGTCGCACTGCATAAACTGACGGTATCTTCCGCGCTGTGGTCTATCAGCTCTCCATACATTTCCCATCTGAAGTGCCTTAAAAGGAGCTGCAAGATTAGCAGAATTATTCGAATAAAATCTTACAAGGGGTACTGTAAGGTCATATCTTAAACCGCTGTCTGTAAGATCTGATTCAGTTTCGGCGGTTTCAAGACTTAATTTTTCTCCTCTTTTTAAGATTTTGAAAATAAGCTTCTCATTCTCTCCCCCTTGTTTATTACTTAAATTAGCAATATTTTCCACACAAGGAGTCTCAATCTGGGTAAACCCGAATTTTGCATAGGTCTCCTTAATTACACTCATAACATAATCCCGAATCTGCATCTCTGCAGGTAAAATATCTTTCATACCTGTCACAGGTTTCTTACTCAATGCCATTTTAATCCTCTTTTCTTCATTAAAACTTATTCTTGTACGATTTTACACTCATTTACCTATAACTTCAACCTAAAAGTTCTTTTTTCCTGTCAATCATTTCCTGAATGCGCTCTATGTAAAGAGCCACATCCTTTACATTATCACATCTTTCGATTCTTCCGTCCGGATATACCACTTTTGTGATACTTCCTGCCCCTAAAGCCATGATTGTCTGTTTTTCTTCCATGATAAGAATGTTATAAATACCGTTTTTACCTTCTTTTGCATATCCCACATTTTCGAAATTACCGGACATATTTTTTTGTCGATACAGATAATAAGGTTCCATCCCCATATCCTTAGCTCCCTTTGCAGCTATCGTCATGGTAGCTTCTGTATTATTCATGGATTCATATCCGTTCTCACGAATCCACTGGCTTAACTTGGAGGCTCTCTTAATTGCAAGGGAATGAACCGTTAAGTTATCCGGAGCCAACTCTTTAATCCTTTCAATAGTATAGGCCACATCATCTGTGTCTTCACCGGGAAGTCCCAGTATAATATCCATATTAATGTTATCAAAACCGATTTCACGTGCGAGTCTGAATGCCTCTTCTGCCTGTTCTACCGTATGCTGTCTTCCAATAAGCCGTAAGGTCTTATTATGCATTGTCTGGGGATTCACGGAAATCCTTCCCACATTATGCTTTTTAAGTACTTCAAGTTTCTCTTTTGTAATACTGTCAGCTCTTCCCGCTTCCACAGTAAACTCTTTTACATTACTCAAATCAAAGTTATATTTAATCTTGGTTAACAGCTTATCTAAATGCTCCGCTTCCAAAGTGGTCGGTGTTCCGCCGCCAATGTATACTGTATCTAAAATCTTTCCTTTCATCATATCTGCCGTACATTCTATTTCATAAAACAATGCATTCAGATAGTCTTCTATTCTGCTTTTCCATACACAATACGGATAGGATGTAAAAGAACAATATAAGCAGGTAGTAGGGCAAAACGGAATTCCGATATATAGGCTGTATCCGTCCTCATAATGAAGTTCTGATAATATATCCTTTTCACGTTTTGCAATATCAATGCTTAACACTGCTTTCTCATCACTGACATAATGTTCTGTCTTAAGCCACTGTGCAATTTCTTCGTCATCAAATCCTTCCTCAAGCTTTGCCATAGCAAGCTTTGTTGGGCGGATTCCCGTAAGATTTCCCCAAGGAAGTTTTTTCCCTGTATGTTCACTTAAAACTCTGTATAAGAAGCGTTTAAAATCGTTTTTATCGGCTGTCACTTCTTTAAACGCCACTTCAACACCTTCCGCTTCCCATAAACAAATGGTTGTCGTTTCCTTTTCAAAAGAAATATACATAATCCCACGGTTTGCATCAATACCTTCCGGCTTATCTCCCTGGTCTACCCTTACTTCCTCTGTCGGATAAAACGCTTTTACCAAAGAATGAATATCATATTCATACTGGGCTTTATTCAAACGCACCTGTAACATCTTTTCTTCTCCTATGCCTAAGAATGTACCATAACAACAATAAATCCGCTTCGCTAACAGCAAAACGGATTGTACTGCTTTTCATATCCTATAGTTGTACTGTCTCCATGTCCCGGATATACCTTCGTTTCATCCGGAAGTACAAATAACTTTTCACGAACAGAACGAACCAATGTCCCCCCACTACCCGTCGGAAGGTCACTTCTTCCTACGGATTCCTGAAACAAAGTATCACCGCTGATTAACATACCTGCCTCTTCAAAATAATAGCAACAGCTTCCAACAGTATGTCCCGGGGTTGCAATCAGCTTACAGGTAATCCCGGCGATGGTAACGCTTTCTCCGTCTTTTAAATAAACATCCGGAGTAATGGTATAGGGTCTTCCCACCTGAACGGAACAATTTGTATCCGCATTTTCACACAGAGCCTTTTCCGCTTCATATGCATATATTTTTGCACCGCTTAATTCACGAAGCTTCCCTGTTCCCCAGATATGATCAAAATGTCCATGGGTCAAAAGAATCCCCGCCACATGAAATCCGGCTTCTTCTAACTTCTTATAAATATGATCGCCATTATCTGCCGGATCTACGCAAATAACGTCTTTAGGTGCTTCTTGTTCATTATCATAGATAAAATAACAATTGGTCTGCACCATTCCAATGACCATTTTTCCTATTTTAATCTGTGCCACACTTATTCTCCTTACTTATAGGAATTATGCCTTCAGTCCGTAATTCTAGCCTGAAGTTCTCTCAATATCAATTACGCTCTCAATCAAACGCAACTTATCTATGATACGGTTTAATTCTTCCCTTCCCGTTATTTCAAAAGAAGTAGCCATTGTCGCAAGCCCCTGCTTATTGGTTCTTGTATTTAATGACATAATATCAATGTTCTTTTCCGTCAGGGCTCTTGTAATATCAGCCAAAAGACCATTTCTGTTATTGGCATAAATCATGATTTCCGCAAGATATTTTCCTGTTTCCATCTCACCTTCCGGTGCCTGCCATTCTGCATCAATCAGTCTTGCTCTGTCAAACTCAGGAAGGTGAATTACATTCACGCAGTCAGTTCTATGAATAGAAATTCCTCGTCCCCTTGTGACAAAGCCTACAATTTCATCTCCCGGAACCGGTGAACAGCATTTTGAAAAACGCACTGCAAGGTCATGAATACCTTTTACCACAATACCGCTTTTACTGTTCTTTGGCTGCATCTGACGGTTTAATGCAATCTCTTGAATTTCTTCTAATACCTGCTCGTCAGTGACTACCTTTGGATGGTCTTTCTCATACATTTCAACCATCTTATTAATAATCTGGCCTTCTTTTAATCCGCCGTGTCCAACAGCCGCAAGTACTGCATCCCAGTCATGGAAACCAAATTTTTGCATCAGCTTTTCCATGTATTCCGGTCTTAAAATATCTGCGGTATTAATTGCCTTTGCCTTACAATAAGCCTGAAGCAATTCCTTCCCTTTAATGATATTATCTTCCTTAAGTTCATTTTTGAACCACTGGTTAATTTTGTTTCTTGCCTGGGTAGACTTTACAATATTTAACCAGTCACGGCTTGGTCCTTTAGAATTCTGACTGGTAAGAATGTCTACACGGTCACCGTTCTTTATTTCATAATCGATGGTAACAAGCTTTCCGTTTACTCTTGCTCCCACCATTTTATTACCTACCGCACTGTGAATGCAGTACGCAAAATCAATGGGAGTTGAGCCTGCCGGCAGGTTCTTAACTTCTCCCGTAGGGGTAAAACAATAAACGCTGTCAGAGAATAAATCCAAGTCACTCTTTAAAAGATTCATAAACTCTTTATTATCCGACATGTCTTTTTGCCACTCTAAGATTTGGCGAAGCCATACTAACTTCTCTTCTTCCTGAGCCTGCACTTTCTTGCCGTCGGAAGCTTCTTTATATTTCCAATGGGCAGCAATACCGTACTCTGCTGCTTTATGCATCTCATAGGTACGGATCTGGATTTCAAAAGGCTGTCCTGATGAACCAATGAGTGTCGTATGAAGCGACTGGTACATATTTGCTTTTGGCATGGCTATATAATCTTTAAATCTTCCCGGAATCGGCTTATACATTTCATGGATAACACCCAATGCAGCATAACAATCCTTTACCGTATCAACAATAATACGGACTGCGAACAGGTCATAAATCTGGTCTATGGTCTTATCTTGATTTTTCATCTTTTTGTAAATACTGAAAAAGTGCTTAATACGTCCGTCAATCTGGGCCTTAATGCCTGCATTCACAATATGCTCGCTTACTTCATCAACAATTGTCTGGATGTATTTTTCCCTTACGCTTTTACGGATGGCAATTTTATCTACCAAATCGTAATACACTTCAGGTTCTAAGTATTTTAAAGATAAATCATCCAACTCCACCTTAATCTTGGAAATACCAAGTCTTTGGGCTATGGGAGAATAAATATCCATAGTCTCCCTTGCAATTCTTAACTGCTTTTCAGGGGGTTGGAATTTAAGTGTTCTCATATTATGAAGACGGTCAGCTAATTTAATAAGGATAACCCTGATATCCTTAGCCATGGCAAGAAACATCTTACGCAAATTTTCCGCCTGCATTTCTAACTTATCAGCGGATTTATCGTTCCCCGCACTGGAAGTAAGAGGCAAATGCTGTAACTTAGTCACCCCATCCACCAACAAAGCTACATCATTTCCAAACTCTGCCTTAATCTCTTCATCTGTTAAAATAGTATCTTCTACAACATCATGTAAAAGTCCTGCAATAATGGTTTCCTTATCCATTTCCAAATCTGCAAGAATAATGGAAACGCACAAAGGATGGATAATATAAGGCTCCCCAGATTTGCGCACCTGGTTCTTATGTGCTTCAAAAGCCACCTTATATGCCTTTTCAATACTGGAAAAATCATCAGAAGGATGATATTTCTGAACGCGGCGAATCAAGTCTTGATATAATTCTTCAGGACCTGAGTAATCCTGCATTGGTTTGATTCGTCCATCGTCCAATACAAGGCTTTTGGCATTTTCAGTTTTATTCGGTCTGTCTGTCGTCATGTATTCATCTGCCATAAAAAGTTACCATCCAACTAATACTTACTATTTTCCTTCATAACGGATTGCAGCATCCAAACGATAGCCTGCAATCTTCTCTCTTCCCTTCAGTCCCGCAAGTTCCATTAACACTACAACACCAACAACAACTCCTCCTAATGATTCCACTAATTGAATCATAGCTTCTGTTGTTCCTCCGGTTGCAATCAGGTCATCTACAATCAACACTTTCTGTCCCGGCTTAATGGAATCCTTATGCATTTCAATAATGGCAGTTCCATATTCCAAATCATATTCCTTTTGCACTGTTTCACAAGGCAGTTTTCCCTTTTTACGGATTAATACAAAAGGCTTACGGTTATTGTAAGCAATGGGAGTTCCGAAAATGAATCCTCTGGATTCCGGTCCTGCCACCACATCATATTCCAAATCCTTCACTAAGTCCTGCATGGTATCAACTGCAAGATGAAGTCCCTCTGCATCCTGTAACACGCTGGTTACATCTCGAAAAATAATACCTTCTTCCGGAAAATCCGGGATACTTCTTACATAATCTTCAAGTTTTTTCATAGTTTAGCCCTCCATATATCCAGCAATTCCATGCGTGGTAAAAATAAACATTATTCTTAATTATATTATTTTTTCAGAATATTGGCAACAATGATTATTTTTCAGACTTGTTATATCGAAACAAACTCAATCCGCAGTTTCATTCCCATCCCATCGGCTAACCGGTTAATCGTTGATAAAGACGGGTTTGCAAGTCCTCTTTCAATTTTGCTGATATCTGCCTGATATATTCCCGTAATTTCAGCCAATTGTCTCTGTGTCATTCCTATACTGTTTCGAGCATATAATAGATTATAGGCAAGTGCATGACATACGTCTGGTTCTTTCACACCCTTTTCAATACCATTTTCCCAGATTTCTTCTGCATCTAAATCCAACTCATCATCCCAAGAAATTCCGTATCCACCCTCATCAACTTTAGGACTTTGAAACTTATGCATATTTTTTTCAATTTCTATAAACTGAGGATATATGGAATATAACTTGCTTAAATCATATTCCTTTACTACACCATTTTGAAATTCTGCTGATATGCACGTCTTATCTAACATCTTTACTTCTACAATCCTATGCGTCATATAAATATGCTCTTTCACACTATATCCTCCTCTTATACTTAATTAATTCCTTATCTGCAGTCATTAATTGGCGGAAGCATTTCAAACTGTTGAGTTCTCCACATAATTTCCAATCTGTCACGGTAATAAAAAACAAACTCCTTAATCATCTTTTGAATATTTGTAGGAATATCGCCTTCAAACATCTCTCCGTCTGACAACGTGAACATTCCAACATATTCTCCATAAATAGCATGAATATGTGGTGGATTATGCTCCTTCTGTTTTAAGTACATTTTAATTACAATTCCATAAAATCTTGATATTACGGGCATAACTTCTCCTTTGTTATTGTATAGGATATATCCTATATTGTCAATGTGTTTAATAACTCCTATGAACTCCTATGAGATATCCTATTATGTAGTTATAAAATGAAAATAGTATGAATCGACTTTTAGAACTAAAATATGATTTGTCTTTATGATTTAATATATGTTTTAGATTTACCGGCTCTTCTTTGCTTTACAATAAACGCAAAGAAGAGTCGGTTATTAGATCCTGTTTACATCATGCCGCCCATTCCGCCGCCTGCAGGCATAGCCGGAATATCTTCTTTAATGTTTGCAACAACTGATTCTGTGGTAAGAAGTGTGCTTGCAACTGAGCATGCGTTCTGTAATGCACTTCTTGTAACCTTTGCAGGGTCAAGAATTCCTTCTTTTACCATGTCAACATATTCCTCTTTTAGTGCATCAAAACCAACACCGATTTCGGATTCACGAACTTTATTGATAATAACGCTTCCTTCAAGTCCTGCGTTTGCTGCAATGTGGAACATAGGTGCTTCTAAAGCTTTTAATACGATTTCCGCACCTGTTTTTTCATCACCTGATAATTCTTTAATAAGCTTAGCAACTTCTTTAGAAGCATGGATATAAGCCGAACCACCACCACTGATGATACCTTCTTCCACTGCTGCTCTGGTAGCTGCAAGAGCGTCTTCCATACGAAGTTTTGCTTCCTTCATTTCTGTTTCTGTTGCAGCACCAACACGGATTACTGCTACGCCACCTGCAAGCTTTGCAAGTCTTTCCTGTAATTTTTCTTTATCAAATTCTGAAGTTGTTTCTTCAATCTGCATCTTAATCTGAGCAATTCTGGCTGAAATTGCAGCCTTATCACCTTCACCATCAACGATGATTGTGTTTTCTTTCTGAACTTTAACAGATTTTGCACGGCCTAACTGGGCAAGTGATGCTTCTTTTAAGTCGAGTCCTAATTCTTCGCTGATTACCTGACCGCCGGTTAAAATAGCAATATCTTCAAGCATTGCTTTTCTTCTGTCACCATATCCCGGAGCTTTTACGGCTACAACAGAGAATGTACCACGAAGCTTATTAACGATTAATGTTGTTAATGCTTCACCTTCTACATCTTCTGCAACAATTAATAACTTCGCACCTGACTGAACAATCTGCTCTAAAACAGGAAGGATTTCCTGAATATTTGAAATCTTCTTATCTGTAATAAGGATATAAGGATTATCAAGAACAGCTTCCATCTTATCCATATCGGTTGCCATATAAGCTGAAATGTATCCTCTGTCAAACTGCATACCTTCTACAAGATCAAGTTCAGTTTTCATAGTCTTAGATTCTTCAATTGTGATAACACCGTCACCTGATACTTTTTCCATAGCATCTGCAACCATGTTACCTACTTCATCATCACCTGCAGAAATTGCTGCAACTCTCGCAATATGTTCTTTTCCGTTTACTTTTGAGCTCATCTTAGCGATAGCTTCTACAGCGCAATCAGTTGCTTTCTTCATACCTTTTCTTAAGATAATCGGATTGGCACCTGCTGCAAGGTTCTTCATACCTGCATTAATCATTGCCTGCGCAAGAACGGTTGCTGTTGTTGTACCGTCACCGGCAACATCATTTGTCTTAGTTGCAACTTCTTTTACAAGCTGAGCTCCCATATTTTCAAAAGAATCTTCTAATTCAATTTCTTTTGCAATTGTAACACCATCATTGGTAATTAACGGAGCACCGTATGACTTATCAAGCACTACGTTTCTTCCTTTTGGTCCTAATGTTACTCTTACTGTATTAGCAAGCTGATTCACACCGGCTTCTAATGCTGCACGCGCTTCTGCTCCGTATTTAATTTCTTTTGCCATGTTCTTATGCCTCCTACTGAATAATTGCTAAAATATCGCTTTGTCTTACTACGATATATTCTTCGTTATCAAGCTTAACATCTGTTCCTGCGTATTTTGAGTAAATAACCTGATCTCCTACCTTAACTTCCATGGTAACTTCTTTGCCATCTACTACTCCACCCGGTCCTACAGCAATTACTTCTGCCTGCTGTGGTTTTTCTTTATTCTGTCCCGGTAACACAATTCCTGACTTTGTTGTTTCTTCTGCAACGAGCTGTTTTAATACAACTCTGTCTCCTAATGGTACTAACTTCATATTTTAAGCCTCCTTTATCTATTTCTTAATTGCTATATTTTCGTTTTGTTAGCACTCTTTTTGTACGAGTGCTAACTTCGGATTTTATAATAATTTTTTTATTATCCCTTTGCAACAGTAACCACATTTATTTAGAAGTGTTTTTCCTCGCTTTTTCTCTTATTTTCTCGTGATATCTCTTGTTTACTCTCTTTTTGCAATTTCCGTTGATTTAATAATTTGTTTAGATATTGATTATTTATATGTAATAAAGAAGTATTTTAGTATAAAGAATGGCAGGTATCATGCTATTACCTGCCATCCTTAAATCTTTCTTTATTCTATTAGCTCCATATTCTCTTACTATATGTATTTCGCATACTCAGGACATTAAGCACTGCAAACGCAATAGCCATAATCAGGAATATAACATGAAACCCTTCCTCGAAGGTAAGAAGTAACAATAAGAATATCACTATCACTTGAAAAATATACTCCAACGTCTTAAAAACCCTGTAAGCAATAATTCTTCCCTTCCTTGGCTCATAAAGGAAATGTGCAATACATGCATTGGAAAATATCAAAAAGCCGAAGAAAAATGCACAGGCTCCCACTGCATATATTGCTGCTACAGCAAAACCACCAAGAAAAAGTACGGTCATTTCCATAAGTGCTCCATGGCCTTCAGATTCTACCTCGTATAACGTGGCATCCAAAGATTCTTGGGCTTCGTTCCCATAACAATGAAAAAAGCATCCGAATGCCACAATAGCTATAATAATAACAACTGATAAAATAGAATTAAACACATACTTCTTCATTTTCCCAGTCTGTTCAGGCTCTGTAGGCTGAACCATAGGCTGGATAACCGAATCCGCAGCATCAGAGCATCCTTCCACGTGTGAATAAATCGGGGCTTCGGTAAGCACCTGACTTTCACCACAATATTGACAAAAATGAGCGTTATCTTCAATTTGTTTTCCACATTTGATACAACATTTCATAATCTACTCCTTAGTTATGCCATCCTAATTTCCATATATTACACAATATTCCTCGTATGTAAGACCTTCTTCATATATTATGGTGGCTACTTCCACACCTACATATCTGATATGCCACGCTTCCGGAATATATCCCGTAATATACCTCTTTCCTTTTTGATATCTTAAGATAAATCCATACTCATGGGCATGCTCTGCCACATATTTGCTTTCCGGTGTTTTAGAAAACTCATTATACTTATAGGCTCCTGCCTGAAGGTCTAAGGCAAGTCCTGTCTGATGCTCGCTGTAGCCTGGTCTTGCAGAATAAGAATCTGCTTCTTTGTCACCACTTCTTGCCGCATAAGAGTTATACAATTTTTCCTGGGTCGCATAACTTCTGTATGCACTCACCACATTAATTTCGTACCCTTCCGCCAAAGCTTCGGTGCGCATTTTGTCAAATGCATTTGCGGCAACTTCACGAAGCATAATGCCTTCTTTGGCATATTCTTCCGGCAACACCACCAAATCTGCCGGTTCATAATCTGACGGTAAATTATGAAACTTATTCACAAGCACCAGTAAATCATCCGGATTTTCCACTTCCTTAGCATCCGTAAAAAATCCCTTATCAAGTCCGATGTTTACTTCTATGACACATTGCTTATAAGTCTTATCTTCATTTGCCAATATATATTCCTGATACCTGTCTATTTTATCCACATCAAAATAAGACAGTTTTTCAAGACTCATAAATTGTTCTCTTATTATGAATTCAGACAGTTCAATCTCCGTCCAGGGTATCGGTTCGCTTTGAGGAGGCACACTCTCATCTGCAAAAACATCTGAATCTGTGACCGTTTCCGTTTGATTATCTTTCTCACCTGCAACATCTGTTACCGGCTTATTGATTCTGTTGGATACACTTTCATCCTCATTACTTATCACACTATCTGAAACAACACTAACCGGTATTTTATTCTCTTTTGTACCATGCCATGTCAACAGAGCCATGATAAACATACCCGTCATAGCCGTATACAGATAAGTCTTTTTCCCAACACGAAGAACAAACAATTCCATGTACTTACATAACTGATACATTGTTTTTATTCAACCTTCCACCGTTTCAATCGCGCCTGATAACAAGGCTCTTGTTTCATCTCGTATTTATCTGCAAACATCTCGTATTCAGCATCACTCATTAAATCCTGAAGCTTTTGCTCAACATTTGTTTTCATAACAACACCTGCTGCCACGCTTGGACTTAAACATTCGTCATCATATCCTTCTAAAGCAGCTTTCACCTTGGCACAAAAGGTCTGGGCTTCTTCTTTCTCAGCCATGGGAATAATAACATGGAACACATCTCCGTCCGTTCTTCCGATTACATATTCAGGCTTTGCTTCCTGACGGATTATTTCTGCCACAATGGCAATGAGACGGTCGCTCTCGTCATCTCCGAAATTGTCATTGGCATATTTCCAATCATTAATATTCAGATTAATGAGTGCTGTAGGTACTACCTCTGATCTGTCTATAATCTGCATACGTTTGTTAAAATACGGACGGTTTAACACACCTGTCAAAGCATCCTCTTTAGCTCCCTGCATCACTAATTTATCATCTGAATCCATATGTGTTTCAAAATCTTCAATATGCTTTCTGCATTCTTTATGTAAGTAAGTCTGTTCTCCCAGTTTTTCCGCTGCATCACAGATTACCACAAATAAGTTAACAACCGAATCATCCGCATATTTCATAGATGCGGTTCCTAATTTCTTTTGACCGAGATTAAAATCGTATGTAATCTCTTCTGCTAACCCGGTATTGTCTGATTCATATTCATAACACACCGTTCCTTGTACATCCGTAACCTTAAGAGAAACTCCCTGCAGTTTACCAAATGCATCAAACATCCCTTTTAATGTATCTAACATAAAAAGCTCAGACATATGGTAATACCCCACATTATCTCGAAGTTTCTTGTCCAATTCGCTATACTTTTTTCCCATACCTTCTCCCTTTCCGAAGCGTCCCCCATGAACAGCTTCTCTATATCCTTATGATTGCTGATTATTATTCTGATTTATCTCATTCAAAAAGCTTCCCATATCCTGAGACCCATAGGATATAGGTGACTGCGCAGCATGTTTTGCATAATCCGTATCCTGCTGCCCCATTGACATCTGTACGTACCCCATTCCGAACTGTCCCTGCTGCATCTGTGCATATCTTGCAGCAAACTGATAAGTTTGTTTCTTTTTATATACCACCATACACACGATAGACAGAATAAATGTGGCAACACTTGCCATTACTACAATATCAAGTCCAAAGCCTGCCATATTCTCTTCCGAATCAAACAAGACTCTAATTAAAGAATAAAATCCGGTCGAAGCCAAAGACAGCATCAACGGAATAGCAAATACACCCGAGCGTTTGGCAAGCAATGAAACCAAAGCACATACTAACCCAATCACAATTGGTCCGTAAAAAATAACATAAACCACTTTCAAAACAGCCGGTTCAAACGCATCCATAAATCTTAACAGATTTACAGTATCTGCATTTGACATATCCATGTCGCCGGAATACTGCTCCAACAAATTAATTAACCGCTCCTTGGTATCTTCGTCAAAATCGTCTTCTCTCTCCAATTCCCAAATCAGTTCGTCTATGGAAGCACCTTCCGTAAGCCTGTCAAAATCCACATACGGAAAAAAGAAACTTGTTGATATCAACAGACTTGCTATTACCAACAAAATTTTCACTACTGTTTTTGACGTACTGTTGTTTTTTGTCTGCTCCACATTAAATACCTCACAAAGTGCATAATTTGCTTACATTTTATCATACATGGTCAAAAATAGAAACTATTTCTTTTGCTTGCAAATTTTACTATTTACTGTAAAATAGATAATTAGTGATTAAGTGCGTACATGGTCGCACCATAGGTTTTATCAATATATGCCCTCATTTAGGGCGGAATGGAGTTTTATAATGATTAGTGCAAATAACGTAACACTTAGAATCGGTAAAAAAGCCCTCTTTGAAGACGTTAATATTAAATTCACGGAAGGCAACTGCTACGGCTTAATCGGTGCCAATGGTGCCGGCAAATCTACCTTCTTAAAAATTTTATCAGGTCAGATTGATACTACCAAGGGTGATATTGCCATCACACCCGGTCAGCGTCTTTCCTTCTTAGAGCAGGATCACTTTAAATATGATGCTTATCCTGTTATGGACGTAGTTATCATGGGTAACAAACGTCTCTACGACATTATGAAAGAAAAAGATGCCATCTATGCCAAAGAAGACTTTACTGACGAAGACGGAATCCGCGCCAGTGAACTGGAAGGCGAATTCGCAGAGCTTGACGGATGGGAAGCAGAATCCAATGCAGCCATGCTCTTAAACGGTCTTGGTATTGATACCGACCTTCACTATTCTACAATGGCAGACTTAAACGGTAATGAAAAAGTTAAGGTGCTCCTTGCCAAAGCATTATTTGGTAATCCTGACATTCTTCTTTTGGACGAGCCTACCAACCACTTGGATTTAGACGCAATTGCATGGCTTGAAGAATTCTTAATTAACTTTGAAAACACTGTTATCGTGGTATCACATGACCGTTACTTCTTAAATAAAGTTTGTACACATACCGCAGATATCGACTACGGCAAGATTCAATTATATGCAGGTAACTACGATTTCTGGTACGAATCAAGCCAGTTACTTGTAAAACAGATGAAAGAAGCCAATAAGAAAAAAGAAGAAAAAATCAAAGAGTTGCAGGAATTCATCTCCCGTTTCTCCGCAAATGCTTCCAAATCAAAACAGGCTACTTCCCGTAAGAAAGCTTTGGAAAAAATTGAACTTGATGAAATTAAACCTTCAAGCAGAAAATATCCATACATTGACTTCAGACCAGACCGTGAAATCGGTAATGAAGTATTGTCCGTTGAAGGACTTTCTAAGACCATTAACGGTGAAAAAGTGTTAGATAACATTTCCTTCATTGTAAACCGCGAAGACAAAATTGCTTTTGTTGGCGGTAACGAGCTTGCAAAGACTACTCTCTTTAAGATTCTTACCGGAGAAATGGAACCTGACGCAGGAACCTATAAATGGGGTATCACTACAAGCCAGGCATACTTCCCGAAGGATAATACAGAAGAATTCGATAACGACTACACCATTACAGACTGGCTTACAGGCTACTCTCCTGTTAAGGATGTAACATATGTCCGCGGTTTCTTAGGAAGAATGCTCTTCCCGGGTGAAGACGGTGTTAAAAAAGTAAGAGTATTAAGCGGTGGTGAAAAGGTACGTTGTCTTTTAAGTAAAATGATGATTTCCGGTGCTAACTGTCTTGTTTTTGACGAGCCAACCAACCACCTTGACATGGAATCCATCACTGCACTCAACAATGGTATGATGAAGTTCCCGGGAGTAATCCTCTTTTCTTCACATGACCATCAGATTGTTCAGACAACCGCTAACCGTATCATTGAGATCCTTCCAAACGGTAGCATCATCGATAAGATTACTACTTACGATGAGTACCTTGAAAGCGATGAAATGGCTAGAAAACGTACTATCTGGACATCAAACAATGACGAGGATAATGATTAATGAAAGCTGTTGATTTACACGTACATTCTACCCGTTCCGATGGAACCTATACTCCTTCCGAACTGGTTAGCTACGCGGTACAAAAAGAGCTTCGTGCTTTTGCTCTCACAGATCACGATACCATTGCAGGAATTGAGGAAGCCATGCTTGCTTCTAAGGCTCAACCTGTTGAAGTAATTCCCGGTATTGAGTTCTCCACTGAGTACATGGGCAGAGATATTCATATAGTGGGTCTGTATATTCCTTATACAGACCCTGCTTTTGTTAACCGCTTAAAAGATTTTCAGGATTCCCGCATACTCCGTAATCAAAAGATGTGCAAAGCATTACAAGACCATGGCATTGATATTACCTATGAAAAACTCATTGCCACCTATCCTGATGCAGTCATTACCAGAGCACATTATGCTGATTATCTTTACAGACACGGATATGTAAAATCCACGGTAGAGGCATTTGAGCGCTACATCGGCGACCATGCTCCCTGCTTTATCCCAAGAGAAAAAATAACCCCCGTAGAGGCCGTACAATTCTTACGTTCCCATGGGGCTATTCCAATCCTTGCTCATCCCGTTCTCTACGGAATGAACCGCAAAGCTCTTGAAACCCTGGTAGAACAATTAACAAATGCAGGATTAATAGGCATTGAAGCCATATATTCCACATATACTCCAAGTGACGAACGTGATATCCGTGCCATCGCCAAAAAATACGGCTTATGCATCAGTGGCGGCTCCGACTTCCATGGCGCCAATAAAAAAGATATTGATTTAGCCACCGGACGCGGACATCTGTTTGTGCCCGAAGAAGTTCTTGATAAGCTGATTATACGCAATAGCGGGGATTCTGCTGACACTAAGCTTCTCTTTTCCGATATGGACGGTACTCTTTTGACAACAGATAAGAAGCTCTCTGATTCTACACGCTTTGCCATTGATAGGATGATAAAAAAAGGACATAAACTGATTCTTTCTTCAGGACGCCCCCTTTGCAATATGATTGCCACCAAAGAAGCTTTGGGACTTGATTATCCCGGCATGTATATGATTGCTTTTAATGGTGCCGTTGTTTATGACTGCGATAAAAAAGAAATCATTTTTTCAAAACCCGTACCGGAAGAACTTGTTCAAAAGCTGTTTCTTAAAGCCGAACAGTTTAAAGTACAGGCAAATACTTATTATGGTGATTATGTAATGGCAAAAGGTCCTTCCGCCGAATTGGATTTTTATCTTAAACGACTAAATCTTAGACCCTATTATTCAGAGGGTTTATTAGAACTGAAAGAAACCCCACCTGCAAAAGTGCTTGTCATTTCCCTTGACAACGAGCCGGGACTTCATGCCCTAAAGGAATATGCTGAGAAACACTACTCTAAGGAACTGGTTGCGGAGTTTTCAGCCTCTTTCCTCCTGGAGTTTTATCATCCCCAAGCAGGAAAAGGAAATGCTCTCAGATTTTTAGCCAATCACCTACATGTTCCTTTAGCAAATACCTATGCCATCGGCGATCAGGAAAATGATATTTCCATGATTCAGGCCGCCGGCACAGGCATTGCCATGAAAAATGCTGCTCCCAAGGTACAAGAAGCCGCTTCAGAAATCACGAAGTACGATAATGACCATGATGGCGTAGCCGGAATCATTGAAAAATACTTGAATTAACAGTTGCGGCAATAGCTAAATAAGTTTATAATAACATTATATTTTTTAACAAAATAAGACAAAAAGTGAGGGATTTAATATGTTTTGTACAAATTGTGGTGCAACTATTCCAGACAATTCCGCTTTCTGTACCAACTGTGGTGCTAAAGCAGATGTAACACCTCAGGCTCCTGTAGAACAGCCAATGCAGCCTCAGGCTCCTGTTTATGAACAACCTGTTCAGCCTCAGGCTCCTGTTTATGAACAACCTGTTCAGCCTCAGGCTCCTGTTTACGAACAACCTGTTCAGCCTCAGGCTCCTGTTTACGAACAGCCTGTTCAGCCTCAGGCTCCTGTTTACGGACAACCTATTCAGCAGGCTCCATATGGTCAGCCTATGTATCAGCAGGCTCCTTACGGTCAGCCTATGGCAGCAAAACCTGCTAAGAAAAAAGGAGTAATTGCTCTTGTAGCCGGTATCATCGTTGCTATTATCGTTGTTGTTGTTCTTCTTATCGTATTCGTATTTGGCGGTAGCAGTAAAAATACGAGCATGGAAGACCCTATCGATAAAGTAATGAAAGCAGTAAACGAACAGAAATTATCTTATTTATACGAATCAATGCCTAGCTTCATGGCCAAAGATGTCAAAGAAGATATTAAGGATTCTTATGAGAATGAAAAAGAATTCTGGGAAGAAGAATTTGGTATTGGTGACATGTATTCTTCTATGACAATGTCATATGAAATTGCTGACAAAGAAAAGTTAGACAAGGATGAGATTGACGAACTGGAAGAAGAAATTGAATATGAATTCGACAAGAAAGTATCTATTTCTTCCGCATATGTTCTTGAATTGGATGTAGAAGCAACTCTTAAATTTAACACCAAAGCTTTAAAAGAAGAATATGGTGATGACTATGCTGAGTTACTTGAATACTACTACGGTGAAGATTGGAAGAAAGGTATTGAAGAATCAGATACACTTGAAGCAGTTGTAATTAAAATTAATGACGAATGGTTCCTCTATGATCCTGAAGCATTCTTCTAAGAAAGTCTTATAACACAAATGAACCCCGGACAATTGTCCGGGGTTTTTTAACACTCCACAACCAGATATCTTCCGTCTCCCACAGCAAATACTTCTTCCATAGAAAGGATTTCTTCTTCACTCTGTTCTTCCAAATCTACGCCAACTTCTTCTAAGTATTCTAACACATCTTCTTTAGAATCAAGAACCACTGCCATACAGTCTTCCAAGAATTCCTCTGCTTCTTCCTCATTGGCTGCTACTTCTTCCGGAAACAGCTTTAACTGTTGGTCCAGAAAACATTTCAATACTTTTCTGTCAAATCCGTTCATTTTTTAACTAACCTCCATTATTTATGAATCATATTGTTTTAAAAGTTCCCTAAGTACTTGTGCCACACCTTTTTTCTCATAAGAAGGACAGATATACCTGGCAACTGCCTTTACTTCCGGAATGGCATTCTCCACGGCATATCCTTCTCCTGCTGCGCTGATTAATCCCACATCATTGCCATTGTCACCAAATGCCATCGTTTCATCATCCTTAATACCAAGATAAGTCTGTAGATATCTTAATGCATTGCCTTTATCCACTTCCTTATCCATAAAGTCAACCCATTCTTCCCCTGCCATACAGGCCTTTACTCTATCCTTCCATTTAGGAATCAGATATTCATCGCCTAACTTCCTGTTAGAACCCTTTCTAAAAATAGCAAGCTTAATAATATCGCAATCTTCCTTGGAAATATCATCTACAATGCGATATTTATTATGGTATCCGTCACGGATTAGGGATATGAATTCTTCATTATCTGTTTCCATCAAAGAACCTTCCGGAGTTGAAATAACATAGTCACATCCTTTGCAGGCACGTAAATCCGCAAGGATTTCCATAGTATCTTCTCTTTTCATATTGGTTATCTTAAGGGTTTTACCCTGATATACAATATGTGCACCATTTTCCACAATATACGCAATTTCATTTTCCACGGCAGAAAACATGGTTCTGACACTATTATATGCCCTACCGCTTGCTACCACAAACACGATTCCTTTTTCCACTAATTTATGAATCAGTTCCGGGATTTCAGGATCCACTTCCGGGGAAGAATCTTTTACCAAAGTCCCGTCCACATCTGTAGCAATAAGCTTAATCCCGGATGTTACTTTCCAATGATATTTGGCCACAGCACCACCCACAACATTAAGTAACTCCATAGGATGGGAAATAATCACATCTGCATGATTTTCTTCTAATTCCTCACGGGTTCTAAAGCCCCATAACACGCCTACGGTATAAACACCTGCACTTTTTCCGGTCTTCATATCCGTAGAGGTATCTCCCACATAAAGAATTTCTGACAAAGGAATCCCTAACTCTTTGCATATATAAAACACGCCGTCAGGACTGGGTTTTCTGTTTCTGTCGGGATGTTGACCTACGATTATATCAAAGGTATCTTTTCCAAATAACGCTTCCACCACTTCAATGGTTTTTTCATGAGGTTTGTTGGAAAGCACCGCTAACTTAATTCCTGATTTTTTTAATGCTTGTATAGTAGCTTCAATTCCTTCATAGGGTTCTACCAGATACAGGGCATCAAAAACCCGGGCATATTCGGCTCTTGCCGTCTCATAACCCTTGCATTCCTCATCTCCACTGGCACTTAGTATTCTGCGTACCAGTTCATCAGCACCATCACCTGCAAAATATTTATAATCATTATTAGGTAAAGGCGGAAACCCAACCGCTTCTAATGCCTTATTTCCACTATATGCCAGCGAATCCACTGTATCTGCAAGTGTACCGTCCAAATCAAAAATTATGCCTTGTATCATTTTGTCATTGCTGATAACTCTTGGTACAGACGTCCTACCGGAAGTCCTACCACATTGTTATACTCTCCTTTAATTGTCTTAATGTATCTTGCACACATTCCCTGGATGCCATATGCCCCTGCTTTGTCCCTTGTATCCGAAGTGGCAATATATTCATATATCTCTTCATCGCTCATAGGGTAAAATTCCACATCCGTCTTTTCTGCAAATGTGTTGGATTTTTCAATATAGGGTTCTTTTCCGTCAAAAGAAACTGTCACCAGTGCAACACCTGTATACACCTGATGCACATTTCCCTGCAACATACTTAACATTCTGTATGCATCTTTATCATCTGCAGGCTTTCCCAGAATTTCTCCGTTTATACTTACAATCGTATCAGCGCCAATCACTAAAACAGGTTCATTTTCTCTTTTTCCAAGAATTTCACGGGCGATTGCCATTGCCTTCTGATAGGCTAATTCCTGCACCACCTCACAAGGATTTTTCTTTGTAATCACTTCCTTGGCATTACAGGGCATCACTTGAAACTCTAACCCAATCTGCTTTAATAACTCCCGTCTTCTTGGTGACTGGGAAGCCAGAATAATCTTATATGTCATCAATACGAACTTCCTTTTTAAAGACTCTTTCTTTTCCTTTTTTCTCTGTCTTTTGGTCCTTAGCCGCTTCCTTTACAAAGTAGTCCTGGGCACAGAAAGCTTCTTTTCCACGTCTGTCCACTTTTTCATAGACACCGTTTTCATTCAGGATATGGGATTTAACCGTATCCCTTAACTGACAATCTAAAATATGAATTGCCTTTTGCTTCAAAGCTTCCTCTTCAATAGGGAATAATATTTCTACACGTCTTTCCAGATTTCTCGGCATCCAGTCAGCACTTCCCATATACACTTCAGAATTTCCGCCATTCTCAAAATAGAAAATTCTGGCGTGCTCTAAGAAATTACCCACAATGGACCTTACCCTGATATTTTCACTGACACCCGGAATTCCTACCTTTAAACAGCAAATTCCGCGGACAATTAAGTCAATGCTTGTTCCTGCCGCACTTGCTTCGTATAACGCAGCAATCACATCTCTGTCGCAAAGTGAATTCATCTTTGCAATTATTCGTGATGGTTTATTATTTTTCGCATTTTCTTTTTCACGCTCAATCAGACGCAAAAACTTATCCTTTAACCAAAGTGGCGCAAGGGATAATCTGTTCCAGCTTAACGGCTCAGAATAACCGCTTAACATATTAAAGACAGCCGTTGCATCTTCACCATATGATTCTTTACAGGTAAGAAGCCCGGTATCTGTATATAATTTTGCAGTAGCATCGTTATAGTTACCTGTACCCAAATGTACATACCTTCTGATTCCGTCTTCCTCGCGACGCACTACTAACGTTATCTTACTATGGGTTTTTAATCCCACAAGTCCGTAAATAACATGGCAGCCTGCCTTTTCTAACATCTTTGCCCAACCAATATTATTTTCTTCATCAAAACGGGCCTTTAACTCTACCAGTACAGAAACCTGCTTGCCATTCTCCGCAGCCTGTGCAAGTGCTGCAATAATCGGCGAATTACCGCTTACACGGTATAATGTCTGCTTAATTGCCAGCACATCCGGGTCCTTTGCCGCCTCGCGGATAAATTCCACAACCGGCTGGAATGACTGGTAAGGGTGGTGTAACAGAATATCTCCTTTGCGGATTTGTTCAAAAATATCACAATCTGCCGGTAACTCCGGTACCGGTTGTGGGGTAAAGGGCTGATTCTTTAAATGGTCAAATCCGTTCATTCCATATACCTTCATTAAAAATGTTAAATCTAAAGGACCGTTAATCTCATAGATTTCATCCGCAGTTACACTTAACTCTTTTTTTAATATCTTAAGAAGCTTTTTGTCAATTCCGTCTTCCACCTCTAAGCGGATAGCCTCTCCCCATTGACGCTTCTTTAACTGTTTTTCAATTTCCTTTAATAAATCTTCCGCTTCATCCTCTTCGATGGTTAAATCCGCATTTCTCATGATTCGGAAAGGATGGGCACAAATAATATCATAGTTTAAAAAGAGCTTATGAATATTTCTTTCGATAATCTCTTCTAACAAAATCACTTTACGCTCTCCCGGTTCATCAGAAGGTAAAACCACCACTCTTGCAAGCACACCCGGAACCTGAACCGTAGCAAATACCATGGTCTTTGGCTCATTCTTTTTAGACAAAAGAGCACCGATATTTAAAGTCTTATTTCTGATTAACGGGAATGGACGTGATGAATCCACTGCCATAGGCGTAAGCACGGGATATACTTCACTTTCAAAGTATTTATCCACAAATTCCTTCTGGGAATCATTCAGATTCTCATGATTGGTAATGATGGTAAGTCCGTTATTCTCCAATGCCGGAAGCAGAGAGCGGTTATAGGTTGAATACTGTAAAGCCACAAGCTTATGTGTCTCTTTTTCCAACTGCTCTAACTGTTCAATCGGAGTAAGTCCCGCAATATCCGGTTTCGTATACTTGGCATTTACCATATCTTTTAAAGAAGCCACACGGATCATGAAAAATTCATCCAGATTGGAAGCCGTAATACTTAAAAACTTCAATCTTTCAAACAAAGGAATCTGCTTATCCCTTGCCTCGCTAAGCACTCTCTGGTTAAATAACACCCAGCTTAATTCTCGGTTCATGTAATATTCCGGAAGTTTAAAATTCATAAAAAAGTCCCCTTTAATGTTTCTTTGTTTTAATTACCGGTCTGACTGAATATACTTCTTCAAAGAAATCAGCTTTTGAATCAAACATTCCCTTTTCAAAGGTAATGTCAATTCCTTCCTGCACATTAAGTTGAAGTTCATCCTCTTTTAATACTGCGGTAATATTTCTGAATTTCTGTTTGTGACTGCGGTCAAGACCGTTTGCCACTCTTAAAATTGCCGTCAACTTGGCAATAATCAAATATGACGCTTTATCCAAGGTAACCGACTTACCGATTTCTGAATAATACAGGAAATCCACATGATTATATTTTACAATCTCAGCTACCATTTCTCTTTCAATATGGGACAAACCGATAATCTCAGTTGCCATTACAATCTGATATGAGCACTCACCCACATTAACAAGACTGATATATTTACCACAGTCATGAAGTATGGTTGCAATCTGTAATAACAGACGTTCTCTTTTTCCCAGACCGTGTACTTTTTTCATACTGTCAAAAATAGTAAGGGCAATATCCGTAAGGGTTTCGCCCCTGCCTTTGCTTCCCATGTAACGCTTGCTGATATTTTTTGCACAGGAAAGAATATCATTTTCAAAATCATGTTCTATCATAAGGTGATTGTGCTTTTCGGCATACTCATAGGCAATACCGTCACTTAAGGTAACACCGGGAGCCCATAAGGTATCTGCTTCCATTAACTGCATAAGATTCTTAACAAGCGCTGTAGAAATAGAAAGCAATCCTACGTTTTCTTCCGGAATTCCCATAATGCTTGCAAGTTCTGCATCCGTACCTGTCTTTAATTCATCCGCAAACTGATAGAACTGTTCTGCACTGACAATTCCGGAGCCGTCTGCTCCTTCCGCTTTTTTTGGTAAAACGGCAGACACATAATCATCCACGATGATAATATTACTGATGGTACGTTCTGAAAGATAAAGCTTCTTAAATACTGCAAGATGATTACTAATCATTTCCTGCAACAAGTCATCCACCTGGGTACGTCTTGGCTGCAGCTTGTGTATCGCATCCCTGATTCGAAGAACACCTAATTTGATATTCTGGGTTGTAATCAGTTTTTCCTTGTCAAAAAGAGAAATCTGAAGACTGCCTCCCCCTATATCCACAATAGCTGTTCCTTTTTTAATAATACGGTTAAAAATATCACCCTTGGAAGCAATAGACTTATAATCCAAAAAACGTTGCTCGGAATTACTCAATACATCCACTTTAATTCCGGAACGGTTTCTAATCTGATCAAGAAGAATCAAAGCGTTTTGCGTCTCACGGATGGCACTGGTACCATACGCTTTATAGCCATCCACCTTATATGCTTTCATGATGGTGGAAAACTCTCTTAAAATACGGCATAACTCATCGACCTTTTCATAACTTAATTTACCGGTAGCATAAGTCTCAGTACCCAAATCAAGGCGATACCTGATATGGTCAATCTGGCGCATACCGTCGTTTCCCTTAAGTTCAAATATTTTCATGGATAGTTCATAAGAACCCACATCAATTGCCGCAAAAGTCTTTATAGCCATGCTTAAGCCTCCATTTTACTATTTTCCCAACAGATAATCGATAAACTGTTGTGCCGTACGTCCGGACAAACCGCCATGGGATAACTCCCATTTATTCGCCTCTAACAATAATTCTTCTTCAGGCATTGTAATGTTATGTCTTTCTGCCAGCGTTTTTACAATGTTCTGGAATTCTTTTTTATCCGGCGCTGAGAAGAAAATCGTAACGCCAAAACGGGCATAAAGAGACAGTTTTTCCTGAACCGTATCATTGGTATGTAAATCTTCATCCCTGTCTGCTTTATCCTTAAAGCTTTCCTTAATCAGATGACGGCGGTTACTGGTTGCATAAATCAACACATTATTAGGTTTTTTCTCAAGCCCGCCTTCAATCACCGCTTTTAAATACTTATATTCTATTTCAAATTCTTCAAAGCTTAAATCGTCCATATAAATAATAAATTTATAGTTACGGTTCTTAATCTGGCTGATGACATCATTCAAATCCTTAAACTGATGTTTATAAATCTCAATAATACGAAGGCCCTTATCGTAATATCTGTTTAAGATTCCTTTGATGCTGGAACTCTTTCCCGTTCCCGCATCACCAAACAAAAGACAATTATTGGCACGTTTTCCGTTTACAAAAGCTTCCGTATTGTCAATGAGTTTCTTCTTTGCAATCTCATAGCCTACCAAATCTTCTAAATACACATGCTGAATATTAAGAATCGGTTCAATTACCGCTCCCTCATCCGTATGCTCCACTCTGAACGCTTTATGGAGACCAAAACGGCCTACACCGTATTCCTTATAGAACTGAGTCATAATGTCCTTCATTTCCAAAGCGGTATCGGCAGTGGCAAGCTTGGATGCAATGGTACAGATTCTGTCCCTGATTCTTGTGTTATATACCTTGCCGGTTCTCTCTCCTGCCTGATAATCCCAAAGCACCCCAAAGCAATCCAAATCCAGTGTTTGAATCAGTTTATTAAAATCGTATTGATAAAATTCCCTGAAAATTTCAAAGTCATGAAGCGCCGCCACATTAATAGTTCCCTCAACAGGACCTACAATCTCACATGCCGTAGAGTAGGCATTTTCATTGTTCACCATAAGGTTTGCAAGATAACAATGCCATATATTACCATAAAATCCGTGACTTGCAGCAAGCTCTAATAGAGCACTGACACAGTCATAGGCAAGTGCTTTCTTATCTTCCATGTTGTAAAATTCATTGGCATACTCTGTCATAAGCCATGCCATATCCGTCAATAATTGCCCATCCTCAAAATTACGATAGAGCAATAATTCTTTTTCTCTCATTGATGTAAGTCTCCATTTCCAAAATCCTAATAATTTCCAAGAATCTTCATGGTTCTTGCTTCATCCCTAAGACCTCTGAGTGCATTCTTAACACCGCCGTCAGCAAGATTGCCTTCAAAATCAATAAAGAACCTGTATTCCCAGTTACGTCCTTCAATAGGACGGCTTTCGATTTTTGTCATATTCAGATTGTTATAAATAAAATGCGAAAGAATGTGGTATAAAGAACCGCTCTTATGTTCTAACTCAAGACAAAGACTAATCTTTTTGGCATCCTTGGCATATATTTTCTGATTGGTAACTATAATAAATCTTGTGGAATTGGTATCAGAATCATTCACACCTTTTTTAAGGATTTCAAGTCCGTATACCTGTGCCGCATACTCGCTGGCAATAGCCGCCTGGGTCTTATCATTGTCCTCTAAGACCTTTTTAGCCGCAAAAGCATTATTCTGCATACTAATCTGTTGAATAGAAGAATGTTCACTTAAAAAATGAGCACTCTGCATTAAGGACTGTGGGTGGGAATAAATTGTTTTAATATCCTCAAATTTTGTTCCTTTTACCCCCATTAGACAATGCTCTATGGGAATAATCTGTTCTCCAACAATATAGTTTTCAAATTCCACCAGTAAATCATAGATTTCGTTTACAATTCCTGCTGTAGAATTCTCAATGGGTAAAACGGCAAAATCTGCACTTCCTTCATCAATGGCACTCATCGCTTCCCTAAACGTATCCACATGGAAACAATTTACTTTATCGCCGAAATACCGGTGCATCGCCGCCTGAGAATATGACCCTTCAGCTCCCTGAAATACCACTCTTGCGCAATCCACCTTTAAATCGTCCACACCGATAAAAGGTAATCTCCCCATACTTCCGTTAGCAGCAAGCTTCTGATACTGTAACTTTCTGCTCATAGACATAATCTGTTCAAACAATTCTTCAATTCCCTGACTGTTAAAAGCATTATGGGTTAAAGATTTTACCTTTGCTATTTTTTCCTCTTCCCTTACTTTATCAAACACCTTTTTTCCGGTCTGTATTTTATAGTCTGCTACTTTACCGCAAACTTCCATTCTTTCTTCATAAAGTCTTACAATTTCTGAATCAATTTCATCCAGTTTATTCCGTAATTCTAATAAGTCCATTTTCTGTCCTCTTTTCCCGTGTCAAAATAATACTCAACAAATATTTTATACCAATCCCACAGCAATAACAAGTTCAACATTTTACTTTCCTAAACAGATTTTTAGTAGTAAAATAAGATATACTTGTTTGTAAGGAAAGGATTCCTATGAAGAAAACAACTAAGATTATTATAATTAGTCTGGTGATTATTCTGCTTATCGGGATTATCGTGGTAAAAACTCTATTTAATAAACCTATTGACAATCCTGACGGAACAGTGGGTAACCATGGTGGCAACTTAAATAACGGCGGTTATTTTTGTGAATATAACGGAAAAGTTTACTTTGCCAATGCCTATGACAACAACGCATTGTATTCCATGAACTCCGACGGAACCGACTTAAAAAAACTCACAAAAGTATCAGTTTCACAAATTAATGTTGGCGGCGACCATGTTTATTTTTATCAAACCGGTGCCTACAGCGGCAGCGATTTAGGCAGCATTATTAACGGTTATGGTATTTACAGATGCACTTTGGACGGAGATAATCTGACCTGTATTTTTAAAAATGTAGCAGGCAATATGCTGCTTGTAAATGATGATATCTACTTCCAAATGTATAACAAAGAAAACGGCTACAATTTTGCAAAAATAAGCATTAATGGCGGTGACCCTACCGTAATCGAAGATTATATCATTAATCCTTCTTCTGCCAAGGATGGTATGATTTATTATAATGGTACCGAAAAAAACCATTGCCTATATAAACTCGATACTTCTACTGATATTTCCACTCTTCTTTATGACGGAAATCTTTGGAATCCTGTATTTCAGGACAACTATGTTTACTACATGGATCTTGATCATGATTATCAACTATGCAGACTTAATCTGCTAAACGGTGAAAAGACGATTCTATCCACAGAGAGTGTTGATTTGTTTGTTGTCGGAAAGACCTGTGTATTTTTCCAGACCAGAGCCTCGGATGATGCAGCCCTTAAACGCGTCAATTTAGATGGCACCAACGAGATTATACTTTTAAAAGGTATTTATCAAAATCTTGGTATTACTTCCGATTACGTTTACTTTAACGAATTCGGAGCCGATGTTCCAATTTATCGCGCAAGTGCTACCGGAGGAACCGAAATAGAAACCTTTGATGCCGCAAAAATGGCAGCCATGAAGAATTAGTCTAATATATAAAGGGTTTAGATAACTCGCGTTATTTAAACCCTTTTCTTATTTCGCCTATTTATTTTCCAAATCTGCTAATAGTTCCATTGCACTTCTTTTTAAGACAGGATGTACATAGAAATGCGTTAAGTCATTAAGCGGCTTTAACACAAAATCTCTGTTATGCATATCCACATGAGGAATGGTAAGCTCATCTGTTTCTAACACCAGATCATCATAAAAAATAATATCCAAATCCAGCGTTCTTGGTCCCCAATGAATGGTTCTCTCTCTGTTTGCTTCTTTTTCCAGTTCATGCAAAAGTTCTAATAATTCCTGCGGCGTTAATAAAGTCTTTATCCTGACCATACCATTAAGGAAGTCGTCCTGAACTACACCTCCATAGGGTTTTGTCACATAACGTTTAGAATCTTTGATTTCTTTTATTTCATCATGGTTTGAAAGTTTTACAAGGGCTTCATCAATATATTTTTCTTTATCCCCCATATTGGAGCCATAAGCAATATAAGCTGTATGCCATTTACGTGTAACTGTAACAGAAACATTTTCAAAAGGAACGCTAATGGGCGCTTCCGGTTTAAAAACGGTTAATTCAACTTCTCTCACATGAGGGGATTTTTTTAATATTCCGCTTGCACATTTTTCAGCCACCGTTTCTATTAAATCATAGCTCTTTTTAGTAAAGAGCTCCTCAATCAGTTCACTAACTTCCCCATAATGTGTGGACTTTGTAAGGTCATCTGTTTTACCTGCTTCTTGCAAGTCTCCAAACAGGCGGGCTGAGACTAAAAATAGTTGTCCTTCCTTCTTTTCTTCTTCAAACACGCCATGGTATGCATATATTCTTAATCCGTCAATAAAAATAGAATCCATTTATAATTGCCTGCTTTCTTTAATTGCTTCTGCCATTTTAATGGCTCTGACATTTTCTTTGATATCATGTACCCTTACAAAAGAACATCCCTGAAGCACAGCCAATACAGTGGTTACCAATGTTCCTTCCAAGCGTTCCTCCACCGGAAGGTTTAAGGTAAGCCCTATTACCGATTTACGTGATGCTCCTAACAAAACCGGGTATCCTAAATGAGTAAATAACTTAAGTTCACTTAAAATAATCTTATTCTGTTCATAAGTCTTAGCAAATCCAACTCCCGGGTCCAGTACAATTTTCTCATCCAGAATTCCTGCCTCACCGGCAATTTTTACAGATAAAGACAAGTCCTGAATCACATCATCCAAAAAAGAAATATACTCTCCCTGTTTTCTGTTATGCATAAGACAACAACTCACGCCGGTATCTGCAATCAGCTTTGCCATTTCACCGTTATCATACTTAAGTCCCCAGATATCATTAATCATATCTGCTCCGGCTCTGATTCCTTCCTTGGCAACTGCATGCTTATAGGTGTCAAGAGAAATGGGAATGTTAAATCTTCTTTTAACTTCCGCGATAACCGGTACAACACGCGCTATCTCTTCTTCATCAGAAATTGGAACATATCCCGGTCTTGTAGATTCTCCGCCTACGTCAATAATGTGGACACCTTCCTCTATCATTTTCTCAACGCGAAACAGTATATCATCCATATCCCGTAACTTACCGCCATCAGAAAAAGAATCGGGAGTCACATTTAAAATACCCATAACATAAGTATGTTCTTTTGTCGCAAATTCCTGATTTCCTATTCTCATCCAAACACTCCGAATTTATATTTTAATTTCCAGATTCTTTTTTTCATCGGGCCAATAGCATTCATTTCTAACCTTGCAGCAAAAGCAATCCCTGCTTAACTTATCAGCGCGGTATAATAAGCTTCCTAACGAAGTTTCCCTTACTTCCTTCCTGTGATTGGCAATCGCCCCTACAATCTGTTGGATTTGTTCTTCTGCAAATCCCGCATCTTTTAAAATAGCAGGTGCTATTTTACCACCCGCCACTTCATGTTCTATCTTCTCACTATATTGTAACGCCCGTCCGATATCATGAAGCAATGCAGTTGCATAAATCAGTTCCTCACTAATATGAAGTTGCTCTTTTTCATTCAATATCCACATAATCCTTGCCACATCCAATATATGGCTCATATCATGTTTACAAAAAACTCTGTCAGCTTCATACCCGGTAATGGAATTAAAATGCTTCTGATACTCCGGATGATTCCAAATACGATTGATCCGCTCCATGATAATCCTATCTCCTGTTAAGCATAGTGTAAAACTCATTTACCTTACGCTCATCTGATTCAAACAACCCCCGCTTGATTACGGTCACTGTCTGGCTCCCCGGCTTTTTAACACCACGCATAGTCATGCACATATGCTCAGCTTCCAATACTACCATAACTCCCTTAGGTTTTAATTCCGTCATAATGGCATCTGCAATCTGCGCTGTCATTCTTTCCTGAATCTGTAACCTTTTGGCAAACACTTCAACAGTGCGGGCAAGTTTACTGATTCCAACAACTTTTCCGTCCGGAATATATGCTACGTGAGCCTTTCCGTAGAATGGCATCATATGATGCTCACACATGGAATAAAAAGTAATATCTCTTTCAAGAACTATTTCATTATTCTCAACGTGAAAAGTTTTTTCCAAATGTTCTCCTGCTGACTCATCCATTCCGGAAAAAATTTCAGAATACATACGTGCAATTCTGTCAGGAGTATCTAAAAGCCCTTCTCTTGTCGGGTCTTCCCCCATTCCCTCTAATAACAGTTTTACTGCTTCTCTTATTTTATTTTGATCTACCATGAGAATCACTCCTGTTCATTTTTCTATTCAGTACAGCTTCTTTTAATCTGTTAAGATATGACAAAGAACCAAAGGCAATAATAACATCCTGCTTTTCGGCAAATAAATATGCCATCTCCACAGCCTCTTCAATACTGTCCGCTGCCGTTACATGGGAATGATACTTATACACCTCTTTTGCAAGATCATAAGCATGCATTCCTCTTACAGGATCAGGTGTTGATACAGTAATAATCTCCTCTGCATATTCACAGGTATTACGGATAATTGACTCAACCTCTTTATCCTTTAACACCCCTATTATATATATGATACGCTTATTTGTAAAACATTCTCTTATTGTTTCTGCCAATTCTTTTGCAGCGCCTTCATTATGAGCACCATCCATAATGAATAATGGCTTGTTTTCTATCACAGAACAACGCCCTTCAAGGTATGCTTCTTTGATTCCCTGATACACCTTTTCATCGGGTATTACCACTCCCAATTCCCGTAATGCCATAATGGTTTCTAATACCAACGCTGTATTTTTTATCTGATAGGTACCATTTAATTGTATTTCTATCTCTTTCCAATTCTTGTACGCAAATCTTTGATTATTTAATTTTGATTTAACTTTTCCAATCTTTTCTTCGTCAACATAAGAAAATTTGCATGCTAAGGACATGGCTTTATCCTTTAACACTTGAAAAACCTCAGGTTTCTGTACTCCCGCAATAACATAACATGTGTTTTTTATGATGCCTGACTTCTGTTTTGCAATCTCTTCTAAAGTATCTCCCAGAAAATTCATATGATCATAACTAATAGAAGTAAATACCGAAACAAGTTTATTCTCCATCACATTGGTGGCATCCAGTTCACCACCCATTCCTGTTTCAATAATGACATAATCACATTTCTTTTCACAGAACAACAAAAATGCCAACGCTGTTTCCATTTCAAATATAGTGGGATGCAGTAAGCCTTCTTCTTCCATAGCATCGGAAGCTTCAATGATGCGCTCAAATAGCTCTAAGTAGACTTTCTGTGACACCATTTTTTGATTCACTTTATACTTTTCTCTTTCATCAAAAACCGCCGGGGACGAATATTTACCGGTCTTATATCCTGCTGCATGAAGAATACTTTCCAGCATACAACAGGTAGAACCTTTTCCGTTGGTTCCTGCCACATGAATTGCTTTTAATTCATTCTGGGGATTTCCAAAACGGCTTAATAATTCTACCATGGTATCAAGTCCCGGTCTGCTACCCAGTTGTGCTATTTTTTCTCTGTATTCCTGTAATTGATTCTGATTCATTTTTCTTACTCCGAATAACAATTCTCTCCAAAGGTAATACTTAAATACACAGGAGGTTGTTATGGTGTTTATTCATGATTTTTTCTATTGTGGTTTTGTAGGCCTTTTAATGGAAGTGTTATTTACGGGATTCCATTCCGCACGAAGACGGATTTCTACACTGGAAGCAAAGACTTCCCTAACCATGTTTCCCATATATGGCATGGCAGCTTTGGTGCGCCCTGTCTCCAAAGTGTTACAAAAATTTCCTGCCCTTATACGCGGTCTTTTTTATATGTCCATGATTTTTTCGGCTGAATTTGTAAGCGGGACACTGTTAAAAAAAACGAAACGCTGCCCCTGGGATTACAGTCACTCCAAATATCATGTCGGCTCCGTCATACGGATTGATTATGCCCTTTATTGGTTCTTAGCAGGGCTTTTCTATGAAGCAATACTAAAAAAGAAACACGCAAAGAATTAAAAGGCCGACTACCGTCAGCCTTTTATTACCTAATCGATATCTGCAGGGTCTACTCCATCCAAATCCGCTGCACCGATATTTAATGTATTTAATGTACGTCTCTTCATTCTGGCTGCCTCACTTGCCTCAAGAATGAAATCCTTGACTGCCAATGAATTCTTAATATGTTTCAGTTCCAAAGTAGGATGTGTTGTATCACCGGTAAAACACACTACTGTTCCAAGCTTAAATAATCTTTCAAACAAAGAACGTTCTAAACGGACATCCTGAACTTTATACATATAACAATCATTCTGGACTTTATTCAAAAATCCTGCATCAATTGTCAATAAACTCTCTTTTACGGTATATTTAGTAAAAGTAAAAGGTAAACCAAAGAACACCCAGCGTTTTCTCTCAACAAACTCCATCTTTTTCCTCCATCCGGCAGAATTCATTCCGCCAACACAAATTTTTATAACCTATTATAGTATATATGAATTCACTAAAAAAGGCAACATTTTCAGTTGAAAGCAATGGGCTCATGTGCTACAATTCATTTAAGTGGCGAAGAGAAATACCTCTTCGCTTTTTAACGAATACAGAAAGGAAGAATCGATTATGAGACACTTAATGAGTCCTCTTGATTTCTCGGTTGAAGAGTTAGATGCCCTTTTTGATTTGGCTAACGATATCGAGTTTCACCCTAAAAAATATGCTAACGCATGTGCTGACAAAATACTTGCAACCTGTTTTTATGAGCCAAGTACAAGAACACGTTTAAGCTTCGAATCAGCCATGTTAAGACTTGGAGGTAAAGTTCTTGGTTTTTCCGATGCCGGTTCTTCTTCCGCTTCTAAAGGTGAAAGCGTTTCCGATACAATCCGCGTTATTTCAAGCTACGCAGATATCTGTGCCATGAGACATCCCAAGGAAGGTGCTCCCATGGTTGCCGCTGCAAAATCGTTGATTCCTGTAATCAATGCAGGTGATGGCGGACATCAGCATCCTACCCAGACATTAACAGACTTACTTACTATCCGCTCATTAAAGGGACGAATGAACAATTTTACCATTGGTCTTTGCGGTGATTTAAAATTCGGACGAACAGTTCATTCCCTCATTGATGCACTGGTTCGATATGAAAATATTAATTTTATTTTCATATCTCCGCCGGAGCTTAGAATTCCTGACTATATTATTGATGAATTAAAAGCAAAGGATATTCCTTTTAAAGAAGTAATCAGCTTAGATGAAGTAATGCCAGAATTAGACCTTTTATATATGACAAGAGTCCAGAGAGAACGATTCTTCAACGAAGAAGATTATGTTCGTTTAAAAGATTTTTATATCTTAAAGAAAGCGCAAATGGACCATGCCAAACCTGATTGTCTTATCCTTCATCCTCTTCCACGAGTAAACGAAATTTCTGTTGAAGTGGATGACGACCCCCGTGCTGTTTATTTTAAGCAGGGACAATACGGTGTCTATGTACGAATGGCTTTAATATTAACTCTGCTTAATATCAAAGTGGATTAAGGGAGGTATATCATGTTGAAAATCGGTAAAATTGAACAGGGCTTTGTGTTAGACCATATTCAGGCAGGAATGAGTTTAAAATTATACCATCAGTTACAGTTAGATAAAACCGACTGTACTGTTGCCATGATTATGAATGCCAAAAGCAATAAAATGGGAAAAAAAGACATTCTGAAGGTTGAATGTGATGTAAATCAGTTAAACCTTGATGTTCTCGCCGTAATTGATCACAACATTACTGTAAATGTGATTAAAGACGGAGAAATCGTAGCAAAAAAAGAATTAATCCTTCCTAAGGAAATCCGCAACGTATTAAAATGCAAAAATCCACGTTGCATCACTTCCATTGAGCAGGAGCTTCCCCATATCTTTGTCTTAACAGATGAAGAAAAAGAAATATACCGTTGCAAATACTGTGAAGAAAAAAGTGATAAAAAGTTCTAGCATAAAAATACCCGGCTCGTATGAGCCGGGTACTTCATTTTTATAAGTTAGATTTCTTTTCTATATTGATTCTCTTATTCTTTTTATCATGATACAAACCTTCATCCGCTTCTTTTAGCACTTCATCAAAATTCATACCGCTTCTGCAGATAAATTCTTTGATTCCCAAAGACACTTCAACATAGTATGGTTTTTCGTTGGTATCGTTTAAAATCTCACTTAAAGCATGTATTTTGGATTTTATCTGATGCATTAATTCCGGTTCGTCCACCATGGCAAAGGCTGCAAACTCATCCCCACCGATACGGCCCACATAATCCTGTTCGCGGAAGCTTTGCTTTAGAATATTTGCAATACTTCTTAAAGCATAATCACCTTCTGCGTGACCATAGATATCATTAACACTCTTTAAATTGTCCATATCTATAAAGACTATGGCAGCTAACTGTCCTTCGTGTTCGGCTATTTCGTTTGAAATCATCTCAAACAGGCCTCTTCTATTATAAAGACCCGTCATTTCATCTTTAACGGAAAGCTGACTTAACAAATCATTCTTTCTGTTGACATCTTCCAGAGTACTTTCTAACTTCTTTTGCATTCTCATCTGCTTACGCATCAAATGCAGGAATTTCAAAGCGGTACCAATCTGTAAACTGATTGTATAGGCAAAAGAGAAATTCTTAAGCTCCGTTTCAAAGGTAATAAAACCATATTGCTCCTCGTTAGCAAACAGGTTATAGGTAACAAAGGTACGACCCTTTTCCTCTGCTAACTTTAAATCAGCATTATCATTCTGTAATGCGCCCTTACGCTCCGATGCCCGGTATGAAACCACTTCACCATCATTAAAATAGGCAGCAAGATAAAGGGAGTCTTCCCTTACATTTCTTCCTTTTCTATAAATATGTGGTTCATCAAAAAGATATAAATGCGCTTTTGGAAACTGTAGCACTTGAAGCTTAACCAAAATCTGACGTAAGGCCTCTGCCTCATCTGCCCAGTACATCATGGTATCGCGGGTTAAAAATGTTGCATACCATGATTCTTTTTTATACTTATCCGATACTTCCCTTGCATCATTGGAAAGCAAATTGGTCAATAATCCAAAAAGAGAAATAAACGCATCAATTACCTTACTTCTGACTTCTTGATTTGCAACATTTTCTAACAGGCTCTGCATAAATTGATTTAAAGTTGTAAACAACTTATCATAAGCCACATAATAGGTGGTATGCTGCATCAAAAGTTCCCTTAAAGGTCTTATGATCTCATCATTACTCTGTTCTAAGCCTGTTCCTTCTAAAACAGCCATAACGTTATAGACAAAGTCCTCTACATAGTCCTTAATCTTAGAGTACATAACCTGATTATTGGGATACTTAACAATCTCAGCAAGAATCCTGTTCACATATGCCGTATTTACCTGTATATCAGGATGCTTATCCATCCCAAGTGTATTTTTGTATTCTTCACAACCGCATGAATTTCTTTGAACCATTACGGAAGGAATTTCCATATTCTGTATGGTTTCACCATTTAACACCTTTATCGCCTGTTCAACGGCCTTTACTCCCAACTGATAAGGGCTGACTCTTACTGTTGTTAACGGTGGCATCAAAGACATGGCACCAATATAATCATCAAAGCCCGTCACCGCAATATCTTTGCCGACCTTAAGTCCTCTTCGCTTAATCTCACGGTATCCCCCAACTGCCATCATGTCATTGGCGAAGGCGATAGCCTCAATATCAGGATTTGCATCAATCATCTTTCCGACTATTTCATCCACATATTCCGTAAATTCACCATACCCAATCATGCTGGAATCTACGTTCAAACCATACTTTTTCATAATGGAATGATATACACCCAATCGTTCTTTTGCATCAAAATTATTGACGTTACCGCTGACAAAACCTATCTTTTTATATCCGTGGTCAACGATTAAATGCTTCAGACATTCGTACAGGCCAGCTTTATTATTTATTGTAATAGACGGATATCCCTCAACACTGTCCTCTAAAATAATACAGGGAATCCCGTCAAATTTATGTAAAAACTCCTGTACCTGAACATCAGTCTGCAAATTCATATAATACCTGACGGTCCCAAGGGAAATAATCAGTATGTCAACATCCTGGGCACTGATATTATCAAAAATAGCCGTATTCTGATAATCATATTCCACTGTGGTCGCAATCATAGCATTATCATAGAATGACTTTGCAAACATTCCCGGAAAAAAGAATAAATGCGCGCCGGCCTGCTCGGCCGCATAGACCATACCACTTGCCACTTCATAAGCATGAGGTGCGTCTAAATTCCCCATAATCGCGCCAATCTTTATTTTATTTTTCATACCCTACCTTCTCTCAAAAAAGCTTTATACGAAACTTAGCACTTCATTCTTTGGAGCCTTGCACGATATAACTTCTTTAGCATGCAAAACCGGCCCCTCGCCCTTGTAATCCTCAAAATACTGTATCGTAATAGAAGCTGTCACCATAACCCATTGTTTATTCGTTAACGAATCCGTTCCCGCGTATTCACAGGCAAACCCCAAAAATGCCATGTCATCCGCACAACAGGTCATTGCCATTCTTCCCGGTACAAAATAGCCCTTCGGGAATTTTTCCGGCTTTAATACCTGTGCCATAAAACGGACTGTCTTACCATCGTATCTCTTTGGATGATCCAGAGAATCCATATACCATATAGCAAATCCTTCCTCATCAAGCTCTATTACATCCTGCTTTAAATCATAAGGAAGCTCTTCTTCCATAATCTCATTTACTTCCCCGTTTGAATCTTCGAATACAATCTGTGCTTCCTGATTTACCATCTTAATATTACGCTTAAATGTACTCAAATCTTCAATTCCGTCACATCTGTTAAAAATAACCAATTCGGACTTTTTCACCATCTCTGCAAGTAAAGAACGCATATTGGCAAAATACATCGGAAAAGTTCTTGCATCAATGGTTGTAACCTGCTGTTCTAATGACCAGTGGAACGGAAAACCTGCATTTTTATAGTTCCACATACCATTGAATTCTACGATAATTCTTTCCGGCTTATGCTTTTTTTCCAATTCCAACAAACGGGAAGGATTAAAATCCTCTTCCTCTTCAATTACTTCCATAACAGTTTTGCTACGTCTCAGTAACTCTTTATCATACTCTACTTCCCCTTCTTCACATACAATGAGTAATGTCTTCCCCCGTACCTGAAAATAAGGTTGCGCCAGAGTATATTGAATAAACTCTGTCTTTCCACTTTCTAAAAAGCCATTTATGACAAATACCGGCTTCATATTTCAATTACCTCTCTTTATGCAAATAATTCTTCAATTTCTTTTTCTTTTAACTTAGAACCGATTACACAAAGCTTTCCGGTATAATCAGCTTTTCCTTCACGAACATTCATCTCGCCCGGAACATAGTCAAAATAAATCCATGTACCATTGTCACAAGGTACCATACCCTTTGCACGAAGAATCATGCCATACTCCCCACTATCTAACTTAGCAAGAATCTTTTCAATCTGTTCCTTTGTATAATGGGCAGGTGTTTCCTTACCCCAACTTGAGAACACTTCATCTGCATGATGGTGATGATGATGCTCATGGTCGTGGTCATGATGATGGCCATGGCAACACTCACCGTCTTCGTGGTGATGTTCATGTTCATGCTCATGGTCGTGGTCATGATGATGACCGTGACAGCACTCACCTTCTTCATCATGGTGATGTCCGTGACAACATTCACCTTCTTCATGATGGTGATGTCCATGACAACATTCACCATCTTCATGGTGATGATGATGTTCATGCTCATGCTCATGCTCGTGGCCATGATGATGACCGTGACAACACTCACCGTCTTCATGATGGTGATGATGTAAAGTCTCCGCCATCAATTCTTCTGCAAGACTCTTGGTTTTTCCTTCCATAGCTTCGATAATAATCTTGCTGTCTAATTCATCCCACGGAGTTGTAATAATCTTTGCATCTTTGTTATGCTCACGGATCATATCTACCACTAACTTAAGCTTGTCTTCATTCATTCCGCCGGTTCTACTTAAAACAATGGTTCCTGCATGTTCAATCTGGTTTAAAAAGAACTCACCAAAGTTCTTAATATACATTTTACATTTGCCTGCATCAACAACTACTACAGCACTGTTTAATAAAACCTTTGCTTCTGTTTTCACATCCTCTACCGCTTTTATAACATCAGAAAGCTTACCAACTCCTGAAGGTTCAATCAAAATGCGTTCCGGTGCATAAGTTTCTATTACTTCCTTCAAAGAAGTACCAAAATCACCTACTAAGGAGCAGCAAATGCATCCGGAATTCATCTCTTTTATTTCAATTCCTGCTTCTTTCAAGAAACCACCATCAATTCCGATTTCTCCGAATTCATTTTCAATAAGAACCACTTTCTCCTTATTTAACTCTTCTTTTAAAAGTTTTTTAATCAATGTTGTCTTACCGGCACCTAAAAAACCGGAAAAAATATCTATCTTTGTCATCTTCAACTGTACCTTCTTTCTGTTTTACTTAACACTTACTTAATAATAGCACTAATATCATTAAAATACCAGTTTTGACATTTTTTTATGAAAAATTAATAAATAAAATACTCTGTAAAAATAATGGTTACCGGCAAATATAATGCCTGGGTTTTACTTCCTGCTATAATCATTCCCACACATACATTATTCTTATCATATACCGGCATTCCTGACTGTCCGTGCTCTAAGGTCATCTCCATAAGCGCCGCGTAAGAATTCACATCCGCACTGAAAAAATAGGGTTCTGCCAGCGTTCCTTCCTGCCACGTATCTTTTCCGGTTCTAAGTTTTACCACATCATCTTTCTTTAAAGATTCATAGTAGGATTCATTGGCGGTAATGGTTTCAAATAAAAGTTCTGACTGACTTTCGTTTATTATCGTCCTGTCGATTCTTACATACCCCACATCATACTCATCCGACAACTTATGAACCGCTCCTTCTAAGGAACTTCCATCCTCTAAGGTTACGGTCACGGTTTCATTTTCTGACAAAAGGTGCTTGGGCGCTGCAATAATGATTTCTGCTTCGTTGCGTTCTATTACAAAGCCATGACCATAATAGTTACCACAGGTAAGGATAATCGGCAAACCGGCATCAATCATTCCCAATTCACCCAATTCTTCCATACCCACAATATTCATTCCTTCATCCTGTTCTTCTTTATTTTCTTCTTTATTTTCTTCCTTTTTTTCCTCTTTCTCTTCCCGTGACATATTCATCACAACGATTACCGCTGTTACAACAAAAAATACAAGGACAATCGCTATCGGCAAGATTCTTTTTAACTTATATTTCAATTCTTTCTATTCCTTTCACAAAGCGCAAACGAGTAGGCAAGCCTACTCGATGTGTCTTTATTAAAAAGGAGCAGAACGATAAGCCGGGTTATGTCGTGAATGATCATCTATCTAGGACTTACGTTACCGTAAGCCTCAAGCGACCTACCTGAAAACTTGTCGGGCCAACTTAACGTTCTCTGTTTGGTCTTGCTTCGGATGGGGTTTACATGTGCCCCTCACATTACTGCAAGGGCGGTAGTCTCTTACACTGCCTTTCCACCCTTACCATACATGATGGCGGTTTATTTCTGTTGCACTAGCCTTGGAGTCACCTCCACCGGACGTTATCCGGCATCCTGCCCTATGAAGCCCGGACTTTCCTCACCCCCATATGGGGCCGCGATCATTTGTCCTACTCCTTTATAATCACTATATTATTTTTACGCGTTGAAACAACTACCGCCCACAAACTCACGTACAATAGAGTTCTTAGGCAACTGTTCCGTATCCATTCCCAAAAAGTATTCTAAAAACTTAAGCAGACGCTTGGCTTCATCATACTCGACATCTTCCGGTTTAATACTGAACAACAACGGTTCTGCAAACTGCTTCAATGCAGCCAGCTCGTAAATCTGAGCCGAATTAAACATTGCATCCGCACTTTCCTGGAATGGGAAAATATTTTCTTCCTCACCTCTTCTGACACTTGGCCACATCTCAATGGTTCTCTTGGCACTTGCCCCTCTGGTACGTGCATCTCTTACCATTCGGCGTATCAATCGTCCGTCCGTGGTAGGAATTCTGTTATGTTCATCAACATTTAAGGTTGTTAATGCTGAAATATAAATCTTATACTTACTCCCTTGAGGAAGGGCATAAGACATCTTATCATTTAAACCATGGATACCTTCAATAACAAGGACATCATTGGAACCAAGCTGTTTAAAATTACCTCTGTATTCACGGAATCCTGTTTTAAAATTAAAGGTTGGCAGCTCCACTCTTTCTCCTCTTAATAAGGCTGTCATATCTGAATTGAACTGCTCCACATCAATTGCTTCCAAGCATTCAAAGTTATAATCACCATTTTCATCTCTCGGTGTTTTATCTCTATTGACAAAATAGTCATCCACCGCAATCGGATGAGGTTTTAACCCATACGTAGATAACTGAATACTTAATCTGTGTGAAAACGTTGTTTTACCGGAGGAAGATGGCCCTGCAATCATAACAAATTTAATTCCCTTACGGCTTACAATATCCTTTGCTATCTCGCTGATACGGCTTTCCTGTAACGCTTCCTGAATTAAAATCAGATCATTTAATCTTCCTTCACAGATGGCTTCGTTTAAATCGCCCACTGTGCTGATTCCCATTTTTTCGCCCCATTCGTCAGCTACCTTTAAAGTTTTAAATAGCTTCTCTCGCGGAACAAAAGGATTGATTACGGTTGGTGCCTCTTTTTCCGGAATGCTTAAAACCACACCGTCTTCATATGCTTCCAAATCAAAATATTTAATATATCCTGCACTTGGTAACATATAGCCGTAATAATAATCATAATATCCGTCACACTCATACACATTAACTGTTGAAGTTCTTCTGTAACGGAACACTTTTTCTTTATCAATCAAACCATTGCTTGCAAATAATTCATTAGCTTCATCAATAGGATATGCTCTTTTAGTAATGACCAAATCTTTACTAATGTATTCTGCCATCTTTTCTTTCATGGCAGCAACTACCTCAGGTGTAATAATTCCTTTTTGGTCGCTGGTACAATAATATCCGCTTCCAATGGTAAACAACACCTTTAACATGGCACCTGTTTCTTTGCCGATTACATCATAAAACGCTTTTACCAACAATAAGGTTGCCGTTCTCATATAAGTCTTTGCACCAATGGAATCTCTTACTGTAATAAAATCAAGCTTACAATCCTTGGTACAGATTTTTCTAAGCTCCTGAATCTTGCCATTCACCTTTACAAGGGCAATCATATCCTGAAGATTAGCAGGATTCTGCTTCGCAATTGCTTCATAAATAATACCCTTGGGATATTGCATTTCTTTCCCATCAATAACAATTTTAACTGTGTCTTGCATAGAAATACCCCTCTTTCTAAGAATATTAAATGTCCCAATATGGTGGCACATCCACGTCAGTTATTATTTCCATCTGAACGCCTCTTTCTAAAAGCCGTTCCTTTAAACCTTCTGCAAAAATGTATTCAAGTCCATAGTGTGTGGCATCCATAACAGCCATGTTATTATTCACGCCCTCTAAAGCCTGATGATGTTTTACATCACCTGTAATATATAATTCGGCTCCTGTGGCTCTTGCAACACCTACTTCATCTCCGCCTCCGCCGGGTAAAACAGCTACTTTTTTAACTTTGCGCTCCGGATTTCCATAAAGTCTTACACTTTCAAGACCGAAATACTCTTTTATTCTTTCGGCAATTTCCTGAATTGTCAATTCTTCCGGATAAGTACCTACAACACCAAGACCAATCATTTCATTGTCTCCCGGTGCCTGTTGCATTACCCCGTCAAAAGGAAGGCCTATTCTGTCTGCCACGTCCCTTGCAATGCAGGTAGAATCATAATTCGTATGCATAGCGCAATAAGCAACGCCATTCTGAATCAGGCTCATGATTCTCTTTCCTTCTTCATCCTGCCAGACAATGTTTTTTTCTCCGCTAAAAATCAACGGATGATGTGTAATTAACATGTCACACTGTTCTTCAATGGCCTGGGCGATTACATCCTCGGTAGGATCAAGGGCTAACATAACCTTATTAATATCCTGTGACAAATCCCCGATTTGGAAACCGGAATTATCCCATTTTTCTGCAACCGAAAACGGTGCTATTTCATTTAATAATTCTACAAAATCACTACATCTCATTCTAATAATTCTAAAGCTTTTTTCACCTGATTAAGCTTATGCTCCATATTCTGTCTGTCTTGAACAGACTTCTCATTATCCGAAGGAATCTGACTAAGTATGATGGAATACTGACTCTCCATCTTATTCAGATACTCTTTCAGTACCGGATGCTTCTTTTGTAACAAAACAGCTCCAAACTCAAGGCTTATATCGTCTTTTGCATATTGAGTATACTCTGCTTCATTTCCCGGAAGTACCTTCATAATCACATAGTACTTACCTTCTTCGCATACCATGTTCTCATCAACGATTTGAAAACCTAATTCCAACAAAGACCTTCTTACATACCCTGACTCGGACTGAGGTTGCAAAATAATTTCCTTCATCCCTCTTGCTTTCTCAATTTCATCCGTAAGGATACGTATCATCAGCCTGCCGCCCATTCCGGCGCAAACCATTGATTCTGCTTCCATAGGGTTTATAGCACTTAATCCGTCCGACAAACGTGTTTCTATGTATTCAGACAGTCCATACTCTTCAATATGACTTTTAGCAATCTTTAATGGTCCTTCATTCACATCCATGGCTATAACCCTGGTTGCAATATTTTGTTGCATAAGATAAATGGATACAAAGCCATGATCACACCCTATATCCGTAACACTTAGACCCGGAGTCACCATGTCTGCTACTGCCTGCATACGTTTCGATAATTCAATCATAGTACACCTTAATCAAGATAGTCTTTTAACTTACGGCTTCTGCTCGGATGGCGAAGCTTTCTTAATGCTTTCGCTTCAATCTGTCTGATACGTTCACGGGTAACGTTAAATTCTTTACCAACTTCTTCCAAAGTTCTGGCTCTGCCGTCTTCTAAACCAAAACGAAGTTTTAATACTTTCTGTTCACGTTCTGTCAGAGTTCCCAATACTTCTACCAACTGCTCTTTTAAAAGAGTAAATGCAGCTGCATCTGCCGGTACCGGAACATTGTCATCCTGAATAAAGTCCCCAAGGTGGCTGTCTTCCTCTTCACCGATTGGTGTTTCAAGGGAAACAGGCTCCTGTGAAATCTTTAAAATCTCACGGACACGGTCTTCCGGCATATTCATTTCTTTTGCAATTTCTTCCGGAAGTGGTTCTCTTCCAAGCTCCTGTAACAGCTGTCTGCTGACACGGATTAATTTATTGATTGTTTCTACCATATGCACAGGAATACGGATGGTTCTTGCCTGATCGGCAATTGCTCTTGTAATAGCCTGTCTGATCCACCATGTAGCATAAGTAGAGAACTTATATCCTTTACGATAATCAAATTTTTCAACAGCTTTAATAAGACCAAGGTTACCTTCCTGAATCAAATCAAGGAACAACATGCCACGTCCCACATATCTTTTTGCAATACTAACTACAAGACGTAAGTTTGCTTCAGCAAGTTTTTTCTTAGCTTCGTCTCCAAAATAAATAATATCTTTTTGCTTATCAATTTCTTCCTGAATCTGCTGCTTTGCTGTTTCATCTAAAGCTTCAGCCAAGGATTCCTCTAAGCTTGGTAAAAGCTCAGAAGCCTTAATTCCGTCTTCCATTTTTTGTGCAAGAACAATCTCTTCATCTGCACTTAAAAGAGGAACCTTACCGATTTCTTTTAAATACATTCTGACAGGGTCTTCAATGCTGACACCTTCCGGAACAGATAAATCAATGTTTTCCACATCAACTTCATCTTCTTCGGTGAGAATGATTTCTTCGTCATCATCATCTTCCTCAACGATTCTTAATACGTCTACGTTGCTCTTTTCCAATGTTTCAAGAACTGTATCAAAACTCTCTGCATCAAGCTGAAGCTCTGCAAAGAAATCACTGATTTCCTGATATTCCAATACATTCTTCTTCTTTTTTGCCAGAGCTAACAACTCTTTCATTTTCTCGTCAAATCGTGCCTGTGTGTTTTCGTCCATCATTTTTTCTCTCTCCATTTGTTATACTATTGCATATTTTTGTCTTTAATCAAAAGAAATATGCGTTTTAGCCAGTTCTTCCAATGCCTTTTTCCCTGCGATAGCCTGCTGTAGGGCATTTACATCGGTTCCAAGCTTATTTTGGTAATGCTCATAGCTGTTCTGTTTCACCTTCATAAGAATGTCTTTAAAGGCATTTTCTTTTTCCTGTTTACTTTCCAGCTCATGTAATTTTGTATTGAATAAAGACGCAGCTTCTCTTTGTTCGTCTTCATTATCAAACATACTGATAATTGCAGCAGGATTCACTTGTTGCTTACTTAAATCTTCAAAGAGCCTTACTGCAACCTTTTTATACATCTCCTCGGTAAAATCCTCAGGTGTAATATATTTTTGTACCTTTAAGAAAATGGCCGGTTCTTCCGTAAACCATGTAAGAAGCAGTTTTTGAACCGTTTTTGCCGCTTCCTCGGGACCTTTCTTTTCTTTGATACCCGACTTTGGCTTTGCAGCCTGAGCCACAAGTCCTGTTTTTGTAGCATAGTTAATAACCAGTTTTCTTAAATTATCAAATCCTATATGATATCTGTCTGCTACTGCTTCCAGATAATTGTCTCTTTCTACTTCCTCAGAAAACTCACACAACTTTTTTGCAATCTCTCTGTGGAAATTTGTCTTTTCTTCCGGGTCTTTTAAGTTAAACTGACTCTCTAACACCCTGATTTCAAAGAAAAAGCTGTTATCTGCATTATCAAGTCTCTCCTGGAACGCTTCTGTTCCCAGATTCTTAATAAACTCGTCCGGATCCTTATAAGGCTTTAAGTTTACTACCTTAGCAGAAATCCCTGCTTCTTTTAAAATAGGAATGGCCCTGAGTGCCGCTCTGGTTCCTGCCTCATCACTGTCGTAGATAAGCAATACTTCCTGAGTATATCTTCGTAAAAGATTAGCCTGTCCCGACGTAAACGCTGTACCAAGACTTGCTACCGCCTGATTAAAGCCTGCCTGATGCATGGCAATCACATCCATATAACCTTCACAAAGAATAATATTATTTTTTCTGGAGGTTCTTGCAAAATTAAGCCCATACAGGTTACGGCTCTTATCAAATACAATGGTTTCCGGTGAGTTTAGGTATTTTGGCTTTGCATCGCCCATAACTCGTCCGCCAAAGCCGATGACCTTATTGTTAACGTCCTGGATAGGGAACATAACCCTGTTCCAGAATTTATCATACATACCGTGCTTTTCATCAACGTTAACAAGTCCCGCATCATGAAGCACGCTGTCCGAATACCCTTTACTTCTTAAATACTTCACCAAATCATCACTATACTGGTTGGCATACCCTAACCCGAATTGCTTCATGGTTTCGGCTGTAAGCTTACGTCCCGCCAGATACTGATAACCGATTTTCCCCTGTTCGCTTCTTAACTGATAGTAAAAATACTTCGCCGCTTCCTTATTTACTTCTAAAATCCGGTTTCTGCGGCTTTCCCTTTTTTTCATTTCCTCATTATATTCTACTTCCGGTAAGGCAACCCCGGCCTTTTCTGCCAGATGTTTAATGGCTTCTTGAAAAGAATAATTCTCATATTCCATAATGAATGTGAATACATTTCCACCGGCACCGCAGCCAAAGCAATAATACATCTGCTTGCCCGGCGTTACGGAAAAGGAAGGACTTTTCTCATTATGAAAAGGACACAACCCAAAATAGCTTGAACCCTTTTTCTGTAAACGGACATAACTTCCTACCACATCCACTATATCGTTTTTTGCTCTGATTTCTTCTACAAGTTCGTCCGGATAATACATTACGCTTTAAACTACCTCACTTTAATTTAACCATGCCAAGATTTTGGTATATAAATTTCTTCATAAGTGGAAATGGCAAATCGGTCCGTCATGGCGCCCACATAGTCGCATACTACCATTTCCTTAGGTTCACCCTTATCAATCAGTCTTAAATATTCTGAAGGCATGGCTTCCAAATGATACAAATAATAATCATACAAGGTTTCCATCAGCATTTCTGCTTTACCTTCTTCACTTTTTGCTTCAGGATTCTGATATACACGTTCAAACATGAACTGACGAAGCTTCTTCATTGCCGTAGATACTTCATCACTCATTAATATATCGTCCTTACCTGAGCTGTTAATCACTATGTCATGAATCAGACTATCCAGTCTTTCTCCCGTGGTATACCCCAAAACATCCCCGATTTCTCTCGGAATATCCATATCAATCAAAATACCTGCACGGATAGCATCATCCATATCATGATGCATGTAAGCTATTTTATCTGATAATCTGACAATTTTTCCTTCCAGTGTGGATGGTGTTCCCACAGTCTGATGATTCAAAATACCATCTCTTACTTCCCATGTAAGATTTAACCCCTGACCATCCTTTTCCAACAATTCAACGGTTCTCACACTTTGCTTTGCATGTTCAAATCCATAAGGACAAATACGGTTTAGAGCACGCTCTCCCGCATGTCCAAAAGGAGTATGTCCCAAATCATGCCCCAACGCAATTGCCTCAACAAGCTCCTCATTAAGCTGTAATGCTTTTGCAATGGTTCTTGCATTCTGGCTTACTTCCAGGGTATGGGTCAGGCGGGTTCTGTAATGATCCCCCTCCGGTGTGAGAAATACCTGTGTCTTATCCTTTAATCTTCTAAAAGATTTGCTATGTAAGATTCTGTCCCTGTCCCTTTGATAGACCGGTCGTATATCACATGGTTCCTCTTCTTTATCTCTGCCCTTGGAATTCATGCTGAATGCAGCATACGGACTTAAATATTCTTTTTCCCACTGCTCTTGAGTCTCACGAATTGTCATCGGTGTCCTCCGTTTTATCGTCAATGAATATGCTCTATTTTTAATATTCTGCACCGATATTAAATTTCCTTTTTATTTTTCAAATTTTTTTAAAAAAAGAATAAAAAAACTACCGGCTCACCTTCATGAACCGATAGTCATTCATTTATGCATTAAATTTCCCAATAAAATCCTTGATACGTCCGTTCTCTGTAGCAAACAAAGCCTCCGGAGCGCCTTCCTCCACAATGACTCCGCCTTCCATGAATATAATGCGGTCTGATATCTCACGTGCAAACTGCATCTCATGTGTTACAATAATCATTGTCATTTTTTCCTTAGCAAGCTCTTTAATTACCTTTAACACTTCACCGGTTAATTCAGGGTCAAGAGCTGACGTAGGCTCATCAAAAAACAATAATTTGGGTTGCATGGCAAGTGCTCTTGCAATAGACACACGCTGTTGCTGTCCCCCTGACAATTGACACGGATAAGCATCCCTTTTGTCTTCCAGTCCCAGTTTAGCAAGAAGCTCCATGGCTCTTTCTTCTGCTTCCTTTTTTGAAAGCTTCTCTACACACACTAACGGATCCATTACATTCTTTAATACTGAGTAATGGGGAAATAAGTTAAAATTCTGGAATACCAGTCCAAACTGACGGTACGCTTTCTTTAACTCTGATTTTGCACAATAAACACTTTTTTCACCGTCATCTGTTGCAATATACTGTCCCGAATAAATTAGGTCTCCACCGTCCAGCGTTTCTAACATAGTAGCACATCTTAAAACAGTGGATTTCCCGGAACCCGATGGACCGATGATGGAAAGCACCTCGCCTTCCTCAACGGAAAGTGAAATGTCACTGATTACCTGCAAATCGCCGAAGCTTTTTTTCATATGATTGATTTCTAATACCTTCATGCAAAGCTCCTTCCTATCTGTAGTAACTCAGTTTCTTTTCAATTCTTTCCATTACAAACATGACGATAAAGTTAAATATGTAATAGAACACACCTGCCACAAATAATGGCATAATAGAGGATTCTCTTGCTGCTACACGCTCTGCCATGGTAAACATTTCCGCAAAAGCAATTACCTGCGCTAAAGAAGTATCCTTAACTAAGGTAATGGTTTCATTGGTAATGGGCGGCAATATCTTCTTAATTACCTGAGGTAAGATAATCTTGAAAAAGGTTTTACTCTTACTATAACCTAAAACCTTGGCAGCCTCATATTGTCCCAAAGGCATGGATTCAATACCTGAACGGTAGATTTCCGCAAAATAAGCAGCATAATTAAGCACAAAGGCAATAATAACCGCGATAAAACGATATCCGGAACCAAATCTTAATTCAAATGCGTAGTATGGTGCAAAATAAACCACCATCAACTGTAACATGAGAGGTGTTCCTCGTAATACGGAAATATACAATTTACTTAAACTTCTGATTACGAAGTTCTTTGACATTCTGCCGAAGGCAATAATCATACCAAGCGGCAACGAAAACAGCAATGTAAAGAAAAATATCTTTAATGTGGCTGTAAATCCAATACAAAGCTGTTGTAACATGACCTCAAAACTCATGTTATACCTCCACGTTTCTTTCCTGCATTATTCTTACTGTCCAAGACAAATAGAATCCGTTAAGTCATATTCTGCTGCAATTTTTGCAAATGTTCCGTCTTCTACCATTTCCATTAAAGTCTTTTCAACTTTGTCTCTTAACTCTGTATTTCCAAGAAGGAAACCAACACCATACTGTTCTGCTGAAAGGTATTCATCAAGAATAACAAAAGCTCCTTCTGCTTTTGCAGCCATCTGAACCTTAGCCACACCGATATCCATTGCTACTGCATCAATGGTTCCCATTTCAAGTTCCATGAAAGCAGTTGTATAATCAGAAAACTCCATTAATTCACCGAAAGAATCTCTTAATGCAATGTTTTCTGCCACTTCTTCATCATTTAAAGCTGCAAGTGCTGAGGAATCAGCCTGAACACCTACGACTTTACCTGCAAGGTCTGCTTTACTTGCAATACCTGCATCAGAAGCAACAACAAATACCTGGCTGTTATTTACATAAGCAGCTGTCCACTCATATAAATCTTCTCTTCCGTTCATTGTGAAACCGTTCCAGATACAATCAATGTTACCTGATTCTAATTCCATGTCTTTAGAGTTCCAGTCGATAGGCTGTTTTACAAGTTTCCATCCCTGACGTTTGCATACTTCTTCTGCAAGGTCAAGGTCAAATCCTGTATAATCACCGTTCTCATCCATATATCCGTATGGTGGGAATTCAGCGTCAAAGCCTACTGTAAATGTGTTTTCATCGTCTTTCTTTCCGCAACCTGTAAATACGCTTACAAGCATAACAAGTGCTAATAATGATACTAATCTCTTTTTCATAATTTTTCTCCTTAATTTTTATTTTGAAGCCCTGAATTTTAAATCTTCCCAACGTTTATCTACTTCTGCCTGGAAAGCTTCAATCAGATGCTCATTACCCGGTTTAAACAAATGTTTAAATCTTCCCTGAAGACGTAAGAAATCTTCAATCGGAAGTTTATTCTTTGGTTCATAATTAACAACCCATTTACCGTCAATTACTTCAAAGAGTGGCCAGTAACAGGTTTCTACAGCCATTTTACAAATCTTAATGATATCCGGAGCATCATAACGCCATCCACGTGGACACGGAGCCATAACATTTAAAAATGCAGCTCCCGGTGTGTAAATAGCGCGTTCAGCCTTGGTATATAAATCCTTCATATTACCAACAAAAGTGGTCTGACCAACATAAGGAACATTATGTGCCGCAATGATGGACGCTAAATCCTTACGTGCCTGCGGTTTACCGTCTGATTCACTTCCTGTTGGTGTAGTCGTTGTATCTGCATACATTGGTGTTGCAGAAGAACGCTGGATACCGGTATTCATATAAGCACCGTTATCGTAGCACACATATACCATGTCATGTCCACGTTCCATTGCACCTGATAAAGACTGGAAACCGATATCATAGGTTCCGCCGTCACCACCAAAAGTAATGAATTTATAATCTTCTTTGATTTTTCCTTTTTTCTTTAAAGCCTTGTAAGCAGTTTCAACACCACCTAAGGTTGCACCTGCATTTTCAAATGCGTTATGGATATAACTGTCTTCATATGCAGTATAAGGATACATAAAAGTAGATACTTCCAAACATCCTGTAGCATTACCTACAATCGCTTTGTCTCCCGGATGAAGGGCTTTTAACACATTACGAACTGCAATGGTTCCGCCACAACCGGCACACATTCTATGACCTGGAGCAAGTCTGTCCGGACGCTCCTGAATTTCTTTAAAATTAAATGTATTTTCCATGGTCCACCTCTTACTCTCTTAAGCCTATGTAACGATAATGGCTATCTTTTAAGCCGTTTGCTGCAATATCTGCCAAGTCTTCATAAATAGCTTTGGCATCCTGCACACGTAAATCACGTCCTGATAAACCATATACAAGATTGATCACTTCCGCATTGCATTTTGCACGATAAAGAGCTGCTGTTAATTCTGCTCCAAGAGGGCCTCCGTTGGCATTATAGCCTTCACAACGATCCATAATGGCAATAGATTTTACATGACGTAATGCTTCTGCCATTTCTTCTCCCGGGAATGGTCTGAAAACACGGACCTTTAAGAGACCTACCTTCATACCCTGTTCTCTTAATTCATCAACTGCATCCTTAATAGTACCGCAAGCCGAACCAATGGCAACAATTGCATAATCTGCATCATCCAAACGGTATTCTTCAAAGAAACCGTATTTTCTTCCTGAAATCTGCTCAAATTCCTTTGCAACATCAAGAATTACTTCTTTTGCATTTTCCATAGCTACTGCCTGTGCTTTTTTTGCTTCCATACAATAGTTAGAAACAGCATAAGGTCCCACTGACATCTTTTCTTCCGGATTCAAAAGATAATGTTCAGGATTATACTCACCAACAAATGGTTTTACCAATTCATCTTCAATCAGTTCAATATTTTCTACCGCATGACTTGTGATGAAACCATCCTGACAAATCATAATAGGAAGCTTAACATTTTTATGTTCTGCAATACGGTATGCCTGAAGGAAGTTATCATATGCTTCCTGATTGTTTTCAGCATAAATCTGAAGCCAACCTGAATCTCTGGCACCCATACTGTCTGAATGCTCTGCATTAATATTAATCGGTCCTGAAAGTGCTCTGTTTACTACTGCCATGGCAATAGGGAGTCTGTTAGATGCTGCTACGTATAACACTTCCCACATAAGGGCAAGACCACAGGAAGAAGTAGCTGTCATGGTTCTTGCTCCCGCAGCTTCTGCTCCGATTGCAGCACTCATGGAACTGTGCTCACTTTCTACCGGTATAAATTCTGTATCCATTTCGCCATTAGCTATGTAATTTGCTACAAACTGCGGTAACTCCGTAGAAGGAGTAATCGGGAACGCCGGCATAACATCCGGATTAATCTGTTTCATTGCATATGCAACTGCCTCGTTACCTGACATTCTTTCTTTGATTGCCATTTATTTGCCCTCCTTCATTGTAATCGCATTGAATGGACAAGCGGCTACACAAATAGCACATCCCTTGCAATGTTTCAGGTCAAAATCGCCTCTTTTTCCATTTTTTACGGTAATACAGCTGTCCGGACAATACGGAACGCATAAAAGGCACTGTTTACACAAATCTTCATGAAATACAGGTGTATTGGTTCTCCATTCACCTGTCTCAAAATTCTTACTGGTTGCAGGCTCATGAATCTGAAGTCCTTCCGTCAAATCCTGCCATCTTGTTGTTTCATTAATATTTTCAGCTTTTAAGGACATATTATTTTACCTCCTCCAGTGCCAACTTTAATGCTTTCATATTACCATCAAGCACTTCCGGCTTCTTCGCAAATTTGTGTTTTAAGGACTCTTCCATCTGCTGTAAGAATACTTCAGTATCCATAACACCCGAAACTTTAACGATTGCTGCAAGCATCGGTGTATTTGGGAAATATTTACCCAAAGTTTCCATACATACTTTACGGGCATCAATGGTAAATACTTTTCCTTCATAACCATTTAAAAGAGGAATTAATTCTTCCTTGGTTGCAGAAGTATTAATTAAGATTGCTCCTTCTTTTTTAAGACCGGCTGTTACATTAACTGCGTGAAGTAATGTTTCATCAACCACTACCACAAAGTCCGGTTCATATATATTGGAATGGACTCTGATTGGTTTATCACTGATTCTGTCATATGCAGTAATGGGGGCTCCCATACGTTCCGGACCATACTCCGGAAATCCCTGCACATGCTTACCGATGTTAAATGCAACATCTGCAAGAAGTAATGCTGCTGTTTTTGCTCCTTGTCCGCCACGACCATGCCAGCGGATTTCTGTCAGTTCACTCATTTTCTTAACTCCATTCTTTTTTTACTCATGTATCAAGCTATCGCACTAAAGTGGCAGATAGCAACTTTTTCTATTATAACGTTATCACGTTAGTATTGTAAAGAGGTATTTTGACACAATCGGTACAACGATTACAGTTAAAATGCCCGTTACCACTATAGCAAGGGAACTCATTGCCGCCTGAAGCTCTCCCATCTCACATGCTTTACTGGTTCCAAGTGCATGGGAAGCAGTTCCGATAGCTAGTCCCTGGGCCGCAGGCTCCGTAATTCTAAACAGTTTTAAAATCACCGGACTTAATATCGCCCCCATAAGACCTGCCATGCATACTCCTACTACAGTGATTGCTTCGATACCACCAACTTCTGACGATACCCCCATAGCAATAGCCGTAGTGACTGACTTTGGTAAAACCGACACTGCAAGAATCCCATCTAATTGAAATAAAACTGCAAGCCCCGCCACGATTAACGCATGAACAATACAACCTGTTAATACACCGGCAATAATTGCACCCAGATTCTTTTTTAACACCTGCAACTGTTTATACAAGGGCACTGCCAAACAGATAGTTGCCGGCGTAAGGAAATAGGTAATATACTTCGCCCCATAATCATAGGTTTCATAATCCACATTAAATAAAAGAAGAAACCCGATAATCAAAAGCATGGATATTAACATAGGATTTACAATCATTAATTTAAATCTTTGATTCAGTCTATATCCAATCCAATAAGCAATCAGACTGAGGGCAATGCCAAAATAGGCACATCCGCTTAATACTTCATTCATATTACGCATCCTCCTTAGAATGATTACCACGTCTTTTCATCACAAATTGTGTGACCACCCCGGTAAGGCCCAAAGTAAATACTGTAGAAATTACAATAATGACTATCAGTGACAAAACACTGCCCTTCATCGCCCCAAAAGAAGTAATCAGACTTACGCTTGGTGAAATAAAGAAAATAGGCATAGCCGAAATAAAAAAGCCCGAAACCGTCTCAATCTGCTCAACCTTTACTACTTTTAAGCATAATAATAAAAACAGTAACACCAGTCCATATACGCTGGCCGGCACCGGAAGCGGAATTACTTCATGTAATAACTCTGCTATAAAACTTAAAAAACAAATAAAACCTAATTGAAAAATATATTTCATACTGCTTCATCCTTCCCAGACTGCATTAGTCTAGCACAATACGCTTCTTATTTCTATATTCTTACCAAAAAAACTCTGCGGAATAATCCGCAGAGCCATTTCTACATTGCCTGATGGAAAGTTCTTGAAATAACATCATCCTGTTGCTCTTTTGTGAGCTTAATGAAATTCACAGCATATCCTGAAACACGGATTGTAAGCTGTGGGTAGTTTTCAGGATGTTTCTGTGCATCCAACAACATCTCTCTGTTTAATACATTCACATTAAGATGATGTCCTCCCTTTGATGCATAACCGTCCAACATAGTTACTAAGTTTTCTACCTGATTCTTGCTTGCCATAATACACTCCTCCATTCGTTTTGTTATTTTTTCTTTTTAGTAATAGTAATGATTACTATTTATATTATTATAATATCACATTTTTCCAGAATGTAAATAGGTGTTTTTGTATTTTATTCCATACAATTGAAACAAAACAAAAAGGAGATATGAATTACTCATATCTCCCTGTATCATGCAGGAAAAGGGATTTGAACCCTCACAGTATTGCTACTACACGGACCTGAACCGTGCGCGTCTGCCGTTCCGCCACTCCTGCAAGCGAATTTAATTTTATCTGTTTTGGGTACTTCTGTCAAGTACAATTATCAGATTCCATTCAACTGCAGGAATGCCCTAAAATCCTATAAATACTGGTCCATAATACTGCCGTTACTGCCTGATGGTGTATAAGAACCGGATGCGGTATATGTTCCCATCTTCTGTGCCTCGCGGACTGCATTTTGATTAATGCGGGTAGCATATGCGCCAATACTGTCCGCATATGAATTCGCACCTTCGAATAAAGACTTCATGGTAGTAATGTCCGCCGCCTTAAAAGTATCTTCATCAACGGTAAGTTCATTCTTCTCACCAATGGTAATACCGACTGACGCTAACATACCGGCATACTCTTTGGTCTGATTCGTCATATTTCTGGCATTGCGTAAAATACTGATATTATCTGATTCTATGGTAGAATCTAAAAGGCTGTTATACTCTTCGGTAAATTTCTTCACCGCATTATAAATCTTATCCTTATCATAATCCATTACTTTATTACCGTCTTTATCTTCGGTTTCCACCTTATTAAATACGGATTTCTTACCGGTTGCTGTTAAAGCATCCACTGCCTTTTTAACAGAAGTAGCATCTTTACGCACCGTTGCATTAATACTCTTAGCCTTATCCGTAGCGTCAGCATTTCCTGCCGCACCTGCTTCTTTATCCGCCTTAGCATAATATGCTTTGGTTAATTTATAATATGTACCATTCTTAATAGACGCATAATCCGTCAAGCTAAATGCACTGCTATTGGATGAAACGCCCCCCAACACATTATTGGAACCGGTTGGAAGTGAATTAAATAAGTAAGAAAAATCGTTTCCTGAACCTATTGTATTAGACATATGTGACCTCCTTGTCAAAAGCCTGTTAATAATTCCTTTGAACTTATATCGGCATTAAAGGTTACTTCCTTTAATGTAAATTTATTATAACATAGGCAAAATAAAAATAATAGAAAAAATTATATTTTTTGATTGACAACCCTTATCTATTTTGATATTATAACAAAGTCGCGAGTGTGAAACACCCGTGAAAACCGAATAAATGCGCGAGTGCTGGAATTGGCAGACAGGCTAGACTAAGGATCTAGTGTTGGAAACGACGTGTGGGTTCAAGTCCCATCTTGCGCATCTTCTGAGAACTGAAATCTATAAGGTTTCAGTTCTTTTTTATGCTAACATAACACTTAACGTCTCTATAAGATTTCTTCCCATAATTCCTGTTACAACATCTTTTTCCATTCCTTTGCGAAGCAAAAATGCAGTCCACTCCAGCCATTTATCATGGCCTGCTATCACATCCTCTTTTTTAAGTCTTGCAACGTTTCTCATATACCGGTTGCAATTATCATACAAGTCCATTCCCATTCCTATGTTACGTTTTCCAACCATGAAAAGCATGTATTCCAGATGAAGATATAATTTTTCCCATCCCTTAGCTCCCACCAAATATATATTGGAATTAAGCCCCACATAGCCTCTAAGTTTCCCTATATTCACAAGCTGCTTATCCGTAAGGTTTCTATACGAATGGTATATTGCCCTGGCATTTGAATGGGTTGCAACCGGGAAAAAAGAAGTATTAAAAACATCCGAATCCAACAACTCATTGATTCCGTCATCATTTAAGTGACTCACATCTAAAAACATTCCCATTTTTTTCATTTGGCTGATAACATCCCAACCTTTATCCGTTATTTTTCCCTCCTGCTGCAAAGTGCTAGAGGCAGTTGCACTCCCTGTAGCAAAGGGATTTCTTCTGCTCCAGCAAAGAGCCGCTCCCCGGACACCAAGATCATAGAATAATTCCGGCAATTCCAAATCTCCCGTCAGACATTCCAAACCTTCCAAAAATAACAGCACTCCTACTTTATCCTTATTAACCGTAACATGATGAAGGCTATCCTTATTTGTAATAAGTACAACTTCTCCTTCACTTTCTTCTATTTCTCTTTTCACAGCCCCTATCTGCTTTAAAGCAACCTTTAAGGATAGCTCCGGCACATACTCGTTTTCCACAAAGACTGATAAAATAAGGAAATTAATACCTGCCCGTTTCCAGACAGGTAAATACTCTGTCTTTATAATCTTTTTTTCTCCCATGTTCCTTCGGTACATTAATTCTACCGGCAAATCATAATGGCTGTCCGCAACCGGATATGTACAATGCAGTCTGTAAGCTTCCTCGTAATACTTATCTGCTTTCATAAGCTTCTCCCGGATTTCTTCAGTATACTATATTCCGTTCATTCGCCGTTCATGTATCCGCTTCATTCATCATATAATTTGAATAACCAATTCTCATATAAGGAGCATCCATGCCTCACGTATTGATTGCAGGTGACGAAAGAAAAACTCATAATTATATAAATGCACTGTTAAGAGCAGGTGCTTCCTGTGACAGTTCCTTTTTTCCTCTTTCTGACCATTATGACGCACTGCTATTGCCGGGTGGTGGGGATATTGACCCTGCGTATTGGAATCAAACCGACCAGAGCAGTAAAAACATAATTCGTGAAGAGGACGAAGCCCAGTTCTTATTATTGAATCATTTCTTTGCCCATAGGAAACCTATTTTAGGAATCTGCAAAGGAATGCAACTGATTAATGTATATTTTGGCGGTTCCCTGATTCAAGACCTTCCCACAGCTGCTCTTCACTCCTTTAACGAGACAGACCAATACCATATGACCTACATAAAAAAAGACTCCTATTTAGAATCTCTTTACGGGAAAGCCATTATAACAAACAGTGCCCACCATCAGGGTATTGATACCCTTGGCAGGCACTTAACAATTGATGCTATTACAAAAGATAATGTGGTGGAAGCAATTTCACACACCAAACTCCCCATCATAGGTGTCCAGTGGCATCCTGAACGAATGCCTAAACTAAAACGTAATGTCTATTTTGCAGATGGTGATAAACTTCTTTCCTACTTCTTATCCTTAATCTGACTGCTTATCCATCCTAGTAAACAGGAATATCCTTGCAATCTTTGATAAATACAGGAATAACATCCATTGGAGTCGGAACAGTGATATACTGTCCGCCTTCATAGGTTTCTCCTGTTTTTGCATTCTTCCATGTAGCTCCTTTCGGAAGGTATACAGAACGCTCTGTCATTCCTTCTTCCATTACCGGTGCTACCAAAAGATCAGGTCCGAACATATACTGGTCCTTTAATTCCCAACAAACAGAATCATTCTGGAAATCATAGAACATAGGACGCATGATTAAGTCACCTGTTTCAGATACCCTTCTCATACATTCACGGATATATGGACGCAAACGTTCTCTCATAAATAAGAACTCTTTTAAAATTTCATAATTATCTTCGCCAAAGCTCCATACTTCATTGTCCTGACCACTGGTTAACTGACGTACACCGTTAATGAATTCCTGCTCTCTTTCATACCAAGGAGAACGTTCTCCATGTAATCTGAATACCGGACAAAATACCCCCCATGCAAACCATCTGACCAAAAGTTCACGGAAAGAAGGATCGTCAATATTGCCGCCTAAGAATCCGCCGATGTCCGTTGTCCACCACGGAATTCCGGCAACACTCATATTAAGACCGGCCTGTAACTGTTCACGGAACGCTCTAAAGCTTGAATGGATATCACCTGACCAGGTTAAAACACCATACTTCTGGCTTCCTGCCCATGCACAACGTACCAAGCTCATTACATCCTTTTCTCCGGCAGCTTTCAAACCGTCATAGAAGCCTTTTGCATACATAACAGGATAAATATTGGTACACTGTAATGCCGGACCTGCATAATAACGGTAATTATCAAAATCATATGGTCCGTATTCCGGTTCAGCTTCATCTAACCAGAATGTCTTAATACCTAAGCTGTAATAGTTTTCTTTACATTTATTCCATACAAATTCCTGAGCACCCGGATGTGTTGCATCGTAGAATACAGTATCTCCCATCCAGTTCATATGGAAGCTGCTTCCTCTGTCTGCATTGACAAGATATCCCTTGTCTGCCATTTCACCGTAGTTAATACTTCTTTCATCAATGGTTGGCCATACAGATACGCAGGTTTCAATTCCAAGTTCCTTTAACTCTTTTACCATTGCTGCCGGGTCCGGCCAGTCTCTTGGTTCAAATCTAAAGTCACCCTGTCTTGTCCAGTGGAAGAAATCCACCACGATAACGTCCATAGGAAGTCCGCGTTTTTTATGTTCTCTTGCTACTGCAAGTAACTCGTCCTGTGTACGGTAACGAAGTTTACACTGCCAGAAACCAATACCATATTCAGGCATCATAGGTGTTCTTCCCGTAACAGCTGTATACTGTTCTTCGATTTCAGCCGGTGTATCACCTGCTGTCACAAAATAATCAAGCTTTTTAGTACTCTTTGCATACCATTCGGTCTTGTTGGTTCCGAATGTAGCAGTACCGATAGCCGGGTTGTTCCATAAGAATCCATATCCTAAATTAGAAATATAAAAAGGAACACTTGCCTGTGAATTACGATGTGCAAGTTCTAATGTTGCTCCTTTTTTATCAAGATTTGCTTCCTGATACTGACCCATACCAAAGATTTTTTCCCCGTCTACTGCTTCAAATCTTGCAGTAATACTAAAATCGGTAGTTCCCTGAATTGCCTTAAACTCTCTTGCTTCTATTCTGAGCGGTGCGCAAAAACGGTCAATTCTGTCTCTGGTTCTCCAATATTCACTTAATAACAGTTCACCCTTTTGATTGTAAAAGCTAATCCAACCTTCTGTATTAACCTTTGCGGTAATTTTACCATTGGTAATACTTCCTGCAATTCCTGTTTCAAGGTGTTTATCATGTTCTTCACCCTTCCACCATGGCATGGTAAGATCAACTTCATGTAACTCAATCTTGGCATCACATGCTTGTGGCACTTCACTTAATGCCCAGTCATTTGCATCCATCTTGGCTTCTTTAGTCATTCGTACACGCAATGAATTGCGTCCCCATGGTTCAATCCAAACCTGAGCGGGCCCGTTTGCAATAATCAGTTTGTTTTTTTCCTGTATCAGTCTCATTATCTATCTCCAGTCTTTTTATTATCTGTTACGTTCTCTTTTATGCCTTGCCTTTTCGGAATACATTGCATTATCGGCATAACGGATATAATCATCCAAATTATCATCCTTTTTCGGAACCGTTATATAACTTCCGAAACTTGCTCCGAGACTATATGGTTTATCATGCTTTTTATTGAGTTCTTCAAGATATCCTTGTATGCCACCAACAATCTCATCCACACGTTCTTCAGCATTTGGTGCTCCCAAGGCAATCAGAAATTCATCTCCACCGAATCTTGCAGCATACTCACCTTCTGCGACATTAAGTGTCATGGCAGTGGCAATACTCTTTAAAGCATAATCTCCTTCTTTATGTCCGTAGGAATCATTGATTATTTTTAACCCATCCATATCAATACTGATAACTGCAAAAGCATACTGTTTCTCTGTAGCTTCTGAGATGACGCCTTTTATATATTTATAAAAACCACGCCTATTGTACAGATTGGTTAACATATCCTTATTAAAATAATTCTCACGTTCCGAAGCAACTTTATAATTTGTTAATACCTGCATCAAATTTACAATCAGGGAATGGAACGGCTTTGCCCGCATTACATATAAATGATCAAAACAGGCTGCCATATACCCTACTGTGTATTCTTCTGCATAAAGCGGTAAAACAAACAATGTATTATGATCCTGCATGACAGTTTCAAAGTGGGGAACAATGTCTGCACGTTCTACTTTGTCTCCCCTGAAGAACTTAAGGTGGTTCTTGCGCATGGGGATATGCATAACCTCTGAAAATAAAGAAGCATTTTCCCGTTTTCTTTTTTTAATGGCTTTATCAAAATCAAAATGCTCATCTAACATATCTTCGTTAGTACAAATCCATATCTGATCTGCATCATTTGTTCTGGCATACTCCTCAAACCCTTTAAATACATCGGAAAGACTTTCCATATTATCTAAATAAGATACCATTCGATAAGCCTGTTCTTCAAAGTACTCATTATTTTTCACCTTGATTGCTAACTGATAGAACTTATCTGTTGAATCAACAATTTCTATTGGTGCACATCCGCAAGAACAGGATTTTTTAAAGATATAACTTAATTTACAATCCTTAGGAATTACAAGATGTCTTGATGTAGCATTTACAACCTTGAAAATCTGGTTAATCAATCCATCCATATTATATGTAGCTGTGGTAAGTCTTGGCGAATGATACTTCTCCATTTCAATACCGTCAAATCCCGTTACAATAATGTCATCCGGAACTCTATAGCCATACTCTTTTAACCGTTGACATGCAGCAATGGCCATAATATCGTTAGCGCAAATAATTGCCTGCGGCAATTCCAGACCGCAGCTTAAAAAATCATCTACCGCTGCCTTAGCAGGTTCCTCCCAAAATTCCCCGTATCCGATACGTTCTTCTTCAATGGGAATATTATTATCCATAAGAACTCTTTTATAGCATTCCAAACGTTCTTCAGAAAAAGAATTCCCTTCCATACCTGCAATAAAATTAACCCGCCTCAATCGATGGTCTTCCACAACATGGCGCACAATCTTTTCAAAAGAATCCCCGTAACTAAACTCTATGTTATAGCAATCCTCTATATATTTATCTACAGAAATAATTGGAATCTCCGCCTGCTTTGCCAGCCTTACAATCTTAGGAACCGTTTCTGTATCTTTAAACGTTTCAGAAAAAATAACAATTGCATCAAAACGCTCAGCATGCATAGCATCAAAAACAGAGCTTTCTGACTGGACATGCCTATCCCCTAAAGATAAATCCGAACAGGTAGAAAAAATGACCATTTTACAATTGGCTGTCTCACATTTTTTATCCAGTTCAAAAATAATATCTCTGGTCATATCATCATAAAACTTCGCATAACATACCGCTATCACATGATATGGTTTTCCTTGAGAATATTTTGAATATCCTGCCATACTAAACCTCCTAATTCTCTTAGAATAGTCTGTCCCATAATAAAAATACTATATTCTATTTTACACTATCCGTTCATAACTTCAATGCAATAATTAGTGGTTTTTCCCATGCTATATTAGGAATTCTTTGTACTTTCCCGCATCTTTTTTTGTACAATGAACCGTTATTTTCGTACCTTCTTCTAAATATTCCCGCTTTCTTATTGCACCTTTTGTCTCTAAATCTCCAACTACATCTCCTCTGTTATAGGGGACTAACATAGAGCAGTCACAATATCCCCCTGACAGCCTATTCTCAATGAGTTCCATTAATTCATCAAGACCCACTCCTTCTTTGGCAGAAATATATATTTTATCTTCCTGCACTTTCGGCAGATTTTCTGTTGGTACCACACAATCCGCTTTGTTATAAACATAAATAAGCGGTATATGACCTGCCCCCAGTTCTGCAAGGGTATGATTGGTAACTTCAATCTGTTCCTTATGGTTTATGTCTGATACATCCACTACCTGAAGGAGCAAATCAGCCTGCACAGCTTCTTCCAAAGTTGATTTAAATGCCTCTACCAAATTATGGGGAAGCTCATGGATAAAACCGACTGTATCAGATAATAACACCGGCATCCTATCAGGCGCCTGTATCTTCCGCACAGTGGTATCTAGGGTTGCAAACAGCATGTCTTTGGCAAACACCTGCTTTTCCTCTTCCTTTTCATATTTTTTTAACATAGAATTCATAAGTGTAGACTTTCCAGCATTGGTATATCCCACCAACGCCACTCTTGCAATTCCCGATTTATCCCTAAGCTTTCTCTGGGTTTGACGTTGGTTCACCACTTCTTTTAGTTCTCTTCGCATTTCATTTAAGCGGCGTTCCAAATATCTTCTGTCAAGCTCTAACTTCTTTTCACCTGCACCTTTGCTACTCTTACTTCCGCTGGCACCACCCTGACGGCTTAAAGCCTTACCGAGACCCGTTAATCTTGGTAACAAATACTGCAATCTTGCCACCTCAACCTGAAGCTTTGCCTCCCTTGATTTAGCTCTTGATGAAAAGATTTCCAAAATCAAAGTTGTCCTGTCCATAACCGCAATATCCAAGGCATCTTGAAGATTTGCAAGCTGCGACGGACTTAAAGCATTATCAAAAATAACCATATCTGCTTCTAGTGAAGCTGCAAGCTCTTTTACCTCTGCCACTTTTCCTGTACCGATATAGTATGCCTTATTAATATCCCATACTTTTTGGACCACACTGCCAACCACCTGCATATTACAGGCTTCGGCAAGCTTTCCTAATTCTTCCATGGATAACTCAAAATTTATATTTTCTCCTGTGTCGGCTCCCACCAATAAAACCTTATCTTCCAAATTCATATTCCTTTCCCCTAGCTCTCGAAGCTATGCATTTCGCTTGGCTCGTTGTTATAAAATAACGAATGTGCTATGCTCATTCGTCGCGCGCGAGCGGTGTGGCGTAGCCACTGGTTACCTTTCCGCGAGCTGCGCATCCACGCGGAGCGTTTTGTTTTATATGAATCCGCAAGGATTCGTATAAAACAAAAAGTCTTGAAGCAACATCTGCATCAAGACTTTTCTCTCATCGGAGTGACGTGATTCGAACACGCGGCCTCTACCTCCCTAAGATAGCGCTCTAGCCAAACTGAGCCACACCCCGTTAACATACGTTGCTTATTATAAGTGAACCTGCGAATAAAATCAAGTCTTTTTTACCATTCATCTCCTATTGTTTCTATTTTTATTATCTTTTACACTATTATTTGTGAATAGCTAACACAAATAACAGAAAAAGGAGGAAACTTAATTCGCTTTAGATTCGAACAAAAAGCAGATGAACCTGTAAACAACAATTGATACACATACACCTAAAGGCAGGATTACTCCTGCCTTTTCATTTTACATCATCATATTGCCTGTGGCTATTATGCTGTGAGTTTAATCATTGTAAGTAAAGCTGCTATAATTCCAAGTACAATCAGGTAATATTTCATCCCCACTGTCTTTACCTTGGTTTTTGTATCTTTTTTCTCACGACTTTTAAGCAACTCATTCGCTCTGGTTATTTCCTCAGAAGAAACTCCAAATGGTAACTTATCATTATGCTTTTTATTCTTGCTTGCAATCCGGACAGAATGCATTGCTGCAGTTCTTGACATTTCACTCATCATACGAAGTTTCTTTTCATTTTTATCCATTGCATACCTCTTAATTCATCTTGGTTTCCAATACCTTAAGCAAGTATTCCCAAACACGTTTCACTGAAGAAATACTCATACGTTCCTTTGTAGTATGGATATCTTTAATTTCCGGTCCTACGGATACACAGTCAAGATTTGGAATCTTAAGTGACAAAATACCACACTCTAATCCCGCATGGATCATCTCAATTCTTGGTTTACTTCCAAACATTTCTTCATAAATCTTTACCATATGTTCACGAAGAGGAGAATCTTCTCTATATTCCCAAGCCGGATAATCTCCGGAAGCTTCCGTTGTACCGCCTAACTCTTCCGTAATCTTGCATACATGAGCCGTTAGTTTTTCTTTTTCTGTCTGAACACTGCTTCTAAGGCTTTGATGGGCAACAAATTCGCTACCCTCTGTCTGAATCACACCCATATTTAAGCTGGTTTCCACAAGTCCCGGAATATGCTTACTCATTTCCCATACTCCGTCAGGCTCTTGTTCTATAAAACTTAAGACTACCGCACTGCTTTTAGCATCCCAGACTTTTTTCGTAACATCTTCTTCTATTTTATTGATAACAATATCCACTGTTTTTTCTATACCGTTAAATCTGTTTCTGTATTCGTTTTCACAAGTTGTAATGAGTTTTGTTAACGCATCCGCCTTATCATCAGAAACCACAACAATAGCTTTTGCTTGAAGAGGAATCGCATTGTCTTTTAATCCGCCGTTTAATTCACAAATACCGGCCTGGGTTTCTCTTTCTATTTTTACCAACAGTTCTCCCATCAATTTATTGGCATTGGCTCTTTTATGATGAATCTCACATCCTGAATGGCCGCCTAACAAACCTTTGATTTCTATTTCATATACCGAACCATGTTTTTCAATGTAATCTAACGGAAATCTGCTTTCTACTCTTAAGCCTCCGGCACATCCTGTTAAAAGAATACCTTCTTCTTCATGATCAATATTAATCATCCGACTTCCTTTAAATTCATCTAAATTTACTGCCATGGCGCCTTCCATGCCCACCTCTTCATTGGTCGTAAAAATGACTTCAAGAGCAGGATGAGGAATCGAATCAGAATCCATAATGGCAAGAGCGTATGCAATTGCTATTCCATCATCTCCGCCAAGGCTGGTGCCTTTTGCAAACACCTCATCGCCTTCTACGCACAGGCTAAGTCCGTCTTTTTCCAAATCAAGTGGACAATCCGGCTCTTTTACTGCCACCATATCCATATGTCCCTGAATGATATAGGGTTCTTCATTCTCATATCCTTTTGTTGCAGGACATTTCACCAAAACATTTCCTTCTTCATCCTGCTTACACCAAAGACCTCTCTCTTTTGCCCACTGAAATAAATAGTCACTGATTTTTTGTATATTATAAGACCCGTGAGGAATCTCACAAATCTTCTCAAATTGTCTAAACACTTCCTTTGGTTCTAATTCAGATAAAATACCCATTATTGCCTCCATAACTCGTAATATGTTTCTTAGTATAACCCAAAATGGCGAGATTTACCATAGAAAAAAAACGGTTTTAATATATATCCACCTTGCCGGATGTCCGGTAAAAGGGGGTACATATCAAAACCGTTTTTAAGAGCTGCTAACGGGAATCGGACCCGTGACCTCCGCACTACCAATGCGACGCTCTACCGACTGAGCCATAGCAGCCTGCGACTTGTTGTCACCGAATGCTATGATAGCATAGCATTAATTCTTTTGTCAATGAATTTATCTTACAATATTTTTCTAAGCTTATTCTTAATTCTTTGAAGTGCATTATCCGTGGACTTTTCATCTTTTCCCAACACTTTTGCAATGTCTGTATATGCCATTCCTGTTAAATGCAAATCATAAACTTGCTTTTCGAATGTGCTTAATTCCTGTTCAATCTTTTCTGACAGAAGTTTTATATTTTCCCTGTCGATAATAATCTCTTCTGGACTTTGATCTATGGAATTGGCAAGTATATTCATAAATTCCTGTCCCGAAGAATCCTCCACAATTTCCTCTGATGAAGCATTTAAGGAAATGTATTTGTTTAACGGTTCATGCTTCTTTCTGTTTGAAGACTGCACTGCCGTATACATCTGCCTTGAAACACATAAATCAGCAAAGGTAAAAAAGCTTGCATCCCGTCCGCTGTCGTAATCTCTGATTGCTTTAAAAAGACCAATCATTCCCTCTTGAATCAAATCGTCCTTGTCAGCACCCAAAATAAACATGGACTTAGCCTTACTTCTCACAAGATTCTTATATTTTTCCATAATATAGTCCGTTACTGCGGTTTCACCTTCCCGCAATAAAAGAATCAATTCTTCATCCGTGTACTCACTGAAATCTCTGACCATGCTACCTTCCGTTTCTGTTCTTTTTTTAAGAACATTTCCTATAACATTCTCTGACGAACAATTTCATAAGCCAGTACCCCTGCTGCCACACTGGCGTTTAACGAATCAATATCACCTTTCATAGGGATAGAAGCTACAAAATCACATTTTTCTTTGACAAGTCTGCCTACACCTTCGCCTTCATTACCAATCACCAGACCAATAGGTCCTTTTAAATCAAGGTCATACATTCTTGTACCACCCATGTCTGCACAAACAAACCAAAGTCCTTCTTTTTTTAAGTCTTCAATAGTCTTTGCAATATTGGTAACCTTAGCAACCGGAGTATAATTTAACGCGCCTGCGGAAGTTCTTGCCACGGTTGCCGTAAGTCCTACCGCACGGTTTTTAGGTATAATAACACCATGGGCCCCGGCAAGATTTGCAGTTCTGATGATAGCGCCAAGATTATGTGGGTCTTCAATATTATCCAAAAGAATCACAAAAGGCGGCTCTCCCTTTTCTTTTGCGGCATTTAAGATATCTTCTACTTCGGCATACTCATAAGCTGCTCCCATCGCAATAACCCCTTGATGTTTACCGGTCTTTGATAACTGGTCAAGGCGTTCCTTATCTACAAACTTAATCATAATATTATTTTTCTTAGCTTCACGTTTAATGGTCATAACAGGGCCATCCTGACAACCATCCTGCACATAAAGCTTGTCTATGGGTTTTCCCGAACGTAACGCTTCAATAACAGCGTTACGTCCTTCAATTGTTAATTCTTCAATTGCCATATTTTTCTCCTATTGTTTCAGAGTTTCCATTCCTGCTTTTACAAGGTATAGCACTCTGTCCATCTTATCTTCTAAATACAAATAGCCCACTAACGCTTCAAAGCCGGTTGCCTTATGATAATCTGCCACAGTACCGTTTTTAGAAGTGGTATGAGGCTTGGCATTTTTGCCCCGTCTGTAAACAGCCTGCTCTTCCTCACTAAGTTCTTCCATCAGGTTCTGAATCATCTTAGCCTGGGCCTCAGCCTTAACAAAATTACAGGCTTTTTTATGAAGTCCGTTTACTGTCTGATTCCCCTCGCTTACAAGAATGGTACGGATAATCTGTTCATAAACTGCATCTCCGATATATGCAAGAACCAAAGGGGAATAGGTTCTTACGTCCTGTGCCTTTACTTCAAATTGCTCCTGTATCTGTTTTAACAAGCTTAAGCTCTTTTCCATTTTACACCCTCACGTGTATCTTCCAAGATAATTCCTTTTTCAAGTAATTCATTACGGATTGCATCTGCCTTTGCAAAATCTTTCGCTTTTCTGGCATCCTGTCTGTCCTGAATGAGTTTTTCAATATCTGCATCAAGAAGCTCTTCTTCTTTTTCAATGATAATACCCATGATATCAGCAAGTGTTTTGAATTCTGTATATAAATCATTCAAGTACTGTTTGCTGTTTGCTGCACTTGCATTGGTATTTACATACTTAACAAGTTCAAAAATTGCTGAAATAGCATCTGCAGTATTAAAGTCATCTTCCATTGCTTCTTCGAATTTCTTCACATATTCAGCAACTTTTGTAAATGCTTCTTTTTCCTCATCTGTTTCATCTACGTTCTGCGCCTGGTCTAACAGATATTTTAAGTTCGTTGCAGATGTTACGATTCTTTCAAGACCGTTCTTTGCTGCTTCCATAAGGTCTGCACTAAAGTTTAATGGACTTCTGTAATGAGCTGACAGCATAAAGAAACGAAGTACCTGTAAATCATATTTTTCGCTGATATCTCTTACGGTAAAGAAATTACCAAGGGATTTACTCATTTTCTTATTATCAATGTTTAAGAATGCGTTATGCATCCAGTATCTTGCAAACTGCTTACCATTAGCGGCTTCACTCTGTGCGATTTCATTTTCATGATGCGGGAATACCAGGTCCTCACCACCGGCATGAATATCGATTTCATCGCCAAGATACTTTTTGCTCATAACGGAACATTCAATATGCCATCCCGGACGTCCGTCACAGTATGCTGATTCCCAGAAAGGTTCTCCTTCTTTTTTCGGTTTCCAAAGAACGAAGTCAAGGGAATCTTCTTTTTGGTCTTCTCCTGATACTAAAAGAGAACGGTTTCCGCCCTGTAAATCATCAAGATTCTTATGAGAAAGCTTACCGTATTCTTTAAAGCTTCTGGTTCTGAAATATACGGTTCCGTCTGCCGCCACATAAGCATGACCTTTTTCAATTAAAGTAGCAATCATATCAAGCATTCCGCAGATTTCTTCGGTTGCCTTAGGATGTTTGGTTGCTTCTTTTACATTTAATGCAGCCATGTCTTTTTTACATTCTGCAATATAACGCTCTGAAATAACGCTAGAATCCACACCCTCTGCAATAGCAGCTTTGATAATCTTATCATCAACGTCTGTAAAATTCATAACGTAATTAACGTCAAATCCTTTGTATTCCATATATCTTCTGACTGTATCAAATACAATCATCGGTCTTGCATTACCAATGTGAATCAGGTTATATACAGTAGGACCGCATACGTACATACGAACCTTACCTTCTTCAATTGGTACAAATTCTTCTTTTCTTTTTGTTAAAGTATTATATATTTTCATGGTATTTCTCCTTTTCTTACTGTTTATTGGTTCTATGATTCTCTAATATCACTGACTGCTCTTAACCTTCTAAGGTTTTGGGCTCATAATGGCCGCTTCTAAAGCTTCTAAGCGTTTTGCTAATTCTCTGTTTTCTTTTTGCAGCGCGTCAATCTCGTCATGTACAGGGTCTGGAAGATTGGTTTGATCCAGTTCCTCCTGCGGAAGCTTGGCATTGTTACGTCTAACCACTCGTCCCGGCACACCAACCACTGTTGAATTAGGCGGTACTTCTTCCAGCACCACGCTTCCCGCACCAATCTTAGAATTATCTCCGATGGTAAAAGAACCAAGCACTTTGGCACCTGCACTAATCATAACATTATTTCCAATGGTAGGATGACGCTTTCCATGCTCCTTACCGGTACCACCGAGGGTAACCCCCTGATATAAGGTAACGTTATTTCCAATAATCGTTGTCTCTCCTATAATAACACCATTTCCATGATCGATAAAGAGTCCTTCTCCGATAGTAGCACCGGGATGAATCTCAATTCCCGTCTTGCGTGCTGCTCTTTGGCTAATCCATCTTGCCCAGAAATAATGACCTTTTTTATATAGCTTATGTGCCAACCTGTATCGGATCATTACTTTAAAGCTGGGATACAAAAACACTTCCATATTAGAATGGATTGCAGGATCTCGCTCTTTAATAATCTGCATTTCTTTCTTAATTTTCTTAATGAAGCCCATATGTTTTCCTCTATTTATCTTTAAACTAACATATTTCCCATTCTTGACTCAGGGGATAATTCCTTGTCTGAGGGTCTCACGCAGTGTATATTTCCACCAGACCCCACTTTTTTTACATTTCGGGGTCTCTCTCCTTATTTATGCAATACAAGACCCTTTTGTCCACGAATATTTCACGAAAAGCATTCTTTTGCCATGTTTTTGGGGTCTTCCGTTCAAAAACATCTCCTTGAGACCCCGCATGGCAGATTTCATTTCTATTCCTTCCAAAAATAAAAACGCCCCTCACCATCCTTAGATGGTAAGAGACGAATATTCCGCGGTTCCACTCTTCTTCAAGGTAATATCTACCTTGCAACTTCATACGTATAACGGACGCAACCCGGATTCTGCTATTCTGCAATCCATACATTTCACAAAATCAGCTCCCGAATGCACTTCTATCAAATTCAAATGGGGAATGCTTTCAGCCGGTGACACTCCTTCTCTGTCATATTCCTTTGATATACTCTTTTCGTTCATAGCCTTTTATCTAGGATTACTATATTCAATTTCATTCAAAATGTCAACTAAAAACCGTTGTTTCTATTTTGTGAACATACTCTTCGTCACAGCCTACACACTCGCAAATCTCCTTGGTATTCTTCCCTAAATGAAGCATATTAATCACAACAACGCGTTGGGCTTGTTCTATTCCTTGTTCTATTCCTTGTTCTATTCCTTGTTCTATTCCTTGTTCTATTCCCTTCTCTATCCCCTTCTCTATTCCTATTTTAATCCCTTTTTCTATTCCTTTTTGTTCTACACCGTCACTCAAATTACACATAGTATTCATCTCTCCTTCCATTTCCACTGTCATGGGAATTCCATATTTATCTTCCAAAATCAGCTTTTTTTCTTGCGCTTTTATATCTGATGATAACAATACATTCAGCATGCCTAACAAACCATTATCTCTGCCTTGTCCTAAACATATCATGATTGCAGTTAACAAGTCATAATTCTCTTTAGGTTCTTCAAGCACACCAACAATATTATCTTCCTTTATAGAATATTGGGTTATTGTATTTTGCCTACTCACCGGTGGATTCATACAAATCCACACCGTATACACCTTTTGTATTTTCTCGTAATGGGAATTTTCAAAAACAGTCCCATACTGTGAAGATATCATACGTCCGCAGTAATAAATTCCTCTTTTAATAATGGGATACCCCGGATAAAAATCGTTTTGAGCCTCCACATTAATGATCATATGGACTCTTTTTCCAGTATCCGGAACAATGGCCCGAAAACGGATATCATAGGTTACCGTACCTTCTGTAATACTACCATCTTCCACTCCGGTTCCTTCTACTTTTGGAGAATAATGCACATCCGGCATCACTGCTACATTGGCAATTTCAGGAGCACCTATAATAAATTTTTCTGCGATTTCTGTCGCCTCATACTGTTCATATTCACGCATAGTATGTTTCATAATCCACGCGAGAATAATTTTTTCTGCAAGTATTTTCTTGCAGCAGGCATCATAGCGTTCCTTTTCGGACACAGAATCAATGCCTTGCGATAATGTTGTTTTTTGCCTCATTGGTTTCCTTTCCGTAAACCATATGAAACACTTCTGTAAGAATTATATAAAAAAACAAATCAACAAACAACTGTTTACTCTGAATATTATAATAAAATCATTTGGATAATTTTCTCGAAATGAGAATGATGATTAGACGTCCCATGAAAGGACTTTTCACTCCGGTTACTTACCGTCTTAGAAGTAAAAGCAATTCCTACAGATGGATTCATATCTGTCATTTGCTGATAGATTTATTTTACTTTACCTTGGAAAAAAAGACAAGAAAAAAGGATAATGGAATTCCATTATCCCTAATCATTTACTTTCTGCTACAACCCTTGCACCCTTCACACTTAGATGCTTCATTTCCATTTTCATCTACTTCCATTGTGGCAAACTGTAACGGCGAATTCAGCATACAAATTGCCTGACTGGAAATGCCTGCACCGCTTCCGGTAAAACCTAAGCCTTCTTCTGTGGTTGCTTTCACATTAATCTGAGAGATGTCAATTCCAAGAGCATCCGCAATATTCTGTCTCATAATATCAATATGGGGACGCATCTTTGGTGCCTGCGCAATAATAGTAGCATCAATATTTTCTATCATAAAGAAGTTATCGTTAAGCAATTCGCCCACATGTTTTAATAATTCCACACTGGAAATCCCACGATACTTCTCATCCGTATCCGGGAAATGTTTGCCAATATCTCCCAGGGCTGCCGCTCCAAGCAAAGCATCCATAATCGCATGAAGTAATACATCTGCATCCGAATGCCCTAACAAGCCTTTTTCATAAGGGATTTTAACACCACCGATAATTAAATCCCTTCCTTCTACTAATTTATGCACATCATATCCCATTCCGATTCTCATACAGATTTATATCCTTTCTTACAAAAACAGGGATGATTGCAAAAGCTCTCATCCCTGCCACTTCAACAATATCATTATAGATTATAACCAAAAAGAAGCAAAATGTCATTCATTAGATTTTATTTCACAGAAAGCTCTCTTGTCAATTCAATCATTGCGTTCGTCCACAATGCCGTATTTTCATTTATTTCTCATACATCTTCCTTGCAATCCGAAGCAGTATCCGCAGTTACTTCACCACTGCACGCAACCGTCGCAATCGACATTATCACTGATAAAAATGTAATACGAATCTTATTAATCTTTTTTCCAGCTGTATACTTTATTCAACTCTATACGGATTTACTCGTTGCTGGTAATGATCATAATGGAATGTATCATAATCCATAAGCAAATAATAGTTTCCTCCCATACTGTCATTCCAAGTAACGTCTACGTAATAATACACACCATCAATGGTTACACGGTTCCAACCATGGCTTCCCCATTCTATTCCTGTCCATCCCTGACCGGAAATGTAATCTGTTTTTACTCCGGCAGCTTCCATCAATTTCTTATATGCGTTGGCATATCCCTGACACACTACCTGTCCGTGGGTTAAAGCATCATAGGTTGAACGGTATGTATATGTATAATCATATTCACAGAAATTACATAAGTAATTATTAATAGCAATCGCTTTGTCTCTGGCTGACATTTCCGGTGTAACACATTCTGCTAGAACCATCTGAATTAATTCTGCTTCAGTATATTCGTTACGTGCTTTTACTCTTGCAGTCGGTGTTAACATATCCATTGTCATATAGCCCGAATTACCACAGAATTCCACCTGATACCATCCTGTATCGGTCTGTCCTGTTACACGGATTGCCTGATCTAACACCAAACTTCCCATAACACCGCTTGCAGTATCCGGTCCATTAAAGATAAGGCTGTCACAAGTTGAGAACATTACAACATCCATTGGTGTAATATTATATCCCGTAGTTTGTGCGGGTGTTGGTTCCGGAATCGGTTCCTGTTCTTTTAACAAATCTGCTTTTATATAGCCTGTGTTTCCACAGAACTCTACCTGATACCAATCGTTGTCCGTTTTTCCCGTTACCCGTATTGCCTGACCTGCCACAAGGCTTCCCAGTTTATCATAATCGGTAGATGGCTCAACATAAATCTTACAAGCCTTTGAGGCATGCATAACAGCATCCATACCTGTTACTGTATAAATCACTTCCGGCAATTCTTCTACGACTGGTTCTTCCACTATTGGTTCTTCTGCTATAGCTTCCTCAGTTTCAGGTTCTTCCACTATCGGTTCTTCTGCTTCAGGTTCTTCCGCTACTGGTTCCTCGGTTACAGCTTCTTCTGTTGCCGGTTCTTCTGTTTCAGGTTCCTCTGTCACAGATTCTTCTGCTTCAGGTTCTTCCGCTACTGGCTCCTCGGTTACAGCTTCCTCAGTTTCAGGTTCTTCTGCTACTGGCTCTTCTGCTTCCGATTCTTCTGCTTCTGGTTCTTCTGTAACTTCAATTTCATTACTTACCAATATTTCAGCCGCTCTATCCCAAGAACTCTCTATTATTTTTTCTTTTGTAGAACATCCTGTAATACTGATAGCTACTATTAGTCCTAAAGCTACCAATCTCATTCTTCTCATATATAATACCACCTTTCTTTTGTACGGTTATATCATATAGATGCATCTAAAGTGTAATCGGTTTTATTTTTTACAAAAAATCTTTATTTTTTTCTCTTTTTTCTTTTAACCATGCAAAATAAGCATCATCACACTTATCAAAAGTACCGTCTTCTTCAAATTTGGCATGATATTCTTTCCATATACTTTTCAGTATGTCGCTGTAAGGTGCCCAATCAGTACACATCTGTTCTCTTGAATAATGTTGCACGCATTGTCTGTCTGGCTTACTTTCTAAGTATCGCCCACCCTTAGGCCTTTTTTCAGGCGATAAGCTGCATCCTGTTTCTGTTAAAGCAACACATTCTCCCATGGCATCAACACCGATAAAGTTATAACATTTGTGTCTCATACGCAGATAAAAACAAGTTCCTGCTTCTTCACTAAAATAATCAATTGCATATAATCCGTTCTCATCATTAAGAAGCGTAAGAATTTGGTCCCTTAATTCGCCATCCTCTTTGTTTAATGCTTTCAACATATCTTCCGGTGCCAATGAGCAGCCCTTATCCTTACAACATTGTCCTTTACATTCAGAGCACTCGGCTCCCGGTTTATACCCCTGCATATGATTCTCCCTTCAGTCATATCCTGTATTTTCACATACTGTATTCCCACGCACTGCTGTTTTTTGTATCTCATTTTTGATATATATTATAACATCGCCTCAGGATATCCACAAGCAAGCAGGCTGTGGATATGTGGACGTGCCAACTAACCCGAAGCTGTTTCCCCGACTGAATTCTTACTTTCTGTGATTCAGTCGGGTTTTCTCCTGCTATTTTTCCGACTAAATTCTTGTTGATTATAATTCAGTCGGATTTTTTCCTGCTGTTTTTCCGACTAAATTCTTGCTTGCTGTGATTTAGTCGGTTTTTTTCTTGCTATTTTTCCGACTAAATTCTTGCTTGCTGTGATTTAGTCGGTTTTTTCCTGCTGTTTCCCCGACTGAATTCTTGTTGGATGCCTTTCAGTCGGGTTTTTTCCTGCTATTTTTCCGACTAAATTCTTTCTTACTGTGATTCAGTCAGGTTTTCTCCTGCTGTTTCTCCGACTAAATTCTTGTTGGATGCCTTTCAGTCGGGTTTTTTCCTGCTGTTTCTCCGACTAAATTCTTGTTGGATGCCTTTCAGTCGGGTTTTCTCCTACTGTTTCCCCGACTGAATACACAAAAAGAGCTGCTACTCCGGCAGCACATTCATCTGCCTTTGTAACAACTCCAACATTACAAATTATGACTAAAACTTATCTTTCAATTTATCATAGATAGCTTCATAACGCTGCGGATTCTCATAAACAGCATTATAATCAATTACTTGCTGTACTCCGAAATTGCCATCTTCTTTATACTTAGGAATAATGTGATAAGCAAGTTTTTCTCCCATATCTCCCAAATCCATATAGCAGATTGCATCCGGGTCATAGCACTTTTTCAAAACTTTAGCCGCCTTAGCGATATCTGCAAAAAAGATATTTCTCTCTAAAGCAGATAATCTGCACATCTCCGTAGCTGCTTCTTTAAACACTGCCACAAGATGTCCTTTACAAGATTGATCCTTGTACAAATAAAGCTTCACCACATCATACTCTTTGAGGAAGCGTCCATACATCTCATCATCCTGAACTTCCTCCTTAGAAGCACTGTCCTTTCCTTCCGCTAAATACTTCTGGTAAGCCGCAATCATATTTTTATCTTCACTTAAAACATGCGTCATAATCCATGTTTTTACTTCATCTTTAATAAGCTTTAACTGTTTTAATGGTTCTGCCTTAATCTTAGGAAGATCTAACTTCATAACATATTCAGAACATTTCTTATGAAACTTCTTATGTGCAGTCATACCGGAATAATTCATTTCCTGCATCATGCGTTCTTCTTCATAAAAATGATATCCTGTATAATCACGAAGAGCACATACAATATCCAACAATTGCTTATCTGTCACGCCGATACACTGAATACGAATTAACTGCTCCAAATCACGTCCAATTTTAAAAAGCTGCTTATGTTGCTTATCTATATCGCCATTACCGGTTTCCATATCCGGAGCCCAATCAAATTTAAAATCAAACATATTAAACACCCATTTCTTCTTTTTTTACTCATATTTAATTGTACTTATATTTTACCATTTCCACCCCAAAAGACAAGTAGATTTTGCCTCAAATTAGTCCAAAAGTCATAATGATACAATTGACATAATTTTCCCATATCAACAAAAAAGAGAATCCGCGGATTCTCTTTTTGTTAATAACGAGAGTGAGATTCGTTCTACGCTACGCTCCGGTCCACACTAAACAGATGTCCACCAGACTTCGTGCGCCCTCTCCACCACGACCTGGTGGAGAGGGTTCATATCAACTTCCATGACTAACAACAACAAAAAAAGAATCCGAACGGATTCTTTTTCTGTTAGTAGCGAGAGGGGGATTCGAACCCTCGACACCACGGGTATGAACCGTGTGCTCTAGCCAACTGAGCTATCTCGCCATAATCTGTATTTTGTTGTATAAATGGGACCTATAGGGCTCGAACCTATGACCCCCTGCTTGTAAGGCAGATGCTCTCCCAGCTGAGCTAAGATCCCATTTTTTAGCGGGCCTATCTGCGACCCGCTTTGCTAGTATACTATTTAAACCGTGTGCTTGTCAACACCTTTTTTACAAAAATACAACTTTTTTTAAAGCATCCTATAACGAAGTCGTTACATACGCTCAGGAGCTTCAAATCCTAACAAATCAATGCTGGTTTCAAGAACACCCTGACTAAGCTTTAACAATGCAATATAACTCTGTTTCTTTTCTGCATCTTCTTCTGTAAGAATCTTTGTTTCATGATAGAAACGGTTAAAGGCATTTGCCAAATCATAAATATATGCGCAAATCTTGTGTGGTGCTACTTCTTCGTATGCACTCTGAATCATGGCATTAAACTTGGTAATTTCTAACATCAATGCCTTTTCGGACTCTCCCGTAGTCGCTTTAATCTTACATACATTCACATCTCCGCCTGCTTCTGTGAAACGACTGAGAATTGACTTAATACGCACAATTGTATATAAGATATATGGACCTGTATCACCTTCAAAAGAAGTAAATCTGTCTATATCAAAGATATAATCCTTGCTTGCCTGATTAGACAAATCTCCGTATTTAATGGCTGACATACCAACGATTTTAGCTGTCTTATGTGCTTCTTCCTCACTGGTAGCATGTCCGTCCATAATCTTTTTAAACATTTCATCCTGAATCTCTTTAATCAGATATTCAAGACGCATTACACCGCCATCACGGGTTTTAAACGGCTTACCGTCTTTACCATTCACAGTACCGAAACCAATATGTTTCAATTCCGTGTTTTCATCCACAAGCTTTGTCTTTCTTGCACAACGGAATACCTGTTCAAAATAAAGTTCCTGACGCTTATCGGTAAGGTATATCATCTTATCCGGATGATATTTTTCCATACGTTCCATAATGGTTGCAAGGTCTGTTGTATTATACAAAGATGCACCGTCTGACTTTAAAATCATACACGGAGGCACTTCTTTGGTATCTGTTTCTTCTTTTACATCTACTACTAATGCCCCATTACTGATATATGCATATCCGCCTTTTTTCATATAATCTACCATACCCGGAATCAAATCCTGTACGTCAGATTCACCTTTCCAAAGGTCGAACTCTACATTTAAGTTATCATAATTTCTCTTTAAATCTGTTACGGATACATTAATAATGTGATCCCATAATGCACGATAGCCACGCACGCCTGTCTGAAGTTTATACGTAGCCTCCATTGCTTTTTCTTTATATGCTTCATCCACCTTTGACTTTCCGCTTGCGGTAGGATAGATTTCTTCTAATTCAGAAATAGTAAATGGTGCTTCCTTGGGATATTCTCCTGTAAAGGTTTCATCATAATAAGGTAATTCCGGCTTACGCAATGACAACTCATGAATAATAAGTCCCATCTGAAGTCCCCAGTCTCCCAAGTGGATATCACCGATTACATTGTGACCTGCATAGCGGCAAATTCTCTTAATACTTTCACCGATTACTGCTGAACGTAAATGTCCTACATGAAGGGGCTTTGCCACGTTTGGTCCGCCGTAGTCCACCATAATAGTCTTAGGATTTTCCGTTTCCATACCAAATTTTTCACTAACTGCCATTTCATTCAGATAGTCTGCCAAGAATTCAGCACTCACCTTAAGATTCAAAAAGCCCGGTGCCACAGCTTCTACGCTTGATAAAATCTTGCTTTCTGCAAGAATAGCTGCTATATCATTTGCAATCATAATCGGAGCTTTCTTATACTGCTTTGCAAGGGCAAGTGCACCGTTACACTGATATTCACATAAATCAGGACGGTTAGAAAGATTTACCTTACCATAGCCTGCTTCATATCCTGCTTTTTCAAAAGCACTCATTACTTCTGCAGAAATAATATCCAATATCTTTTTCATAATTTTTCCTCTCTATCATTATCTGATACAAACTTATCTTAATTCATTGTAGCCTCAGATTTCCCGTCGTTCTTCTGACGCTCACGTTCTACCTTGGAATAAATACAACCACAGTAATCCTGTCTGTACAAATCATATTCCTTAGACAACTCAATGGAACGCTGATACCCGCCCTTTTTCTTAAAGTCTGAAGGCAAAAAAGGAACTCCGTATTCCGATGCCAATTGTTGCCCTATTTCATTTAAAACAGCCGCATTTTTAAGGGGACTGATGGTTAATGTTGTTGTAAAATAATCATATCCCTTTTTAAGTGCAAGCTTGGCAGTTTCCCTAAGTCTTAATTCAAAACATCTATGACAGCGTTCCCCACCTTCCGGACAGGTCTCATAGCCTTTTGCCACATCATAAAAATCTTCGGGAACATACTCTCCCTCTATAAAATCCACCTTGCCTTTTAAGGGCATACTCTGAATCAGACGTTTTTGTTCCACCACTCGCTTACTATATTCCTCTCTCTCCGAGATATTTGGATTATAGTAAAAAACAGTAATGTCAAAATACTGACTTAAATATTCTATTACATAACTGCTGCAAGGTGCACAGCAACTATGTAATAATAGTCTGCACCGAAAACCCTGCAGACTATTAATTACTTTTTCTAATTCAAGTTGATAGTTCATTATCAATTACCTTTTTGACTAGGTCAAATACTTCTCAATAAATTCTTCCAAAGGAATTGGTTTAGAATAATAATATCCCTGTACAAGACGACATTCAAGACGCTTTAAGGTTTCAATCTGCTCTTCTGTCTCCACGCCTTCACATAAAACTTCCATTCCAAGTCCTTCTGCCATTTCGATAATCTTTTGTAAAATGATAATACTGGTTTCTGAAGTAATCATTTCACTAAAGAACTCTCTGTCAATCTTTAAAACATCAAGCGGAATATCCTTTAACAGGTTCAAAGATGAATATCCCGAACCAAAATCGTCCATGGACAATTTTAAATTCAAATTTCTTAACTGCTTAATGATTTCAATCATTCTATTTCTGTCATCTAAGAATACAGTTTCTGTCAACTCCAACTCAATACACTCTGTCGGCGTACTATGAGCACTGATAACCTTAGAAACATTATTTACATATTCCGGGTTATGTAACAAAAGTCTTGACTGGTTAATAGAAATCGGACAAATCTTTTTGCCTTCTTTTACCCTGTTACCCATAAGTCTGCAAATAGACTCTAACATGTAGAAGTCAAGTTTTTCAATAAATCCGTTCTTTTCAAAAACAGGAATAAACTGATTTGGGAATATCATGGTTCCGTCGCTTCTTATCCAACGTGCAAGTGCTTCTGCACCGGCAAGCTTATTCTCCACAATATCCCATTTAGCCTGTAAAAACACCTTAAACTCACCTGATTCAAGGGCTTTTGCCATCTCAGACTCAATCTTATCCACCTTACGCATATTTTGAACCAAAGCGTCCGAATAATATGCAATCAGTTTGGTTTCATCACCGTCTAATGACTTTCTGGCAACGTTAGCTCTATCGATGATTAAGTCTATATCCAAATCCTGCTTTCTTACCTGGTATACACCGAATTTTAAACGAATCGGATATTTTACACCGATGGAACGTGCAAATTCGTTCACTGCCTCCATGTAATCAGAACGCTTCTGATCTACACTGCTGTCATTAATACTTAACATTAAGAACTGGTCAGAATCCATACGGACGCACAATTCTTTTTCGTCATAGAATTTTTCTTTTAAATCAATACATGCCTTCAAAATTTCATCGGCACGGGTATGTCCGTATGCTTCGTTAATATATCTGAAGTTTACAATGTCAAATCGCTGGGCAATAAACGGAATCTCTCTGTTGGTAGCAATAATCTGTAATGCCTTGTCCCTAAAGAAGTTGGTATTCTTACCCTCTGTAATATTATCCTCGTATGCCAGACGCTCAATTACCATATTAGACTGTTTCGCACTTGCCCACACATAGATAATAAGACATATCATTAAAAGTACGATTAAAATACAAACAATTACACTTCGAAGAATAGTAGGCTTTACTGCCTCCACTTGATCATCCTCACAGTAACAACAAACCATGAATATATCATCCGAATTGGTAATCGGCTCTAATACCATGACTACCTTCTTGCCCACATGGTCTATATAACTGTTCTGCTCCGAACGGCTATGTTGCATTCCCTTTTTAATATCCGTTATATGTGTATTGGACTTTGCCGTAAAATCACTGTTCTGATAAAGAGCTTCAAACAGATTCTTATGTTCTCCTTTTACAAACAGTGCTTCTTCTTCTGCGGCATAAAATACACCCTCTAAATCCGTAAGGTACACTGCTCCCCTGCTTCTCACATAAGAATACTCCGACTTTTCAAACCATCCCGTATATTTATAATATGCCACAACATGTCCGCAGATATCTGCTCCTTTATAAACCGGAATTACATATCTGAGGGTATGATTGCCATTTTCATCCATTACCTCTGTAGATAATTCAATATATGGTCTCTTAAAAATAGCAATGGTATCCTGAATGGTTCTGAAAATATCAGTATTCCATTCCCCATCAGAATCATACACGCCTCCGGCCTTATGAAGATATGCCAAATAAACAAATTCCTTCGAATCATACTTACCTAAAATGTCAGCTGTAGTTTCTTCATCCACACCATTTGAGAGTGCCGCTGCTAACTCATTACTAATACTTGTTAAATACGAGTTTTTCTCAGCAACAATAGCCTCCACATGGTCTGCGGAAGCTTTTGTTTCTCTCACGAACTCTCTATTAATTTGTGATTTAAAAGAACTGTACAAGTCAGAAATATGTATGATACAGGCAAAAAGACAAATAAGCATGATAACAAGCCCACTTATCATAATACGCGAATCTGCCTGATCACGATTCTTGATCTTTAGCATATCACAGCCCCCGCGTTATCTTAGGTATGCAAACGCATAACATTTTATAAATTATAGCATACCGCCCCATCTTCTTCAACCAGAAAACTTAATTCTGCGGTATCCAATGGCATAACAAATTACATGAGCCAAAATAGTAATGGACCAGGAAATCGGGTATGAAAGATACACCGTCTGAATGGTATGGTACTCCGGTATCTGAAACACCGTTGCAAGCCATAATAATCTAAGTCCGCAGGCACCTACCAAGGACACAATCATAGGCATAATAGAATATCCGATTCCTCTGATACCTCCCACCATAACATCCATAATACCGCATAAAGCATAGGGCACACATATCATTGCAAGCCTGTCCATTCCTGCCTTTATTACCGGTCCGCTTTCAGAATAAATGCCAAGCAATGGTTCACCAAACAGATACACCAGATTGCCCAAGAGGATTCCGACCACGCTTACGCAGGCCTGACCTGCCAAAAGCACCCGTAATACTCTTTTCTTTTCTCCTGCACCCATGTTCTGACTTGAAAAAGACAAGGTTGCCTGACAAAAAGCATTCATTGCCACATATACAAATCCTTCTATGTTGGATGCAGCTGAATTACCGGCCACCACGGTTTCTCCAAAACCATTGACTGCAGACTGAATCACAACATTTGACAAAGAAAACAGCATTCCCTGAAATCCTGCCGGTAGACCAATTCTTAAAATCTGATTTAACTTATCTTTATATATTTTCAAAGCCTTTAAATCAAGGTGAATTGCGCCTGTTTCACGAATGAGGCATCTCACCACAAGTACTGCAGAAACACACTGGGAAATTGCAGTTGCAGCCGCAACTCCCGCCACATCCATATTTAAAAATACAACAAAGATTAAATTTAATATAACATTAATTACTCCGGAAAACAGTAAATAATACAATGGCCGTTTCGTATCTCCGATTGCCCTTAATACTGCACTACCGAAGTTATACACCATCATAGCCGGCATCCCCAGAAAATAGACCCGTAAATATACAATTGCCAAGTCTAATACATCTCCCGGAGTCTGCATCCACCTTAAGATGATACCTGCACCGATTAAACCCACAAAAGTCAATAAAACGCCGCTAATGATACCGATTGTAATAGAGGTATGTACTGTTTTTTTCAAATCCTCTTCTCTTTTGGCTCCATAATCACGGGCAACCAAAACATTGGCTCCCACTGATAAACCGATAAACAGATTGGTCAAAAGATTGATCAAGGACGAATTAGCACCCACTGCCGCCAAAGAATTATCTCCGGAAAAGCGCCCTACTACCACAATATCCGCAGCATTAAATAACAACTGTAATACACTGGAGCACATTAATGGCAGTGCAAATAACAGCATCTTTTTCAATACTGAACCGGAACACATATCCATTTCATAGCTTTTTGTTTTTATGCCTGCCAATATGACACATCCTTTCCCATAGTATACTAAAACCGCCGCATGCCTGTCGTATTAGGCATGCGGCGGACTATCTCATAAGACTGATTATTTGAAATATTTAACACCTGATTCAAAGATCTTAAGATCCTGATCACCATAGATGTTCATTGCCACTGCTGTATCACGTCTTTCAGCATGTGCCATCTTACCGAAGCATCTTCCGTCAGGAGATGTAATACCTTCGATTGACGCATAAGAACCATTTACGTTCCATTCTTCATCCATACTGATATTACCGTTGATATCTGCATACTGGGTAGCTACCTGTCCGTTTTCAAACAGTTTTTTAATCCATTCAGGATTTGCAACAAATCTACCTTCACCATGAGATGCAGGACTGGTATAAGTCTTACCAAGCTCTGCTCCCTGAAGCCAAGGAGACTTATTAGAAACCACCTTAGTATATACCATCTTAGAGATGTGACGGTTAATAGTATTAAAGGTAAGTGTTGGAGAAGCTTCGTTCTGTCCGACAATTTCACCGAATGGTACAAGTCCAAGCTTGATTAATGCCTGGAAACCATTACAGATACCAAGTGCAAGACCGTCTCTTTCATTTAAAAGCTTCATAACAGCTTCTTTCATCTTCGCATTCTGGAATGCAGTCGCAAAGAACTTAGCACTTCCGTCCGGTTCGTCACCTGCTGAGAATCCACCCGGGAACATAATAATCTGTGCTCCGTTAATTGCCTTTTCAAAAGCATCTACAGACTCTCTGATATCTTCTGCTGTCATATTTTTGAACACTTTTGTTACAACATTTGCTCCTGCTCTTTCAAAAGCCTTTGTACTGTCATACTCACAGTTTGTACCCGGAAATACAGGGATAAATACTGTCGGTTTCGCCACAAGATTCTTACATACATAGATAGAATCTGCTGTATAAATCTTTGATTCAACCGGTGTTGCATCGAGCGAAGATTTTGTCGGGAATACTTTTTCAAGTTTTGAAGTCCAAGCTGATAAAGCCTCTTCCATAGATACATTCATATCTTTGTAAGAGAATCCTGAAGCTGTAACTTCACCAACAACTGTATATTCTACTTCTACTGCACTTAACATATCTGCAGGGATTTCTGCAAGAATATCACCGATACCGTTGTCAAATAATTCTGCTAATTCTAATTCACTGTTAAACTTAACTCCAAGCTTGTTACCAAATGCCATCTTAGCTGCTGCAGCGGCTACACCCTTTGAATCCAAAGCATATGCTGCTTTAATCATTCCTCTTTCCATCATGTCATGGATTGCTTCATAAAGTGCCATTACATCACGGTAGATAGGAACATCATATTCATCCTTTTCAAGGCTGAAACGAACTAACTTGTCACCAACATTTTTAAGTTCAGGGCTTATAATTTCCTGATGTTTTGCAACATCTATAGCAAAAGAAACAAGTGTCGGAGGAACGTCGATTTCGTTAAACGTACCTGACATACTGTCCTTACCGCCGATAGAAGCAAGTCCGAATCCAATCTGAGCATCATAAGCACCAAGAAGAGCTGCAAAAGGCTGGCTCCATCTTGAAGGATCTTCTGTCATTCTTCTGAAATATTCCTGGAAAGTAAGTCTTACTTTCTTATAGTCACCACCGCTTGCCACAATCTTAGAAAGAGATTCTGTCATAGCATAAATTGCGCCGTGGTACGGACTCCAAGAAGAAAGGTATGGATCAAAACCATAACTCATCATGGTTACTGTGTCTGTTTTTCCCTTTAATACAGGAAGCTTTGCAACCATAGTCTGTGTTTCTGTTAACTGATACTTACCACCATAAGGCATAAATACACTGCCGGCTCCGATAGAAGCATCAAACATTTCCACAAGACCTTTTTGTGAACATACATTTAAATCGTTCAAAGTAGCGATAAACGCAGCTTTTGCATCGTTTGCTTCAATGGCATCTTCTACCTTCTTAATTGCCACTTTGTTAAAATAATTATCTTCTTTTACAGGAATATCAACGCTTACGCTTGTTTCCTGATGAGCACCGTTTGTATCGAGGAAACTTCTTTGTAAGTTAACAATTTCTTTTCCTCTCCACTTAAGCACAAGTCTTGGCTCTTTTGTCACAACTGCAACAGGAACTGCCTCTAAGTTTTCTTCCATAGCGTATGCTAAGAACTGTTCTACATCTTTTGGATCTACAACAACTGCCATACGTTCCTGGGATTCCGAAATAGCAAGTTCTGTTCCGTCAAGACCTGCATATTTTTTAGGTACTTTATCAAGGTCTACTGTTAAGCCGTCAGCAAGTTCGCCGATTGCAACGGATACACCGCCGGCACCAAAGTCATTACATTTTTTAATTAAGGTACTAACCTCTTCACGTCTGAACAATCTCTGAATCTTACGTTCTGTAGGAGCGTTACCCTTCTGAACTTCAGCTCCGCAAGTTTCAATAGAGCTTTCTGTATGAACCTTAGAAGATCCTGTTGCACCACCGCAACCGTCACGTCCTGTACGTCCGCCTAATAAAATAATAATATCGTCAGGATCAGAAGTTTCCCTGATTACGTTAGCACGAGGTGCTGCACCCATAACGGCACCGATTTCCATACGTTTTGCCACATAATTCGGATGATAAATTTCTTTTACAAAACCTGTGGCAAGACCAATCTGGTTACCGTAAGAAGAATAACCCTGTGCTGCACCACGGACAAGCTTCTTTTGCGGAAGCTTTCCTTTTAATGTATCTGCAACCGGTACTGTAGGATCAGCTGCACCGGTAACACGCATAGCCTGATATACATAAGAACGTCCTGACAACGGGTCACGGATAGCTCCGCCAAGACAGGTAGCTGCACCACCGAAAGGTTCAATTTCTGTCGGATGGTTATGTGTTTCATTTTTAAAGCTTACAAGCCATTCTTCCGTAACAACGCCATTTCCGTCATTCTTATCAATTTCAACAGGTACTACAATAGAACAAGCATTGATTTCTTCAGATTCCTCTAAATCAGCAAGCTTGCCGTCTTTTTTCAATTTACGCATTGCCATGAGGGCAAGGTCCATAAGACACACAAACTTATCTTCACGTCCCTTAAAGATTTCTTCTCTTGTGTCAAGGTAGCTTAAGTATGTTGTCTCAATTGGTGTACGATAATAACCTTCACCGAATTCCACATCCTTTAATTCTGTTGAGAATGTAGTATGACGGCAATGGTCTGACCAATATGTATCAAGCACTCTGATTTCCGTCATGGACGGGTCTCGCTTTTCGTCTTTTGCAAAATAATTCTGGATATGAAGGAAATCCTTGAAAGTCATTGCAAGACCCAAAGAATCATATAACTCCTTCAATTCTGTTTCATTCTTTTCAGTAAATCCGTCAAAAATAATAACATCAGCAGGTTCTTCAAACTCAGTTACCAAAGTTTCCGGTTTTACCATGTCTGTTTCCCTTGAATCAACAGGGTTAATACAGAATGCCTTTACTTTAGCAAACTCATCGTCTGTTAATTTCCCTTCAAAATAATAGGTTACTGCTGTTTTGATAATAGGTTCTTCGTCCTCTTTTAAGAACTGAACACATTGAACCGCACTATCGGCTCTCTGGTCAAACTGTCCCGGTAAGAATTCAACGCTGAATACTTTGGAACCTTCTGCCATTTCAAATGCTTCAAAGTAAATATCATCTACAGGTGGTTCTGAAAATACCGTCTTGCAGGCTTTTTCAAATACTTCATCTGATATATTCTCTACATCATAGCGAATAAAAACACGTACCTTATCCACGCTGGTGATGCCCAGGTAGTTCTTCATTTCCTCTCTGAGTTCTTTTGCCTTTACCGCAAAAGGCTCTTTCTTTTCAACATAGATACGTCTTACAGTGCCCATGATTCTCCTCCGTAATAAGATTCTAATTTTTGTATCATTATCCATTATACTGAATTCATAACTTTTTTCAATGGGATATTATCCGAAAAAATGGCCTTACTCGTGCAATCTATGTATCAATCTGTACACAATTTCACCTTCTGTGACCATCGGGCTGGTCTTTGCAAAGAACACAATCCCGTCTGTGGGGGCCAAAATTTCTGCTTTTACATGTCCCTCAAAAGGATCAATTACCACTCCCATTAAATCTTTATACCGTACATCCTCACCCACCCTCGCAACGGGCTTATAGATTCCCGCTTCCGGTGAATGTACATTTTTTAATTCTTTTTCATAAATAACATGACTGATATATCCGCTATGGCTTTCATAACGCACTACCCCCATTCTTGTCAAAAAACGAAGTACTGCTGCCACAGCCTGCTTAGCACTCTTTTCATCTATCTCATCACACTTATTGGTATAAAGAGAAAATGCTGCCGTTAATTCATTCTGCCAGTTGTAATTAAGTCCCTTTGTATCTATGGGTCTTGGCTCTCTTACAACCACAAAGGGAAGCCCAAACAAATTAGCAAGGGAAGTATTTTGATATCCCGTCTCCATCATTCGGATATGGGGCACAAACTCGCCGCTCATATAGAAGCTTGCAAGCTGGATTCCATAACTATAATCCTTAATTGCACTTAAAACTCCCGAAGCAATACGGGATGTAGTTGCCCCTTCTTCATTTCCCGGAAACATCTTATTAATATCTGTATTATCCACAGTCCAAAAACGCTTGCTTACATTCAGAGAATGTGTATTAACACATGGTATTACCATAATCTCCTTATTGGCACTGATACATCCGTTGTTTTCCAACTCTTTTAACGCTTTTACAAGTTGGGAACAAATGTAAAGCTGCTGTATTTCATTTCCTCTTATGGAACCCAAGATACATGCCGCCTTATCACCTTTTCCAAAGGTATATCCCTTCACTACCATAGGATCACGATATGGACTTTCTAACTGATATATTTCTTTAATCTGCACGATATCCCTCCATAATCGCGGCACGGTCCTTTACCTTTCCGTCACCGGTAAGAATTCTTGCAAGAAGCGCTCCTTCATGTACCATAGGATACTCTCTTATGGTAAATACTAATCCCGATGCCGGAGCCTCTACTTTCATCTTTACCTCTCCGTTTAACACATCCACAACCGAGCCGATTTCCTGCCCTTGTTCCACTCTGCAATCATTGGAAATCTTAGGAATAAATACCCCAGACTTTTCTGACCTGATAACCACAACTTCTCCATCCGTAGAAATGATAGGTTTTCGCACCGGTTCCACTTCGCCACGCCACATTCCCATTTCATGTAACAGGTTTAACACACCATTTACGATTTGATTGCCATATTGAAGGTTAATTCTGTTACCCACTCCCATTTCCATAACAAGAGTAGGTACACCCAAAGAATTCATGGTATAAGCAAGAGTGGATTCATGTACTGTTTCCGTGGCATTTAACCACACAAAATCAACATTCAGTAATTTTGCAAAAGGAAGTAAATCTGACGCAAATCTGTCATTAATTCTAACCTGTGGCATTTCCCTTACAAAAGTATCGCTGGCATGAATATCCAGACATAAATCTGCCCCTTTTATATCGCACACAATGGCATCCGCTATCCTGTCCATTACATTACCATCCGGGTTTCCCGGAAAATTGCGGTTCATATCCATTTCCATATTCGGAATATTTCTGCTGACACACTCAATTCCTAACGGGTTTAGTGCCGGATAAATATCCACAACCCCATTGAGAAAGTGCTTATTTTCCTGCAATATTCGGTTTAATTCATAACAGATGTACTGACCCTCCAGTTCATCACCATGTATTCCTGTTACAATAACCGCCCTGGCCATTCCCTTTGCACCTTTAGAAGACTCAATGCGTTTTTTCTGTATTTTAATGTTTTCGCCCGCCGGAAGCTTCAGCGAAATAATCGTTTCTACCATAATTCACACCCCATATTTTAATCAAACAGGAAGAAAAATGCCTCAGGTATAGCCCGAAGCATCTTTTGAACATTATTCTTCTGTTGTCATCCCCGATAAAATATACAAAAACTCCTTATCGATGGCCGATTCGGTAACCCCACAGGTATTTGCCTGAATCTTCAATCCTTCAATAACATACATAAGATTACGTGCCGCAGCAAGAGGTTCCTCACAATAAATTTCCCCTGCATTAACACAAGCCTCAATCAGCTTAGCCGCCACTTTAACGCAAGCCGAAAACTGCTTGCTTATGTAATTATCCTTTTTCGGAATTTTATTTTCAAATAAATACTCGTAAATAGCAACCGAGAGATTATCTTTTTTATTTAAAATCTCTTTTTTCTGTTCCTTTAAAAAGAGTGATAAAAAATCTGCGGGTGTAAAATTAGAAGGAAGCTTCTCCTGCGTATTCTTATGTACACTTCCCGATTCTGTTTCCAACACTGCTTCAAATACCGCTGCCGTACTATCAAAATACAGATACAAACCACCTCTGCTGATACCGCATGCATCAACAATATCCTTCATGGTTACGCTTTTATATCCTTTTTCAACAAATACCTTTTTCGCAGTTTCAACTATATACTCTTTCTTATGTGCCGACTTCTCACCCATTCTTTTCACTCCAATACGTCTATTTCTGTCCCCAGAATTCAACTAATTCTTTCATCTTCGATATTACCTGATAAAACACGCCGCTGGTCACACCCTCTGACCACACCTTTCCTTTTGTCATACCGGTAAGCACATACTTCGCAAGAATTGCAGCAAGCACATCAAACTCAGCCATGGTTGCCTGTTCAATGGCACGCTTTTCATCTGCCACACTTCTCATACGTTTTCTGGAATAAACGTAAACATAATTCTTGTCAATAAACTGTGTATTCTTAGCTTCTTTTACCATTCGCAAAAGATTACCGTCGTAAACCGGAAACGCAAGCGAAGTAGACATCTCACCATTGGCATCATAATTAGATGAAACGGAATGATCCACATGTGCTTCCAACCAAGGCAAATACTGCGCAAGGCGCATTACCTCATCTCTGTACTTATTTGAAAGAATTACAAGATTTTGCTGTTCCTTATCCATAGTAGGCCTCCTTGCATCATCAGTATCAATTAATAATACCACAAAGTTAAAATACGGGCAAGTATGGATAAGGCAATTATCTTCAATATTTTCGTAAAAAATGCCGAATTATATTGTTTTTAAAAAGCAGATTATAGTATAATATGATAAATATGACACAATTTACACGGAGGTTTGGTATGGCTCAAAAAACAATTGCCGCCGGCAAAACCATTGTACAAAGCGGGCAGGCAGGCGGAGAAATATATATCATTACCCAAGGTAGCGTAACTGCACGTTGCGATGGCGATGAATTATACTTAAAAAAAGGCGATGTTATCGGTGTCCTCGAATTAGCAAACGGCTATTATTCGTATGACTATGTAGCCGAAACCGATGTAACAGCTTTTACATATCCTTGTAAAAACCACATGGAATTACTCCATCTTATTAAGAGTAATTCAGACATGGCAGGTTTCATTGTCACTTCAACCATAAGGACAGTCTGTCATATAGCCGACAGTTATATCATGGCAAAATACAATGCAGACAACCTGTATCGTTTTTTAATTGAAAGCTATAAGCAGTACAAAGCCCTTTGCATGAAATGTGCCATTTCCGCCAAAGAGCTTCCTACCCTTCGGGAACTGGCGCCCTTAAAAGCTGAAGACGATATCGCCCCATGGATTTCCCCATATTACGAATCCGCAAAAGCTTTTTCCAACGAATTAATCAGAAAAGTTTTTATTGATAATCCGGAATACCTTGCAGGCTATCTGTACAAAGCCGGTGAAGATGCCTGTGCAATCATCGGATTGCATCAGGAGCTTGAAGAATTCCAATCATCCATTTCTACCATTCTCTTAAATGAGAATCACTTGGATATACTGGATTTATATACTTCATTACTCCCCCGTTTGCACAGTAACCCGGCAGAATCCATGTCCTTAAATGCCATTATTAATACGTTATTAATTCAAATGGAAGGCCGTCCGTCACTTGACGAGGCTCTTTACAAGCGACGTGTAGAGGAATACCGTAAACTGCTTCAGGATTCCGAAGAAAATGCCAATGCACCTTCTGCCACAAAAACAGAAGTACCTACTGCCGACCTTGATAATTCATTAGATCAGATACTTGCTTACGCAAACCTAAAAAAAGAAACTGCCGACGAGTTCCGTCAGCTGATTGCCAAATACAAGGATGTAATTGATAAAACAGCTTTAAATGATTCCTTGAATGCATTAAGAAGAAAGCTTACTTCTCTCTTTTACGAAGTATACATTGCAGCTTTCCAAAAGAGTTTAAATGATTCCAACATTCCTACCGTTGTAAAAATGCTCTTTTTATTCGGTTATGTAGACGAAACCATTGCAGGTCCCGAAAACGCTGCTATGTTGTATCAGTTAGCCAAGGAATACAAGGGCGATGCCGAACATGGTATTTACACCTTATATGAATGGCTTGTATTAATTTATGAAGGCAAAAAAGAACCAAGCCGCAACGAGTTTGATAACGACTATCCACAATATTTGCGTGAGTTACGAACAGGCGGACGTATTAACGAAGCCCAGGAGCGTCAGTACCTTACCGATACCGCTCAGAAGGTTATGTACGAATTACGCAACATGTTCCCTTCCGTAAACAAGGTTACTTTTGGTAAGATTTCTACCTACTGCCCTATTTTTTCAGAGCATAACCTGTTACTTACTCCGGATAAAATGTTGCAGCAGACCACCCGTATTACAGAATGTATAGAGCAGCTTCGTACCATAGATTATACCCTCTTTTATAGGGATACTCTTTTCTCAGATCCGGCTGCAGGTGTTCCGAAGGAAACTATTATGCTGGAAGTATTGCCTGATATCATCTTAATGCCTAACGTGGGTCTAAGAGGTATCATGTGGCAGGAAATTGAAGGGAAACGAAGAAATACTCCTGCACGAATGATGATTCCCATTATGTTACCGGAAGATCCTTTCCAGATTCTTACAAGACTTGCCGGTGAATATCGTTGGGAAATGTGCAAGCGCGTTCAGGGAAGCCGTTGGAATGATATTTCCGATATGTCTCTTACCAGTGAATATTTTGATTACATACAGTTTTACCGTAAAAACTCCGACCTTTCTGCGGATGTGAAAGAAAAAATTAAAATACTGTTACAAAAAACCAAAGGTAATTACAGAGAAACCTTTGTACGCGACTATATTTCATGGATTACCTTGGAAAGTAAAGGCTCTCCTGTTCTTAATAAGGTTTGTCGCCGTATTTTATTTGCTTACTGCCCTTTCTCAAAGGCATTTCGCGATAAGTTGGAAATCAATCCTCTTTACAGAGAATACTTAGAACGCTTTAATGTAAAAACCAGACAGAAGCTACATCATCTGGACAACTTATGTAAGAAAATCAGTAATACAGGACGTTCTATTCCGCCGGAAATTGAAAATCAAAGCATTTTGCTCACAAAATAAGCATCTTGTGCGCAAATCCAAGCAAAATATGTACAAAACAGGTTGATTTTCGGAATATATTTTTATTTTTGAGCAATATTGTTATAGACTCCTTGATAAAAAAGTACTATAGTATAGTTAATCTAGTTAACCACTAGGTTTGCTAATTAGCAATTCCGGAAGAATTCCCCTTTTACACAAAACAAAAGCCCAAAAGCCTAGCTTTTGGGTTTTTGTTATTTCAAAAAAGAATGTGCAGATTATCTGCACATTCTTTTTTTACAATACATATAATACACACACATTCCTGCAAAAGTAATAAATAATACCGCAAACAGGGGATTGGCAATCTTAGCCGCCAAGGCATCATTCCTACCCACTAAGAAAATAGCAAGGTTGGCTACGCTGTGTAAAAGAACCGGTGCCGCTAACGTCTTACACCATTCATAGCTGATGACTATGAGCATTCCCATAATACTTCCGTAAATTCCCTGCACCACATTTCCATGATATGCACCAAATAATACAGAGGAACAAATCATAGCCGGAATAACCGCAAAATATTTTTTTAGCCTCTGGTATATAATACCTCTGAATACCACTTCTTCTGCCACAGAGGAAATAACACCGTATAATAGTATTCCAAGCCAGAGCGGCACGGAATGTTGTGCCGTTGCTGTCTGTGTATAAGTAGCTGAGCTTTCCGTAATTTTTAATAATTCAAATACAATGTTAATTCCAAGAGACGCACAAATACCAATTAAAATCACAGGCACCATCTGTTGAAACTCTACTCTTTTCGCAGGCATTTTTTCTTCCCGGTATATGTTTTTAACTACAAAAACACCAATTACCATTCCGATTCCGTTCACCGTCACCTTAACCTGTCCCGAATGTACCACCCACCAGGCTAACACATCCGCATCTCTGGTTACAACATAGGATTCAATTAACCCTAACACAAGCACCATAAATAAAGAGGCTGTAAAATAATATAAAACCATGGGAAGTACCAGATTCCATAACTTGACAGAAATTGGTAAATTAGCTTCCGGATAGGGTCTCGTAACTTGTGCAGAAGAGTTCAAAATCCGCTTCAAATCTTCCACCGAATCAACAATACACGTTGGTGCCGCCTCTTTTAGCTCTCCTTTGGGAGCATATCCGTAGGACACTGCAATACTTGAAAGGCCATACGCCTTTGCACCCTCTATGTCAAACTTTCTGTCACCAACCATTGCGGTATTTGTTTCATCAAGTTTAGGAAGTTCTCCTTTTTTGCTCCCCAAATTCCGAAGTTGTCTTAATGCTTCCTCCACCACTTCTTCTTTTTTGTATCTGGTTCCGTCCAGTTCACTTCCGACTATAACCTGAAAATATTTATGGATTTCAAAATGCTTCAATATCTTTTCTACAAACACTTGTGGTTTACTGGACGCTACCGCAAGAAATCTTCCCTGTTTGTACAAGGTCTGTAACAGCTCCTTAATTCCCGGATAGATTTCATTTTCAAGCCAACCGACTTCTGAAAATCGTTCACGGTACACCTTTACTGCCCGCTCTGCTTCTTCTTCATTCATACCGTAAAACTCTTTAAAGCTGTCCGGTAACGGCGGCCCGATAAAAGGTTCTAACTTGGATAAATCCTCTTCCTGCTTCCCAAATGCCGCAAGCGCATGATTTACTGATTTTGTTATTCCCTCTTTCGGATCCGTTAAGGTTCCGTCCAAATCAAATAAAATATACTGATACATTTTTTACCCAATCCTTACAAAAAATATGTTGACAGTTTCTTTTTTATGGAATATAGTAACCCTAGCACTAAGAAAGTGCAACAAAAATAAATAACACGCTAGGGGAGCATTTGCTGAGATTGAATCATTAAGATTCTAACCCTCATTACTTGAACCGGATAATACCGGCGTAAGGAAGCAGTTCATATGAATGCCTATTCAGTATACCTTTCATTCCGTGCATTCTTTGAACTATGATGAATCCCCTCTTTGTGTCAAAAACCAAGGAGGATTTTTTATGTTAAAAATCAAACAATTCTTTATGAGTTACGATTCCGAGTGGGAATCCTACTCCCTCACCACCAATGGCTTAATTGCCCTGGTAATCCTTATGCTTATCATTATGATTGTGGCCGCATTCGTAGTAGACCGTAAGCAGAAAACACCGAAGCTTTGTGCAAAGCAGCTTGCTTTTTCAGGTGTTGCACTGGCACTTGGTTTTATTACCTCTTACATCAAATACGAAATGCCCTTTGGTGGTTCTGTTACTCTTTTTTCCATGCTGTTCATCTGCCTTATCGGTTACTGGTACGGCATAAAAGCAGGTATGTTTGCCGCATTCGCATATAGTATTCTGCAGTTTTTACAAAGCGGCGGTTCCTATTTCTTATCTCCGTTCCAGGTATGCTGCGATTACTTCTTCGCATTTACAGCCCTCGGTATTACAGGCTTCTTTGCCCGTAAAAAGAACGGACTTATTGTAGGATACATACTTGCAGCATTCATCCGCGGTTTATTCCATACCATTGGCGGATATATCTATTGGATGGACTACATGCCGGAATCCTTCCCACAGAGCCTTGCTGCAATTTATCCCATTGTTTATAATTACGCCTACATCGTTATAGAAGCAGTCATTACTCTTATTGTAATTTCTCTGCCCCCTGTAAAAAAGGCATTGGAAAAAGTCAAAGCTTTGGCTTTATAATGCAATTTCCGTTTCAAAGAACAAAGAATAGATTATCTTTTCTTTGACCTTTTTACCGGTCATTTGTTCCAAAGACCGCGCATAATAATCAAGCTGTGCCTGATAGCGGGTTATTAAATCCTCCGGTTTATCTACCCTGTCGGTTTTATAATCCGCTACTATAAGCTCACCGTCTTCTTCAAAATACACGTCTATAATTCCCTGAATTAATACGGTTTCGTCCTTCGGAAACTCTTCGCTTACTTCAGAAGCAAAAAGTCCCATAACAAAAGGTTGCTCGCGGAATAAAAGCTTCTTCTCTTCTGCCGCCAACATACGAAGTCCCAAGGAAGAATTGGTAAACTTAAGAATTTTTGCAGCATCCACTAATAACTCATAATCTGCTTCCATTCTGCCTGCCGTTACCATTTCATGAATGGCTGTTTTAACTTCCTCTATGGATTTAAGCTTTCCTAAGGGAATTAACTCCAATACCCTGTGATATGCACTTCCCCTTTTTGTACCGGTGGCTTCTTTTTTTGCCTCTACAAAACTCGGGATATACTTGGTCACTTTTTCCTCTTCAAACATAAGACGTCCGTTTTGATAATCATCCTGTTCTTCCATGGCTTTTTTCTTAAGCTCTGACACAGTTGTCTTTGTATAAAGATTAGAAAGACGGGTATGGGCATACCTATAATCAAACTTCCGGTTTAGCTTGTCATATAAAACATCATCTCTTTCAATGGCTCTCTTGTTCGGATGATGCAAAAGCTCTGTTAATTCTTCCCTCTGCAAATGCTTATCAACCCTGTTAACAAAGAACCCGCTTTCCAGTTCCTCCATTGTTAATACGTGCATTTTAATAAGCGGTTCCGTAAGGCCTGCAGCCTTAAGCGGATGCCTGGTGCTTTCATCAATTCCCGGCAATTCCAATACGCCTGAATGTCCCGCAAGAGCATGCAAAATAAAATCAAGATGACTTTTGGCGCCTGCAATCTTTTCATAAGGAAGTCCTACGCTTTTATTAGAGCCGTCATTTAATATCTTATAAACTTTCTTTTCCATATTCTTAGAAGCCGCGGTAAGAATGAGTTTTTCTTTTGCTCTGGTCATGGCAACATATAAAACCCTCATTTCTTCTCCGATAGAATCCAGAATTCCTTTGGTTTCCATTACGTTACGGTATAAGCTGTCTGCGTACAAACGCTTCTTAGAATCAATGACTTTACACGAAATACCCAAATCAATGTCCATTAAAAGTGGTTTATAATAATCCATCAAATTAAATTCTTTGGCATTTCCTGCCACAAAGCAAATCGGAAACTCCAATCCCTTACTCTTATGAATGGTCATAATACGCACAAGATTGGCATTTTCATCTGCCATGGATACTTCACCATAATCAACGTCGTATTTTAACAATTGCTCAATATACCGGTTAAAATGAAATAAACCACGGTAACTTGTCTTACCAAAGTCAATTGCCTTTTGCACCAGCATATCAATATTTGCTTTACGTTGCGCGCCCCCTGAAAGAGCCCCCATCCATTCATAATAATGATACTCCTCCATAAGCTGTATCAACAGTTCATGAATCGGTGTATAAACGGAAAGTGCCCTGTAACGCTCTATCATATCCACTACTTTTGCACATTTATCTTTCACTTCAGGGCTTAAGTCTTGCTTCACATCATCATTTGATGTTGCCCACACTAATTTCGTATATAAGTGTCCTTTTTGGTTTTTAAGAAGTGCTATCTCCTCATCCGTCATAGAACCGAATACTGATTTTAACACACCGTATAAGGGAATATCCTGATATGGATTATTTAATACCCGCAAGACGTTTAATAATGTCTGAATTTCCGTTGTAGAAAAATAACCCGTCTTAGAAGTAAAGTAAACAGGAATTCCTTCTTCTTCCAAAATACTCTTAAAGGTTTCTTCCCATCCGCTTGTTACGCGGAGCAAAATGGCAATATCCCTATATTCTGCCGGTCGTGTTACCCCGGTTTTTAAATCAGTAACAGGGAATTTACCCACCAATTGGTTAATACGGTTTGCAATATACCTTGCTTCACATTTTTTAGCTTCCTCTTTGTTGCCACCCATGGTATCCAAAAGTGCTATCTCAGTGGCAAACGTATCCTCTTTTTCATGAATGCTTTCAGGCGTAGGATAATTGGCCCCGTAATATAATGCTGCAGCATCATCATACATAACGTTTCCAAGGCTTTTTTGCATCACACGGTAAAATACATAATTAACTGTATCAAGCACCTCTTTACGGCTTCTGAAATTACGGGACAAGTCTATCCTTTGGGTAGCACTGTCTTTCACATCATAAGTATCATACTTTTCCATAAAGATTTCCGGACGCGCCAAGCGGAAGCGATAGATACTCTGTTTCACATCGCCTACCATAAACCGGTTATTTTTTCCTGTTGATTCTTTTGAAATAGACTTAAGTAAGTATTCCTGCACCAGATTACTGTCCTGATACTCATCTATCAGTATTTCTTCAAAATACTCCTGATAATCCTCTGCTGTCCTTGTGGGTTTATAGAAATCCCCATCCTTTTCAATCAGAATCTTTAAAGCCATATGCTCAATATCATTAAAATCTACAATCTTCTTTTCCCGCTTTTTTTCATCGAATTTATGTAAAAAAGCAATGGTTAAGCGCACGAATTCCCCTGCCAGTGCTCCACTGATTTTTAAATCTTCAATGATCTGGTCAGGTGAGGCAAAAAAGTATTCTTCACATATACTCTTAAACCCTTCACGCACTCTGCTTCGTATTTCCTTGGCTGTTTCACGTAAGTTTTCAGCACCGTTATTCTTCGTTCTCGGAAGACTTTTGTTTTCCAACAAGCGCGCTATCTTTCCCATCCGTTCATAGTTTTTTGCATCCCGCATGGTAATCAGGTCATTCATTTCCTGTACAAATAATTCCCGATACGCCATGGGACCATCCGGCTTATCACAGATATCAATTGCTTTTTGCATTTCACTTATCATGGAAGATAACATTCTTTCCAGATGAGCCTGCAAAAACTGCATCCATCCGGTCTTACCCATTTCATCCACATTTTCAATTTCATAGCTTTTTAAACAATTAAGAAGCCACTCTTCCGGGAAAGGATAACTTTCGGCATACTGATATAAAGTACGCACTAACTCTTCAATTTTTCTTTCTTTTCCATCCGGACAAAATGCTTCCAACAGCTGATAAAACTCTTCATTGCCTTCTGCAAAGAACTCTTCCATTACTTCTGCCAGGGAATCCTGCATCAAAAGCTTACTTTCTCCTTCATCCGCCACACGGAAATTAGGGTCTAGTCCAATATCATTAAAGTTATTCTTTACTACAAAAAGGCAAAAACTGTCGATGGTAGTAATCAAGGCATTATGTAGCAAGGTTGCCTGTTTTTGCAAATGCTTATTATCAGGCTCTGTTACAAGCTTTTGTTCAATCGCCCTGCTGATACGTTCCTTCATTTCAGACGCTGCTGCTTTAGTAAAAGTTACCACCAAGAGTCTGTCGATATCCACAGGATTTTTATCATCAGATATCATTTGAATGATTCTTTCAACCAAAACCGCTGTTTTACCGGAGCCGGCAGCTGCCGAAACCAGTAAATTCCTATTGTGAAGGTCAATAACCTTCTGCTGTTCGGGGGTATACTTCATTCCCATAACTACCACCTCCTTACCCTATATTTTCGTCACTGTCTGTTTTGTCATCCGCGCAAAGACTTCCTTGCATTTGAATTAATATTTCATCATCCTTTGCACTTTCAATTATACGTTTACTGCATCCTTCCATATTGGCATCGAATCCGCAAATGCTATGATACGGGCAAAAACGGCAGGCATCACCGGTTGTAGACTCATAGGGATTTATCTCAATATTTCCGGCAAGAATCTCTTCTCCGATTTTTCTTATTTTTTGACTGACATAATCTGATACTATTTTAAAATCCTGAGTACTAATCACGCTGGAACTTGATTTCAAACCTCCTGATTTGGTGTAACTTACAGGGATTACCTCTGACTGTTCCGTAAATTCCGTATCCAACATCTGAATAATCTCTTTGTCAGAATTCACAATTCCGGTCATACACAGTTCTTTTCGGATTCTTGCATCAATCTCTTCCGCTGTTTCCTCTTGTCCATTTTCCAAACTATTCCGTTCCACAAGAGGGTCGGATACCTTGTAATATAAAAGTGCTGCAGGAATTACTTCTTTTTCAGGATTTTTCTTACGTTCCATTTCCATAGCAGCATTCATATACACCACAAGCTGCAAAGAAAGTCCATGGTACACCGCCACTAAGTCAAAATCCCTGTCTCCCGATTTAAAATCAATTACCTTTACGTAGATTTGTTCCTCTTTTTCACATACATCCACACGGTCAATTCTACCCTTTAAACGCATCTTTTCCTCTTTACTGAGTGCAATGCTTACAGATTCTAAATCTTCCATTTGTAAAAAAGATACTTCAAAGCTTTCCGGTGTAAACAATCCTTTTTTTAGCTGATGCTGCAATGAAAAAATACTACGTCGCAACACTCGTTTTAAGCGTTTAAAGATATATAGATTTCTCTCACTGCTGTATAAAATCGCCGCCTGATAATCTGCGGCGCAGGCATCAATGGCCTGGTCTAACATTTCTTCTCCTGCTTCCTTGGTAAAGTCAAACCATGTATATCCTCTTTTTACCAATAAGCCTGAAAAATAATCCAAAATATAGTGATACAAATTACCCATATCTTTGGTCTCAAAGCTATATTCTTCCCGTTCCTTTAATGCCATACCATATTGTAAAAAGTGGCTGTATGCGCATGAAGCAAACTTCTCCAAACGGCTCACACTGTTTTCCAAAGTTTTTCCGTAAATATATTCTGCCACCGCTTTACTTAAAGGATGGTGTTTATACACGTCGTAAGCTCTGTTAATCAGTTTCAGGATATATTCTTTTTTCTCATCTGCTAACAGGTCAAATAAGGTATAGAATTCTGCTTTTTCTTTTTCATTTCGAAACTCGCCCAGTGTTGCATACCTGCTAAGATAATCCACAAATACGTTTTCCCCTTCACGTCTGGTTGAGATTCTGTCAGACATGGATTGGGTCTGTAATTTTTTAACGGTAAGTGACGAAAACAAGCGTGTAAACTGTTCAATCAAATATGAGGGACGTATTACCTTTCCTCCTGCATCCACTACAGAATAGGACAAATACAGCTTATCCGTAGGCTTTGTAAGATTCATGTATAAATACAATCTCTGTATATACATCTGTTGTCTTGGGGAAGGCGCAATTTCCCACTCTCCCGAAGCTAACATTTCTCTGTCAATATCAGAGATAATGCCTCCCTTTTTAGAGTTTTTAGGAATAATTCCGTCATTAACACCAAGGCAAAGCAACACCTTGATTTCTTTTAATCTGGTACGCTCCATATCTCCCACAACAACTCTGTCTACGTTCTGTGGAATGGTGCCGATTTCTATTTCACCAAGTCCTGCATCCAAAATATCTGCAAACTCCTGAAGGGTCATGGGTTCATTTTCAAGCAAACTGTAAATCTGCTCTAATAATTCCATCACCTTACCGTATATCTGGCTATACTCTTTTTCCCTGGCATAATCACCCTGCTCATTAAAACGTGCAGCATACTCTGCCAACTTATTTTCCACATCGGACTGCTCAATAAAAGTGTACAACGCAAGCACATAATCCTTTGCTGTAGAACCTCCCTTAAGCAAAGGCTCTAACAATTGCATAAAGCGTTCTCTTGCGTGATTTAATACTTCTAATTGCTCTGTATCGTCTTTCATATTTCCGGTTTTTCTTGTGAACAAAGAGTTCCATCTGTTCTTACCTCTGATTCCAAGTGCGATACAATAATTCTCTAACAAATCAATTTCATCCGTTTGCATGCCGGATAATCCGCTACGCAAAAAATGAAACACTGAATCATAATTAAAATTCTGCAAAACAATCTGTAAGCCGCTTCTTATGTATTCCGTAAAAGGATTCAAAACAATGCCCTTGGTCTGGTCCATATAAAAGGGAATCTGCTGACGTACAAATTCTTCTTCAATGTAGTGGGCATAAGTTTCCAAATCGCCGGTTACCACTGCTATATCCCGATAACATAAGTCATTTTCCATGATGCAGGCCTTGATTTTATTACACAGATTTTTAACCTCTTCTTTGGGATTAGACGCTTCCTCGATACAGATGCTGTGGTCAACACTATCCCCATACGCTCCGGCATTTTTCCCATAGCGGAAAAGCCTGCTTTCCAAAAAAGCAAAGGCCTTATTATCCTTATGTCTATAAACAGGCGTTTCTGTAATAAAAACGTCTTCTAACTTTTCTACTCCTGCATCCTTGGCAATCTTACTGATAGAAGCTATTGTCTTTTTACTTAAATAAAATAACTGGTTATTCTCCCCTATTTCATAAGGTTCATCTTCTGCCCCGATAAGACAGGTCATCTTCACCTGTCTTGCCGTTTTTAACACCTCTTCAATAACATGATTTTGAACAGGGGTAAATCCGGTAAATCCATCAAAAAGAACCACTGAATCCTTTAACAAATCGGACTTGGCAATTAACCCTGCAAGCATATCTAAGGTTTCTTCCGTGGTCATAAAACGTTCAGAAATATATTCCATAAAATGACGGTAAATAACCGATAAATCTTTTAACTTATACTGTAACGCTTTACGGCCTGCACAATAAGAAATCATCTCATCCAGTTCCTGCAAGCCGATTCCATACTGCATAAACTCTGAAATCGCCGATTTCACTTCATGGATATAGCCGATTTTATTTAAATTACCGCCAATCACAGGAAGCTCGTCTTTACACTGATTTGCCACCAATCTAAGCACAAGACTTTTCCCTGTATCATCCAGAATATCTTTGGAAATAACATGATCCTCAAAAATGCGGTGCGCCAATCGTCCAAAGCTTAATACATCTATGTTCATAATGCCCCTGTTCGGATGCATCATAACTAAATCCTTCTGTGTCTGCATGGTAAACTGGTCCGGTACAATCACAAAGAATTTTGTCTGCGGTTCTTCTATGGACTTTTGAATAATCTCCTTGTAGGCACGATAGCTTTTTCCCGCTCCCGAACCTCCCATGTAAAATTGTAAGCTCATGAAATCTCCTTTTCACTTCCCGATTATCGCATTCGCCAAATGAACTTGCATGCAAGTTCATTTCCACAGAATAATACACTTGTTCGCAAGTAAACTTGCGACCTGCGTATTTTATTCTGTGAATGTACATGCATGAATTCGCATGGCTCATTGCTATATAAAAAAGTTGCGGAATTGCTCCCACAACTTAAAAATAGGTCTTCTCCATCGGTTTATCAACTTTTACAACGCCGTCGCCGAGCTTTAACTCTTCTAAAATTTCTTCTGCTCTTTCTTTTTGCATCTCGTTGATGCAAATATTGCAGCCCTGTTTTTTACCAAACAATCTTAAAATAAAACTTACTTTTTCCCATGTTTCATAATAAGAAATCCTGTTTTGTAAAAAAGCCTTCTCAATTTTGGCCTTTTTATCAGGGTCATAAACCGTGCAAAAAATAATCTCATTATGAACTTTCACTTCTGAATAAATTGATGCCATATCTTCAGGTCACTCTCTTCCTAATAATAAATTCATCTATCTGTAATTATACCACTTAGGCAAAATTGTGTCTAGGTAAAGAATTATCCAATAATGTAAAAAAGTCTAAAAGCGCTCTCGCTTCTAGACTTTTTATCGAGCAGGGGTGGTAGGAATCGAACCCACCTCTGGAGTTTTGGAGACTCTTATTCTACCGATGAACTACACCCCTATTTTTTCGGCGGTTTTTAACCGCCGAAATTGATTATAGCACAACCCACTAAGGTATGGCAACTCTTTTTTTATCAAATATTCACTTTTTTTGCGCTACAGTACAACCCCATTATTTTGTAACAACTCTCTTGCCGATTCTACGGAATCCACTCCTGTAGGATTCTTAATAGGCGCAAATTCCTGTTCACGCACAACTTCGTATGGCAAACAATTATCAAACAAATGAATCATATCAAGAATCAAAGTTTCAAACTTATATCCGTTTGGCACTTCCGGTTTTACAAGCACACCCTTATCATCAATATATGGAATCTTCTTTTCAACAATATGAGTCTGAAGTTTTTGTCCTACAATTTTTTCCAATTCATCAATGCGGAATAAATAGTTTAAGATTACACCAAAGGCATAAGTCAGTTCTCCATCCTCACGTCTGCTTGTAACCATTTCTTCCGTCATCTCATAATACTCTACAATAGACGGCTTGCCATCCTCTAAGCACAATACACCAACACGCTCTTGCGGTGCATTCTTACGCACCACCTTTGCACCGCTGATGTAGCCCTTGTCAAGCACAGCGCCCACAAACAAAGGATCGGCAATCTTTTGCAACACATTATCTACCGCAAAAATATTCAACCATTCCACACCACGAGCTTTCGCATCTTCAATGACGCCGCTTCTTTGCATAGAGCTAAACCAACCGCCGTTTCCGTTAGGAGATAATGACAACGAATCTTTTGCTTCTAACAATAACTTTCCATCAAAATCAACACTGGGTGCCATTTCCTGCATAAAGAACTTAATGTGTTCCTTAGAATAGCCAAAATAATCATGTTCTTCAAAGAAGGACACCGTATCATTATGGTTCTTATCACTTGTCATAATGTAGAAAGGAACCCAAACGCCTGCCGCTTCTACAACCTTTTTGGTATTCTCCATTAACTGTTCAAAAATAAACAAGTCCCTTGTAAGACCAATGTTAAACATTCCTTTCGGTTTATCAGAACCCAATCTGGTTCCCTGACCGCCGGCAAGTAAAACCGCCCCAACCTTTCCGGCCTTAATAGCTTTAAGTCCTGTCTGATAGTATGCCTCTTTATTCTTCTCAATCTCAGTAATCTCTACTGCATCTAATGGCTTGATAACACCTCTTACAGCGTCTGTTCCATGCTCCTTTACCATATCAAGAAGCGACCAGTCAACTTTCTCTATCTGGCTCAACAGTTTCTTTTTTCCCTCGTCTGAAAGCTCTTCATAATAACGAAGCAACTGTTCCTGATTGTGTTCTTTTAACAAATCAACTATCTGTTCATAATTCATAGTATCCCTCCATAAATTCAAACCCTTTTTACAAAACTTCTATATTTATATATTTTATCATATTTAATCCGTCACTGCCATCATTAGCCAAGCACTAAATCAAATCAATGGCATCCCGAACCGAACGCACCGGAACCAGTTTTAGTCCATCAAGCGATATTCCTTTACCGGACAGACTATCCATACAACTTTCCGGCAAAACACAGGTTGTAAAACCTAATTTTTTAGCCTCCAATACTCTTTGCTCAGCCATACTCACCGAACGCACTTCTCCAGAAAGCCCCACTTCGCCAAAGGCTATCAGCCTGTCATCAATGGGTCGGTTCTTATAACTGGACATAACTGCCATTACAATTCCAAGATCAATTGCCGGTTCTTGAATTTTGATGCCACCCGCAAGATTTACATAGGCATCACAGTTTGATAATTGATATCCCACTCTTTTTTCTAATACTGCCATCAGCAGATTCACTCTGTTAAAATCTGTTCCTGTTGCCTGACGTCTTGGTATTCCGAAATTACTCTGGCACACCAAAGCCTGAATTTCAAGCAAAATAGGGCGGGTTCCTTCCATGGAACAGGTCACGATTGACCCACTGGCTCCCTGAGGTTTACCTTCTAACATATACTCAGACGGATTCAAAACTTCTATCAAACCTTCTTTACGCATCTCGAATACACCGATTTCATTGGTAGAACCAAAACGGTTTTTTACACCTCTGAGTACCCTATAGGATGCATGTCTGTCCCCTTCAAAATATAAAACGGTATCCACCATATGTTCTAACACACGGGGGCCTGCTACAGTTCCTTCTTTTGTCACATGACCGACAATAAAAATAGAAACTCCCAGTCCCTTTGCTAACTGCATCAGCACAGAGGTTGATTCCCTAACCTGGGATACACTTCCCGGTGCTGCTCCCACTTCCTCATTGTACATGGTCTGAATGGAATCAATAACAACCACATCCGGATTTAACTCCTTAATTGTACTTGTAATAATATCCAGATTTGTTTCGCAAAGTAGCAATAAATTCTCTGTAAAAGAACCTATCCTCATAGCTCTTATTTTAATCTGCTTTAAAGATTCTTCCCCGGACACATAGAGCACCTTTTTGCTATCATCAGAAAGATTTTTACATACCTGCAATAATAAAGTAGACTTTCCGATTCCCGGATCGCCTCCTACTAAAACCAGAGCCCCCGGAACGATTCCTCCTCCTAATACTCTGTCTAATTCCTTAATCCGGGTATATATTTTATCATTCTCTTCTAAAGAGACCTGCGACAAAGAGCGGGGCTTTGAAGGCTCTCCCACCAATGCTTGTACGCTTTTTAACACATTGCGCCCTTTCCCTTCATTTCTTACGGGCTCTTCCACAAAAGTATTCCATTCTTTACATCCGGGACACTGCCCCATCCACTTTGCAGACTCAAAACCACATTCTTTACAAAAAAATGCGGTGGATTTTGCTTTTGCCATGATTACCTCTTTTCAAAATATGAGATTCTACTATGCATTTTGCACAGCTAATTGTCTTCTTAATTCACCAATGATTCTTTCCTGCTCCTTGAGCGTTTCTTCCTGCTCCTTGAGCGTTTCTTCCTGCTCCTTGAGCGTTTCTTCCTGCTCCTTGAGCGTCTCTTTCAATTCGCACACCTCGTCTTCAAGCTCATCAAGCGATTTATCGTATTTATCGCTTTCCAGTCTCATGGATTGGTCATATCTCATAGTAAACTCCTCCAATTCCGATGCGTTCTTCGTTTTGATTGATACTTCCGATTATATCATTCATAATTAGGCTCTGCAACTCTTCGATATTCTCTTATAAGAGTTAAAATGCGCTTAAAAGCGCTGTCATAGATGCGATGGATTTTATCCATAGATATGCCTCCTTTTGAAATGAAAATAGATATTATAGAATTCCTCTGTGAATAATAAGTTGATAAAATAATGATCTGAATTACTGAATTGTTATAGACGGTAAGTGCTGTCAGTCAACACTTACCCCTGATTTAGAAATAATTACATGTTGCTTTCGAATTGTTCAATCGTTGTAGATTTCACTGCCAAATTAATCCATGCTTTTAGAGTTTCAAAGTTGTTTTCACATGCGATTCGCTTCCTTATCTGTTCTGTAACAACACCTTTTTGGGACACAATATCCATTAGTGTTGTTTTCAGTGCACTACGGCCTTCTTCGCGGCCTTCTTCGCGGCCTTCTTCGCGACCTTCTTCACGTGCATCGTAAAATGCCAATCCCCATGTCATATACCGTTCCTCCATATCCCTACTCAGCTTTACTTCTTCTACTGCCTTTTGAAGACTACGCACAAATTCATCCCCAAAGTCCTGTTTACTCTCTTCTAAGTCAGCATGAACAAACTTTAAAAACTTACATAATTTTTCAGATATCTGAGACTCGCTTTTACCCAAGGTACTTAAGAATATCGTGGTACTCCCATCATCATATTCCGTGTCTCCGTCTTCCCAACAGCTTTGTCTGAAAGTATAGCGATATCGTTCCTTTCCAAACGGATCAAAATCACATATAAAAATCACATAGCTCTTAGAAATTTCTTTATACTCCTGACCAGCCAGTAACATTTCCATGTCTATCTGACTATGATAATATCTGGCGCGCTTTCCTAAATCCCTTTTCTGAAAAGCCTGCATCTCAACATTGTATCGCGTGTTCTGTCCATCTTTTGCAAAAATATCTAATCTAACGCCTTTGTACCCCGGATTATAAACAATCGACTTTTCCCGACTAACCTCCACCTTTGCAATGTCAATATTCAATACTATCTCAAGAAGTTTTCTACACCTTTCTTCGTCCAGCATAACTGCACCGAACATAAAATTGTCTTTAAAAGTCAGTTCCTTAAGTGGTTTAATATTCTTCATAAGCTTCCTCCGTACTACAGAGGAATTCTATGAAGACATTGTAGCATATGTCACTCCTGATAGAAACATACAGAATAGCCAAGATTGAACACAGAGAATTTGTGCAGAATGCGTTATGCGGTAACGCACAAAATATTAATACTCACAAAACTCAAATTCTTCGTCCGCTAATCTAACCGTATCTCCGTGTTTTAAGCGAACCTCTTCCTCACCTCTTAATCTAATTCCGTTTACATATGTACCGTTGGTTGAGTGTTCATCTAAGATAAAATAAGTTCCCTGTCGATACAACATCGTAGCATGCAGTCTACTAACATTAGAATTACCCAGTATACAATAGTCTGCTTGAGATGATACTTTTCCTATTTTAAAAATCTGTTTACTAACCCCTATCCGTTCCTTGGTTCTTTTACGAAATAGAAAAACTGGTACGCAGTAATCACTTAATAAACATGTCTCACCAAACTCATCATTTAAAAGACCGGTTTTATCAAATTCTTCCTTGTTATTCCTTGTTTTATGCACCTGCTTTTTCTTTTTCATAAGGCTCAATCCTACAATAACAAGAACTAAAACAAAAATTCCGCACAAAATACCTATAATATATAATCTGTACCCTTCTATCATTCTAATCATTTCACTTATCATTTTATCCCAGCCCCAAAAACTTCCTTTTTAGAAGATTCTATCATTATTTTAATGCTCTTTCAAGCTAAATTGGATATAAAAAACAGCGGTATTTCAAAGCTTTATAGTTCTTAAATGCCGCTGATATTTTGTTTTTATTTAGTTGTAGAAGAAATCTTTTTCCCCCTTGTACCCCCTGGTGAGTGCCATTGCACCATGGAGGTTTTGGATCGTCAAGTGGATTGTTGCCATTTTGTTACATTAAAAATTTAAGATAAATTACATCTCCACCCTTAGTATTTTTTTTGCAATTATTGTACATTGTTTCAAGTCTTCATCATAAACATCTGTTCCAAATGTTTCTGCAAATATTTTATTTATTTCTTGTGCCAATGTATGAACTTGCAAACTGTAATTAGAACAAACAAATTCATTTATCTTTTTTATTTCATTAATGTATTCATCTTTTGGAGCCATTGGGAAAAAACCAATAGGATCCCAATCATTTATAATTTGTGTTATCATTTCCATTACTTCACCTACTCTCCAAATAATTTACTTATTATTTCTAACATACTACTATCAAAATCTGCACTACTCCATGCTGTAATTAATTTTCCTTCTTTACTTACTATTACTACTCCTTCTTGAGTTATATAAGCAAACTTATTACCATTATTTTGTGAAAGTACTTTACCGTTTTCAACAATATTGTTGACCATTTCTTGCGTCATTCCTCGCTGTTGCATTCGTTCTGCCGCATGTTCTGCATATTGTGTCCAGTCTACTTTAATATTGGGATTTTCAACATATGTACCCGTTTTTCCAAAGTCATCCCCGTACTGAACCAATGTTGATGTACCACCCTTGACATCGAGTCTGAACCCTCATGTTTTTCTAGGCAGTTCCATTCCCTTTGAAAAAAACAACACTCCCCAAAGCAATGGTTTCCTCTGCCTAAAATTTTACCATGTTTTCTCTGTCTTTACTACAAAAAATTACCTTTAATCCCAGTTGTCCTGCACCTTTGGCATAACATACTCGGTCTTGTTTTTCAGCATTCCATAAATGATGCTGATTAATCTTCTGGAAATCAATATCAATGCCTGTGGTTTGCTCTTGCCTCTTGCTAACTGCCTCTGATAATAAGCATAAAAAGCCGGATTACGTGGCAGTCCCTTGGATGATAGCTGAATCATCTGTATTGCTAGAAAGTATATGGTTCCCTGCAATCTTCTGTTTCCCTGTTTTGATGGCTTGTCATCACCTTTCCCTGCTGAAGAGAAATTCACAGGTGCAATTCCTGCAAAGTTCGCCAGCTTGTCAGCGTTGGGAAATCTTCTGATATCTCCAATCTCCGAAAGCAGTTTTGCAACGGTGGTGTCGCTGACACCGGGAATGGTATTTAGGGTACATTCAAACCTTGGAAGAAAGTCAGCAATAGCTTTGTCTACTTCCTCAATCTGAGCAACATAGTGCCGAACATCCTTAACTAATCCTCTCGTGATTTCATCCCTCTCAGGTTGATAGTCTCTTGTAGTGTCTCCGTCTGCTTTGACTGCATCCAGTATAATCTGACACTTTCGTGTAGAAAACTGATTGTGACTGACCGGGATTAATTCCTCTGCCAGTTCCTCCACAGACTTGCCGCTCAGCAATCTTGGAGAAGGATAATGCTCCTAAAAGTAAAGTGCTGTCGTTCTGCCGATGTCCTGAAAGAATTGCTTGTAGCTTGGATAAGCTACGCAGACCTGTTCATGCAGTTGGTTCTTCTGGCGAATATGATGTGTCTTTAAATTCGCTCTGCGATTTACCAACTGACTGAGAGTCCAATACATATCTTCCGGCATGGCATCGGGTAACTTATTCAGTTCATTAATGGCTACTCTCGCTACACATTGAGCATCGTAGCTGTCGTTCTTTTTGTACTGTGGTACGCTCTTTCGGTAGGCATAGGATAGCGCCGGGTTCACATCTTTTACAATGTAATTCCGTTCAATCAACCATGCAGCTAATGCTCTTCCATAGCCGTAGGAATTCTCTAACGCAAATACAATCCCCTTGCCGTCAGTACAAAATCTTTTCGCTTTTACTAAGAGTTTTGAAAATTCAGAGGGTTTGTTTTGAAACGTAATCTCTCCGAGTTTTTCGTTGAAGCAGTCCATAATGACTGCCGTGTGTTGTTCCTTGTGGAGGTCTATCCCCACATAGATAAACTTTGTTTTGTCGTACATAACTTCCTCCCAAATCTTTTGACTTCAAAACACAGGCAACCTCAACTGATAAGCCAGTATCCCCGAATTACGCACTGGGCAACGGAGTCGGCACGGGTGGCACAGCCAATCTACTTATCCGCTTAGGATTAAGGATTTTCCTGCAGAACTCAGGACACGAGGCAAAAGAAGATTGCCTTCGTGGTGTGTGATGTTAACTCTGAAAAAGAAAGGTTGCAAGTCAATTTTTCGATTTGGGAACAGATTTTTTCATATAAATTGCTAAAAATAAGCAGAATTGGCTTTATGCCAAAGAGCAAAAACAGAGAAAAAACAGTAATAATGCACGAATCCACTCTTTCGACACACAAGTCGACTTTCTCTTGCCCTTGTGAGAGCCTGTGTTGCCCCTGTGTGCGATTTTAAGAACGAAGTCGAGGTAGTTACCTATAATGGAATTATTGAGCCTTATTGGGGAAATGTGAAAGAAGTTATTTGCAGAAATTCTCAGAAAAATATTAGGGTTGAAAATAGTGCAGGTTAAAGGGCTTATGCCGCCAGAGGACGGCCTAAGCCGGAAAACACCCACCGGCAATGCCGTTGGGAGAAATGTGGTATGGCATAACTTTCTATGCTGTTCCAAAAGTTTTTATGCTTTTGGATAGTATTATCGTTTTTACTATATCTCAGAAAAACGAGGATATTCTATGGCATTTACCACCAATAGAATATCCTCAATTGTATTTTGCTTAGGTATTATAGCAATTTCTTTACATGCTCCATATTGTCCTCTATGGTGTACTCATCATCCAATTTATCTTTTAAAAGATTTATTGCCAAAAGCAATTCTCTGAAAAAGCTTTCTCTCTCTTCATTCTCTTTAAATCCAATATACTTGAATTCTTTTCCATCGTTTAAATACAAACTATCATACATTTCTTGAATGTGGACAAATTTAGGGTCAACATCACTATCTCCTACCAAATATGGTGGTAAATCATTATCAATTAGTTCATCGTTTTCACCGTAAACCCACACAGGAAAACATCCATATTCAAATTTTATTTTAATTACTTTCATACACTTTCCTTTCTATTTGGGATTAGCACCAACTACAAATCCATTATCACCTACTGTAATAGCTACTTTATGTATTTCCCCATTATATGTAAATTCATATATTGGTCTGCCTGTACCTCTTCCCTGATATCCAACAATTTTCCCATTCTCCAATGCATTCATTACATAATCTGGAATTTGCTCTTGCGTTATTCCTTTATTTAGGAAATCGTCAGCATGCTCAGTGATAATGTGATTTAATCCAGCCGTATCCGTTCCATTTTCCAACCACACCAATTTTCCATCCGCAGTCTTTGTTACTGCTATTACGTCATCTGGATTATACTTAACACCGCTACTTGCTAACTCATCCATTAAATTTTGTGGTTTTAAATTATTAATTGCATCTGTGCCACCCTCAACACCCGCAATCGATTCCAAATGCAGTTCTCTTAGGTCACCCAAGTAAACTTCGTAGCTGTCACATGAAGTACTTTGCTGTTCATAGATTTCATCATAAAATGAATCCACTTCATCTAAATCATCAAGTTTAATCTTGCCGCCATATTCACTAGCATTCGCAATACCGGTAGCAAAATCACTCTGTATATCTACGTCCGCCTCACTCAAATCAAACGCCACATCCGCATCTATATTAGATACTATCACATGTTCGTCGACTTTTAAATCCGCAAATTTCCAAGCTGCTATATCCTCACTATTTAATCCTGGAAAATTATTATATGTTCCTTGCTCTATGGCTAAGTCGCGTTGATTATATCTCTTCGCATCTTCATAGCTCATCTTCTCAACAAACGAGCCACTGTTTCCTGATATCTTATCTCCGGCAAAGTCTGTTCCTTTATCAAGCAAAGCCCCAAACCCCAAATTTAACATTGTTGCCTGTGCTTGATTTAACGTAAACTGCTCTGTCACAAAACCCGTGACCTTCTCACTCGTAAAATCAAGCGCTTGATCTTTAAAAATCTCTTTTCCCACAACCTTTATCGTAGCTTTTGCCATAGCAGAATTGCTGGCTCCCGCTACTCCATTTATTGCTTTTCCTGTTGGTACACATAGGCCAGCAATCGTCATATTTAAATTGCCCCATACCTCGTACATCTCCTGATTCCCTGAAAATACAGTATCCCTGATTGGATTTATCGCCACAGAATCCAAATCACCTATGGAACCATAATAAATATCCTGAGCACCTTCTGACGCATTACTAATTCCATAAGCCATAGTGCATGTCCCAGATGCAGTCGCTGCCACTACTATCGGAGTAGCCATGCCTGCCGTACCTACTATGGCGACAAATCCTACACCCGCAGTAACTACGCCCATTATCACCTTGGCCCACCCCTCATCTTCACGTGCTTCGCACGCCGCCTCATAATCAGCCTGCATCTGGTCATAAGCTGTTTGCTGGACATCTATGGCTTCTTCGATTTCCTCCTGCTTTGTTTCCAGCTCCTCTGCACAAACTTGAACTTTTTGATAAAGGTCTAATACATACGTGTCACCAGTAATATCTCCTGACTCGTATGATGTAATACTTCTTTCATTTGATAAATAACCCTGTATCGCCGCTTGTAATGCATCCAACGTTACTTTTATTTTTTCGTTGTATAAATTAAGATTTTCTTCTTCATACGTTTCAACATTTCTGTCTAACTCATTTATCTCAAACTTCATTCCATCTAACTCAGAAGAAAGCAAATTATTAGTGGGATTATATTCAAAAAAAATATCCGTCACACTACCAAGACTGTTGCCAATACTCGTCGATATATCATCCAGATTTTGTAACTCATCCATAAATCTTGTTTTTACATTTTGCAAAATCTCTTGAGGTAATGACGCATATATACTAGAATCTATATTATAATATCCTGTTTTATATAACAAAAGTTCCGATTGATATGATGCTATTGCCTGTTGTATTGCGTATAATAAAACACCATGTACCTCTTGAAAATAATTCTTAACTGAATCAGCAGACTCACCCTGATACTCTTTCATATCAATAATCTGAGTATAACAATTGGCCAATGCATTAATACTTGTATTCCAAGTGCTACATTTTGCGCATACCGATGAATACAGTTGATCCAGCGAACCATTAATAACCTTATAATAGTTATAACTCATAAGGAAATTCCTCCTATTGAATATCTTTAACTCTGTCCGAATATCGATAATACTCAACTGTTACATCATGTTCTCCCAACAATTCTGAATAATCATCAGCTGATATTTCAAACCTTTGTCTTTTTCCATTCACATCATTTCCTTGAATATAATAATGTGAGGAAAACACTCCATATCTTCCCTGATACTTACTCACCTCTACATCATATAATGTAATATATTGTGTTCCTTTTACCATATCTATTAAGAATCTGCCGCCAAAGAACAAACTCATACACAGTCCTACTATTATAGCTCCGATTCTCCATGCCTTTTGAGCAAAATCTTTTGCTTTACCCATGCGTTTTATCCACACAATAATCGCCACGCACACTCCCCAGACAAATAAAATATTCACAAATTCATCTGCCATAACCCATTCTCCGGATTTCGGCAAAAACACTCCGAGTATTGCAACAAATATAATTACTACCCAAAAAAGAACATCCATTGACTTTAATTTTCTCATCACTCTAAATCACCTTATATCCACTTATTTCCACAAATTAGTTAACTCAAAATCCTTCTTAAGCATCTCAAAACCAACTGCTCCCAATGCGCTAATATCCTTGTATAATAAATCCTGATATAGCTCCATAATCAAGCGCAGCTGCTTATATCCTTCCAAATATGCATCAAATACAGCTGACTGTTCTCCCATTGTTTCCCATGATATGCTAGTTACATCCATATTATCAGTGGTAGTTTGCAGCGAACCTACCGCTTCTAAAAATACCAAATTATCATAATTAATACTTCTCATGCTTCTTCCTACTTTTAATTACATAATGTTTCTATTTTATTCATCAAAGAATTAATCAAACTACCTAATCGGAAAATATCTCCATTAAGTTGCTTATTCTGATTTTCTAACCGGGTTATCTCATCACATACACTGTCCAACACCCCATCAATACGCTCTATATATTTATCATACTCTGGTAGTACAGTGGATGAAATATTATTATATATTTTGGTATATAAATCACCATACCAATCTTTAAAATTATCTTTGGATTCATGAAAATTCTTTAATGACTTTCTCTTACTTTTTGCATATTCTTTCTGTGTCTCTAAAGTATTCTTGACTCCTTTTAGTCGCGATATCTTATCCAAGTTGCTGTTATATGTTGTTTGTTTACTGGAACGCGCGCTTTCATGCGTTGCTTTTTCAGCTCGTGCGCTCTGGAGTTCTGCTTCCTTTGATTCTTCTGCTACATTACTTGTGTCACTCATATCATTTCTTCCTCTTGCTATTTATCTGAGAAACGTCTGCATACTCAAAATCTGAGTTTTGAAACCATTCGTTAATATTATCAACCATCATTTTATCATCATCATCACTATATCCAGAAAATACTACCTTTACAATATCCTTATGATTAAAATACAATATGTGGTCACCAATAATCCCCTGTGGATATACACAACCACCATAATCAAAAAAGCCTGCCGGCTCTGTTGCCGCAGTTACCAGCCCTCTTGATATGATAACTATTTTCTGTACACCACCTTTTAATATTACAACACTCCCCAATGGTAAATAATCAATACGGCTTTTGTCTTTCATAATGGCATCGTTCCTTCTTTCTCTTTTAATTAAAGACCTCTTATATTTACATATAAAAGGTCTTTACGCATTTAACATATTATACTACTTAAGCTTTAAACTGATTTGCAATATTGGCATCAGTTTCTTCAACTGCTTGCGCTGTTGAGTCAAGTGCTCTTGCAATTTCACGAATAAGAGCTTCTGCGTTTAAGAAGCTATCCTTTAACTCCTTATAACGCATTGCATACGATTCGCTCGCTGCTCCCTCCCATTCAGTCTGTAACTGTTCTAACAAATTATCCATTGTTACAATAACACCATTAACAGTATCTGCCTGAGCACGATATTGATTTGCTCTTTCACGCATTTGGTCCGGGGTAATTCTGATTTGATTTGCCATTTCATATTCCTCCTAAGTTTCAAATAATTAATAATAAAGATAGTTGTAAAATTTTCATCTTTAGAAGATTTTACCACTATCTTTTTATTAATTCAAGAGCTTTTTTCATTTTTAGAAGTTTTTATACATTAACCTCGTCCTAAACTCATCCAATACTGTTCCATTTACTCCCACCACACAGATATCTGGATATGCTTCCAATCCTCTTCCATCTCTGTAGGCTCTCATTATATACAAATTAATAGCCAGTTCTGAGCGTAAAAAACAATACCAAAATGCAGCTACTCACCTTTCTTTTCTCTAGATTAATGTTACCGCAATATGTTGTAATCTACTGCATATACAGCAGAAGATATTCATACAATTGTTTCTTTATTTCACTTTTTATATTCTCTATATCTTTTGTTGTATCATATGTTATAATTCTATTAAAAAATGATTCATATTTTTGCTTTGTATTGTTAATAGCATTATTAATATCTTCTAATGTTTCTGGATTTACGATAGTTCCATATTTTTCAAATTCTTTATATGCAGAATCTCTTTGAATTGCCATATTCGGTTCACAAGTGATCAGTATGATATAGTGTACAAATTGTCTCCATCTACTTAATAGATAAAAATCTACAGACTTCCTGTACTCGCTTTCACCAATTAAATTTCTATTATAATAAAATCTCAGCCAAGTAAGTGCATCAAAAATTCCTCTATCACATAAAATAAGCTTATACCCTTGATCAATAACAGCCATTATTCTTTGTATTGTCTCCAAAGCTGTCCAATAATTAAATTCTGGTGACTTTTTATTTGATATCTTGCAATATTGAGCAGTCTCACAAATAATTTTACATTTTATTTTAAAACGTCCAAATACATTCTCTAACTCATTAATCAATGAAGTTTTTCCACTATTTGGAGTTCCAGCTAATTCAATAATTAGCGGAGGTTTATCAATATTATTTTCACTTAATTCAGCAACCAAATCTAATATCTGTTTATGTCCCATCACTTCTCCTAACATATATTATAGTCATTTTTCACATTATAATAGTTTGCTATATAAGACCTGCATATATTCTTTTGTGTTATGTTTCTGTAGCGTAAATGTTTTAATGAATACTTGTTTTTTAATGAATTAACTCTATGGCGATATATTCTATCTGTAATCATAATTTCCATATAATCGTTTGTTTTATACGAATTGGGATCTATTAATATACATCTTAAACCGAAATCAATACCATATGAAAACACTTTTGCTCCAGCGCCTTTCAGCCGGTTGATTCTGTTCAATATCTCTCCATTATTGCTATTTTCATATTTTGACTTGGGTAGCCAAATCTCCACTTCTTTATTCTCATTACATATTGTTCTTATGGACTCTAAATAATCGTCCGTCCAGCTCAAATCTCCCCCAAATAAAACAGCTCGTTCCCTAGTACTAAGGATCACTTTGTTGCCACGAATTATTAATTTCTTTCTTTTTACTACATCTGAATTAAATAATGTTACAACAACAAGTATTACCAAAGAAATTACACTCGCAAACAGTAAAAATGTTTTAACCCCCTTACTACTTTGTGTTAACTGTAACAAAAATCCTATGATAGATATAATACTTGCATAGATTGAATATACCCGTTCTTTCATTTGTCTTTCTCCTTTTTTGCACAATTTACAAATCATATATCTGTCGACGATGTCAAACACCATTAGCTATGATTGCCCGCCAATTCCTTTCTACAGTACAATGATTGTCCCCTCCATTTCACATCCGTGCTATCTAACTTAATATTTTTATCTCGCCTCGCTAAAGTTTCTTTATGCAGTTTCATCTTTAGAAGATTTTATCACCATTTTCATACCCTTTCAACCAATTTCTTTCATTTTTAGAAGTTGTTTATAAAATGAGGGTTGGAATCAAAATGATTCCAACCCTCATATAAGTTCTCATTGTCATTGCTACTTGATTTTTAGTTCAATCGATGCCTTCCTCAAAACACCGAACACCACTGCCCAAAAACTTAATCCCCAACTCATCTACCTTAACCTCGTCCTAAATTCATCCAATACTGTTCCATTTACTCCCACCACACAGATATCCGGATATGCTTCCAATCCTCTTCCATCTCTGTAGGCTCTTACTACTATCTCATAATCCGA